>JAVBVZ010000001.1:0-6035 GCA_036679405.1 Christensenellaceae bacterium
TGGTGATGATTTGTTCTTCTGTGAATCTTTTCTGCATGAGTTTGTCCTCCTGGATAATTTATTATATCATCCGGACTAACTCTTTTGCTGGTTCAATTTTCGGGGAGAAGGTCAAATCCCCTTTAATCCCCTTTTTGTTTAAATATACCCTTATTGTAACGCATTATAACATATTTTTTTTAAGCTGTAAAAAATGGAAATTAAAACAGAGAATACCGTTTAAGGCACGCTCCCGTGTATGACGCGGTCCGGGGAAAACCGTTTTGAAAAAATATATCATTGTAATGTCGCGTAAAACATACTATAATTTTTTTAGATTTCTAAGGAGAGCAAGGTCCTTATGCCGATAAAGTTTTTTCCTTTTTTGAACAATAAGCAAAGAAGAACGATCTATCAAACAATAAGAGAAGATGCTACGGGCAGTGCGGGCTATTACTTTATTGTTGTTCTCGGAGCGGTTGTGGCCACGTTGGGGCTGCTCACAAACAATATAGCGGTCATCATTGGCGCCATGCTCATATCGCCGATCATGAATCCCTTGATCGGCGTCTCTATTTCGATTGCGACCGGAGATTCGGAGCTTTTCGGGCAGTCTTTTAAGGCGTTGATATTGGGAATTCTGCTTGCGCTTGGCGTCAGTTATCTGATGACTCTGGCGGTTCCCGTACGTGAACTCACGGATGAGATACTTTCAAGAACACGCCCCACAACGATAGACTTGGTAATCGCTTTTGCTTCGGGTGCCGCGGGCGCCTTTACCATAGGTAAAAAAACAGGGCTTATGATATTGCCGGGCGTGGCGATCGCAACGGCGATCATGCCGCCGATCTGCGTGGTCGGCGCCGGGCTGGCGTTCAGCAATTTCGGTGTATCCATAGGCGGCGCATTGCTCTTTTTATCCAACCTTATAGCAATCAATCTTGCGGCGGCTATTATTTTTAAGATAATGGGCTTTTCCATATCCATAAAGAAAGATCCGGATAATCAAATGGCGGAAGCGGCGGCCATCAGGCAGCACAAAAAGAGATTTATTGTTTCGGTAGTCGCCTTTGCGGTCATTTTGCTCCCTCTTTCTTTTATCATGTACAATACCATTCAGACCGACCAGACGGAAAACACAATAAAAGCTTCCCTTGAAAGCGCCCTTTCGGATTACCGGGATGTCGGCCTGGTGAGTTATTCATATAACTATGAAGAAGGAATATATTATATTGACGCTGTGATCAATGCCGAAAAGAAGCCGACGGAAGCCGATGTTTTAAAAATAGAAGAATATTTGACAAAAGAGCTTCAAAAACCGGCAAAGGTCAAGCTGACCATCATATTTTCTGCGGAAGTGGATGTTTCCACGGCAAGCGGCAGCGGATAGGCGGCAGGGGATTATCTGAAGCCTAAGGGAACAGAAGCGCTGTTTTGACAATGCAAACATGAAATGGTATGATGCTTATAGAATCAAACCGGGAGGACGTTTTTTGAATGCTGGATCCGATTTATTGCTGAAATTCAATATAATATGCAGATAACGGCTGTGTAAAACACAGGTTATTTCATGTGCGTTTGAATAGAAGGAATAAAAGGCGGATTGTGCGGAAAATTTTTGTTGTTGCACATCTTTGGGTGTGTTTTTTTATTTGTTATAAAAAATGCCGCGCCGTCCGGATCAGAGAAAAGAGGTTTTTTATGTTTGATGTTAGAAAAATGCAGGAGCAAATCATATATGATGCCGTAAAAACAAAGAGCAGTGATGAAACGGCAAAAGAAGTGGTATTCGGAAAAGAAGCCCGGCCGGAGCCGGAAGAAAATCCCAAATGGGTTAAAGCCGTTATGCGCAGAATGGAAAACCGGTTCGACAAGGCAACTCTCCGGCAAATCCGCATGAACTGCCAATGCGGATACGGAATGGAAGAAAAACTGGCGCTTTTGCAAAAGTTAATCGCAGCTTCTTCCGGTTTAAAAGAATTTGCAGGTCAAAAAGAAGCGAAGGCGGCGGGGCTGTCCTATAAAGACGGGGCGGTCTATCTTTCGTTTGCGTTTTGTCCCTGCCCGATGCTCGCGGAAGTAGACCGTTTGGAGGCGAATACGTGGTGTTTGTGCACTCTCGGGTATAGTAAAGTCCTTTTTGAAAAAGCGTTCGGCTGCAAAGTAGAAGTAGAATTATTAAAAAGCATCAAGATGGGAGATGAATCTTGCTTGCAGAAGATTGTTTTTAAAGACCTTCATTGGGAGCAGGCACAAAAGGATTGGAAATAAGTTGGATAAAAAGGAGCGGTTTTTATGCAGTGGATTGTTGGTTATTTTGCAGTTTTGAGCGCCATCGGCTTTTTTTCGATGGCCGCGGACAAAAGGAAAGCGCTCCGGGGCAAACGGCGGATAAGTGAAAAAACGCTCTTCATAATCGCCTGGCTGGGCGGAAGCGCGGGGGTCCTTTTGGGGATTCCCGCCTTCCGGCATAAAAGCCGGTATAAAAAATTCACGGTGGGCATACCCTTGATCATGGCGCTGCAAGCTGTCGTTTGTTTTTTGATATACCGGTGGATATGCAGCTGAACGCCGCTGCTTTTAACGTTGATTTTTAAAAAATATGTATTGGAAAATAAAGGCGTATATGATAAAATAACATGAAAGTGAAATTTGTGTCTCTATGATGAAAATTTTTTCTTGAGGTGGGGGTTATGGATAGGCAGGATATCAATCTGATCATTCGGATCGCAAAAAAATACTATGAACTGAACATGGGTCAGGAACAGATAGCCAAATCCGAAAACATTTCAAAATCTACCGTCAGCCGGCTGCTTCGCAAAGCGGGAGAGCTCAATTATGTGCGGACGGAAGTGGTGTATCCGCTGGAGTCGGTGGAAGAGGTTGAGGAGAAGATAGCCAGTCTTTTCCCGATCGGCCATGTTTTTGTGTGCCCGGCCTATACGGACGACTACCTGCTTAGGATTCACGATACTTGTAAAGCGTTTGCGCGCGATATATCCGCGCTGGTGGAAGATGACGAGATCATCAGTGTTTCCTGGGGCCGTACAATATACAGTGCCTCCACGTTGCTGGTGCCGCCTGTGCCTGCGAAGCGCAACATAAAAATTGTACAGCTTCACGGGATATCGGCAAGAAATATAGCTTCTTCCAAATTTAATACGATCATTGAGAATTTTTCGGATGCTTTTCTGGGCACAAGCCTTTTGATGCCCGCGCCTGTTGTGGTCGATACCAAAGAGATTGCGGATGCAATCATGAGCGATACCAGCATCCAAACGGTGTTTGACGAGGCAAGGCGCTCCGAGTTTGCTGTTTTTGGCATCGGGGAGGTATCGTCAAAATATGTGTTGGTGGAAAGAGGCATATACACGGAAGAAGAGTATAATCAGATGGGAGAAGTGGATGCGGTTGGCGATGTGGGCTCACAGTATTTTGATATCAACGGGGAGCCGGTCCTAACAGAATTGATGGATCGCACAATCGCACTGACCAAAGAGGAAATAAAGAAGAAAAAATACCGTTTTGGCATCGCGGTAGGGGAGCATAAGACCAAAGCGATTATCGGCGCTTTGAATTCCGGTATTATGACGCATTTTTATACGGATGAGATCACGGCCAGAGAGGTGCTTCATTTAGTGGACATGATGGGCGTATAATCTATTTTTTGGTGATGGGTATGGGAGAAACAAAACAATACTTTTTAGGGGTCGATTTTGGAACGCAGGGCGTTCGCTGCGGGGTTGCGGATGAATTCGGCAACATTATATCGGTGGCGCAAAAAAAATATAAGACCTACTATCCTGAACCCGGCTGGGTCACGCAAAAACCGGAAGAATGGGTGGAATGCATGTTCAGCGCGGCCAAGGAATGCCTTAAAGCCGCTGAAGAAGATGTCGTGTGCAATATAAAAGGGCTTTCGGTCTGTGCCACAGCCTCAACTGTTGTACCGGTGCTTCAGGACGGGACAACGCTGATGGATGCGATTCTCTGGATGGACAACAGGGCCAATATGGAAGCCAACGGGATCAACGAGACCAAACATGAAGTTTTAAAATATTGCGGCTATGAAGTGTCGGTGGAATGGCTGATCCCCAAAGTGCTTTGGCTAAAAAACAATCGCCGGGATATCTATGATAAAGCGTACAAGGTGGTTGAGCAGCTTGATTATATCAATTATATACTGACCGGAGAGTGGGTGGCCTCCATATGCCAGGCTACCTGTAAAGGCAATTATGTTGAGGATTTTGGAAAATGGAACCGAAGTTTTTTTGAAGGCATCCGTCTCGGGGAATTCAACCGGAAACTGAATACGCGCGTGCTTCATTTAGGGGAGCCGATAGCCAAACTAAAAAAAAGCATATGCAACCGTCTGCGCCTCCCGAATGATCTTATTGTATACCAGGGAGGGATTGACGCGCATATTTCCATGTTGGGGATCGGGGTTTCGCGTCCGGGAGATATGGGGATCGTAATGGGCTCCAGTTTTGTTCATCTGGTTCTTTCAAAACAGCCTATGTTCAGTGATAGCATATGGGGTCCTTATAACAATGCGGTTATTCCCGGGCTGTACTGCCTGGAAGGCGGACAGGTGTCGGCCGGGTCCATAGCAAACTGGTTTATCCGTGAATTTAAAGTGGAGGGGGAAGACCCGTTTGATCTTATGATGGATGAGGCGTCCGCCATTCCGCCGGGCAGCAAAGGTGTGATCGCTCTGGATTACTTTCAGGGGAACAGGACGCCATACAAAGATCCGCTGGCAAAAGGCGTCTTCTACGGATTGACGCTGAGCCATACCCGGGCGCACATGTACCGGTCTATTCTGGAAGGCGTAGCTTATGGGATGCGCAATGTAATAGAGAGCATGAGCGCGGACAAACTGCATATCAATTCTATTATGGCGTGCGGCGGCGTGACGCACAATCCGCTTTGGCTTAAGATCATTGCGGACGTTTGCGGGAAACCCATCAATCTGACCACGCAGTCTTCGTATGCAGGTATACTCGGCTGCTGCATTGTGGCGGCGGTCGGAAGCGGCGCATACAATCAATTTGAAGAAGCAACGGTGAATATGGTGGTCAATAAATCGGTTGTTCAGCCGGACATGCAGGCGCATCAGACATACCACCAGCTGTATGAGGATTATACCACTCTTTATCAGCAGCTGGCCGGACTGATGCACAAAAATGAAAAATGGTATCATAATAGATTCTAATATTAAAATTATTCTTATTTTCATTTGCTTTTTAAACTTTTTGCGTAATCCTGCTATTAACAGCGGGATTTTTTGTTGCACGGTTCCGTAAAAGCGGTAAAACCGTATGGAGCGTGCTGTAAGCAAGTTAAAATGTGTTTTTCGGCGGCTTGACCTGAACCCGAAAAACTTCGTCAATAGGAATGTTAGTCACGATATGATAAAATAAAAAATGGAGTGATTAGCATGAAAAAAAGGTTTACAGAAGAACAGATTATCAGGATTCTTAAAGAGCACGAAGGCGGCAAAAGAGCAGCGGACATTGTCCGGGAGCATGGCATTTCCGAACAGACGTTTTACCGCTGGAAGAGCAAATTCGGCGGCATGGACGCAAGTGAAGCCAAAAGGCTTAAGCAATTGGAAGAAGAAAACCGAAGGCTTAAAGAAATGGTGGCAGACCTTTCTTTGGATAATAAAATATTGAAGGACGTGATTTCAAAAAACGTCTGAAGCCTGCCGCAAAACGCCGGATAGCGACCAATATTCAAGAAGATTACGCAGTAAGTGAACGCAGGGCGTGCAGGCTGATCGGTATGAGCCAAAACAGTAAAAGATATAAACCAACAAATAAAAGCGAAGACAAACGGATTACAGAAAGACTTGTAGCCTTGTCTGCACGCTGGAAGCGTTATGGGTATCGCAGGCTGCATATTATGCTGCTTCGGGAAGGATTTCGAATCAATCATAAAAGGACGTATCGACTGTACAAAGCCGCAGGACTGGCACTGCCCAAGAGAAGCAAAAAGAAAAAATACGAGAAACGCGGTATGCCGAATCGGGAAATATCTAAAGCCAATGAACG
>JAVBVZ010000002.1:0-92722 GCA_036679405.1 Christensenellaceae bacterium
GCTCTTTAGGCAATCTTACGCCAGCAGAATATGCTGCTGGGCTGAATCAAAACGATACCCAAAATCAGCCCGGACTAACTTTTGACTTGGTGCAAAATTGGGGGTAAGGTCAGATTGGCACGCTTATGGATCATGTGAGCGCAGTCTATATCATAGGTTTGATTTTGGTTTTGCTGTACCTTTTTATGGGTGCAGACGATTTTATTTGGGATATCGTAAGCCTGCTCCACCGGCGTTCTTACCGCAAACAGCGTTTGGACCTGCACCAATTGGACCAGCAGCCGCCCAAGCTTCTTGCCATGGCCGTTGCGGCATGGCAGGAAGATAATGTTTTGGGAGACGTCATCGACAATGTGATCGAATCGGTTCACTACCCGCGGTCCATGTACCATATATTTTTAGGCGTATACCCTAATGATGAAGCCACCGTATCGGTCGCCCGCAACCTTGCCGACAAATACCCGAATGTTCATGTAGTCATAAACGAACTGCCCGGGCCTACTTCCAAAGCACAGAATATTAATTATGTCATCCGTAAAATCAAAGCGTTTGAAGAAACCCACCGCTGGCGATTTGCTTCACTCACCATCCACGATTCGGAAGACGTTGTACATCCTTACGAGTTTAAAGTAACAAACTATCTGCTGGAACAACATGCATCCATACAATTCCCCGTGTTCCCTTTGATGCAGATGCCCAGGCTTGGCAATTTTTTTAAAAATATTACAACCGGAACCTATGCGGATGAATTTGCCGAAAACCATTTCACCACCATGGTCGGCCGCTACAGCAGCGGTGCGTTTGTTCCGTCTGCAGGCACGGGCTTTGCACTTTCCCGCAAGACACTTGAAAGCTTCGGCGACGAAGACGTTCTTCCCCGCGACAGCCTGACCGAGGACTACCGCCTGTCTCTGACCCTGTTTGAAAAAGGCATCCGCATGTACTACGCATTGGAACGCGCGCCCCGGATAGGGCCGGACAACAAACTCAGGTGGGAGTTCATTGCTACCCGCAGCATGTTCCCCAAAACTTTTAAAACGGCCGTCAGGCAAAAAACGCGCTGGATTTTGGGGATCACCATGCAGTCGTTTAAATTTCGTGAAATTTTTGAGGCAAAAGGTATGCGGCTGGTGGGGCGCTATTCTTTATACAGAGACCTTAAAGCCAAAGTGGGCAACCTGATCTTCCTGCTGGGCTACCCTGTTCTTATCTATTTTGTCTTATCTTTATTTTTTCCGTTGGAAACCATTTATCCGGCATACAGCCTTTCATGGTATTTAAGCGTTATCGTTACCTTCATGATGATTGAGCGTCAGGTCTTCCGGGGCGTAGCCATTCATAAAGTTTACGGAATGCGCAGCGTGTTTTTTGCCTGTCTTCTCCCGCCGCTGATCCCCATTCGGCTTGTTTGGGGCAACATCATCAACCTGACCTCTACCCTGCGGGCTTACAAACAAAGGATCTTTGGCAACCAGACACCTGAAAAAAAAGAAAAAAAGATTGCAGCGCACCCCGAACGGCAAACCGAAAAAAAGCTGGCCTGGTCCAAAACGGATCATCAATTTTTGGAAAAACAGGCACTGGAGCGCTATCACCGAAAACTGGGCGACATCCTGCTGGAAAAAGGGTATGTTTCCCCGGAGAATTTGCAGCTTTCCTTAAAAGAAGCCGAAAAGCATCATCAAACCATTGGAAACCGTTTGATCAATCAGGGCCTTCTTACGGAAGAACAGCTTCTGGATGCCCTGGCCAATGTAAAACATATTGTGTACGTGGATATCACAAACCTGGACGATTACGCACTCGGACAGTTTGCGTCACATTTTGACGAACACCTGATGCGCAGTCTTTTGTGTATTCCCATTCTTCAAACGCAAGAGGGCTTTGTAATTGCTTTTTGTGACAACAGTCCTCCGCGCGCGCAGACCGCCCTTAGAAAAACCTACGGCATCGACGTACGCGCCGTTTTCGCTTCACGCGCGGCCATTGAAAAAGGCCTTGACACCATGTACGGCGGACAGCCCGCAAAACCCGTGCCGCAAAGCCTGGGGCTGCAGCTGTTTGAGCAGCATATCATCAACTATGAACAGCTTATTTTAGCACGGTCTTTCGGACATAAAACCGGCCAAGGCGAAGCCCAGATACTGGCCACGATGGGGCTTAGCGTATAGCATAACCATAAAAACTTTTGGGAGGCAAAAAATGATCAAGGTGCTCGTTGTTTTTGGCACACGTCCCGAGGCGATTAAAATGGCGCCTCTCGTAGCGGAGCTTAAGCAGAATCCAAAAATGAACTGTCAGGTCTGCATTACCGCCCAGCACCGTCAAATGCTGGACCAGGTATTGAGCGCTTTTCATATTGATCCTGATTATGACCTTAATATTATGCAGCCCGGACAAACCTTGAGCGGCGTTACAACCAGGGCGCTTTTAGGCCTTGAAAAGATTATAACGGAAACAAAACCGGATATCGTTCTTGTTCACGGAGATACCACCACTACGCTTGCCGGCGCACTGGCCGCTTTTTATCAGCAGGTCCCCATAGGGCACGTGGAGGCAGGCTTGCGCACCTGGAACAAGTATTCGCCTTTTCCTGAAGAAATGAACCGTCAAATGGTGGACTGTATGGCCGATATGTATTTTGCGCCCACCCGGCAAAGCCGCCAGAACCTGCTGGATGAAAACCACCCTTCGGACAATATCTATATAACGGGAAATACCGCGATAGACGCGCTGAAAACAACCGTCCGCCGGGATTATTCGCATCCCGTTCTGGACTGGTGCCGCGGAAGCCGGATGATACTTCTTACGGCGCACCGGCGGGAAAACATGGGCCAGCCCATGCGGAACATTTTTCATGCGGTAAACCGGATCACACAGGAATTTGATGATGTAAAAGTTGTATACCCCGTCCACCTCAATCCGCGGGTACAGCAGGTTGCTGCCGAAGTGTTAAAGGGCAACGGGCATGTCCGGCTTATTGAACCTTTGGATGTGCTGGATTTCCACAATTTTATCCATGCTTCTTATATCATCCTAACCGACAGCGGCGGCATTCAGGAGGAAGCGCCCAGCCTTGGAAAACCCGTTTTGGTGCTTCGCGATACGACCGAACGCCCCGAAGGCATTCAGGCGGGCACCTTGAAACTGGCAGGCACCGATGAAGAAACCGTATACCGTCTCACCCGCGAACTTCTGACCGACAGCGCCACTTACCTGCAAATGAGCCATGCCAGCAACCCATACGGCGACGGCCATGCCAGCCGGCGCATTGCAGATGCGATTGCCGCACGGTTCCAATAAAGCCGGCCCTGCAGATGTCCCGTGCCCTCTGCAAACAAAAACGGACGGCATCAAAACAAACGGGCTACAATAGCGCATACCAGAATGTTTTCAATGAATGCCTGTCCGTAAACCCTCTTTTTTAACATGATTTTCAAGACATATCAAAATTTTTTTTAAAGCATCACATGCTCAAAACCAGATAGCCCGCATCCACATACCGTTTCATGCCTGCATGGCCGGACATGTCTTCCAGCATTGCAAGACCGGTCTTTTGGTTTGCCGCATAAACGTCCATTACCCTGGAACATGCCGCGCACACGCCCGCCAAAAGGCCTGATTGCTTTGCCTTTTGGTAAAGCGGATTGTTTTCTTCTTCAAAAGCCTGCACCAGTTTAACGGATGCGCCCTCAAAAATCACTTTTACCTCTCTGCCTGATTCGGAAAGATCCAGCGCATTGAGTAAAATGTGCTGAAAACACATCTTTTCGCCGGTCATGCCGTAAAATAAAATTTTTTCCATATTACCAACCTCTTTCTATTATTTATTTTCAGCAAAGCGATTGCAATAAACGCCTCGGTTCTGAAGGCCCGTTACTTCAAAATATATGGCAGATCCAAAGCACTAAGCCATACTTATTTCATATATGTAAGAGCGTGTTTGTAGCTAAGAAGCTTATCTATAACCTCTTCGTCCAAAAGGCCCTGCCGCAGCACCGATTGCCTGATTTTTGCAAGGTCTCCCCCGCACTCTTCCAGAATACCGGCCGCCGTATCATAACCTATATAAGGCGCAAGTGCCGTGGCCAGTACGGAGGAACGCGTAAGATGCTCCATGCAGTTTTCACGGTTTGCCGTAAGCGTACGGACGCACTTTTCACGCAAAGCCTTAACCGCATTGCACAAAAGGGATAAACTTTCCAGAAGGCTGTCCGCAATCAGGGGCAGAAAAGCATTCAATTCAAAATTTCCGCCGGCAGCCGCCATAGAGACCGCCGTATCATTGGCTATAACGCGCATGGCCGCCTGCGTTACCATTTCCGGAATCACCGGATTTACTTTTCCCGGCATAATACTGCTGCCTGCCTGCAGCTCTTGAAGGACGATCTCTCCAAAACCGCCGTTTGGGCCTGAATTCATCAGCCTTAAGTCTGTGGAAATCTTTATCAGGTTTACCGCAAGCGCTTTTAAAAGTCCGGATACTTCCACAAATACGTCGTTGTTCTGCGTAAGATCCATGGGGTATTCTGAACGCGCGAGGCCGATACCCGTCAGTTCGCGCAGCGTATCCACGACTTTATAAGTATATTTTCTTTGCGCATTGCTGCCCGTGCCGACAGCCGTGCCTCCCAGGTTTACCAGACGGAGCCGTTCTTCCACCTTGTAGATGCGCCACCGGTCACGCGAGACGGCCTGCGCAAACGCGCCGAATTCCTGACCCAGCGTAACAGGCATTGCATCCATCAATTCGGTTCTCCCGAGTTTCAAAATGTCCGCATACTCCTGTTCTTTTTTTTGCAGGGATTCCTGCAGCCGCGCACATTCATCACTTAATTGCCGTACCATCTGTATGGCGGCGATACGCAGCGCAGTGGGATACACGTCGTTGGTGGACTGTCCGCGGTTCACATCGTCCAAAGGACTGATCACCTCATACGCGCCGCATGCTTCCCCCAGAGTGCCCAAAGCGAGGTTCGCTACAACTTCATTCACATTCATATTGGTTGACGTGCCTGCGCCGCCCTGAAGGGCGTCTGTCACCAGCGCGCCATCCGCTTCTCCCGCGAGCAGCGCATCGCAGGCATGAATGATAGCGTCCGCTTTTGTTTCATCCAGCAGGCCAAGCGAGGCATGCGTCATTGCCGCGGCTTTTTTAACCGTCGCGATCGCGTATACCAGCTTTAGCTGTACCCGACGGCCGGATATTGGAAAATTTTCTACCGCCCTGGCCGTATGAATGCCATACAATGTATCTTCCGCCAAAAGAAGCTCACCTATTTTATCTTTTTCACTGCGCATATCTTACTCCTCCAGTTCCATTGTGATCAAAGGAAAGGCCTCTACGCTGCGTTTCAGTATGCCCTGCATATAAGCAATCAGTATGCCGTAGTTCGTAACGGGCACTTTCTGCTCTTTGGCACACCGGATGCGGGACTTCATATCCCGTTCGTTCAGCATGCATCCGCCGCAATGCACGACCATTTTATACGAGAGCAGATCTTTTGGAAATTCGGTGCCGGAAGTAAAGGAAAAACGAATGTCTGCGCCCGTATGCTGTTTCATCCACCTTGGAATCTTTACGGTGCCGATATCGTCACACTGGCGGTGATGCGTGCATCCCTCGGCCACCAGGACACGATCTCCGTCCCGGAGCGTTTCGATCGCTTTTGCGCCCGAAACCGCCGTTTGAAGATCCCCCTTATACCTTGCAAACAAAATAGAAAAGGAGGTAAGCAGTATGTCTTTAGGCGTATCGGCGGAAACTTTGGCAAATACCTGGCTGTCACAAATCACCATCCTGGGCTTTTTTCCAAGATTTTCAAGCGTTTCTTTCAGTTCGTGTTCTTTGACGACCACGGCGGTCGCATCCGCCTCCAGTATATCACGAATGGTCTGCTGCTGGGGGAGGATCAACCGCCCTTTGGGAGCGGCCTTATCTATCGGCACTACCAGAACCACAAAATCAGAAGGTGTGATCAAATCACCCACAATACGCAGCTTGGATTCTTCCAAAACCGCAAGCTGCGCGATTTTTTCTTTAAGCGCGGCAATATTCTCCCCCGTTTTTGCACTGATCCATATCTCGTGTTTTTCAGGCGCCGGATGAGCGCCGCGCAAATCCACTTTGTTAAACGCAACAATATAGCGGATGTTTTTCTTTTGAAAGAACACTGTCAGCGCATGGTCCTCCGCGGTCATGCCTGCCTGCGCATCCGCCACCAATACGGCCACATCCGTTTTATCAAGCACCTGCATGCTTTTTTGGATTCTAAGGTTTCCGAGTTCACCCACGTCGTCCATTCCGGGCGTATCGATAATCATGACCGGACCGATGGGCAAAAGTTCCATTGCTTTATACACCGGATCGGTGGTCGTTCCTTTTACATCCGATACGATTGCCAGATCCTGGCCGGTCACGGCGTTGACTACGCTGGATTTTCCCACATTGCGCTTTCCGAAAAAACTGATATGCACCCTTTCGCCGGAAGGCGTGTTGCTCATACTCATTGCATCCTCCTAAAATCTGAAATCGCGCTCACCCTGACGGATTTCTTTCAAATGTCCGGCCACGATCTTCCGAATTTTCTCGCTGGCCACATTTTCGATTTCTTTTTCGATCAGCGCTTCTCCGCTGCGTTTTGTTTCTTTTGAGGCATAATCTTCCAGGTATTCCTTTAGGGTCATAAGCGCATTCGGGTGGCAGCAGTTCTGGATCTGTCCGCTTTTACACAGGCTCATGAAACGGTCTCCCGTTCTCCCCTCCCTGTAGCAGGCCGTACAAAAGCTCGGGATATAGCCCATATCCATAAGCCACTTTACGATTTCATCCAGCGTCCTTTTGTCCTCCACGTCAAACTGCTCGGATTTATCGTCCTCTTCTTCCGGCTCGATATAACCGCCCACGCTGGTACGCGAAGCGCCGCTGATCTGGGATATGCCCAGATGTAACACGCGTTCACGGGTTTTTTGGCTCTCCCGTGTAGAAACGATCATCCCCGTATACGGCACCGCGACACGGATACAGGCCACGATTTTTGCAAATGTGTCATCGTCTATGCCGTTGTCAAATGTCCCGGGGTCAATATCGTCCGCCCTGCGGATCCTGGGTACGCTGATGGTATGCGGTCCAACGCCGAATACAGCCTCCAAATGCTCGGCATGCATCAGCAGGGCTGCAAACTCATAGCGAAAAAGTTCCAGCCCGAACAAAACGCCCAGTCCGACATCGTCTATACCGCCCTGCATGGCGCGGTCCATTGCTTCGGTATGATAGGCATAGTCATGCTTTGGGCCTGTTGGGTGCAGCTTTTCATAGCTGTCCTTATGATAGGTCTCCTGAAAAAGAATATAGGTTCCGATGCCCGCGTCTTTCAGTTTTTTATAGTTCTCTACGGTCGTTGCCGCAATATTTACGTTCACGCGCCGGATTGTGCCGTTTTTGTGCTTAATAGAATATATTGTGTCAATGCACTGCAAAATATATTCTATCGGATTCATTTTAGGATCCTCGCCCGCTTCGATCGCCAGACGCTTATGACCCATATCCTGCAGGGCGATCACTTCCCGCCGCACGTCTTCCTGCGTAAGCTTTTTGCGGACAATATGCTTGTTTTTCATATGGTATGGACAATATACGCATCCGTTTATACAATAGTTTGAAAGATACAGAGGCGCAAAAAGAACGATCCGGTTTCCGTAAAAATCTTTTTTGATCTGCTCTGCAAGTTCGTATATCTCACGGTTCTTTTCCGGGATTCCGCAGGCAAGCAGTACAGAGGCCTCCCGGTGAGACAAGCCT
This sequence comes from Christensenellaceae bacterium, assembly GCA_036679405.1. Taxonomy (GTDB): domain Bacteria; phylum Bacillota; class Clostridia; order Christensenellales; family Christensenellaceae; genus JAEYKI01. The sequence continues at coordinate 7,802 of JAVBVZ010000002.1, forward strand.
TTTTTAAGCCTTGCTTTTTCCAGAATACTGCTGATCAAAGCGCTGTTTTCCTTGTTGGCCTGCGCATAGGCGAGCGTCTCCATGACTTCTTCATGATCAATAAATTCATCCGCTCTTAAAGATTTGACATTATACACTTTCCATCTTCCTTTCTTAAACCCGCGCTTTGCAAAGAAAGCGCACAGATGCGGGTCAGGCTAGAGCGCCTTTCCCTTCAGATTGTTTTTTTTGCTATAATGATCTCCACGGTCGACAACGACATCGTACCCGATGCTTTTCATACGCCGCTCCATGCAATGCCTGCATTCCGCAGCCTCGTCTCCCGTACAGATTTTATTGTCATACAACAGATATTTTGACCGGACCCCTATGGGGGATAAATTGGGCATCGTAACGTTTGCTCCGGCGAGCACCCCTTTTTCCCTGCCCATGGGATCAACGCTTCCAAGCGCCGTAGTGGCCGGCACAAGGGCCGCAGGCAAAGTCAGCCTGACCAGCCCCAGCATAAACAGCGTTAATTCCAGCGTGCCTGCTTTTTCCTTTGCAAACGGCGTATCATGATGGGGAAGAAACGGACCGATCCCCACCATTTCGGGCTGCAGCTCAGATAAAAACACCATGTCTTCCGCCAGGCACTCTACGGTCTGGTACGGCGAACCCACCATGAAACCGCAGCCCACATCAAAACCGATTTCTTTTAAGTCCTGCAGGCACGCTTTTCTTGTGGAAAGAGACAATTCAGGCGGATGCAGCCTGGCATAATGCGCACTGTCCGCTGTTTCGTGCCGAAGCAGGTAACGGTCCGCCCCCGCATGATAATAAGCTAAGTAGCTTTCATGGCTCTTTTCGCCAATGGAGAGCGTGAGCGCACAGTCCGGATACGCTTTTTTGATCTCCTTTATGATATCCACCAAAACATCATCCGTATAAAAAGGGTCTTCTCCTCCCTGCAAGACAAACGTGCGAAAACCAAGTGCATGCCCTGACGCGCAGCATTCAAGGATCTCTTCTTTTGAAAGCCGGTACCGCTGGGCATTTTGGTTGCTCCGCCGGATTCCGCAATACAGGCAATCATTTTTGCAGAAGTTTGTAAACTCGATCAGGCCACGGATATATATATCGCTTCCGTAATAGCGTTTACGGGCGGCCACCGCTTTTTCAAACAGATAAGCCGCCAAAGCTTCCGTCCGGTTTCCGATCAGCACCGCATATTCTTCTTTTGTAAGACAGCCGGCACAATCCAGCTTATCAATAAGCTTTTTCACTTTATTCACCGGTCTTTTCCGTATATTTGGAGTATACCGCTTTGGAAGTGACCCCACTCAGCATTCCGAGCTTGCCCGAAAGCGCGCTGATTACGTCCGAAGGCGCGTCCAGCGCGATACTGATAATATTGATATTCTTTGTATGGTATGGAAGCCCCATCCGGCCGATGATATACTCGCTGTAATCATGCAGAATGTTGTTCAGTTTCTCAACCGATTTCATGTCTTCCACCACGACACCAAGCAATGCGACCCTTTTTTCCGCCATTTTTCTTATCCTCCGTTTCAGTGTTTTCCGATAAATTTTATAGTTTTCAAAGGCGCTTTGACCCGACTTGAAGATTTCCGTTATCCGGGGCATGCGCAACAAAAAAGCGCCCGGAAAGGCGCATTTAAGATTGCATATCTCTGCCTGCAATGCCCTTTCACCTCAGAAAAATTCTTCGCGTGTCAGTAAACAGTTTTTTTAGCCTTAATAAAAGGAAGCCCTTGTATCTCGGCAATATCACAATATCACATTGTGAAAACTTTGTCAATATATATTTTGCACAAAAAAAACCGGCAGGTCTTAAATATCCGCCGGCTTTTTGTCATTTTTATGCTTTCAATTCCAGATACAATTTTCTTGCTTCGGCCGCGCTTTGCATGCCGTCTGTTGAATTTTCTTCGGACAGCGAACAGGCTGCGGCGGCAATACCCATTTCCATGGCCTCCCGCAAAGAATACTTTTGAGAGGCCCCGTACAGTACGCCCGCACAAAACGCATCGCCCGCGCCCACCGTGCCTTTGATATACTCCGAGGGCAAAGCTAAACTTTTAAGCTGCACAAATTTTCCACTGCTATCGAGCCCGTAACAGCCTTCCGGTGCGTGTATGACCGCCCACGTTGACACTCCCATTGAAAACAGGCATTTCAGAGCCGCGGGCATATTGGATTCATTTAAAGCGCCGCCGCGCCGCAGTGAAAGGCCTGAAATCTGTTCCGCTTCCATCTCGTTGATGATGCAGTAATCCGTATATTGAAGGGCGGGCGGGACAATTTGCTTAAAGCGGCTGCCCGTTTCGGTCACTACGTCTACCGAAGTCTTTATCCCCTGTTTTTGCGCATTACATAAAAGCCGCGCCATTTTGGTTCCATAAACACTGTCCGGCTCATCCAGCGAATCAAGCAAAAGCATATACCCTACATGCAGGATCTCCGATCCGATTGCATTCCAGTTAAAATATGTTTCATCCAGAAGGGCGTTGGCTCCGCGGTAATGAAAAAAAGTACGCTGTTTGGTAACCGTATCGCTGAAAACCGAAGTGAACGAAGTATTCCCCTTCTTTTTTATCTGCGACACATTGATGTTTTTGTATTTCTTGAGGCGTTCGACAATATATTCGCCGTTTTCATCGTCCCCCACCAGTCCGAGCGCGGTCACCGGAAGAGATGTATCCAAAGCAGCCAGATCCATAGCAACGTTACACACCGCTCCGCCGGTTGAGCTGGAAATCCCTTCTGTGATCGTTGTCAGCTCTCCGATACCGGGATATCCGTTAACCGGATACAGATGGTCCACGATCAGGTTTCCTGCAATACAAATCCCTTTTCTCATGCTCAGCCTTTCATCAGCAGCTCTATAACGTACATTTCCAGTTTCTCAAAGTTCTGTTCCGCAACGCACTGCTCCTGGAATTTGTAATCGAATTTCTTGGCTTTTTCCAAAAGGAGTTCAAATATGCGCTTGCTGTTGATAATATGGCGGTAGCAGTCTTCCGCCGGCTGGGTACGCATAGCTTTTACATCCAGACCCACGCATTCGCCGTTATCACCGAAATTATTTTCATACAGCAATTTTACCTGATTAAACGCCTGCCGCAGATTTTCCACACCAAAAGTTTTGTCCTGATCGTATTTGATGCCGTTCTGGTCGTTTAAATGCACGCCCCAGAGCTTGCCCCAGGCGATGGCCAGGGCCATGTCTGCAGCCGGATCCAGGCCGGCCAGGATGGAATGCGCGCTTTCCACACAGATACCTACGCGGGAAGGATCCACCGTATGCGCGCCCACAGTAAGCGCATGCCCGACAGTTCCGCAGTAGCTGCGGTCAATGGGTTCGTTGGGCTTGGGCTCCACTAAGATCCGCACGTCCGGATCGTATTTCAAAATAGTATCGAACGCTTCACACAGTTTGTGTATTTTTTCCACGGGATTTTTGCTCTCCGCACACAGCGTCCCTTCACGTGCGAGCCAAAGCTGTACCTTGTTGGTCCCCAGGGCTTTGGCTATATCCACCGAACGCAATGCCCGCCAGATAGCAAAGTCATAATCTTCTTTCCGGCTGGCGGTGAACCCGCCGTCATTGGTATGGGGGTCAAACCACAGGCGGGGCGCCACAAACTCTGCAAACAAACCGTTTTTATCCAGCATGGCCTTAATGTCTTTTGCGTAGTCTACGATGGCCTTTTCGGACATATTGTTCATGTCCGGCACTGCGTCGTCGTCGTGGAACTGAACGCCGTCCATACCGATTTCTGCATATGTCTTGATTTTTTCTTCAAGCGGAATAGACGGACGGATCCCCGGACCGAATGTTTCGTGGCCTTCGTGTACGTTCCAAGGCCCGACAGTAAATCTGAATTTTGCCATTTTAAAATTCCTCCAAAAATAATAATTTGACCGGTCAAGTTGAAAAATGCTACTTATATCGTATACCTTTCCAAGGTTTTACGGACTATTAATTTGTTATTTTTTGAGGACAAATTTGCTATTCTTAAGAAAAAAGATTATTTTGATATTTCTTTGAGCGCCTTTCCGGCCTCCATAATGATATGTTGCTCGCTGTTTTCTTCCACATGCGTTTGGACACGTTTTGCTTTTTTTCTGAATTCATCCGGCGTACAGCCATATTCCGCCCGAAACGCTTTTTTTAAATACTTGTAATCTGAAAAACCGCACTCGAGGCAGATGTCTATATTGCTGAGGTCTGTGCTGATTAAAAGCAGCTCCGCATGTTCGAAACGCACTCTGTTTAAATAATCCCTAAACGACATTCCAAGATGCGTTTTTATAAAATGAGACAGATAGTACATGTTCAGATTGTTTTGCTCCGCAATGCTTTGAAGGGTGATCTGGTTCATAAAATTTTCGCTTATATATTCTATGATCCTGCCCAGGCGTTTTGTGATCCTGCTGCGCGATGCCGCCGCCGCTTCATCCAGTTCAATATGGCTTTCCTGATTCAGCATGGCAAAAAGCAAATGATTTAAGATGGACATCATTTGCAGCGCATAGCCTTCTTTCTTTTCGGTATGACAGGTAATGATGTCGATCATGCTTTGTTTGAGCGTTTTCCAGCATTCAAAAGAATTCTGTTTTTTAATATGGCCCTGCGTAAAAAAAATCCTGCCGATTTTAGGATAATATTTTTTACAAAATCCAAGATCAAACTGGATAACCATTAAAAGATTGGGCTCATTTGTACAGGACAGGCTGTGCAGTTGATTTCTGTTGATGATAAAAATATCGTTTTTTTCGAGCAGATGTCGGGTATTTAAATCATTGATCACTACCGATCCTTTCAGCACCATCAGGATTTCCATATCGCTGTGGAAGTGCAGCTCCCGGTGGTTAATGGTAACAACAAATGTTTTGAGCATTGTGCCTTCAATATGTTTTATAAATTCATACGTCATTTTGGATGCATCCTCAAACAGAAAAGGAATGATAGCGAAAAGCAGGTTCATCGGCTGCGCTTCTTTCATTATACCATTCATACAAACAGAAAAGGGTGTTTATTTTATGAAAAGGCTGCATCTTTGCGGATTTCCTTTTTCCCCCACCGCCCCGGCTGCATGAAAAATCCCGGGGATGCAGCCGGGGCGGCAAGTCCTGAAGACCGCCGCCCCTTCCAATTCTTTATTTTACGCCCTGCCGCAGGCCTTATGAAAAGTCCCGAGCGGCAATACCTGGCTTCTTTAAGCAAACTGGCTGTTGTACAAATCCGCATACACGCCGCCCATTTCCATAAGCTGATCGTGCGAGCCCTGTTCCACCAGGTCCCCGTCCTTTAAGACCAGGATGAGATCCGAATCGAAAATGGTGGACAGGCGGTGCGCGATCTGGAAATTGGTGCGCCCCTGCGTTAATTTTTTCATTGCGTCCACCATCAGCTTTTCCGTACGCGTATCTACGCTGCTTGTCGCTTCGTCCAAAATCAGTATTTGCGGATTGGCGCAAAACGCGCGGGCAATGGTCAGAAGCTGTTTTTGGCCGGAAGACAGGTTTTCCGCCGCCTCGTCCAGCATCGTATCATATCCGTCCGGCATAGCGGTAATGAATGCATGCGCGTTTGCCATTTTGCATGCGTCTATGACTTCCTCGTCCGTCGCTTCCGGTTTTCCGTAGCGGACATTGTCTTTGATGCTGGCGGAATACAGCCACGTATCCTGCAACACCATGCCGAACTTGCTGCGCACATCCTGGCGGGACATATCCGTCGTGTCTATGCCGTCTATCTTGATTGCGCCGCCGTTGAGGTCGTAAAACCGCATCAGAAGGTTGATCATGGTGGTTTTACCTGCGCCTGTAGGCCCGCATATCCCGACTTTCTGGCCGGATTTTACGTCAATGTTCATATCTGTGACCAAAATTTTATCCGGAGAATATCCAAATTTCACATGCTCAAAGGCTATGTTCCCTTCCACCCGATCCAGATGAACAAGGTCCGTTTTCTCCGGGGACTGCTCATCTTCATCCAGCAGTTCAAAAATACGGCCGGACGCGGCGATGGTAGCCTGAAGCATATTGATAACATTGGTGGTCTGCACGATCGGCTGCGTAAACTGCTGCATATATTGAATAAATGCCTGAATCGCACCAATGGTAAGCGTCCCGTTTAACGTCATGATCCCGCCCAGGATACAAACCCCCACATAGCCGATGTTCCCCACCATATTGGTTACCGGCATCATTGTACTGGAAGCAAACTGCGCGTGCCGTGCGTTTTCATTCAGCCTGTCGCTCATAATATCAAAGTTCTTTTCTGTACGCTCTTCCGTGCGATACAGCTTTACTACATTATGCCCGGCATAGTATTCCTCCACATAGCTGTTGACAGTCCCCAGGTCGTCTTGCTGCCCCAGATAATATTTTTGCGACCTTCGCATAATAAGGCCACAAAGAAACAGCGCCGCCGGAAGCACACATACGGCAATCAGCGCAATTTGCCAGTTGATTGTGAACATCATAAACATGATGCCCACAATCGTAAGGAAAGAAGTGATCAACTGGGACAGCATTTGCTGTATGGTAGTGCTGATCTGTTCTATATCCGTCGTAGTACGCGATAAAATCTCCCCGTGGGTATGCGTATCATAATAATTAAGGGGTAGCTTTTGAATTTTTTTACTGACGTCTTCACGCAGATCATAAATGGTTTTCTGTGCGACCCGCGCCGTCGTTCGCTGCTGAATATAAGAAAACAAAGCAGACACGCCATAGACAATAAGCAACACGCCAAGCGTCAACTTAAGATACTGCATCAGTTTGTCCGAGATAGGCGGCCCTATATAATAGCCGTCTTCGTTTACATATTGATGCAATTTTTCGACCGCATTGGAATCCTTAAGCCCATTGAGATCTATGACTAAGTTTTGATTAATATCTGATTGGAGAACGATCAAGTTAGTAGCGGTCCCTAAGATGCGCGGCCCCATAATGGCGAAGATCACGCTGATGACAGCACAAATCATCAAGAAAACAACTTTTTTCCTATACGGTTTAAAATAGGCTAGAAGACGCTTCAGGGTCGGACCAAAATTTTGCCTGTTTTTGTCTTCAGACGAATTTTTTTTGCCGCTCATTTCGCATCACCTCCCTGAGCCATTTGTGTTCTGGCAATTTCGGCGTAGATGCCGCACGTTTTTAAAAGCTCTTGGTGGCGTCCTTCGCCGACAATGCGTCCTTGGTCCAGCACCAGTATTTTATCCGCGTTTAAAATGGTATTGATGCGCTGGGCCACAATAATAACGGTCGCTCCGTCCGTGTTGTCTTTGATTGCCTGTCTGAGCGCGGCGTCCGTCTTGAAATCAAGCGCGGAAAAACTGTCGTCAAAAATAAAGATGCTGGCCTTTGTTGCCATAGCGCGGGCAATAGCAAGGCGCTGGCGCTGGCCGCCGGACACATTGGTGCCTCCCTGCGCAATGGGATCTTCATATCCTCTTTTTTTTCTGCGGATAAAATCGTCCGCCTGGGCGATCCTTGCTGCACGTTCCACCTGCTCATCCGGCATATCTTCATCCCCAAAGGCTATATTGGACCGGATGGTTCCCGCAAAGAGAACAGCTTTTTGCGGCACATAACCGATACGGGAACGCAAAGCGTCGAGATCGTAATTCCGGACATCCATGCCATCTACGGTCACGCTGCCGCCTGTAACGTCCCGCAGGCGCGGAATCAGGCAGATGATGCTGGATTTTCCACTGCCGGTTGCGCCGATGATGGCCGTGGTTTCGCCCGGGTTTGCCGTAAAGGAAATACCGGATACCGCAGGATGCTCCGCATCGCCGTACGAAAGAGAGACATCTTTGAATTCAACGACGCCCGTTTTGTTTGGCGGTGATTTAAGATTTTCTGCATTCACAATTTGCGGCTGGATATCAAACACCTCATTGATGCGCTTTGAACAGGAGAGGGCGCGGGGCATCATGGAAAATACAAAAGCCATAATCACCAACGCATACATAATAAGCATCAGATACTGTATAACGGCCATTATATCCCCAACCTGCATCGCGCTATAAGAAACCTGCTGGCCCCCTGACCACACAACAAAGACTGTGCCTACATTTAAAATCAGCATGATCATAGGCATAAATGTTGCTATGATCACCTGCGACTTGATCGATACCTGCGTCATGTCGTTATTGGCATGCTCGAAACGGGATTCTTCGCGCTGCTCTGCCGTAAATGCCCGTATAACACGCACGCCCGTAATATTTTCTTTTAAAACCAGGTTGACTTTGTCCAATTTGGACTGGACGGAATCAAAAACAGGAAATACCTTGCGCAGTACAAGAATCAGAAACAGCAAAATAACAGGCATAAAAACAAGAACAACGATACCAACCTGCATGTTTTTTTGAAAAGAAAGAAGGATTCCTCCGATACACATGATGGGAGCGAGTACAATCAGGCGAAGAAACATAACCAAAAAGTTTTGCACCTGAAGGATATCGTTGGTCGTACGCGTCGTCAAAGACCCAGTGTCAATCTTATCAAACTCGGCCAGCGTAAATTTGTCGATGTGCTGAAACAGCCTTTTACGCGTGTCCGTACAAAACCCGACGCCAATTTTGGAAGCAAGATAGCCGACAATAATAGCCGCGCTGGAAGAAATGATTGCGACCAGCATCATAAAGCCGCCCTCTGACTGGATATAGTCTATATTGCCTGATAGAACCCCGTTGTTTATGATGTCTGACATAATGCTTGGCAGATACAACGAAGAAAAAGCTTGAACAATCAACAATAGAAGAAGAAATACAAGCAATCCTATATACGGCTTTAGTCCGGCTCTAAACAGTCTTAACAAAGCGTTCCCTCCCTTTATTCCTTATCTTTACAAAATTTCAACATAACCGTACCCCGCAATATACATTGTAACAACAAAGACGATCGCGGCAGCGAGCGCAAGGACAATCCCGACAATAGCGCAAATCTGCCTGCTTTTTTCCGGTCTTTTCTTTCCGATGGTCCCAAGGATGAGCGATGCGGCCGCACAGGAAAAACCGATCCAGAAAAATGGGCCGGGCAAGATGATGAGAAAGGAAAGAATCCCTAATATGATGTTAAGCACGCACCAAAGGCGCGATTTTGCCTGATTCATATCTCTTCTCCAAACAGATGTATGTCCTTCAGTTTTTGTTACATTCAAATTTTTATAAAAACAACATGTTATTCAAAAGGGCAATAAAGCCCAAAAACCCATTGCCTCTTTTAATATTATTGCCGGAAAATCCCCCGCTGTCAAGGCCATCCGGGCGGCTTTACAAGAATACTTCATCCCAAACGACGGTATGAATGGCAAAGAACATCACGGATGCCGTTTTCAGGCTGTTCATAGCCGGCTTCCCAATTGATCCGCCAGCAGGATCGCCGCATATACGTCTTCAGGGGTTACTTTAAAAGGCATATTGTGTATAGTTTCTCCCGGCGCGCATGCGGCGTTGGACACTGCCATGATTTTTTCTTCCGTTACCTCATTTATCCCGATATCCGCAAGGCAGACAGGCAGCCCAACCCGTTTTAAATATTGGATGATATCTTTTATTTCACAAACCGGCGCATTTTCCAAAACAAGATGGACAATCACGCCAAACGCCACTTTCTCCCCATGATAAAATCGGTGCGTTTCCTTAAGAACAGTCAGTCCGTCATGGATCGAATGGCATGCGGCCAGTCCGCTGCTTTCAAATCCGAGCCCGCTGAGCAAAATATTCGCTTCCACGATATTTTCCAGCGCCGTCGTTACCGTATTGTTTTCACATGATATTATTGCCTTTTCCGAATCTTCCATAAGGGTTTCAAAACAGGTATGGGCGATTGCATATGCCGCTTTTGTACTTTGCCCGCCCGACATGTTCTTTGCGCCCGAACGAATGCAGGAACGCGCCTCAAAATACGTTGAGAGGGCGTCTCCCATTCCCGCTGTCAAAAACCGAACGGGCGCATGTGCAATCACCCCGGTATCCACCAAAACAACATGTGGATTGTGATTTAAATGAAAATATTCTTCAAACTGCCCGTCTTCCGTGTATATGATGGCCAGCTTGCTGGTCGGCGCATCCGTGGAAGCAATGGTCGGCACAATGATGACCGGTTTGTTAAGCAGGCCGGCCGCAGCTTTGGCCGTGTCCAGTGCTTTGCCTCCGCCCAGGCCAATAATGGCTTCACATGCGTTGTCTTCTGCAAGTTTTTGCATCCTTGCAATTTCTTTTTTTGTACATTCCTCATTAAACCCGCTGTAAACAAGTTCAAACGGGTCCGCTTTCATGGCCTGATCCAATTCATTGCAGACCCTTTCCTGGTCTTCTTTGGAGGCTACCAGCAAAGCCTTTAAGGCATATTGCTTTACATACATTCCCAAATTGCAAAGTTCGCCTTCGCCCTGAACATACTGAAAAGGCGATATAAAAATTCGTTTCATTGCATCTCCCCCCTTACGCTTCCTATTGTTCCGATCCGCTATGGATATATTAAAATATGCTCCTTATTTTATTTTACTATTATTACAGAAAAAATGCATCAAAAAACGGCAGGACCCATATGGGTCCTGCCGCCTTTTAAAAACATTCCTTATTTAATTACGCTTTTTAAAAAAGCAAGCCCGTTTTCAGCTAAGTACTCAGGAGAGGGTGCAAATTTGCGCCACAGAGAAGCGGCTTTTGCAATTTCTACACAATCCGGAGTAAAAGACTCTATAACACAGTAATCATCATAGTCCGCATCTTTGAGCGCCTGATTGATCGCTTCCCAGTTAAAGTTGTCTTCTCCGGGCGTTCCGCGGTTATTGGCGCAGGTATGAAAATCAAATATTTTACCCTTTGCAGAACGGATTGCATTTGGAATATTGGATTCTTCAATATTCATGTGGAACGTATCAGGCATAAAGCCGACATTGTCCCTGCCGATACGTGCAGCCAAATCAAGCGCCTGTTCCATAGTATTAATAAAATCCGTTTCAAAACGGTTCAGCGGTTCGATCGCCAGCTTGATTCCTTTTTCTGCGGCATAGTCTGCACATTCCGTAAGATTTTCTACCGCCCAATCCCATTGCTGGGCTTTTTCTTCCGGAGTAGTCATTCTTGCCTTTCCAACTGCGGAATACAGCGGACCCGACACCACTTCCGCCCCAATTTCTGCGGCCAGGTCTACCAAATCTTTGATGTATTGTACGCCTGTTTTTCTGTATTCCGGATTGTCCGACGAAACATCCCTTGTTTCTCCAAAAGCACCGCAGAGGGTTTTGACCTCTATACCGGTTTTGGCCATCGCGTCTTTTATTTCCTCCGCATCAATGATCCCGAAATCTTCCACCGCGATTTCATAAATGTCGAAGCCCATATCCTTTGCTTTTTTGAACTGTCCGTATGCATCTTTGCCAAACGGCGACTGCCATGCCAGCGAATTAATACCAAATTTCATATTGTTTCTCCTTTAATTAAATAATTTTTTTATAGTAAAATTTATCTTTAAGATCCCGCTTTCCGGGATATTATGACGCAGCCTTCCCGTCCAGGTGAACGTATACGCGCATTCTATGCCAGTCTTTAGTTGCAACCCAAACAGGAAAACACCAAAGGCGGCATTTATGCTGGCTAACATGAATATTTTCTCCGGAAACGATCACCGGATCAGAAAAAGCAATTTTTTTATCCTCTTCAGAAAACAAAACGGCAATCCTGCCCATGATTAGATTGGCCAGTTCGCCAAACGCGTCCCGCATATAAATATGGTCATCGGATAAAGATGAAAAAGGCCTCCGTTTTAAGGCCACATCTTTGGCCAGATGTTTGTTGATCCTGATCATAACGGTTCCTTGCAATGTTCCCGTGACTGCCGCCATGGCATATATGTCCCCGGCATTGTACATAGTGTCTTTCGTACACGGATCCCCTGTATGAACAGGCATTCCTGTAACCAGCTCAACGATATCGGCGCTTCCCTGCATAAATTTGGCGGCATACTGTTTATCGGTTTTTGTCATTTTTACTCCATTTTGAAAGCGACGATTTGCCGGCGTTTGGCAGTGTTTTTATTGAATGCAGTTCTCTTTTGCTGTTGGTAATATTTTAACACAAGTAGAAAAACAAATCAAAAAAACCTTACGAAAAAACTGGGGGCAGGCAGGCTTTACTTCCGCAAAAAAGCAGGGATTTGTAAATGACGGCAAGGCAGCCGCCAGGCCCTAAATTCTGTTAAAGGTCCCGTAAAGGTAAAAAAGGCCCCATCCGGTTTTCAGATGGAGCAGTTTTTTAATCAACAACCCATATGTGGCAATTTCGCAGTCCCCAGGCGTTCATTTCGCCGGCGCTTCCTACCAGCAGGTCGATCCTGCCTTTCATACATCCGGTATCCTCTACCTTTCTGTAAATCAATTGGTTGTCTGTCATGATGAGTATTGTTTTTCCCAGCAAGTCAGACCCGGTCGGGCAAGCCACAATGTCTCCAACAAGCTGATCCAGTGGTTGTCCTTTGTAATTGTTTGTATAGCTGTCTTCATTTGGGTAGTATGCTGAAACGCAGATGTTTCCTACGTATTCAAGGCCTTCAGTATCGTAAAGTTCTGTGCTAAAAGATTGAGTTTCGTCTGATACGGAATCGGCAGTTTGTGCGTTAGCAGTCGTTGTGGCAAAAAAAAATACCAAAACGGCAACTAACAAGATTATCGTTTTCCTCAATATCCTTTTTTTCTCCTCATGTTTTTTTATTTTGTGCTTTTACCATGATGAAGGCTAGATTATATACGATTTTGCGGATAAAGTCAAATTTTCAAAGGATTTCTCCTTGCATATTGCTCCTATCCGCAATGTTTTTTACGTGTGAATCTGATAGATATCTACAATATTTTTGGCAATAATATTTAAAAAAGCAGCCGTTTTTTTAAGCCCGGTTGCCCCCTAAAAAACAAACGAAACACCCTTTACGCCGTGACTTAATTGACACAGGATTTGGCATCCATTTTCCTATTCGCAAATTACCCAATAGCTTTGGTTTAGAAACAGGGTTGGAATGGCATCCGCCTGAAAAGAAAGAAGTTGCCAAGTTCAAAATATGAGGGTTTTCGTTTTATAGAGTGATTTTGCTACCACGCGATTCTCCGGCGATCGTCATGATTGTTTTTTTACTATTCCTATTGACTTTCAAAACCGTATGTGCTGTAATATCATAATGATATAATCATCGGGTGAGCACCTACCGTATGCAAGGCTATCTTGCATGCGGTTTTTTATTATATAAGATAGGATCTCTGCTAATGAAACAAACAAAAAAAGGAGCGCTCATGCTTCTGTTGGCGGCACTGATATGGGGGATGGCTTTCGCGGCGCAGACCTCTGCTTCTGATGAGATTGGGGCGTTCACCTTCAATGCCTCACGTTCGATTATCGCTGCTTTTTTTTTGCTTGCAGTAAGCAGGTTTCGAAATTTTTTCAAAAAAACGCCTATAGTAAAACCTAAAAAGGCATATTTTAAACACATGCTGTTCGGCGGAGCAATTTGTGGCATTATTCTGTTTTTTGCTGTAAACTTTCAACAATTTGGTATTGCTGCTTATCCCGAAGAGGCGGCAGCCTCCGGAAGAGCCGGGTTTCTTACCGCCACTTATGTAATTATGGTTGCTCTTTGTACATGGATTTCGGGTAAAAAGCTACACCCTAATGTTCTGATTGCAACAGTGGTTTGTATCATCGGCATGAGTATGCTCTGTCTTTCGGATGGTTTCTACGGCATTTATCTCGGTGATATATTGGTATTGGTTAGCGCGGCTTTCTTTACTGCTTATATTTTGATTATTGACCATTTTTCAAACCTGGACAGTATCAATATGTCCTGCATACAGTTTTTTGTATGCGGAACTCTTTCGTTGATTGCTATGTTCATATTTGAAAAACCGAATACAGATGCATTGCTTGCTGCCTGGTTACCTATTTTATACACAGGCATTTTCTCAAGCGGCGTCGGATATACTCTGCAAATAGTCGGCCAGAAATATACCCAACCTGCGACGGCATCTATTATCATGAGCTTGGAATCGGTATTTGCCGCCCTTGCAGGCTGGTTTATATTAAAAGAATGCTTGAATGAAAGCGAGTTGATCGGCTGTGCCTTGGTATTCTTTGCCGTTATTTTGGCACAAATTCCAGGGTTAAAGAAAAAACAAACCCAATTATAACCGCACCCACCACTTTTTAAAATTTAATCCCTCCCGGAATGGTACGATGATCTATCCCTACTGTCTGCAAATTCAATACCCCGAGCAGCTATCACCTTTTTCTGAAACCTTGCGTTTAACCCTGAAGTTATATTTTTAAAATCACAGAAAGACGGTTTGCTCATGTAAAAAACTTGTTTGCTAAATTCATATATTACATTATTTTTTTGAGAAGCGGTATTCTACGCACAATAAAGTGCGCTGCAAGAAAAACAAGCGGAAGGCAAACAATAACCATGACGGCAAACTTGGCCGCGGGCGGCAGCGCAAGCGGCCTAAGCAGCAGCGCGGCGCCTATGATGATGGGGGTATGAAATACATAGACCGCAAAAGAATTGTCCGACAGCGTTTTTATAAATTTGCTCTGCCGGTTCAGTTTTTCCCGAAAAACAACGATCAGCCCGATATCCAGCGCGATTGCAACCGCGGATTCCCAAAGGCAGTAGGCGGCGCTTTGCCAGGTAAAACCGCCGTACAAAGCACTGGTACTGCCCATCCAACCACCGGTCGCTCCCATTAAAATCAGCCAGCTGAGCGATCCGACCACGATTCCGCAAACAAGCCATTTCTTGCCGGATTCATAGGTGATTTGGGCAAACAGATTGTGCCTGTAAGCCAGGATTCCCATGATAAACAAAGGAATATATTGCCCAAAATAGCCCAAAAGAAAATTATAATAGTTTATCCCGGCACCCGCGCCCAGCCGAATTGCAAACATGAAGGACGCGACGATCAAAATAAGAAGCCAGATATTCTTTTTTTTAAGAGCGAATCCCTTCTTTTCCTTCGGTTCCCTTTTGGGGATGACCGCGTAGATGGCGGTGAAAAACAGCAGCACCACCAAAAACCAGATGGGGCCGGGCCCGCTAAGAAAACCTAAGTTGCCAAGGTAACCGGCAGCGTAAAAATGCCCGAAATCCGGATATATGCCGGCATACCCGCCAATTTCAAAATAGACTACCAGCGGGTTTATTATGAGCAAATATATAAGCGCAGGGATCCCCAGGCGCACCGCCCGGTCATGGATGAATTTTTGATAGCCCTTATTGTCATAGGATTTGGGAACAAAGTATCCCGCAATAAGGAACAAAAGGCCCATAACAAAACTCTGCACCATGGACTGAAAATAATTAAACCCGATCGCCTGCGCCGGGCTGAGCGCGGCGCCCTCTATATAAAACCAGCTTCCAAGTCCGCTGTACGTCACCGCAATATGATAAACAACAACCAGCACAATAACCAGGAGCCTTATATTATCGATGTATAAAAGCCTTTCTTTTTTTGCCTCCATGAAACCCTCCCGTATCAGGCCCGGATGAGATATTTGCAGACAAGGACAGCCGCGGTCATGTAAACCGCGTCCATTACAGAGATTTACATCATTATAACATAAAACCCGCAGGCTGTTTTGCCCGTGGACCATGATTTGCCTTTCTTGCTCCCACCCGATAAATATGAGTTTATTATACCGGATTTTGCGATTAAAGAGGTGTTTTTATTATATGGATTTGCCTTCTTCCTTCAAAAAATCCCGCTTATCAATATCAAAATAATATCATACAATTGACTGAAGATACCTCTTGAACATCAGAAAGGAGGAACCGTCCCCTTCTCTTATTGCCTGTGCAGTATTTTGACGATCCGATCATAAACGATATCTGAAAGCCAGATTGTGTTTTCGCCGGTTGTACTCACAAACTGAACTACGACCGTATCAATGTCCTCGTGATAGCGTGCGATACTGTAGTATCCCGGTAACCAGCCCGTATGTCCGTACTCGTAAATAGAGGAGTAAATAGCCTGCTCCTCTTCGTTCAGCAACGAGCCGTCATTCAACGCTCTTAAAAATATACCAACGTCCTGTGCCGTTGCGATCATCGATCCTCCCGGGATTATAAAATCAAGCTGCCTGTTATCAAAATCATACCCATACCAATACCCACTGGCAACATCTTCGAAATCTACCTGGCTGAGCGAAAAGTATGTATTCGTTAGACCTAGAGGCGCCAAAATTTCCCTGTTTATATATTGCTGGTGACTGTATCCCAATACTTTGTCCAGGATACGGCCAATTAACAAATAATTTGTATTTGAATAACTATAGCGGGTATCAGGCTTAAAATCTGCAGGTTTATCCAATACCAGTTCCAGATCTTTGTTGACGTCGGCCTGCGGAGTGAACCAATCAAATCCATCCTGGTCAATAAAATCAGGGATACCGCTGCGATGCCGGAGCATCATTCTCAGCGTAATCTGATCCGCATATTCAATTCTTCCAGCAAGTTCAGGCAAGTAATCAGCGAGCGTATCATCCAGCGATAAACTCCGGCTATTGACTAATTTAGCGGTAGCGGCGGCGATATACAACTTGCTGATACTGGCAATTTTAAATAAGGCATGCGGATCGGCCGTCACTTTGGTTTCTTTGTTTTTCCAGCCGGCAGAATAAAATGCCGGCGCCTTGCCGGATTGATCAACATAAACGATAATACCATCCAGCCCATGATCCGCAGCAATATCGACTTGCTCCTGCACCGTATCCGGTAATGGCGCCGCCCATACCGATACCAGGTCTAAAGACATAGGTGTGAATAGCATAATACATACTATTGCCACGAAGGGCGTAATGATTCTAAGTATTCGAACGATGCGTTTCTTGTTTTGCATTTACGATTCCCTCTCCAGGCCGCCCGGCTGAACATAACCGGGTGATTTTGTATAATATCCTATATTCTAAAGATGAATATACCGGCAGCTATCTTTATATATTTTATCTTGGCTTACAACTTTACTGTACATTTGATTATATACTATATAAACTGTTTAATGAGAATA
This sequence comes from Christensenellaceae bacterium, assembly GCA_036679405.1. Taxonomy (GTDB): domain Bacteria; phylum Bacillota; class Clostridia; order Christensenellales; family Christensenellaceae; genus JAEYKI01. The sequence continues at coordinate 24,879 of JAVBVZ010000002.1, forward strand.
TATGCACATTCAAGAAAAGTAGGTTTGGAACACAACTAACCTATCAAATCTTCTTTGATTGATTGCATATCCGGCCTTGCCTGACATAACTTCAAAAATTGTTCATATACTTTCCCGTTGCCGTTGCCAGCATAAGACGTTATTACGCCGCGCGGGGATCTTTGCAAAATAGCCGTGAAACTGCGGAATTACCCCTCTGAAGGCAGCGGCTTCCCAAGAGGGCCCACAATAATTCCTCCCGTATTGATGTGACGGAAGATTCAGACGCCCTTTTCCAAAAGGGATTTTAGCCAGGTAATGATTCTATCTTTATCTTTGTTTATATGCGGAATATCATTCCATAGATTTAAAAAGAATTCCCGATACGCGGCAACAATGTTTTGCTCCGTGGCCGCCAGATTTATGTCCGTATTATTACTTTTTCCCTCTACCAGTACATAGGAAGTGCTTTTAACCGTCCAACAGCTGTCACAGACTGCTTCGCATTGATTGATAATGGCTATTTCATAATTCTTATACTTTCGAAGCATTTGAATAATGTTTTCGATATGGATTACGATATCCTCTTTTTCCAGCACATAGCATGATGAAGCGTGATTGTGGCCGGAAACGTATTTCCTTTCCAGAACGATCTTCTCAATGGTTTCTTTAAACCAAATATCTTTGAATTTAAAAATTTTAACTTGGGTATTAAAAGCATCCAGCCGCCTTTTCTGTAAATAAGCGGATGTCGGGACATCTTTGACCCCCGGGCATTGCTGCAAATATTTTTTATACAAACCGTAAGGCACGCTTGCAGCGTGCCCCCCGTTGTACACAAACCTATCTCCCATGTGCTCTTCCGTCTCTACCATCAGCTTTTGATATTCAAAAGGAACTTGGCGCGGATATTTTATGAAAAGCGGTTTTGCCGAGGCCAGAAGCTGATAAAAATGGCCTGTTAACACCTCCCGGCAATCTTCCGATTGAAATAAAAATCCGCTGTCCGGTTGGTCTTTATTATTTGTAGAAAAACATACCAACGCGCCGGTTTGCGGAACAATAATAAGTTCGCTGCCGGATGCAGTGCCAACGACTTTTTTATAATAGACATTAAACCGGTCGGAACCAAAGGCAGCGTGCAGGGCCCGGAGGATTTTTAATGTCCGATTCACATTGTCATTCAGGCTAACAAGAAAAGAGACCTTCCATCCTTTGGATAAAACGCCTGCCAATGCCTTTTTCCAGCGGGTGATAGAATCTTTATCACGAACAAGAGATGCATTGCTGTTGAAAGTTACAAATATCGTATCGTCTTTATCCGAATGAACCGGCGCTTTGGCCAGAAGCATAATGGCGCAACGTATAACTTTATTGAATCCTTTAATGACCGTGACCATTCCGGCATGACCGGCTATTTCGGCTTTGAACGTTTCCTGTTTTATGATGGAAGCGTCTCTTTTTTGTTCCAGTGAATAACTTTGTGCTTCATAAAGCATATTTCGGATTTCAAGGACCATATCAAAACAATCTGAAGACTGCGCTTTTTCACGCAGCAAGAATTCCGTAATATTTTTTTCATGATACGGATTATCCATATTGGCCGTTAAATAATTGACTATGAGTTCTATGTATGGTGAATGATATGCCGGTATTCTTTCATTGCGCATCCATTTATAGACAAGGGATTGATCTATGTTGATTCCTTTTGCCAGTTTACTGCCGTTAATTTTAAATAATTCAAGAAGATAAAACAAACATTCCCCGAAAGACTTTTGCATAGCGTGCTCCTAGAACATAGAATGAATCCAAAAATATATAGTCCATTATATAACACAATTGAATACTAAATGGAAAATTTTATGATATGGATTCCCGATTTGTACCGGACCTGTCTTGGACATATATTCGCAAACCATAAAAATACATCTTATTCGGACGATAAAACTAACATGCAAGTGATTTAAAACGTAGTGCAGACATTTGTAAACGCGCGGCAAAGGAGGACGAGAAATGGCAGCGAACCAAGAAGGGCTTTTAGCGCAGCAGGAGGATACCCAATACGGACGGTTTTTAACATTCATTTTAGGCGGCGAAGTTTATGGTATTGGGATACGTTATGTAAAAGAGATCATAGGCCTCATGCCTATTACAAAATTGCCCCAGGCACCGCCCTACATTCGTGGGATCATCAACTTAAGGGGGATCATCATACCGATTATTGACGTTCACCTAAAGTTCAGAAAGGCGGCGGTATCATATGGCGACAGAACATGCATTATTGTCATTGACACCTGCGATCTGACGGCAGGCCTTATTGTGGACAATGTATCCGAGGTCGTATCGATCGACGATGAGAATATCGTACCGCCGCCCGATTACGGTTTGTCCCCCCAAAACCGGTATATCAGCGGCATTGGGAAAACGAACGATGAAGTGAAATTATTGCTGGACTGCGAAAAGCTCTTGGGCAAAGAAGAACAACAATCTCTGACGGAAATTTAATACGGAGGTAATACGATGAAATGGTTTGGTAATTTGAAAATGGCTGCAAAGCTTCTGATAAGCTTTTTTATCATTGCGGCAATGGGAGCGGCAATGGGCGTTTTTGCCATTATTAATTTAGACACGATCAGTACTTCGGACACACAGCTGTATGAAAACATGCTGGTACCTATGGAACAAATAGCGGATATTGCGAATAATTTTCAGGAGCAACGCATCAGCCTCCAGCAGATCGTTATAGCCGATACGGTGCAGGACATTGACAGGGAAATTGAAAAAATTGAGCAGTATCAAACGGAATCGGACGGGTTGATCAAGGAATTTGAAGCAACCATATTATCCGACAGGATGCACCAGCTTTTTGATGCGTTTCAGGCTGCAAAAGAGACGTTCCGTCCTTTAATGAACGAGGTCATTTCCCTTGCCCAGTCGGGCCGGCAAGATGAAGCGATGGCGCTTTTGGCAGAGGATGGCGAAGTGACTCTGGCCGCAACCGCAGAAATGGATGCTATTGACGATATCCTTACGGCCAAAATGGAAGATGCCAACGATAAAGCCGAATCGAATCAATCTCAGTCCGAGAGCGTTATACTGATAACAACGATTATAATCGGCGTTGTTATTCTTGCATCCATCCTTATCGGCGTTCTTATATCCCGTATTATCAGCCGGCCCTTAAAAAAGCTCTCGGACGCGGCAATCACTTTGTCGGATGGGAATACGGATATCGAGCTTGATATTGCGGATACAAAAGACGAGATAGGGGTACTTGCGCAGTCCTTTAAACAAATACTAATCACCGTAAAAGGACTGATTGCCGACGTAAACATGCTGTTGGACGGCGCCCGGGAGGGGCAGCTAGTAAACCGAGCGGACGAACAAAAACATAAAGGGGATTTCAGAAGAATCATTCAAGGTGTGAATGAGATTATCGGAACACTAAACGACGTGCTTCTGGAAATCAACACTGCGGCGGAGCAGGTCGCAACCGGTACAACCCAGGTTTCAACAGGAAGCCAGGCGATATCTCAGGGAGCGGCGGAGCAGGCAAGCTCTATCGAGGAATTGACGGCCTCCATACAGCAGTTTGCGGAGCAGACCGCGCTGAATGCCGAAAATTCCAATAAAGCAAATGGACTTTCGATTTCAGCTAAGAACAGTGCGGCAGAAGGAAATGAAAAGATGAAGAATCTGCAAAATGCCATGCAGGATATTAACGAATCTTCTTCCAACATCAGCAAAATCATCAAGGTGATCGACGATATCGCTTTCCAGACAAACATGCTTGCCCTCAACGCAGCGGTGGAAGCTGCACGGGCCGGAGTGCACGGCAAAGGATTCGCTGTTGTTGCGGAAGAAGTGCGGAACCTTGCCGCACGCAGCGCTAACGCCGCAAAAGAAACAACAATGCTTATTGAAGGCTCCATTAAGAAAACCGAGGCGGGCACAGCCATAGCAAATGAAACGGCTGCTTCCCTGCTTGACATCGTTACGGGTATTGAAAAAGCCGAACAGTTGGTCGGTGAGATTACAACTGCTTCGAACGAACAGGCTGCGGGCATTGCGCAGGTGAACCAAGGCATTGAACAGCTCTCGCAGGTTGTGCAAACAAATTCCGCCACCGCACAGGAGGCGGCTGCCGCCAGTGAGGAACTGTCCGGCCAGGCGGAACTTTTAAAGAACATGGTAGGGCGTTTTCAGCTGAAAACGGGCCGAAAAACTGCGAAGCCGGGCGGTCCGAGCATATCTGCTGCGTATCCGTTAGATGATGAAGCGCCGGTAAACGAAAGCAGGGCGAGCGGTTTGGCCCCGGAAAAATATTAAGAAAGAAGCCGCAGCGATACATTCCTTTTGAAAATGATTTGCGTTCAATTCTTCCCGGACGCTAGCCGACGAAAGCCTCTTAAAGCATATGTTTTAAGAGGCTTTCGTTTCGTTTTTTGCCTCCATGAGGCCCTTCCGCATCAGGTCAGGATAAAAAATTTACATCATTATAGTATAAGACCCGCAGGCAAAACAGCCTGCGGGTCATGATTTGTTTTTCTTACTCCCACTCGATGGTAGCGGGAGGTTTGCTTGTGATGTCGTACACGATACGGTTGATATGTCCGACTTCGTTGATGATACGGTTTGATATTTTTTCAAGCACTTCATGCGGGATGCGCGCCCAGTCGGCCGTCATGCCGTCTACGCTGGTGACGCCGCGCAGGGCAAGGGTATAGTCATACGTCCGTTCGTCGCCCATCACGCCGACAGAACGCATGCCGGTCAAGACGGCGAAGTACTGCCATATCTCTTCATTGAGCCCGGCCTTTGCAATCTCGTCCCGAAAAACAAAATCCGCTTCCCTTAAGATGGAAAGTTTTTCTTCCGTAACGTCTCCAATCACGCGGATGGCCAGGCCGGGGCCCGGGAAAGGCTGCCGCCATACCAGCGCGTGCGGAAGGCCGAGTTCCTCGCCCAGCGCGCGCACCTCGTCTTTAAAAAGGTCTCGCAGAGGCTCTATGATCTCGTCAAAATCAACATGGTCGGGCAGGCCGCCTACGTTATGGTGGCTTTTGATAAGTGCCGCGTCGCCCTTGCCGCTCTCAATGACATCCGGATAGATTGTGCCCTGCGCAAGGAAATCCACATGGCCTATTTTTTTTGCTTCCGACTCAAACACGCGGATAAACTCTTCGCCTATGATTTTGCGCTTGGCCTCCGGCTCACTGACGCCGGCCAGCTTATCCAAAAAGCGTTTTTGCGCATTTACGCGAATAAACTTCATACCGGGTTCGCCGCTGAAAACGGCCTCCACTTCATCCCCTTCATTTTTACGGAGCAATCCGTGGTCTACAAATATGCAGGTCAGGTTTTCACCCACCGCACGGGACAAAAGCGCCGCCGCGACCGACGAATCTACACCACCCGAGAGCGCAAGCAATATTTTTTTTGTACCGACCTTCTGGCAAAGTTCTTTTATGGCCGTAGCCGCATAGTTTGCCATGGTCCAATCGCCCTTTGCTTTGCAGATATTATACAGAAAATTGCGCAGGATGCGCGTTCCGTTTTTTGTATGCATGACTTCCGGATGAAACTGAACCCCGTAAATCTTTCTGCCTTCACTGCCGAAGGCCGCGACCGGGCAGGTTTCGGTGGAGGCGAGCACATCAAACCCATCCGGTTCCCTGGTGACCGCATCCATATGGCTCATCCAGCACACCGAGTTTTCCTCCATGCCTTCAAACAGCGGATGGCCGGTGCAGTAGCTGATATCCGTCTTTCCGTACTGTCCGCTGTGCGAACGTTCCACTTTTCCGCCATACTGGCGGCCAATCAGCTGGCTGCCGTAGCAGATACCCAAAATAGGCACGCCCAGCGAATAGATCTCGTCTCCGCAGATGGGCGCATCCGGCGCGTATACGCTTTTGGGGCCGCCCGTAAATATAAAGCCGATTGGATTTTTTTCCCGGATCACCCGGATGTCCGCATTATAAGGCAGTATTTCACAGTAAACGTTCTGTTCACGGACACGCCGCGCAATAAGCTGGTTGTACTGTCCGCCGAAATCAAGGACAATGACTGTTTCTCTCAAATATGTTTCACCTATCCTTTCTTATATGAACCTTTCCTTTTTGCTGAAGGAAAAGGCGTGTTGCTTAAAATTTGCCCGAATAATTGGGCGCTTCCTTGGTAATGCTGATGTCATGCGGATGACTCTCCTGCAACCCGGCAACGGTGATTTTTACAAATTCCGCTTTTTCCCGGAGTGCGGACAGGTTTTCCGCCCCTACGTAACCCATGCCCGATTTAAGGCCTCCCATCATTTGAAAAATGGTATCGGCCAAAGGTCCTTTGTAAGGGACGCGGCCTTCCACGCCTTCCGGAACCAGTTTTTGCGAATCTTCCTGGAAATAACGGTCGGCAGATCCTTTTTTCATGGAGGCAATAGAGCCCATGCCACGGTAGACCTTAAAGCTTCTGCCCTGGTAAATCTCTGTTTCCCCGGGGCTCTCCTTGGTTCCTGCAAACAGGCTGCCTATCATAACGGCGGATGCGCCGCCAGCCAAAGCTTTGGTGATATCGCCCGAATACTTGACGCCGCCGTCTGCAATGATGGAAATGCCCAGCTTATCCGCCTGCTCCGCACAGTCCATAACGGCGGAGAGCTGCGGCACGCCGATACCGGCGATCACCCGCGTCGTGCAGATAGAGCCGGGGCCAATGCCTACTTTGACGCAGTCTGCGCCGGCACGGGCCAAATCATGCACTGCCTGCGCGCTGGCCACGTTTCCGGCAATGAGCTCCAGGCCGGGAAAAGCGTTTTTAATGGCGGTCACCATATGAAGAACGTTGTCCGAATGGCCGTGCGCCGTATCCAGCGCTACCACGTCCACCTTGGCGTCTACCAATGCGCGCACCCGGTCCATCGTATCTTTTGACGTTCCGACCGCCGCGCCTACCAGCAGACGCCCGCCGGCATCCTTGGCCGAACTTGGATACTGAATGGCTTTTTCTATATCTTTTATAGTGATAAGCCCTTTTAAAATACCGTTTTCATCAACCAGAGGCAATTTTTCTATTTTATGTCTGGAAAGGATATGCTGCGCCTCTTCCAACGTTGTGCCTATGGGCGCCGTGATCAGATTTTCGCTGGTCATGACATCCTTTATAAATTTGGAATAATCCGTTTCAAAACGCAGGTCACGGTTGGTGATAATGCCCACCAGTTTATTCCCCTCCGACACAATCGGTACGCCCGAGATCCTGTACTTGGCCATAAGCGCATCCGCATCGGCCACCCGGTGGCTGGGCGACAGATAAAAGGGATCCGAAATCACGCCGTGCTCGCTGCGCTTGACTTTATCCACGTTTTCCGCCTGGTCTTCAATGCTCATATTTTTGTGGATAATGCCCATGCCGCCTTCCCGCGCAATGGCAATGGCCAGCGCGCATTCAGTAACCGTATCCATGGCGGCACTCATAAGCGGAATGTTGAGCCGGATATTTTTGGTGAGCCGGGTGGTTACATCCACCTCGCTCGGGACCACTACGCTATGCTTTGGCCTGAGCAATACGTCGTCGAACGTCAACCCTTCTTCAATCGATATTTTTTTCATATTTTAAAATCCTTTCCATAAATAAATCTACTGAATCAATTTTTGCCGTGTAAAACGCCCCAGACCCTGGAAAACCAAAACGATATCCACCACCAGGACACCCACGCCGATAAGACCGATCATCAGCGGGGACAAAAACAATGCGCCCGTTGTCTGCGCCATCATAATGGCGATAACGGGCAGGATGATGATCACCGACCACTGCTGCGCCGCCTGAAAAGTTTTGACCTTTGCGCTGACAAACACCATAAGGATGGTCGCCAGCAGGGAAAATGCAGGCGTGAGCAAAAACAGAAACAGATACCAGTTGGAAGTCGGGAATATGAACCGCCCAAATTGGGGATACAGGCTGAAATTAACAATGCATCCGTAAATGGTAACGGCGATCGCCGTCAGTATGATAGCCGGAACAAACGCCGCCATCACCTTGGCCCAGAACATCCGGCCCATTGGGACCGGCGCATACAACAGGGTTTCCATGGTTTTTTTCTCTTTTTCCCCCACCACGCAGGAAGCCGCTATAATACTGGATGCCATGACCGGAATCAACACAAACATCGGCATAAAAAGATAGTTTAAGAACAAATAGGTCATCTGCAGGTCAGGCGTAGGAAGGGCCTGCACCTCGGCAAGGATTTTGCTGTTGCCCGCCAGCATTCCAAGATATGTTGAAATATCTGTATTGCTTGCGGAACTGGTCATGGTGTTCACCGACCCCAGGGAGGGAATAATCATGGAAAGCGGAATAAATACCGCAAAAATAAGGGGCACAATGATCATGGGAACCATCGTTTGCCGGCTGGAAAAAACCTGCCGGATATCTTTTTTCATAATAGCGTATGTTGCCCCTTTCATTTCACTTTCTCCCTTACTTTAAAATAAATGTCGCTCAAATCATGCTCTTTGAGACGCGCGTCGTATACGTTGCACGAAGCGCTGACGGCCCGGATAATGCCCGGGATTTCTTCCTCGTCCGCAATGTCTACGGAAATCTCTCCGTCTTTAGCCTCATAACCGGATGGAGGCACGCCTGTTACGCGCAGCAAAAGCGTTTCTTTATGGTTATATTTCTTCTTTAAAAAGTTCAGGCTGCCTGTCTCCAAAATAGTGCCTTTATCCAAAAACACAAATTCATCGCAGACTGTCTGCGCTTCGTTTAAATTATGAGTACAGATCAATATGGTTACGTTTTCACTGTTCAAAGTCTCAATAAGGCTGATAATAGAGTGGGCGGATTCCGGATCCAGCCCGGAGGTCGGTTCGTCCAAAAGCAGGATTTTGGGATCATTGATCAGCGCCCGCGCCACTGCCAGACGCTTTTTCATGCCGGTGGAGTAGCCTCCCACTTTTTTGTCCGCATATTCACGCATATTGAATTCGCCGATCAGCGCGCCGACTTTGTTTGAAAGCCGGTCACCGGACAGGCCGTAGAGCGCGCCGAAAAACTTAAGGTTTTCCCGGGCGGTCATCCATTCGTACATCGCGGCGTTTTCGGTAAGCACCCCGCTGACCGCACGGATCTCATCTCCCTGACTTTTGGGATCGAGCCCCATTACCCGTATGACGCCGTCCTCCGGCTCGATCATGCCGGTCAGAAGGCGCATAGTCGTCGTTTTTCCGCTTCCGTTTGGACCGAGCAGCCCAACCGTGGTCCCCTGTTGCACCTGAAAACTCACGCCGGACAGCGCAATGGTTTTGTCAAATTTTTTGACCACGTCTTTAAGCTCTATGATCATTTTCTTCCTCCGCCTTTAACTTGAGCATCAATATATAAGCCGCGCTTGAAAGCCGGTTTAAAGCCGTAATAATGGAAAGCTGCCAATCCTCTTCCTGCGGATAGGCTAAAACGGCCGCCCGTTCACACCGGCGAATAACCGTACGCAAACGGTTTAAGGCCGCCATAGGCGCGCTTGCGTTTTCATCCGGCCAGAAATAGCCCGTTCCGAAATATTTGTTTGGATTTTGGGAGATCCGCCGCAGCTCTTCCGGGGAATAACCTAAAACGCCGTAAAACTCCATGTTTTCACACAGTGCTTCACAGCGCATCAATCTGCCCGTTACTTTTATCATTTCCGCAAGCCCCTCTAAAACAAACCCGCCGCGCTCCTTTGCCACGACGCAGGTGCAGACGCATTCGGCCTGCAGGGCGTCTATCTCTCCCCTAAAAGCAATGCGCGCATCCCCCTTGCCTACCGCTACACCTTTATTCAGCCAGGTTTTTGTTTCATGGTTTTTCATTCACCGCTCCGTTTTTCTCCGTCCGCCCGGTTTGAAAAAGAACCCCCCCGATCACTGAAACATCTGCCCGCAAACGCCTGTGTTCCAGTATAGCAAAAATCCCGTCCATACCGGACGGGATCTTTTTTAAAGGATGCCCAAAAAGCTTTCGCTTTTTCAGGTTTTCTTTAAGTCCAGCCAAGCGAACTAGTTCGCTTTAGGCTATTATATCAATTGTTTTTGTGAAATGCAACCTCTCCGTCTTCGATACTCATGGAAACGTTGTCTCCAAGAGCAATCTTTCCGGACAGTATCTCTTCCGACAGCTTGTCTTCCACCATCTGCTGGATCATGCGCCTGAGCGGGCGTGCGCCGTAAGCGTCGCTGATGCCTTCCTTGGCCATGAACCTCACCACCTCGCCGTCCCAGACGATATGGATATTTTTATCGGACAACCGCTTTTCTAAAGAATCCAGCATGAGCGCCGCAATCTTTTGCGTATCTTCATCCGTCAAATTCTGGAATACAATAATGTCATCCACACGGTTTAAAAACTCCGGACGGAATTCCTGCCGCAGCGCGTCCATCATACGGTTTTTCATGTTCTCGTAATCTTTTTTTGCCTCCTGCCCGAACCCGATCTTGGATTTGAGCCCCATTGTATGCGAACCAATGTTGGAAGTCATGATGATGATGGTGTTTTTAAAGTTCACCACCCTGCCTTTGGAATCGGTCAGCCGCCCATCCTCCAGTACCTGCAAAAGAACATTGAATACATCCGGATGCGCTTTTTCTATTTCATCCAAAAGCACCACCGAGTAAGGCTTGGTCCGGACCGCCTGCGTCAGCTGGCCGCCTTCTTCATACCCAACGTATCCCGGCGGCGAACCGATCATCTTGGACACCGCGTGCTTCTCCATGTATTCGCTCATATCCAGGCGGATCATTGCGTTTTCGTCCCCGAACATGGCCTCGGCCAGCGCGCGGGTGAGTTCCGTTTTTCCAACGCCGGTGGGCCCGAGAAAGATAAAGGAACCAATAGGCCGGTTTGGATCTTTAAGGCCTGCGCGCGCGCGCCGGATGGCCCGCGCCACCGAAGATACCGCTTCATCCTGCCCGATCACCCGCTTATGCAGCGCCTCCTCCAGATGCAGAAGGCGTTCGCTTTCGTCCTGCGTAATTTCGCGTACGGGGACGCCCGTCCAACCTGAAACAATGTCTGCGATCTCAGCTTCGGTAACCCTGCCTTTTTTCTCCGTGATCTTGTTATGCCACTCGTTTTTTGCGTCTTCCATTTGCTTTTTGATGGCACTCTCTTCATCCCGCAGCCTTGCCGCTTCTTCAAATTTCTGATGGGCAATAGACGCTTCTTTTTCTTTGGCCAGGTTGGCAAGCTTATCTTCCAACTCTTTCATATCCGGCGGCGCAGTAAACATTGAAATGCGCACTTTGGACGCCGCTTCATCAATCAGGTCGATCGCTTTATCCGGCAGAAAGCGGTCCATGATATAGCGGGAGGAAAGCTCCACCGCCGCCTTGATGGCTTCATCCGTAATACTCACCTTATGATGGGCCTCATAGCGGTCCCGGAGGCCTTTTAATATTTCCACCGTTTCTTCCTGGCTGGGTTCTCCCACCATAACCGGCTGAAAACGCCTTTCCAGCGCCGCATCCTTTTCAATATGCTTTCTGTATTCATCGATGGTGGTCGCGCCCACCACCTGGATCTCACCACGCGCAAGCATGGGTTTTAATATGTTGGCCGCATCCATCGCGCCTTCGGCCGATCCGGCCCCCACAATGGTATGAAGCTCATCTATAAACAAGATCACATTGCCTGCTTTCTTCAGTTCGGCCAACGCATCTTTTAAGCGTTCTTCAAATTCGCCTCTGAACTTGGTGCCCGCGATCATTCCCGCCAAATCCAACGAAAAAACCCGTTTTTCCTTTAATAATTCAGGAATATGCGCCTCCACGATCCGCTGGGCCAGGCCTTCCGCAATTGCGGATTTCCCAACGCCCGGTTCACCGATCAGCACAGGATTATTTTTTGTACGGCGGGACAAAATCTGCACGATGCGGTCTATTTCTTTTGAACGCCCGATCACCGGGTCCAGTTCGCCGTTTTGGGCCGCCAGCGTCAGATCGATCCCAAACTGGTCCAGTTTGGGCGTATTGCTTTTCTGCTCCGAGCCCGCAGCTGCTTCGCTTTTTCCGATGGCAAGAATCTCTTCCTGCATAGCGGACATGTCTGCATTATCTTCAAACAGCAAACGAAAGGCCATTCCTTCACGCTCGCTGATGAGCGCCAGAAGGATATGCTCTGTTCCGACATACTTATGCCCGAGCTGCCGGGCAAGCGTCACGCTGTTCTCCAGAATTTTTTTGGATCGCGGCGTATAAGTGAGCCCCTGCTTGATCAGGCTGCCCGTGCCGCCTACCTCCATGATCCGCTGGGTAAGCGATTTTATATCGGTATGCTTGGACAGGATCTGGGACGCGCTTCCGCCTTCCATGAGCAGTCCGAGCAGGATATGTTCCGTACCCACATAGCTGTGACCCATTTGCTGGGCCGCTTCCGCCGCGTGCCCGAGCGCAGCCTGGGCTCCTTGTGTGAATCTTGACAAATAATCCATAAACTTTATACCCCCTTATTGGTTTTCCAGTTTCTTGATTTCATCCCGAAGTTCGGCGGCCCGTTCAAATTTCTCATTTGCGACGGCCTCACCCAATTCTGCCTTTAACTCTGTCAGTGTTTCGTTCGGCGTTTTCACGACAGGGGGCGTCATTTGATCGGGTTTATTGTATGCCGGAAGATCTTCCATACAGTCTTCACAACCCGCGTATTTATTGTCCGCAGGCTTCCCGGCCGGCATATATGCGACCCGGCGCACACGCACCGGCAATACGCTCTCAAAAAAATTCCCCAAAAACTGGTTCATAGACAAAAGCTCTCCCGATTCCCGCGCACAGGATTCGCAAAGATGCAGCTCGGTAGCCTGTCCGTTTATATTTTTTGAAATATGCACATTTGCTTCATTCTTCTTGCATTTTTCGCATAACATTCTTATCACTCCTCATATAATACCGCAACCAGTATCTGCTTTAAAATATCTGCTCTCAGGCTGGCCTGGCCATCCCGGACAAGCGTAAGGGCCCTGTCTGATACTGCCGCGGCAGCCATTTTGCCCTGGGGCAGGCTTAAAATTCCCGCTTCCACCAGGCCTTCAATGATTGCTTGGGCCTGACGGCCGGATATTTCATCTTTCAGAACATCTTTTATCATCCTGTAAAGCACTTCTTTTTCGCCCAGATTGATCTTTCGGATCCGTATTCCGCCACCGCCGCCCCGGCGGCTGGTGACCACATAGCCTTTTTCTACCGGAAAGCGGGTGGTAAGTACATAATTGATCTGGGAGGGCGCACATTGAAAAAGCTCTGCCAGTTCGCTGCGCTTAAGCTCCGCAAAACCGCTGTCAAACCTGGATTTAATATAAATTTCTATGTCATTGCTTAATATCGCCATGACAACCAGCCCTTTCTCTGACTTTATTTGACCTTTATAAATTAATATAACCCGCACCGGCGGTTTTTAAACCGCCTGCGGATTTATTTAAAAACAAAATAAAAATTATATCTCCTGCTGTTTTTGCAAAGCAGGCGGCCTTGCTGCCGCCAGAAAAAACCGGCCGTTCGCGATATTTACGATAATCGGGATTGCCCAACGCGGCATCAGATTACTGCTCATAAGAGGAAAGCGCCCTACCGGCATATTCACCAGTACGTCTATCATCATATTAAACAAAGGGTGTTCTTCATGCATCCGGTTGATACGGCGCAATCCGTACCGCGCGACCCGGACCAGCAACCGGCTGATCCAGGAACTCTTCATTTCCGCCAGGGTATTGAGCGCCGTAAAGCATCCCCGCTTTTCACAGGCCTCAGGCTCAACCGGCGCTCCCAGCAGAAGCGCAAAAGCATCCTGCGTAAGACCGCCTTTGATATATACATCCAAATCCACCGCGCCCTTTTGGTATACCGGCCCTTTTACAGTCAAGCTTTCTAAAAGAGGCAGATCCCGGCTGGAATTTCCTGCAAAGATTTTGTATTCCCCGCCCACCGGGGTAAATTCTTTCCTGACCGCATCATATGCCGCAAAGGTATCCGGATCCAAAACAATGTCGACCTCTTTTTGCTCTCCCGGCTCAAGAAAAACTTTTTTAAAGCCCGCCAGTTCCCGAACCGGGCCGGGCACAGGCTTTCCGACATATACCTGGACCACTTCCGCTCCTGCGGCCGCGCCGGTATTTTGAACCAACACTTTGGCATGCACACTTTCGCCTGCCCGCAGCGCATTTTTTGAAAGGCGAAGGGAAGAGCAGGTAAATCCGGTATAACTGAGGCCGAATCCAAAAGGAAAACGGACTTCCTTTTCCAACCTGTCATAGTAACGATAGCCCACAAAAACGCTCTCCCGGTATTGCGCCTGCCGGTAAGTCCGGTCATAATAATCCGACGTTACCGCATCCGTATAGTGGACGGGATACGTTTCAGCCAGTTTTCCGCTGGGATTTGCTTTTCCGAAAAGAAGATCCGCAGCCGCAAGGCCGCCCGCCTGTCCGGGCAAATACATATGCAAAACCGCTTTGACCTGCCCGAGCCAGTGCATTTCTATTGGGGATCCGCCAAAAAGGACCACAACAATATTGGAATTGACCTTGGATATCCTCTCGATCAGATGATCCTGCGCCTTGGGCATCAGCATATTGCGGCGGTCGAATCCTTCGGCTTCAAACCCTTCGGTGAGGCCGGCGGCAACAATCACAACATCGCTGTCTTTGCAGCCTGCTTCCGCCTGGGACAGCAGGTTTTCATTGGTACTGTTATTCAGATAATACCCCTTATAGTATGCAAACCCGGCGTTGTTTTCCTTCATGCCGGTGAGCAGATTAGACAACTTGTGCGTATTGATGTGGCTGCTCCCCGCACCCTGAAAACGCAGATGTTTGGCCAAAGAGCCAACCACTGCAATCTTTGCGTCCGGCCGGAGGGGAAGAAGCCCCCCGTCGTTTTTTAAAAGCACGGCCGACTGCTCGGCTATTTTTTTTGCAAGTAGATGGTGCCCTTCTATATCATAGCTGCATTTTTGGCTGCTGCCGCATAAAGCAAGCGCGGTATCCGCCACCCGCTTTGCGCATACGTCTATTTCTTCTGCGCCAAGCTTCCCTTTCTGCACGGCCCGCCGGACCTCGCCGTCAAAAAATCCGCGGCTGCCCGGCATTTCCAGATCCACCCCCGCGCGAAAAGAATCTACGCGGTCGTTCATGGCACCCCAGTCGGTGACCACCAATCCGCGATACCCCCATTTTTCCCGAAGCAGGTCATGGATCATTAATTTATTGTCGCTCATGTATGTTCCGTTTAAACGGTTATAAGAACACATGACACCAGCCGGCTGGGCCTGTAAGGCTTTTTTAAAGGCGGGCAAATAGATCTCATGCAATGCACGGTCATCCACCATACTGTTGGAACTCATTCTCAGATCTTCCTGGTTGTTGCAGGCAAAATGCTTAAGGCAAGCGCCTACGCCCGTTGTTTGCAGCCCTTTTATCCACGCTTTGCCCATGACGCCCGAAAGATATGGATCTTCTGAAAAATATTCAAAGTTGCGGCCGCAAAGCGGGTCCCGTTTGATATTGATGCCCGGCCCCAGCACCATCTGCACATCTTTGGCGGAAGCCTCCCGCCCAATGGCTTTTGCCATTTCACTTACCAGATCAGGATCAAACGAGCAAGCCGTGAGACAGGCCGGCGGAAAACATGTAGCCGGTTCGCTTAACATGATTCCCAAATTATCCTGCCCTTTGCCCTGTTTTCTAAGGCCATGCGGGCCGTCGCTCATAGCAAAAGAAGGAATCCCATAACGCTTGAACGGTTTGCTGCGCCAATAGTCGGCGCCCGAACAGAGGCGTGTTTTTTCTTTTAATGTCATTTTGGAAATGTCTATTTTATGCTTCATTCTATTTTTCCTGTTTTATTGATTCCCTGTATATGCTCATTATTTTAGCATCCGGGCGTCCCGTGCGCAATCCCGCTGCTTCTCCACGCAGTCACGGCTCTCAAAAAAAGATATTTGTTTCCAAAACACAAAGAAGCTATGATATAATTATACATATTTTCACCGGCCTTTCAGGGCCGGGCCGTGTAAAGGGGCACTTATGTTCCAAAACAAAAAAACATGGGTTTTGATTGCAATACTGATTGCGGCCGACCAAGGCGTAAAGCTTTTTATAAACGCGCATTTCCTTGGGGACACGGCTCCTGTCTTTCCCCCTGTTTTATACTTTTCTCCTGTATTCAACACAGATTATTCATGGTTTGCATCCATGCTGGACCTTGCGGTAAGCAAATGGCTTCATGCGGCCGTCGTAGGCTTTCTCCTCGTTATTATTACACTTTTTTACCGTTTTTTAAACCTGCGGCTGGGCCGGGATACGACCGTAAATATTCTTTTTGCTTTTTTGTTTTCGGGCGCGATGTGCTCGCTTCTGGATAAGGTTTTCTGGAACGGCAGTCTGGATTTTATTATGATAAACGGGCTCTTTACCTTTGATATGAAAGATGTGTACATCAGTGTCTTCATAGGCCTGGTTTTGCTGTTCCTTCTTAAAAAAAACAAGACGCTCGCACAGATCGGCCGCCGCGGACTGCTAAAAGATTTTTTGCGGGAAACATTTCTAAAAAATAAAGCCGCCCATAAATGCGGCGTTCAGGTGAAATGACATGACTGGAAGACATGAAACCATCAAACATTACGCGTTGCTGCACCTTTCGTTTCTGATTTACTCTTTTGTGGCGCTCGCCTCCAAAATGACATCCGGAAAAGAATTTTTTTCTTCTGAATTCTTTGGTTTTGCGGCGCTGGTATTTATTCTGCTGGTTCTCTACGCTTTTTTATGGCAAAAGGTTTTAAAAGTATTTCCGCTGGTTACAGCCTATTCAAATAAAGGCGCCGTAATCATATGGAATTTGATCTGGGCTTCCCTGATCATGGGAGAAAAGATTACCGCTTCCAATATGGTAGGAAGCGCAATCATTATATTTGGAATTGTGGTGGTGTCGTCCGATGAACGTTAGCTTTTACATTTTAATGAGCGGCGGGGTCTTTATTTCCTCCATAGCCCAAATTCTTCTTAAAAAAAGCGCGCAGACCCAGCGTGACAGCATGATTCGCGAATACCTTAACCGGCTGGTGATTGGAGGATACCTGATCCTCTTTGCCGCCATGTGTATCTCCATTGTTGCGTATCAGGTGGTTCCTTTAAAATTTGGCGCCATTATAGAGTCTTTGGGATATGTTTTTGTAATGCTGCTTTCAGCCGCATTTTTAAAAGAAAAAATTACGCCCCGAAAACTTTGGGGAAATATTATTATTATCGCCGGGATTATTGTTTTTGCGCTGGATATGTTCTGATATGTTTTTTAAAATAGATCCCCAAAAATCGCCCTTCTTTCAGAAATTATCCTGCCTAACCCTTATAGGATCAACAAGACTACGCCAAAAACAATACAGCAAATGGCAATCACTTTAAACTTTCCGATTTTTTCATGGAAAAACCTGTTGGAAAAAATGATGGTCCAGATATATGTAATAGATGAAAAAGGAAGAACGACCGAGTAGGGCAGGAAACGAAGTACAATAATATTGAACACCGCACCGGCAACATACAATACGCCGCCCAGATACAGCCATTTGTTTTTAATCAGCTTTTTTATGCTGAATCCCTCTTCTCCGAGAGATGTTTTTTTGAAACATACCGCGCCCAGCGAACCAAGCGAAGTCATCAGCAAAATGGATATCACAATCAGGACGATTTGCGCGCTACTCATGTTTGCCCTCCCCTCTGGAGGAAAGCCCAAGGAACAGCATTCCAAGGAAGATGGCCGCCACGCCGCCTACCTTAGTGGGCGTGACCGGTTCGGACAGAAAAAAATACCCGACCACTATGGCCAGCACATAAGATACGCTCAGCATAGGATGCAATACCGACAGTTCGCCAAAGCGAAAAGCTATGATCATTAAAAGCGCTCCCAGTGCATACAACGCAAAGCCGACAAACACCAGCGAAAACTGGTCGGCCGACAACTTCCAGAACAACTGGCCGGCCGTTACGCACAACGCGGACAGGATGATGAGTATTATGCCTTTATACAGCTTCATTCTTTTGTCCCCTTTTTGCAATTTAACCAAATCTTATTATAGACTTATGATCTGCAAACATCAATAGCAAAGCGGACGGCCCGGGCCGTCCGCTTTGATCCGCAAAACATATTTAAGGTAAAGTTTTTCATACCACAATAATATCCGATCCGCCACCGGTGATACAGCGTCCACCGCTCTTTTCCACCACAAACGTATCTTCTACGCCTACCATCCCAATACCGGGAATGCCTTTTTTAGGCTCTAAGGCCAGAGTCATACCCGCTTCCAGAGGAGTTTTGTATCCGGGAGCAATTAAAGGCATTTCGTCCACGTGGAGCCCGACGCCGTGGCCCAGAAATTTTACCTTCCGGTTTCCAAAACCCATAAAATTCTCTTTAAACGTATCGCTCAGCGAATCCATAACCTTGTTGTAAATTTCCGCCGGGACAGCGCCCGGCCTCATCTTGCCGGCAATACTGTTTTGCACGTCAATACAGGCCCTGTGCGCCTCCAGTGCTTCTTTAGGCGGATTTGCGCCAAACATATAAACCTGCGTTTTATCCGTATTATACCCATTGACCGCAAATCCAACATCCACAAAAACCAGATCCCCTCTCTTCAGTTTCCTCTCCCGGCTTCCGAGAAACGGCGCAGCGGGAGAGATGCCGGTAGCTCCGCCCGGCCCGTCAAAACTGGTCGGATAAAGAGAACCTGTCCCAAAAGCAATCTGCCCCAAGACAAGCTCGTTTTGAAACATTGCAAACCGGCTCATGCCCTGAAATCCAGCCCTGACCATTTTGGGAAAAAGCGAGGCTGCAAAATCAGCTTCGCTGATCCCTTCTTTCATAAGCGAAGGCACATCTTCATAAAAAAAACGGTGATGCCGCCTTCCCGATTCTTCCATCCAGGCAAGTTCAAAAGGAGACTTCACGGCACGGATGGAAAGCAGGACACTGTCCATACTCTTTACCGACTGAACGGTAAATTTTCGCTTCATCCGTTCCAGCATTCCTACCGTTATGGTTTCCGACTCTATATAAGTCAGGCCGAAATCCTGCCCTGCAACTTCTGCCGCATCCTTATAGCTTTCCATAGGATAAATATTATCAAAGACGGATTCTTCCCTTGCGCGTTCAAAACTTCTGCGCACAAAATAGTACGCATTTCCATCTTTCTTAAACACCAGCATCCCATCCTGCATGGTCCCGGTAAAATAATACTGATTCACTTTCCCCACTATAACGGCTGTCTCCCATGACGGATCAGCTTTCTGCATTTCTGCATAAAAATTTTTGAGCCGCTGCTCCAATTCCTGTTTGGATGCCTGAATCTGCATATGACCTCCTTGTGTATTTTATTTATGATAATCTATTGTTTTGCCCGAATGCGCGATCCGGCTGGCTGCCGCGGCCGCAATGGCCGCCACCAGGTCGTCTAAAAACGTATTGACCTTTTCGCCTTTATGCTCGTCCAGCTCTTTTATGATCCCGATCTTTTCTTTATCCAGATATCCAAAATTGGTAAGACCAATGGAACCATATACGTTTACAATGGAAAGCGGAATGATTTCATCTATCCCGTAAAGGGGATCATCCGTTTCCACAATAGCCTGCAAAGGCTGAGGCAAGAGCTTTTTCTCCGCCATTTCGTCCAGCGCAATTCCAGTCAGAATGGCGTGCGCGGTCTCTCTTTTGTGCAGTACGGCATCCACATTGGCAATACATTCATCAAGCGTTAAATTTTTATAATATTTTTTCTGCAGGCTCAAAACCAAAGCGCCTATCTCACTCAGTTCCACCCCGCGGCTATGAAGCACTTTTAGCGTTGCCTGGTAAAGTTCGTCCATAGACATCCTTTTCATTGTGCATATCCCCTTTCTTTTCATTTTGCTTATTTATCATATCATACTTTTCCGGTGCTGAAAACAGTATTGCAGAGCTTATCCGCGCATAAAAAGCCCCCGCGCAGGCGAGGGCTTTTTTAAGTGTTTCAGATAAGATTAGTTATGCATGGGCCGGAGACTGGCCGTCATCCTCTTCTTCTTTCTTCTTGCGGGAGAAGATCGCTACCACGACCTGTGCCGCAAAAATCACGACCATCAGCCATGTCCACATATCTGTGAACACGATGTTCGGTACCCACCAGGGCTCAGTCAGCAGGAATGCGATGATTCCTCCGATACCCGGTATCAGGCTGATCAGCCGGGCCACGCCCTTCCTCTTGACATTGTATCTCTGTCCGTCTTCTTCCTTGTTCCTGCGGCCAAAGTATCCTACCAGCAGCACGACTGCCATAACGGCTCCCGCGATCGCCAGTATCAGATTCAGCAATGCCCATGCGATTCCCGCCTCAGGTGTCTCTTCTTCCGGTATCTCTACCGTCGGCGCGGGCGTCTCTTCTACCGCTGGCGCGGGCGTTGCTTCTGCCGAAGGCGCCGCCTCGGGTGTTTCTTCTTCCGGTATCACTGCCGCCGGAGCCGCCGGAGCCGCCGGAGCCGCCACCGGTGTATAAGTTGCCGTTACCGTCAGAGGTCCGGTGATGTTGCCAAACGGCACATCCCATCCTGTAAAGGTGAAGCCTGCCCGTGTCGGGTCGGCCGGGGCCGTCGCGCCGTTGCCTGCATGCACCCACTGCGCACTCAGCAGCGTTCCGTCAAAGTCCACAAATTGGACCAGGAATGCCGTCGGCGCATTAGACGTATACTGTGCTGTTACCGTCATATCACTGATTACATTGCTAAAATCAGTATCCCAGCCCGTAAAGGTATATCCTGTTCGGGTCGGGTCGGCCGGGGCCGCCGCGCCGCTGCCGTAATCCACGGTGTCTGTTCCCAGAACCGTTCCGTCATAGTCCACAAACGTTACCGTATACTGGTTCACCGTCTCGGTATATGTTGCCGTATAGGTAACATCCCCCGTTACCGGAGATACCGCCGGCGTCCATGTATCGAACGTGTAAGTATACTGATCGTCTGCCGGCCGCTCGGGCGTTGCACCGTCATAGCTCGGCGTGGTGCCGTAAGGCACGTCTGCATCTTCTTCCAAACCGGTCCCGTCATAATTCTCCCACGTCACCGTGTATTCGTTCACCGTCTCGGTATACCGGGCCGTATAAGTGATATCTCCCGTTACCAGATCGGGCTCAGGCGTCCAGCCTTCAAACGTATAGGTATACTGCGCTGTCGCAGCCCGCTCGGGCGTTGCGCCGTCATAGCTCGGCGTATCGCCGTACGGCACGTTCAGGTCTTCCTCAAGTTCTTCATCGTTCCAGTTCACCCACGTTATCGTGTAGCTGCACCGAACCCACTGCGCATAGAGCACATTCGTACCAATATCATCCACGCGGACTTCGGTACCGGCCGCATAGGAATCCCCTCCATTAGCCTGTGTATTCCAGCCGTCAAAGTCATAGCCTTCTCTGCTGAATCCGGTGGTTTCGTTGCCAAGAATCGTGTGAGTCCCGTTGTTTGCAAGGTTGATGGGAGCATATGTTCCGGTTCCGCCGTTAGCACTGTACGTCAGCGTCGTTGTAGCGGCGGGATCCCCCCATGTAGCGGTCAGCGTGACGACATTGTTCATCGCAAGGTCGTCAGTGACTGTAAAAGAAGCGCCCGGATAATGGATGCCTCCATCTTTATCAGACCAGCCGAGGAAAACCATATCGCCGTATGTAAGGCCATCCGCCGATTTGACCTCAGCCAACGTACTTGGGGCATACATACTGCCGTCCGTGGGAACCGTTCCGCTCGCACCGCCCGCGTTATAAGTAATTTCTATGCCTTCGCCTACAACCCAAACGGGATATAGCGTAATGTCCGCATAAATTTGAGTATTGAAATTGAACGGTTTGTAAGAACTTCCTTCTTTAGTGTACCAGCCGAGGAATGTAGCGTCTGCGGGCATACCCGCAGCAATAAGCTCGCTGGTCGTCGGCATGCTGCTTTCACTAATGGTGCCGCCGTACTCAATTTCCAGATTCTCGGTCGCCCCACCATCATTCATCGTAAGGTGTGCAGTTCCCGTGACGGTGGGCGCGGCCCATTTCGCGTAAACGGTGATGTCAAAGGCGGGCATTGTACCCGGAAATACGTACGGTTCGCCTGCGCCAAGCGCGTTGTCGTACCAACCCGCAAACGTATAAGACGCAGGGATACCCGCCGGACGCGCTGGCGTATAACTCACGCTACTGATATCGGCTCCATACTGCTTGGTCAGCTCATGCGCCAACGTACCGCCATTCATGAAGTTGATGTCATAGTCGCTGCGGTCATAGAAAAACTCGACATAATATGTCTTGTTGCCCGCCGACGTGAAACCCGAACCGTCCGGCAAGTTATTTGTATAAGTAAAGCCGGTAATGGGGTAATGATCTTCTTGCGTGGTACTCCAATTTTTGTTGTTAGATTTGAAAGAATCGGTATGATTCAGGGTATACCACTTCCCGCCGTGCAGAACCGTACCTGTCTGTCCATCAAGGACCTCGGTGTAATAACGGAGTTGCATCGTATACTGGCCGCTTTGTGATACGTAATAAAATTTATCGCCTCCAATCGGCATAGTGCCTATTCCTGATTGGTAGGGTCCTTCGGCAGAGGAAGCGCTATAGCTGGTGCCCCAAATCAAAGATGTCCCGGACGGCCACTCACCGCTGATGTTGGCGCCGTACTTGGCCGTGATCCTCAAATCCGTCATCTCTTCCCATGAGCCCCCCAACCAAGAGAATTCATATTTGTAGAACTTGACGCTGTACTCGTTTCTGTCATAGTACACATTAACGATGGTCGAGCCGTCTCCGGCAATCGTCTGCTGTGTGATAGTTTGGGCGGTAAACCCGCCGTAGGCCTTCACAGAAGCATTGGTTTGTTCGCCGGACGTACCGGTTTTTGTCTCATACTCATGGAACGAATAGTTATCATCGTCGGCGTTTTCCCACCAGTGGATTACCGTATAACTGATATTTGGATTGGCCGTCCATACGGCATACAGGGTGACATCGCCCGCAAGCGGGGCATTAAAGTTAAACGCAGACCCATCCGTCGTTGTAGACCAATGCTCGAAAGTGTACCCCGCACGGGCCGGGTTTGCGGGCTCGACCGGGTTATGACCCGGAATAACATACTGCGGCTCAATGTAGGTGCCGCCCTGCGAATCAAAGGTGATCCAGCTTACAGACTCAACGATCGGGTAGAGCGTGATGTCCGCATCAGCCACCATAACGGTATCGCCAACCGGCGTTCCGCCGGGTGCCTCTGACCAGCCGGTTATGGCTTCATTGGAATCCACCGGAAAATCTACATCAGTCGTTGAAACCTCAGCTCCAGATGCTGCCTCTTTGGTTTCAATGACCGTGCCGACTTCGTTCAGAAAGTATACATGATAGGATGCGTCGGAAAATTGGGCATAAAGATCAATGGTTCCGGTTTCCGTTACGCTTACGCTCCCAAAAGTCTGATACGTTGCTCCGCCGTCTGCCGACCAGCCGGTGAACGTATATCCGTCTTTCACAGGAACTGCCGGCTCGGTGAGCGTTTCACCGTCTTTAACGATTTGGGTGGAAAGCAGCGTAGTGCCATCATAGAAATTGTATGTTGCGAGTGCCGGCCCGGTATCTCCAACAACGTAAATCGAAAAACTCTCGGCAGCAAAAGTGACTTCCGAAATATCAGGCGTTCCGACGGTCTTAACTAACACAGGGTTTTGATCGCTTACACTCTCCATATGGTACACGGAGAGTTCCTCTGCGCCTTCTTCAACAGCTTCCGCTATAGCCGGCGCGCTGATAACAACCGTCACGTCCTCCGTCGGCTGGATCTCGTTGCCGTCCGCATCAAAAATTTTGATATCATAGGCGGCGAGCACCGTTACACCATCAATTTCAATAGCAACGGGGCTGGCCGTGACATATGCACCATCCGGCAACAGGCCGGTTATAGTGATGACTGCGCCATCAGACGCCGTGGTTTTGATTTCTCGAATGTCCAGTTCGCTAACCGCCGCACTCTCGGTGGGTTCCGCACTCTCGGTGGGTTCCGCACTCTCGGTGGGTTCCGCACTCTCAGTGGGTTCCGCACTCTCGGTGGGCTCCGCACTCTCGGTGGGTTCCGCACTCTCAGTGGGTTCCGCACTCTCAGTGGGTTCCGCACTCTCGGTGGGCTCCGCACTCTCGGTGGGCTCCGCACTCTCGGTGGGCTCCGCACTCTCAGTGGGCTCCGCGCTCTCAGTGGGCGCCGCACTCTCGGTAGGCGCCGGGTCCTGATTTTCGCTTAATACCGTGGATCCATCAACCGTGTTGGTGTTTTCCGCAAAAGCGGTAAATCCGGTCAATGAAAACGCTAGCACAAAAACAACAACCAGTGCCATTGTTTTGAATAATGCCTTTTTCATAGTGTTCTCCCCTCTCTTGTTCTCCATTAGATACTATAAGCTTTTAAAGCTCTTGGTCCGGCGCCGGATCTTCGTCCAACGCGCTGTCTATCAACTTAAGCAGTTCAAGTGCGCTTCGAAACTGTTTTGTTTCATTTTTTTCCGCCCAGAGCACTTTGCCCTGCCAGGTGGCGTGCTGCCGGTACTGCACTTGTACCACGAATGTCCCTTTTTCACCTTTTTTCAGCGTATCCAGTTTTTTTTGCATGGCTGCTCTCTCCTTGGGATTTTTTGGATCCTTAACGTTTTTTTGAAAGCTTCTACACGATGTTGATGATTCAGGGTAATGCATATTGTCCAATACTTGATCAATGCCTATCAGAAGTCTTCCCATTTCTGTAAACCGCAGAGGATCCTCCCCTCCGGGATAATAGATCCGGCCTGAAATGTCTCTTCCTTTGTGTTCGTCTACACACACCAGGATGGTTCCTGGCATCTGAATGAATTTCTCAGCCGTATCCAACAAGTTTCCTCCATCCTATTTTAGCTTTATAGTTGCATTTTAACCCTGTCAAGTCACATAACCGGTCACAAAACATATGATTTTTTTATTTTTTTATTTTTTTTGAGATTTTTTATTTGACCGCTGCAGCGCTCTGCGCGGCGCGCACCGGAAAGATGCGGTCTACATCAATAGCCGAGGCCAGTTTCCATGTGAAACGGCGGCTTTTGGATTGCTTATAAAACCGGTCGGATATCCGGGCCATTACCTTTTTGCTGTTTTCCTGATTGATGTCCATCAGCAAAACAATGAACTGTGTGGGGCTGTACCGCGCAAACACGTCTCCCCGCCTTAAAGAAGTTTGGACCGCGTTAAAAAGCGCACCGGAATCCGTTTGTTTCTTACCGTCTTTTATCTCTTCTCTTGCTTCAAAATCAATTAATGCGACAAACGCCGAGCGTCCGCTCCTCTCCGAATGACGGACAACAATGCGGTAAATATTTGCAAACACCTGATAGTTGCAATAATAAGCGCCTTTCTCCATAATATTTTCATTTAGATCTTCCAATATGGCATGAAGAGAATCGGCCGCCGAATGAAGCGTTTGTGTCATTTCTTCATAAAGGGCAAGCATTTCAGCAGAGGGACTGATTCCAAGTTCGTCAAAAAGGAGCGTCGTTACAAAGTCGTATTCCCGAACCGCTTCTTTTACTTTACCCAGTTGATACAGGCAGGATATACGAAGCGCATGAAAATGCTCCTCATAAGGATACAGATACAATGCCTTTTCCAGAATATCCAGCATAGAAGATAAATCTCCCTTTGACTGCAATATCTCAAACGCTGTGTCTATACAATAATGAAAACACTGTTGAAAATGCAGGCTTTTGGGAACCACCCAAAACATGTGGGAAGATTTTGGAAGGAAATCGCCGTCATACAATGCGACCGCTGCCAGGCAATGATCCAGTTTTTCCGCCGGGTCCGTGGATTCACGTGCGCTCTCAACCGCTTTTTCAAAAAACTCCGCATCGATCAGGCATTCGATTTCACCGTTCAGCCCATATGCGCCTTTCTTGTAAAAAATATATTCAACATCGGGAAGGCCGCACTCTTTTAAATATTTGCGCAGCCGGTACACGATGTTTTTTAAAGTATGAACCGGATTGTCATAATCTTCAGCATCTAAAAACAATCTGCTTATAAGCTCGTCCTGCCGGACGGAATGGCCGTGGTTTACAAGCAGGTATTGAAACAGATGAATCACTTTATTGTTGCGATTATTTTCAGATACTAAAATTTTATCCTTATACGTTACTAAAAAATCGCCCAGCATTTGGATTTTGAAATCAACTCGCTCCATATTCCACCTTTCTTGCAGCCGGATGCGCCTCCTGCCGAAGTGCGCCCTGAACCGCTTGCCGCCCATTTTAAGAAAAACCTTTATTTTGGGGATAAAAAAAGCCCCTGGAAACCAACTCGTTTCCCGAGGCAACCAAACCGTCCTAGCATTCCGCCTTAGACCTTTGGCTTTGCGTCCCTGCCTTTCGCACAGGTTTGCCCTTGGATTATTTATTTTTTTGCTCCGTTAAATTCAATTTATGATAAACCATCCGCCAAAGGAGCAAACACAAAAAAACTTTTTTTAAAAAAAAACCTATACTTTTATGACTTTATCATATCTCCCCGCTTCTTTTCTGTCAACTCTTATTTAACATATTTTGCTTATCTTTAGCAATATTTATCCGATAAATTCCATGCCTAAACACAGCAAGGCCGCCCTCGACGGACGGCCTTGCTACACAAAATATCAAAGCTGTTTTCAACTTTAAGAATAGGTATAAATGTATGTCACATAAAAGGTTTCCGTTTGCGAATCAAAATAATCTATCAGGTACATTTCGTTTTTCTGACTTCCCCGTTTGAGCATCTCCGCCGTAGAGTATCCGATCAGTTCCGCATTATTATCGGCAATGGAAAAACGAAGGAGCGCATTATGATAACCGTCCGATATTCCGTCATAAGTGGAAGTAGTAAAATACAGATTATCACTGTCCAAACCAAATTCATAATCTTCCACGTAAATCGCATCCATCACGGTAAGCGTTTCCCCAGAAGACAAGCTGATCACGGACAAATCAAACAAATCCGGGCCGCCGGTGGCAGACGGAACTAAAGTTGCCAGCTCTTTTCCGTCCGGAGAAAGTTTAAAGCTGATGCCCTGCGCAACAAGACTGCGAACGCCGGTGGCGATATCTACGGCATAAATTTCACCGATTGTCCCAGCGGCGGGATTCGAAAAATAAAGGCTGGTTCCATCGGTAGCCAGTGCGCTTTCCGTGCCCGGTTCTTCTTCCACAACCGTAATGCGGCTGCCCGACGGCGCGCTGAAATCATAGCACATAAGCCTGACATCTCCATGCCCGGTCATAGCATAGATCCGATTGTTTTGTTTATCCCACACAAAAGAAGAGGTGATATCTCCAAAACCTTCCTCCCCCAAATTCTGAAGTTCACCTGTTTCTTCATTATATATATATAGCACTTTTGAAAGCATGGAAGTATCAAGGATAGCCAGGTATTTTCCGTCGCTTGAAAAAGCCGCCTGTTCCACATAAGAAAAATTGGGCAGATCCAGTTCTGTCTTTGCTTCATCTTTTCCGATCACCCACAGGCGCTCGACCTGCGTTTGCGGAGAATCTCCCACTGAATCCGGAAAATAACTACGCGCATACAGAATGCTTCCATCCGGAGCCGCACAAAGATACCGGCCGTTTTCGACCAGTACAGGCAGGGTTTTTCCCGCCCCATCCGTCTCTAAGACCAGTTTCTGGTTAACCTCTTCTAAATCAACCGTAGAATTATAAGCCGGCAAACTGCCCGCCTCCAAAGAAAACACATATGGATTTTTTGTTGCCGCTACGCTTGAGACCGCATCCGAAACCGCTTGAGCAAACTCGCCTGCCTGGTCCATGGATGAAAAGGGTTTTGAAATGAGCATAATATTCGTAAGATCCGCACAGAGCGTGGGCGTCAGGCCAAGATCCTGCGGGATAAGATGCTGCCCCCATTCTTCATAGGCATTCAGGCCCACAAAATAAGACGACTTATCCTCTCCGCCCTGTGGCGTAAGCGTAATGACCAGCCGGTCATCCGTTTCTTCAAAAGACGCCTTCGCTGCCCCGGTAAGCTGAAAATAAACCGAGAGCGTGCCTTCTGCGGAATTCGAACTTTTAAAAGATCCGCAAACAAGGCTGTCCCGGTACCAGTCACTGCTCGTTTGATAATCCCAAAAATCAACAGACAGCGTTACACAAAGACGCTGCGGAAAAGAAAGGAGGGAAGCTTCATAAGAAGGCACGCTGTCCAGCTTGCTTTCGGTAACATCCGATTTCCGGCTGCCCTTGATAAAATACAGGGTTACGACGGTTGATTTTCCGTCGCTGACCATTGTCATATTTTTTAGATTCGCGTCGCTGCCCAGATCCTGTCCTCCGGAAATACTTTGCGTACCCTCTATGGTATCCGGGACATTCCAGTCCACCACCGTCTGGCATCCTCCCAGTAAAACGGACACAGCCAACAAGAGCGCAACAGCGAGAGTCTTTATCCGCATCTTTTTTCCATTCTATGTTTTTATTTTTTCCGCAATCTCAAGGACATGTGCCCGGACCTCCTGCTCATCTGCAAAAGTAACGCGCCCGTCCTCATACAAGATATCCCCGCCTACCATAGTAAGCAACACATCCCGGTCCGACCCGGAATACACAATATTGGCAATTAAATTGTAATCCGGCGCATACCGGATATCGCTGGTGTCCACAATAATAAGATCTGCATTTTTGCCTTTTTCCAGGCTGCCCGAATTGATCCCCAGCGCATGCGCACCGTTTTGTGTGGCCAGCCTGAGCGCCTGCGCGGCAGGCAGCGCCGTCGGGTCCAGCGTTGTTCCCTTTTGAAGATAAGACGCATAGGTCATCTCTTCCCACATGCTTAAGTTGTTGTTAGAAGCGGCGCCGTCTGTTCCCAGTGTTACCAGGATGCCTTTTTCCATCATTGTTGTAAGCGGCGCAATGCCGCTTGCCAGTTTTAAATTGCTCTGCGGGCAGGATAAAACTGCGGCTTTCTTTTCTTTTAATATATCCATGTCCTCCGGCGTTGCATACACACAGTGTGCCGCCAGAAAAGGAACATCCAAAAGGCCCAGGCTTTCCATAAGCGCAATAGGCGTTTTTCCATGCTCCGCAATACATTTTTCATGCTCTCTTTTTGTTTCTGAAATATGCATATGAATGCCCGTTTTGAGTTCCTTGGCCGTTTCGGCAATACGTGAGAGCAGGGCGTTTGAAGCCGTATACTGTGCATGCGGCCCCATATAGACCTTCATGCGGTCTGCATGGTTATATTTCTTAAAAATATGCAGGGCATCTTCAAAAGTCCTCTCGCCTGTTTCAGGCGTGGGGTCGACCGTCCCGCGTGCAATCACCGCGCGGTGCCCGCTCTGCTGCACGGCCCGTGCAATTCCTTTGCAGTAAAAGTACATGTCATTGATTGCGACCGTTCCGTTCCTGGCCATCTCGCACAGCGCAAAAAGCGCCCCCCAATAAGAACTTTCTTCATCCAGTTTATCTTCGGCCGGCAGGATCTTTTGATCCAGCCAGTCCTTCAGATTCATGTCATCCGCATATGAGCGGAACAGGTTCATAGTCACATGGGTATGCGTGTTTACAAAACCCGGCATCACCACATTATGATTTGCATCCATCATCCTGTCGGCCGCGAATGCAGGTCCCGGTTTGCCTACATACTCAATCACACCATCCTTGATGTGAATCTCTCCATCCGAAATGATCTCGTCCCGATCATTTTGTGTAATAATGGTTGCATTTACAATTTGACAATTCATCCTTTAAGCTCCATAAAGATATTCCCGCTGTTTTTCGCTCAGCGTGTCGACCGCCCCGCCCATAGCGGATAATTTTTTGACGGCCACGCTGTAGTCGATTTCATAGGGCAGGTTATAGAGACCGTTTTTCAGTTCCTTGTAATGTTCGCTCAGATATTTCAGTGCCAAAAGCTGAAGAGAAAAACTCATATCCATGATTTCGGCGGGATGCCCGTCTCCCGACGCCAGATTGACAAGCCGCCCCTGCGCAATAAGATTGAGGACTCTGCCATCGGTCATTTCGTATCCCGTTACGTTTGCCCGCACTTCTTTTTTGGACACACAAATCTCTTCTAAATCCCGCACGCTGACTTCGCAGTCAAAGTGCCCCGCATTTGCAAGAAGGACACCGCTTTTCATGTTTGCAAAATGGCGGCTGGTAATAACGTCTTCACAACCGGTAAGCGTTAAGAATATATCTCCCACTTTGGATGCGTCATCCATAGTCATAACATCAAAGCCATCCATAATGGCTTCCGCAGCCTTGCGGTGATCGATCTCTGTAATGATTACCCGTGCGCCAAGGCCCTGCGCCTTTCGGGCCGCGCCTTTTCCACACCAGCCATACCCCGCAATTACGACCCGCTTACCGGCGATAATCAAATTGGTGGTTCGCATGATACCATCCCAAACAGACTGGCCGGTGCCATAACGGTTGTCGAACAGGTATTTGCATTCAGCGTCGTTGACCGGAATAACGGGAATAGCAAGCTTTCCCGCTTTATCCATAGCCCGCAGACGAAGCACCCCGGTAGTAGTTTCCTCGCTTGCGCCCCTCACGCCTGCAAGGATATCCGGCATCTTTTCATGCAGCATGGCAATGAGGTCGCCGCCGTCGTCCATAACCAGATCCGGCCGGGTCGCGAGCGCTTTTTCAAGATACATATTGTACTCTTCATCACTGCATCCATGCGTAGCATAGACATCCACCCCGCCCTCGGCCAGAGCCGCAGCAATATCGTCCTGCGTAGAAAGCGGATTAGAGCCCGCTGCAGCCACCGATGCGCCCAGATCTCTCAGGACTTCCATAAAATAAGCGGTTTTAGCCTCCAAATGAATGCAAACCGTCATTTTCATCCCCAAAAAGGGCTTAGTCTTTTGATACTCGGCTTTCAGGCCGGAAAGTACCGGCATATAATTTTCTACCCAGTCTATTTTGCGCCTTCCTTCGGGCGCAAGGGCTTTGTCTTTTATGATGCTCATCGTTATGGCAACCTCCTGGCTAATTCTTTCAAATATGCGGAAAATTCGTCTTTCAAATCTTCCCTTTGCAAGGCAAACTCACATGTTGCCTTTAAAAAACCAAGTTTATCTCCCACATCGTACCGCTCTCCTGCAAGTTCCAGCGCATACATTGTATCTTTTTTGCAAAGTGCGCGCAGCGCGTCGGTAAGCTGTATCTCTCCACCCGACCCGGGAACCGTTTTGTCCAGCGCGTCAAATACATCCGGCGTAATCACATACCGGCCCATAATGGCAATATTGGAAGGCGCCTTAAGTACCGGCGGCTTTTCCACCAGGTCTTTAACCTGATGCAGCCTGCCTTCGGAAGGGCCGGGCGATACGATCCCATATTTATCCACCTGGGAAGGGTCCACCTGAAGCACTCCGATCACCGGCTTTTCATATTTTTCATATACTTCCATCAGCTGGCGGATAGCGGGTTTTTCCGACACCATTACATCATCCCCTAAAAGCACGGCAAACGGCTGATTGCCAATAAAATCCCGGGCACACAAAACTGCGTCCCCAAGGCCTTTTACTTCTTTTTGGCGTATATAATTTACGCTGACCATATTCGAAATATCCTGCACAATCTTTAAAAGATCGTCTTTTCCTTTTTCAGAAAGCTCCAATTCCAACTCTACTGATTTGTCAAAATGATCCTCAATGGCCCTCTTGTTGCGGCCCGTAATGATAAGCAGGCTTTCGATACCGGCGCTTACGGCTTCTTCCACAATATACTGTATCGTTGGTTTATCAACAATGGGAAGCATTTCCTTGGGCTGTGCTTTGGTTGCGGGCAAAAAACGCGTACCCAGGCCGGCTGCCGGAATGACCGCTTTTTTAATTTTCATTTTCTAAACCTCCGTAATAATCGTCCATCATATTCTGCATGGTTTGTCTGGTTTTTTTTGCGATGGCAACAACTGCATATGCCTCTTTTATCTCGCCGATACCTTCAATGGAAGAAGGAAAAATAGGTTTTCCAATCAAAAGCCTTAATTTTTTGGGCTCCGGCGACACAAACACCATGGGCAGGACCGGCACGTTGTTTCTTATAGCAAAATAAAACGCGCCTTTTTTAAAATTGCGAAGCCTCCTGCAATAAGGTTCTATGGACGCTTCAGGATACATATGCACCTTATGATGCGTAGTCTGCAGCAAGTGGTTGATATCTGCCTGAAATTTTTCAAAGCTCTTGATATCGCTTGTGGGCGGCAACGGTACGCCGCGCAATACGCGCACCAACCCGCCCGCTAAAAACATTTCAAAATTATACTTCAATGCCACAAAATAGGGCGTATCCGGAAAGAACGCCCGGGTCAGCATAGGCGAATCCATATCGTGTACATGGTTTGAAACCGTAATCGCACTTGTGTGTTTTATAAGCCGTACATTTTCTTTGCCTGAAATACGAAAGCCCCATTTAAAAAAGCTACCCAGATAAAACCATGTCAAACCAAAAAACAATGCAATATAGTATAAAAAATTTATAAAAACGTTTTTATTGACATAGTTGTAATTTTCGTTCAGCTTTAGTTTAATGGGAGCCCACCACTGTTCGGCATGACCGACTCGTTTTGGATTGTCGCCAAAACTTTCGTTGTTTCCCATACTTACTATTCATCACCTCTATTCGCCGATAATCTTAATAAGTATCCTCTTATTGCGCTTTCCGTCAAACTCTCCATAAAAAATTTGCTCCCACGGCCCAAAATCCAGTTCGCCGCCGGTGACCGCGACAACAACTTCCCTGCCCATTACCGTTCTTTTCAAATGGGCGTCGGCATTATCTTCAAATCCATTGTGTGCATACATAGAATAAGGCTTTTCAGGCGCGAGCTTCTCCAGCCACTTCTCAAAATCTGCGTGAAGGCCGCTTTCATCATCATTAATAAAGACGCTGGCCGTAATATGCATGGCATTTACCAGGCACAGGCCCTCTTTGATCCCGCTTTTCAAAAGCGCTTCCCGAACACGGGGGGTAATATTGATAAATTGCCTCCGGACAGGGATGTTGATTTGTATCACTTCACGATAACTTTTCATATCGGCGCACACATCCTTTGATTGCTTGCTTACCTAAGATATTATAGCACAAAGAAATCTTAAAAAAAACGCCATCGCTGACGTTTTTTTAATCTTTACATTTTGAGGCAATCCCTGAAAGCGGTTTTATGCATCGTCTTTGCTGTCGGTTTCCTCTGTCTGGTCTTCTCCCTTGCATACCTGCTGCGCGATTTTTTCAACCACTTCATCCAGCTGTTCGTCCGGATCTTCCGCATCCTGTGCGTCGTCCTCTTCCTTCTCCTCTTTTGCCAAAACCGTATTTTTACTTGCCATCAATAAAACGGCCGAGAGGCAGACAAGAACCAAAATAGCAACAGCGCCCCACAGGCTGCTCATATCCGTAATCACATCCGTACCGGTAAACTGGCCGGCCGAATAAATGATTTGGAAAACAAACAGGACGGCACCCGCTATAACGGAAATCCACGCAAGAATTCCGCTTGTCTTTTTGACTGCGCTGTCTTTTTGGAGAATAAAGGCGACCAGCAATGCCGACACGATAGCCTGCGGCAATATGAGCCCTATATAATAGATCAGCTGCAAACCGGTCACCGAAGAAAAGGCCTGCACCAACGTTGCAATCTTGGGCATAACAAAGTACAAATTGGTAAGCAGCATAGCCCACAACATGAAGGTCATGAAAAAGGCGCGCTTTTTTGAAAAGAACATGCCAAAGAAAAAAACAAGTGCGGCGATGCTAAACAAACCGTTGATGGATAAAAAGTCGCTCGCAAAATCAAGTCCGGTAGGCGTGATACTATATACCTGCGTCATGATTTCATAAGATTTTACTTCAATAAGTACATAAAATGCCAGGAAGGCGAGCGTGACAATAATTCCGGCAACGGCCATTTTTTTTACATGGCCTTTCGGTTTTTCGTATAGAATGTTATCCATAATATCCCCTTTCATACGTATATAATTCTTTGTTTACTATAGCATATGTATATGTCTATTATGTGAATATTTGCAAGGATCACCCTTTTTTGTCTTTCTCCCTCAGCTCTACCCTGCGGATCTTTCCGCTGATTGTTTTGGGAAGTTCGGAAACGAATTCAACAATGCGCGGGTACTTGTAGGGAGCCGTAATATTCTTTACATGTTCCTGCAACTCCGTTTTGAGCGCTTCGGACGGCTCATACCCTTTCGCCAGCACAACCGTTGCCTTCACGATCTGTCCGCGTTCAGGGTGCGGTACACCGGTAATCGCCGTTTCCAGTACGGCAGGATGTTCCATAAGCGCACTTTCCACTTCAAAAGGCCCGATACGGTATCCGGAAGATTTTATCACATCGTCTGTCCGTCCTACATACCAATAATAGCCCTCTTCATCCCGCCATGCAACATCTCCGGTATGATACAAATTATCATTCCAGGAAGAACGGGTAAGTTCCTCATCCCGGTAGTAGCCGAGAAACATGCCGACCGGGCGGCCGTTATCCGTACGGATCACGATTTCTCCGGCTTCACCCGGGTCGCAGGAAGTTTTATCTTCCCGAATCAGGTCGATATCAAACATTGGATTTGGTTTTCCCATGGAGCCCGGCTTCGGATCCATCCAAATATAGTTTCCAACCGCCACCGTAATCTCCGTCTGTCCGTAGATTTCCATCAGCTTAAGTCCTGTTGCATCATAAAACTGGCTGAACACTTCCGGGTTCAGGGGTTCTCCCGCTATACTGGCCCATTTAATGGAAGAGAGGTCGTATTTCTTTAGATCTTCCTTTATAAAATACCGGTAAATGGTAGGAGGCGCGCAAAACGTTGTAATGCGATTTTTTGAAATAATATCAAGCAGTTCGGCGGGAACAAAGCGATCGTAATCATATACAAACACGCAGGTTTCAGCCAGCCATTGCCCATACAGCTTTCCCCAGACTGATTTTGCCCATCCTGTGTCCGAAACCGTGAGGTGGCATCCATCCGGGTCCACATTGTGCCAGAACACAGCGGTCACAATATGCCCCAGCGGATATGTGTAGTCGTGCACAACCATTTTGGGCATTCCGGTGGTACCGGATGTAAAATACAGCAGCATGATGTCACCGTTCTTCGGCGCATCTTCCCCTTCGGGCCGGATGAAGGGCGGACGTTCTTTTTCCATTTCTCCCCAAAAATCAAGCCATCCTTCTCTTGATTCGTGTACCAGCATTTTGGTTTTAAGGGTCGGGCTTTCCGATTCCGCTTCTTCCACCTGCTCTTTGATCTGGTCGTCCGACGTACAAATAATCATTTTTACGCTGGCTGCATTATTACGGTAAACAAGATCTTTTTTTGTAAGCAGATGGGTAGCGGGAATCGCGACCGCACCGATTTTATGAAGGGCAATAATGGTAATCCAGAACTCCCAATGCCTTTTTAAAATGATCATCACGGCATCTCCCTTTTGGATACCGCAGGAAGTGAGCATAGAGGCCACACGGTCGGAATAGTCTTTCATTTCACCAAAAGTAATTTTTTTCTTGCCGCCGTGCTCATTGAGCCAAAGCAGCGCCGGCTTATCCGGCTTTGTTGCCGCAAGCTCGTCTACCACGTCGTACGCAAAATTAAAATTTTCGGGAACACGAATGGCAAAGCGCGCCTTGAAATCTTCATAATTCTTAAAATTGTTGTCAACATATTTTTCAAAGAGTCTCAAACCTAAAATGCCTCCTATTTGGATATGATCGCTAAAAATTCGCAGGGTTTTCCGTCCTCCGCCCGCATTGCGTGCGGATGCGATGCATCAAAATAAACCAGATCCCCTTCTTTTAACAATACGGAATTTTCCCCAATAAAAAAAGTCATACTGCCGCTTGTGATATAATTGATTTCCTGACCGGCATGAGAATTTTTATCTATTGCCGAATGGGTATCTTTGGGCTCCACCCGAACCAAAAAAGGTTCCATGATGCGGTTTTTAAATATTGGCGCCAGATGACGGTACTGGTACGCACGGCGGCGTTCCATTTTAAGGCCTTCACCCTTGCGCACCAAAGAATACACATGCAGCCGCGCGCCTTCTCCGGTCATCAGATCGGTCAGATCCACCTTCAGTTTTCCGGCTGCCGTATAAAGAAAACTGAACGGAAAATCTTCTTCACCATTTTCATACCGGCGATATTCCTGCACCGATCTGCCCAGCGCAGCCGCCATATCCTCTTCGCCGATATCTTCAATTTCACGAAGTGCACGCAGTCTCTGCGCAATTTCTTTGATCTCTTTTTCCATCCTAAAAAACACCACCTTGTATGATCGACCCTTTTTGAATGCCTTTGCCCGGACCGGCTCTTACAGCATTCCAAAAAAAAACCCGCTTGCACGGGTTTACGTTTAAAATCCGCAGGACAACTTAACGGACGGTGACCAGCTCGCTTTGGAAAACAACGGCAATGCCGTGCGAATCCCAAACGATATTATTAACGTCCCCCGTTATATTTTCAAAGCTCTTTCCGTACATTGCCAAAACGGCATCCGGCTGTGTGCCGGCCTGCACGGTATCAAAAGTAATAAAGCCGTAGACATCGTCGCTCCAGTCTTCATCTACCGTAAAATCATACGTTAAATTATCTCCGGTCTTAATGACCACTTCATTGGCCAATTCGTCTCCATCTACCGAATATACGGAAATGGTCCCATAGGTACCGTCCACAATATCGCATTCGCCGCTCACCGTAAGGATATCTCCGTTCAAAACGGCGTTGCAACTGCCGGTGATCTCGTAGGATGTTGCGCCCTCAGACATGGAGGGGCGGTCCAACTTTGCGCCTCCCATGCAGCCGGTGAGCAGTATGATGAGCATTGCCATGAGTACGGCAACGATTATTGACTTTCGCTTCATTCGTTTCCCCTTTCGCTTACGGGATTCCATACTTATGATCTTTTCCCTGAAGAATCCCAATTGTTAGTATAGTGGAAAGTTCCTTTCCTGTAAAGACTTTCGTCTAAAAAGGTTCCTTCACAACCACCATGCCGCCTTTATGCCGGTTCCCGGTATTCCAAAGGCGGGCAAAATCCACCGAGTGTTTCTTCCCCCAAGTGGCAAAATCCACCGTCATTCTTCCTTCGTTCAGCTCATAACCCGTAAGGTTAAACCAATGCCAGGTGAAATCGTCCAGGGCCGGATCCTGATGGCGTAACAGCAAATACAGCACGGGATACCCTTCATCCAGCGCATCGGCCGCAAACTTACGGGCATCATTTACACTTTCCCGTCCGTCCAGCAGAGTAAGCCGGGTATTTGTACCGGCCGCATCCGCGTAATTTAAAAAACAGCGGCGAAAACGTTCAATACTGCTCATTCCGGAAAGTCCCGGCGTGACGTACGAAAACACACGCGTCATAAAAGCAACGAATTCTTTTTTTGTTATATGAGCAGGGTCATACGGATAAAGCGCGCGCAAACGTTCAAAATGTCCGGCAAGATACGCGCAGGCTTCACTGGCACAAACAGCCGAACAGCCGGCCAGCCTCATAAAGCGGTCTTTATACCAATGCTGGTCTCCGCCGTAGTACCCCTCTATATCAATAAAATCAAGCTCTTTTTTCATAAAACGATTATACCAAAATTTCTTTCATGTTGACAAACTGTTTTTTATATTGCATTATAAACATATCTTTTTTCATTATATTATTCGGAGTATTAATTATGAATCATGACCTTGAAATTGCAAAAAATTCCGCCCTTCTGCCCATTTCGCAGATAGCGGAGACCCTTGGTGTGTTGCCCGAGGAGTGTATTCCCTACGGCACCGACAAAGCAAAAATCTCTCTTGATATATTAAAAAGGCTGGAGAACAATCCGGCCGGTAAACTGGTGCTGGTATCCGCCATCACACCTACGCCTGCCGGCGAAGGCAAAACGACTGTCTCCATAGGACTTGGAGACGCACTCTCTCTCAAAGGACAAAAAACCTGTGTCTGCCTGCGCGAACCTTCCCTGGGACCTGTTTTTGGAATAAAGGGCGGCGCAGCCGGCGGCGGACATTCGCAGGTCCTTCCGATGGAAGACATCAACCTTCATTTTACAGGCGATCTTCATGCGGTAACATCCGCCAACAACCTGCTGTGCGCACTCATCGACAACCACATCCAGCAGGGCAATGCCCTTAGCATAGATCCGCGGCGCATCACATTTAAACGCTGCATGGATATGAATGACCGCCAGCTGAGAAACATCATTTGCGGCCTGGGCCGTCCTGTTGACGGCATGCCCCGCCAGGAAGGCTTTGACATCACTGCCGCAAGCGAAGTGATGGCCGTTTTATGCCTTTCTTCCGACCTTGAAGATCTAAAGCGCCGTTTGGGTGAGATTACCGTTGGATATACCTTTGCAAACGAACCGGTTTATGCGAAAGATCTTTCGGCACAGGGCGCTATGTGCGCACTTCTGAAAGACGCTATACGCCCTAACCTGGTACAAACCATCGGCCATACGCCCGTACTGATGCACGGCGGCCCGTTTGCAAACATTGCGCACGGCTGTAACAGTGTGATTGCTACCCTTACATCCATGCACCTTGCGGACTATACCGTGACGGAAGCCGGATTCGGGGCAGATCTCGGCGCGGAAAAATTCTTGGATATCAAATGCCGCACCGCCGACATCTGGCCGGACTGTGTTGTGATTGTCGCAACCGTACGCGCACTGAAATTCCACGGCGGCGTACCGAAAGACCAACTGCACCTTAAAGACGAAAAGGCTGTTCAGAAGGGCTCTGCAAACTTAAAGCGCCACATCCGCAATATGAAAGATGTGTACGGCCTCCCCGTGGTGGTGGCGGTAAACCAATTTGAATCCGACTTCCCTTCCGAACTTGATGCGATTGTACAATGTGCAAAAGAAAACGGCGCGCGCGTAGCCGTTTCATCCGTATGGGCCGAAGGTGGCAAAGGCGGCCTGGAACTTGCCCAGGCGGTTATGGAATCTGTGTCGGGGCATAATCCGCCGGCACGGCCTTACGATTACGCCGCACCCATCAAAACCAAAATAAACGATTTGGTAACCCGCGTATACGGCGGCTGCGGCGTGGTTTTTGAACCCGAGGCACAGCGAAAAATAAAGATGTATGAAAGCCAGGGATATATAAACCTGCCTATCTGCGTAGCAAAAACGCAATATTCTTTTTCGGATGACCCGCAAAAGCAAGGCGCTCCCGAAGATTTTGAAATCAACGTGCTGGACGTGCGTCTCAATTCCGGCGCCGGATTTTTGGTTATTATCACTTCCAAAATCATGACCATGCCCGGATTGCCCAAGCGGCCGGCCGCCGTTGATATTTCCGTTGATGAAAATGGCGAGCTCATCGGACTTTTTTAAAAAGACAGTCCCTTTAAAAAGCAAAAAGATATCCTTTTAAGGATATCTTTTTTTGTACTTCTTCTCTTAAGGCCGGCCGCCGTTTACATTTTGTTATATCTTTTTGGAATAAGGATATAGCACAGCGCCGCGGACAAAACAGCAATAGCGACCAGCGTCCAGTAAGCGGCGTCAAACGAGACCGCTTGGGTGACGTTTCCCACCAGTACCGGCCCCAAAAAAATACCGATCCCAAAAAGCGACTGGAAAATCCCGGTGGCGGTCGCCCGCTGGTCGGAACGGACGGCGCGAATGACCATGCCTGCACCCGCCGATCCGGTAATGCCGAAGCCTGCGCCCGCCATAACCTGCACAAAATAAATGAACCCCAGGTTTACATGATAGAAAAGAGGAACACAGGAAAGCGCGGTGATCAGAAAGGCGATTGCCATTACGTTGATCCCGCCCATTTTTTTATACACACCGGTTCCGACAAAAAGTGAAGTCAGTCCCGCCGCAAGATAAAAAATCAAATTTAAGATGCCAAGATCCAGGCTGGAAGCCCCCAGGTCTTTGGCCGCTACAGCGGTAAACAATATAGGCGCCGCAAAGCAAAGGATATTAGACAAAATAGCCAGCAGTGAAAAAATCATCAGGTCGCGGTTGCGAAACAAAGGCACCAGATTTTTAAGCCTCCCCGGCCCCGCATGGACAGGCGGCGCATCTTTTTCCTCCGCTTTGGGCAGGTCCTTGATTTTGAGCGAAAAAAACAAGCTGACGAGCGCGACGGCAAAAGCAAAAACAAAAATGAAACGGATGCCCAGGTACTGTGCAACCAGCCCGCCCATCAGCGCGGCGATCAGCTTGCCCCAGTTTGTGCTGGCCGCCAAAAATCCCTGTGCCTTGATCTGTTTTTCATCCGGATGATAATGCGCATACGTTGCCGACTGGATCACCCACCATGCAGCGGCGGCCCCCGCAATCAACCGGCCCCATATGATCAGAAGCGTATTGTCCGCCAGCATTAATATTCCGCAAGACAGAGTCAGGACAATGGAACCGGCCACCAGCATCAGCCGGTTTTTGCCTGTTTTGTCTGAAATGACCCCCAACGGTATCCTAAGAAGGATCTGTGCGATACCGTATACACCGCCGATGATGCCCAATATCACCGCATCCGCGCCCAAAGACTGTGCATATTCCGGAAGATTGGGCACATAGGAATACATGGACATCCAGAAAAAGGCGGCCAAAAGGTTCATGAATACAATATTTTTTCTCATATATTATCCTCAGCAGTCTTCACATTGCAGCATATTTTTTAGGAATCAAAAGCAGGCAGAGCAAAGCGGACAGTGCCGAGATCCCTGCCATAAACCAGTAAGATACATCAAAGGAAAACGCGCCGGCAAGCGCACCCGCGACAACCGGCCCTGCAAAAATCCCAATGGCAAATATAGACTGGAAAATACCCGTTGCACTTCCCCGCTGCTCGGGCCGAACCGCACGAATAACCAGGCCTGCGGTAGCCGAAGAAGTGATTCCGTAACCGACGCCAGATAATACCTGCATCAAAAAAATAAAGGGAATATTGATATGGTAAAATACCGGGATCAGTGAAAACGCGCCAATCAAAAAAGCAACGACAAGCATATTGATCCCGCCGATCTTTTTATAGATTTTGGACCCCACAAACAGTGAAGTTGCTCCGGTTGCCAAAAAGAAGATCGTGGTAAGCATCCCCAGCTCAAAGCTGGAAGCCCCAAGGTCTTCCGCCGCGACCATGGTAAAAAGCGTCGGCGCCGCAAAGCACAAAAATTGCAGAAGAATCCCGATGATGGAAAGCACGATCAGATCACGGTTGTGAAGCAAAGATACAAGATCTTTTAAAGAATTGCGTTTCGGCTCTTTCGGCAGATCTGTAAGCCGGCTTGCGAGAATCAGACAAACCACCGCCAAACAAAGCGCAAACACAAAAATAAAGCGCATGCCCAACATTTGTGCAATCATCCCGCCAATCGCAGTAGCAGCGACCTTGCCCCAACTGGAACTGGCACTCAGCGTTCCCTGCGCTTTGACCTGAAGGTCGTCATGATGGTAATCCGCATATGTTGCACTCAAAACGACCCACCATGCCGCCGCCGCACCCGCAATCAGTCTTCCTACAATAATAAGATTCGTATCCTCTGCAAAAATAAGTATGACACAGGATATCGCCAGCACAACCATGCCGATCTGAAGCATGAGCTTGTTCTTGCCGGTCCTATCCGCCGTGGCGCCCAGCGGTATCCTAAGAATGATCTGCGCAACGCCGTATACGCCGCCTATGATCCCGATAACCACGGCATCCGCACCCAAAGAGCGCGCATATTCCGGCAAATTGGGCACATAGGAATACATTGTCATCCAAAAAAAAGCGACCAGCAGATTCATGATAACAATATTTTTGCGCATCCGCTTTCCTCCAAAATTCATATAAATCTATTCTTTCCGGCACCGGGCCGGCGGACAAACACTCTGAAAAGGCCGAATAACATGTATCGGCCCTAATTTGTTATTATACACCTGAAAACGATGCAAGGGAAGCCATTCTCCTTACATACGGGCGTATTTTTTGGGTATCAGCAAATAGCATAAAAGGGCGGCGGCAACCGACAGTCCCGCCAAAAACCAATAGGCCGCCTCCAACGATACGGCCTGGGTGATACTGCCCGCAACCACCGGACCGATCAAAACACCGGCCGCATAAAGAGACTGATAAATGCCCACAGCCGCGCCACGCTGCTCCGGGGCCACGCTGCGGATCACCAAACCGGCCGTAGCCGAAGAAACAATACCAAATCCAAGCCCGGACAGGGCCTGCATGAAAAATATACTCGGCAGATCCCGGTAAAAAAGCGGCACAAAAGAAAATGCACTGATCAAAAAAGCGGCGGACAACGCGTGTATGCCACCTATTTTTTTATAAAACCCTGATCCGACGAAAAGAGACGATACGCCGGCGGCTGCAAAAAACAGCATGGCCAGCATTCCAAGCTGAAAGCTGGAAGCCCCTATATCCTGTGCAATGACCACCGTAAAAAGAATCGGGCCCGAAAAGCACAAAAGCTGCGCAAAGATCATGATTCCTGAAATGATCAGCAGATCACGGTTTTTAAACAAGGGCAGAAGTTCCCGAAACGTTTTCTTCTGCGGAGGTTTGGGCATTTCTTTGAGCCCAGCGGCCAAAAACAGGCACAACACCGCCAGCATGAACGCAAACACAAAGATGGAGCGCACGCCAAATAATTGCGCAATCATACCGCCCATCAGAGTGGCCGCAACTTTTCCCGCGCTTGAGCTTGCGCTGAGGATCCCTTGGGCTCTCACCTGCAAATCGTTCGTATGATAATCTGCATATGTAGCGTTCAGCACCACCCACCATGCAGCGGCAGCGCCTGCGACGATTCTCCCGGCTATAATCACGCCGGTAT
Organism: Christensenellaceae bacterium; assembly: GCA_036679405.1. GTDB lineage: Bacteria > Bacillota > Clostridia > Christensenellales > Christensenellaceae > JAEYKI01. Next base: position 67,738 of record JAVBVZ010000002.1, read on the forward strand.
TTTGTGCCAAAATCAAAATCCCACAGGAAAGAAGCAGGATGAACATCCCTATAATGAGCATCCGCTTATTTTTTCCCAACTTGTCTGAAAGGATGCCGATCGGCAACCGAAGAATGACCGGCGCGATCCCGTAGGCACCGCCTATGATCCCCAGCACGGCCGCGTCTGCGCCGAGGGAGCGGGCATATTCGGGGAGATTGGGCACATAAGAATAAAGAGTCATCCAGTAACAGGCGACCATAATATTCATGATGACTATATTTTTACGCATATGATCTTTTCAAAATCCTTTCACGTATTCTTAAGGCTTTTTTCCATACAGCAGACTGTTCTTTGATCCTTATAAAAAAAGCATCCCGGCTCTGCATCCGGGATACCCAAAAGGGACAAATAAAAAACGGCGCTTCAGTCTTCTTCCCCGCCGCCGCTCTCCGAAGCCGGAGCCGCAGAACTTGTTTCATCCGCTTTCTCCTCCGTCTGGGCGGAGGGTTGCTGCGTGCTTTGTACTTTATTGGTCAATGCGTCCGCATATTCACCAAAAACACTGTATTTTTCAACATCCGTTGGAAAGATTGTTTCAATGGTCATCCCTGCGTACTGCGGAAGGACAAAATTGGGATCAACCGCACATTTCACCGCATAGTCGACCGCAATCTGCGCCAGTTCCACCGGACTTGCAAAAACGCTTGCAGACACGGTGCCGTCCCGGACCATGTCCATAATCTGGCGGCTGCCGCCCACACATACAATTTTAACATTCCTGCCGCTTTCCTCAACAGCGCGCAGCACTCCCGGTGCAAAAGTTTCGTCCGAGGCGAATACCGCATTGATCTCCTCGTTATATTTCAGTTGCTCCGCAACCTCAGCGTAAGCCGTTTCTTCTCCCGGCTGAATGATTTGCGCATCTTCAACAAAAACGCCATTCAGATCTTCCGCCTGGGCCGTAAACCCGTCATGCATCAACTGTGATACGAAGGTTGTATCCAAAGATTCCAAAAGAAAGACATGTGCATCCTCTTCCTCCCCTACCGCGCCGCGGACCGCATCCGCTCCCTTTTGCCCCATCAACTGGTAATCCGGACAAACCAGGGTGTCCACCACGCCGTTAATAGGGACCATCAGGTTAATGACAGGAATCGCCTGCATGTCGCACTCATCCAAAACCGTTTGAAGATTATCCATATTACGGGGTGCAATCATGATGCATTGAGCCCCCGCACCGATCGCCGCATACATATCCGTGACCTGCTGATTATCACTGTCCGGATAATATGTCAGCAGTTCATAGCCTTCCTCCTGCGCCAACAAAAGCGCCTCCTGTTCCATTCTTTCATAAAAGGCGTCCTGTTTTGGAAACAGCAGCCCTATAATGGGCGATGTGACGACCATTTCCATGCTGGCTGTCCGGGAAGGAGCTTCGCTGGTGGTTTCGGTTTTTTCTTCACAACCCGCCAGCGCGAGAACCAAAATTGCAGCCAGCATGATTATCAACAGTTTTTTCATAAATCCACTCCCGTTTAATAGGGATATTGCAAAAGGTACTTTATTAATATCATCATTTTAAACTATTTTACAGGGCGGCGCAACCCGAACCATGCAGCCCCAGCGCCCGGATCAAGCGCATTGAAAAAAGCCCGCCCTCTTCGACCCCGCAACTAAAAAAAGAACGGAAAACTCCCGTTCTTCTTTATACAACCTCCGCCGGCACTCCGCCTGTTCAATTTTGGAAATACCAAAGGCCATTTGCACGCAGGATGTTCATTTCTATATCTTTTAAGTTATTCTACAAAAGTATGGTAATGCAGTTCTTGCGCATCAAAAAGCGAATAAACGGACCGGCCACATTTCTTTTCGAAATATGCCAACAGATCAAAATTAACAGTCCACCTGGGAATGGTTTGGTCGTCCACGCCGTAACGCATACAGACATCTACCAGCCTTTTTTCCATAAGGCAAATCCCGTCTGCTTTGCAAAGGCAGTCACACAACTGAATCAGCCGGTCATAGTCGTCATATTCTGTTTCATTTAAAAAACTTTCTATGTCGGCCAATTCTTCAGCCGAACAGTCGGCCTGCCCTACATAATCGCGTATTTTTCTTCCCGCAAAGGAATGAGACAAACATATCCTGGCCACATCCGGGTATCCCTCGCGCGTCATAAGCTCATATCCCGCATAAGAATGATGCATCGCGCCCGGACCTTCATACCGGCCAACATCATGCAAGAGCCCCATCACATAGGCAGCGGTTTCATCCATCCCGCATGCTTTGGCAAGCGTTTTGGCCGTACGGGCCACGCCGCGGGAATGCTTGACCCAAGGGCCGTCGTTTTGCGCTTTTGCCCACGCAAGATACTCTTCTGCTTTCTTTATTGTAGGCACTTTCATGAAAAATATTTTTCTCCTTACCTCTTGCCGCCCATCCAATGAACGGGACAGGCTTACAAATCCGTTTTATCTGCTGAATTTTTCACGTACATACGCAATCAGCATAAACAACAGGATAACGCCGTATCCCAGCCATTTTCCGGCATCGCCCCAGCCCAGTGCAACAAACAGATTGGTCAGCGTCTGAAGAACAACCGCCCCCAAAATAACGCCAATATAATTGCCTTCTCCTCCGTTGAGCGAAACACCGCCTACGACTACGGCCGCAATGCTGGGCATCACATAACCGGAGGCCATATCCTTAAAAGCCTGGCCTGAATTTCCGATCAGCAAAAGGCCTATCAGGCCGGCAATAACACCGCTCGCCATAAAGGCAATAGTGCGGACCCGTTTTACATTTATGCCGCTCAAATACGCATTGACCGGATTTGCGCCCACGCCGAGAAGTTTTAGGCCGATTTTGGTTTTATACATAATCAGCATGACTACCACCGCAGTCACAATAAGGACCCACAAGATATTCGGGAAGGAATTCGTCATCTTTGCGGCCAATTCCTGCAAAACAGGGGACGGAGCGCCCGAAATGCTGGAGCCCGCCGCATACACATTCACAATTCCCTGAACAATGTTGGCCATAGCCATGGTGACCACCAGCGAAGGCAGGCGCACATAAGCCGTCAAAAGCCCGTTGCCCAGTCCAACCAGGCATCCGACGCCGATTGCAACCAATATGGCAATCCATAAAGTCTCATTCTGGCCGTCCATGATTCTGGCTGTCAGCACAGCGACCAGGGTAGCGATGTATCCCACCGAAAGATCAATATCTCCTCCGCTTGCCATAACCAGCATCTGGCACAGGCCAAACAGCGCAATAAAAGTGGCAAATTTAAAAGCGGAGAGCACTTGGGTAGCCGAGAAGAACGATCCGATCGCTATTTCTCCTACAACATAAATCATCACAATAAGTATGACTGCAATGATCATTTTTTTATAATGCTGATAAAACCCTAAAAGAGAGTCTTTGCTTAAAACTTTTTTTGCATTCATGCCTGTTTTCCTCCCTTTAATATGGCTTTCTCACTAACTGTTGTATAAATCGCCGAAGATGCAATGGCCACTATGATGATAACGCCGCTGACCAGCGTTTGATAGGCGCTGGGGATATCCGCAAAAAAGATGATTTTACTGACCAGGCTCATGATCACCGCGCCGATAATAGCCATGAACACATTTCCCCTGCCGCCCGCAAGCGCAATGCCGCCCACTACGGCCGCCGCTACGGACTGCAGCGTAAGCGGATCACCTATCCGCGCCGATCCCGCCTGATTCTGCGCCGCGTAAAACAATGCGCATAAAAGAAGAAAAACAGCATTTAATACATAAGCGAGCGTTTGTATTCTTCCCGTACGGATACCGCTCTGATAAGCCGTTTCACGATTGGATCCCACGGCATACATATACCTGCCGGTACGTGTACGGCTGATAAAATACCAAAGCAAAGCGCCGCCTATAATTAAAAGAACAGCAGTTGGAACAACGGAGCCGAAACTTTTGAGTGCCTCGGGCATGCCGTCTACCAGACTGAAATCATAAAACGCCCGCATCCAGTTGACAGACTCTCCGCCCGGAGTCGGCGTGATAAACAGCGCAATTCCAAGCCAGATGTAAGAGGTTGCAAATGTTGCAATGATCGGCGGAAGTTTTAGAACGCCGACCGCTATACCGTTGACCAGACCGATCACCAGCATAACGCCGATTGCCGCAAGCAGCGCGATGACGCCGGTTGACGGGTCGTCCTTTTTCATGATGCTGGTAAGCACGCAAAGCATAAGGGACATTGCCGTGCCACTGGAAAGGTCAAGTCCGCCTGCCAAAATCACGATTGCCTGTCCCATGGCCATCAGAATAAGGGGCGTATAAGATAAAATGCTGTTTCGCAGAGAAGAAGGCGTAAAAAAATTGTTTTGCATAATGAACACAATGATCAGCATGGCAATAAAAATAATCACTGTCGCGCTTTCGGACCGCTGCATCATTTTGGATAATGGATTTTTCTTGGTCAGTTCTCTGTTGCCGCTCATTGCCGCTCACCTCCGCTTGCATTATCAACCTGCATGGACATAGAAACGATCGTTTCATCACATATCTTGTTTCCTTCGATCTCACCCACGATCCGGCCTTCGTACATGATCAGCACACGGTCACAGTAATCAATAAGTTCTTCATTGTCACTGGCGTACAGGATCACGCTCATATTCTTTTCTTTGACAAGATTTGTTATGAAGCTATATAAATCTCTTTTGGCTCCGATATCCACGCCTTTCGCCGGGTCGGCCAGCAACAAGACGTTCGTATCAAAAGTCAGCCATTTTCCCACAACCACTTTCTGCTGATTTCCACCCGAAAGTTTATCCACCGAAGTGTCGATCGTATCGGTCTTGATGGAAAGTTTTTTAACAATTTCTTCACTCTCCGCGCGATACTTCTTTTTCGGCGTAAAAAGAGGCTGTTTCTTTAAGGCAAGCTTTGGAAAGATGATATTTTTGTATACCGAATCCTTAAGCATCAACCCTTCTTTCTGGCGGTCGCCCGGAACCAGCAAAATGCCGTTTCTGATTGCGCTGACAGGCTTAGTCAGATTGATTTTCTTTCCGTTCAGCTGAAACTCCCCTTTTGTTTCCCGGTAATTCCCGGCAAGCGCCAGCATCAGCTCGTTTTGACCCTGCCCCTGCAGGCCGCCGATACCCAGGATCTCTCCTTTTTTCAGCTGAAAGCTGATATCTTTTAAATATTTCCCGTATCGCAGCCCCTCTACTGCCAGCATGGGATCCTCCGGGATTTTTCTGTAATCTTTTACCACTACGGCACATTCCGTGTCGCCGGTAATAAGTTTTATAATATCGTCCGAATTTTTTTCATTTTTTTCAAAATCCAGTTCGCCCACATTCAATCCATTTCTAAAAACAACAACATCGTCACAAATCTCCAGAACTTCCCAAAGTCTGTGCGATGTAAAAATCATAGATACGCCTTTTTCGGCAAGCTTGTGCATGTACTTAAACAGTGCGTTCACCTGCATCTGCTCCAGCGCAGCCGTCGGTTCGTCCAAAATCAACAGCTGCGGATCTTCCGAGATCGCCTTTGCGATCTCCACAAGCTGTTTTTCACTTGGATCAAGCTGATTGACCAATCTTTTGATATTAAAGCCGGGCAGAAACTCATCCAGTATCCTTTGTGCGCTTTCCTTTGCGTCTCTGTCGTCCAGAAAAACACGATGCTTTTTCTCAAATCCTAAGGCCACATTCTGCCACACGGTCAGGTCGGGCAAAAGGCTTAAGTTTTGAAAGGCCATTGATATGCCAGCCTTTTTTGCATCGATCGGGTTTTTGAAACTTACCTGCTGTCCATTGTAGGTAACCGTTCCGCCGTCGGCCAGATATACGCCCGTTATAATTTTAGAAATAGTGCTCTTTCCCGAACCATTGGCACCAAGCAAACCGGTTATTTTCCCTTTGCGGCAGGTGATATTCCCGTTGCTCAGGGCCGCTACGCCACCGAAGCGCTTTTCAATATTTTTTGCTTCCAATAGTACCATTTACTTCACATCCTTTAAAACGCTCTTTCAACAATGCCAGATTGCAGGAAGAGGACAACAGTCCTCTCCTGCAATCTGCACCGTCGCTTTAATTATATACTTTTAGTATTATTGGAACAATGCGTCTGCATCGGCCTGTGTCATCACTTCATCCAGCAGATAATCATCGTCCTTGTCCTCGAGCTGTGCCCAGGCTTCGTCAAAGTTGTCGTCAGTGTAGAAAGAGTTTACTACATAATAGTAGATGTTCCCATCCAGTACGCCATCCTGGAACTGTTTGCCCTGCGCCAGGTTCATAGCCAGACGGAAAGCCGTTCCGCCGATTCCCGGAGGATTGGGCTGTGCGCAAGCTTTAAAGTCAGCGCCTTCGTCGCGCAGTTCTTTCCAGGCTTTGAAGAACGCCGTGCCCGGATCACCAAACATCACTTTAGGCAGCTGGCCTGCATCCTGGAAAGCACTCAGGCAACCATAGCCCATGCCGTCCTGCGTGATTACGCCGTCAACTTGTGCACCACTGGCCAGAATCTGAGCGGTCACTTCTTTTGCCTGGGTCTGATCCCATCCGCCAGAAGTTGTCTGCAGCAGTGTTATGTCAGGATAATTTGCAAGAACGTCGTCGGTCGCTTCCAGACGGTCATTATTTGCAGGATGTCCGTCCAGACCGGAAATCTGGATCACATTGCCGGACTGAAGCGTCTCAGCAATATATTCTACATTCTTTGTGTTCCATGCATAATGATCCAAGGTTACCTGCAAAGTCCCGGGCGCTTCCGCTGTGGCATCGAACAAAACAACCAGTTTGCCCGCAGCCTGCGCTTCCGCAATAACTTCGGTCAGAGCCGTGTTGTCATTGGGGTTGATCAGGATCACGTTCACTTCCGGATCATCAATAAAGTTACGGATAATGGAAACCTGTTCATTGGCATCTCCATTGGTGGTATTGTTGACCAGTTTGTAATCTTTGATTACGCCGGAGGCCTTATACTCTTCGCCAACCGTAGTCAGGTCATCAATCATTTCATCACGCCAGGACGTACCGGAAGATCCGGTAGAGATTCCCACTACAATGTCCCCTTCAGGAACGATGCTAAGCAATCCGGCGGATTCCCCATCGGTCGCGGTTTCCGCTCCGGATTCATCCGTTGCTTCCGCCGTCTCTGTTGCCGCAGCACTTTCCGACACGGATTCAGAAGGACTGGCCTCCTGCTCTGTTGTCGTTGAAGAACATCCGGCAAACAGGGCCGCTACCAGCAAGACACTAAGCAAAATCGGTACTAGTTTCTTCATTTTCATTTCCTCCTTTTTAAGGTTCTTTATTTAGTTCTTTATTGCACAGCTATGCAATAAACTTGATTTTCATATATTGTAAGCGCGCCCAAAAATTCTGTGCGCATACTCTCACTCTTAGGTGAAGCGCTTTTTTTTACCGTTTTCAAAATTTGTTTTTTCCAATTGCCGGGCATCCGCACGGACAGCTCTGCCGCTACTTCATTTTTAAACCCAAACCGTTTGATATTGCCTGCTTAATTGGATTTCTTTTTTTGTTTGTGTTTGTATCATAGCATATTGTTTTTATTTTATCAATAACAAACTTAAACGGGCATTTATTCGGATATAAACGGTATCGAAATATGACCGATTCCACAAAATAACTTGCAAGAACGCAATCGTACATTGTATTATTACCGTTTTTTATAAAGAACCAAAGATAGCAACTGTCGCTTGCAAAAAAGAGATCTTCGCCCTACTATAACCACAAATTCGGTAAATTTCGGTAAAAAACGGTAGGGCTGTTTTGAATTGTCTGTGTTAAGAATATCTGTCGTTTCCTAAATCAAATTGATGTATAAAAGCTATCTTTACTCCTTATTCAATGCTCCTGTTGAACGTATATACATCCTGCTGCAGTTTTATAGCTATTTTAGACCGGTCACCGCGCATAAACGATTGGGTCAGTTCATAAATTTCCCCGGATTCCATACGCGTTATCCGCTCTATATAAAAGCCGCTGCTTCGCTGCGCACATTTCAGCAGGTTTGAAATGTGCTTTTCAAAGACAATGCTCTCGTAGGTTTCTTCTGCAGTATGGGGAAGTATTTTGGCATCGTCCCGAAGCATATCATACAGAGAACCGTCGACCAGTTTATTTGCGTCCAACCCCGGATGATACTTTGCCGGAATAAACGTCGTCTCAAGCAAAAGCGGATCTCCGTTCGCCTTTCTCAGCCGTACGATCTTATAAACGGGTTCTATGTCTTTAATCCCAAAAAGATTTGCCAACACCTCGTCTTTTTTTACTATTTTAAACTCTAAAAGTTCGGAGGAAGGAGCAAGCCCAATAGACTCCATCTGGTGTGAAAAGCTGTATACCTGCTCCATTCTCCGCATCAATTTCTTTTTGGATATATAGGTACCCTTACCTCTAATCCTTGTAACCAGACCCTCGTCTACCAATTCGCCAATCGCGTTCCGTATGGTTGATCTGCTGACATTGTACGCTTTGCAGAATTCCTCTTCAGTCGGCAGCTGGTCGCCCGGACGAATCTTGTTTGAGGCGATGTTCCTTTTAATGAGCATCATAATCTGGTAATGCAACGGAAGATTGCTTTCAAATTCAATTTCGCTTTCAAATAAAGGATTAGTTTCCATAAGTGTACTCCATCCAATCTTTATTGTTTTCCTACTATCATAGTACACTATCCATCATAATTTCAACATCTTTCGGCAAATTATTTGAAAGAGTGTTGTTTGCATTCATGAACAATCCGTCGTCCAGCATATAAGCCACATTCGCGCCATCTGTCATCGCGCCGCGAACATTACGGACGATCCTGGAATCTCCTATGTTTGCCACTTTGAGTCCGCTTGCAGCAAGCTCGTCGAAGAGTTTGGTATTGGGCTGCGTCATCCCTATGATCACGGTATCGCACGTTACTTCGGTTTTATTGAACTTGCTGTCCATCAGAATGACGCTGCCATCCTTGATTTCAACAATCGTTGTTTTTGTGCGGATATCCACAGGAATCTTAATAGGCTGTCCCTCAAGGCCACCGCCGTTTCCGCCGGCAAAACGCGCTTTCATAACCTCGCGATGCACCGGTTCGATCCCTTTTGCAAATTCGGCATCCGGCGTTACCAGTATGACTTCCTTGCCCCGAAGCGCCATGGCTTCAGCGGTATCCGTCGCACCGTAATGGTTGCCGTATACCACCACTTTCTGCCCTGCTTTTACCGGTTCCCGTTTGCCGTCTTTTGGCCAATATTCGCAATTTTTCTTTGCGCAGACCAAAACGTCTTCAAATTTGACCGCTTTTTCCGCCCCGGGAACATCCGGCAGCACCGTGGCCGCACCCGTTCCGCAAAGGACGACGTCATATTCCGAAAGCATGGAAGCATCGGCGCAGGTGCGCAGGCGCACATCCACATTGAGTTCCTTAATCTGCAGGCGGATCCAGTCCATATACCACTTCATTTTGGTTTTCGGCGGAACCATGCAGCAAGTCCTCAAAATGCCGCCGAGCTCGTTGTCTTTTTCAAAAAGCGTTACCTTGTGCCCGCGCAGGGTAGCCATTCTTGCAGCTTCCATACCGGCGATCCCGCCGCCTACAACGGCGATCTTCAGGCTCTTGCCGGCAGGTTTTATATTCAGAAAACGCTCATCCCCGATTGCCGGATTGATTGCGCAACGCATTTCATGCTTAATCATAAGCGATTCCGACCAGCAGCCTACCAGACAGCTGATGCAGGTACGGATCTCTTTCGTTTTGCCCGCTTTCGCCTTGTTTGCCCAGTAAGGGTCTGCAATGAGCTGACGTGAGAATCCAACCATATCCGTACGTCCTTCCGCAATAATTTTATCGCAGTATTCAGGATGGCGCAGCGTATGGCTAGTGATCACCGGAATATGAACCGCTTTTTTGATTGCTTCGGCAGTATAGGTGTTCCAGCCTTCCGTATAATACATGGGGTCCATAACGGTTTCAGCCAGATCAAATATCCCTGCGCTGATATCCAGCGCGGATACACCCGCCGCTTCAAAAGTTTGGGCTATGCGCACGGATTCTTCCAGCTTGCGGCCGCCTTCTTTCCATTCTTCTCCCGAGTAACGGACCATAATGGGAAAATCTTCGCCGCATTTCTGTTTGATTCTCTCAATGATCTCCAGCGGAAAACGCATACGGTTCTCAAACTTGCCGCCAAAACGGTCGTTGCGTGAATTGGTGGCCGGGCTCATAAACTGGGCGATCATATAACCGTGCGCCCCGTGCAGTTCCACAGCGTCAAAGCCGGCTTCCTTCACACGCCATGCCGCTTCTGCAAATTTTTCAATGAGGTCATATACTTCTTCTACCGTCATTTCCCTCGCGATTTTACCGTGGGCTTCTCCCGAAGCGTATATGACTTCGTGACCGGCACTGCCCGGCTGATTGGACACAATATCCGAACAGGAGATCTGTCCGTATCTTGGATATGCCGCCTGCCGGCCGGGATGCTGTATCTGAACCGCGCATTTTGCGCCGTGCTTTTGCATGGCCGAAGCCAGTTTATGCAACCCCGGAATATAGTAATCCGCATCCGCAGAAAGACAAGTCACCGTCGGACGTCCTGTTTCTTTGTCGGGCGTGGATGCGCCCACCACAATGAGTCCCGTGCCGCCTTTTGCGATTTCTTCATGATATGCAATTACACGGTCGTTGACCTCGCCGTACGCCGTGGCTGAACTGATATCCGTAGGAACGTGCACTACACGGTTGGGTACGATCATATTTTTTATTTTTATCGGCTTAAATATGTTTTCAAACGCCATTTCATGAATCCTCCTTTGCATTGCCGGATCTCTTTAGGCCTTTAATACCCGATCGCATTATCCGGTACATCTTCAGGTATAACGAGGGTGCCTTTTTCTTCCCTTTGCCGGGCATCTTCCAGAATTTTTTCGGTTGCGGTACAGCCGAACCTGGATCCACCCAAAGCACGCACAGCCAAAGCCGCATCCAGCGTCCTTACGCCGCCGGCCGCTTTTACCTGCACCTCATCCGAAACGCTTGCGCGCATAATTTTAAGATCATTTACCGTGGCGCCGCCGCCTGCATAACCCGTGGAGGTCTTGACCCAGTCGCCGCCCGCTTCTTCAACAATCTTGCTGGCTTTTGCAATTTCTTCGTCGGTCAGGTAGAAGTTTTCCATAATCACTTTTACTTTTACGTTTTTGGAATGTGCAAAGTCTATAACTTTTTTAATGTCTGCTTTCACCAGATCGAATTCGCCGGATTTCAGCCTGCCGATATTCAGCACCAGGTCGATCTCCACACATCCTCCTTCGATTGCCAGTTTTGCTTCTTCCAGTTTAACCGGTGTAAGATTGCTCCCATGAGGAAACGCAATAACGGTTGAAACATGTACGTCTGTGCCCTTGAGTATATCATAAGCAACATCAACGTCGCACGGCTTAACGCATACACTTGCGCAGTCATACTTCTTTGCCAGTTTGCAGCCGTCTATAACCTGCTGCTTTGTCATTTCGGGTTTCAGCAACGAATGGTCAATCATTTTTGCAATGTCCATCATCGTTACCTTTTCACCTGGTTTCGGTATCCATTTTGATCCCATTTAAAGTTCACCAACCTTTTCCATTATTTGAATATAAATAAAATATTTTTTTATTTTAATAATTTTCCTTAAAAAGGTCCGCCCGCTGCATCTCTTTTCTTTAGATTGCCCAGATTTCTTTTATATATCTTTAAAGCAATGCTTTCTTTATTGTTTTGTATTATTTGTAATAATTGTATTAAATGTTTTATTTGTATCTTTTGTCCCATTATATCACCAGGTTTTTTTTAATGCAATAGGCAATTCATGTTTTTTATAAAAATATATTTTTTCTGCTTTCGCCCTCAAAAAACCCATATTTAAAGCTGTTTTATAGACATTTTTAAAATAATTCGGATACGCTTTTCTAAATTTTTCTTAAAAGCACTTGCAATTTTTTATTTTTTTTATTATCATACAAATAATACATATTATACATTTATTATATTGGATACGGCAAAACAATTATCCTTATTTTAAATACTATGAATGCAGAATTCTTTTAAAAACAAACGATATTTTATTTTCATTTATATGTAACAGGTAAAGGCATTTGCATTCATCCGGGTATCAACAAAAAAAGATTCGCCGGAACAAACAAAATGCAGGCTATATCAATCATTTAAGGAGGTTTCAATCATGAAGTTAGGATTTTTAAGCGCAATATTACCGGAATACAGTTTTGAGCAACTTGCAAAATACGCCTCCGGCATCAAAATGGACTGCCTTGAGGTCGCCTGTTGGCCGGCCGGAAAAGCCAGCCGGCGCTATGCAGGCGTGACCCATATAGACGTTTTAAACCTGACGCAGGAAAAGAGAGCTGAAATAAAAGATATTCTGCACAAATATAATCTGTCCATATCCGCAATCGGCTACTATCCGAATCCTTTGGATCCGGACCCGGCCCTTAGAAGCGCAGCGGCAGATCATATACGCGCCTGCATACGCGCGGCCGCAGAGTTGGGCGTCGGACAGATAAACACTTTTGCAGGCAGAGACCCTGCCCGGTCTGTTACGGAAAATTTTAAAACTTTCAAAAAAATATGGCCGGATATTGTACGTTTTGCAGAAGACAGCGGCATAAGGATAGGCATTGAAAACTGCCCCATGTTCTTCACGATGGACGAATGGCCGGGCGGTAAAAACATGGCCTCTACGCCAAAAATATGGGAGGAGATGTTCTCTATAATCGATTCCGACTATTTTGGCCTGAACTACGACCCCTCCCATCTTGTCTGGCAGCAAATGGACTACATTGCTCCGATTTATGATTTTTCAGAAAAGATTTTTCATTTTCATATTAAAGACGTTGCCTTTTACCCGGACAAATTCGACCGGGTGGGACCCATGGCCCCTCCGCTTGAATACCACACACCCAAGCTGGCCGGCCTTGGCGACATAGACTGGGGAAAAACGATGTCCGCGCTTTATGATATCAACTATCAGGGCTGTGCGGTTATTGAAGTGGAAGACCGGGCGTTTGAAAACAGCCTTGAAGACAAACTTGCTTCCATCGAGCTTTCACAGCGATATATCAAAAACTTTATTTATTAGAGATATGAGGAACTTTAGCATATGAACAGCAAAGCGCAATTGGCTGAAAAACTTACCTGCACGCCCAAACGAACAAACGCCTTAATCGGCTTTGACGGATTCGTAGATGAAATTATCCATGTTGTAGATAAGCGAAGCGATCCCGAACATTATACGCGCATCCAGACCATTGAAGAATATTGCGCGCGTATTCTTGCCGGTTCCGGCCTGAGCTGCAATATTGAACTGATTTCCGTTCAACAAAAATTGGGCGGCAACGGCCCTATCTTTGCCAACGCCTTAAAAAAATACGATATCGATATTACTTATATGGGCGCGGTCGGTTTATCTGCTCATCATCCGGTATTCGACGAACTGGCGGACGGCTCGGAAATGATCGGGCTTGAAGAACCCGGCCATACCGATGCATATGAATTTTACGACGGAAAAATCATAGCATCCAAAATAGAACATTTCCGCAATATAACATGGGACAAAATCATAAAAACCGTTGGATTTGAAAGATTTCTCTCTTTTTTTGAAACGGCTGACCTTCTCGGTTTTGAAAACTGGACCATGCTTCCTCACATGAGTGAAATATGGTCCTCCCTCCTCCTTAAGGTTATTCCCGCCATGAAAAGCCGGCCTTCGGACAAAGTTATGTTTTTTGATCTGGCCGATCCGGAAAAACGAAGCGCACAAGACATCAAAAATGCGCTTACGCTGATCGGACAATTTACCGGCCTCGGCTTTCAGACCGTCCTTGGCTTAAACAAAAAGGAAGCCTGTGAAATTGCGGAATTGTTTGGACACGAGATCGAAGAATATAAATCTTATCCGCTCGAGCCTCTTTGCAGATTTTTATATGAAAAACTTTCTCTCTCGTGCCTGGTGATCCATCCGGTCGACCGGGCATGCTGTATGCACGGAGAGATATATACGGAAATAAAAGGCCCTTATTGTGAGCATCCGGCACTGACGACCGGGGCGGGAGATACTTTCAACGCGGGCTTTATGCTGGGATGGACCAATGGATTTGAGATGGAAGAATGCCTTTTATGCGCGGCCGGAGCCTCCGGGTTCTATGTCCGCTCCGCCAAAAGCCCTTCCGCACACGAACTTGCTGATTTTTTAATTAATTGGAAATAGAAAGGAAATGCATATCATGGAAAAAATAAAAACCGGCATTATCGGCACAGGGTTTATAGGCCCCACCCATATCGAAGCCCTGCGCAGACTCGGATATGTGGATGTTGCGGCCTTAGCCGATATAGACGAAAGCACCGCGGCCGCCAAAGCCAAGATGCTGAATGTTGACAAGTACTATGGAGATTACCGGGAAATGATTAAAGATCCCGAGATACAGGTTGTTCATATCTGTGCGCCCAACAGCTTCCACTATGAAATGACCAAAGCCGCACTCCTGGCAGGGAAGCATGTGCTTTGCGAAAAGCCGCTTACCATGCACAGCAGCGAAGCTGCCGAACTGATCGGCATTGCCAAAGAAAAAAAACTTGCGAACGCCGTACATTTCAACGTTCGTTTTTATCCTATTATCCATCAGGCGCGTGCCATGATCGAAGATGGCGAACTGGGACAAATATTTGCCGTAAACGGCTCTTACCAGCAAGACTGGCTGTTCAAGGAAACGGATTACAGCTGGCGGCTCGAACCAAAATTCAGCGGAGAATCCCGTGCGATCGCGGATATCGGTTCGCACTGGCTGGATACCGTGGAATTCATGACCGGAATCCGTATCACCAAAGTCTGCGCGGATTTCGCTACTTTCTACCCGGTACGCAAAAAACCTCTTCGTCCGGTGGAGACCTATTCGGGCAAAATACTCACGCCTGAAGATTATGAGGATGTGCCCATTACCACCGAAGATTACGCCACCGTTCTTTTGCACTTCAATCAGAATGCACACGGTTCACTGACCGTTAACCAAGTCGCTGCCGGCCGCAAAAACCGGATTTGGTTCGAAATATACGGAAGCAAAAAAGCAATCGCAATCGATACCGAATCACCCAACCAGATGTGGATTGGGAACCGGGATCAGGAAAACGGCCTGTTGCTTCGCGATCCATCCCTGGCCTCCTCCATTTCCAGGGAGATTATTTCTTACCCCGGCGGCCATAACGAAGGATTCCCGGATACCATTAAGCAGTTTGCCTCTAAGTTTTACGGCTACATCAGTAAAAAAGGCTATGAGACCGGGGCAACTCCCGATTTCCCGACATTTGAATCCGGCCTGCGCGAATTAAAACTTTGCGAAACAATTGTGAAATCGGCTAAAAAAGAAAAGTGGCTCAGCATTTGATAGATTGTTTTTTCTCTCATCTTTGCTTTTAAAGATACTTCACATCTTTAAAACAAAAGGACAAAACCGGCAGATCTGCCGGTTTTGTCCTTTTAAAATAAAAAATTCAATTGTATTTATTTTGCACAGGCGGCACCCATATCCAGCGCCTTTTCATTCAGCGGAATCAGCTTCGCTTTCTTCTTGCCCATTATGTTCTCAAGCGCGCTGATGACACTTTTCTTGCCCACTGCGCCGGTTTTTTCTACAAACGCGCCCAAAACGACCATATTGGCGGCTTTGACATTGCCGGCCTTTTCGGCCAGTTCATTGGCCGGAACATAGACCACATCAATATCCGAACGTTCCGCTTTTTTATCGATCAGGGTAGAATTAACGATCAGCAAACCGCCTGTTTTTAAATATTTTTCATATTTATCCATAGAAGGCCGGTTCATAACAATCACCGCATCCGCTTCTACAATGATGGGGCTCCCGACATCTTCGTCCGAAACGATTACCGAACAATTTGCAGTGCCTCCACGCATTTCGGGCCCATAGGACGGCAGCCAGGAAACATTTTTATCTTCCAGGAACCCGGCATGTGCGAGCACCTGTCCCGCAAGCAGAACGCCCTGTCCTCCAAATCCTGCAAGTATCACCTGTTCAGTCATTTTTCCCATCTCCTTCCTTGGTTACGCCCAGCGGATAGTGGGGAATCATATTTTCTTTAAGCCAGGAGATGGAATCCACAGGAGACATCCCCCAGTTACTCGGGCAGGTGGATAAAAGCTCTACCATTGTAAAGCCCTTGCCTTCCATCTGATATTGAAAAGCTTTCTTAACGGCTTTTTTTGCTTTCAGCACATTTGCCATATCGTGCAGGGAAACCCGCTCTATATAATATGCGCCTTCAACTTCAGCCAACATCTCGGACATGCGGATAGGCATTCCCTGCGTTTCCTTATTGCGTCCGTAGGGAGAGGTTGTCGTTACCTGACCCACCAGGGTCGTTGGCGCCATTTGCCCCCCTGTCATCCCATAGATGGCATTATTGATAAAAATAGCCGTAATGTTCTCCCCCCTCGCCGCCGCATGTACGATTTCCGCCGTACCAATAGAAGCAAGGTCTCCGTCGCCCTGATATGTGAATACCAGATTTTCAGGGTGTACCCGTTTTGCGCCGGTAGCGACCGCCGGTGCGCGTCCATGGGACGCTTGAAAAACATCACAATTAAAATAGTTATATGCAAACACCGCGCAGCCGACCGGCACAACGCCGATTGCCTTATCCTGCATGCCGAGTTCCTCTATGGCCTCGGCCACCAGGCGGTGTGCGATCCCATGGGTGCATCCCGGACAATAGTGCATGGGGGCGTCGGTCAGCATGCCTGTTTTTTTAAATCCCGCAGCCATATTACTTGCCCTCCTTCATTGCACGAATTTTTTTTAATATTTCTTTTTGTCCGGGCACAAACCCGCCCACCGTACCGTAAAAGTCAACCGGTACCTGTCCCGAAACGGCCAGACGAACATCCTCTACCATTTGTCCGGTATTCATTTCAACCGTAAGAATCCCCTTGACCTTTTTTGCGGCTTTTGCAAAAGTTTCGGAAGGGAAAGGCCACAGCGTAATCGGACGGATCACACCGACTTTCAGGCCTTCTCTGCGTGCCATCTGCGCCGCGCTTTTAGCAACGCGTGCAGTTGTGCCGAATGCGGCAATCACAATATCCGCATCTTCTGTCATATATTCTTCCACCAGTGTCTCGTTTTTCGCAATTTCTGCATATTTTTTTTGCATACGCGCCGTAAGTTCGCTCATCTCTTCGGGCTCAATATAAAGTGAATTGATAAGCGCCGGCGGATGGCTTTTATCTTTCCAACCGGTAGCCGCCCAGGTTTTAGGCGGAAGGGAGCGTTTTTGATACGCGGAAAATTCTGCCGGCTCCATCATCTGCCCGATCATACCATCGCCGAGTATCATTACAGGGTTGCGGTACTGGTCTGCCAGATCAAATCCCAGCATCACCAGATCCACCGCTTCCTGAACGGAGGAAGGCGCCAGCGTGATCAATTTATAGTCGCCATGCCCGCCGCCTTTTACAGCCTGGAAATAGTCGCCCTGCGAAGGCAGGATTCCGCCGAGTCCCGGACCGCTCCTGACCATATTCACAATCACGCAAGGCAGCTCCGCACATGCGATATAGCTGATTCCTTCCTGCTTTAAGCTGATGCCCGGGCTGGAGGACGAAGTCATGACCCTCGCGCCCGCGCCCGCCGCGCCATACACCATATTAATGGCGGCTACTTCGCTTTCAGCCTGCACAAAGGTGCCGCCAATTTCAGGCATACGCTTGGACATATATTCCGGGATCTGGTTCTGTGGAGTAATGGGATAACCGAAAAAGCATGTGCAGCCCGCAGTAAGCGCGGCTTCGGCTATCGCCTCATTTCCTTTCATCAATACTTTTGTCATATTCTTTTCACCTTATGATTTCGTTTTATTTTTCCACTTCAATCGCAACGTCCGGACACATCACCGCACAGGCCGTACAGCCAATGCAGGAATCCTCGTCCGTCATTTCGACAACATGGTAGCCTTTATTATTGATTTTGGTCTTGGACAATGCAAGAATTTTTTTAGGACAGGCAGCTACGCACAAACCACATCCTTTGCAGACGTCTTCGCTTATTGTTACCTTGGACAATTTTTTTCCACCTTCTTAAAACCAGTTTTTTTAAATTCACATTTATTTAGAGTATCACTTTATAGGGATTTCGTCAATATGACCGCACCTTTCCCGGAAGGCTAAACCGTAGAGTCCAGCCAGTTGGGACGGGTATAAATCACCAACTCAAACAGGTTTTTCTCTCCTGTTTTTTTCCTGTATTCTTCCAAGACTTTCTTCTCTCCGCTGGTATAGACAACAGGCAGGCCGGTCAGGCGGCTGACTTCGCCACAGATCTCGCGCCCGTGCAAAAGATCGGCCAAAGTGGTTTCCCGCGCAAGATTTGTATTATTAATAAGACCGGTGACCTTCATGCGGGCTTTTTCCTGAATCAGCCGCAGCATACTTTCGATGTCTCCGGGCGTCCGCTGCAAAGGCCGGCGGGCATTTATCACATAATAAAAATCAGGCGGGCCGCTTTCCAAAATACGGTGCGCAATGCTTCCCATCACACTGGTGCCCACCGGATCACCCCCCGCATCAAACACAGCCGTTTCATACCCAAAAGAAGCAAACACTTCCGCACCGATCACCGGCAGGTCCACCGCCGTATTTGCAAAAACCGGTGCGATCAGGCGAATACCATGAAAGCGCATCAGCTCTCCATGTTCGGCCGACCGGAAATACGGATTCACAATATCCATATCCACCAAGGCCGTACTGCCTTTTTTTGAAAAATCAATCGCCATATTAAGGGCAATCTCCGTTTTTCCGCTGCCGTAATTGCCCGCAAGAATAATATTCTTTGACATGGTTTTCTGCCTTTCTTTTTTCAGCCGGACCGCGCCGCCTTTATACCTGATAAAACTTTGCGTATCCCGCAATAAAAAACCAAAAGCGACCGGCAGGCAAAGGCCAGGTTGCCTTTGGTTTTTTTCAAAATCTGCTTCCCCGTTCTGCGTTTTCCTAGCTGTCCGAACGGGTCAACTGGACCTGCACCGTCAGAACGGACGGTGCAAGCGACGCATTTAAATCCGGAGCATCTTCAAATTTGATCGTAACGGTATGCGTCCCTATCCCGAGGCCGGACAGATCCACAAACGGCTTGATCTGGGACGATTTGATTTGATCAAGCGCCTCCTGAGTGCCGGTGACCGTAACGTCTATGGACTGGGGCGTCAGCGTATAGCTCATGTTGTCCCCTAAATTTTTAACGCCGACATCAACCGCCTCATATGTACTGCTTTCCAGAATCTGAGAAATTTGCACTGTGGCTCCTACTTCGGCAGGATCGCAGGCGACCACGCCGTCAGGAACAATCACTTCAGCCTTCAGGCTGGCGTCTGCGGTCGCATCATTCAGTGTAATAGGCTCAAGATCCGCTTCGGTGATTTCGTCCAATATTTCCTGCGGGCCCGCAAACACTACGCTGGACGGGTCTAAAACCATACCGTCTATCTGATATCCCTGCGCAACACCCGTAATGCTTTGGATCATCTTCTGGGTGTCGATGGATACTTCTTTTTTGGGATATACATCAAGAGAGACAATTACGGAGGGCAGTTCGTCCCCTGTGCTTGCCTGATCCACAATATTCCCGCTTGAATCCATAATAACCGTACTCTTGCTCTCGGTAACCGGTCCGGTCAGATCCTCAATATCCAAATAACATACGGCTTTGGCAAAAGTCTCCACATTGGAACGCGCTCCCGAAACCGTAACCGTATTGTTAGAGAGCGTCGGTTCCCCGTAATACAGGTTTTCATTTTTATCGCCCACTAACTGCACTTCCACCGGAAGCACGGTGGATACAATGTCTTCTATGGTAACCGTTACACTTGACGGATCGGTCGCCGTAACATTTCCGGCCGTGCTTTTTCCCCGCAGCGGCAGCGTATATATACCCGGGGTAGTAATACCCGAAAGATCCACCGTCAGGGTAATGCTTTCATCCGTCAGGTATTTAAGTTCGTCTGTCTGCGCATCCACGGTCGCATCGGCCGAACTGAGCAACTGGCTCAGGTCCTCGACAGAAGTCAGGCCGTTATCATTGAGCTCCTGCACGCCTATAAAAGAAACGGGGATATTGTCAAAGTCCTTCATGCGGGGCGGGTTGGTCTCGGCAATCACAAAAACCCAAAGAGCGGCGGCAAAAGCCAGCGCCGCAATCTTCATCCAGAAATTGTTTTTTATAATCCCGGTCAAAAAATGCAAAACCTTTTTCATTTTTCGCCTACCTTACGCCTGAATTTAAATACAGGCGGTTTTTTGTCCGCATTTTCGGTTTTAATAAAGATACGTTCCAAGATATCGCGAAGGGTTGGAATATCCAGGTAGCGGGTCAGCATTCCGTCAAACATATAGGAGATGACGCCGGTTTCCTCGGAGACTACAATGGTATAGCTGTCCGAAACTTCGGAAACGCCCAGTGCAGCCCGGTGGCGCGTCCCCAGTTCAGACGATATCTGTTTATTGTCGGACAGGGGCAAAAAGCAGCCTGCCGCCATGATCTTTCCCTCTTTAATGATTACCGCGCCGTCGTGCAGCGGCGTATTGGGGTAAAAGATATTTTCAATTAATTCCGCAGTAATCTCGGCATTAATAAAAGTTCCGGTTTCAATAATGTCTTTCAGACCGGTTTTACGCTCAAAAACAATGAGCGCGCCCACTTTTCTTTTGGACATATTAATGATGGCCCGCATAAGTTCTTCCACAATGCGGTCTGCATCTTCACGCGGCGCAATGACCACGCCAAAGAATTTTCCGCCTCCGAGTTTTTCAAGTGCACGGCGTATCTCCGGCTGAAACAAGATAACCAGGACCACCGCAGCCGCATTCAAAAGCCAACTGAGCATCCAGGAAACCGTTTGCAGATCCAGAATAGAAAACACCAGGGCCAGGGCCAAAATAATGCCCAGCCCTTTTAAAACCTGCAGGGCCCTGGTTCCGCTCATAATACGGATCAGCGAATAGATAATAACCGCAACAATGATGATGTCCACCACGTCACGCCAGGAAAATTGTATCGCTCCGGTTGTAAAAGGTAAAAAGAAATCTGCCATTGACTGCTCCTAACCTTCTTTTTTATCCAGGCAGCATTCACAAACCATCAGGGTAAGATCGTCTTTCAGCTGCTTTTTAAGTCCCTTACGGATCATGCGGATAAATGCTTTTGCATCAAAGTCATCACTGATAAATTCTTCTTCAATCTTTTTAAGCGTTTTTGCTTTTCCGTAAGAGCCGAAAACACCATCCGTATATAAAAATAAGCGGGCACCCGGATGAAGCGTTCTGCTGCTCACGGGAAACTTGGGATGTTCAAACCAGGTGGATACCGGAGGGGCAGGAATGAACAGTTCGGTAAGCGTGCCCTCGTCCCAAAGGATCGGCGGGACGGACAAACCGGCGTTTGCATAAGTAAGTTTATTTTTTTCTGCCTCCAACACGGCTACAAACGCAGTAATATATACACTGTCGTCAATATCAAGACGGTCAAATTCGTTTTGCAATTTCAAAAGGATCCGGTCCGGAGCGGTTTCACCTTCACCGCAGATCTGCCGGATGGTACGCGCTGCAAATACCGCAAGCATGGCCGGCATCACGCCATGTCCCGAAACATCGGATACATACATCACCAATTTTCCGTCTATCTCAAAGCAGTCGTAAATATCTCCGCCCACCGCCTCGCAGGGGTAAAAGCCAACCGAAATCTTGGCGCCGGAAATATCCTTGAAATCATGACGGACCAGAGAAAACTGAAGCCGCCGTGCCAGTTCCAGGTCTGTTTGCATTTTGGTATTGGAGCGCATAAGCTGCTGCCGCAACTCAAAGTCGGTTGTAATGTCCCTGAACGCTTCAATGACCGCCATTGGTCTTCCGTCTTCGCCCATCAAAGGAGAAGCGGTCACACTGTATATTCTGTCATTTATCTTACGGGTGGATTTATGCACTTTTCCGCTCTTTAAAACATTTTTGGTAAGGCAGTGCGGACACCTGCTGGACCGTTCCAGCGTGGAATAACACAGCTCTTCCGGATGATCACCCATCGTCCGTTTAAAAGACAGGTTGGTAAGCAACACGCGCCCGTCCTCCGTTACCACACGGACCATATCCCCCATCGCATCGATAAAAGAAGTTAAATGCTTTGTTTCATATAACGATGCTTCCAAATACATATCTCCTCTAACTCAAATCAACCGGCTGCATTTCTTTTCTTATGCTCGCTGCTGTCTTTTTGTGTGCCGCGAGTCCCCCGGACCTTCTTTGAGGCCCCAAGCTGCCGTTGCCTATACCTGCGTTCATCCTGCAAGTCCTCAATCTTCCTGTATAGCCGCACTTAAAATGCTGCTTTTCTTAAAGCGCCGGATCCCTTTTTTCAGCGTACAATACGCACTGACAAATTCATCGTCAATGCTGCGAATATATACGCGGCGCTGCGTGATTTCTTTTTCGCTCCGGTATATGATGATTACGGGCAATCCTTCCAAAAGAGCCCTTTTTAAAACCGTCTCTACCACAGAAGGCATTTTATTAAAAACACTCGCCTTTTTTTATTATACAATAACATATATTTTGATATTTGTTAATATCCAATCTTTTCAAATGATTTTTGCTCATGCCGTTTTATATGATATAATATAAAAAACCGCCGGGAACATGCCTGTTTTTACCCGCAGTCATGAAATCCGGGCATTGCCCAAAAAAGCCGAGGGCTTTTAGGGGCACTTTAAAAGGAGGCACAGAATTGAAACGCTGCCCAATATGCGATACACAGTATTCCGACGAAGCGGAATACTGTGTAAAATGCAAGACATTGCTGATCAAGGAAGAACCAAAAAAAGAAAACGCACCCAAGCCTAAAGTAAATTTAAAAGGACTTTTGACGGCCATTATCGCAACGTTTGCTTTTATAGGCTTTATGATGCTCCTATATCATCTGCTTGCGGGCGCAAGCTAAAGCCGGTTCGTTTTTAAAACAGTCAGATCACAGCCTGCCCATCCCATGATTTTTCCGGGATCCGTAAAAGAAAAACCATCCGCCAAAGGCGGATGGTTTTTACTTGCTTATCCCTATGAGTCAGTGAGAAAAAAGTTTCTCTTCACTTTTTGAATCTGATTTGTTAAGCAAAATCAGACTTAATATCCTTCGATGTCTGTAAACAACGGGTCATTGATGTCGGTGACAAAAGCGCCCGAGTTGTATCCCTCAACGAAGTTAGCCGTATCGGTAAAGGGAATCAGCGTCGGAAGCACTTCCGTAATATTGTTCACATCATAACCGGTCAGGTAAGGATGGATATACTTTCTGTATTCCTCACCTTGGGCCCACGCTTTGATCTGCTGGTACAGAACGCAGCCTTCCATGGTCGCCGGCTGATTCACATCGGCTTTGATCGTGCCATCCTGAACCCACTGCCAGGAAATTTCACGGCCGTTGCCGGCGCTCAGGGTGTAATCGGACGGATTCAGGCCTGCGTCTTCGATCGCAGCCAAAACGCCTTCCATCATAGGATCGTTCTGCGCATATACGCTGTCAAAACCGTCAGCACCCAAAGAGGTGATGAAGTCGGTCATAGCTTTCTGAGCCGGATCTGCGAACCAGCCGCCGGAAGCCCAGCCAACCACTTCGATTTCCTGTGTGCCATCCAGCGTTGCGCCGTCTTTTTCAGTTGCCAGCTGTTCAGCGGTCACGCCGCCCAAGCTTGCTCCGGCATCTTCATACGCCTGCAGGTAGCCCAATGTCTGATCTGAAGCACTGCCCTGTCCGAGCTGTCCTTCGATCATGATCAGTTTGGAAGCGCCTTCATTGTAGGCAAAGTCGCCACAGTAATAACCTTCGTCCACGAAGTTGTAGCAGCAGGAACCCGCAGCGTCAGACGCGTTTGAAGCAGAAGCAAAATTATGTCCTGCGCCAAAGTAGGGGATACCAGCTTCCACGCACTTGGTGATACATTCGGATGTGGTATCAACAGAGTTCTGGATCACAATGATCACATCATAGCCGGAAGTGATAAAGTCTTCAACAGCCTGCAGCTGCTCGGCAGCCGTGTTCTGTCCAACTTTATAATTCACTGTCCAGTCGCATTCCGGATCCTGATCGGCCAATGCAACGAGCACGTCGTCAATTGCCTGATAGTAAGAATCCGCACCATCGGCGTAAAATCCGATGTCCAGTGTAATCACTTCTCCAGATGCCTCTTCTGATGCAGCTTCGGAAGCCGATTCGGTTGCAGCTTCGGAAGAAGCAGCTTCGGAACTGGCCGCCTCGGATGACTCTGCAGGCGTCGTGCTTGTGCACGCAATCAGGCCAACCGCAAGAACCGCGATCAGAGCGATCATTAAAATTTTCTTCATTGTTTATCCTCCTCCTATTATTTAGCCAACTTAAGGGATAAGTATGGTTGCTTATATACACGCCTGCGGCGGCGTATTGCAGCCGCAGGCGTATATTGACAGGTATGGAGTCAAATATTATGTCAATTCTATTAAATGTTAGATAGTTTTAAAGTGTTATTGATGTTGAATTAGAATCCATCAATATCCGTAAAAGCAGGATCATTGATATCCGTTATAAAGTTGCCAGCCGCACGGCCTTCCATGTAAGCAGTCACATCAGAGAACGGAACCAGGGAATCCCAAAGTTCATTGATATTGTCGGTATTATAAGGTGTCAGATAAGGATGGATATACTTTCTGTAATCCTCACCGTTAAAGTAAGCTTTGATCTGCTGATAAACCGCGTCGCCTTCCAGCGCAGCCGACTGATTCACGTCTGCCTGGATCGTGCCGTCTTTCACCCACTGCCAGGAGATTTCACGGCCATTGCCGGCGCTCAGGTAGTAGTCGGACGGATTAAGGCCTGCGTCTTCGATCGCAGCCAAAACGCCTTCCATCATAGGATCGTTCTGCG
>JAVBVZ010000003.1:0-40125 GCA_036679405.1 Christensenellaceae bacterium
AGCTCTTTAGGCAATCTTACGCCAGCAGAATATGCTGCTGGGCTGAATCAAAACGATACCCAAAATCAGCCCGGACTAACTTTTGACTTGGTGCAAAATTGGGGGTAAGGTCAAGGGGATGTGGTTTCAATGGCCAAATAGTTAGTCCTTACAATTTGATTCTGCTCGCCTTAAAACCTTTTTAGGAGAAATAAAATGAAAACAGCAAAATTATTTAGTTTGATATCCCTATTAATTATTGTGTGTTTATTTTTCTATTCATGCCAAGAGACTCCCCAGAAACAAGCAGTGATTAAAAAAGGCGATAATGAACTTGAAAGCACAATAGAAGAATCAATTAATGCGCCAGGACAAAAATATGAAGCACCTTTGGAATGGAATGAAACACCTACAAAGGATGATGATTTTATTATTAATATTAATGCAAAAGTTACAATGCCGGATGTTTTAAAATTTCCTGTTATAATTATAAGCCCACAAGACATAAATCAAGAGCAAGCCAATCAATTTATAAAATATTTTTTTAAGGAGTCATCAATTTATAAACAAAGACCAGAAGGTTTAGTGACGCAGGAAGATGTTTTACAGCAAATTCAAGTATTATTGAAATTTTTTGAAGATATGAAGGAAAAAGATCCTGTAGAATACGAAAAAGTTGCAAAAAATCTGGATCAAGATATTGCTAATTTAAAAAGCAGCATGAAGGATCTTCCGCCAAGTTATGAACCAGAGCCCACAGATACATCATTTTCATCTCCTAATATTAGCGTTTCTACTGAGTCCAACATTTCGAATGATTTAAAGGTGATTGATATCAATGCATATTTTGGGGATGAAATTCCTGCAAGTATATATATAGTTAAAAATAATACTAATAAGATGAATTCCTATAATTATTCAAGTTTTAAGACTAGGGCCGGTATACCTTGCCTTTATAATATCTCAGACTTGTCCCATCCTATAGGTCTTACCATAACTTATGAACAGGCCGAAGAAAACGCCTATAAGCTCTTGGAGGATTTAGGGATTCAGGGAATGAAGCTGAATGCTGCTGCGTTTACGCCTACTACTGGGGATACTACTGTGTATACGACGAAATCAGCTGTAGAGATAAATCCTTATTATTTCACTCTGTATTTTACGCGGACATTTGATGGAATTGAATGGACATATACGAATCCATATTATAATCAATCAGAAGTTTCTCCACAATATGCTGAGCCATGGAAAGACGAGTTCATACAAGTAATGGTAGACGATAGCGACGTCGTTTCTTTTCAATGGATATCACCAATTAATATTGTTGGAAATCTTTCTGACAATTCAACCCTGCTTCCTTTTAACGATATTATGCAAGAATTTATTCAGCATATGCAGACGTCAAACGCATATGCCTTAAATGATCGCATAATTAAAAGGGAATTTACAATTAACGAAATTAGATTTGGATATGCAAAAATCGCACGTCAAGATAATCCGAATCAATACTTATTGGTGCCGGCATGGGATTTTTTTGGTACCTGTAAGGATACTATGGCCGCAAACATTTCAGATCCTAATTATGATAAAGACAACGCAAGCATTGAGAATAATTTTCGACAGAGCTTTATGACTATCAATGCTATAGATGGCAGTGCGATTAATAGGAATCTAGGGTATTAAATTGAAATGAAAAAAGATAATAGCAACTAATGTAACTCTTGTTCAACATGGAGGAAAACTTGAATAGTTTAAAAATCGACCTTAGGCGGGCGTTAAAATCCTGGGGATTTATTGCGGGAATTATTGGCATGGTTGCGGTTATGGTTTTTGGATCGTTCGAGTCGATCCTGCCTTTTCTGCAAGGCTTCGTAGAAAGTCTTCCGGAAGGCTTCCATGAACAAATGATCTTAACGGCAATGTCCTCAGATATCATGATGTTCTGCGTGCCCATTTTAGCAGCGTTGCCCTATACGGCGGTGTTCGTTGAAGAATACAAGAGTGGATACTTGAAGGAATATCTGCCCCGATCGGGCGTGCAGTCATATATTGCCGGTAAGGTGTTTTCAACCGGGATATCCGGCGGCCTGGTGCTCTTTTGCGGGATCATATGTGTATATATTGCGTTTGTGCTCATATTCACTCCCGTGGAGGTCATTCCTCAGATGCCGGATGAAACAATGGTCGGATCGATGGCGGCGCCAACAGACATGACGCAGATGGCAGCGCCGTCCATGTTTGCGGATATCTTGGGGCAGGCCTTTCTGTTTTTTCTATCGGGAATGTTTTGGTCGCTAATAGGCGCTTTGTTTGCTGCGATCACTATGAGCCGTTACATGGCCTACGCATTCCCGTTCATACTCTATTATGTGCTCATTATCCTGTGTAGCCGGTATTTTACGGGAGCTTATATCCTGAACCCGCAGGAATGGATCCGGGCGGCAATGCAGTGGCCGGGGGGCATTTGGGGAATGATTCTATTCCTTGGAGAAATCATTTTAATTGCGGGCATCGCTTATGCCATTGTAATAAAAAGGAGGATTGCGGATGCGTAGTTTAATTCAGGTTGGAACGATTGCCTCCGGAAACTTCCGGCAGTGGCGGAATAATCCTCGGATAATTATTACTTTCGGCCTTGCTTTCGTATTGTGCTTTCTTTTATCGGACAAAGCGGTCAAATTTGCGCTGGAGTACGGAACGACCATGCAGCTGGTGGAGGCGTTTGTATGGACGTTTGGGGACGCGAATTCCATACTGCTGGCATCCCTGCTGCTATTGCTTTTGTTCGCAGATATGCCATTCATTTCGGGCGCGACTCCATATCTGCTTGTTCGTGCCGACCGTACGGTCTGGCTTTTTGGGCAACTGGTGTATATCGCCCTCGCAACATTGATTTATTTGGCGTTTATCCTGGTTTCCACTTCCCTTTTGTGCATGACCAATGCATTTATAGGAAATATGTGGAGCGAAACAGCGGCGATTTTAGGATATTCGGGCGCGGGGCAAGCGATTGCGCTGCCCGCTTTTGTAAAAACACTGGAAATGTCTACGCCATACGCGTGTATGGCAACGATATTTTTGCTGATGCTGCTGTATACCCTGTTGATGGTTTTTATCATGCTGACCGTAAATTTGAAAAAAGGGCAGTTTTGGGGCGTGGCTGCGGCGTTCATTTTTAGTCTGTACGGATTTTTGCTTAACCCGCAGATATTCAAGCAGATTTTTAATCTGCCGGATGAACTGATGTATAAGGCGAACGTGGCGGTAGGATGGCTTTCGCCTCTTAACCATGCGACGTACCATATGCACAACTTCGGATATGATTTGCTGCCCAGGCTTTGGATGACCTATTTGATATTCAGCGGGTTGATTACTTTTTGTTTTATTTTGGCTTTGCGGGCGATGAAGGGATATAGCTTTAATTTTACCGGGACGAATATGTAAATACATTTCTCTTAGGACTAAAGGGGTGGTTCCAATGGGCAATTAAAAGTCCTTACAAAACCAGTAGCACCTGTTGATAAATCAACAGTCGGTAATGCAAGGACTCTAAACTGATTTTAACATAGAGTTGAAATAAACGGAAATAGCAATATGAAAGGAATAAAATGATGAAAAGAAAATTAATGATGACCATAACGGTTATTTTGGCAATAGCTTTGGTGTTAAGTTTTGGCAGTGTTGCGTTTGCCGCCGGATATCAGTATTTTGCTGGAGATGTAGCTTATTCATATTATACAACTGCTGATAAAGATGTATATAAAGCTTCTGTAGACAGAACTTACACTGATGGCCTGTGGACACATGTGATTAAAAGTAATAATGTGGGGGCAAGGTATACGTCTCGCCTCTATCAATCAGGAAGTACTTCTATTCAAGTAAGCAATGTGGTTGATAAACCCGCTTTAGAAAACGGCCCACTTGATGCTACTGCTACAACGTATCAGGGTAATGTAAGATTAAAGGTTCATAATACGTATAATTATGGAACCACATTAACATTTGTCGGAAGATGGTATGTGTCTTGATGACTGTATTTTAGCTTAGAGTTGTGGCATAGATATCCTATGCCACAACAAATTAAATTTAGGAGAGGAATGACAAAAAGCATGAAAAAATTTATTTTATTTGTAATAATAATAGTTTTCACATTTTTGGCGGTAGGGTGTCAACAGACTCCTGAAGAAGAAGCTGTTATAAACAAGCAGAACCTGGAAGAGAAAATGAAAAATAATAACAATTCAGTTACTGATCAGGAAAATGGAAGTGCTTATGAAACGACAAAACGCGCAGAAGATGTAATAGCTGTGAGAGATCAATGGAATTATGATAATGGAATATCGGTTAGTATGGATGCAGAATTTATAAAGCCGAATGCGATGGATTTTCCAGTTGCCAGAATCCAAACGCGTATCTTTAGCAGGGATGAGATAGAAAAAACTATTGAGTTTTTCTTTTCCGGGCGTACCATGTATAAGCCTTGGGAGGAAAGTAAACAAGATATTGCTGAAGAAATTATACAGCTAAAGCAGATTATTAATGACCCTTCTTCAACGGAAGATGAGATTGGGATAGCGCAAGCTATGCTTCGTTCGAAAGAAGCTCAATATGCCGAAGCGCCGGAAAGCGTTGAAAAAGAAGAACTGGAGAGTACGGATTTTACGCAAATTGATCCTGCGGATTATGTAGGAACTGCAAATGGGGAAGAATATATAAGTTCCAGCAATGACCCGATATATGACTCGCTTGAAATATGGGCAGAAAAGGGACTGGAAAGTCGCTCGGTATTGATAGCCGTTAATGCAAAAGAAGGTTCAAACAGTTGGATGATGTATGTGGATAATGTTGAAGAGAACATGTCAAATATGTCATATGAATTTGGAATAGACATAATCAATGATGATTCGATTGGCATTGAGTATGATGATGCAAAAAAGATTGCCACTGATTTCATTAATGAATTGGGGTTGGACCTAGAACTGAGCCATTCAAATTTAATATCAAAAATATATAAATTTGGTGATCCGAATGAGATAAAACAAACAGAAATATATTCCTCTGATTATAAATCATATCAGTTCAATTATACAAGAAGCATAAGCGGCGTGCCCATAACGTTTGACTCGGCCACGCCATATGGAGATTATGATCAAGAGTATGAAGCAAGCACCTACTATGAGATGGTTTCCGTTATGGTAGATAAAAACGGGATATCGAGATTTGAATATCGCGCACCTTATGAAATTACAGAGATGATAGAAGAAGATGCTGTTATTATAAGCATTGATAAAGCGATTGATCTTTTTAAAAAACATATGAGAAATTCATTTGCGGCTGTTTCAGATCCGGAGATTAAGGCAATAGACGTTCATAAAATTATTTTGGGATTATCAAGAATCAAGGCTAACGACGGAGGATATTTATTGGTTCCAACATATGATTTTTTTGCAAATATTCAGTATAAAAATGGGAGCGAAGTTGCCGTGGAATCTCTTGATTCGGCATATTCTTTATGCACAATCAATGCGATTGATGGCAGTGTCATTGATAAAAATCTTGGATATTAGTACAAGGAGGTTTTTATTTGAAAGATATAGCAGTCAGCGTACAGCACTTATTTATGGACTTCAAAGAAGAAAGGGTGCTCGACGACGTGACCCATGATTTTGAGGAAGGGAAGATCCACGGAATCGTTGGCAACAACGGTTCGGGCAAGACGGTGCTTTTTAAATGCATTTGCGGATTTATTGTGCCGACGGCCGGCAAGGTGCTGGTGGACTATGAACAGGTAGGACGGGATATGGATTTCCCGGAAGATTTGGGCCTGATCATTGAGACGCCGGGTTTCCTGCCGGGGTTAAGCGGTTTTAAAAACCTTCAGATTCTTGCGTCTTTGCGCAGAAAAATAGGGGAAAAGGAAATTATTCAGGCCATCCGCAGAGTAGGACTGGATCCGACCCTGAAAAAGCATGTGGGTAAATATTCGCTCGGGATGCGGCAACGGCTGGGGATCGCGCAGGCTATTATGGAAGACCCATCCCTGCTCATACTGGACGAGCCATTTAATGGCCTGGATAAGCATGGAGTGGCGGATATGCGGAAATTGATCAAAGGAATTAGAGTCTCAGGCAAAACCATACTACTTGCAAGCCACAACGCAGCTGATATAGAAGAACTGTGCGACACGGTCTGCGAGATGGATGCAGGGAAACTGACGGTGGCGCGATCGGAGGTATCCAATGAATGAGCCGATCATAAGCGTTAAAAACATTGTGAAGATATATAAATCACGCAATATAAAGTGCAGGGCGCTAAGCGGAGTGAGCCTGGATATTTATCCCGGAGAATTTGTTGCAATCGTGGGGACATCCGGGAGCGGGAAATCCACTTTGCTGAATTTGATAGCAGGATTGGAAAAACCGAATGCAGGTAAGATTTTCGTGAAAAATCGTCCCGTTCATAAAATGACCGAAGACCAGTTGGTGGATTTCCGGCTGAAAAACATTGGGTTCATCTTTCAGCAGTTCAACCTGATGGAGCCCCTGACTGCACTTGAAAACGCGGCCTTTCCTCTGATGCTGCGGGGGATACCGCGGGCGAAACGTGATAAAGCCGCGGGGAAGCTTCTTGTATCCATGGGGCTTGGAGAACACGGCCATCATACCCCGGCAGAACTCTCGGGTGGGCAGCAGCAGCGGGTATCCATTGCGAGGGCGATCATTACAAAACCGCCCATTTTGTTTGCAGACGAGCCGACCGGAAATCTGGATAGTCATACGGCGGCGCAGATCATGGATATCCTGCGGGTGATCGTCAATACGGAGGGCGCGACGCTGGTGCTGGTAACGCACGACATAGAGAAAACAAAATATGCGGACCGGGTGGTACACTTGGCTGATGGAGCGGTTACGCAAATTCAAGAACAGGAGAAACCGGAATGAAAAAGAAAATATGTTTGTTCCTAATGATAGTATTTGTTTTGGCAGCTCTGCCTGCCGCAGCGTTGGCGGAGGAAAGCCCGTCGTCTTCATCAGAATCAGGGATAAAGACAGAGGAAGCGACGGAAACACCTTCGGAGTCGCCTTTGCCAACGGAGACGCCCGAACCGCAATCGACCTCTTTACTCAGCATAGACAACGCACGAGTCTATGCCGGTATGGATAAACCATACAGCCAGGGGTACATCCCGAGCGTGCAGGGGGGGACAGCGGCTGTTGTGCTTCCCCTCATTGCTTCGGGAGGTATTCAGGGGGACCAGATCAACAGTACGGTTAATCTGGGCGATCCGTCAACGTCGCCCTTTGTTTTTGGAAATTATGACCAAACCATTCCTTTGCAGGATAACCCGGTGGATAACGGATCTACTACCGTTCCGTCTTATCTGGTCAGCCTGTCGCTGCCCATGGATGCCGGGAGAGTGAACGGACGCTATCCGGTGACGGTTAATACGTCGTATGTAAATACGGACGGTATGGACTGTTCCCAGTCCTTTACCGTCTATGTGACGGTGACGGACGGAAAAGATCCAAACGCCACCCCGGCGCCTGAGCCAACGCCGACGCCTGAGCCGACAGAAGCGCCCCGTCCCCAGCCGAAGATCATTGTGAACAGCCATACAGTTGCTCCGGCCGATGTAATAGCGGGCGGCACCTTTGACTTGACGGTGACGCTGCGCAATACGAGCGAAAGCCAGTCCGTACGGAATCTTACGGTCACCGCCAAAGGGGATACCACCGACTTGATCCCGGCTGGGGATACCGGGACGGAATACATCTCAAAAATCAGCAGCGGGAGCACAGCGGATTTTGATGTTGAAATCCAGGTGCGGCCGGACGCAAAGCCCGGACCGCACAAAGTACTGCTGTCTATTGCGTATGAAAACAGCGAAGCGACGGCATTTACGGCGGAGGAAGAAATCATTGTGCAGGTAAAACAGCCTATCCGGCTGGAATACGACGATCCTGCTATACCTGAAAGCATAAACGCAGGCGATACGATTTCCGTTTCATTGAACCTTATGAATATGGGGAAAAGCACGCTTTACAATGTCCGGTTTGAACTGCAGGCACCCGGACTGATTCCGGAGGGCAGTGCATTTATAGGCAACATGGAATCCGGTACATCCCAAGCGGGCGATGTTTATGTGTTCGTCGGCACGCTGGATATGACCGATTCGCCGGGCATTGACAGTGATAGTCAATACGGCCCAACCCAAGGGAGTATCGCAATCATCTGTGAAGATGAATACGGAGAGGAGTACACGCAGCAGATAGATTTTAGTACGGTCATCAATCCGCCTGTGATCCAGGCGGCAGCCACCGATGAGGAAGAGATGGAAGAGCCCGAAACCGTGAGCCAATGGTGGATATCGGTGATCGTAGCAGGGGGAATTGCTGCAGCATTGGCCGCATACCTGTATATACGCAGAAAAAAACGGCGGCTTTTGGAAGATGAGGCGGAGGACGAATATGAGGATGAATGATCTGCTGCGATTTGCGGGGCTTTATTTGTGGCGCAGAAAGACACGGGCAATCCTTACGGTAACGGGCGTGATCATAGGGACGACCTGCATTGTGTTGATGTTTGCGATTGGTCTTTCCAATTACCAGCAGTTTGAGGAAAGCGTGATGGCAAACCAGGACTTAACGCAGATACAGATCAACAACTATAATATGGGCGGAAGTTCGCAAAACAGTGGGATCACGGACAGCACCATCGCTTCCATATCGGCCATTGAGCATGTAAAAACGGTATCCCCCGAGATTTTCATTCCGGTTGTGATCGAGGCGGGTAAATACCAGGCAATGCTTCAATTGACGGGTATTGACCCGCCCGCGTTGTCCGGTGAATTTGCGGAAGGAAAAATGTTCAGCGGAAATATGCCCTCGATTGTTTTGGGAGCTAATGCTGTGCAGCAATTCATCGATCCGCAAAATCCGCCGGATTACAGGGACATGGAAAGCTATCAGAATTACCGGCCGGACATTGATTTGCTAAGTACGCAGATGAGCATGACGATGGGATATGGTATGGAGAATGATCCAGATTCCGATGTGCCTGCATCTAAAATATACCGCGCTTCCGTATCCGGCATTTTAGAGGGAGCACAAGACGAGCAAAGCTATGGCGCGTATATCAGCCTGGATACGGCCAGACAAATGATCCGGGAGAACCGGAAGCTGGCCGAGCAGCTGGGCGCGAGTGAAAACTCTTACCAGACGGCAATCATTCAGGTGGACGAACTCGACAATGTGGAGGCGGTGTTGGAGCAGGTGAAACAGCTTGGGTTTGAGACGTACAGTCCGACCGAATGGATCACCCAGATGCAGGAAGAACAGTCCCGCCAGCAGGGGCAGCTTTTTGCGATCGGGTTTATCTCTCTGATCGTATCCGCTATCGGGATCGCAAACACCATGTATGCCAGCATTTTAGAACGCAGGCGGGATATCGGTATCATGAAAGTGGTAGGGATGCGTATTGGCAAGATTCGGCTTTTGTTTCTTGCGGAAGCGGCGTTTATTGGCTTGATCGGCGGCGCGATTGGTATTGCCGTAAGTTATATAGCAGCATTCATTATCGGCTCCGGAGGAGAGGACACGATGTTCCTTGGAATGTATTTTGCTGCGGGAATGAGTATACAGATTCCTGTATGGCTTTCTTTGATGGCGCTTGGGATCGCAGCCGGCGTAGGTATTATTTCAGGCGTATACCCTGCCTACAAGGCGACAAAAATAAGCCCTTTGGAAGCTATGCGGGGAATAAACTGACACGGGAGAAACAGAAGTCATGAAAACAAAGAAAGATAAATTCTGGATCATCTTACTCATGGTTGTTGTATTGGTTGTTTTGCTGCGCGTGTTTGTTTTTGAATTTGTGAATATTGCAGGCGAATCCATGGCGCCGACGCTCAGGGACGGGCAGTTGATTGGTATCTATAAGGCGAACTATACGCCTGAACGGGGGAATATCATTGTACTGGATGCTCCGAATGGAATGGAGTTGGTCAAACGCGTGATCGGCCTGCCGGGAGAAACATTGGAAATCAAAGAAGGCGTTGTGTATATTGACGGCACGGCACTGGAGCAGAAATTCCAGTATTCTTCCACAGTGAAAGACTCAATGCCGCCACTGGAAATCCCTGCGGGCAGCGTTTTTGTAATGGGAGACAACCGCGATCACAATACGGACAGCCGCGTCATTGGGCCTATATTAATACAGTCGATCAGAGGAAAAATGATTTTTGTAGTTTGGTAAGTTTCTTTTCATTGATATGCAAAATGGCGCTCGTTTTGGACAGAACAAACATTGGCAGGCAGCTTTTAGTTTGGAATAATTGGATTATAACAAGGATGGTTGCCTTTGCAAAGCCATCCTTTTTCAGTATGAGGAAAGGATAGTACCGGAGAACATAGATAGGACGTGCCGAAAAAAAGCATATTCGGCAGGTATATTTTTTGTACGCTTTTTTCGGAATAAAAACAGAAAGAGAAATCAGCAGAGCGGCAATATATAGTTACTAAATAAAATTTTCGTCATTTTTTTGATCAAAAAGAAAGGAGAAAAATCAGAAAGCCAGCGATCTATTATTTAGCTAATGCAAGCAGCATCAAAATTGTCTGTTCAATTTTTAAAGAATGGATGCTATCTTTTTTCTTTAGATGGTCGATTAAAGAAAAATAAAGACAATTCGATTTATGTACTTAATTTTACGCGTATAACACAATTCAGTGATGCTAACCAAAATGCTCAGGTAATGGCAAAGGCCATCCTGGACATTTTTAGTTATATGGTAGCGGTCCAAGAATATGCCAGGCCGCCGCCAAATCTCCGCTTTTGATTTTCAAGAAAATTCAAAACGGAGGTTATAAAAATGAAAAAAATTAATTTAAGGGAGCATTATCCCTATTACAAATCCGATTGCAATATTGAGGTGCCGGACGAAGTGGCTATGCTGCTACATGACTTTGAATTGCGAGAGGCGGCCTATAGGCTGCGCGCTTACCGTTATAAAGCTTATTATTCCCTGGATCGGGGCGACGGCATAGAACGAAACATTTTGTTTGTTGCACTTTCACCTTGTGAAATATATGAGCGGAAGATTTTATATGAAGAACTTAATACTGCTATCACATCTTTGCCGGAGAAACAGGCCAGGCGGATCTATGCCTATTATTTTCTCAATATGAGCAAAACGGCGATAGCAAAAGCCGAGGGCATAAGTGAAAGTGCTGTTCGAGATTGTATTAAGCGGGGCCTTCGGAGTATGAAAAAATACATGAATAAATTTCGCTAGTGTCCTGCGAGTTTGTTTGAAAAATGAAATGGTTAATAGAGAGTGATTTTTCCTCTCATAGTTGAACCTTGAAAATTTCATATACGGTATTCAGGTACATTACCCGTGCGGCTCCGAAAGGGCAAGCGGCATAAGAGGCGGCGCGACGACGGCTTGAAAACAAGAGCAAGAGCGATCAACGCAACTCCTAGACCCGGCTGTGGCAGGCCGGGCGCGATGACAACGTGCGGGGGATAATGATACTTCCTCACGGCCCCCTATAGACTTGGGGGGAGACTCTGTGTTATGTAGCGGAGCTATGATGCGGCAAAGCTGCCCGCAGCCTGGATATTCCCACTTGCCGGGGACGCGTGGCAAATACGGCGGAAAATCGACAGCGGAGACCATGGGCTGGCTTTGTGCTTTTTACATAAGGCCAGCCTATTCCTGCGTTGTCGGATATAAAAGGGGAAGTAAAATGAAAAAGAAAGTTGAAAACCGGATACGCAATTTCAAGATCTCATTTAATAACAGGAATCCGATAGATTATATTACTCTGTTAACTGCAATAATGGGTTGCATTTATGAATGCCAATATAACGAATCGAAAATTTGACATCCTTGATTTAAAAATGGAAGCTGATACACTGAAGATAACCTACCAGTACCTTGATAATGGAATATTGTTTATGCTGCATTAGTTTCCTATCTATTAAGGAGGAAACAATGAAAGCGTTAGAAAAAATCAGAGAAAAGAAAGGAACGGTACGAGCGGCGGTTTATGCGAGGTTTTCTTCAGATAATCAGAGGGACGAATCGATCGACGCTCAGCTTCGGGCAATAAACGAATATGCAAAACGGAACGATATCCTGGTCGTTTCTGAATACATTGACCGCGCAAAATCTGCGATGACGGATAACCGCCCTGAGTTTTTGACGATGATCAAAGATGCAAAGAAAGATCTTTTTGATGTGGTCATTGTCCATAAACTCGACAGATTCGCAAGAAACCGAAGCGACAGTATTGGTTATCGGACAGAGCTCAAAAGATACGGGATTTCTCTAATAAGCGTTTTGGAGTATCTGGACGACGAGAGCCCGGAAAGTATTATCCTGGAGAGCGTGCTTGAAGCCATGGCTGAATACTATTCCAAAAACCTCGCCAGGGAAGTACGAAAGGGCATGAACGAAAATGCGCTGAAGGGATTGCATACCGGCGGCAGCGGAGCACTGGGCTATAACGTTGATCCGAATACCAGAAAATATATTATCAATGAATGGGAAGCGGAAGCTGTCCGGATAATATTTCAGATGTATATCGAAGGGAGCGGCTATAACGTAATCGCAGATGCTCTGAATGCTCAAGGATATAAGACCAAAATGAACAAGCCTTTTGGCAAAGGATCAATATCCAGCATTCTTAGAAATGAACGGTATACCGGCGTCTACATTTTCAACCGCTTGTCATCTAAAGATATAGATGGTAAAAGAAACAACCACCTCTATAAGGATGAAAGCGAAATGGTGCGTATTGAGGGTGGGATGCCGCAGATCATATCTAAGGAAGATTACCAACTGGCCCAGAGGAAAATGGAATCGCGCAGACGAGTCAGGGCTTGCAATAATGCAAAGGAAGTCTACCTGTTATCCAGAAAGGTATTCTGCGGTGAATGCGGGAGAGTGTATACAGGCAACAGAAAGAACTCGGGACGTAAAAAAACGCTGCATGTAACCTATGCCTGTACCGGGAGAAAGAGCCGGAACGGCTGCACAAACACGGAAATTCGCAGGGAATACCTTGAAACCTTTGTTATGGAGAAGCTTGCCGATTATCTTTTTGATGAGACACTGATCCCGAAAATTTGTGAGGCCTATGGCGACTATCAACTGAGCAAGAATGCTGGACATTTAAAGACAAAAGAGAATTATGAGAAAAGGAAAAAAGAAGTAACGAAATCCATCGATAATATTGTTGAAATGATTATGCAGTCACCGTCAACCGTACTGGCTGAGAAGCTCAGTGAGCTTGAACAGGAAAAAGAACGTCTGAATGACAGTT
Source organism: Christensenellaceae bacterium (assembly GCA_036679405.1). Lineage (GTDB taxonomy): Bacteria > Bacillota > Clostridia > Christensenellales > Christensenellaceae > JAEYKI01. The sequence continues at coordinate 13,311 of JAVBVZ010000003.1, forward strand.
ATAAGGAGATTTGTAAGAATGCCGACATTCAAAATCTCGATGAAGAAGAAATCACTCAGATGTTCAAGGTTGCGAGAAATCAACTCGAAGTCGGAACGCTTAAAATGACGAAGATCTTGGTTGAAACATTTATCGATAAGGTGCTTGTCTATAAGGACAGGATAGAGATTGTGTTCAATTTCTGCAAGGATATTTCAAAAACCCAGGAGGTAGAGGATATCGTAAATTTTAATCGACTTCGGGAAGGATGTGATAAAAAGCAGGAATATATTCATAGACAATCACCTGATGCAATATTGTGTGTCGGGGGCTCGACTCCTGTCGCCTCCACCACAATATCCGCACAAATGGAAGTACCTGTAAAAGGGGTTGCTTCCATTTTTTTTGCGAGAAAACCAAAGGAAACTATGGGCTGGCATTGTGGCATCTTGGAATGGGGCCAGCATAGTTCTGTGCCGTTTTTATCAGATAACAATAAAGGAGGTTTAAAATGTTAAACAAGTATTTTGCAGAAAATGAATTGCCGTTGATGCTCAACGTATCTGATGTTGCAGGTATTCTGGGCATATCGCGTGCATTTGCATATAATCTTTTTCATGCACAAGATTTTCCCGTTATTGTTATAGGAAAACGTAGAATCGTAAAAAAAGATAGCTTTCTTAATTGGCTTCAAGAAAAAGAAGGGGCGGAAAAATAACCATGGCTAAGATGAAAAAACGAGCTGACGGCAGATATCAGAGCGTTATCATTATTGGAAGAAAGAGCGATGGCTCTTATATAAAAAAGTCCGTTTACGGAAGAACCAGGAAAGAGCTGGATGATAAAGTCGGAGAAGTAAAGCATCAGCTTAAGCTCGGTGTGCGTATTGATGACAATTCAACTTTTAAGGAAATAGCAGAAATCTGGCTTAACCATTACAGAAAGAATACGGAAGGTATATGGGCGGTAAACCAGCGTGCCGTTCTTGAAAACAGGTTGCTGCCTGTGCTCGGCTATAAAAGAATCAAAGAGATAACAAGATACGATCTTCAATCCATTATAAACGATATGAAAGAGAAGGGTTTATCAACAAGCACCATGAAAAAAGTGAAGATTATCGCAGCGCAGGTTTTTGAAGTTGCGCTGGATAAAAAAATCGTGATTGAAAATCCTTTTAAAAAAGTACTTGTGGAGGAAATTGCTCCGAAAGAAAGGCGGCCGCTTACCGATGACGAGATCAATCTTATTACAAACACTTGGCAAGGTCATAGAATGGGAGTTCCGGCAATGGTTATTCTCTATTGCGGTTTAAGGCGCGGCGAGATATTGGCCTTGAAATGGTCGGATATCGATTTTGCAAACAAGGAAATTCATATCAATAAAGCAATTATTCATATTCACGGAAAGCCTGTGTTGAAAGGGCCAAAATCCAAAGCGGGAATAAGGGATGTGCCAATCCCGAATTTTCTGGTGGAGTTATTAAAAAAGGTTAAACCGACATCCGAACTTTTTTGTCCTTCAGTCGAAGGCGAAGTCATGACCAGTGTGGCGTATAAACGCGCGTGGGACAGTTATTTGCATTATTTGAATATTCAAGCGGGTGGACGGGATGCTTCTCGCATCAATCCAAAGGTTCAAAAAGTTGATAGAATAACGGCGCATATGCTCAGGCATACTTATGCCACCTTGCTTTATGATGCCAATGTGGATATAAAATCGACGCAGAGGTATTTGGGACATAGCGACATTGAAACAACTCTGGAGATATATACCCATCTGACTAAACATAAACAGGATGAATCTATCCGGGCGATCAACAAACATTTTGAAGAACGGTTTATTCAAAAGGAATCTAAAAACAGATCAAAAGATGATAGAGAAAGATAGCAAGGGGGCTTAAAAAATTGCATCGTAGCATAAAATATGTTACACAGAAAAAAACGTTGACATCTTTGCCTTGAAACCGAACCGTTGGTAAATGTCAACTTATATGTTTTTTAGCATTCAAGTAACCATACAAGTCAAGTAAATACAGAGAAGCCCTTTTTTGTATATTAAGGATATTTTCATGTTGTATTGCCAAGACTTATATGGTAGACTAAGGTATAAGTTGGAGGTCATCCATGATACAGGAGTCATATACCCCACCCTATAAAATTACTGGCATAATAATTGACCGAATTGCTGAGATTAGTGAACTGATCGGTTTTATTAATGCATCACAGGATATGAATCGCAATCCGCGTCTTCGGCGCGATAATCGCATCAAAACTATTCATGCATCGCTGGCGATCGAGAATAACTCTCTTACTCTCGATCAGGTAACGGCGATCATAAATGGTAAGCGTATATTAGGTGCGCCAAATGAGATACAAGAAGTTAAAAATGCTTTTGAGGCTTATGAACAGCTTTTGCAATATAATCCGTATTCCCAAGATGATCTCCTAAAGGCTCACCGTATTCTCATGACCGACCTGGTGAAAGAAGCCGGGATGTTCCGCAGCAGTGGTGTCGGTGTGTTCAAGGCGGAGAATTTAGTACATATGGCCCCACCTGCAGATTTGGTTCCGGAGCTGGTTCAAAAACTGCTTTCATGGGCGCAAACAGCGCAGGTACATCCCCTAGTTAAGAGCTGTGCTTTTCATTATGAGTTTGAGTTTATCCATCCTTTCTCTGATGGAAATGGCAGGATGGGAAGAATGTGGAATACACTTTTACTTTATAAATGGAAACCCATGTTTGCCTGGCTGCCTATCGAAACGTTGATATGTGAAAAGCAGGATGATTATTATGCTGCACTTGGTGAAGCGGATAAAAATGCAGATGCAACACCGTTTATTGAATTTTTGCTGACGGTAATGTGGGAAGCCTTAAGGGAGATCTCACAATCACAGCAGGTTATGCAAGACATTGGCGCTCCGGTTAAGCTGTTGCTTGAAAAGCTTGGAGAAGATGTTCTATCTGCACAGAAAATTATGGAGCGTCTTGGACTCAAAAACCGCGCTTCTTTCAGAAAGCTGTACCTTGTTCCCGCCCTAAAACAGCATGTCATAGAAATGACTATCCCAGAGAAGCCCAATAGCAGTAAGCAGAAGTATAGACGAACCGATGGAGAAAACAGCAAGGGCTAGAATGATCCAAATAGCTCAAAAAAAGACGTGTGCTGTTTTTCAAATGCTTCTTCGTAGTGATAAGTACTAGATTTGATTTTTACCAGATCAAATAGAATGCATGGAACATTATAATTTAGAATTTTAGAAAGCGAGTGCCGGAATCTGACTACATTTTGACTAAAAACTTAAAATAATTGACATAAATACAATGGAAATAATGGACGTGAAGGACAGAAGAGAAGTCCAAAAAAACGCATTAAACAGGCATTTTTCGCATGGTTAAGGCGTTTTTTGATTTTTGTTTTTGGGGGCTCCGACTCCAAAGGCCGAAGGTTCGAATCCTTTCGGGTACGCCAAATAAAAGCCCCCATGCGATTCATGGGGGCTTTTATTTATATAAGAGAAAGGATTCGAACCGATAGGAAACCGGAGCGAGCGCCCGCGGTGCGGGATGAAGCGAACGCAGGTTTCGCTGAGCATGAGAGGAGCGCAAGGGAGCGTAAGCGAGGGAAGCGCGAATCCATAGCGAAGCGGGCAAGAGCGGCTTAAAGCCACGTGATCCTTTCGGGTACGCCACAAAAAAAAGAGGAAAGGATTCGAACAGGGAGGAAACAGCAGGCGCTGTGTCTTTTTGGGGTTTGTGCATCTTATCTGTTGAATGCGTGGGGTTACTTTTAAGATTCATGTATGGTTCACAAACCGGCGGTATATTAAAACAATAGAATGAAGCGTATACAATCCCGTTCTGTGTTATGTTAATACGCACAGTAAAGCGAGCCGTGCGGAACAAGGACAATCGCTGTGTGCGGTGAACCGGAGCGAGCACCCTGCGTGAGCGGAGACGAAGACAGAAAAAAATTCCGTCCGGCAAATAGATATGCAATGTGTCTTGAATCAAAAAAAATATCCGAGCTATAAATTGAAAATTCGGGAGTTATGAGATGAGTACCAAGGAAAGTGTCAACCCTTTATATTTTGCCAAAACAGACTTGTGTGAAAAAGAAGGAGAAGAGCCGTCCGACATAGAAATGCAAAAGGTGGCCAATATCTATCGGTCGGCAATGAAGCTGATCAAAACAAGGCTGTCTATACTGGAGAGTGATTTTTGCATTACATATAAGCATAATCCGATCCATCACATAGAATACCGCCTGAAATCGTCCGGGAGTATTTTGCGAAAACTTAAAAGAAAGGGAGTAGACTGCGCTTTGGGCAGCATCGCCCGAAATATATTTGATATAGTAGGCCTTCGGATTATATGCCCCTATCTGGAAGACGTATATGGCATTGCGAATTTGTTGCTTGCTCAAAACGACATTACATTGCTGCAGAGAAAAGATTATATTAAAAGCCCTAAACAGAACGGCTACAGAAGTCTGCATTTGGTGGTGCTGGTACCGGTAATGCTTTGTCATGGCACAGAACAGGTGCCTGTTGAAATCCAGATCAGGACCATCGCCATGGATATGTGGGCCAGTATGGAACACGAATTGTGTTACAAGTCTAGCCGGGCGACGGACAAACAGACAGTGGAAAAATTGCTGAACTGTTCCAAGGAGCTTGCCGCAATAGACGCCCGGATGGGGGAAATGTATTCTTCAATCAAGGGATCCGGCAAACCGCGGGTTTTAAAAGAAGCGCAAACGTTTGAAGGAGAAATGAATTGGAATATGGAAATCAGATCTGCGAAGTAGGCCTTACGGAATCACAGGTTGCAGAAAAGATTGCGGCCGGGCAAGTGAACCGGTCTGTTTCCTCCAAAACAAAATCATACCGACAGATATTCAAAGATAACCTATTTACCTTTTTTAATATCTTGAACCTTGTTCTTGCGGTGCTTGTTTTTACTACAGGGGATTATAAAAACGGTACTTTCCTGCTGGTGGTGATCGGGAATTTGATCATCGGTTTGTCGCAGGAGATCGCTTCCAAGAAAACACTCGACCGGCTCTCTCTTATGGTAGCCATGAAAGCCAGAGTGGTGAGGGACGGCACAATCAAAACGATTGATATGCGGGATGTTGTGCTTTCGGACATCCTTATTTTGAAAAGTGGCGACCAGATTTGCGCGGATGGTATTTTGCAGGACGGAACGCTGGAGGTAAATGAATCCCTGATTACGGGAGAGTCGGACGTTATTTTAAAAAAGGCTGGAGATAAAGTTTTTTCGGGTAGCTTTGTCGTTTCAGGCAATGGAAAAGCCTTGGTCATCGAGGTGGGCGAAGGCAGTTTTGCAAATAAAATTATGGCAGGCGCCAAGGCGGCAGGAAAAAGGAAGTCCAAGCTGAACAGAGACGTGGGTATTATTTTAAAATCCGTGAGCTATGTGGTTATTCCGATTGGCCTGTTGATGTATTTGCGCCAGTATTCCATGGGATATGATTTCAGCGTGAGCATATCAAAATCGGTGGCTTCCGTCATAGGCATGATCCCGGAAGGGCTGATATTACTTACCAGCATATCGCTGGCTGCAAGCGCCATTATTCTGGCAAGCAAAAAAACGCTGGTACAGGATCTGTACAGTGTGGAGACCATGGCCCGGGCACAGGTGCTTTGTTTGGACAAAACGGGTACAATTACGGAAGGGAATATTGTTCTTAAAGAAATTATTGACCTGCGGGAAGGAAACACCGGAGAATTGCTGAAACTGTTTAGCGGTGCGGTACAGGACGACAATGCCACTATCCGCGCCCTGCGCGAATATTTTGGCAGCGACCTTGCATTTCGGCCTGCCGATCTCGTGGTCCCTTTTTCTTCGGAAAGAAAATACAGCGGGGCATATTTCAAGGAAACAGGGATGATTGCCTTTGGAGCGTATGATTATATGTTTCCGCAGAAAGACGGGCGGATACTGGGCAGGATCAGAGAACTCTCTGAACAGGGATACCGGATATTAGCCGTGGCTCGTGGAAAGAAAGTGCCCGAAGGATACAGCCTGCCGGACGATATTGTTTGCACGGGCCTGGTGGTGTTCCGGGACAGGATCCGAAAGGATGCCGGGACTGTGTTGGACTTTTTTTATAACCAGGGTGTTGATATCAAGATTATTTCCGGGGATGACCCCGTAACCGTACGGAATATTGCGAAGGAAGCAGGTTTGCGGACAATCAGGTGCGCGGACGCCTCTTCCTTGGATGACGATAAAAGTATACAGGAGGCGGTGCTGTCCTGTAATGTTTTCGGCAGGGTGACACCGGATCAAAAAAAACGCATGGTGGCCGCACTGAGGCGTTCCGGGAAGACGGTGGCAATGATGGGCGACGGCGTGAACGACGTGCCCGCAATCAGGGAAGCAGACTGCAGTATTGCAATGGGCTCCGGGAGCGACGCGGCAAAAAATGTAGCGGATTTGGTATTGCTGGATTCCGAGTTTGCCGCCGTGCCGGGGATCATTTCGGAGGGCAGAAAGGTTGTAAATAATATTCAGAGGGTGGCTACCCTCTTTATAACAAAAACGGTTTATGCATTATTGCTGGCCGTTTTTACGCTGCTTGTGCCGCAGATGAGCTATCCGTTTACACCGGTGCAACTGTTTTTGATCAGTTTTGTTACCATTGGTTTTCCGGCCTTTTTTCTGTCTTTTGAGAGAAATGAATCCCAAATTAAACAGGGTTTTTTGCTGGATGTTTTTTCACAGGCAATTCCGGGCGGGATATGTGCGGTGGGCAGCATGATTGCCGTCAACGCGGTGGCGGCACAGTTTCATTTGGATGCCGGGATGGTCAGCACAATATGCGTTATGCTGGCTTCCGCAGCGGGAATATGGGTGATGGTAAAAGTGTCCTATCCGTTTACGTTAAGCAGAAGCATAATATTGGCGTGTTCTCTGGGCATTTTTGCCGCCGGTATTTATTTGTTCCCGCAGTTTTTTGATATTGTTGCCTTAAATTCAGCCGGGTTAGTGCTTACGGTGATTGGTGTGGCTTGTATGCCGCTTATAATGTATGTGCTAGCGCATGCCATGAAAAAGAGCATCTTGGGTTTATACAATAAAGCAAAGGGCCTAAAGTATTCAAAACGGTATCAAGAAAAAGAGCGCAAAGAGAGGATTTAAGCCGCTTAGATCCTTTCGTGTACGCCACAAAAAAAGCTCATACATAGTATGGGCTTTTTTTTGGTTAGGTTGTATAATATGGACGTTGAAAAAAATTTCACCATCTTCGGGTATAGCGGGCAGATACAACATGAACGCCGCCGCTTTTTAAATAAATATAAATAATGAAGGGATATGGGCGCTACATGAAATATGCAACGGTTGGAACAAGCTGGATCACAGAAGCTTTTATCTTAGGTGCGGAATCAACGCATATGCAGCTCGGTGCGGTCTATTCCCGGGACATTGGGAGGGCCGAATCTTTCGGAGCCAAATTCGGCTGCTCAATTGTTTTTGACGATATACGCAAAATGGCCTGCTGGGAAGGGATTGACGCAGTTTATATTGCCAGTCCTAATTCTATGCACTACAGCCAAAGCAAGCTGTTTCTTGAAAAAGGAAAACATGTTTTATGTGAAAAACCGGTTACAGTAACGGCGGCGGAATATGAAGAGCTGTGTGCGCTGGCAGATCAAAAGGGATTGATTTATCTTGAGGCGCTTATGTTTATGTATCATCCCCAAAAGGACGCTTTTGCGCGCGCGCTCAAACAGATTGGCAAAATTACGACTGCGCGGCTGGATTTTTCACAGTTGTCTTCCAAATATCAGCTGCTGGAAAAAGGGGAGACCCCGAATGTTTTTAATCCCGCATTAGGCGGAGGATGCCTGATGGATATGGGCGTTTATTGCGTTTATCCCGCCATTGACTGGTTTGGGATTCCCAAAGAAATTTTTTCGCGGGCATTGAAGGTACACACGGGCAGTGACGGCTGCGTAAGCAGCGTTTTTATATACCCGGATAAGCAGGTGCAGATATCTTTGTCAAAAACCGCTCAGAGCGCTATAGGCTGCGAGATACTTGGCGATCAGGGCACGATGACTATTGATTTTATCGTTGAGATGAAAGAAGTTTGGATCATCAAAAAAAACGGGCAAAAAGAACAGGTTTGCCGTAATTATTCCAGAACGGAACTGATGGCCTCTGAGGCTGAACATTTTCATCAATATATTCAGGATGGCCAAATGCGCCAAAAAGAATATCTGCAGTTGCGCAGGCAAACGCTTCAGCTTCGCCGTATATTGGAACGGATGAAGAAAGATGCCGGAATATAGGCATGTTATCAGCGGTCCCGGGATTTGTTCAAAGGGAAACATTTTTAAGCTATTTTAAAGGACGGGAGATTAATCATGAAAAAAAGGATACTTTGCTTTGGAGATTCAAATACCTGGGGATATAACGGAGAAACTTGTGAGCGCTTTGATGAAAACACCCGGTGGACGGCTGTGCTGGCGAAAAGCCTTGGGGAAAAATACACCGTTATTGAAGAAGGGCAAAACGGCAGGACCACCGTGTGGGACGATCCGGTGGAATGCGATAAGAACGGCCTGAAATATTTGCCGCCCTGCCTTGAATCACACGCTCCTTTGGATATGGTTATCATCATGCTGGGGACCAATGATTTGAAAAACCGGTTCAATGTGGGGCCGTGCGAAATAGCAATCAGTGTTGCGCAGCTGGCGACGGCTGCAAAATCACCCAAGTACGGCCGCGAGGGCCGGGCCCCTGCGGTTATATTGCTGTCCCCCATCCATATCGGCGCCATTGAAAAGAGCAGATTTTCTTACATGTTTGACCGTTCCTGTGCCGAAAAGTCAAAGCAGTTTGCACCTTTCTACAAACAGATTGCGGACGAGGCAGGCTGCCTTTTTTATGATGCTGCCACTGTGGCGGGGCCGGATGAGTCGGATTATCTGCACATGGATCCGGGCGGGCACAAAGCCTTGGGCGAAATGCTGGCCCGGGAAATTAGCTCCTTGTAATCCGCATACGGCAAAAAGCGTTATTTTCCAAAAAAGTATAGAATATTACATGACGAACAGTTCTTTGGGGTGTATGATTGGATTTGTAGGAATTAAGGGTTTTAAAAAATAAAAAATTATAGCATGGGTTTAGGCGATATAAGCGCTATCTGCCCTAAGGCGGACAGATGCGCGGCTTGACGGGAACAAACAACTTTGCTATAATCCAATACAATTGAATAAGCTCAGGTAGCGACTGCCCGGTATATCTGTATCGGGCGAAATAAAGGGAAGCAGGTGCGAATCCTGCGCAAGGGACATTACTGTAATAAGCCGCTGCGCTTTAAGCCAGATCACTTTACCTGCCTGTCACGATTTTTCGTGAAGTTGCTGTAACTCTATGACCCCTGGAGAAACGCGACAATTGCCTGTTTGGCATTTTTGTTAATGATGTGGATACACGTTCTCTCGGACCGGAGAACGTGTATTTTTGTTTTTCCGGCATTCCGAAAGGCCGGTGGCTTTTTGGGATGGTGTTTTTGTCAGAGTTACAAAAGCATAAGAAACCTTACGCACGGCATGCCGTGCGAAATACAAAGGGTAAAAACGTAAGGAGGAAAAACAAATGAAAAAAGGAATCATAGCAGTTGTCGTTGCGGCATTGCTCTGCATGGTATTTGCGGGCTGCAGCACAGATGCGGGCGGCAGTGAAACTGCGAGCAGCGCACCTGCCGCAAGTGAAGCAAGCGAGGCCGAAAGCAGCGCAGACGCCGACAGCGCGCCTGCTGAAACCGAAATCACCGACCAGGAGGCTGCGGACAATGTGGCGGCCTTGATAGACGCCATTTATGTACAGGAGCGCACCGATGAAACCGATGCGCAGTGTGTGGCGGCCAAGGATGGCTGGGATGCACTGACGGATGCGCAAAAAGAGCTGGTTGCGGGCGAATATGCCGATCCGGATTATTTTGGGCGGGATACCGGCGACGCTTCTAAAGATGATCCTCTGAATGGAGATGACATCGGGGAGAACGAACTGCTGGTCGTGAGCTTCGGCACTTCTTTCAACGGCAGCCGCGCCGAAGATATCGGCGGCATCGAGAAGGCGCTTCAGGAAGCTTATCCGGATTGGTCGGTGAGAAGAGCGTTTACCGCACAAATCATCATCAACCACATTCAGGCCCGTGACGGAGAAATGATTGATAATATAGACCAGGCGCTTGCGCGCGCGGCAGATAACGGCGTGAAGAACCTCGTGGTACAGCCCACCCATCTGATGCACGGCGCAGAGTATGACGAACTTGCGGCAGCGGTGGAAGAATACCAGGACAATTTTGAATCCGTAGTGATTGCCGAGCCGCTGCTTGGCGAGGTCGGCTCCGATGCAACGGTTATCAACGCGGACAAGGAAAGCGTTGCCGTGGCTATCACGGATGCGGCGCTGGCTGCGTCCGGTTATGAAAGTATGGAAGCTGCTGCAGAAGATGGCGTTGCGTTCGTATTTATGGGGCACGGAACCTCTCATACGGCCAGTGTGACCTATGACCAAATGCAGACGCAGATGCAGGCCCTTGGCTATGATAATGCGTTTGTTGGCACCGTGGAAGGCGAGCCTGAAGATACCGCCTGCGAGGCAGTCATTGATGCTGTTCGTGAGGCCGGATTTACGAAAGTGATCCTTCGCCCGATGATGGTAGTGGCCGGCGACCATGCCAATAATGATATGGCCGGCGATGACGCCGATTCCTGGTTGAGCCAGTTTACCGATTCCGGATATTTTGAAAGCATCGATAGCCAGATCGCGGGACTCGGCCAGATACCCGATATCCAGCAGATTTATGTTGCGCATACCGCGGCAGTCATTGAATAAAGAAAAGAAAAGCAAAGGAAAAGCATATGAAAGTAAGATTGGTCGTTTTATTAATTGTTGCCATGATGAGCGTGGCGCTCTTCGGTTGCGGGAATTCCGGTGGAGACACTGCGGCCGCATCGGACACAGGGCTGACCGACGGCGTTTACAGCGCGGATTTTATCACTGACAGCAGTATGTTCCATGTGAATGAAGCCAATAACGGAAAGGGCGTTCTGACAGTAAAGGACGGAAAGATGACTATTCACGTCAGCCTGCCGTCAAAGAAGATCCTTAACCTGTATGTTGGCACCGCAGAAGCCGCGCAGCAGGATGGAGCTACGCTGATAGAGCCTACCATAGACAGCGTTACCTACAGCGACGGGGCAACAGAGGAAGTGTACGGTTTTGACATTCCGGTCCCTGCCATTGATGAAGAGTTCGCAGTGGCGCTTGTGGGGACAAAGGGTACATGGTACGACCATACGGTTTCAGTTTCCAGCCCCGTGTTGGATGAATAATATACCCCACTTTACAAATTCTGTATGCGCGGCTTTTGCCGCGTATACAGAATTTGATATTTAGAGAGGATTCTTTATGAAAAAGTTTCTGGCCCTCCTTTTCACAGCGCTTTTTTTGGCGCTCCCCGCCTGCGCTTCGGCAGACGGTATGGCAGGAGACGGGCAATATACCATTGGAGTAACGCTTGCGGGCGGATCGGGCAGGGCGGCTGTCGAGAGTCCGGCCGTTTTGAGCGTATCGGACGGGGCTATGACGGCGCAAATTGTCTGGAGCAGTCCCAATTATGACTATATGCTGATAGACGGGACCTATTATTACCCGATCAATACGGAAGGGAATTCAACGTTTGAGATTCCGGTTGCCGCTTTAGATTCAGAAATCGCGCTCAGCGCGGAAACGACCGCCATGAGCGAACCGCACGTGATAGACTATACGCTTTACTTTGATTCTTCCACCGTCAAAACGGCGTCGGGAGGCGCCGTGCCGGTCGTGATTGTCATTGCCGCGGCGGCCATCGCGGCTGCGGTGTCTGCGGCTGTATATTTTGGACGTAAACATAAAAGAGAATCCGGAAATGAATAATAAATATATGAAGGTAAAAAAAGCGGCGGCGTTTTTGCTGTGCGTTATATGGATGCTGACACTGCTGGCCGGATGTTCGCTTGCCGATTCATCGGCAGGGGCGGCGGCGCATACGGGGCTGGGCAACGGATGGGAAAAAGAGTCCAGCATGGAATTGAAGTATGCCCAAAATTTCAGCGTAGACTACTACGACGGCGGGTATGCGCTTATTTCAATATCGGACGGGAGCCGGTTTCTGGTAGTTCCCGAAGGGAAAGAGGCGCCCGCAGGGATCGATGAAGATATCGTGGTGCTGCGCCAGCCCATCCGGGACATCTACCTGGTCGCAACTTCGTCCATGTGCCTGTTCGACGCGCTGGACAGCCTGGACAGCATTGCAATGTCCGGAACGGACGCGGACGGCTGGTATGTTGCAAACGCCAAAGAGGCCATGGAAAACGGAGATATCGTGTATGCAGGAAAATACAGTAAGCCCGATTACGAACTGATTTTGGCGAACGAGTGTAAACTGGCGATCGAATCCACCATGATCAACCATACGCCTGAAGTAAAAGAAAAACTGGAAGAACTGGGCATCCCCGTGTTGGTGGAACAGTCCAGCTTCGAAACGCATCCGCTTGGACGCACAGAATGGATCAAGCTGTATGCGGTCATGATGGGGAAAGAAGATGTCGCGCAGCGCATATTTGATGAACAGGTTGCCTATATGGATGAGGTGACCGGCCTTGAAAACACCGGCAAGACGGTGGCGTTCTTTTATATCAGTTCATCCGGATCGGCCATTGTCCGGAAATCGGGAGATTATGTTACCAAAATGATCCAGCTTGCGGGGGGCAATTATATTTTTGACGATCTGGGCGACTCCGAGAAAGCGACTTCCACCGTTACGCTGGAGATGGAAGAGTTTTACGCAAAGGCGAAGGACGCGGACTTTATCATTTATAACAGCACGATAGACGGCGGCGTGTATTCTCTTGATGAACTGATTGGGAAAAACAGCCTGCTGGCGGATTTTAAAGCGGTAAAAAACGGAAATGTATGGTGCACCGGCAAAAACCTGTACCAGGAAACGACCCAGCTGGGGCTCATGATTTCGGATATCCATCAAATGCTTGTATCCGGCGCTGATCTTACCGAGCTCAATTTTATGTATAAGCTGCAATAATGATGCGTAAAAAACGTGCGGAAAGCAAGGATAAAAAATGATACTGAAAAAGGCAAAACTGCAGCCGAGGATTTTTATTGTATTTGCAATATTGATTGCTTTGCTTATTTTGTTTATCCTGCTGAACATAAGTATAGGCAGTTTTACAGTTTCCCTGGACGATATAGTAAAGGCGGTCACGCAGCGCGGCGGAGATACAACCGAGTACAGGATCATTTGGCTGATCCGGCTTCCCAGGCTGATTGCCGGGGTGGTTTTGGGCGGAGCTTTGGCGCTCTCCGGGTTCTTACTGCAGACTTTTTTTAACAACCCGATCGCCGGGCCGTATGTGCTGGGCATCTCTTCGGGAGCCAAGCTTATGGTCGCCATTGTAATGGTGAGTGTATTTGGCGCATATGAATCGGTCAGTTCGGGGTTTCTGATTTTGGCGGCGTTTGCCGGCGCTATGATATCCATGGGCTTTGTGCTGCTTATGGCGAGAAAAGTGCACCGGATGTCCATGCTGATCGTTGGCGGCGTGATGATCGGCTATATCTGTTCGGCCATAACGGATTTCCTGATCACTTTTGCGGACGACGCAAACATCGTGAATCTGCACAACTGGTCCCGCGGCAGTTTTTCCGGTATTGCGTGGGACGATATCGGAATCATGACGGCGGTGGTCGTTGCCGCGTTTGCGATCGTGTTTTTGATGTCCAAGCCTATTGGGGCATACCAGCTCGGAGAAAAATACGCGCAAAATATGGGCGTGAATATCAAAGGCTTCAGGGTGGCGCTTATATTGCTTTCCAGCCTGCTTTCGGCCTGCGTGACCGCGTTTGCCGGCCCGATCTCTTTTGTGGGTATTGCGGTGCCGCATCTTATAAAGAATTTTTTAAAGACATCCCGGCCCATCATTGTTATTCCCGCATGCTTTTTAGGCGGGGCTATTTTTTGCCTGGGCTGCGATTTGATTGCAAGAACACTTTTTGCGCCCACGGAACTCAGCATAAGCGCGGTAACGGCCGTTTTCGGCGCGCCGGTAGTCATTGTTATTATGGTCAGAAGGCGGAAAATGCGTTGAATAAACAGTATTATTTTTTTGCAGACCGGTTGACTGTAGGGTATAATGGAAAACCTTTGGTCAAAAATATCAAAATCGGGCTTCAGCGGGGGCAGATCCTTACCATGATCGGGCCCAACGGATCGGGCAAGACAACCATCCTTAAGAGCATTACGAAATATTTGAAAAATATCTGCGGCACCGTGTATATTGCGGGCCGCTCCATTGACAATATGACAAGCCGGGACATGTCGTATAAAGTGGCCGTGGTGCTTACCGAAAAACTGAAAACGGAGCTGATGACCTGCGAAGACGTTGTTGCGACGGGCCGGTATCCGTATACGGGAAGGCTGGGAATCCTTTCCGATCAGGATAAAGAGATGGTCAGGGAAGCCATGGAGCTTGTGTATATCTGGGATCTTAAAGACAGGGATTTTACGCAGATCAGCGACGGCCAGCGGCAGAGAATATTGCTGGCACGGGCCATTTGCCAGGAACCAGAGATCATTGTATTGGACGAACCCACTTCTTTTCTTGACATCCGTTACCAGCTTGAACTTCTCAGCATTTTAAGGAACATGGCCAAAATGCGCAACATTGCGGTCATCATGTCCCTGCACGAACTCGATCTGGCGCAAAAGATATCGGATATCGTGATGTGCGTAAAGGGAGATTTTATTGCGCACTGCGGGACGCCGGAAGAAATATTTCAAAAAGAGCTGATCCGCGACCTGTATGATATGGAAAACGGAAGCTATAATCCGCTGTTTGGGAGCGTTGAAATGGGCAGGCCGGAAGGCGAACCCAAAATATTCGTTATTGCAGGCGGCGGAACAGGGATAGAAGAATACCGCTCCCTGCAAAAAAAGCGGCTGCCTTTTGTGACCGGTATCCTGCATGAAAACGACATTGACTACCAGCTCGCAGCGGACCTGGCGGCCGAAGTCATCAGCGAGCCGGGATTCACGGCGATCCGCGACGAAACCCTTGCGGCCGCGATTGCGCGCCTCTCTGATTGCGATACGGTGATCAATTGCCTGAAAAGCTATGGCGAAATGAATCAAAAAAACAGGCTGTTATGCCAAAAAGCCGCTGAAATGGGGTTAAAGATCGTCAGCAGCGCGGACGGACTGGGAGAAAAAAAATAAAATGAAACATTGCAGGATTGCCCTGATTTCAATGGAATCCCATTGCGGGGATACGCAAAAAAATTTAAACCGGGTGTGCGCGTATCTGGAAGAAGCCGGGGAAAAAGGCGCGGAGATTGCTGTTTTTCCCGAAGCCGCGCTGAACGGGTATTGTCTTTTGCACGCGCAGAAAAATGCGCTTCCGCTTTCGCACGCGGTGGTAGGCACATTGCGAAGAACGGCAAAGAAATGCGGCCTGACCGCATTGGTCGGCATGATCGAACGGGAGGGAAACCAGATATTTATTTCTCAGCTTGTGTGCGGTGCGGACGGCTGCTTTGGCGTTTACCGCAAAACACATCTGGGTGCGCGCGAAAAAAATATTTTTGCGGCGGGCGACTCGCTTAAAGTTTTTGACGCCGCTGTCCCGCTAGGCGTCGCCATATGTTATGATATGCATTTTCCGGAGGCCGCGGCTGCCCTGCGCGCGCGGGGCGCAAAGATGATTGCGGCCCCGCATGCCTCGCCGGCAAAAGCGGGTTTGCGCTCAGATGTGTGGGCGCGGTACATGACTGCGCGGGCTTACGATAACCGTATTTATGTGGCGTGCTGCAATGCCTGCGGCAGCAATGGCTGCGGCGTGGGATTCTCGGGCGGCGCCGCCCTGTATGCGCCCGGCGGAAACCTGATAGCCGCGGATTTTTCAGGCGGCGCTTGCATGCTTCTCGCCGAGGCGGAGCCTTTTTGTTTTACGGGTGCAAAGAATTTTCCGGCACACAGAAGAAGAGAGCTGTATGATTAAAAAAGCAGACGCCGTTCTGCTTTTTTTGATAAGCGTTTTGTGTAAAACGGCTTGTTTTAGTGCTTGCCAGATCGTGCGGGAAGAATTACAATAGTTTAGTAGGGCAACAGGGCAAAGCGCATCTGTGCCCGCAAGCCGATCCCTATATTTTTACTTATAAACATTTTGCGTATGGATACAGAAGGCAGCCGTCTATCTTTGGGCGGGGCAGCGATGCCCCGGGCGGAAGTTCATGTGCCGGCGGGATGGGCCTTTTTTTACTGTTTTGCGGAAAAAACATTTTGAGCAGTCCGGGAACAAAAACATTATTTATTGAAGCGGAAGATATTTTTTAAGAGGTGATTGTGATGAAAAAAAGTGAAATATATAAATTTATGAAAAAAGTAGGGGATCTTTCTACCATACTCGGCATACGGGATGTCACCGTGAATGACGGCAGGGCGCGGGGCGTCCGGGCTTTTGATTTAAAAAACGGCGCGGGGCTGACGGCAACTGTGTTTGCAGACCGCGGGCTTGATATACCCTATCTTACTTATAAAGGGTATAACATTGGCTTTTTATCCAAATCCGGTGTTTCCTCTCCGTTTTCTTACCAGTATACCAAAGACGGGCTGGACAGCTTTTTGCGCCAGTTTTATGCCGGGTTTTTGACAACATGCGGCATCACTTATTCAGGCGCGCCCTGCGAAGATGAAGGGCGTGAGTTTGCGCTTCACGGGCCGGCAAGCAATACGGTTGCGGAGAATGTTTCTGCACGTATGGAAGTTTGTAACGATGAGATGGTTCTTAAAGTGAGCGGATCTGTGCGTGAAGCCCGTTTGTTTGCAGAAAATGTACGGCTGAGCCGCGAGCTTGTTATGCATACCGAGGATAACATCATTGAAATGAAAGATACGGTTGAAAACCTGGGATATACCCGGCAGCCTGTCATGATGATCTATCATGTGAATTTTGGCTTTCCGTTTTTGGATGCGGATGCGCGGGTCTATTTAAGCGCCAGGGAAATCGAGGCACAAACGCCTTTTGCGCAGCAAGGCCTTGATAAATACAATATCATTGAAGAACCCGAAGACGTGCGTGAAGAACAGGTGTATTACCATACGGGAGAAAGCGACCCGGAAAACAGTTTCGCAATGCTGTATAATGCCCGGCTGGGTATTGCCGCCGTGGTACATTTTAACGCCTTGCAGTTCCCTATTTTATCTCAATGGAAATCCATGCAGTCTGGAGATTATGCCCTGGGCCTTGAGCCTACCAACTGTGGAACGCATGGCCGGAAAGATACGCGGGAGAGCGGTATGCTGCAATATCTGGATCCGGGACAATCATGCGCATTTGATTTGCGGTTTGAATTTACGGATGATATGAAAGTTATAGATTCTTACCGAGCCCGCGCCAAGGAAGAATAGGATTCAAACAAAAAGAAACCGGCCCGCGTAAGGCGGGCGTATGCTGCAGATATGGTTCGGATAACGAAAAGGCCCTGCAAGGTATGGATAAACAGATACCTTGGATCGGCCTGGACGGATATCCGGACCTTTTTTATTGCAGAAATATTTGTTGCAAGGAAAGAAAGCCTCCGTTGCGCCCTAAAAAGCAGGCTGTTTTTTCATGTGCTGCAAATCTTATGTTCAGATGCAGGAGCCAGTTATGACCGGCCCAAAAAGGTATTGGAGAGACGGCCGGGAGCGAACTGATTCGGTTTTTTTGTGGAAATCTTTCGCTGAAGTGTAATATGCAAGAAAAGGGAAGATATTAAAAGATATAGTCGGCATTGTTATATATAAATAAAAATAAAGCCTGAATTTAATGAAATTCAATATTTTAATAAGATGGGATTGATTTGTGGAAAACAGTTGAGCAATTCTATAATACAAACGTCACAAGGAAAACCGATTTACCATTTCGTAATCTGTAAATAATTGAAAAATAATGGAAACAATATAAATATTTTTTAATTTGCGAAAAGATAAATCGTTTGATCAAAAAGATAAATCGTTTGACTATGGGGATGGAGTATGAATAAAGTCAGTTTGCAGTTTATTGCGGATAAAGCGGGTGTTTCAAAGTCATTGGTGTCCAAAGTCATCAACAATAAAGAAGTAAGGGTATCTGACGGGACGCGTAAAAAGATTCTGGAATTAGCCAAACAGTATATTTATATACCCAATCGGATGGCAGCGGGCCTTCGTACGCATAAGACCAATCTAATAGGGTGTATTATGCCCAAATTGCATACGGATTTTTTTGCTTCATTGGTTGATGTAATTGAACAGGAAGCGCGCAGTGCAGGGTACGAAATCATTTTATGTAATTCGCAGGAAAATGTAGATCTGGAACGGAGATATTTGGAATTTTATAAATCCGGTATGATGGACGGAATGTTGATCAATCCTTCAGACAATGTGAAGAACCGGGAAATTTATCAGGATATGCAAAAAGAAAATTTTCCGTTTGTGTTTGTAGACAGGTATATCCAGGAGGTCGACGCCAGCTTTGTTACAACGGACGGATATTATGGGGCCAATTTGCTGACGAATGAATTACTGAAAAGAGGACATAAGAAGATACTGTTTTTGTCTCATGATAAATCGCGGAATACTTCTGTACAGATTGAGCGTTATGAAGGATATAAAAACGCAGTCAAATCCAATGGACTGGTTCCCAAAAGGTCGTATGTCGAACTTGATAAGCCTTTAGAAGAACAAGGCATGTTTGAAATCCTGACCAAACAGAACCGGCCGACTGCATTGTGTCTGGTTTCCAGTATGGATATTTATTATGTATTAAAATTATGCCAGAAATTAGACTACCATATACCAAAGGATATTGAATTGGCAACATTCGACCGCTTTTCTCTTGAATATTCAGATAATGCAAATATGGAACTTGCGCGGCATATACAAAGGCCGCCGATCATTGTTGAACAGAATGTTGCGGCCATTGGAAAAAGGGCGGTGGAAATTATCTGTAATCAAATCGAAAATCAGAATATTGCAAAAACAGGATTACATCTTATCCCTAAATTGATTGATTAGAATGCAATTTGCCCCCACAGGCAAAAAATAAATATTAGGAGGGAAAAATGAAAAAAGTAGTATCTTTGATTCTATGTGTCTTTGTTGTGCTTTCAGCTTTTGCGTTGGCTGCCTGTTCGGCTGATAACCAGGAAGGGACGGCGGTGTCCGAATCCTCATCGGTTGAGGCGAGCGAATCTTCAAGCGGATCGGATGCATCGCCGGACAGCCAGTCTGCATCCGATGTTGGCATCAACATTGAGCCGCTGACGGACGACGGGTCGGGCGTGATACTTTCAATCGGCGATTCGCCGGGCCCGAATGGAGAGGAACCGGTCGGGGTTGAGGCCATATTGAATCTGATTTCGGATGAACAGAAAGAAGAAATCAGAAACGCGGGCTATACGGCGGCGATTTCGCTGCATACGACGGCATCCGACTGGTCAACGCTGCAGCTTGAAGGGATCCAGGCAGTACTGGATGAGTTTAACATTGAGCTGCTTGCCACCACTGATGCGGAGATGGAAGTAGACAAACAGGTTTCAGATCTTGAGAGCATCATAGGAATGAAGCCGGATATGATTATAAGCTTTGTTCTGGACGCGGATACGATCGGGCCAATCCTAAAAGAAGCCAGCAGTCAGGGCATAAAGATCGCGCTGATTGACGCGGTTCCTACCGGGTTTACCAGCCCCGAAGATTATGCGGGCATGGGGACTGCCGACAATTACGCGAACGGTGCTGCCAGCGCGCAGGCGCTTGTGGATTATCTGGGCGGAGAAGGTAAAATAGCGATTTTAAAATATGTATCCAGCCTGTTCCATACGGATGCGCGTACGCAGGGTGCCCGGGATGTATTTGCGCAGTACCCGGGTATTGAGATCGTTGCCGAACAGGGAGTGGACGGTGCAGAGACAGCTGCGACCGCTACGGAAAGCATGTTGACGGCGAATCCGGATATTCAAGGCATATGGAGCGTATGGGACACCCCCGGAATGGGTGCGGTAGGCGTAATTGAGAATATGGGCAAAGACGTAAAGGTTGCAACGGTCGATCTGTCCGAAGACACAGCCTACTCGATCGCTTCGGGAGGCGCTATGCTCGCAACGGGTGCACAGCATCCTTATGACCAGGGGGTTGCCGAAGCTATGATCGGCGTTGCCGCGGTCGCCGGCATTGAGACGCCATCCTATGTTGTTGTCCCTGGAGAAATCGTTACGAAAGAATCTTTAAAAGAAAGCTGGGACCGGGTGTTCAAGACGCCTCTGCCTGATGACCTTGCGCAATTGCTTGAATAATCCTGGAATGGGAGAATATGAAATGAGGAGAGAGCCCGGGCCCCTCTCTCCTCGATCAATACGAAAAAAATTTTTTTAATGGGAGGTGAGACTGTGCCGAGTAGCAAAAAGCTGTTGGAAATCAGGAATATGACTAAAATATATCCCGGCGTAGTTGCCTTGGACAAAGTGAGCTTCGAGTTGGAAAGCGGGGAAGTTCACGCTTTAATCGGAGAAAATGGAGCCGGAAAATCCACCTTGATTAAAGCGCTTATGGGTATCGTTGCGATTGAAGAAGGAGAAATTTATATTGATGGGCGAAAGGTTTCTATTAAGAACCCGCAGGAGGCTGCGGATAACGGGATTGCCGCAGTTTTTCAGGAATTGAGCCTGGTCCCGTATTTGAGTGTCGGAGAAAATGTTTTTTTGAGCAAAGAGGGCAGAGGCGGGAAATACGCCCTGAACCGGAAAGAAATATTTAAAAAAACGGAAATGCTTTTTAAAAAGTACAATATCGATCAGCTGTCTGCAAAAGAACTGGTGGCAAATATTTCGCCCGCAAAAAAACAATTGGCTGAGATCGTAAAAGCAATTGCGGGACAGCCCAAAATTTTGATATTGGACGAGCCTACCTCTTCTTTGACAGAGGGGGAAACCCAAAAGTTATTTGAGATCATAAATCTCCTGAAAAGCGAAGGGGTTGGCGTAATATACATTTCTCACAGGATGAATGAACTGGAAATCATAGCGGACCGGTTGTCCGTATTGCGGGACGGAAAGTATATAGGCAGCCGGATAATGAAAGAGACGTCTATGGACGATATGATACAAATGATGGTTGGGAGATCCCTGGAATTATATCAGGGGACCGAGGACCGGCATATCGACTATTCTGAAAAAAACAAAATGCTGAAGGTCAAGGGAATTTCCAAAAAAGGGAGCTTCTTAAATGTTTCATTTGACTTATATAAAGGGGAGATCCTGGGGATCGCCGGCCTGGTCGGAAGCGGAAGAAGCGAACTGATGAATATTTTGTTTGGCGTAGATAAGGCGGATGAGGGTGAAATTTTTATTGAAGGGAAAAAGGTTGTTATCCATACCGTACAGGATGCCTTGAAAAACCATATAGCCATGGTGCCTGAATCAAGGCACCAACAGGGGTTGGTATTGATTCACAGTATTTCGGATAATATTTCATTGCCCATCATTAAACAATTTCAAAAGCACCTGTTTTTAAATCATAAAAAAAAGAATCAATTCTCTGATCAAATGATCAAAAAATATGCCGTTAAAACGGACAGCGGCGCAAAACTGGCAGGGCAACTGTCCGGCGGCAATCAGCAAAAAGTTGTTGTAGCCAAATGGCTGGCGACAAACCCCCATATACTGATCATTGACGAACCGACTGCCGGTATCGACGTGTATTCCAAAGTGGAAATCCATAAGATGATCAGAGAACTGACAGAGCAGGGATTGGCGGTCATCATGATATCCTCTGACATGCAGGAGCTTCTGTTGCACAGCGACAGGATTATGGTAATGAATGATTTTAAGATACTGGGTGTGTTTGACAAGATAGAACAGGAAGAAATTATGTCCGTCATTATGGAAGATAAAAACAATTCGATAAACAGGAGGGCTGTTCGCGATGTTTAAAACAAATACCGTATGCGCCGAAAAGAAAAAATTTGAGTGGCGCAACTGGTTTGTATATTTTGTATTGATTGGCTTGATAGTCGTATTTGCGGTGCTGAACAAAGTATTCTTAACGGCCGGCAATTTTGAAAGCATAGGACGTCAGACGGCAATGGTATCCATTATTGCGTTTGGAGCTACCTTCGTGATTACTATGGGGCATATCGACCTGTCCGTAGGCGCTTTGGTCGGGCTGGTAGGCGTTGTGGCGGCAATGTGTTTGCGTGCGGGCCTGGGCATTCCACTGGCATCCGCTTTGGGCATTTTAACCGGCGTTGCTTTTGGATTTGCGAATGGAATCCTTGTTGCAAAAGCGAGGATCCCGGCCTTTTTGGTGACATTGGGCACGATGGGTATTGCAAGAGGCCTTGCCTTAACCGTGACCAATACAAAGGCGGTTATCATTACAGATGAAGCGTTTACACAGTTTTGGGGTGCGGGGTCGATAGGAGGACTTCCAATTTCAATCATCTGGACGGTCGTTCTGTTTGTATTTGCAATCTGGCTGTACCACTATACTGCTTTTGGAAATTATGTGAAAGCAGCCGGGGGAAACAAGACGGCGGCTATTTATTCCGGAGTAAAGGTTGATAAGATTACGATTTGGGTTTTTGTTCTGGCCGGAATGATGGCGGCTATCGCGGGGCTTATTATGGCTGCACGGCTGAAAAGCGGCAGGCCTGAAGTAGGCGACGGGATGGAGCTGGATGCTGTTGCAGCCGTTATCCTGGGCGGAACGGCCCTGTCGGGCGGCCGGGGAAAAATGGTGAATACGCTGATTGGATCACTGATCATGGGTGTAATTGTGAACGGACTTATTATAATGGGCGTTCAGACGAACATTCAAGAAATCATAAAAGGGATCATTATTATTGCAGCCGTATCGCTGAGTGAAAAGCAATAAATGTTTTTAACGGAGGAACATCCATGAGTCAGGTAGAGTTTAATTTTAAAAAACCCGCGCCGGATATTGAAAGGTTTTTGAAGGGAATTCAAGGGAAAGCGGTGACTGAAAAGCCGCTGATGTGTGAATATTTGATTGACGACGCTTTGATGAAAATAATTCTTGAAAATTATTTGGACCGGAAGTGGATTGAAAAATCTGATAAAACAGAATACATGGGCGGGCAGATGACGTTTTCAAAGCAGGACATTGAGATTATGAATTTTTGGCTGGACAACCAAATCGCCTTTTGGTATCACATGGGGTATGACTATGTCCGCGTGGAAATCAGCACGCCGCTTCCTGCGGTATCTCTGGTAACCAACGATACCGCCGAAGGAAACAAAGATCATAACCGGGCGTGGCAGGGGTTGGATGAAGGCCCCATACAAACATGGGAGGATTTTGAAAAATACCCATGGCCGGAAGTTTCGGACGATTCTTTTTACATTCATGAATACATTTGCAGCCATCTGCCCGAAGGAATGGGGTTTATGACCTGCCATGCGGGCGGCGTTTACGAACATGTCTCACGGCTGATGGGATACACCGGAATGTGCATCGCTTTGTTTGACGACCCGGATCTGGTAAAGGCGGTGGCCGACCGGATTGGGGAAATCATAAAAAAATACAATAAAGGATTGCTTCACTTTGATAAATTGTCGGCGATTTTTCAAGGCGATGATTTTGGGTTCAATACGCAAACATTAATTGCGCCGGACGATATACGCAAATATTTTCTTCCCTGGCATAAAATCTTTGCAAAGCAGGCACATGATGCTGGAAGGCTTTACTTTTTGCACAGCTGCGGAAAAATTGATGATATTATGGAAGATCTGATCGACGATGTGAGAATTGACGGAAAACACAGTTTTCAGGACAACGTACTTCCCATTGGCGAATATAAGAAACGGTGGGGAGACCGGGTGGCGTTGCTCGGCGGTGTGGATATTCATAAGCTGTCTACATATGAGCCGCAGGAACTGAGAAAATATGTGAGGGGTATTATTGATGAATGCGCGCCGGGCGGCAGGTTTGCGATCGGCGCGGGAAATTCCGTTACCAGTTATGTCCCGCTGGAAAATTATTTAACGATGATTGACGAGATTAAAAAATAAAAAAATGGCGGAAGCGGTTTTGTTTTGGGAACAGCATTTTTGACAGGGGGCGGCTATGAAAGGAAAAGAGCGTGTTTTAACTGCGCTGGCGCATAAGGAAGCGGATAAAATACCGGTGGATTGCGGATCTATGCGTTCAACCGGGATCAGCGCAAAAATGTATAGCGATTATTGCCGGCATGAGGGAGTATCTGCAGGGAACGTAAAAGTGTATGACATGGTGCAGCAATTGGCGATCCCGGAAGACTGGTATTTAAAGAGGCATCAAATTGATACCGTTGACCTTGCGCGCACTTTTGCAAATGCGGAAAGTGAATGGCACGATTTTGCACTGCATGACGGGACGGTGGTGAAATACCCCGATTGGGTAAAGGTGCAAAAGAAGGGAACAAGCTTTTTTATACAAAATGATGCAGGAGAATTGATTGCGGAGATGCCGCAGGATTCCTATTTTTTTGATCAGAAAATTTGGCCCTACTATGGAGATGACACGGATGATTTTTCATTGCTCGCGGAAAAAATGAACCGGATCATGTGGTGCAGCGTTCCAGACCCGATGTGGGAGTATGCGGGAGAAAGAGATTTTTACAAACAAATCAGGCAACATGCCAAAAAACTGTGTGAAACATCCGACTATGCGGTCGTGGCAGGATTTGGAGGACAATTGTTTGAACTTGGATGCTATCTTTACCGAAACGACGAATTTATGATCAATTTAATGATCGAACAAAAACGGACTGAGAAATTGCTGGATCAGCTGACGGAAATGCATTGTGAAAATCTTGAGAAGTTCGTAGAGGCAGTTGCGGGCTACGTAGATGTCATTGTAATGGGAGATGATCTGGGGACGCAATCCGGGCCGATGATTTCCCCGGAATTATACAGGAAAATCATATGGCCGCGTGCGAAAAAGATATATGGAACAATCAAAAATCGTTCGGATATCAAGGTGTTTTTGCACAGCTGCGGCTCGGTGGATCAGTTTATTCCCATGTTTATTGAAGCGGGTGTGGATATTCTAAATCCGGTTCAGACAACTGCTCTTGGGATGGATGCAAAAAAATTAAAGAGAGAATACGGGCGGGATATAGTTTTTTGGGGCGGAGGCGTCGACACCCAAAAGAGCATGCTCTTCAGTACGCCCGAACAGATCCGGGATGATGTCAAAAGGAATTGTGAGATCTTTATGAAGGATGGAGGATTTGTATTCAATCAGATCCATAATATGCTTCCGGGCATTCCGCCGCAGAATATAGAAGCCATGTACGACGCGGTGAACAAAATGCGTTATTAGAGGTGATGAGAATGCCCCCGTTATGCACTTTTATGGGACGGAGTTCCTTTACGGCTGCCAATGAAAAGACAGAGGTTTTTGTCAGCAGTTTGGGAGGGAATCTGGTAGCCTGTTTTGATTTGGGAAAAAAGGTAAATCCTTATTTTGTCGCACCGTGGTGGAAGGAAGGCTGGACAGAAGAGCTGCCACCCTTGCTGAACGTATGCCGGGGGAATTTTTTTGCATGTCCTATGGGAGGCGACCTGGAAGCCTATTCGGGGGAGAAAATTCCGCTCCACGGCGAGTGCGCAAACGGAGACTGGCAACTGGATTTTAAGAGCGAGGGAATGCTCGGCCTTATTTATGAAAAGGGTTCCTTGCAGATCCGCAAAGAGGTTATTCTTTCGGCGCGCGAATGCGCGGTTTATGAAAAAAATGTTGTTTCGGGTATGGAAGGCTCTTTTCCGGTTGCCTATCATCCAATGCTGCAATTGCCCCAAAAGAAAGGCGCCGCACATTTGAAACTGGGGAACGTCCTGGAGGGATACACCACGCCGAAACCGCACGAACAGGCTGAAAAAGGCGGATATTTTTTGTGCGTCAATCATCAGACAATTCATGATATTACGCGGGTAAAGACGATTTACGGAGACTTTGAAGATTTTTCAAGGCAGCCGATCCGAACAGGATATGAGGAGATTTTATTTTTTGTCAATGACGCAGGGAAGCGATTCGGTTATGCAGCCGTAACTTATGCTGAGGACGGCTATGTATATTATCAGTTGAAAAATCCAAGAATTTTTAGCGGAATTATGTTATGGGTTTCAAATGGAGGCCGGCATTATGCTCCGTGGAACGGAAGATGCCGGAATGTGTTGGCTTTGGAGGACACTACATCTTATTTTCATTATGGGGTGGCTGAAAGCGCGCGGAGAAATTTTATTAACGAACAGGGGGTCAAGACCGCTGTTGAAATGGAAAAAAACAGAGAGTACGTTTTTCCGATCATATATGGGGCGGCTAAAACACCTGACGGATTTACGGGAGTGGAAGCGATAGAAGAAACGCCCGGCGGAATAATGATCATTGGAACGAAAGGTGAAAAAATATTGCAGCATTTAGATATGGGATACCTTGGCATATGATTTTTAGGAGGATTTTATGATGAAAATAGGAATACGTCCTGTGATAGATGGAAGAGAAGGAAGGTTCGGGATACGCGAGAGCCTGGAAGAGCAGACGATGGGAATGGCGAAAGCGGCGGCGGCGCTGATCGGCGGGCAGTTGAAAGACCGCGACGGACAGGCGGTGGAGTGCGTGATCGCGGATACGACGATCGGGGGCGTGGCCGAAGCGGCGGCGTGCGCGGAGAAGTTTGCGCGGGCGGGGGTAAGCGGAACGCTGACGGTAACGCCC
>JAVBVZ010000004.1:0-355803 GCA_036679405.1 Christensenellaceae bacterium
TCTTGAAGTCCTCATCATACTGCTTCCTCATTTTTCCCATTTTCCGCCTCCGATTTCCGAGCTTTTTCCCGCTCTTTCCATCTTAGCAGATTGTCTATTATTTTAACATGCTCCCCAAAACAATATAGAAGCGGGATTTGCATGTCTTTTTTAGCTGTCTTTGGGTGGGGAGAGAAAAAATGAGAGGATGAGGCCGGCAAGGCACAGAAGGGCGGAAAAAAGGAAACCCGCCTGGTAAGAGCCGGTGGCGTCCCGGAGCATACCGCCGATAAGCGGACCGAACACACCGCCGCCGCCCCAGGCTGTGAAAACGATTCCGTAATTGAGCCCCAGGTGCGTAACGCCGAAATAGCGGGCGGTGATAACCGGAAACACGGTGAGCATTCCGCCGAAAGCAAGGGCAATCAGAACCGTTGAGAGCACCAGAGAAAAAAAGGACCCCGCAGCAAAAGCAAACAGGATGAGCGAAAGGATCTGGGTGGAAAAGATGAGATAAAGCGTTTTTTTTGCGCCGGTTTTGTCTGCAACTTCTCCCAAAAGGATGCGTCCCAGCCAGTTGAAGACAGCGTAAAGCATTACAAAAGCGGTGGCCTGCGCAAAAGTGAGGCCGGAATGCTCTTGCGCAATATTGGAAAGCTGGCCCACAATCAGCAAGCCGGAAAAAGTGCCGAAGCAGAACATGAGCCAAATAAGAAAAAACTGGGGCGTTTTCAGCATTTCTTTCCAAGTGTGCTCCCGGACCGGAGTGTCTTTTGAGGCGGCTTTTTGGGTTTTTGGAAGCTTGGGAGGAGAAAAACCCTCCGGAGGCGTGCGGATAATGCGTCCCAGCAGGACGATGGCGGCGGCAAGCGCTATGCCCAAAATGTAATATGTAATCTCCAGACCGTGAGAATGGATGAGGAAAGACTTGATAGGCGCCATAAATATGCCGGACAAACCGAAGCCGCTGACCACAATGCCGGATACAAGGCCCCAATGGCCGGGAGAGAACCATTTGAGGGCGGAAGGAGTGAGGGCAGAATACCCGAGTCCCATAGCTGCGCCGAAGAATATGCCAAAGAAGACAGAGAGCCCCAGGACGCTCATGGTGAGGGCGGAAGCGATGAACCCCACCGCCGTTAAAGCGGCTGCCGCAATCAGGATGTATTTGGGACCGTATTTGTCCTGCAGGCGGCCGCCGGGGACCATGAAGGCCGCAAAAACAGCACAGGCGACCATATAAGGGATCTGCGTTTCGGTGGCAGACCAACCCGCCTCCCGCAGCGCGGCGGCGGAGACCCCCCAGGAATAAAGCACCCCCAGAACAATATTGATTCCGAGACCCGCAAAAGCGACCGCCCACCCTTTGTTAAACGTGGGTTTTGCATTATTGTGCATCTTTGCATCCATACGTTCCACCCGCCTTACAACCTGATTGATTTTAATATCTTTATAGAATAAAAAGAAATGATTATATGTATATATACCACTTTTTGAAAGAAATAAAACGATAGATCAGGGGCTTTTTTAGAAAAAGGCAACAGGGATGAAACTGTCAACGCTTCCAGCGTGCAGGCAAGGTTTAATCCGTTTGTTTTTACTTTTATTCTTTGGTATATCTCTTGCTGTTTTAGCTGATAACGATCAGCACGAACATTCCTGCTGACAATTTTTTGGGCTCGGGTCATAATTAACACCTCGGTAAATCATAAATTATTAAATATTTTTAAATATGAAATAATAAAATTTTTTGATCAATCCTGATCAAACCAACTGCCTGTTTTCATGAGGGAAAGAGGTGAAATTTTGTCTGTTGAAATGGAAGTAAATTTTACGGTATAATGAATCGTAATTCATTTGTATTTACTAAAAAAGGCAACGAGTCCATTAAACCCATAAGGGGGAGCGATATGCCTGAAGTACAGGGACGCGCCAGGGTACATTTAAACGAGAGGAAACTTTCCGTACTGTTTTTTTCGCTGTTTTCGGCGTGGATGCTCGCTTTTGTGTTTGAAGGACAGATCCTGTTTGCGCTGACCGGCGCTTTTGGCGTCGACCCAGCCGTTATGGTTTTCGGCGGGATCGCAGCGCTGATGGCGGGGGCTTTTACCTGCGGCTTTTGGATCCGGACCCGGCGTGCAGCAAAGAGGTTGTTTTTAATATCTTTTCTTGTTTTTATTGCCATCTCCGTGTTGTTTTTTTTCCCGCCTTCCCAGGTGTGGAAAATCGGGCTGATTGCAGGTTCCTTTTTTGCGGGGAACTGTGTGGCGGCGTGGGGATTTTTTTTAAAAAGCGTTGCGCCCAAAAATGAACGGATCAAAACCATTGCCGACATGCTTATATTATCCAACATGCTGATGATTGTGCTGAACTTGATTGCCCTGCGCCTCTCGCCCCGCTTAGGCTTGGGGATAGCCATGGGATTTTTGCTGGCCGCTTTTTTGCTTGCACTGCGGTTGCCCGGCGGAAGGGAGGCGGCCTCGCCTTCTCCCGTGCAGACAAAGGGCAGGGTAGCGGGAATTTGGGCGATGCTCGCTTTTTTGTGTTTGTTTATTGTGGTAATCACCATTAATTCCGGTTTGATGTACCAGGTGGTCACCCCGGGATTTGCGCATATCGAATGGCTCACGAGCTGGTATTGGGCGATCCCCTATGTTGCCGCCCTATTGGTGATGCGCAACCTGCCTAAAAAAACCAACCGGGCATATCTGCTGTATGTTGCCATTGCAATGATCGGGTTTTCTTTTATCGCTTTTACAGTTCTTCCCCGCACGGCGGGCGGATATGTGGCTGTGGACACGTTGATGATGGCGGCATTCGGCATATACGACCTATTTTGGTGGAGTATACTGGGCGAGATGCTGGATTTTTATAAAAATCCGGCGAAGGTAATGGGAATCGGGCTTTCGGCCAATGTGCTGGGCGTGCTGCTGGGCGGTATACTGGGCAGCGCGATGGCTTTGGACGAATCGCCCGCTTTGCAGCCAACGCTGTTGGCACTGGCCGTGGTCTGCGTGACGCTGGCATTGCTGCCACCGCTCAGCAAGCGGCTTGCTATCCTCCTGAAAGGCCATGCTTATCTGGAAACGGCGACCCGGGCGCATCCGGGCGGGGACGCAACTATGGAAAAGCTGGACGGACTGGCTGAACTCTCCGAAAGGGAGAGGCAGGTTGCCGCGATGCTTATTGAGAAAAAAACTTACGGGGAGATAGCGGCAACACTGTTTATTAGTCAGAACACGGTGAAATATTATGTGAAAAATATCTATTCGAAATTAAATGTTAAAAACCGGTCTGAGATGATAAGCCGGATACTTGCAAATGAACCGGCATCATATGTTGAATAAATAAAGCAGGCAATATGAAACCCCCGCTAAAAAAGCGGGGGTTTTTTGCGCGTTTTGCGCAAACTACCCGGTTCGGGTGGGGGTGTTTTCTAAGGATACGCCGTATACTGATTGCATAGGATTTACCAGCCAAGGCGTAAAACGGCATCGGCTGTTTAAAGGAGGAATATGGAAATGAAAGAAGGATTTTATAAAAAAAGAATCGGGCAGACGATTGCTGCTTTGCTGGTGGGAGCGATGCTGTTTTTGCTTTGGGCCTGCGCGGAACAGCAAACGCCGGCGGATGAGGCGGGAGCGGACGGAACGGAAATGGTGACGGTGGAACGGGAAGCGGGGCCCGAGGCGCTGCAAGCCGCGAATGCGGCTACGGCGCTTGCACTGCAGTATTATATTTACGCACGGCTGAAGACCGAAGAATTTGCGTCGGCGGATTTTGAAAATATGTCTTTGGATGAAATCAGCGCCATGACGGAGGAGACGGCTAAAACCTGGGAAACGGCGGATACACTTGCGGCCGGGGCTGTGAATGTGACCGGCCGGGCCGTAGAAGTTTTGGAAGGAAGCGGAGCTGAAGGGATGGCGGCTGAAGGGCCGCCGCGTTATACGGCGCTGTCTGTTGCTGCCGCCGGAGGGATGCGTGCTAAGCCGGTTGCGGCGTCTGGGGATGTTGAACCGAAAGCATGGGCGGAAAACCTGACAAAGCAATACGACTCGCTGCGCGGCGCACAGCGGTATGGACAGCTTGCACAGCAGCTTGGTACAGACACGAAAACCGCCGTGGAGCAGATGGCACTGGCGCAAGAGATCATCCGCAACCAGGCGGTGGCCGACGCAGATTTCTGGGACAAGATGACTAAGGCCGCCATGGCGACCCAAACCGCCTGCAAAGTGGGGCTGTATGTGGGCGCGACCGTCGCCACCGGGGGCGGGAGCCTGGCATCCCTTGCCGCGAGCAACATGACCTTGGGCACGGCAGGCGCCGTGCTGGTGGGCGGCGTGAGCTGCATTGCGGATGTGGGCACGACCACCAGCACCATTGTGCTGGGCGAAAACAACCAGGTGACGCTGGGTTTCCAAAAAGCGGGGGATGTGCTCCAGCCGGCTTCCATGGTGCTTGGTTTGGTGACGTTGAATCCGAACGAGGCGGAAGGGCTGATCGCCCTGGTGGGCGAATATACGATGGAGTGGTTTAATCCCGGCAAAATCACGGGTATTGGGATCAATAAGATGAAGGAAGGCGGCGCGAAGATTATTGCACAGGCGATCGACACAGCGGATAAGGACGTGCCGGGCATCCGGGAGTCACTGGAAGCGGCCGGGCTTTCTTTACCAAGCGAAAAGGGCGTTTCCGCTGCCGAGCTTGCAGTGGAATATACGGTCAATTCGGAGGCGGCGCTCGCAAGCATGAAGGCGTTGGAAGAGGAGATAGGCATGCAGGAATGGGAAGGGGAAAGCTCTGAATTGCAGACGCAGGAAGTTGCGCCTGCCCGGGAAGAAGAAACGCCCGGCGGCGAACAGGCAGAAGAAGCCGGCTCGGGCGCTGTCACGTCTCAGGAGATGGCCGGCACTTACAGCGGGAGCGCAGCGCTGAAGCATATTGAAGAAGATATTGAGGGTCCCGACAGCCTGCCGGTAACATTGCAACTGGGAGAGAACGGAACGGGCACCGTGGATGTAAACGGCTATGGCGGCGAGGCGGAGTACGCAGGCAACGCGGTTCATTTTTCCGTGTTGATGGAGGATGACGAGGTATCGATGACCTGTGTGTTCGACGGAAAAGCAAGCAAAAACGGCGGCCGGACCGTGATCAGCGGAGAGATGCGCTTTTTCATGATGGGCGTAGTCTTTGCCACCTATTCCTGGACAGCGTAAAAGGAAACGTAATTGCGGAAAAAAGTTTGATTGTCCGCAATTGCTATAGAAGTGCAAAAAAACAGAAAAGGAGAGGTTCATGATATGAAAAAAATGTTGTTGGTCCTATTGGCGGCGCTTTTATGCGCGGGGCTGGCCGGGTGCGGGATTCGGGAAGCGGCTTCCGTGGTGGCAGATATGGCGGAGGGCGAAATCACGGAGGATGCGGGCGGAACAAAGGCCGGAATGCCGGAGGAAGGCATCGCCGGCACCTGGAACCTTTATGGCGGATACGATCAAAGCGGAGAACTGGTTTATATCAATTCTGACGCAGCGGAATTTACTTTTCAGTTTGATGAAAATAACGGGTTCACCGGGTCCTACCGTCAGGGAGACGGTTATGTAGACTCAACTTTTGCAGGTGTTTATGATTGCGAAGACAGCAAGGCTGTGGAGGAAGACCCGTATAAATGGAATTACTATGCTACCATAGACAAAAACAGTATAGTTGATTCGGGCGAGACATCTCTTCTTGGCATATTGGGCGGAGAACAGGGAGTTCATTTGATTTTTGAATTTATGGAATTAGACGGTGAAAACATGCTTTTTGAAGACATGCAAGGGCTGTATTTTATAAGAAATGGACAAAGCAATGGTGAGAGTACGGGGATTGGCTCTGCAGATTTTTCAGAGAATAACGATAGTATAGCTGCCCAAGGACAAGAAATAAGTTCGGAGTGGCCGAGCGACAAACTGCCGGCAAACGTGCCGCCTATAACCGGCGCAACAGTAGTACTGGTTATGGACATGGACGAGGGCGTAATAATCAGTTTGGGGAATCTGTCCCAGACGGTTGCTGAAGATTATGCAAACAGCCTAAAACAATTAGGTTGGGAACCGATTTATGAAGAAACCCAGGGACAAGACAATACAATTATCTTTGAGCAAGGGAACGCGAGCCTTACGTTTGGATGGTATACAGACGACAATACAGGTTCGATCATTTATAGTTTATTATGATGCTGATAATTGCTAGAAAAACGGAAGAAATTTATGCACAGTTGTGGAAGCATTGGATATGCCGGTTTTGCGCAAAGAGGAGAACTGGTGTACGCGTCCGTTTTTATGCTTGAGGGCGCCAATGACTTCATAGATTATTATAATCAGGGCGGCAATTATGTAAATTTTCAGCAAAAACAAAGGGTCTCTATTGAACTTAAAGGGGGTTGTGCTATGATAAGTAATATTGTATGAAAACGAAAAAAGCAAGCATGAGGAGACCAAATGAGAAAAACGGATGAGGAAGTAAAGCGGAGAATTATTAAAGTCGCCAAACGTATGGATGAAAAGGGCCTGGTGAACGCGGTGGAGGGGAATATATCCATCAAAAAAGACGGCCTTGTATACATCACTCCGACCGCGCAGAGCAAAGCGTGGCTGACCGAGGATATGATTGCCGTGCTGGACGAAGACGGCAACCAGATAGAAGGGAATATGAAATATTCTACCGAGGCGCCCATGCACCTTGCAACCTATAAAAAACGCCAAAGCGGCTGCATTGGAAGCGTACTCCACTGCCACCCGACGTTTCTGACGGCGCATGCCATCTGCCGAAAACCGCTGGGGGGCGCGTTTTATCCAGAACATGTGGTGGTGTACGGCACCATCCCCGTGGCTCCATACGGACAGCCGGGCACGGACGCGATCCATGAAGGGGTCGGCAACCTTTTGGATGAAAGCGATATCGTGCTGCTGGCAAACCACGGCGTGCTGGCGGTGGGAGAAACCATTGAGCAGGCGCTTGCGACGGTAGAGGCGGCGGAGCATACCGCCATGATTTTTGCGGCGTGCAAGCTGGTGGGCGAGCCGGTTAATATCACCGGGGAGGACTATGAAACGTTGCTTAAAATGCGGGCAGAGCGGGTGAAGATGTTGTATAAATAGTTTTCAGCTTATCATGGAGACGGGCCTGACGGCCCGCCTTTTTTATACAGAATTAACAGAAAAAGGGTTGCGAAACTTTTTGTCGAAATTAAAGAAATATAGCATATCTACATAGATAAATGTTGGAATGAAAAAAGCCGCTTTGAGCGGCTTTTATAAACTTTAGTCTTCAATGGTTTTTAGAAATTTTTTCATCTCCGTTATATGTTTACGCACACTTCCGGGCGCCGGTCCTCCGGGGATATCCCTTGCCTGTACGCAGGCTTCCAGAGAAATCGAATCGTACACGTCCTCCCCAAACAGTTCGGAAAACTCAAGGAGCTGCAAATGGGGGAGGTCTGCGATGGCGAGGCCGTTTTTTTCACAGTACAGCACAATTTTGCCGATGACTTCATGCGCGTCCCGGAAGGGCATGCCCTTTTTAACAAGATAGTCCGCCGCGTCGGTGGCGTTGGTGAAACCGTGGCCCGCACTGCCGTAGAGCTTTTCTTTGTCGAATACCGCGGTGCCGATCATGCCGGTAAAAACCTTAAGGCTGGCAATAAGAGTATCGGCGGCGTCGAAAACGCCTTCCTTATCTTCCTGCATATCTTTGTTATAGGCCAGGGGCAGGCCTTTCATAACGGTTAAAAGGCCCATCAGCGCACCGTATACCCGCCCGGTCTTGCCGCGGATCAGTTCCGCCATATCCGGGTTCTTTTTCTGCGGCATAATGCTGGAGCCGGTGGAGTATGCGTCCGAAATACGGAGCACGCCGAATTCATTGGTAGAAAATAATATGAGCTCTTCACAAAAACGGGAAAGATGCATCATACAAATGGAAGCAGAAGAGAGGTACTCCAAAAGAAAATCACGGTCGGAGACCCCGTCCAGGCTGTTGGGCGTTATAGATGCAAAGCCCAGGTCGGCCGCCACTGATTCGCGGTCTAAGGGATAGGTGGTCGCGCAGAGCGCGCCGGAACCCAGAGGCATTGTGTCCGTGCGCTTATAACAGTCTGAAAACCGGCCGATATCCCGCGCAAACATTTCGCAGTAGGCCATCATATAATGCGCCAGGGTGGAGGGCTGCGCTTTTTGCAGATGTGTGTACGCCGGAATAATGGTATTTAAGTTATCCTGCGCAATACCGGTCAGCACTCCGCAGAGGTTTTTGATTTCCTTGATGGTCTGGCGGATGGCTTTTTTCATATACATGCGGATATCCAGTGCAACCTGGTCGTTCCGGCTGCGCCCGGTATGCAGGCGTTTGCCAACCTGCCCGATACGCGCAGTCAAAAGACGTTCCACATTCATATGGATGTCTTCATCTTCCACAGAAAAGGAAACTTTGCCCTCCAATATGTCTGCAAGGATTGCCTTAAGGCCGGCTGTTATTTTTTCCGCGTCCTCCATGGGAATGATGCCCTGACGCCCCAGCATGGACGCATGCGCAATACTGCCCGTAACGTCTTCCGCGGCCATTCGGGAATCAAAGGATATGGAGGAATTAAAACTTTCTGCAAGCTTGTCCGGTTCCTGCTCGAACCGGCCGCCCCATAATTTAGCCATTATTTACCTGCCTTGTCCTGCGTTAAGGCTTTTACTTTCAGAGGCAGACCGAAGAGGTTGATAAAGCCTTCCGCATCTTTCTGGTTGTATACTTCGTCTTCGCCGAAGGTAGCAAATTCTTCACTGTACAGCGAATAGGGAGATTTGAGCCCGGCCGCCTTGCAGGTGCCTTTGTACAGCTTTAAGCGAACCATGCCCGTTACCACCTGCTGCGTTTGTTCCACAAAGGCGGCAAGCGCCTCGCGCAGGGGAGAATACCACATGCCGTCGTATACGAGATCCGCATATTTGATAGCGGCTTCCGCTTTATAGTGCATGGTTGCACGGTCTAATACCAATGTTTCAAGCGCGCTGTGCGCGGTGTAAAGAACACGGCCGCCCGGCGTTTCATACACGCCGCGGGACTTCATGCCCACGAGACGGTTTTCAACAATGTCGTCTATGCCGACGGCATTTCTTGCGCCGACCTCGTTTAAGGCGGTCACCATTTCGACTGCTCCAAGTTTTTTGCCGTTCAGAGCCACCGGGATGCCTTTTTCAAATTGCAGTTCAATATATTCGGCCTGATCCGGCGCATCTTCCGGATTTTTGCAGATCATCAGAAGGTCGTTTTTGGGTTCGTTCCATGGGTCTTCCAGGTCGCCGCCTTCATGGGAAAGGTGCCAGATGTTGGCATCCATGCTGTAGGGGCGCTCTTTGGTGACCGGAACGTCTATGCCGCGTGCTTTGGCGTATTCAATTTCTTCGTCACGGGATTTGATGTCCCAAATACGCCAGGGAGCAATAATGTCCAGTTCGGGCGCAAGCGCTTTGACGGTCAGCTCAAAACGGACCTGGTCGTTGCCTTTGCCGGTCGCACCGTGGCAGATGGCGGTGGCGCCTTCCGCTTTTGCAATTTCAACAAGCCGCTTGGCTATGATGGGGCGCGCAAAAGAAGTACCGAGAAGGTATTTGCCTTCATATTCTGCGCCGGCCTGCATGGTGGGAAAGATGAAGTCTTCCACAAATTCCTTTGTTAAATCTTCTATATAGGCTTTGGACGCGCCGGTGCGGATGGCCTTTTCTTCCAAACCGTCAAGTTCTTTGCCCTGACCGACATTGCCGCAGACCGCAATAACTTCGCATCCATAGTTTTCTTTAAGCCAGGGGATGATGATGGATGTATCAAGCCCGCCCGAGTATGCCAGTACAACTTTGCTGTGCTTCATGTTTAAACCTCCGTTTAAGCCCCATAGGGCTGTTTTAAAAAATCATATACATAATAATACAACAAAATGTATAAATATGCAATAGCGTTTTCGCTGCAGTTTTATTCTAACCCAAATACGGTAAAAATGGTAGCTTCATATCAAAAAAATATGTTATAATAGCCCTTGGGTGATTCAAATTGATCGTACTTGGGATCGATCCGGGACTTGCGACTGTAGGATACGGCGTGGTGTCGTTTGAAAACAACCGCACGCTGACTTTAATTGACTATGGAACCATAGAAACGCAGGCGGGGCTTCCCACGCCGCGGCGGCTTTCGCTTATAGCAGAGGGAATATCAAAGCTTATAGAGAAATATCGGCCGGACGCGGTTGCGTTTGAGGAGATATTTTTTAATACCAACGTCAAGACCGCCATTGCCGTTGCGCAGGCGCGGGGCGCTGCCCTGCTGGCCGCCTACGGCCATACGCAGGAATTGTATGAATATACGCCGCTTCAGGTAAAGCAGGCGGTGGTGGGTTACGGCAGGGCGGATAAAGTGCAGGTACAGATGATGGTAAAAACATTGTGCGGCCTGAAAAACATTCCGCGGCCGGACGACGCTGCGGATGCGGTGGCGGTGGCCATCTGTCATGCGCACAGTGCGAATACCGCATCCATGATTAATACCAAAATATAAGGGGTAAGGTTATGTACGCTTTTATCAGCGGAAAAGCTGCTCAGACGGGGCCGAATTTCATTGTGATCGACGCGGGCGGCGTGGGCTATATGGTATATACGAATTCTTATTCCGCGGATGCTGTGAAAAGCGGGGAAGACTGCCGCCTGTACACGCATCTGGTGGTGAGGGAGGATGAACTCTCCCTTTATGGTTTTTTGAGCCCTGAAGAAAAAAACATGTTTGAAAAACTGATCTCTATCAGCGGGGTTGGCCCCAAAGTTGCGCTTTCGCTTCTTTCTTCCGTGAAAGTTGCAGACATTGCTGCGGCAGTACTGTGCGGCAATGCGGGCGCATTTGAGTGCGTTTCCGGCATTGGAAAAAAGACCGCCCAGCGGCTGGTGCTGGAACTCAAAGAAAAGGTAGATATATCCGAAACAGTCGGCGGCGGGCCCGGTCTGTCCGGTGGCGCGGGAAATGCGCTGGAGGAAGCCGCGGCCGCTTTGGTGGGGCTTGGGTATCAGCGTGCGGAAGCGCTTTCCGCACTTTCGGCGGTGCAAAGCCTGGGCGATACCGCAGAAGAACTGGTATTGTTGGCGCTGAAACGTCTTTCGAGGTAAGTGATGGAAGAAGAATCTAGGATCATATCCGGAATACCGCAGCAGGAGGACCTTGGGCTGGATCTAAGCCTTCGTCCCCGGACGCTGAAGGAATATATCGGCCAGGAAAAGGTGAAGGAAATGATGGGCGTCTTTATTGAGGCCGCCCGTCATCGGGGAGAAGTGCTGGACCATGTGCTTTTGTACGGGCCGCCCGGCCTTGGCAAAACCACCCTGGCACATATTATTGCGCAGGAGATGGGCGTGAATATCCGCGTGACTTCCGGCCCGGCTATCGAACGGCCGGGCGACCTGGCGGCGCTGCTTACCAACCTTTCTTCGGGCGATGTGCTTTTTATAGACGAAATCCACCGCCTGAATTCCAGCGTGGAAGAGGTGCTGTATCCTGCAATGGAAGATTTTGCGCTGGATATCATACTCGGAAAAGGGCCAAGCGCGCGCTCCATGCGCATCGATTTGCCGCATTTTACACTGGTGGGCGCAACCACGCGCGCGGGAATGCTGACTTCCCCTCTGCGGGACAGGTTTGGCGTTTTGAGCCGTCTGGAGTGTTATACCCCCGAAGAGCTTAAAACCATTGTACGCCGGTCGGCGGGGATACTGAATATAGCAATAGAGGATTCCGGCGCGTTTGAAGTGGCCCGCCGTTCACGCGGGACCCCCCGGGTGGCCAACCGTCTTTTAAAGCGGGTGCGTGATTTTGCAGACGTCCGGGCGGACGGCGTGATCACCCGTAACGTTGCAGACAGGGGGCTTGCAATGCTGGAAGTGGACGATTTGGGCCTTGATAATTCCGACCGTCTTATCCTTTCCGCCATTATTCAGAAGTTTGGCGGTGGCCCGGTGGGGCTGGACACGCTTTCAGCTACGACGGGCGAGGAAGCCGGGACGATCGAAGATGTGATCGAACCGTTTTTGCTGCAGCTTGGTTTTGTAAAGAAAACGCCCAGGGGCAGGGTGGCGACGCAGCTTGCCTATGCACATCTGGGAATAGAATGCCCGGATAACGGTCAGATAAAACTTTTTTAAAGTTGGGAATATAAGCCATTGAAAACACAGGATTTTGACTATGATCTGCCGGAGGAGCTGATTGCGCAAAAACCTCTTTTAAAAAGAGATTCCTCCAGGCTCTTGGTATATAACCGGAAAACGGGACAAAAAGAGCATAAACATTTTTATGACATAACGGAATATTTAAAGCCGGGCGATGTTTTGGTTTTAAACAATACCCGTGTGCTTCCGGCGCGTCTTTTCGGCATAAAACAGGGAACTTCGCGCAAAGTGGAATTTTTACTTTTAAGCCGTTTGGACGCTTGGGAATGGGAAGTGATCCTGCGCCCTGGCAGAAAACTGAAAGCGGGAGACACCGTGGAATTTGTGTCCTCGCTTTCCGCCCGCATTATGGAAAAAAAAGAAGACGGCGTGGTTCGCGTACGTTTTGAATATGAAGGCGTGTTTGAGCAAATACTGGACGAACTGGGGCAAATGCCGCTTCCGCCGTATATTACTGAAAAACTCAAGGACAAAACGCGCTATCAGACCGTTTATGCGCAGGTGGATGGAAGCGCAGCCGCGCCAACCGCCGGACTGCACTTTACGCCTGAGCTTTTGGATAAAATAAAAGCAATGGGCGTGGAAGTGGTCAATATATTATTGCATGTAGGGCTGGGGACCTTTCGGCCGGTGAAAGCGGAGGATGTTTCCGAGCACGTGATGCACAGTGAATATTTCAGCGTTTCGCCCGAAACGGCCCGTGCGGTCAACGGCGCGCGTGAAAAGGGAGGGCGCGTATTCGCGGTAGGAACGACTTGCGTGCGCACGCTGGAAAGCGCCTCGGAAAACGGAAAACTTGCAGCAAAGAGCGGGACTACGGATATATTTATAACGCCCGGGTACACCTTTAAAATGGTAGATGCGCTGGTGACCAATTTTCATCTTCCCAAATCTACGCTGATCATGCTGGTGAGCGCCTTTGCGGGACGAGAGAATACGCTTGCGCTGTATAAAATGGCTGTAGAAGAAAAATACAGGTTTTTCAGTTTTGGAGATGCGATGCTGCTTCTGTAATTTTCAGGCGCAGGGCAGAGAGAAAAGATAACGGTAAGGAGAACGATGGATTTTAGTTTTGAAGTAATAAAAGAATGCCCGAGTACGGGTGCGCGGGCAGGTGTGCTGCACACCCCGCATGGAGACATCAATACGCCGGTATATATGCCGGTCGGGACGCAGGCGACAGTGAAAGCAATGACGCCCGAGCAGGTTCATGACACCGGCGCGCAGATCATACTTGCAAATACATACCATCTTTACCTGCGGCCGGGACACGAGCTGGTAGCCAGAGCAGGCGGTCTGCATAAATTTATGCATTGGAACAAGCCTATTTTGACAGACAGCGGCGGGTTTCAGGTATTCAGCCTGGGAGAACTTCGGAAGCTGACCGAGCAGGGCGCCGAGTTTCAGTCTCACATTGACGGCTCGCGCCATTTTCTGACGCCAGAAAAAGCGGTGGAGATCCAGGAAGCGCTGGGATCGGATATTATTATGGCGTTTGATGAATGTGTGTCTTATCCGGCGGAATATGCCTACGCAAAAATGTCTATGGAACGGACGCACCGTTGGGCGGAGCGCTGCAAGGCTGCCCACACGCGTGCCGACCAGGCTTTGTTTGGCATTGTGCAGGGATCCATGTATGCGGACCTGCGGCGGGAAAGTGCGCGGCGCATTGCGGAAATGGATTTTATTGGAAATGCAATCGGAGGCTTGAGCGTAGGAGAACCAAAATCCGAAATGTATGCAATGCTGGAAGAAGTAAACCCGATCCTGCCAAAAAACAAACCGCGTTATCTGATGGGCGTAGGCAGCGCGGACTGCCTGCTGGAAGGCGTGGCCCGGGGAGTTGATATGTTTGACTGCGTCTTGCAGACGCGGATTGCGCGAAACGGGACAGCCCTTCATCCGGAAGGCAAAATTGTGGTCCGGAATGCCGAGTATGCGGATGATTTTTCTCCCATTGAAGAAGGCTGCGACTGTTATGCCTGTAAAAATTTTACGCGCGCATATATCCGCCACCTTATCAAAACAAACGAAATATTAGGCGCGACACTGCTTTCTATCCATAACATCCGTTTTACGATCCGGTTGATGCAGCAGATGCGGGAATCCATTATAAACGGTACGTTTGAAGCCTTTAAAGATGGGTTTTTGGCCAAATATAATGTATGAGCAAAAAATCAGTTGACGAATCGTATTGTCTCCGATATTATTATAATTAATGTAATTTATGAAAGGTAGGTATATTGCATGCAGCAATTAGATTTGAGCGGAAGCTTGTCCATATTGTTTCCCATTTTGCTGATCGTTATATTTGTGGTTTTGATCATTGTCCCGAACAGAAGACGTGATAAGAAGTTCAAGGACATGCTTGCCAGCGTAAAAGTTGGTGACAGGATCAAGACGATTGGTGGTATTTATGGCAAGATCGTTCAGTTGAAAGAGGATTTGATCGTTATTGAGACCGGTCCGGACAAAGCGCAGTTGCAGATGGCAAAAAATTCGATTGCAACGATTGAAAATTATGACGTTGAATCCGAATCAGCCAAAGACAAGGACACCAAATAAACTACAAGACAGAATAAAAGTGCCTTCGCCTCAGGTGAAGGCTTTTTTTATGGCCTGCCTGCAAAGACTTTTAAGATAAAACAACCCGCAAACACTTGAACAGGGATGCCACTTTATTGTATAATAAATAAGTAATTAATAAAAAGCCGGAGGCGACATATGAAACATATTAAGATTATCAGCCAGAATTCCCTTAAAAAAACACTTGAAAAAGGCGGCTGCGGCGAGTGCCAGGCATCCTGCCAGTCTGCCTGCAAAACTTCCTGTACGGTCGCAAACCAGAAGTGCGAAAAGGAAAATTAATTTTTTAAATAAACAGGGGCGGCAATATAATATTGCCGCCTGTTTTTATGGGATCCCCGAAATCCGAAAGGCCTTTTGGGGCGCGGCCGCGAATTTGAAAAAAAGCGCAGCCTAAAACGAAATAAGCGGGAGTTTGAATT
Organism: Christensenellaceae bacterium; assembly: GCA_036679405.1. GTDB lineage: Bacteria > Bacillota > Clostridia > Christensenellales > Christensenellaceae > JAEYKI01. The sequence goes on from JAVBVZ010000004.1 coordinate 15,218, forward strand.
GGTACATACATTTAAAGCGTGCGGCGTTTATGTGGCGCTGGACGTACATGGCGGCTCGGTGCATATGATAGATGAGATTGTCTATGATATTCTAAACGAGACCGATCTTTCAAAATATTCCAAGAAGGAAGTCAAAGAAGCACAAGAGGAAATAGAAGAACTTAAAGCAGCCGGACTGCTTGATTCACCTTGCCCGGAGGCTGCCCTAAACCCGGCGTTTAACCGTCCGGTAATCAAGGCTATGTGTCTTCATGTGGCGCATGACTGTAACCTGAGGTGCCGGTATTGCTTTGCGCAAACAGGAGATTATGCGGGCGGACGGGAACTGATGTCCATTGAAGTTGCAAAGCGCGCGCTTTTGTACTTGGTTGAGCATTCACAAAACCGCCATAACCTGGAAGTGGATTTTTTTGGGGGAGAACCGCTTCTCAATTTTGATGTGGTCCGGCAAGCAGTTATATACGGACGGGAACTTGAAAAAAGGTATAATAAAAATATTCGTTTTACCATTACGACCAATGCGTACCATGTAACGGATGAAATGGCGTCGTTTATCAACGCGGAGATGAAGAATCTGGTGATCAGCATAGACGGCCGGCAGGAAGTGCACGATGCTATGCGCCCGAATGCCGCAGGGAAAGGCAGTTATGAGAAGGTTCTCGCTAATGCCCGTAAACTGATCGGCGGGCGGGGCGATAAGGAATATTATATTCGCGGAACATATACCAACCGCAACCTTGATTTTTCAAACGATGTCCTGTCTGTTGCAAATGCGGGGTTTAAGGAAATTTCAGTGGAGCCGGTGGTGGATGCGGGAGAGCTTTCCATAAGCCGCGCGGATATTCCCGCAATATATGAAGAATATGAAAAATTGGCTGCCCTATATCTGGAGAGAAAAAAAGAAGGCAGGCCGTTTCATTTCTTTCATTTCATGGTGGATCTGGAATCCGGTCCCTGCCTGAATAAGCGGCTTCGGGGCTGTGGTGCGGGAATCGAATACATTGCGGTCACGCCCGGTGGGGATATTTACCCCTGCCATCAGTTTGCCGGAGAGAAATCTTTTTATATGGGGAATGTGTCGCAGGGTGAGATCGATTGTGAAATCAGCCAAAAGTTTAAGGATTGCCATGTGTTTTCCAAAGAACAGTGCAGCGAGTGCTGGGCCAAATATTATTGCAGCGGCGGCTGTTTTGCGGACGCGTATTTTTCCGGCGGGGATATAGCAAAACCCAATGAACTTTCCTGTGCAATAGAGAAAAAACGTGTTGAAACCGCGATTGCCTTAAAAGTTATTGCAGCGCAGGCGGCCGATGCAAACTAAGCAATACATGGACTTAAAAGCCGCTTTTTTATTTTTTGGGGCGAGTATTGCACGGGCGCAGATACAAAAGCACTTTTTGAAAAACAATTTAAGGAAAATATTGTCTGTTTATGTATTGTATTTACAACTGGATTCATCTATAATCTGATTGTTAATATTCCAACCAAAAAAGAATACGGAGGACCTTTTATGTTTGACTGGAGCGTTTTGATTGCCTTCATCGTCTATTTTATTGTGGTTTTATGCATTGGTTTTTACTTTTACAAGCGGTCGGAAACGCTGTCGGATTACCTGATCGGCGGACGGTCTTTAAACCCGTTTGTGGCTGCACTGTCTGCTCAGGCGTCTGATATGAGCGGGTGGCTCCTGATGGGATTGCCCGGTGCAATCTATCTGGGCGGAATGAGCGAAGTGTGGATCGGTATCGGTTTGGCGATAGGCGCGTATGTTTCCTGGCGGGTCATTGCAAAACGGCTTCGCCAATATACCAAAGAGGCCGGGAATTCTATTACGTTACCGCAATTTTTTGAAAACCGTTTTCGGGATAACCGTGGCCTGCTGCGTTTTATAAGTTCGGCGGTCATATTGGTGTTTTTTACGATCTATGTTGCGTCCGGGCTGGTAGCGGGCGGAACAGTTTTCAAAGCGATATTTCCCGGAATTGATTATAAGATCGCTATGCTGATCGGCGCGTTGGTGATCATTGGATACACATTTACCGGAGGGTTTCATGCGGTTTGCTGGACGGATTTTTTTCAGGGCATGCTTATGGCGGTTGTTTTGGTAATCGTGCCGCTTGCGGCCATGAATCTTTTGGGCGGCCCGGCTGAAACCATTGCGCTGGCGAACCAGGTTGGCCCCGGATTCTTAAGTTTGTTCCATACGGTTGACGGAAGCGCCGTCTCTTGGATTGCCATTGTATCCAGCCTGGCCTGGGGACTGGGCTACCTTGGAATGCCGCATATCCTGGTTCGGTTCATGGCGATAAAAAAAGTAAAGATGATCAAAACATCCCGCCGTGTTGCTACAGCATGGATCATAGTATCTCTTACTTTTGCCTGTTTGTTGGGCCTGGTGGGCCGGGTATTTCTGGAACCCGGGCTGTTTACGGATGCGGCGGGGGCACAAACCGTGTTTATTGTGATGGCCGGCCGTATATTCCCGCCTGTGGTGGCGGGCGTACTGTTTTCTGCTATTATGGCGGCAATTATGAGTACGTCCGACTCTCAGCTGCTTGTGTGTTCCTCGGCTATTACGAATGATATTTACCTTAAGGTCAAGAAAAAGAAACCCAGCCAGAAGACACTGCTTTGGATGGGCAGGATTTCTGTTCTCGCAATTGCCGTAATTGGGGCGATGATGGCTCTGGATGAAAAAAGCAGCATCATGGCGCTGGTAAAATATGCGTGGGGCGGGTTTGGCGCCGCTTTCGGGCCGGTGATCCTTATGGCCCTGTTCTGGAAGCGAATGACACGCACAGGCGCGCTGGTAGGAATGGTGACCGGATTTGCGACCGTTATACTGTGGAACAATTTTCTGGCGGAGTCGACCGGCCTTTACGAACTGGTCCCGGGTTTTATTTTTGCACTTGCCGGAATCGTGATAGCCAGTCTGCTTGATAAAAAACCGTCTGATGAAATTGTGGAAGAATTTGAACGCTCAAAGCTGGTAGAGGAATAAAAAAAACTTTGTAAAAAAGAGCGGCTTGTCCGCTCTTTTTTAGACCTTTTTGTACGCAGTGTTTTAAGAAAAGTGTTGCGGGGTATAAAAAAACGAACCGCAGGAAACAAGGTTGTTTCAAAGCGCGGAAGAATTTTAAATTTTATTTTACAATCAAGAGCATTTACACTTTATAGTATATATGCTTTAATGGTGCATAACAGGAGGGTTGCGTATGTACTACGAACTGAGCAAAAAACAGATTAAGGAAAACATACTGGGCAAACTGAAGCGTCACTTTGGCAAAATGCTGAGTGAGGCGACGCCAGATGAAATATACCGCGCCTGCGCGCTGACATTGCGGGACAGCATTGTGGACGAATGGATGGACGCCAATATGATGGTAACCAAAACAGGAAAAAAGAGCCTGTATTACCTGTCTGCAGAATTCTTGATGGGGCGCGCGCTGGTAAACAACATGATCAATATGCATCTATACAAGGAATGCAGGGAAGCGCTTACCGAACTGAATTTTTCTTTGGATGAGATTGAAGAACAGGAAAACGACGCCGGACTGGGCAACGGTGGCTTGGGCCGGTTGGCCGCCTGTTTTCTTGATTCTCTATCCACGCTGGACCTGCCGGCCACGGGCTGCGGGATTCGTTATGAGTACGGCCTTTTCCGCCAGCGTATTTTGGATGGGGAACAGGTTGAGGTGGACGACAACTGGCTGGACGCCGGAAACGTTTGGGAGATCCCGCGCCCGGAAGAGCAGGTGGAAGTCCATTTTGGCGGAGAGATTGAAGAAAATTGGACGGCTGAGGGGCTTAAAATTGAGCATAAAGATTACTACAGCGTAATAGCGATCCCGTATGATATGCCTATTATGGGCTATTTGTCCCGTATGCCCGCAACGCTCAGGTTGTGGAGCGCCCGGGCGAAAAGCGGGCTTGATATGCATTATTTTAATCGGGGTGATTATGTGCGTGCCATGCAGGAGCGCGAACTGGCTGAGGTGATCTCCAAAGTGCTGTATCCGGACGATAATCATGAGCAGGGCCGGCAGCTTAGGTTAAAGCAGTTTTATTTTCTGACATCGGCCACCATGCAGCACATTGTCCGGCGGCATAAAGAAAACTTTGGAGACCTGCATACGCTTCCTAATTTTTTTACCGTGCAGATCAACGATACACATCCTACGCTGGCCATCCCGGAACTGATGCGGATTTTGCTGGACGAGGAAGGTATGAGCTGGGAAGATTCATATGATATTACCAGCCGGGTTTTTCATTATACCAATCATACCATCATGATTGAGGCTCTGGAGCGTTGGGAAGAGACCATGTTTAAGTCTCTGCTGCCGCGTATCCATCAGATCATCAAAGCAATTAATGATAAATTTTGTGAACAGCTTTGGAAGGTGTATCCGGGAGAATGGGACAAGATCAGTTCCATGGCGGTGATTTCCTATGGCGAAATCAAGATGGCCAATTTGTGTATCGCGGTTTGCGAAAAGGTGAACGGCGTGTCACAGTTACACAGTGAAATATTGAAGACAAAGACTTTTCGTGATTTTTATGTGGTTTTTCCGGAAAAATTTTTGGGGATCACCAACGGCATTACACACCGTCGGTGGCTGGCGAAAGCCAACCCGGAGCTGTGCGACCTGCTGATCAGCCATATTGGAGAGGGCTTTTTAAAGGATTATACGGAATTTGAAAAAGTAAGTGCCCTGCTTGACGACCCGCAGTTCTTGAGCGATTTCAGGCAGGTCAAAATGAACAATAAAAAACGGCTGAAGGCATTTTTGCAGCGCACCCAGCAAATAGATATTGATGAAAATACAATTTTTGATATTCATGCAAAACGTATACATGAATATAAACGTCAGTTTTTAAAGGTACTGCATATTTTGCACTTGTATAATGCGATCAAAGAAAACCCCGGTATTCCCATGCAGCCGGCGACCTTTATTTTTGCGGGCAAAGCATCGCCGGGTTACGCACGCGCGAAGAACATTATCCGCCTGATCCTTGCCACAGCCGAGCTGGTGAACAACGACCCGGATACCAAAGATAAACTGAAAGTTGTGTTTATAGAGAATTACGGTGTCTCCATTGCGGAGATCCTGTTGCCTGCGGCCGACATCAGCGAACAGATATCTACGGCCGGGCTGGAGGCTTCGGGTACCGGAAATATGAAGTTTATGATGAACGGCGCGGTCACTATGGGCACGATGGACGGCGCGAATGTGGAAATGTTTGACGCGGTGGGAGAAGAAAATATATTTATATTCGGGGCGACGGCTGCGGAGATTGAGCAGATGGAAAAATATGCGACCTATACGCCTGGAGATTATTATTCGCAGAACGGAGATATCCGGCGTGCTCTTGACCATCTGATCAACGGGACGCTTGGGCCGAAAAATGACCGGCAATTTAAAGACCTTTATCAGTCGCTCCTGTTCTGCAACGACGACAGATCGGATAAATATTTTGTGATCCATGATTTTCCGTCCTATATTCAAACGTATAATAAAATAGACGCAGCATACCGGGACCAGGAGAAATGGACAAAGATGGCGGCAACCAATACGGCGCGTTCGGGCATCTTTAGTTCGGACAGGACGATTCAGGAATACAATAAGAACATTTGGAAGATCCCTGAAATAAAATAAAGGATGGACAACATGTTTTCTGGCATAGATTTGGAAAAAAGCGTGGTGCATAATGCCGCCAAAACCAGATACCGCGATCCTCTGGGAGCCCTGCGGACCGGTGAGAGCGTTACGCTGCGCCTGAGCGTGCATGATGTGTGGTTTGAACATGTGAATGTTACGTTGATTGCAGACGGGACTTCTACAGACTATGCCATGGTTTTTATGGATGGTTTGTGGACCGTTACATTGGATGTGCCCGCGGACCCGTGCGTGATCTGGTATTATTTTACGCTTCGGTCGGGAGATACTCATTTATATTACGGCCGCAGCTTTGGGTGCGCGCCCTGTATGGGAAAGATATACTGGGAAAAGCCGCCTGCTTTCCAGATGACGGTGTACGACAGGGATTTTTCCGTGCCCGAATGGATGCGCAATTCTATCATGTACCAGATTTTTCCGGACCGCTTTGCATCCGGAGATTCTGAGAATAAAAAGAGAGGGAAAGCCTACCATGGCGGCTTGGGACGCTGCGTCACAGTGCATGAGCAATGGGAGGAAGAGCCCGCCTATCGGCCGATGGAAGGAAAAGAGGATTATGAACCCTGCGACTATTTTGGCGGAGATATCCGCGGAATTATAAAAAACATCCCTTTTTTAAAAGAATTTGGAGTGGATTTGATTTATTTGAATCCGGTTTTTGAATCCGCGTCCAACCACCGTTACAATACGGCCGATTATACAAAGGTCGATCCGTTTCTGGGGACAAATGAAGATCTCATAGAATTGTTTGAAGAGGCAAAAAAAGCAGGCATTCGCGTAATGCTGGACGGCGTATTTTCACATACCGGAGCGGACAGTGTGTATTTTAACAAGTACGGCAGGTATGGGGAAAAAGGCGCATACCAGGGAGAAGATTCTCCTTATTACAGTTGGTATACTTTTACGGATTTTCCGGATGAATATGAATCCTGGTGGGGGTTTAAAAGTCTGCCGGAGGTCAATGAAACGGATGCCGGGTGGATCAAGGCCATTATTGAAGGGGAAGACAGCATCATAAAACGCTGGCTGCGCGCAGGCGCCTGCGGCTTCCGGCTGGACGTTGCGGACGAACTGCCTGATGAGACCATTGAAAAGATGCGCCGCGCCGCAAAAAGCGTGGGAGATGACAAAGCTCTTTTGGGCGAAGTTTGGGAAGATGCGACAACCAAACAAAGCTACGGGAAAAACAGGACGTATGCACTGGGACGCGCATTGGACAGCGTGATGAACTATCCGCTCAGAAATGAGATGGTCGAATTTTTATGCGGCAGGAAAACGGCATTTGACTTTAAGGATTTTTTAGTGGGGCAGAGCCAGAATTATCCTATGCCCATGTATTTTTCTTTGATGAATCTGCTTTCTTCTCACGATATAGAGAGGATCCACACTTCGCTTGCGGCGGGAATACAGTCGACTGACCTCACACGTGAACAGCAGGCCCATTTTGTGGTGCTGCCCGATCAGAAAGAACGTGCGGACCATTTGCAGAAGCTGGCGGCGGCGATTCAGTTTTCTCTGCCCGGTATTCCCTGTATTTATTACGGGGACGAAGCGGCCGTGGATGGATTGAAAGATCCGTTTAACCGTAAACCTTATGTAACGGGCGACAATGCCATGCGGTCTTTTTATAAAAAGATAACGCAAATCCGCAGAGAATCAGTTGTTTTGAAAACCGGCGCCTATAGTTTTTTTGCGGTCAACGATGATGTGATTTGCATCCTGAGATTTGTATCCGGAGAACGTGATATGTTTGACGCTGCGTGCCGGGATGGTGTATATTTAACAGTAGTAAACCGCTCCGAGCACGCTGTGAATTTTGCTTATGATTTCAGAGAGCCCAAAGAATGCGTGGATACGGCTCGGACGAGAGCGCTTGAAAAAATAGACCCTGCACATGCGGTGTGCAAAGTGTCGGGGCGTGAGTTTTTTGTATCCAAAGGTATTGTGAGCGGAGAAATTCAGGCGATGGGGTTGGCGGTTATAACATTCAACTAGGGATTTGAAGGTGATATACGATGGCAGATACGTTATGTCTGGTGGTTCCCTGCTATAACGAACAGGAAGTTTTGGGTGAGACGGCGATGCGGCTCGTGGAACAAATGAAGGGCATGCTCAACATGAGCTTGGTCAGTGAGGATAGCCGTATTCTTTTTGTTGACGACGGTTCCCGGGACAATACATGGAATATTATTGAACACCTTTCCGAAGAGCATCTTCAGGTGATGGGGGTAAAGCTCTCCCGTAACAGGGGACACCAGAACGCACTCTTGGCAGGGCTGATGACTGCAAAGGAATTTGCGGATGTGACCATTTCTCTGGATGCAGACCTGCAGGATGATATTGGCGTTTTGCCTGAATTTATGCAAAAATATTATGACGGGGCGGAAATTGTCTTCGGCGTTCGGAAAAGCCGCTCAACAGACACTTTCTTTAAGCGGAATTCAGCCCAGTTCTTTTATAAATTATTAAAAATGTTTGGCGTTGAGGCCGTCTATAACCATGCGGACTACCGGCTGATGAGCCGCAGGGCCCTGGAAGGACTGGCCGAATTCGGAGAAGTGAACCTGTTCTTGCGAGGGATCGTGATGCAGATCGGCTACAAGACGGCTACAGTGGAATACGACCGTGGAGAGCGCTTTGCCGGAGAATCCAAATATCCGCTTTCAAAAATGCTGAGTTTTGCATTTGATGGGATCACCTCTTTTTCGGTCAAGCCTGTTCGAATGATTACGGCCCTTGGAATCTTAATTTTTATTGTGAGTATTGCCATCCTGATCTATTCTCTGGTAGTCAATGCCATGGGTAACACGGTGGCGGGATGGACAAGCACAATGATATCTGTGTGGGCTTTGGGAGGTCTGCAGTTATTTGCAATCGGCATTGTAGGAGAATATGTTGGAAAAGCATATATGGAGAGTAAAAACCGGCCCAAATATATTATTGAAAAAATTGTAAAATAAAAAAACGTCCCTTTAAAGGGACGTTTTTTTTTGCGCAATTTGATTTGAGGCCGGGCAACAAATGCGTACAAAAGCATTCGTTTATATTGTAATCTGAAAAAGTCAGCTAAATAAACTACAGAGACGGAGGCGCTAACGGAACTTTTTTTGCTTCTCCGTCTCCTTTGGAAATAAAGAGCATGCTTATGAATGCAACGGAAAAAGCGATGGCCGAGTATATGAAGAGGATCTGGTAGGTCTGGGTGAAATCGCGGATCGCACCGAAAAGGATGGGGCTTACGATAGAAGCGCTGAAGGAAAAAAGATAATAATATCCCGTATATTTTCCGAGGGAAGAAAACCCGGTCATATCCACTACCATGGGCAATGAGTTTACGTTGATGGCGGCCCAACAGAGACCGCCCAGTATAAGAAGTATATAAAGGAGTGTCTGGTCGCTTACGAAGAACATGATGAGGAACAGGATTGTAATGCCCGCAAGGCCGGTAAGAATGGTTCTTTTACGGCCTGCACGTGCGCCGATAAAACCGGCTGGAATCGCAAAAGCAAGAAAGGAAAGTGAGAACACGGAAAGCATGAGACTGGCGTCGCCGCCGCTCAAAAAGCCACCCGAAGCATTGGTAAAGGTTGTGGTTACATATAGTGTGAAGAAGGTTTCAACTGCGTTGTAGCCCATGAACCAAAAAAGGATTGCTACTAAAATAGCAATCAGGCTCTTTTTTTTGCGCTGTTTTTCCTGTGGGGTCAAAGCGGATTTGGGCTCCGCTTCTTTTTTTGGGTCTTCCGCCATCTCTTCAATGGGATGCATGGGTTCGCGGATAAAAATTTTCAGTATGATAAGTGCGACGATCATGACGAGCGCGCCCAAAGCAAACGGATATTTCATGCCGCCCCAGTTGAATAAAAGGCCGCCGGCCAAAAAAGCGATCAGCGTGCCGATGCCGCCCATAAAATTAATAATTCCGTTGGCCTGGCTGCGGAAGCGGGAGGGGGTCAGGTCGGGCATAAGGGCGACCACTGGAGCGCGCCAGATCGACATGATGAAATTAAAAAGAATTAGTACGGTAACCAGCGCCCATAATACGGTGGTGTAAGGAATAAAAAAGAACGCGACCGCACAGATAGGAATACCGAACATGATGAAAGGCATCCTGCGCCCAAAGCGGGTGCGCGTTTTATCTGAAATGCTACCGAATATTGGTTGGAAAACCGCGCCAAAGATATTATCTATAGTCATAATGGCACCAATGGCAGTTGCCTTGCCGAGCCAGAAAACATCCGGAATGATGGTGCATTTTTCGGGCAGATAGTCATTTAAAAGCAGGGGAACGTATGCGTTGTATACCGCCCAGGCGATACTGGTGGCCAGAAACCCGAATCCGATTAGCATTGTTTTTTTATAGTCCAGTTTCATAGGCGACCTCCAAAGCAAAAATAACACAGAAAATATTCTAACATCCGTTATCTTCAAAAACAATTAAATCTATATTAAATTGACAGGAATACATGTTTATTCTGCCAGGGTTAAGATGGATGGGCCGTCCAGACGAAAAAGGCGCCAGTCGGACATCATTTCTGCCCCCAGGCTTTTATAAAACCTGATGGACGGCTCATTCCAGGCAAGGCAGTTCCACTCCATGCGGCCGCAGTTCTGCTTTTTGGCAAGGCGGGCCAGGTGTTTAAAGATTTTACGGCCGTAGCCGTGGCCCCGCATGTCCGGGGTGATATAGATGTCTTCCACAAAAAGACCTTTTTTGCAAAGAAACGTGGAGAAGTTATAAAAAAAGATGGCGTGACCGACCGGTATGCCATTTTCTTCTGCAATAAGCGCCTGTGCGCTCTTTTCCTGAAAGAAAGCAAAGGCAATATCTTTTTCCCGGGCGCTGACCTGGTCTGTAAGGTGTTCGTATTCGGCAAGCTCGATAATAAACCGCTTGATGGTAGGGATATCTTCTGGCGTTGCAGGACGTATGTTCAGCATGGTGCCTCCCGGATAAAAATTTTATACTATATAATTTCGACACGAAAACAACAAACCCTTTAAAGAAAGAACAAGGCCGCCGCGCTAAAAAATATGAAAAATCAGGAACTTTTTTTTGGAGAAGACGGTCTAAAAAGAAAAACAAAAAAGGAGAGCCTTTATGAAAAAGTGGGTTTTTATATTGATTAGCGTCCTGATGGCCGCAATGCTTTTTGCGGGATGCTCCATGCAGGTTTCGGACCTGTTGCCCAGCACGGACTCGAGTTCAACAGAAACATCTTCTGTGGATACCGCTTCCCAGACAGCGACGGATAACCGGAGCAAATTAAGCGTAACCACGACGGAGTCGGTAACGGTCGTCCCGGACGTTGCTTATGTTACCTTAGGTGTGCAATCACAGGGTGCGAGCGCGGAAGAAGCGATGAACCAAAATTCTGTGACTGCAAATGCAGTTTTGGATGCTATCAAAAATCAGGGCATTGCGGAAGAAGATATACAGACAACAAACATGAATATTTATCAGGATTACAATGAACCGGATCTTTATAATGTGGAGATAGATTACCAGATCAAGGTGATGCCGGTGGACCAGGTGGGTGGCGTTATCGACAGTGCGGTTGCGGCCGGTGCGAATGTAAGTTACTCTCTGTATTTTGATATAGATGACCGTGATTCCGTTTACATGCAGGCGCTGGAGAAAGCAATGACAAGCGTCGCCGAAAAAGCCGATCAAATGGCTGCGGCCGGGGGGTTTGAAATCGACCGTGTACTGTTGGTGCAGGAAGGCGGGAGCAATGATTATTATGCTATGAATGAGAGGACCCTGATGGTGGCGGACAGTGCAGAAGGCGCGGTGAGCGTGAGTCCGGGGCAAATGGATGTAAGTGCGACGGTGAGCGCGACATATCTGTTGAAATAACGGGAAATATCTAAACCGCTTGATTGTTCAAGAGCAAAAAAAGGCGCCTTTTTACGGCGCCTTTCTTGTTGCGTTTTCTAAAAGGGAATGCCGCCCCGGAGAGCGGGAAAAAATTTACTGTGTTAAATCGTCCAGCAGGGCAAGAACATTTTTTTCCAGACGGGCGAGCCCCGCTTTGCCTTCCTCTTCATTTTTCCCCACATAGGAGAGATAAGATTTTATTTTGGGTTCGGTGCCCGAGGGGCGAAGAATAAAACGTCCGCCTTCAAGTTCGTAGTAAAGCACATTGGATTTGTTTTCCTGTGTCATATGGAAACGGACTTTGTTGCCTTTTGCGTCGGTGCGGAGAAGCGTTTGGTAGTCGCGGAGCGCATGAACCTTCATGCCGCCGATTTCGGAAATTGGATTTTTTCTTAGATGTTCGACCGCAGAAGTGATTTTTTGGATGCCTTCCATGCCCGCCAGCGTCTTTGAGACAACAACGTCCATATAATAGCCGTATTTTTTGTAGAGGTCTTCCATTGCGTCCCAAAGGGTTTTTCCTTGTCCCGCATACCAGCATGATGCTTCGCACACCAGCATGGAAGCGATGATGGCATCCTTATCCCGCACAAAGGTTCCTTTTAAAAAGCCAAAACTTTCTTCATAACCAAAAAGGAATCTGCCTTTTCCGGTTTGAAGGCTCAGCTTGATTTGTTCCGCAATAAATTTAAATCCGGTGTATACGCTGCGAATCTCAACCCCCGCACGGGCGGCAATCGCATCTGCCATATCGGTGGAAACGATAGATTTTACAACAAACTCGTCTCCTGAAAGAGGCGTTTGGGTGAGAACGTAATCCATCAAAAGACAGCCGATCTGGTTGCCGGTGAAAAGCTTGAAAGAACCGTCCGACCATCGGGCCGCAACGCCCAAACGGTCGCTGTCCGGATCGGTCGCAAGTATGAGATCTGCATGCACCCGGTCGGCCAGTGCGATAGCCAGTTTAAACGTAGCGGGCTCCTCCGGATTCGGCGCCTTAAGGCCGGGAAAATCCGGATTTGGGTTTTCCTGCTCGGGAACAACATGAAGGTGTTTGATACCGATGTCCGATAAGATCCGCCTTACGGGGACGTTTCCTGCGCCGTAAAGGGGCGTATAAACTATATTTAAGTCTTCCGCCTGCCGGCGCACGAGATCGGGATGAATAAGAAGGGCCTTTACTTTGGAGTAGTAGATTTCCAGCAGATCGGCAGACATATATTCAAGCAGACCTTTTGACTGTGCGTCTTCAAGGTCCATGGAATCTATATGGAAAATGTCCGGTACCTGGCTGATATAGCGGGTTACGATGGCGGCGTCTTCCGGATCAAGCTGCCCGCCGTCATTGCCATAGGCTTTGTAGCCGTTATACATGGGCGGATTGTGGCTGGCCGTTATGACCACTCCCGCAGCGGCTTTAAGCTCAAGAATGGAAAAGGAAAGCTGGGGCACGCTGAGTATTCCGGGCGAAAGATATACTTTGACGCCGTTTGCGCAAAAAACGCCAGCGGCTTCCCGGGCAAAACGGTCGCTGTTGTGACGGGAATCGTATGCAATGGCAACCCCCTTATCGGCAACGCCTTTTTCGTTTAAATAGTCTGCCATGCCTTTGGTGAGCCTGCGTACAATAAAGTCATTCATACGGTTGGTTCCAAGGCCCAGAATGCCGCGCATGCCGGCGGTGCCGAATTCAAGTTCGCGGTAAAAGCTTTCCTGTAGCGATTTTTGATCATTTTGCATTTGTATGAGCTCTTCTTCATATTCTGTGCCTGAAAGAGCATTTTTCCAGATTTCGTAGGTTTGAATGTAATCTTCCATTTGCGACCTCGCTTGAAAAAAATATTAATATTATTATAACATATTTGTTTGTCAAAGACGGGGAAAGGCAAGAATTTTATTGCTTTTTAAAGGAAGATTTCGTATCATAATATGAGCAAAGAAGAGGTTTTAAAATGAGTGAATATAAAAAATACATACGCAATTTTTGCATCATAGCGCATATAGATCATGGAAAGTCCACATTGGCCGACCGGCTGATTGAGATGACGGGCACCGTTTCCCGGCGGGACTTGAAAGAACAGATACTCGATACCATGGATTTGGAGAGAGAACGCGGGATTACAATTAAAAGCCAGGCGGTCCGTATGCTTTATGAAAAAGATGGACATGAATATACCTTTAACCTGATCGATACGCCCGGGCATGTAGACTTTACCTATGAGGTTTCACGCAGTCTCGCGGCCTGCGAAGGCGCCGTGCTGGTAGTGGACGCAAGTCAGGGAATAGAGGCGCAGACACTGGCCAATGTTTATCTGGCTATGGACAATGATCTGGAGATCATTCCGGTTATCAATAAAATTGACCTGCCCAGCGCGCGGCCGGAGGAAATTGTCCGGGAAATTGAAGACGTGCTGGGTCTGGAAGCTGAGGACGCGCCCCGTATCAGCGCGAAAACGGGTGAAAACATAGGCGCGGTTTTAGATGCGATTGTAGACAAACTGCCTCCACCGTCCGGTGAAGAAGACGCCCCGCTTTCTGCGCTGGTGTTTGATTCTACTTATGATAATTACAAAGGTGCAATCAGCTATGTGCGGGTGATGCAGGGAACGGTTTCCGCCGGAGACCGTATCCGGTTTATGGCGACAAAAAAAGAATTTGAGGTAACGGAGGTAGGACTCTTTTTGCCGCAGATGATTCCGGTAAAGACCCTTCGGGCAGGGGATGTGGGGTACATTGCGGCCAGTATCAAAAACGTTGCAGATACGCGCGTGGGTGATACGGTAACGCGTACAGACCGGCCGGTGAGTCAGCCGCTTCCGGGTTATAAAAAAATTACCCCTATGGTATTTTGCGGCATTTATCCTGCAGACGGAGCACGTTATGATGATTTAAAAGATGCGCTTGAACGTCTTGCCTTAAATGACGCTTCGCTGCTCTATGAGCCGGAAGTTTCGGTTGCGCTGGGCTTTGGGTTCAGATGCGGCTTTTTGGGCTTGCTGCATATGGAAATCATCCAGGAACGGCTGGAAAGGGAATTTGATCTTGATCTGGTGACGACCGCACCCAGCGTAAAATATAAAGTCGTCTTGACCAATGGGAGCGAAGTTGAAATAGAAAACCCGACCAACCTGCCCGATGCTTCCCAAATTGACTATATGGAAGAGCCGATCGCCAAAGTAACGGTGATGACGCCGGATTCGTATGTTGGCGCCGTGATGGACCTGTGCCAGGAAAAGAGGGGCATTTTTAAAAATATGGAATACTTAGAAGAGACCCGGGTGGTGCTGCACTATGAGATCCCGCTCAATGAGATCATTTATGATTTTTTTGATATGCTTAAATCGCGTACCAGAGGCTATGCCTCTATGGACTATGAAATCAAAGGGTACCAGAAAAGTGATCTGGTGAAGCTGGACATGCTTCTGAACGGAGAAATGTGCGACGCGCTTTCCATTATTGTGCATCGTGAGCGGGCGTATGCGCGTGGACGTCTGATTGCGGAAAAGCTTAAGGACGTGATTCCGCGTCAGATGTTTGAAGTTCCCATACAGGCGGCGGTAGGCGGAAAGATTATTGCGCGTGAAACAGTAAAGGCGATGCGTAAGGATGTGCTGGCTAAATGCTATGGCGGAGATATTACACGGAAGAAAAAACTGCTTGAAAAGCAGAAAGAAGGTAAAAAGCGTATGCGGCAGGTAGGATCGGTACAGGTTCCCTCCGAGGCATTTATGAGCGTTCTCAAAATGAACTGATTATGGCTTCTTTATATATACATATCCCGTTTTGTGAAAAAAAATGCCGCTATTGCGACTTTGTTTCTTTTGATTCAGCCGAAAGCCGGATCGGGGATTATTTTCGGGCGCTTAACACAGAGATAGAGCTTGCTTCTGCAATGTATCCGATAAGAGGCGTTTCCAACGTTTTTGTAGGGGGGGGGACGCCTTCTTTTGTAAATGAACAATACATAGGTGATACGTTGGAGACACTGCGCAGCAGGATAGGCATTGATAAGAATGCGGAAATCACGCTGGAGGCAAACCCGAATTCGCTTACCGCAAAAAAACTGAAAGCATACCGGCAGGCGGGCGTGAACCGCCTGAGTATTGGTTTGCAAAGTGCAGATGACGCGCTGTTGGCCCGTATTGGACGGCTGCACACCAAAAAAATGTTTGAGCATGCCTTTCTTGATGCGCGGGAAGCAAACTTTTTCAATATAAATGTGGATCTGATTTATGCCTTGCCCGGGCAGACGGTCCATGGCTTTAAGGAAACGCTGGACTATGTGACCGCGCTTTCGCCTGAACATATATCCGCTTATTCGCTTACGCTGCCGGAAAACGTACCGTTATATAAAGATATCCAAACCGGTACCTTAAAAGCCGTAGATGAGGAAGAAGACCGGGCGATGTATCATACGGCCGTAGATTTTTTGAAAAATCACGGGTATAATCGGTACGAAATATCAAATTTTGCAAAACAAGGATATGAATGCAGGCACAATCTCACATACTGGATGCGTGAAGATTATCTTGGAATCGGGCTGGCTGCTCATTCCTGCTTTGGGGACGTGCGTTTTTCAAATACGCCGGATCTAAAGAAGTACATTTCTTGTTTATACAAGGGAAAAACAGCCTATAATAGTAGGGAGGGTCTGGACAGCCAGGAAATAGAGGCCGAGTATATTATGCTTAGGCTTCGCCTTGCAGAAGGGCTTTGCATAAAAGAATATGAAACGCTCTTTGGCAGGGAGTTTCAAACGTTGTTTGCCGGGGCCGTTGCAAGGCTGAAAAGGGCGGGCCTGGCGCGGATATCGGGTGGAAGGTTTTGTTTGACTGACAAAGGATTTGACCTGCAAAATACCGTTGTGCTCGAACTTTTAAGCAATCTGTAAATCACTATTGACTTTGACTGACAATAGTGGTATCTTTATATCAATGTATTAGCACTCAACAAGATAGAGTGCTAACAAAGCCGGAAAATCCGGCGTGCGAAAGGCGGTGAGCAAGGTGCTATCTGAAAGAAAAATGAAGATATTAAAGTCGATTATAGACGACTATATTTTGACGGGTATCCCTGTGGGCTCGCGTTCTCTTTCAAAGAAACCCGATCTTGATTTTTCACCGGCCACTATTCGAAACGAAATGGCGGACCTTGAGGAAATGGGTTACCTGGACAAGCCGCATACGTCGGCAGGAAGGATGCCCAGCGATATTGCGTACCGTTTGTATGTGGACCGCATGATGAATATCAATCAGATTACCAGCCAGGAAGCGAGAAATATCCGCAGTTATTTCAATATGAAAATGAACGAACTGGAGCAGGTGATTGGGCTTACCGCAAAGGTGCTCGGCGATTTGACACATCATGTTTCACTGGTGAGCGCACCTCAGATGGATGAAATTACACTGAGACGTATCCAACTGGTCAAACTAACGGAAAACAGGGCGCTTCTGGTGATTGTTACAGATTCCGGAATCATTAAGGATACGGTGCTTACAGTTTCGAGCGGCATTGACGACAGTTATCTCGATATGCTTTCCAATGTGCTGACGCAGAATACAGTAGATAAAACCTTGGGAGAGGCAGCACATATTATACGCAACGTATGCTGCAGCGAGATCGGAGATCACAAGGCTTTGATGGATGAAATATTCGCTGCGATCGAAAACAGCGAAAAAAAAGAAGTTGTTCTGGGTGGCGTTAAAAACATACTGGATTATCCGGAATACAGCGACACCAAAAAGGCGAGAGAGTTGTTGCAGCTTCTGGAAACCAAAGAAATGCTTTATGACATGCTGGACATAACGGGAGATTTGGAATTCTCCATCAAGATTGGCAGTGAGAATACATACGAAGAATTCAAAAATATGAGCGTGGTCACAGCCACATACTGTGTAGGCGGCCGCAAAATGGGTTCTTTTGGAATTATTGGTCCGACGAGGATGGATTACGGAAAGGTAATCTCTGTTTTGAATTATGTGGGACTGAGCTTGAATGATATTTTGTCCTGTTTTTTGGAAAACGGCAACAAAAAGTAAAGGTGGTTATTAAATGCAGAAAAAAGACAAAGAGAAAATGATGCAGGAAGAAGAGATCAAACAGGGAAATCAGCAAGGCGAAAACGAAGTGGATGATGAACTTTCCGCAATTGAAAATTTTGAAGAAGGTAAAGAGGAAAGCAATAAGCAGATCGAAGCCTTGCAGCGTGAAAAAGATGAATATATGAATATGCTCAAGCGTGAGCGGGCTGATTTTGAGAATTACAAAAAACGCAATGCGGATCTGGCAGCCTGTTCTTATGCGGACGGCGTTGCCGATACTATAAAAAGCGTGCTGCCTGTGATTGACAATCTGGAGCGGGCGCTGGCTTCTTCAGATTGTGCGGATGGCGCGCTTTCAGAAGGGGTGGAAATGATCCGGCGGCAGCTTGCAGACACGCTGGCTTCGTTTGGCCTGGAAGAAATTGACGCAGAAGGGCAGCCGTTTGATCCTCAGTGTATGGATGCCGTAATGCAGATTGAAAAAGCAGAAGGGCAGGATTCCAATTGCGTAGCCGAAGTTTTGCAGAAAGGCTACAGACTGAAAGGCAAAGTGCTCAGATGCGCAATGGTAAAAGTAACTGATTAATGAAAAAAATTTAATGGATAAGGAAATCAATGATTTTTAGGAGGTAATTGACATGGGTAAAGTAATAGGTATAGATCTCGGAACGACAAATTCGTGTGTCGCAGTGATGGAAGGCGGCGAAGCCGTTGTTATTCCAAATGCGGAAGGCGCCCGTACAACCCCTTCGGTAGTAGCGTTTTCAAACACGGGCGAAAGGTTGGTTGGGCAGGTTGCCAAACGGCAGGCCGTGACCAACCCCGAACGTACGGTGCAGTCCATTAAGAGGGACATGGGTACGGACCGGAAGATCACGATTGATGATAAAACATATACACCCCCGGAAATTTCTGCAATGATTCTTCAGAAACTGAAGTCGGATGCGGAAAGTTATCTGGGAGAAACGGTGACACAGGCGGTCATTACGGTGCCGGCTTATTTCAGTGACAGCCAAAGGCAGGCGACAAAAGATGCGGGCAGGATTGCAGGCTTGGAAGTGCTCCGTATTGTAAACGAGCCGACGGCCGCTGCGCTTGCTTACGGCATTGACAAAGACCACAACCAGAAGGTTTTGGTGTTCGATTTGGGCGGCGGTACGTTCGACGTATCTTTGCTGGAAATCGGAGACGGTGTGATTGAGGTCCTTTCCACCAGCGGAAACAACCGCCTTGGCGGCGACGATTTTGACAACAAGGTCATCGACTGGATGGTGGCGGAGTTCAAAAAGTCGGACGGCATTGATCTTTCAAAAGATAAGATTGCGATGCAGCGCCTCAGGGAAGCGGCTGAAAAGGCAAAGATTGAGCTTTCCGGCGTTATGCAATCAAACATTAATCTGCCGTTTATTACGGCGGATGCCTCCGGCCCCAAACATTTAGACCTTAATCTGACTCGTGCAAAGTTTGATGAACTTACGCATGATCTGGTTACGGCCACCGAAGGCCCGACCAAACGTGCGATTGAAGATGCGGGCGTTGCCATAAACGATATCGGCAAGGTTATTTTAGTTGGCGGGTCTTCGCGGATCCCTGCCGTACAGGAAATGGTAAAGAAGATTGCCGGACAGGATCCTTATAAGGGAATCAACCCGGATGAATGCGTCGCGCTCGGGGCCGCTATTCAGGCGGGCGTACTAGCCGGCGAAGTTAAAGATGTTTTGCTGCTTGATGTAACGCCGCTGTCCTTGGGCATAGAGACGCTGGGCGGGGTGTTCACCAAACTGATTGACCGGAATACAACCATTCCTGCCAAAAAGAGCCAGATATTCTCTACGGCTGCGGATGGACAAACCAGTGTGGAAATCCATGTGTTGCAGGGCGAGCGTGAAATGGCGTCTTACAATAAAACACTTGGACGTTTCAATCTGACCGGCATTCCGTCTGCACCGAGAGGCGTTCCGCAGATAGAAGTAACGTTTGACATTGATGCAAATGGAATCGTGCATGTTTCCGCAAAAGATCTTGGAACGGGCAATTCGCAAAACATCACTATTACCGCGTCTTCCAACCTCTCTGACGAAGATATTGATAAAGCGGTCAGAGATGCGGAACAGTTTGCGAATGATGACAAAAAGCGCAAAGAAGAGGTAGAAGTGAGAAACAACGCGGATACGCTGATTTATCAGACTGAAAAGACTGTTAAAGAACTGGGAGACAAAATCAGTGCGGACGACAAATCCAAAATTGAGAGCGAAATAAAAGCTGTGCAGGATGCACTTTCCACCGGCGAAACCGAGGGCATTAAAACGGCGACAGAAAGCCTGCAGACCATTTCTTATGAAGTGTTTGGCAAGGTGTATCAGCAGCAGGGACCGCAGGGCCAGCCGGGAGCAGAAGGATTTGACCAGAATTACCAGCCACAGGATGAAAAGAAAGATGATGATAATGTGGTGGATGCTGATTACGAAGTAGTGGATGACGACGACAAGAAATAACAGAAAAACGGCGGTAACTCATGGCAAAGGATTATTACGAAGCATTAGGGGTGGAAAAAAACGCCACCCCTGAAGAAATTAAAAGTGCATACAGAAAACTTGCAAAAAAGTACCATCCCGACTTAAATAAAGGCAACGAGGATGCCGCAAAGATGTTTAAGGAGGTCAACGAGGCCTACCAGGTTTTAAGCGATGAAAAAAAGCGCCAGCAATACGATACTTTTGGGAGCGGCGCGTTCGACGGAACGGGAGGCGGCGCAGGCCAGGGCGGCTTTTCCGGGTTTGAAGGCTTCGATGGATTTTCTGATATTTTTGAAAGCTTTTTTGGCGGAGGCGGCGGAAGGTCGCGTTCTTATAACGGACCGCAAAGGGGCGCGGATATTCGTGTGAATTTGCGTATCGAGTTCGAAGAAGCTGCTTTTGGTGTGAAAAAGGAAATACAGTTGGCCCGTCAGGAAACCTGTTCGGAATGCGGCGGTACAGGAGCCGAAAAAGGCTCCAGCCGGAAAACCTGTCCGCAATGCGGCGGGTCCGGACAGGTCAGGACACAGCAACAAACCATGTTTGGAAGTTTTATGAATGTGACAACCTGTCCGAAGTGTGGCGGGGAAGGAACGGTGGTGGATAATCCATGCGCTGCCTGCAAAGGCAAAGGCACGGTTTCCAAAACCAGGAAAATAACCATTAATATCCCCGCAGGCATTGACGACGGCCAGGTGCTGACCATGCGCGGAGAAGGCGAAGCCGGCAAGCAGAACGGCGGATACGGTGATTTGCTTATTTATATAACCGTAAAGCCGCATAAGCTATTTGTGCGTCAGGGATATGACCTTTATGTAGACATGACGGTGTCAATGATGCAGGCGGCGCTGGGTGCGAATGTAGAGATCCCTACGCTGGACGGCAAGAAAGTCCGCTATAAAATAACCGAAGGAACTCAGCCCGGCACAGTGTTCCGCTTGAAAAACAAAGGGATCAAGCATTTAAACCGTGAAAAATACGGGGATCTGTACATAAAAGCTATTGTAGAGATTCCTAAAAGGCTTAATGACAAGCAAAAAAAAGTGCTTTCACAGTTTGAAGAGGACAGCCGGGGAACGAAAAATATTTTTTCAAAATCTAAAGATATATAATAAACAAAAAGCAGCCTTAAGGCTGCTTTTTTGTTTTGCGCATGAAGCGGCTATGAGAATCTTCTTTTTTAAACGATCTGCTTGCAAATCATATGATACAAGCTATAATAGATATTGGTTGTAAAATTTTGTATGTACGCGGTTTTTTGTCAATTTATTATCTTTGATATTTAGCAAGTTTAAAAAAATATTGGGAGGATAGATATATGGGTATTATCAAGGCATTTGTCGGCGCTGTAAGCGGCGGCCTTGCAGACGAATGGCAAGAAGTGATCGAACCAAATCAAATGAACGAACAGGTGGTATTTACCAAAGGGGCTTTTGTGCGCAAAAATGATACGCGCAGCAGCAACCGGCATGGAACGCAGGATTATATTTCGGACGGGTCTATTGTCCATGTATACGACAATCAGTTTATGATGCTGGTGGACGGCGGTAAAGTGGTGGATTATACTTCCGAACCCGGATATTATAAGGTAGACAACAACACGGCTCCTTCCATGTTTAACGGACAACTGGGAGAGTCGGTAAAAGCAACTTTTTCCAGAATCAAATTTGGGGGCGTGCCTTCCGTGAAGCAGCAGGTTTTCTATGTCAATTTGCAGGAAATTAAAGGCATAAAATTTGGAACGCGCAATCCGATTAATTATTTTGATAATTTTTATAATGCGGAACTTTTTTTACGGGCGCACGGAACCTATTCCATCAAAATAGTGGATCCTTTGAAATTTTATGCGGAGGCTGTGCCGCGCAGTTCCGTTTGGCTTGATATCAACGATATCAACGAGCAGTATTTAAACGAATTTTTAGAAGCGATGCAAAGCGCAATCAATCAGATGTCTACCGAAGGTATCCGGATATCATATGTTTCTTCCAAAACAAGAGAATTGGGCCGGTATATGAGTACAACGCTGGATGAAGAATGGAATCAAATGCGCGGCATGGAAATACAGTCGGTCGGCATTGCAAGTGTTTCTTATGACGAAGAGTCCCAAAAACTTATCAATATGCGTAATCAAGGCGCTATGCTGGAAAACGCCGGGGTGCGTGAGGGGTATGTGCAGGGAGCCATGGCCAGAGGAATTGAAGCGGCAGGCTCTAACGAAGGAGGTTCGATGGCCGCCTTTATGGGCGTTGGAATGGGGATGAATGCCGGCGGCAATATGGCCGGAGCGTTTTCTGCAACTAACCAGGCGCAAATGCAGCAACAGGCGAATGCCGCTGCCGCCGGTGAACAGAGCGGCTGGCAGTGCTCCTGCGGAGCAATGAATCCGCTGAATGCTAAATTTTGCCCGGAATGCGGAAAACCCAGAGGCGGTTCGGTCTGTTCAAAATGCGGGTATAAACCCAAGCAGGGGGAGACGCCAAAATTCTGCCCGGAATGCGGTAATAAATTTGAATGACGCCTTGGATGGAGGGTACGCTTGAATGTCAACGGTAACGTATAAATGTCCTAATTGTGATGCGGGGCTGATTTACGACCCCAAAACTGAAGATTTTGTGTGTGAGTTCTGTGCTTCCCGTTTTACACAGGAAGCGCTTGAAAAAATGGATTTTTCCGGGAAGAATGGACCCGCGAAAAATGAGAAAAATGAGGAAACAGAATTTTCTGAAAACACGCTTTATCATTGCCCAAGCTGCGGTGCCGAAATCATTGCGGATGAAACCACTGCTGCAAAGTATTGCGTATATTGCCATAACCCGGTTATCCTTTCCGGAAAGGTTGAAGGGGAATTTAGGCCAGATTATCTGGTTCCGTTTTTGATTGATAAGACAAAAGTATATGAATTATTTCAGGAATGGTGTAAAAAGAAAAAATTTATTCAGGATGAATTTTTAAAAGAGGCCAACAGTGAACTGCTGATGGGGGTCTATTATCCGTTTTGGTTTGTGGACTGTCAGGCGAATGCGGGAATGTCGCTCAAGGGCGAAAAGGTAAGAACCTGGCGAAGCGGTAACTACGAATATACCGAAGTGAAGACCTATACGGTGATTCGGGAAGGCAATATTGATTTTAACGACATTTATGTGACTGCGCTGAATAAAAAACAGGTAAATATTTTAAACGGCGTTCATCCGTATGATATGAGCAAAATGGTGCCTTTTTCTTCAGCTTTTTTTTCCGGGTTTTTAGCGGAAAAAAGAAATATTGAAAAAGAAGCCGCGCGCCCCGCGATAGAAGAGATTATGCGTGATTCAAGCCGTCAGCTTCTTTTAAACACGGTTCAAGGATATTCTTCCGTATCTGTGATCAGTGAGAAAGCTGTTCCCCAAAAGGAAACGTGGCAATATATAATGCTGCCCGCCTGGATGTTTAACTATAAATATAAAGGTGAAGATTACTATTTTGCTATGAACGGGGAAACGGGAAAAATTGCGGGCAGAGTACCGGCCAGCCCCAAAAAACTGCTGGCGTTGTTTGCGGGACTCACCGCCGGAATTGCCGCGATTATGATGTTAGTGGGGTGGCTGGTATGAAAAGAAAATTTTTGACTGCCTTTGTAACCGTATGGATGATTATCATGCTGGCGCCGTTGGGAGCGTTGGCCGCAGAACCGGGCGTTTATGATGAGGCGCAGCTTTTTACGTCTACGGAAACGGCCCAGCTGCAGGCAGCTGTTGACGATTATACATCTCTTTACGGTTGTGATGCCGTAATCGTGACGGCTGCAGACACCGGGGGAAAGACCGCGCAGGCTTTTGCGGATGATTTTTATGATGAGAACGGGTTTGGAGAAGACGGTGTACTATTTCTTATTGACATGGACAATCGGGAACTTTACATATCCACTTCGGGTGCTATGATTGATATTTTGGATGATCAGAGAATCAATGATCTTTTGGATATACAGTATGCAGCTGCTTCAGACGGAAATTATTATGACGCAATGATGTCTTCTTTTACAGAAATGGAGACTTACACCCAAAGCGGACCTGCCACGGGACAGTACAGGCAGGGAAATACAGACGGGCCCGCTGAAAATGGCGGAAGATATCTGTCGGCCGGATGGATCATTTTAAGCATTTTGGTCGGTGCAGGTGTTGGAGGACTGGTGGTCTTGATTATTTATAAAAAATATAAAAAAGAGTACCAGGCCGTGCCTTACAACTACCGCAAGGAAGCCAAGCTTGCGTTATGCAATACGGCGGACAATTTGGTAGATACGCGGACTACTTCTTGCTACATACCGCCCTCCGACAGCTCTTCTTCCGGGCGGAGTTCATCTACACATACCTCCAGTTCGGGAAGAACACACGGCGGCGGAGGAAGAGGCTTTTAGAATGTATTAAAAAAGAGGCGCGTAAAAGCGTCCTTTTTTTAAAGACGGTTTTATGTTTGCGGTATATTTTGTTTTTAGGAATAACATGAAAAAGGATATCGTTTGCGCCAGTCAAGCGATACTTAATCGGTTAACATATTTATTGACTTCATTTGATAATTATACTAAAATGAAAACGGAGATGGGCATGGAAAAAATTCAAAAAAAAGAGGGTGCCCTGCACCCGCGAGCCATCAAGAAGTCACAGATTTCAGAAGAAAAAACAAATGATGAAGAAGCAAAAACACAGCGATGCAACCCCTGCATGCATTGCGGTGTACATTGTATTTTTTTAAAAGACAAATAAACAATTAATGGGAGGTTTATTCATTATGAGTATTGAAGTTGGCGTATTTTTGGCATTGGAACCCTACACTTCTATGGAACGGCAGTTACAGTTGGCCAGCGAAGCCGGGTTTACCCACGCGGACATAACGGATGTGCATGAAGGTGGAAGCATGTTTGATTCTGCTGGGCTGGCCGCGACGGTCAGTATAGACGGAGACCCTTTTGAAACAAAACGGTTATTTGAAAAGTATGGTGTTACGCCTTCCACCGTGTGTGTACATGGTGCGTTGCTCGAACCCAGCAATCCGGGTACTTTCCAGACATCGGGCATTATGAAGGGCATTAAATATGCTGCCGCAATCGGTATTCGTGATTGCGTGACAACCGAGAATGAGGCGCTTTCCGACTGGGCGAAAAAACTTACATATGAACAGCGGATTTTTACGATTGCGGAAAAACTTTATGTTCCCTGCCGGATGGCCGAAGATTACGGCGTAAATCTGCTTTTGGAACCTCACGGACCGATTACGGATTCCATTCAGGGAATCAAAGATGTGATGGAACTTTTGGGAAATCCTAAATCTTTGGGCGTGAATATGGATACGGGAAATTCGTGGCTCGGAGGAACAGATCCGGTAGAGATGGCCAAAACATTCAAAGATAAAATTTATCATATTCACTGGAAAGATTTAGGCGAAGAATGGATTCCGCGGCGTGGAAAACAGTTTGGCTGCGGGTTTTCCACCATTGCGCTTGGTAAGGGCGTGATCGACATCAAAGGCGTTGTGGATGTTTTGAAGGACAGAAAAGAAATTCTGGCCTCTACACTTGAAATCGGAGGTTCTACGGAAATTTTGCAGGAAAGCGTGGCTTACCTCCGTTCCTGCGGCCTGTAAAAAAAATAAAGAAAGAAAAGGCCGTCCTAAAAAGGACGGCCTTTTAAATATATAAAAAGGAACCGTGAGGATGCGGCAGGGTAAAGTTCTTGCCAAAAGATAATTTATGTTGGTATAATTTAATAAAATTTATGTAAAATTGGAGTGTGCGGCATGGAATGGGTAAAGCTGGCTGTCGGTGTCAATGAGGATGCGTCCGAAATGATTTCAGAAATATTGCTGGAATCGGGGGCGGCCGGAACTCAGGTTGCCGGCGGCGCGAATCCTGCAACGGACGGATATGGGGAAATATTACCTGAACAGGCGGAAGGATTATGTCAGGTGTGTGCGTATTTTCCGAGGGATGAAGAAGCGGAATCAAAAATTTTTTTGGTTCGGGAAAGACTGGAGAAGATCAAAGGAATGGATCTGGGGTTTGATCCGGGTACGCTTAATGTTATCACACAGCCTGTTGATGAGAAAGACTGGGAAAACGAGTGGAAAAAGTATTTTAAGCCGCAGCATGTTTCGGATTTTGTAGTGGTCAAGCCAACTTGGGAACCCTACAGCCCCGAGCCGGATGAAACGGTGGTGGAAATCGATCCGGGAATGGCTTTTGGAACCGGGACGCATGAAACAACGCGCATGTGCATCGCTATGCTGGAAGAGTATTTGCAGGAAGGGGACAACGTTCTCGATGTGGGGTGCGGATCAGGCATTCTTTCAGTAACGGCGGCAAAGTTGGGAGCCGGGTCTGTTCTGGCGTTGGATCTGGATACTGTAGCTGTTGAAACTGCGCAAAAGAATGTTTCGATCAACGAAGCGGAAGAAAAGGTTCGGGTCATCCGTTCTGATATACTTTCGGCTGTGCCCCGGGAGGGAAAGTATAACATTGTGGTGGCAAATATCATTGCGGATGTTATTATCAGTCTTAACCGGACTATTTTAGAATATATGAAAAAACCGGGCATTTATATCTGTTCTGGAATTATAGCCGAACGGTTGGACGATGTGCTGGATTCTCTGAAAAAGAATGGCCTTCGGGCAATCAAAGTATCAAAAATGGGAGAATGGTGCGCGGTTGCGTGCAAAAGCAAGGGATGAGACGCTTTTATTTTAAGAACATTCAAACGCCTAAGGTCCGGATTCGGGGAGAAGAAGCCCGGCATATGCTCAAAGTTCTCAGGATGAAGGAGGGAGACTCTTTCATCCTTTTTGACGGGAGCGGGACGGATTATCCCTGCCGGATCGACTCCGTAGCCAATAATGAACTTACGGCAACGGTGGGCAGAGGGATTTTAAACGACCGTGAGCCTTCTGTACGTATCACGTTATACCAGTCCATGTTAAAAAAGGATAATCTGGATCTGGTATTGCAAAAAACAACGGAGCTCGGGATAGAGCGTTTTATTCCAGTGCTGAGTGCGCGTTGCGTCCGGCGCCCGGATGATTCTGAAAAATTGGCTGTCCGGTTGGAAAAAACAGCCAGAGAAGCCGCTAAACAGTGCGGGCGCTCTAAAATTCCGTTGATCGGTAAGCTTATGGTGTTGAACGAAATTCAAGAATATGCAAAAAGCCATGATCTTTTGCTTTTGGCCTATGAAAACGAAAAGGCCCCGATCAAATCAAAGATTTATGAAAACGATTTTATGGATATCGGAATCATCATAGGGCCGGAAGGCGGTTTTGAGACGGAAGAAGTGCGCGGGATGGAAAAGGCCGGGGCAGTGGTGTGCGGACTTGGAGAATTGACGCTGCGCGCTGAAACGGCGGCAATCGCCGCTGTTTCCATGATTATATATGAAAAAATGGAGTCGAAATGAAAAAAGCTGCAGCTATTACACTGGGGTGCAAAGTAAACCAGTACGATACACAGGCAATGATGGAACTTCTTGAACAGGACGGATATGAGATTGTTCCTTTTCACAGCAAAGCGGATGTGTACATTGTAAATACTTGCACGGTTACAAATACCGCCGACAAGAAATCGCGCCAGGCGATCTCGCGTGCAGCTGCGGAAAATCCGGATGCGGTGATTTGTGTAGCGGGATGCCTGGCACAGCGCGCAGGGGAAGATTTGCTTTGCATGAAAAACGTATCCGCCGTCCTGGGCACTTCGGACCGCATGGACATTGTGCGTATTGTCAAAGAAGCGAAGTCTGGAAAAGTAAACGCCGTCAAGGCGGACAACACCGTGTTTGAAGAGATGAGCATACGTTCCAGTGGAGAAATGACGCGGGGGTATGTTAAAATTCAGGAAGGGTGCAATCAATATTGCGCTTATTGTATTATCCCTTATGTGCGGGGGCCGGCGCGTTCGCGTTCTTTGGCAGGCATATTGAAGGAAGCGCGTGGCTTGGCCGAATCTGGCGTGCGGGAAATTGTACTGACCGGCATCAATATTTCGTCTTACAATACGCAAAAGGGAGAAAGATTGGCAGACCTTCTTGAAGAACTGGATCAATTGCAAGGGCTTGCGCGTATTCGGCTGGGATCACTGGAGCCCGGACTTTTTACGCCGGAATTTTTGAGCCGGGCGGTCCGCGTAACAAAACTGTGTCCGCACTTCCATGTGTCTCTCCAAAGCGGGAGCGACCGCGTGCTGGCGCGCATGAGCCGTACTTATAAAACACAGGAATATGCAAAGGTTATTGGGGATATTCGGAAAATCTTTAACCGGCCGGCCATCACGACAGACGTTATTACCGGGTTCCCGGGCGAGACGGAAGAAGAATTTCTTGAAACGTTTGACTTTTTACGTAAAATCCGTTTTGCGAGGCTCCACGTTTTCCCATATTCCGAACGCACGGGCACGGCAGCGGCCACCCTGCCCGGAAAGCTTCCTCTCTCAATTCGAAAACAGCGAGCAAATATCTTGATTGCACAGGGAAAAGAGTCAGAGACAGCTTATATCAAGAGCTTTCTTGGGCAAAAAGAAAATGTTTTGTTTGAGCGGATTGCTCCGGAGGGACTGGCGGAAGGCCATACGGAGCGCTATCTTCGCGTACGTGCGCCGGGCCGGCCGAACGAACTGGCCGCTGTTTTGCTAAAATCACAAAAAAATGATATACTTTTTGGAGAAGCTGTTAAAGGAGGCTGACATGGAAGACTGTATTTTTTGCAGGATCGTTAAAGAAGAAATCCCCTGCAGCAAAGTGTATGAAGACGATATGGTGCTGGCCTTTCACGATGTGAATCCGGCTGCCCCTACGCATGTATTGGTGATTCCGAAAAAGCATTTTACGGATATAACGGAGCTTTCGGAAGACGACATGAAATATGTGGTTGCAGTCACGCGCGTTATTCAGAAAATTGCCCGTGAATTAGAGTTGGATGATGGCTTTCGGGTCGTGGTCAATACCGGGGTCTTGGGAGGACAGACGGTTCCCCATTTGCACTATCATTTGCTTGGGGGACGAAAAATGCAGTGGCCTCCGGGCTGATTTAACGGCAGAAGGCAGGAAGATGTAAGACTTTTTAAAGCCTTCTTATTGACAGAAAGCGCGGATTTTAATATAATACACGTGTTATATGAATGACTCCCAAGTTATTGATGAGTTATAGTCTGAATATGGGAGGGGGGGATATAAAATGGCCGAGATCAGAGTTGGCGAAAACGAGTCGTTAGAAAGTGCTTTGAGGAGATTCAAGCGGAAATGTGCCCGGTCGGGCGTTCTTGCCGAAATCAGGAAGCGCGAGCATTATGAAAAGCCCAGCGTGAAAAGAAAGAAAAAGGCAGAAGCTGCGAGGAAAAGAAAGCACTAAATATATTTTGTGATAAAAACATCCGGTTTGTCCGGATGTTTTTTATTGAAAATAAGATCGTCCGCTGCTGTGGGCATATGCTTGTCAAAAACAGTTGCGGAACACATAAAATCTATCTGTGCAAGTTGTTGCCCAAAAAACGTGAAACGTGTATAATATGAAATGTATCCGGCCGGACAAGTATAGGGCCGAAATTTTAAAAGATGACCGCGCAGGCGCCGAACAGATAGATAGGGGAGAAGTAGTAAAATTTGGATAGCATGCATGTGGAATTTGACAGTCTGGAACAAATGATGGGGATTTTTGGAAATTTTGATGAGAATATCAATTTGATTGCACGGGAAAGCGGTGCGTCTTTTACTTTGTCTAATCACGGAATTACATTTGCGGGCGATGAAAAATGCGCACAATTAGCTGCCGATGTTTTGGAAACACTTAAAAAGTTATACAATAAAAATGAACATGTTGATAAAATGGCGGTCGCCTATGCGTTTGATATTGTACGGGACGGACAGATGGATGCTGCGCTCGAGATGATGTCCGATGTAGTGGCGATTACGGCTAAGGGACGTCAGATTAAATGCCGCTCTATCGGCCAAAAACATTATATAAAGGCGATCCAATCAAACACTGTGACCATCTGTATCGGCCCGGCCGGTACAGGCAAAACATACCTGGCCATGGCAATGGCGGTCGTGGCGCTTAAAAACAAACAGGTCAGCCGAATCATATTGACCCGGCCGGCGGTAGAAGCCGGTGAAAAATTGGGTTTTTTGCCGGGCGATTTGCAAAATAAAGTGGATCCGTATCTGCGGCCCTTGTATGACGCCTTGTATGAGTTTATGGGTGCAGATACGTACCAACGGCTTTCGGAAAGCGGTGTGATAGAGGTTGCGCCGCTTGCGTATATGCGCGGGCGCACTTTGAATGACGCTTTTATTATACTGGACGAGGCCCAAAACTGTACCCGGGAACAGATGAAAATGTTTTTAACCCGCTTTGGCGAGGGTTCGAAAGTGGTAGTGACCGGAGATGTCACGCAAATAGATCTTCCCAAAGAACGGGCATCCGGGCTCAAAAAAAGTGCGGAAATATTAAAAAGTATCCAAGATATTGAAGTGGTGAACCTTACAGGCAAAGACGTTGTTCGCCATTCGCTGGTTCGGAATATTATAAAAGCTTTTGAAAAGCATGAATTTGAGGACCGTTAAACGAAGAAATGAGGGCGAACGGTATCAATAGGTTTTTTTCTAAAAATAAGTGGCTGAGAATTTTATGTGTTTTAGGTTCGTTTGCACTTTGCTGTGTCATTGTGCTGGTTTCAAATGCGCCTGAAACGCACAATATTCAGGAAGGAGAGATCTCTCCTGAAACGATCACGGCTCCGCGTGATTTTGTGGATGACGTAGCTACTTCTGCCCTGCAAGAAGAAGAGCGGGCGAAAATCGGTCCGGTTTACAATTTAAATACAAGCATAACCCAAGAGTCACTGGATGCGCTGGCTGCTGATTTTGAAAAATTTGAATCTGCACGTGCCTATGCTCAGCAATATTATGTGAATGCTCAGATTGCAGCCCTGCAGGCAGCGGAGAACCAGCGTGTGCAGACTGAAATTGACAATATAAAAAACAGTGATTCGACAGAACCTGCGGTAACGCCCACCGCAAAGGTGATTACAGCGGCAGATGTTCCGTTTGATCCGAGTACCATAGACTGGAAAACCTATCTTCCCGCTGAGGAACAGACAGAGATCCAGGGTGTCTTGCCTCCTTATGTAAACGATACGGATTGGGTGCCTGTTGTATCTATGACAAAAGACGAACTGAATACCCTGTTTAATTTGGTTTACAGTATAAGCGAAGAAGAACTAGACACTGGATTCAAGGAAGAAGATGTTGACGATGTGGCCAGTCAGATCGTTTTACAGATTTCAGAACAATATGATTTATCTGCGCCGGAATCCAGACTGCTTACGGAATGCCTTCAATATGATTTGAAAGCAAATATCGTTTTTGATCAGGAGGCGACCCGCTTAAAACAGGATGAAGCCGCAGCGGCGGTAGATCCGGTGACATATATGAAGGGGCAGAATATTGTGATGAAAGGCGAAGTTGTGACGCCGGACCAGTATTCTGTATTAGACCGGATGGGCCTTTTGGATCAGCCGAACTCCTCGCTTGATTATTCATTGGCTGCAGTTTTGTATGTGACGCTTTTATTTGCGATATACATTATTTATGTTTTGAATTTTGAAAAAAAATTGGCGGAAAACATAAAACACATTGCCATCTTAAGTATCCTGACCGTTCTGGTGATGGCCGTGACCGGGATTCTTGCACGGATTGCGCCGGATATTCTTATTACAACAATGGCGGCGATATTGGTAGCGGTGCTGGTTTCCACAAAAAATGCCGTTTCTTATACCGTATTCATTTCTTTGCTGATTGTGACTGTGTTGACGGGAAAGCATGCGTTCTTTACAGATGTGGCGTTTGAAACGGTCATCATATCGGTACTGGGCGGAATTTTAGCCATTGTCGTTCTCAGAAAAAAAGCTTTTCGTGCCGCGCCTATTCTGGCCGGACTGGTTGCGTGTATTCCCGGCGTGCTGCTGCAAATTGTTTTGTGGAAAGAAAACCTGCTGGCGACCGCTTCGCTGTTTCCGGGAATGGCCTGGCTGCTGGCGAGCGGCGTTTTATCCGGTGTAGTGGCGATCGGCTTGCTTCCGCCTTTTGAAAGCCTGTTTAAAATTACGACCCCTGCAAAGCTTCTTGAGCTTTCCGATCCGAATCACCCGTTGTTAAAGCGACTTCTCTTGGAAGCGCCGGGCACTTATCACCACAGTTTGTTTGTAGGGAATTTGGCCGAGGCGGGGTGTGAGGCGGTAGGCGCAAATTCTTTGCTTGCAAGAGTTGGGTCTTATTATCATGACGTGGGAAAACTCAAAAACCCAATGTATTTTGTGGAAAATCAGCGAAACAATGTGAATCCGCACGATAAAATCAGGCCGGAGCAGAGCGCTGAAATTATTATGAGCCACGTGACGTCCGGGTATGAAATGCTTGGGAAATATAATATACCTTCCGAAATTAAAAAAATTCAATTACAGCACCATGGCAATACGCCGGTCGCGTTTTTTTATCACAAAGCGAAGCAGGAGGACGGGAAGGCCGATATCAATGATTACCGGTATCCATGCCCGAGGCCGGATACGATTGAA
Organism: Christensenellaceae bacterium; assembly: GCA_036679405.1. GTDB lineage: Bacteria > Bacillota > Clostridia > Christensenellales > Christensenellaceae > JAEYKI01. The sequence goes on from JAVBVZ010000004.1 coordinate 47,914, forward strand.
AGTGCAATTGTCATGCTTGCTGATACGGTGGAAGCGGCCATGCGCACTTTGGATGATCCTACAGAAGAAGAAACTTTTGAATTTATCAAAAAATTGATTCAGGCAAAATACGACGATGGACAGCTGGATTTAACACCGCTGACCCGGAGAGATCTGACGGCAATCGCACGCGCTTTTGCCGGCGTTTATAACGGAATGCTTCATAACAGGATCAAATATCCGCGTTTGGAGCTGGACGGAGAGAAAGATGAAGATAGTCATATGTGAAAGCGATATCCTGTCCAAAGTGACAGAGCATTGTGATACAATAGTATTGGCGGCAGGGGATGCCATGCAGGGTGACGGTGTGGACGGGACTCTGAATATTCTTTTTACCGGTGCCGAAGAAATAAGACGCCTTAACAGAGAGTACCGGGGTCTGGATTGCGTGACCGATGTCCTTTCTTTTCCCGCAAATGAACTAGACCGTCCGATTTGCGAGTATGACACTCTGCCCGACCTGGAGACTGATTCCGATACGGAAGAAATAGTCCTGGGGGATATTGCCCTTTGTGTTGAGCGGGCACAGGAACAGGCGGAAGAATACGGACATTCTCTTTTGCGGGAACTGTGTTTTTTGGCTGTTCACGGTACATTGCACTTAATGGGGTATGATCATGCAAAAAAAGAAGACGAACAAAAAATGACGGATAAGGCCGAGGGAATATTATACCAATTGGGGATCAATAGATGAAGACAGTGATCAACAGCTTTAACCATGCGATAGGCGGGATTATGCAAGCCTTCAAATTGGAAAAAAACATGAAGGTCCATTTTATACTGATGGTGGCGGTTATTGTGACGGCCATTATGACGCATGTGACCCGCTTTGAACTGATTGCCCTTGTGATCTCCATAGCGTTCGTTTTGTTTGCCGAACTTTTAAATACCGCAGTGGAAGCGGTATGCGATCTGATTACCAAAGAATATAACGAATTTGCAAAAATCGCAAAAAACGTTGCCGCAGGCGCTGTTTTGATAGCGGCTGCGAATGCGGTGGTGGTCGGGTACCTTGTTTTCTACAGAAAGTTCAACAATTTTGCCTTGATATCACTTGATTATCTTAATAATCTGCCCGCCCATGTGACTTTTGCCAGTTTGATGGTGCTTTTTGTTGTAGTGATTATTTTAAAATCGCGTTCTGTGAAAAAACGGGGAACTTATGTGCAGGGCGGAATGCCCAGCGGGCATACTGCTTTTGCTTTTGCGCTTTTCACGGCGATTGCGCTGACATCAAGAGATCCTATTGCGGCTTCTTTCAGCGCGGTGATTGCTTTGATTGTTGCCGAAAGCAGGATGGAGACAAAGGTGCATACCTTTTTGGAGGTTGCCATGGGCGCGCTTCTGGGCATACTTATTACCGTGATTGTTTTTCAAGTCACACAGATTTTTGTATTTTCAAGTTAAAGGAGAGTCATTTTGCCTGAATTCAGATCGGGGTTTGTTGCGTTGATCGGCAGCCCGAATGTTGGTAAATCAACACTTTTAAACAGGATTGTGGGGACAAAAATATCTATTGTATCAAAAAAGCCACAAACGACCCGCACAAAAATTTCCGGGATATTGACCAGGAAAGATTTTCAGATTATCTTTTTGGATACACCGGGCATCCATCCGGCAAAAAACGCGCTGGATGAGATCATGTTAAAAACCATTGAAAGCGCAATTACCGACGTTGATGTGGTTTTATATATCATGGATGCAAAAACCGGCTTAAGGGAAAGCGACCGTGATATGATCGGCAAGTTGTCCAAGCAGAAGGCACCTTTTTTTGTTCTGATTAATAAAACAGATGCGGTGGAAAAGAACCGCCTGATGGAACTTATGGAAGAATTGGGCACGGAAAACAAGGTTTGTCCCATATCCGCTAAACTCGGGGATGGCGTGGACGAGATGCTTCTTTCCCTCCAACAACTTTTACCCGAAGGCCCTAAGTATTATCCTGAAGACATGGTGACCGATCAGCCGGAACGTTTGATTGCCGCGGAAATCATCCGTGAAAAGGCATTAAAACACCTTGGGAAAGAAGTGCCTCATGGCGTGGGTGTGGAAATAGAGAGAGTGGATATTGATGCCGCAAAAGATATTGTGAATATCGATGCGGTAATTTACTGTGAGCGGGATTCACACAAAGGGATCATTATCGGCCGGGGCGGATCAAAATTGAAAAAGATTGCAAGTGAAGCCCGGATAGATATACAGGTCTTGTTTGGCCAAAAAGTCTTTTTACGAGTATGGGTAAAAGTGAAGAGAGACTGGCGGAATCAGGATTCGGTGCTGAGGACGCTTGGATATAAAGATTGACACTCTTTGTGAATCTGCCGTATGTGGTGAACATCAAAAGGACTGAAAACGGACGCTTGAAACGATCCTGCCGGCGGGTTTTGATTTATACAGATTTTCCAAAAGAGGATAAAGGAAAATGGAGAATACTTTGTGCATCGTAATGCGTACGGCGGACTGGCGGGATTCAGATAAGATGCTTACATTGTTCTCGCGTGATTTTGGGCTGATATCGGCGCTTGCGCGAGGTGCAAAAAATTTAAAAAACCCTTTGTCGGCCGTGAGTCAGCCGTTTTGCTGCGGCATATATTCTTTTATCAGCCGGAGCGGGAGATTGTCCGTGAGTCAATGTGAAATCAAAAAGGAATTTTACAGTTTGGGAACGGATTTTGAAAAATATGCAACTGCATGCGTAATGATGGAGATGAGTGAAAAAATTCTTCAGAATACGCAGGAATATGATCCGCTTTTCATATTGCTGGTTACCTGCCTGACGCACCTGGAAAAGGGACGCCCTTCACGGGAGGTGCTGACGTATTATTTGGTCCGGATATCCGGGCTGCTGGGGATTCGTCCGTCAACCCAAGAATGTGTTGTTTGCGGACGGCCGCTTGAAGCGCCGCATCTTTTTTGTATGGCGGAAGGCGGCACGGTTTGCCCGGCATGCGCGGATGGCCTGAAAACCGTATCGGTCCGCCCGGAAGACATGAAAATGATTGACAAGATGCTTCAAACTTCGCCTAAGGATTTTTGCCCGGCCCAGGGGTTTAACCCAAGGCTGCTGGATCTGTTACGGGAGTATTTGGGAGAATTGGGCGAACTAAAATGCCGTTCGATGCGATTTTTGTGAGTCTTGGTTAAATGAGCTCAGAAAAACTGTTAATTTTGCGATTTATTATTGTAATATAGGGAAAAGTGCTGTATAATACATTGCGAAAATGCGTAAAATAGCGTCATATTATTCAAAAAATATATAATATAATAATTCTTGAGAGGAGCAAAAGAATGTCCAAAAAATATGTGTATTTATTCAGTGAGGGTGACGCCTCTATGCGGAATCTGCTGGGAGGCAAAGGCGCCAATCTTGCGGAAATGACCAATTTGGGTCTGACGGTTCCCCAGGGCTTTATCGTTACGACTGAAGCTTGCACCAAGTATTATGATGACGGCAAAAAACTTTCTGAAGAAGTCGTCGGCCAGATTCTGGAAGCTATGAAAACAACGGAAAAAATTGTTGGAAAAACCTTTGGTGATCCTGAAAACCCCTTTTTAGTATCCGTTCGCAGCGGCGCACGTACGTCGATGCCGGGAATGATGGATACTATTTTAAATTTGGGGATCAATGATATCGCCGTGGAAGGTGTTGCAAAGAAATCCGGAAATCCCCGGTTTGCATATGACAGCTATCGACGTTTTATTCAGATGTTCTCGGATGTTGTAATGGGAATTGAGAAGAACCTGTTTGAAAAAGCACTGGAAGCTGCAAAAGAAGCCAAAGGCGTTCAGCTCGATACCGAACTGGATGCGGAAGATTTGAAAGCACTGGTTGCGACTTATAAGGAAATATATAAGAAAGAAAAAGGTGAAGATTTCCCGCAGGATGCAAAGACACAGCTTTTAGAAGCTGTGACGGCCGTGTTCCGTTCCTGGGATAACCCCCGCGCGATCGTATACCGCAGAATGAACGACATCCCTGGTGATTGGGGAACCGCCGTTAATGTTCAGACCATGGTGTTCGGCAACATGGGCGACGATTGCGGTACAGGCGTTGCCTTTACGCGCGATCCTTCAACCGGAGAAAAACGGCTTTATGGTGAATACCTGATGAATGCACAGGGCGAAGATGTTGTTGCCGGCATTCGGACGCCGCAGCCGATTACACATCTTGAGCAAACAATGCCTGAAGCGTATGCGCAGTTTGTTAAAAACGCAAAGCTTTTGGAAGACCATTATAAAGACATGCAGGATATGGAATTCACCATTGAAGGCGGAAAACTGTATATGCTGCAGACCAGAAACGGAAAAAGAACAGCGCCCGCAGCTCTCAAAATTGCTGTAGATTTGGTGGAAGAAGGAAAGCTGACCAAGGAAGAAGCTATTTTAAAGGTTGAGCCCAAGCAGCTCGATACGCTTTTACACCCCACCTTCCTGCCGGCGGCTTTGAAAGCGGCTAATCCTATTGCGAAAGGCCTGCCCGCATCTCCGGGCGCAGCAGCTGGTAAAATTTACTTTACTGCTGATGAAGCCACAGCGGCTGCAGCCGGTGGAATGAAAGTTATTCTGGTTCGCCTTGAGACTTCTCCAGAGGATATTGAAGGCATGTATGCTTCTCAGGGCATTCTGACCGTGCGCGGCGGAATGACTTCCCATGCGGCTGTTGTGGCGCGCGGTATGGGAACCTGCTGTGTAGCCGGATGCGGCGAACTGAAAGTAAGCGCGGAAGCAAAGACGATGATCACGGCTGACGGAAAGGTCTTTAAGGAAGGCGACGAGATTTCTTTGGATGGCAGCACAGGAAATGTATATGCCGGTGCCATTGAGACACAGGAAGCCAAACTGACCGGCGATTTTGCCAAAGTTATGGAATGGGCGGATTCCATCCGCAAACTGAAAGTGCGCACCAATGCGGATACGCCGCATGATGCCGCACAGGCTGTCGGATTTGGCGCGGAAGGCATTGGGCTTTGCCGGACCGAGCATATGTTCTTTGCGGAAGACCGTATTGCAGCTATGCGCGAGATGATTGTCTCCAAGACCAAAGAGCAGAGAGAAAAAGCGTTGGCGAAGCTTTTGCCCATGCAGAAAGAGGACTTTAAAGGTATTTATAAAGCAATGAAGGGATTCCCGGTAACCATCCGGTTCTTGGATCCCCCGTTGCATGAGTTCCTTCCGACGGAAGAAGACGATATAATTGCATTGGCAAAAGAAATGTCCATGTCGGTGGACGAGTTGAAAGCCATTGTTTCTTCCCTGCATGAATTTAACCCAATGTTGGGTCACAGGGGTTGCCGTTTGGCCGTTACTTATCCTGAAATTGCCGTAATGCAGACCCGCGCGGTGATTGAAGCGGCCTGTGAAGTCCGTAAAGAAGAAGGCCTGGATATTATTCCCGAGATCATGATTCCGCTGGTAGGCGAAGTGAAAGAACTGGCCTTTGTGAAAAAATTCGTTGTGGAAACGGCTGATGCCGTACTAAAAGAAAGAGGAGAGACCTTCAAATATATGGTAGGTACCATGATTGAAGTTCCGCGGGCTGCGCTGACGGCGGATGAGATTGCCACCGAAGCAGAGTTCTTCTCTTTCGGCACAAACGATTTAACCCAGATGACCTTTGGGTTCTCGCGTGATGATGCCGGAAAGTTCCTGGAAGACTACTACACCAATAAGATTTACGAATCAGATCCGTTTGCCAAACTGGATCAGGTTGGCGTAGGCAAACTGGTGAAAATGGCTGCCGAACTGGGCCGTAAGACCCGCCCGAATATTAAACTGGGTATCTGCGGAGAGCATGGCGGTGAACCTTCCTCTGTTGAGTTCTGCAATCAGGTTGGACTGAACTATGTTTCCTGCTCGCCCTTCAGGGTGCCGATTGCCAGACTGGCCGCGGCGCAGGCTGTTGTAAAACAGAAATAAGAGCTGCAAATATAAAAAAGGGCGGCAGGAATTGCCGCCCTTCTTTTTGCCTGTTTGCGCCCCGGAAGGCAGAGGAATGTTTAAAAGACGCAGAAACACTTTAAATTAAATATTGAGCATAAACTGCGTTTTTGAAAAGAACAAAGGATTTTGCAAAGCGAATGTATAATATATAGTCATTATGGTACGTTTAGAACTTGAAAGGATCGAAAACCAAACATTGTCCGAATATGCGCAAAAAAGCGCAAATTCCAGGGGGAGAGCCCGGCCGGTGGAAAAATGCCCGGTCCGTACGGAGTATATGCGGGACAGGGACCGGATATTGCATTGTAAATCTTTCAGGCGCTTAAAGCATAAGACCCAGGTTTTTCTTGCGCCCGAAGGAGACCACTACCGGACACGGCTGACGCATACCCTGGAGGTGTCCCAGATCGCTCGTACCCTTGCGCGTGCATTGCGGTTAAACGAAGATCTGACTGAGGCGATTTCGTTGGGGCACGATCTTGGGCATACGCCCTTTGGACATGCCGGAGAGCGGGCGATTCGGGAATGCGCCGGTGACTTTGATCATAATCGGCAGAGCCTGCGGGTAGTGGATGTTTTGGAAAACGGAGTTGGACTTAACCTGACATGGGAAGTAAGAGACGGTATTGTCAATCACAAGAAAGGAATGTTTCCAGGCACCCTTGAGGGACGGATTGTAAATATTTCAGACCGGGTTGCTTACATTAATCATGATATTGACGATGCAATCCGTGCAGGTGTACTGTCCCTTTCCGACATTCCGAAAAAGCTGATTGACGCACTCGGAAAAACGCATGGAAACCGTATCAATGCCATGGTGCTTGATATTGTTGATAACAGCCGTGATAAAGCGGATATATACATGTCTTCCGAAATGCAGGGATATACCGATGAATTGAGAGACTTTTTGTTTTCTAACCTGTATTTTTCCCCAAAAGCAAAAGAAGATGAAAAAAAGGTAACCATGCTGATCCATATGCTATGGGAGCATTATACAACGTACCCGGTGGATCTGCCGGATGAATACAGAAGCCTGATGGACCGTTGGGGCATGGAGCAAGTGGTAGTCGACTATATTGCGGGTATGTCCGATGGATATGCACTGAAAAAATTTGATGAGCTGTATGTACCCAGAAGGTGGCAGTAAATCAAGAAGGAAAGCGGCAAATGATTTCTGAAGAATGGCGGAGCGAATTGCTCTCAAAGGTAAATATTGCAGACATAGTGGGAGAGCACGTAACGCTGGTTAACAAAGGGGGACGGCTGTGGGCGTGTTGTCCGTTTCATAATGAAAAAACTCCTTCTTTTACCGTGAATACAGACCGGCAGTTTTATCATTGTTTTGGATGCGGAAAAGGAGGAAACGTAATCAATTTTGTGATGGAAATCGAAAAGTTGAATTATGTGGAAGCCTGCCAGTACCTTGCGGATAAAGTGAAAATGCCTATGCCGCAAAAGGAAAACCATACCCACTATGCGGAGTTTCGGGAGCAAAGAGAAAAAATACAAAAAATGAACAGGATCGCGGCCCGGGTTTTTTATGAAAATCTGAAAAGCGAAGAGGGAAAAGAAGCGCGTCAGTATTTGCGGGGACGAGGGATCAACGATGCGGTCATTAAAACATTTGGTCTCGGTTTTGCACCCGATGGATGGGATTATTTGCTTCGCCTGCTAAAAGAGCAGGGATACACCCAAAAAGATGCGATTGAAGCGGGGCTTGCAAAAACCGGAGGCGGAAAAGTCTACGATGCGTTCAGAAACCGCGTAATGATGCCTATTATAAATAATTTTTCCGAGGTGATCGGGTTTGGCGGCAGGGTAATGGATAAGAGCGAACCCAAATACCTGAACTCTCCGGAGACCGCTGCTTTTAACAAACGCAAAAATTTATATAATTTAAATCTGGTGCGCAAGATTAAAAATCTGCAGTATGTGGTACTGGTGGAAGGGTATATGGATGCGATTGCGCTCTATATGTATGGCATTAAAAATGTGGTGGCAACACTTGGAACCGCACTGACAGCCGAGCAGGCAAGGCTCATTAAACGTTATGTTTCAGGGGTGGTTGTTTCTTACGACGGGGACGAAGCGGGCCAAAAAGCGACGGCACGTGCGCTCGACATTCTTGCAGGTGCGGGACTTGACGTGCGTGTGATTTCCATGCCGGGAGGGCTGGATCCGGATGAATATTTAAAAAAATATAAAAAAGACGGGTTTATTCAACTTGTTTCGGCGGCGTTGCCTGCGTTGGACTATAAAATGGCTCGCCTGAAAGATAACCTTGGCAAAAAAGCAGGCTACGGAATGGAGCAGTATGCGAAAGAATGTGCAGCGTTACTGAAAAAAGTGGAGAGCCCAATCATACGCGAAAAATATGTACGTAAGCTTGCGGAGGAATCCGGGTTCAGCGAGGCCGCAATTTATGAAGAGATCGGAGTAAAGAAGGTTCCGGATACGAGCGGGTGGGAAAAACTGCCGGAAAATGTTTCAAAAGAAAACAGACCCAGATCCGAGCAATATGTGTTGGCAAGGCTTCTTTCGAATCCTGCTTGCGCACAGGAATTATCCGGCCGTATTGCGGAAGAAGATTTTGAAGATCCGGTTCATAAAAAAATTTTTTCTGCCGTATTGAAAAAAATAAATAAAGGATTTACACCAACGGATGCCGAAATAATATCCGAGTTATCGGATGGCGCAGAGACGAGCAGAGCTACGGAACTGCTGTCGCGGGAAGATGACCTGACTGGCGCAGGAAAGAGTGCGGATGATTATATGACGGATTGTGTCCGGGATATGCAGGTTCGTAAACTTGTACGTATGCGTGCACATTTGCTGCAGAAATATGGTGAAGAAAAGGATGACGAAAGAAAAAATGAATTACTGAACGATATTAATAAATTGTCCAAAGAAATACATGAAAAAAAAGAAAGATTAAATTAGTAGGTGGTATAGATTGCAGGAAAAAGAAAATAAAAAAACAAAGAAAACTGAATTTGACATCGGCAAAAAGAATGCCGCTAATTCTTATATTAAAAACAGTGAAGAACGGGTCAGCAAGATCATTGATATAGGAAAAGCAAAAGGCGTTATCACATACAAGGAAATCATGGATGCCCTGGACGATGTAATTCTTCGGCCGGATCAGATTGAACGTCTGTATGAAAGTTTGGAAGAATCGAATGTGGATGTGATTGATGAAGATATTGAGAGGGAACTTCCAAAGGAAGTGGAGGAAGGCGAAAAAGAATTTGAAATAGCCATGCCTGAGAATATCAATATTGACGATCCTGTCCGCATGTATTTAAAAGAAATTGGGAAAGTGCCGCTGCTCTCCGCCGAAGAAGAAGTGGAGCTTGCCACACGGATGGGCATGGGAGACCAGGAGGCCAAGAAAAAACTGGCTGAAGCCAATCTGAGACTTGTTGTAAGCATTGCAAAACGTTATGTGGGACGAGGGATGCTTTTTCTTGATCTGATTCAGGAAGGAAACCTGGGTCTGATTAAGGCTGTGGAAAAATTTGACTATCAGAAGGGATACAAGTTTTCAACATATGCGACATGGTGGATACGCCAGGCTATTACCCGTGCCATTGCAGACCAGGCGCGCACTATTCGTATACCGGTCCATATGGTTGAGACGATCAATAAACTGATTCGTGTTTCGCGCCAACTTCTTCAGCAGTACGGCCGGGATCCGTTGCCCGAAGAGTTAGCAAAAGAAATGGGCATTACAGAGGAAAAGGTTCGGGAAATACTCAAAATTGCGCAGGAACCTGTATCGCTGGAGACACCGATCGGCGAAGAAGAAGACAGTCATTTGGGAGACTTTATTCCGGACGATGATGCTCCGGCGCCCGCCGAAGCTGCGGCTTTTACATTGCTCAAAGAACAGTTGATGGATGTGCTCGATACGCTTACGCCCAGAGAAGAGAAAGTCTTAAAATTGCGTTTTGGTCTGGATGACGGACGTGCACGTACTTTGGAAGAGGTGGGAAAAGAATTTCAGGTTACCCGGGAGCGTATACGTCAGATTGAAGCGAAGGCGCTGCGGAAACTGCGCCATCCCAGCCGCAGCAAGAAATTGAGAGATTTTCTGGAATAAAAGTCTTTTAGTCAAAAAGGAATCATGGGCAGCAAGATAGCTGCCCTGTTTTGTCTGCATTAGAATGGGCAGCGTTACGTCATATGGAAAGATTGAACGAAATTTACAACTGCATAGATAAAAACGGTGTTGTTGCAGATGTCGGGTGTGATCACGGCAAATTAGAGATCATGCTGATACGCTTGGGAAAAGCGGATAGGCTGATTGCGAGCGACATCAGTCCGAAGTCTTTGGAAAAGGCGGTAAGAGCCTGCAGCGGAGCCGAATTTGAAGGAAGAATTTCTTTCAGACACGGGGATGGGCTTTCCGTATTGAAACCGAATGAAGCAGGTGTCATTGTGATTGCCGGAATGGGCGGGCTTCAGATAGCGGATATCTTAAAAAAAGGCGCAAAGATTGCACATTCGGCGGTTTTGGTGCTCTGTCCGCATTCACATGAAGCAAAACTGCGCAGATACTTGCTGGAAAACGGCTATGGAATTACAAAAGAAAGCCTGGCGCTGGAAGAAGGTCGCTATTATCAGATTATTTGTGCGAAGTATGATGGTAGCCGATCAAGGGAGCTAGATGAGTTTTATTATGAAATCGGGCGGCGCCTTTTGGAAAGCAAAACTCCTTTGCTGAAGGGCTTTTTGGAATACAGGCTTATGCAGGCAAAAGAGATAGCGGAAAAGGCGGCGCGCTCAGATAAGCCGCGTGCCGGAAAAAAAGTGGAGAAACTGTCGGCCTTCACGAACAGATTGGAGGAATATCTAAATGAAAATCAGTATTGAAAAAATTGAAAAAATGATAGAGACCCTGTCGCCTGTTCGGTTTGCATGTGATTGGGATAACAGCGGGTTTCATATTAATCTTGGGAGGGATATTTCAAAGATTTTAGTCTGTCTTGATGTTTCGGAAGAGATTATTCAGGAAGCTGTGGAAAAAGAGTGCGAACTGATTGTATCCCATCACCCGCTTTTTTTTAAAGAGATACGCAGCATTGATTTTCAAACATATCCGGGCCGGATGGCGGCAGAGATGATCCAAAATGGAATATCCCTTTATTGCGCTCATACCAGTATGGACAGCGCTCCCGAAGGGATCAATACTTTTTTGGCGGAACTACTTGGCCTTGGAAACGTACGCTTTTTTGAGCCGGCAACACAAAAAGGGTATAACCAGATAGGGGTATACGTTCCGGCAGAATATGCGGACAAAGTGGCGGAAGCTATGGGCGAAGCCGGAGCGGGTATGATTGGGAATTATAGGGACTGCGCTTTTTTTGCAAAAGGCGAAGGACGCTTTCGCCCAAACGATAAAGCAAATTCTTTTATTGGCGAAGCGGAAAAATTGGAAAAAGTGACCGAAGTAAAAATCGAAGCGATCTGTGCGGAAGATTTGACCGAACGGGTTGTTCACAGCATGAAAGAGGTGCATCCATATGAGGAGGTTGCCTATTATGTGACCGGGCTTAAAAACAACCGTGAAACAGAATCCGGTTTGGGGGTAACGGGAGATTTTGCCAGAACGATTACACTTGAACAGGCGGCCCGCCTTGTGAAAGAGAGCCTAAAAGTTGATACGATACGTGTGATGGGAGATCTTGAAAAGCCGGTGAAGAGAGTGGGGATATGCGGCGGCGGTGGTGGAGAAATGGTTCCGTATGCGGAGAAAATGGGAGTAGACCTTTTCATTACGGGGGAAGTCAAGCATAATATTTATGTAGCGGCAAAGAAGGTTTCAATTATTGAGGCCGGGCATTTTGATACCGAAAAATGTTTTGTAGGCTGTTTTGCCCAAGGTTTACAAAAACGCGCAGATGCGCTAAAATATACTTTGGATATAATTGAGTCGGAGCATGTGGCCCGTCCATTTATAAATTTTTGAGCGGAGGATGCAATTTGAATAAATTAGAAGCGCTATGGGCTTACCAAAACGCTGAAATAGAGCTGGAAGAGTTTGAAAATGTGCTCAGGAATACGGAAACACGGAAAAAGCTGCTTAAACATCAGAAGTACCTGCAGGTAAAACAGCAATATATAAAGAATCTTGAAAAAGAAATTGCGGTCAGTCAGAATAAGATTGGCGAGATTTCTTCACAGGTGGAATCTTTGTCCGGGCAGATGAAGCAAAAAGGTCAGGAATTGGTAGAGATGGCTGATTATGATCTTGATGATCTTTTTATTGAGGATGTTCGGGAGAGCATTAAGGAAAGCGATAATATCAAAAGCGCATTGGAGCAGAATAAGAGAAAAATTGTTGAGATCAAGAAAAAACTTGAAAAAGCAAGCGAAGAAATTATGCAGACATTGCGTAATATGAGCGCTGTGAAAAAAGAGTTTGACCGGTTGAAAGAATTGCACAACGAGGAGATTGAGAAGGGTTCGGGCGAAGTTGTACGTTTAAAGTCTCAGCTTGACCAGGCGGCTAAAAAAGTGGATGCCGATCTGATGGAAAAGTATAAGAAAATAAAACAACGCAGACCCAACCCGGTTGCGCGGTTAAACGATGACCGTTGCGGCGGTTGTAATATGCAGCTCCCATCCAGCGTGATCGGGCGGCTGAAGGCGGGTGACAGTATTGTGGAATGTGACAGCTGCGGCCGTATCTTATATTTATAAAGGGTAAAAGTTGGTTTTGAGTAGGTTGGATGACTGCGCCTTTTAAGGTGAGGAAAGTCCGAGCTCCATAGGGCAGGGGTGCCGGGTAACACCCGGTGGAGGCGACTCCAAGGAAAGTGCAACAGAAAATAACCGCATGCGTTTGCATGTAAGGGTGAAAAGGCGAGGCAAGAGCTCACCGGGGTCCGGGTGACCGGATCCGCTGTGTAAACCCCATCCGGAGCAAGATTGGTATGGAGGCATTTAATGGCGGCCCGTCAAGCCTTCTGTAATCGCTTGAGCCTGCCGGTAACGTCAGGCCTAGATAGATGGTCATCAAAACAGAACTCGGCTTACAGACCTATCTCAAAACTAATAAAACAAATAGATAACGCTTTGTTTGTTAAACAGGCGTTATTTTTTTATTAAGTTTTTGTTAACTCGGGTTTAACTGAAAGAAGAAAGTGTACAATAAAATTATAAAGAATTATTCAAAAAAAATCCAGAGAAAGGAAGATGCGTAATGTGTAAGGTTTTATATATTAGGGCGGATTCTTCAAATGAGGAACAACCTTCCAGAGCATGTGCGGTTTCAGATGATTTTGTAAAAGAATACAGAAAAATGCATCCAAAAGACGAAATTACTACACTAAATCTGAACAAGGAAGGGATAAAGACGCTTTCTAATAATGATATGCTTTTTGCGATCAGCCATCAAAAAACAAAAGATACGGGCGATCCGGTGCTCCGGTATGCGTATCAGTTTGCGGAGGCAGATAAATATATTATTGCGCAACCTCTATGTGATGCAGGAGTGTCCGCTGTATTAAATTATATGGATCATGTGGGTATTATGGATATTGCTTTTAAATATACGCCTTATGGATCGGTAGGATTACTGAAAGGCAAGAAGGCTGTAAGCATTGTTTCGCGTGGTGCTGATGGACAGGTACAGGCATCTCCGCTCAGAAAACTTGGCGAAGATTATTTAAAAACAGTATTTTCTTTTTTTGGAATTACAGATTTTAAAACCATTCAGACAGACGGACGTGGCAAAGGCCCCGGACTTAATAAAGCCATTCGGGATGCGGAAGAGACAGTGAGAGCTTTTTAAAACGAGCCCGGAAAAAATGGATATGGATTCAAAAAAAATTCAAGGCGTAAAAACGCCTTTTTTTTCGCCTGATTTGAAAAGATATTTTTTTTGCGCACTATTTGGAATATTGCTTTTGTTGATGGTATAATTATGAAAATGCATCCGACCGGATGTTTGCAAAACGGAGAAGATTAAATGAAATTTTTGCCCATAACAAGATCCGAAAGCGGGCCTGAAAAAGTTGATTTTGTGTTGGTAACGGGAGACGCCTATGTGGATCACCCGTCCTTTGCAAACGCTCTCATTGGCAGATGGTTATGGAGCAACGGTTACAGTGTCGGTATTGTTGCACAGCCGGACTGGCACGAAACGAAAGATTTTATGCGCTTTGGAAGGCCCAGACTGGGCTTTTTGGTGAGCGCAGGAAATATGGACAGTATGGTAAATCTTTATACTGCCGCTAAAAAGCCGCGCAAGAGTGACGCGTATTCGCCGGGCGGGAAAACCGGGCTTAGGCCAAAGAGAGCCTCGATTGTTTACACAAACAGAATTCGGGAAGCGTATGGGGATGTTCCGGTGATATTGGGCGGCATTGAAGCCAGCCTGCGCCGCTTCTCTCATTATGATTATTGGGACGATACGGTGAGACAGAGCATTCTGGCAGACAGCGGAGCTGATATCTTAGTGTACGGAATGGGAGAAAATCCTGTGCTGGAGATTGCGGAAGCGCTTTCATCCGGCATAAAGGTGTCGGACATTATTTATATCACAGGAACGGCTTATACATCAAGAGATTTGTGCCGATCCTATGAAGCTGTCGAAATTCCTTCCTTCAAAGAGGTAAACCAAAGCAAAAAAAAGTATTGCGATGCTTATTTAATACAGGCAGACAAGCGCGATGTTCCGGTTGCGCAGATGCAGCGTGACTTTTATGTGGTACAAAATCCGCCCGCAGAAGCCCTGTCACAAGATCAAATGGACAGAATTTACGGAATGGATTTCAGCTATCAGGCACACCCTTCCTATCGGGAAAAGATACCTGCCCTGGAAGAAGTAAAATTCTCAATTACTTCTCAACGTGGATGTCTGGGAGGCTGTGCATACTGTTCGCTTTATTTTCATCAGGGAAAAAGCATACAGAACCGCAGCGGACAAAGTATTTTAGGCGAAGCAAAAAAAATGACGCAAATGCGTGACTTTAAGGGGTACATCCATGATGTGGGCGGACCGACGGCAAATTTTTACGGTGCGCGCTGTACCCGGCTAAACGGTCCCTGCACCAGCCGAAGGTGCCTGGTTCCACAAAAATGCAGATATTTGCGGGTCAGTCATGGAGAATACGTGGATGTCCTAAAGAAACTGCGGGAGTTGCCAAAGGTAAAAAAAGTTTTTATCCGTTCGGGAATACGGTACGATTACGCGTTGCTGGACAACGACACCTTTTTGCATGAATTGGCCGCTCATCACGTAAGCGGTCAATTAAAATTGGCGCCGGAACATGTGTCTCATGAGGTGCTTGCATTAATGGGCAAGCCGGATATGAGCGTTTACAAAAAATTTGAAAGCAAGTTTAATACCGCTTCAAAGCGTTTAAAATTAAAACAGTACATTCTCCCGTATTTTATGTCTTCTCATCCGGGGTGCACCTTGGCTCATGCGGTTGAACTGGCGGAATATATGCGTGATACGGGCTTTTCTCCCAAGCAGGTACAGGACTTTTATCCGACGCCCGGGACGGAGGCTACCTGCATGTATTATACCGGGATGGACCCGAGGAGCAAAAAGCCGGTATATGTTGCCAGAAGCGCAGAAGAAAAGCGGATGCAGCGGGCATTGCTGCAATACCGAAAACCCCAAAACAGGAAGCTGGTTTTAAAGGCTCTGAAAGCGGCGGGCAGGGAAGATTTAATTGGAAGAGAAAAGCGCTGTTTAGTGGACTGATTAATATTGCATAAGGGTTTGCCTTATGTTATACTCAAGATTGGTGCTTTGTACCGGAAAACGATTAGGAGGAACATTGATGACGAGCAAACTTGAATTACTGGGGAACAACAAGGCGAAATTGGAGATAGAAGTTAGCCCGGAAGACTTTAACGAAGGAATGCAAACGGCGTATAAGAAAATACGCGGAAAATACAGTGTGCCAGGATTCCGGAAGGGCAAGGCGCCGAAGGTAATGATAGAAAACCATTATGGTGAAGGTGTTTTTTATGAAGAAGCCTTTGAAGCGGTTTTTCCGGAGGCTTTTGACGGAGCGGTGGAAGAACATAAATTAGAGGTCGTTTCCAGGCCGGATATTGATATTTTGAAAATCGGCAAGGCTGAAGGACTTTTGTTTACGGCGGAAGTATTTTTGAAACCCGAGGTAAAACTGGGGAAATATAAAGGTGTTGAAATCACCAAAAAAGAAGCCAAAATAACGGCGAAAGAAGTCAATGCGGAACTGGAAAAAATCAGAGAGCAGAATGTGCGCTGGGTAGAAGTGGACCGCCCGGCAGAGATGGGCGATACGGTTGTCATGGATTATTCCGGCTCGGTTGACGGTGTAAAGTTTGACGGAGGCACCGCCGAGGGCCAGACGCTTGAACTGGGCTCCAACCGCTTTATTCCGGGATTCGAAGAACAGGTTGCGGGCATGAAGCCGGGCGAAAGCAGGGATATTACAGTAAAATTTCCAAAGGAATATCCGGTGCCCGAATTGGCAGACAAGGATGCGGTGTTTGCTATTAACCTTATCAGTGTAAAAGAGAAGGAACTTCCCGAACTGAATGATGAATTTGCGCAGGATGTTTCTGATTTTGATACAGTGGCCGACTACAAAAAAGATATAAAGAAAAATCTTCAAAAGTCGGCGGAAGACAAAGCAAAATCTGAGATGGAAGACGAACTTTTGGGGAAAATTGTGGATGCCTCAAGCGTAGAGATTCCGTTGCCTATGATTGAAGCGCAGACAAATTATCAGATTCAGCAGATGTCCTATCAACTGATGTACCAGGGAATGAAGATAGATGATTATCTGAAATATATTGGCAAAACGATGGATGACCTGCGTGCAGATTATGCAGAAGGCTCTGAAAAGCAGGTAAAAATGCGCCTGTGTATTGAAGCGATGATCAAAGCGGAGAAAATTGAAGCGAGCGAAGAGGAGTTTGAAGCGTACGTTGCCAAGATGGCAGAGGGCGCAGACAAGACGCCGGAAGAATATAAAAAGCTCATTTCGCCCGAGGATTTGGATTATTACAGGGAAAGGGTGCGCGTGGACAAGCTTTTCGATCTGTTGATGGAAAAAGCGGTTATGACCGAAGCGGCCCCCGCGAAGAAAACGCAAAAATCGCCTGCAAAAAAAGCTGCCGGCGAAAGCAAGAAGAAAACCACAAAACAAGAAGAGAACAAGTAGCGGGAAAAACCGCATAGAAGTAAAGAAACGGAGGCATTCCAGATGAGCTTGGTTCCAATTGTAGTAGAACAGACGAACCGGGGAGAACGGTCATATGACATATTTTCCCGGCTTTTAAAAGACAGAATAATTTTTTTAACGGGAGAGATTGACGATGTAGCTGCCAATTTGGTGGTTGCGCAAATGATTTTTTTGGAGGCGGAAGATCCGGACAAGGACATCTTTTTATATATAAACAGTCCGGGAGGCTCCATTACCGCCGGTATGGCGATATATGATACAATGCAGTATATTAAATGTGATGTGAATACAATCTGTATTGGTATGGCGGCGTCCATGGGAGCATTTCTGTTGACTGCCGGTGTGAAAGGAAAACGCAAGGCGCTGCCCAACAGCGAAGTGATGATCCATCAGCCGCTGGGGGGAACGCAGGGCCAGGCGACGGATATCGCGATTCATGCGCAACGGATTATCAATATCAAAGATAATATCAATAGAATTTTGAGCGAGCGTACCGGACAGTCGCTTGATCGTATTCAAAAAGATGTGGAACGGGATTATTTCATGACGGCGAAAGAGGCTTTGGAATACGGTATTATTGACGAGATATTCGAACCGAAGCGGTAAACTTTTGAGGTGAAGTATGTATAAAGAATTTGACGACGGCACAAAGCAGCTGAAATGCTCTTTTTGCAGCAAAACGCAAGATCAGGTGAAACGCCTGATTGCGGGGCCGGGCGTATATATTTGTGACGAATGTGTGGAACTCTGCAAAGAGATTATAGAAGAAGACTATGTCTCTCCCAAACCTTATGAGGATGAGGAGATTCCGAAGCCTGCGCAGATTGCCAGTGCATTGGACGAATATGTGATTGGTCAGGACAAGGCGAAAAAGAATTTAGCGGTTGCCGTATATAACCATTATAAAAGAATAAATGCAAAGTTGGATGACGAAACCGAGATCCAAAAGAGCAATATACTGATGTTGGGCCCGACCGGTTGCGGGAAAACGCTGCTGGCGCAGACTTTGGCCAAAATATTAAATGTACCTTTTGCGATTGCCGATGCGACCTCTTTGACCGAAGCCGGTTATGTGGGCGAAGATGTGGAAAATATTCTTCTGAAGCTTATACAGGCGGCAGATTATGACATTGAACGCGCGCAGAAGGGGATTATCTATATTGACGAGATCGATAAAATTGCGCGTAAAAGCGAAAACCCTTCTATTACCCGGGACGTTTCGGGAGAAGGCGTGCAGCAGGCGCTTTTAAAAATATTGGAAGGAACCGTGGCCAGCGTTCCGCCGCAGGGAGGCAGAAAACATCCGCATCAGGAATTTTTGCAAATCGATACCACCGATATCCTCTTTATATGCGGGGGTGCTTTCAACGGTCTTGAGACAATCATAGAAAACCGCGTAGGCAAAAAAACCATGGGATTCGGTGCCGATATCAAGAGCAAAACGGAAAAAGATATGGGCGAATTGTTTGAGCAAATATTACCTGAAGATCTTATGAAGTTCGGCTTGATTCCTGAATTTGTAGGCAGGGTGCCTGTGATTGCGACTCTGCATTCTCTTGATGAGGCCGCTTTGGTTGAGATATTAACAAAACCCAAAAACGCCCTGACCAAACAGTTTACAAAGTTGTTTGAGATGGACGGCGTGGAATTGGAATTTGAAGGTGAAGCGCTGGATGCGATTGCCAAGCTTGCAATCGAACGCAGCACGGGTGCCAGAGGGCTTAGGGCAATCGTTGAATCCGCAATGATGGACATTATGTATGATATACCAGGCAGAACGGATGTCCTAAAATGTGTAATTACAAAAGATACCATCAAAAACAGCAAACCGATGTTGGTGGTGGGGGACACTAAAAAGGCCCTGGATGCTCCAAAAACAAAAAAGACAGAGACAGCATCCTAAAAACAATTACGGCGCCGGGCAATACCGGCGCTTTTCACAATTGCGATGGAGGAAATGCGAATTGGATAAGAAAATGGTGCTGCCCATGGTGGCATTAAGAGGACTTGTCATATTCCCGTATATGGTTCTTCATTTTGACGTAGGACGGGAAAAGTCTATAGAAGCACTGGAAAACTGCATGGAAAACGGCCAGGATATTTTTTTGGTTGCGCAGAAAGATATGAAAACGGAAGATCCTGCTCCGGATGATATTTATGAGGTGGGCACAGTTTCCCGGGTGAAGCAGGTTTTAAAATTGCCCGGCGATAATATCCGCGTACTGGTGGAAGGACTGCAACGTGCGAAAATAACAGAATATAAGCAGTCGGCCCCTTTTTTTGAGGTTGAAATCGAGGCTTTTGATGCGGAGGAGTCTTCTGAGAACAATATTGTCAAAGAAGCGTATATGCGCAGAATCTACGATATGTTTGAAAAATTTGCAGGATATGGCTCGCGTATGTCCGGTGAAACACTTATGACCATAGGGGATATCAAACAGGCCGGAAAATTTGCAGATCTGGTTGCTTCCAATGTTGTGATTAAAATGGAAGACAAACAGGCGGTGCTGGAATGCGTGAATGAGCTTGAACGCCTTAAAAAAGTGATGCAGATCCTATCCAGAGAGATTGAAATTCTGGAAATCGATAAAGAGATTTCCGCAAATGTAAAGCAGCAGGTTGATAAATCACAACGGGAATATTTTTTACGGGAACAATTGAAAGCGATTCAAAAAGAATTGGGCGAAACGGAAAACGATATCTCGGATATAGATGAAATCAAACAAAAGATCAAATCCCTGCCTTTGACCGAAGAAGCGCGGGAAAAGGCAGAAAAAGAACTCTCACGGCTTGCCAAGATGCCGCACGGGACACCGGAAACCAGTGTGTCCAGAAATTATCTGGATTGGATTGTCAGTCTGCCCTGGGGCGTATATACCGAAGACAACCTTGACCTTGATCATGTGCGTGCCGTATTGGATGAAGATCACTATGGGCTTGATAAAGTCAAAGACCGTGTGATTGAATTTTTGGCTGTGCGTAAGCTGAAAGACAGCATGAAAGGTCCTATTATTTGTTTTGCAGGCCCTCCCGGTGTAGGGAAAACTTCTATTGCACGCTCAATTGCGCGTGCTACAGGTAAAAAATTTGTCCGAATGTCTCTTGGCGGCGTCCGTGATGAAGCGGAGATACGCGGACACAGGCGAACGTATATTGGCGCGGTGCCGGGGAGGATCATTTCTTCTATTAAACAGGCAGGTTCTATGAATCCGCTTTTCTTATTTGATGAGATTGATAAAATGTCCAATGATTTCAGAGGTGACCCGGCTTCTGCAATGCTTGAAGTGTTGGATCCGGAGATCAATAATACATTTGCAGATCATTACCTGGATATGGGTTTTGATCTTTCAAAGGTGATGTTTATTACAACGGCCAACGATGTGGACGCCATACCGGAGCCGCTGTATGACCGCATGGAAATTATTTACATAAACAGCTATACGGATGTTGAAAAATTGAATATTGCAAAGATTCACTTGATCAAAAAACAGGCTGAAGAGCATGGGCTGGCTACAGAAGCGGTCAAAATACCCGACGGGGTGATTATGGACATCATCCATAAATATACCGCAGAAGCGGGTGTGAGGAGCCTGGAGAGGCAAATTGCTGCCATTATGCGTAAGGCTGCAACACAGATTGTCAAAAATAATGTCAAAACCGTGGTCGTTACCCGCAAAAATCTGAAAAGCTTTTTAGGCTTGCCCAAAAGAACGGAATCGGATGTGTTAAAGGTGGATACCGTGGGTGTTGTGACCGGTCTCGCGTGGACGTCCGTCGGCGGACAGACGCTGGCGGTGGAAGTATCCGCAATGGAGGGCACGGGCAAACTGGAATTGACCGGCCAGCTTGGAGATGTCATGAAAGAATCTGCAAAAGCCGGATTCAGTTTGGTGCGTTCACTTGCAGACGAGTATGGAATTCCTAAAGATATTAATGAGAAATTGGATATTCACATCCATCTTCCCGAAGGAGCAATTCCGAAAGACGGACCTTCGGCAGGGGTAACCATGGTTACGGCAATGGTATCAGCCCTGACGGGAATGCCTGTGCGTTGTGATATTGCGATGACCGGTGAGATCACCCTGACCGGACGGGTTTTAAAAATAGGCGGACTGAAGGAAAAATCGCTTGCGGCGCTGCGTGCGGGAATACGTAATATTATTTTGCCCGAAGCAAATAAGCCGGACATTGAGGAACTGCCTGAGAACGTACGGAGAAAACTGACGTTCCATTATGTAAGCAACATACGGCAGGTTCTTGAAATAGCACTTAAAAAAGAGCCGCATGAAAGCTGTACGGCCCGGGCCATATAGTAAAGAGTTCCGGAGACGTTATGATTATAAAAAATGCGGAATTTGTAACAAGTGTAAAAGATATTAAAGTCTATTTTAACGATGATTTGCCCGAAATTGCAATTTCGGGCAAATCCAATGTTGGAAAGTCTTCTCTTATAAATTTTTTGGCAAATCAGACCCGGCTGGCTTATACCAGTAAGAAACCGGGCAAGACCCGGCTAATCAATTTTTTTAAGTTTAACCAGAGTTTTTATTTGGTGGACTTGCCGGGGTATGGTTTTTCCAGGGCCTCAAAAGAAGAAATGGCCTCCTGGAGCGGAATGGTGGAAGGATATCTGAAAGCTACCCGGCAATTAAAGCTGATCTTGGTTTTATTGGATATACGCCATGATCCTTCTCCGGACGATCTCAAGATGGTTGAGTATGCTTCTTATTATGGAATCCCCTGTGCGTTGATTGCCACCAAGGCGGACAAAGTGGCAAAGTCCAAACGGAAAAACGCTTTGGCGCATATGCGTAAAGTTGTAGGCGGAGGGGAGTTTGATATGGCAGCCGTTTCTTCGCAGGCTCGTTTTGGCAGGGAAGAGCTGCTTTCCATTATGGAGAAATATTTAATATGAACATTTATGCAATATCCGACCTGCATCTTTCGTTTGCAAACCCAAAAGAAATGGATATTTTTGGGGAAAATTGGGAAGGGCATTTTGAAAAAATAAAAAGTGATTGGCAAAACAAAGTCGGCCCCGATGACTTTGTTTTGATTCCTGGGGATATCAGTTGGGCGATGCATCTTAGTGAAGCGCAGGCGGACTTGGATGCAATCGGATTGCTTCCCGGCAAAAAGATTCTTTTAAAGGGGAATCATGATTTTTGGTGGTCTGCGCCTTCCCGTGTGCGGACGGTTCTTGCTGAAGGGATGTATATTCTACAGTACGACAGCCAAGAAGCCGGAGATTATGTTGTTTGCGGCACTCGGGGCTGGATACTGCCCGGAGATAAAAATTTTGCACAGCGGGATCAGACGGTTTATGAGCGTGAAAAGATACGGCTTCGCCTGTCTTTGGATTCGGCCATGGACCGCGCGAATGGAAGAGAACTGATCGTCATGATGCATTATCCGCCGGTTTCGGCCTTGAAGGAGTGTTCCGAATTTGCGAAGATCATGGAGGAATACCCGGTCCGGCAAGTGGTTTTCGGACACATACACAATACTTCCCAAAACAAACAATATACCGATATCGAGGCCGGCGGCATAATATATAATCTTGTCTCCTGTGATTATCTTGACTTTAAACTGAAGCAAATCATCTAAGGATAGGGCTTTGCAGAGCCTGCCGTTATTAAAAAGCGGATAATCTTAAAATTTTGACGCAACCCTTTCAAGGCAAAAGTTTATAAAGTAACTGGATTCTTCTCTGTGTAATAAAGTATAATAGTACAAGGAAGTACAAGAATTTGCAATCAAAAAAGGCAAAAAAGAGTTACTCTTATTATTGAAGTGTGGGTGGTTATTTGGAAGGGTTATACAGTTCTGCCGACCGGCTGATTTTTGATTTCAACACGATATCGGGTATTAATTGTTCAACAGTGGACCTGGCGGTCCCAAATTCAACCGGTACGTTTTATGCAACAGGGTTTTGCAGCGTTTGTTCCCGGCTTCAAAAAAATTTACTGGGCGGTCTGCAATGCGAAAACATCAATATATATTCTTGTCTGCAATCTGAGCGGTGGGGCGGAAAATACGAATGCCTCTGCCCGGCGGGTTTGGCGTTTATCAATACAACGATTTCAAAAGGCGAAGATGAAAAATTGGGGATTAGCGCAGGCCCTTTTATTATGACCGAACTCAGTGAGGTGGCCGAAGACTTAAAGGGTATGTTTGGGGACAAGATGAACGCAGAACTCTCATTGGAGGCTAGGAAGCTTCCGGTGGTTGAATGTTCAAAAGTTTCGACCTATGCGGATGTGCTTTTTATGCTTGCATCTTATATGGTTGAGCGTAACAGCATAGAAATGCGGATTCTGGAACAACTGGCGCAAAATGAAAGCGAACAGTTTTACCAGATTGCAGATATAAAAAATTCGAAAGCCGAAAATTATAACTATCCGATCGAATCGGAGAAGATGTTGCAAAATTATATTGCGCAGGGGGATAAGACTGCTTCTCAGAAGGTTCTGAATGAAATCCTGGGGCATATATTTTTCTGTTCCGGCGGGAATTTTAATGTGATTAAAGCGAGAACGACTGAACTGATCGTTCTCTTGTCTCGTGCGGCTATCTCCGGCGGTGCGGATGTAGTTGAGGTTTTTGGCCTGAACTATGATTATCTGAATGATATACATAACTGTAAAACGCTGGATGAACTTAACAAATGGCTTTCCAACGTTTTGATACGGTTTACAAGCGCGGTGTTCGATGTCCGCACGATGAAGCATTCGGATATTATTATGAAGATCATTGATTATGTGCGGCGTAATTATATGAGGAAAATCACATTGAATGATATTTCAAACCATGTGAATTTTTCAGTTTCTTATATCAGCCGTATCTTCAAGGATGAGATGGGCAGCAACATGATGCAGTACATTAATAAAGTACGTGTGGACAATGCAAAGCTGCTGCTATTGAACAATGATATTCCGCTGATCGAGGTTGCGTATTTGTGCGGCTTTGAGGATCAGACTTATTTTAATAAAGTATTCAAAAAGGTTACCGGCATATCACCGGGCAAATTCCGCGATAAACGCGGGCAAATATAAAAAACAAAAAAGTGGAGGTATTTTTTATGGATGTTTATGAGGAATTGAGCGCATATGTTCAACAGGGACGTGCCAAAAACGTGAAGGAGCTTGCCGAAAAGGCGATGGCTGACGGGAAAACGCCCAAGGATATTCTGGAAAAGGGCTTATTGGCAGGGATGTCTATCATTGGCGAAAAATTCAAAAACAACGAAGTGTATGTTCCTGAAGTGCTGGTTGCGGCCCGTGCGATGAATGCGGGTATGGAAATCTTAAAGCCTGCAATGGTTGATACGGATATTGAGTCCAAAGGCAAAGCGGTTCTTGGAACCGTGAAAGGCGACTTGCATGATATTGGCAAAAATCTGGTCAAGATCATGATGGAAGGTAAAGGGATTGAAGTGATAGACCTTGGTGTTGACGTGCCCCCTGAAAAGTTTGTTCAGGCTGCAGTTGACAACGACGCACAGATCATTGCCTGCTCAGCTCTGTTGACCACTACTATGAGCATCATGAAAGACGTTGTTGCGCTTGCTGAAGAAAAAGGCGTTCATGGCAAGGTGAAAGTTATGGTGGGCGGCGCCCCTGTTACGGAAAACTTCCGTGATAAGATTGGCGCAGACTATTATGCAGCTGATGCAGCTTCGGCTAGCGATCTTGCGCTTGAAATTTGCGCACAATAACTTTTCTGTTTGTGATAATCCCTTAAACGGGAAGATAAGGCAAATATATGGGCTGCCTTTGTGCAGCCCATATTCAATTATTATTGGATCCCCAAAAAGTATTGCTTTTTGGGGTGTGAATTGTTCCAGGGGTAAAAAATGAGACTGAAGCTGATTGCATGTAAGGCGCTGTACCGGGAACTATCTTTGATTACGGCGACCGGGAAAAACTTTGTAGATGTGACCTACCTAAGGCAGGGCCTGCACAATACACCGGCTCTTTTAAGGGATGCCGTACAAAAAGAGATCGACCTTGTTGATTCCGGTGACGATCTGCACACCTATAAGAATGAATATTCGAGGAGAGAGTTCGATGCCATATTATTAGGGTATGGGCTCTGTTCGAATGGCTTGACGGGGATATCTTCAAAAAAATATCCTCTTATTATCCCGCGTGTGCATGACTGTGTCACCTTGTTTTTAGGTTCGCAGGAGAAGTACCTTGAGTATTTTAACGCCCATTGCGGTACGTACTGGTATAATGCATCATGGATAGAAAACGCGCTCACACCTTCTAAGAAGACGGAAGAGGAGATGCATGAGTATTATGCCGAGCGTTACGGCGAAGAAAATGCCGACTTTCTGATCGAAGCGGAGCTAACATCCAATTATAACCGCTGTGCGTATGTGAAATGGGATGAGCTGCCCTTTCCGGAATATGAGCGGTATACCCGGGAAGCAGCAGAGTTTAATAATTGGAATTTTGATCTGGTATCCGGCAATAGTTCTTATTTGCGGGATTTTTTGGATGGAAAATGGGATGAAAAACGTTTTCTGACTGTCCCGCCCGGACGAAAAACAGAACCCGACTACACGGGAGAGATCATAAAACTGGAGGATGAATAAAGTGAAGGAAGTCTGCACCGGCGCATGTATTTTTGGCAAGTGCCCGTTTAAAGAGTGTATAAAGTATCAGGGGGCGGAAAGAAACGCAGTCCAGCTCAAAACTGATATGAGCATCATGACGAAAAGCCTGGTCCCAAAATGTTCGCCGGACAAATCCGGCCTGGGCGTCGCGGTGGATATTGGAACAACGACAGTGGTCGCTTATCTTTACGATCTTTCGACTACCGAATGCCTTGGAATAAAAAGCTCCCTTAATCCGCAGGTAACATTGGGCGTAGATGTGATTTCAAGGATCAAGTTTTGCGGGGATTTTGAAGACGGCATCCAAAAAATGCAGGATGCAATCGTGAAGAAAATCAACGCCCTCCTTTTGGAGCTTTGCGAAGAACAAAGCCGCAACACGGAGGAAATTGGTCATTTTGTTATAACGGGCAATACAACCATGCTGCATTTGCTTACAGGGCTTTCTCCGGTCTCTATGGGGTATTCTCCATTTACGCCGGAGTCTGTGTTTGGGTATACGCTTCCGGCTGAAGAGATTGGCCTGGCAGCGACGGCCGCAGAAATATATTTGGTTCCCTGTATTTCTTCTTTCGTAGGAGGGGATATCACTTCCGCCATCTTAGCAAGCGGGTTGCATACAAGAGAAGAAATGTCCCTGCTTATGGATATTGGAACGAACGGAGAAGTCGCGTTGGGCAATAAAAATACCATATTTGCAACATCTACCGCTGCAGGACCTGCTTTTGAAGGGGCTGAGATTACAAAGGGAATGGCAGGAGTTTCCGGGGCCGTGAACAGTGTGTTTATACGGCAGGGAAAAATTGAATATACCGTTCTCGGGAACAAAACACCCCGCGGACTTTGCGGTTCGGGCATTCTTGATTTGGCGGCGGTGGCCGTCCAAGCCGGACTTATGGACGAAACGGGCCGGATACTCACTCCGCAGGAAATTTCCGCGGAAAAAGCAGCCCGGTATTTGCGGGAAGTCGACGGGGTCCCGGCGGTTTATGTAGATGATAACGTTTATCTTACGCAAAAAGATATCCGGCATATACAGACGGCAAAGGCCGCGATGGCTGCAGGCGTTCTGGCGCTTGCCAAAAGCGCGGGGATTGAGTTGGCCGACATAAGAAATGTATATATTGCAGGCGGTTTTGGGAATTTTATGGATAAGGAAAGCGCTGTTAAAATCGGTTTGATTGACCGGAAGCTTGAGGATAAAATTGAATCCATCGGAAATGCGGCCGGCGGCGGCGCAATCATGGCGCTTTTAAACGACGAATATAAAGATGAATCTGAAAAAATTGCAAAGATGGGCAGCCATGTTGAATTGGGCGGAGACGCCTACTTTATGGAGAAATATGTTGATTGCATGTATTTTGAATAGCGAAAAGTTACTTGTAATTTTAAGAAAACACCGGGCCTGAGGTTCGGTGTTTTTTATTCACTGCATATAGGATTTTAAAAAATATTTTTTAGGATGCAGGGATATGAGTAAAATCTTTTACCATATATGAAGAATGTGTTGCATGAGAAGACTGACGCAGGCAATACCGATCCAGCAGCACAGCCCAAGCAAAATAGGTTTGCCGCCCTTTGTAATTAATTTTTTTATGTCTGTATGAAGGCCGATGGCAGCCATGGCAAGGACAATAAAAAGCTTACTCAATGTTTTAAGGGGAGCAAAAAGGTTAACGTCCACACCAAAAGATATGCATATTGTTGTTATCAGGGAGGCAAGTATAAAAAATAATATAAAAGTAGGAAATACTTTCAGGATGTTCACTTTTGTTTTCGCCTGACTTTCTTTCTTAGCCGTGCGCAGCAACGCAAGAAAAAGCGTGATCGGAATAATGGCTAATGTGCGGGTCAGTTTCACAACGGTAGCGGTGTTAAGGGCATCGGAGCCATGTATAGCGTCCCATGCGGAAGCGGCTGCCGTAACGGATGATGTGTCGTTTATGGCGGTTCCCGCGAAAAGGCCAAATCCGTAATCGGACAAACCAAGCCATCCCCCCAAAGTGGGGAAGAGGAGGGCAGCAATAACGTTGAAAAGAAAAACAACGGATATTGATTGGGCAATTTCCTCGTCGTCCGCACCGATAACGGGTGCCGCTGCAGCAATAGCGGACCCACCGCATATGGAAGAACCGACTCCGATAAGGGTGGAAATTTTGGCCGGCATTTTCATTGCCTTATATAAAATAAAAGAAATCAAAAGGGATACGCCAATGGTAGAAATAATGATGGGCAAAGAGGTTATGCCGATAGAAGCAACAACTGAAAGGTTCATACCAAAGCCGAGTAAAATGACGGCATATTGAAGAATTTTTTTGGAAGTAAATGAAATGCCGGCATTCATCTGTGACTTGTCTTTAATCACTATGTTTAAGGACATGCCCATTAGTATTGCAAATACCGGTCCGCCGACAACCGGTAAAAAATTTCCGAAAATCCATGCGGGTATTGAAATTGCGGTGCATAAAGCAATGCCTTTCCAGTGTGTGTGTATCCAGTTCATAGCTGTTTTCCTTTCTATATCTTTGTCATCATATCATGATATTGTCAAAATAAAAAATTATAAATAATGATTTATACATAAATATATGTTATAGTAAAAGAGAGGTGTTTATTATGCAGGATTTCAGAATGGAGACTTTTTTGACGGTATGCCGGCTTTTAAATTACTCGAGGGCTGCAGAAAAATTGAGTATTACGCAGCCGGCTGTGTCTCAGCATATCAGATATTTGGAAGACTATTACGGCGTTCGATTGTTTGGCTACGAAGGGAAGTGCTTGCATCTTACTGAGGCGGGGGACATGCTTTTAAGCGCTGCAAAAACAATGGCGCATGATGAAAAAACGCTGCGTGAGAATATGCAAAAAGGCCGAAAACAAAAGCTGTTGTTTGGCGCTACACGGACGATTGGTGATTTTGTGTTGCCCGCTATGCTGATTAAGTATGTAAAAAGGTATCCGGAATCTGAAATACAGATGCTGGTCGATAATACACAGAATTTGCTGCGGGCGATCGATGAAGGCGAAATCGATTTTGCGGTTATCGAAGGGTATTTCAATAAATCGGAATATGAATATAAGCTATATTCGGATGAGCGGTATATAGCCGTATGCAGCAACGGTTATTCTTTTTTTAAAAAGCCTGCGGCATTGGAAGATTTATTTGATGAGCGTATTCTTTTACGAGAACCGGGATCGGGTACGCGTGAAATTCTGGAACGGCATATGAACCAGCGCAATTATTCCATAACCAATTTTAGGCAGAGAACAGAGGTAGGCAGTATACACGCTATTAAGTCTTTGGTAGCCGGAGGATGCGGAATAACATTTTTGTATGAAGCGGCAGCGGCAAAGGAACTTCAGTCGGGGGTTTTTAAAGAGATTGTTTTAAGCGATTTTGATATTTTTCATAATTTTACGGTTGTATGGAGAAAAAACAGCATTTTTTTTGACAGGTATAAAAATATATACGATGTTCTTTTTAGAGCGAATGAATAGATATATTACTATAAATTTCTAAGAAAAATTATCAAGGGATTAATTATAAATAAAGAGCACCATACAAAGTATGGTGCTCTTTATTTGGTGGAGCATAGCGGACTTGAACCGCTGGCCTCTGCATTGCGAACGCAGCGCTATACCAACTTAGCTAATGCCCCGTGTCCAAAATATTCTATCAAATAATAAAATGAATTGCAACAGTAAAAATAAGAAATTTTAAGATCAGACAATTCGTCTGGCAAAAGAAAAATTTTGATTATAGTAACCGCTCGTCATAGAACTTCTGACTACGGAGCCGGTACTCTGAGAAGCATGGATGAAGCTGCCGCCGCCTACATAAATACCCATATGATTAATAAAGCTACCGGTATCCGAATTGAAAAATACCAGATCGCCGATCTGAAGGTCTTCTATGTTGGAGACTTGTTGCCAATCGCTGATGCTGCTGAAGGCGGAAGGGCTCATTCGGTTTACGGAAAGGCCCGAATTTTTTAGGATATAATAAATAAAACCGGAGCAATCAAAAGAATTCGGCCCGCAGGCACCGTAGATGTAATCTTTTCCAAGCAGCGAATACGCCAGTGAAACCGCGTCGCTCATGATTTCAGATTTGGATTGTTCGGATTCAGATGCTTGAACGGGAGAAAGGTCGCTGCCTTCGTACGGAAGGGCGTTTTCAGAATAAAGGACGGCTCTGGTTTCCGAGCCTGCTTTACCGTCTACGGTAAGGCTGTTCTGTTTTTGGAATTCCTGCACGGCATAAGAGGTGATGCTGCCGTAGTACCCCGTGGGTTCAGCAGAAAAATAGCCTAAATCTCCAAGGCGGATCTGAAGGTTCTTAACGTCACTTCCGGTGTCGCCCAGAGACATGGTATACGGTGTGGCGGAATCTGCAAACAGGGTTTCAAGCGTTTCCGTATCGGCAATGCCGCTGCTTACAAGCCCTGCACAATTCTGAAATTTTTTTACGGATTCCTCGGTAATAGGTCCAAAGTAACCGGTGATGGTATCATAATCATAGTATTCCAGCTCGTCAAGGCGCTGCTGAAGAAGTGTAACATCATTGCCGGTATCGCCCAGGGAAAGGGAATCAGAAACGATGCCTGCATCTGAGAGGGATACGGAAATAAGCGCGTAATCTCCTCCAAACAGAGAGTCGCCTGTTTCGGGGCCAACAGTGCCGTCCGGCAGAAGGCCGTTGGCCTGTTGATATGCGATAACTGCGTTTTGAGTGTCTATGCCAAAGTAACCGGTGACTTGCGAATCAAAGTAGCCTTGTTGTTTGAGGGCTTGCTGCAACTGTGAAACAGTTTGGTTGCTGTCGCCCTGGGAGAGCAATTCATCGTTGCTGGCCGCTGCTGCGGCTTGAGGCATTGTCATAAAAAATGCGATACCAGCTGCAAAATAGCCGAGCATTTTTTTCCTCATAATATCCTCCGCTAATAAATATAAGGGATAATGTAAGAATTGTAACAATTTTTTAACAATTAATCAAGGGGTTACGGGAAATTTTAAAAAAAAATTACATATCTAAAGTGATATGCAATTCTTGTAGTAAAAAAACGGATTTGGTTTATCCGAAAGATTTTCCTTCCATGGAAACATATTTTTTAACGACCGACATGAGCTCGGAGAAGGCATCGGGAGTCAATGACTGTGCGCCGTCAGAAAGCGCGTGAGGAGGGTCGTTATGCACTTCGATCATAAGTCCGTCTGCACCCGCGGCAACAGCGGCTTTGGCAAGCGGCTGCACCAGCCAGGCAGCGCCTGAAGCATGGCTGGGATCTACGATAACCGGAAGATGGGACTGTTTTTTGATTACGGGGATAGCGCTGATGTCAAGCGTATTGCGCGTCATGGTCTCAAACGTGCGGATACCGCGTTCGCAAAGTATGACCTGGTCGTTTCCGCCGGCCATAATGTATTCCGCACTCATTAAAAACTCTTCAATTGTGTTGGCAAGGCCGCGTTTTAATAAAATAGGCTTGTTGGTGAGTCCAAGTTCCTTTAGAAGACGGAAATTTTGCATATTGCGCGCCCCGACCTGAATGACATCAACATCATCAAAATATTTGAGGTCGGAGACATCCATTATTTCGGTTACAACAGGTGTTTTGTATGTTTTTTTGCAACGAATCAAATAATCAATACCGCGGTCCATTAAGCCCTGAAAAGCATAAGGAGAAGTTCTGGGTTTATAAGCGCCGCCGCGCAGGCATTGCGCACCGCTTTGTTTAATGGCTGCGGTAATGGTTTCCATTTGCTCCATGCTTTCCACAGAACAAGGGCCGGCGATGACGCAAAAATGTCCGCCGCCGATCTTGTGCCCGCCGCCGACATCAATAATACTGTCCATTTCATGGAATTTGCGGTTGGCTTTTTTATACGGCTCCTGTACACGCCGGACATCATCCACAATCCCTATGGCTTTGATTGAATTAATATCCAGTGTGGTGGTATCGCCGACCAAGCCCATGATGGTTGTATTTTCGCCCTGGCTGAAATGGATTTTAATATTTCTTTTTTGAAAATCGTCAATCAGTTTGTCGATTTCTTTTTTGTCCGCATTCTTTTTAAAAATTATGATCATTTTTAACGCTCCAAATAAAAGTTTGATCGAGTAATTATATAGTACATGAAACAGGCGGATAAATAAAGCTCTATTTGAATTTTTATAAATAGAGTGCTTCATTTGTAGGCGCAGGCGTTTGATAAATTACAGGTGGAAAAAGAATGGAAGTATATGCTATAATGAGAAAAAACGGAGGGCTTAAGCTTGAAGTGTATTTTTTGTGATTGTCTGGAAAGCAAAGTTGTAGATTCGCGTCCGGTGGAAGATGGAACTGCTATTCGCAGGCGAAGAGAGTGCTTGTCTTGCGGGAAACGTTTTACAACATATGAAAAGGTGGAAAGTATACCCCTTTTGGTTGTGAAAAAAGACGGAAGCAGGGAAGCGTTTGATATTGAAAAAATTAAACGCGGCGTGATCAAAGCCTGTGAAAAACGTGCTGTCTCTATTGAAGATATCGAACATCTGGTAGCAGGTATTGAGAGGGAGATATTCAAAGACGCCCGTCAGGAAATCACCAGCCATGAAATTGGCGAGATTGTGATCAATGCTTTAAAAGATCTGGACGAGGTGGCATATGTTCGTTTTGCGTCGGTGTACCGGCAGTTTAAAGATATCAATACTTTTATGCAGGAACTCAATAAACTGCTGACGGAGAAATAAAATGCTTTTAGG
Source organism: Christensenellaceae bacterium (assembly GCA_036679405.1). Lineage (GTDB taxonomy): Bacteria > Bacillota > Clostridia > Christensenellales > Christensenellaceae > JAEYKI01. Next base: position 80,459 of record JAVBVZ010000004.1, read on the forward strand.
TGAATACCGGCCTCGGGTACAAAGAGGGTTTGATAAAATGCAGAGCGGCGGTGTTGTGTTTTTTACAATACCGTCTTTCATTCAGGGGGGGCTGAAAACGGCGTTTACTTCCCGTATCGGCGGAGTAAGCAAAGGATACTATGCGTCTTTAAACTTCAGCATGAAACGGGAAGGAAAAGAAGAGAATATCCGTGAGAACTTCCGCAGGGCTGCCCGGGCGGCAGGCGTTTCCTGTGAAGAAATCGTTATTGATAATTATGCACACGGATGCGGTGTTTATCATGCCGGACCACAGGATGCCGGCAAAGGACTGTTTAAGAAAACGGATTTGCCTGAATGCGATGCGCTTTTGATAGACGGGCCGGGTATAACGGCAGTCACACTGCACGCAGACTGCGTCCCTCTGTTCTTTCTGGATCCGGTGAGAAAGGTCGCTTGTGTTGCCCATGCGGGATGGCGTGGCGTATTGGGCGGGCTTCCGGAAAAAATTATAGCAACGATGACTGCGGAATACCAAAGCGAAACAAAGGACATACATGCGGCTATAGGGCCGCATATCTGTACGTCCTGCTATGAGGTGGGCGGTGAGCTGGCAGAAAAGTTTGAAGAGAAATTTTCAGACGGCGTAATAATGAACAAAGGCAGTAAAATATATCTTGATCTTGAAGCTGCCATATTAAAACAGTTTATGGATGCGGATATTTTACCGACAAATGTAACATGCGCAGATCTTTGTACGTATTGTCATCCTGAATTGTTTTATTCGCATAGGCGGGATCATGGAAAAACCGGCGCGATGGCTTCGCTCATCGCGTTTGAAAAGGCGGGTGAAAACAAATGAAGTTATTGGTTGTAGATGATGAAATGAATATTTTAGAACTGCTGTTTTTCAATTTCAAAAAAGAAGGTTATGAAGTGGATACGGCCGCGGATGGAGAAACGGCATTAAAGCTTTTTTCGAAAAACAAATATGATCTGATTGTACTGGACCGTATGCTGCCTGGGATGGACGGGTGCGATATTCTTAAAAAAGTGCGCTCGGTTGACCCGGATATTCCGGTGATTATGCTGACGGCAAAATCCGAGGAAGCGGACAAATTAAAAGGCTTTGATCTGGGCGCGGATGATTATGTTACCAAGCCGTTCAGCGTGATGGAGCTAAAGGCACGGGTGAAAGCCATGCTGAAGCGCAACAGCAAAGAAGAGCCGAAAGCAGAGGCGAATTTTTCGCTTGGAGGCATGCTGATTGACTATCAGAATTATAAGCTGTATATAGACGAAGAAAAAATCCCGCTGACCCTTAAAGAATTTGAGCTTATCAAACTGCTGACCCAAAACCAGTCCAAAGTTTTTTCGCGTGAAAAGATATTGGAAAAAATTTGGGGATATGAATATTACGGAGAGACCCGTACGGTAGACGTTCATATAAGGACCCTGCGGAAAAAAATTGGCGATTTTGGGAAGCTGATTAAAACAATCCACGGTGTAGGGTACAGTTTTGACGCTAAAATCCCGCTGGAATCCGAAAAAAAAGCATAAATAATTTTTATAGGCCGTGAGTTGAAAGAGGCTGCTTTATGAAGAAAAGCATTTTTGTTGCAATACTGAAAATCATATGCTTGGCTGTTGCGCTGATCCTGGTCGTATCCCTGATATGGGTGGGTCCGGGGGAAGCTTTTTTTAAGATTTGTATTATTGTTGCGGTTTCCGGGCTGATTGGGGTATTGTTTGCATGGCGTGCCGCGGCAAAGGTTTCCAAACCGGTCGTGGAAACAGTACGCCTTTTAAAACGTTTTGCGGAAGAAGACGAGAAGAAAGAGAAAGCGCCCGGCCTCCATATGCGCGAAGATGACGCGCAACGTTTGGCGTTAGGCGTAAACAGCCTAACAGGACTACTGGACAGGCTGACCCTTGAACTCAGCCATTCCAACAGCAGTTTAAAAGCTATATTAAAGGCAATTCCCTGTGCTGTGGTTGCGGTGGATCGCGAAAAAAAAATATTGATGTCCAATAGCATGGCCAAAGATTTTTTTGCTGTGCCTGGAGACTCCGAAGGAAAGTATTTTATTGAATGCGTACGCTATGTTTCTATGGAAAAAATGATAGACACGGCCCTTGCGACCAAAAAGATCGTGGAGGAGGAACGGCCGATTATTTCTTTAGAAAATGAGAGCATTTATAAAATTACGGCGGCTCCTATAAAAATACAGAACAAAGTTTCTGGCGCCGTACTGCTTGCGCAGGACATTACCGATATCAGGCATTTGGAGATGATGCGCAGAGATTTTGCCGCTAATGTATCTCATGAATTAAAAACACCGCTGACTGTGATGAGCGGCTTTTTAGAAACGTTGAAAACGGAGAAGGATCTGGACCGCGATACGCAGGAAAGGTTCCTTGATATCATATCCATGGAAACGGACAGGCTTTCCAGACTGATTGAAGATATTTTGACGCTTTCCGAAATAGAGACAGGTGTGCTGAGCCGTCTTGAAAATGTGAATGTGGATGACTGCATGGGAAAAAGTGCGGAGTTGTTAAGAAAAAAGGCGGAAGCAAAGAACATTTCTCTGAAAATCAATCTTAACTGTGCAAAAGTTACAGTGCTTGGGAGCACCGACCGGGTCACACAGATGGCTATTAATTTGATAGATAATGCGGTTAAATATACACCGGAAGGCGGGCAGGTCCTGGTGAGTACAAATAAAACAGACGGCAACTGTATGATAACGGTGGAGGATAACGGTATAGGAATCAGTATGGAAGATCAGCGTCGGTTGTTTGAACGTTTTTACAGGGCGGACAAGAGCCGTTCCCGTGAACTGGGAGGAACAGGACTAGGGCTTTCTATTGTAAAGCATATTGTCTCTTCCATGAATGGGCAGGTCTTAGTGAAAAGTGCGCCTGGCCATGGTTCCGTGTTTACGGTGCTCCTTCCGATTGTTTGAAAAAAAGAATCGAATACAGGTGTTTTGCAGGCAGCGCTTAACGTATTGCAGTCTCACAGATAAAACCGGATAACCGTTTCTTGAGGCGGGCAATCGGTATGTGCAGCCCGCCGGTGGAAAAAATTTGTGAATCGTCGTATAATTTTTATGATGCAATACGCCGGTAAGGGCTGAACAGAAATTGTGGAAAATTTAAGGATTTTAAAATGAGCAGAATATACATGGATCATGCGGCAACAACCTATTTGGACGATGCGGTGATGGATGCGATGCGTCCCTTTTTTAAAAATTGTTTTGGCAACCCTTCCAGCCTGTATGAATCCGGGCGTTCCGCGAAGTCGGCTATGGAAGCTGCACGAAAGTCGATGGCCCGCCTTTTAGGCGTGGAAAAAAAGAATGAGATATTTTTTACTTCCGGAGGAACAGAAAGCAACAATTGGGCCATTAAAGGCGCTGCGCTGGCGGCGGACACAAAAAGGCACATTGTTACAGCACAGACAGAGCACCCTGCCGTTTTAAACCCCTGCCGTTACCTTGAAAAAAAGGGATATGAAATCACATATATTCCGCCCGACCGCTACGGAATGGTTACGGCTGATGATGTTGCCCGCGCCATGCGGGAGGATACCCTTCTTGTTTCGGTGATGTACGCGAACAATGAAGTCGGGACGATCAATCCGGTCGCGGAGATCGGAAAGGTTGTCCGCAGTAAAGGAGCATTCTTTCATACCGATGCCGTTCAGGCGGCAGGCGTGCTGCCAATCGATGTGGAAGCAATGAATATTGATATGCTTTCTTTATCTGCGCATAAATTTTACGGCCCCAAAGGCGTGGGGGTATTGTATGTTAGAAACGGCATCCCGCTGGAGAGTTTGCTGCAGGGAGGCGGTCAGGAAAGGGAGAGGCGTGCGGGTACGGAGAATGTTCCGCTGATCGTTGGAATGGCGGAAGCGCTCAGGCAGGCTTATCAAAACGCAGAGAGCGAAAACCGAAGGCTTACGCTGCTGCGGGATCATATGGTGGATAAAATCAAACGTCAGATTCCGGGAGTGCGTTTAAACGGGCACCCTTTATCAAGGCTCCCGGGCAACGTTAATATGACATTTGAATCAGTGCAGGCGCAGATTTCCCTTGTGAATTTGGATATGGCAGGGATTGAATGTTCCAGCGGCTCGGCATGTTCTTCAGGCTCCATCGATCCTTCGCATGTATTGATGGCGATGGGCGCCTCTCAAGAAGAAGCGCTCTGTGCGCTTCGGTTCACTCTTGGCCGGTGCAACACACGCAAAGAGGTAGAGGCGGTGGTAGAAGAATTAGTAAAAATATCGGCACGCATTCGCGGACGGGGCGCTTTTGCAGAATAAAGAGGAGGCACAGAAATTGTACAGCAAAAAATTATTGGAACATTTTGAGAACCCGCATAATGTAGGTGTGATGGAGGATGCGGATTTGGTAGGTGAGGCGGGAAGCGCAGAGTGCGGAGACCGCGCAGTTGTTTATATTAAACTAGATAGAGATATTATCAAAAAAGTTACTTTTATGACTTTTGGATGTGCGGCAGCTATTGCGAGCTCCAGCGTTTTGACCGATATGGTGTGCGGAATGACGCTGAAGGAAGCTTTTCAGGTTACAAAAGATGATATCTCTAAAGCGCTGGATGGCGTACCGCCCCAAAAAATGCATTGTTCGCTTATGGCGGAAGAAGCTTTAAAGGCGGCTTTGCAAAGCGCAATTGGGGATGCAGGTTGTTTTGAACGGTAATTATTATTGAAACAAGATATGATGGGCTAAAGTTATGTTTGAAATTCCCGTATTCATGTTATATAATGTTAATAATAGTGATTGTTGGGGGTGTTGGATGTGCCTGATTTAGATCATACGATGCAGTTTACATTTGAAAAGGACCTGGATAATCCGGTAAAAGCGATTCTTCGGGTTGTTTGTGCTGCAATGAAGGAAAAAGGGTATGATCCTGCCAATCAGTTGATTGGGTACATTATGTCCGGAGATCCTACCTATATCACCGGGTATAAGAATGCGCGTTCGCTGATCGTTTCTATTGACAGGGATGATCTTTTGGAGGAGTTTGTCACTGAATATATTGAAAAAATTACTGAATAAAGCGGATTGAAACTATATTGACTGTATCCACAAGCAGGTTTTTAGAAAACGGGGGACGATTTATAAATTGGTAAGATGCTGTTTTGTCATAAAGCCTGGCAATGTGGATATTTTTGTTTAGGAAAGCGAAAAGGGTTTTAAGAAAAAAGAGGTTAAAAGATTGAGTTACAAGCGGATTATGGGGCTTGATGTGGGAGATAGGCGTATAGGAATTGCGGTCAGTGACCTTTTGATGTTAACGGCACAAGGCGTTGAATCTTATACGCGCAGGAGTGAAGCGGAAGATATTGCTTATATCGGAAAATTGGTTAAGGAATGGGAGGTTTCTAAAATTGTATGCGGACTTCCCGTCAATATGAACGGTACGGAAGGGGAGCAGGCTCAAAAAACCAGGCTTTTTGCCCGGAACCTGGAAGAAAAGCTGGCGCTCAAAATTGATTTTTTTGATGAACGTCTGACTACGGCGAGCGCACACCGGACTCTTTTGGAAGCTGATATGAGCCGTGCAAAACGAAAAAAAGTTGTGGATAAAGTGGCCGCAGTATATATTTTGCAGGCCTATATGGATAAGGTGAAATAGAAAAGGAGAAAAATATGGCTACAGAAGATTTGGATATGATTGAATTGATGGATGATGAAGGCAATAAACTGTCGTTTGAGCATCTGCTTACTTTTGAAGTGGAAAATGACTTTTTTATAGCCATTACGCCTACCGACGACATGGAGGACTTTAAAGAAGGAGAAGTTCTTATCATGCGTGTCAGCGACGATGGGGAAGACGGAGAAGTGTATACGCCGATCGAAAGCGAAGAAGAATTGAATTCTCTTTGGGAGATTTTTAAGCAGCTTTATTATGAAGAAGATGAGGATGGCTGTTGCTGCGAGGACTGTGCAGATGACTGCGGCGAGGAAGACTAAAAACAATAAGGAAAACCCTTGCAAAAGTCAAAGCCATTATGCTATAATGCCATAGAATACGCACCTGTGCGGTTTTTTGTGCTCGTGTCCGGCTAAGAAAAGCCGGATTTTGCAAAAACAATGCCTGTACAGGGAGGAAAAAACGAGGAGGAAAAAACATGTCAGTCATTTCTATGAAACAGCTTTTAGAAGCTGGAGTTCATTTTGGGCATCAGACACGCAGATGGAACCCCAAAATGAAAAAGTTTATTTTTACCGAAAGAAACGGGATCTATATTATTGATCTTCAAAAAACGGTAAAGAAAGTTGAAGAAGCCTATTATTTTGTCCGTGATATTGCAATGGATAATAAGCCTATTTTATTTGTCGGTACAAAAAAGCAGGCGCAGGAATCTATTGAAACAGAAGCCAAACGCTGCGGTATGTATTATGTGAGCAACCGTTGGCTGGGCGGCATGCTGACAAATTTTAAAACGATCCGCAGCCGTGTGGGCAGACTGAATAAAATTGACGCCATGGAAGCAAACGGCGAGTTTGATCTTCTGCCGAAGAAAGAAGTCATCAAGTTGATGCATGAGAGAGAAAAGCTCTTAAAGAATCTGGGCGGTATCCGTGAGATGAAAGATGTTCCGGGCGCAATGTTTATTGTGGATCCGCGCAAAGAGAGGATCGCCGTTGCTGAAGCCAGGGCACTTAATATCCCGATTGTCGCAATTGTGGATACAAATTGTGATCCGGATGAAATTGATTATCCGATTCCCGGTAATGACGATGCGATTCGTGCGGTTAAACTGATCGCCGCAAAGATGGCGGATGCTGTATTGGAAGGCCGTCAGGGAGAGCAGATGGAAGACGAGGAAGCTCAGCCGGCGGAAGCTGTTCAGGCGGCGGAGGCCGAAGAAGCGATCGCTGAAGAAGTTGCGGAAGAAATTACCGAAGAGGTTTCCGGCGCATTTACGGAAGATAAAAAAACTGAAGAATAACATAAATGAAGAATTGAGTACCGGAGGTATTGATATATGATATCGGCAAGTGATGTGAAAAGTTTACGGGAGAGAACAGGCGCCGGGATGATGGATTGCAAAAACGCACTCAGCGAAGCAAACGGCGATGTGGAAAAGGCGATCGAGTTGCTGCGAGAAAAAGGGTTGGCGGCTGCCGTTAAGAAATCCGGAAGAATTGCGGCTGAAGGCGTTGTTGAATCTTATATCCATATGGGTGGCAAGATCGGCGTACTTGTAGAAGTGAACTGTGAAACGGATTTTGTGGCGAAAACACCTGAATTCCAGGCGTTTGTACATGATATTGCAATGCATATTGCAGCGGCAAATCCTACGTATGTTTCTGAAAATGAAGTGAACGAAGAAGATATAGAAAAAGAAAAGGCCATTTTACGTACCCAGGCATTGAATGAAGGAAAGCCCGAGAAAATTGTGGATAAGATGGTGGAAGGCAGAATTAAAAAATTCAAAAAAGAAATCTGCCTTTTAGAACAGCCTTTTGTAAAAGATCCGGATAAAACGGTTGGACAAATGGTTACCGACCAAATTGCGCGTATTGGAGAGAACATTGCGGTTCGCAGATTCACCCGTTATGAAATGGGAGAAGGCCTGCAGAAAAAAGAATGTGATTTTGCAACGGAAGTAATGCAGCAAGCGGGTTTATAATTAAAGAACAAAAAAGAGAACACGCTTGTGTTCTCTTTTTTATTATTAAGTCCCTGAATGCCGTAAAAATTTTTGAGTTGGCTACCAATTTTTAGATTGCCTTTTGCGGCAGCAGGAAAATGGAGGGTATCATGGTTCCGAAATATAAGCGTATTATTATCAAAATAAGTGGAGAGGCGCTCTCCAGCAAAGAAAGTCAACCGCTTGATTTTAATATTATCCACCATGTGGCCGATCAGATTATTGATATTGCCCGTCTTGGCGTGCAGGTTGGAATCATTGTAGGCGGTGGAAATATCTGGAGAGGGCGCGGAAAGGAAATGGACCGTACCCAGGCCGACCATATGGGAATGTTGGCCACGGTGATTAATGCGCTTGCCCTACAGGATATTTTGGAGCAAAAAGGCATGCAGACCCGTGTGCAAACTGCAATAGAGATGCGGCAAATTGCCGAGCCGTATATCCGGCGCAGGGCAATACGCCATTTGGAAAAAAACCGGGTCGTAATATTTGCCTGCGGTACCGGAAACCCATTTTTTTCTACGGATACGGCGGCGGCGCTGCGTGCGGCCGAGATGGAAGTAGATCTCATCATGCTTGCAAAAAATGTAGACGCGGTCTATACCGCCGATCCTAAAATTGATCCGAGCGCCCGTAAGATAGATAAGATTACCTATCTGGATGTGATCAGCCGAGGTCTTGCGGTGATGGATAATACGGCGCTTACACTGTGCATGGATAATAAGATTCCTATTATTGTGTTTGCACTTCATGAAAAAGATGGAATCAAAAAAGTAATTTCAGGAGAAACGATCGGAACGATTATTGAATGATACTTTTGGACATGCAAAGCAAATCCCCATTGTTTTTTAAAAGATGATGCTTTAAAATAATCTTATACAGGAGGGTGAGTTATGAATATTGAACATGAAGCTTTAACAAAAGCCGGCGAAAAAATGGAAAAAACAATATCTTCATTTAAGCGGGAACTGGCGTCCATACGGGCGGGAAGGGCAAATCCGCAGCTTTTGGATAGAATTATGGTTGATTATTACGGCACCCCGACGCCGCTCAACCAGGTTGGAAATATATCCGCTCCCGAGCCCAGGCTGCTGGTGATTTCTTTATGGGATGCTTCTATCCTGCATGAAGTGGAAAAAGCAATCCAAAAATCAGATCTGGGAATCAATCCATCCAATGACGGCAAGCTGATTCGCCTTGCTTTTCCTGAAATTACGGAAGAGCGAAGAAAAGAAATTGTAAAAAGTGCGAAGAAAAAAGCTGAAGAAGCAAAAGTTGCTGTTCGTGCAATTCGCAGAGATACGAACGAAATATTCAAAAAAGATAAAAAATCCAGCGAAATTACGGAAGATGATTTCAATGATCTGGAAACGGAAATCCAGGAGCTTACGGATAAAACCATAAAAAAAATCGATGAGATTCTTCTGGAAAAAGAGAAGGAGATCATGGAAGTTTGACGGTAAGCCTTTTGGGAATGGAACTTAAAAAGGCACAGGCCGTTCTTTCCGCAATGAATATACAATATTCAATTGAATATTATTATGCTCCAAAGCCTCTTGAGATCACAGATTCTGTCCGGGTAATCCGGCAGACGGAGGAAGACGGACATATCCATCTTTTGGTGAGCGCTTTTAAAACAAAAACCGGCTGATGGGATTGTTTTCTTGTCTTGGAGAAAAAAGACAAAAATTTTTGGCTGCAACAATTTATCGTTGCAGCCACTTTTAAGAAAAAGGCTTAAAAAGCAGTGCGGCCCAAAACGGCTGCTCGACGGAGAAAAACAGATGTTTAAAAAAAAGAAGCAACTTCCTGAACTTGATTTGCAGAATTTGCCGAAACATGTGGGTATCATTATGGATGGAAACGGTCGGTGGGCGCAAAAACGAATGCTTCCCAGAGTGGCAGGACACAGGGCCGCCATGACCAATGTAAAAAAGGCGATTCGCTATAGTTCTGATATTGGGATCCGTGCCCTTACTTTGTATGCTTTTTCTACAGAAAATTGGAAGCGGCCAAAGGATGAAGTGAGCGCACTGATGTCTATTTTGCTGGAATATCTGGGAAAAGAACTGGATGAAATGCACAAAAAGGAAGTCGTTATCCGAACCATAGGGGAAGTGGGCGGCCTCCCGAAGCCTGTGCAGGACCTTTTAGCGCGTTCAAGCGAAAAGACCAAAGACAACAAGGGCATGATTTTAAATCTTGCGCTCAATTACGGTTCGCGCGCTGAAATTATTCGTGCGGTTAAAGCGATTGCCGGTGCAGTAAAAGAAGAAAGGCTGCGCATAGAAGATATTGATGAAAACATTTTTTCAGATCATCTGTATACGGCCGGCGTTCCGGATCCGGATTTAATTATACGGACAAGCGGTGAGGAACGAATCAGCAATTTTTTGTTATACCAGATGGCTTATTCGGAATTTTATTTTACCCCGACGTTATTCCCGGATTTTGATGAAGAGGAATATATAAAGGCTCTTTGTGAATATCAGAGAAGAAAACGCCGCTTTGGCGGGATTTGATGACGGGGTTGCTTTTTATTTTGCTGACTGATTAATCCTCAGGGAGGGATGCTTTATGAAAACGAGGATACTGGTTGCCATTCCCATTGCGTTGGTCCTGATTGCAGCGCTGGTGTTGCAAAGTTGGGTTCTGGTTGCTTTTTTTGCCGTGCTTTCTTTTGCCGCGCAATATGAAATGATGCGCGCGCTGGAGGCGAAAGGAGCGCGTGTTGTTCGGATAATTCCGTTTGTATTTGCGGCAGCCACGTTGGTTATTGTGTATTATTATGGCCTGGGCATGCTCTTGATGGCATTTGTCTTGTGCGTAATGGCATTATTTATTGTTACAATGTTCAATTCTAAATATGATCTCCAAAGCCTTGTAAAGACTGTTTTTATGATGGTTTATCCGCAGATGTTTTTTGTATTTGCGTATCTGATCGTATATCAGTTCACCAATATGAAAATGTTGGGCAGCAATCCGGTAGTACTGGTTTCAGCCATGTTGCCGCCGATATTTTGTGATATTCTTGCTTATTTTTTCGGACGCGCGTTTGGGAAGAGAAAGCTTTGTCCGGCAATCAGTCCAAATAAAACAGTCGCAGGGAGTGTTGCGGGCCTTCTAGGCGGCCTTATCGCGGGTTTTTTGATTTGGCTGTTTATGGCCAGCGGAGCGGTTATACATATATTGCAGTGGAATATGGGGCTGGTACATTTTCTGGTACTGGGTGTGATGGTGGCCGGAATATCTCAGTTTGGCGACTTGGCCGCTTCTTTTGTGAAAAGACATTTTGAAATAAAAGATTTCGGGAAAATACTACCCGGACACGGCGGGATCCTGGATAGGATAGACAGCATATTGTTTGCATTGCCCATTGTGTATATTTATTTTATTGTTTATAATTCTTATGTGAATGCATTAGTTTGAGGAGAGATGATTTGAGAAAAAAAATAGCAATCCTGGGCGCCACGGGGTCGGTTGGAAGCCAGACGCTTGATGTCGCCCGAAAGCTCAGGGAAGAGATAGAGGTTGTTTGTATATCCGCGCATCAGGATATCGCTTCACTCTATAAGGCTGCAATTGAGTTTCAGCCTGGAACCATTGCCGTAACATCCAGCGTGGATGCCGGCGCTTTAAAAGAATTAAAATATGGTCCGGATATCCTAACGGGAGAAGGAGCTCTCACCCGGGCCGCACTTGAATGCGGAGCCGAGTTGGTAGTGCTTGCGGTTGACGGGATTGCCGGGCTGGAGACCTTTGCGGCCTGCCTTAAAAACAAATTGCCGGTTGCTTTGGCCAACAAGGAATCACTGGTGTGCGGAGGGGATGTCGCGCTTCAAATGATACGTGAAACAGGTACGCAGGTGTTGCCTGTAGACAGTGAACATTCCGCAATATTCCAGATATTGAATCACAGCTATGATTCTGAAAATGTAAAAAAGCTTATGATTACGGCGTCGGGCGGTCCTTTTCGGGGAAAAACAAAAAAAGAACTTGAAAATGTTACGGTCCAGATGGCCCTGAAACATCCCAACTGGTCCATGGGGAAAAAAATCACTATTGATTCAGCTACGTTGGCAAACAAGGGGCTGGAGGTCATTGAAGCGCATTATCTTTTTGGCCTGGACGAAAATAAAATTGACGTAGTTGTACACCCGCAAAGCATTATTCACTCTATGGTAGAATTTAAGGACAACTCGGTTCTGGCGCAGATGGGGCCGGTGGATATGCATTTGCCTATTCAAAAAGCCCTTCTGTATCCCAAGATGCAGCCTTTTGTGATGAGGAATGAATTGGATCTGGTGCAACTTGGGAATTTGACATTTGAAAGTCCGGATCTGGATACCTTCAACTGTCTTGCGCTTGCATACCAGGCGTTAAAGGAAAAAGGCCCCATGACCACTATATTCAATGTGGCCAACGAAGTTGCTGTCGCTTTGTTCTTGAAAGAAAAAATAAAATTTTTGTCCATCGCCGATATCATCGCTGAATGTATGGAAACCTTTGCGGGCAAGAGTTGCAATTCCATAGAAGAAATACTGGATATCAACGATACGGTAAGAAGATATTTACGCGGCAAATATGATACCTAAAATACCGTATTAATTTGGAGGACGTTTAAGTGGAAGTTGCTTTAACGATTATCATCGGCCTGCTGACGCTCACGTTGTTCGTGGTGGTTCACGAATGGGGGCATTATATGGTCGCAAAGAAAAGCGGGATAACCGTTCTTGAATTTTCCATCGGCTTTGGCCCCGCAATTGCAAAATGGCACAGCAAAGGAACTCAGATATCGCTTCGTTGCCTGCCTCTTGGCGGGTATGTTAAGTTTTTTGGCGATGATGAAGGAGACGAAAAGAAGCCCGGGTCATTTACCAGTGCTCCTGTCTTTAAAAGGTTTTTGACCGTACTGGCTGGCCCGGCGATGAATGTGTTGCTCGCCTTTATCCTTGCCGTTTCTTTTTTGTGTATTTATGGCGATGCAAAGGTAATGGTCGGTTCTGTAGAACCCGGGTCGCCCGCACAGGAAGCGGGCTTACAGCCGGGCGATGAATTGGTTCGCCTAAACGGTGTAGATATTGACTTTATGCTTGATTTGGAAGAAGCGCTTACAAATACGCAGGGAGATTCCAGTCAGGTCACAGTATTACGGGATGGGGAAACCTATTCATATGATATTCCATACAAGACGGACGGCAGCAAGAAGATAGGAATATCCCAGATTGCATATGAACGGAAAACATATTCTTTTTTTGAAGCGGTTGCTTTGAGTTTTAAATGGATGTATCTTTTGGTGAAAGAGATGTTGGCCATCCTGGGGGCGCTTATATTTACCGGACAGGGCGTAGAGAACCTTGCCGGTCCGGTTGGGACAATCAGCATTATTGGATCGGTCGCAAAAACCGGGTTTGAGAACATCCTGCGGCTGGCTTCTTTGATCAGTATCAATCTGGCGGTTATTAATTTGCTTCCCCTGCCCGCTTTGGATGGCGGTAAAATTGTTCTTTTGGGTGTCGAAGCGGTGCGGAAAAAACCAGTTTCCATTCGTTTGGAGTCTATACTGAATACAATCGGTTTTGTTTTGATATTTGGATTTGCAATTTATCTGACTTTTCAGGATATCACCAGGATGGCAGGAGGCTGATCTGCTATGGGAAAAGAGACAAAAGAAATTACAGTCGGAAAAGTACGGATCGGCGGCGGAAACCCGATTGTAATCCAGTCAATGACAAATACGGATACAAAAGATGTGCCGGCCACGGTTCAGCAGATTCACGAACTGGAAGACGCGGGTTGTGAAATCGTTCGTTGCGCGGTTTATGATATGGAATGTGCGGGCGCAATAGCAAATATCAAAAAAGCCATCCGCATTCCATTGGTTGCAGATATTCATTTTGACCATAGGATTGCGGTTGAGGCTATCCGGAACGGCGTGGACAAAGTGCGGATAAATCCGGGAAATATCGGAGGGAAAAAAGAAATACTGGAAGTCGTAAAAGCGGCTTCAGATTATAATGTACCTATTCGCGTGGGTGCAAATTCGGGATCTTTGCCCAAAGATATATTTGAAAAATATGGAAATACGGCCCGTGCCCTTGTTGAAGGTGCCATGCGAAATATAGAAATCCTGGAAGGAACGGGGTTCAGCAGGATTGTTGTTTCTCTAAAATCCTCCGATGCGCGAATCTGTAGGGATGCCTATCGGATGATTTCTGCCAAGACCTCCTATCCGTTGCATTTAGGGGTGACCGAAGCCGGTACGCTTTTGGATGCTTCTATTAAATCCGCAGTCGGGCTGGGTTCGCTGATCATGGATGGGATTGGGGATACGCTCCGGGTTTCCATTACGGGGAACCCGGTTAGTGAAGTAGGCGTTGCCAAGAAGATTTTGCTATTTTGTGGGGAACGGAGGGCAGGCGCGGAGATCATTTCCTGTCCGACCTGTGCCCGCTGTACATTGGATATTGAAAAATTGGCCGGTCAGGTCGCCGCCTATACGGAAAAAATTTCAAAGCCAATGAAAATTGCTGTTATGGGCTGTGCGGTGAATGGGCCGGGAGAAGCGCGGGAGGCAGATGCCGGCGTCGCGGGCGGCGGGGGGTTTGGGCTTCTGTTTTCAAAAGGCACCATAATTAAGAAAGTGCCCGAAGAAAAACTTTTTGAAGAATTAAAGAAACTCATCGATCAGCTTTAATTAATTTTTTCTTCAAGATACAGCATTGCATTTTGAAGGACGTTTATCTAACAACATCGTGAGGAGAGGCCTCGTGGATAAATTTTTAACTGCCATTCAGAAAATTGTAGATTTGGTTGCTTCAACTCCGAAATTTAATCGGAATCTTCAATTTGGCCGGGTGGAATACCGCAAAACAACAGGTTCGTTTGTTCTTTATTTTGATACAAAAATCCACCTTCATCCGGTGGATTATTTAAAATTGCTCCAAAGGGTTAAAAAAGAATTTGAAACCAATGAAATCAGGATAGAGATTTCTCAAAAGATGTTTGCTGCCGAACTTGAGGCGGATAAAGAGATGATGGAAAGCTATGTCCGCGATTTTCTTGTATATAAAAAACAGTCTTTTTTGCCTTTTGCCGCTAATATAGCATTGAAGGTTCAAAAAGGGAACATAAAACTTTTATTCAGGGATGACTTTGCCTATGGCTTGTATGAACGTTCGGGCCTGGCCGCACAGGTGCGGGACTATTTAATGAAGACCTATCTTCTGGAATACAATCTGTCTGCCGTATTGGATGATACGGATGAAGGCAGCACCCTCGCGGAGTACAAGCCTCTGTTTGATGTGCAGCGAGAATTGCAGAAAAACGGGAAGAACAAAAGGGAAATTCCCCCTCTTGTTGATTCGTCTCCTGTGACAAAAGGCTCGTCTGCCCCCCGGGAAGAAAAACGGCGGGGGCAACGGACTCGGATAACTGCTGATATCAGCGGGGCGCCTATACCGATCGCTGAGCTGATGCCGGGCATGGACTGCGTAATTCAGGGGCGTATTGTGTATGTGGAATCTGTTTCTTTAAGAGACGGGCAGTTTATTAAATATAAATTTGGCCTCTATGACCATACAGGCACAGCCGGATGTTGGTTTATAGAAAAAGCGGACGCAAAAAGCAAGCCTTCCGCTATGGTTGTAAAAGGGACAACCGTTAAGATATCGGGCAGCTATTATTACGAAAAATATGAAAGGGATAACGCAGTCTCGGTTTCAAACATATGTGCTGTAGAAGTTCGGGAAAGAGCCGATATGGCACATCAGAAAAGGGTGGAACTGCATTTGCATACCACGATGAGCGCGCAGGACGCCGTCAGCGATGTCAAATCTATGGTGGCGCGTGCCGCCGCCTGGGGGCATCCGGCGATCGCGGTGACCGACCATGGGGTTGTTCAGGCTTTCCCGGATGCAGCTGCTGCCGCGAAAAAAAACGGAATCAAACTGATTTACGGCGTGGAAGGGTATCTGGCGGACGATGAAAAAAGAATTTACGCTCCGGGTACGCCATATCCGTTCAGCGGCGAATATGTAGTTTTTGATATCGAAACGACAGGACTTTCGCCTTACAGCTGCGATATTACCGAGATTGGTGCGGTCAAGGTGCGGGAAGGCATCATGGGGGAAACGTTTTCAACTTTTGTACGTCCCGGCAGCTCAATACCACCAGGCATTGTTGCGTTGACCGGAATCACGGACGATATGGTGAAGGATGCGCCGGAGCCGAAGGAAGCGTTGGGAAAATTTAGTGAATTTTGCGGCGATGCTCTTTTAGTTGCGCATAATGCGCCTTTTGATATGGGGTTTATAACAACAAAAGGAGAGCAGGCGGGGATTCGTTTTAACCAGCAATATATAGATACGATTGCTTTAAGCAAAGCTGCATTTCCCGAGCTTTCAAAGTACAAGCTGAATCTGGTGGCAAAACATTTAAAAATCCATCTGGATCACCACCGGGCTTTAAATGATGCGGCGTGCACCGCAAAAGTGATGCTGGCCTGTTTTGAAGTGTTCAAAAAAGCAGGAATAGAGGACCTGGGAGGCCTGAACCGCTATGCCGGTCAGAATATTAAGCTGAAAAATATGGACATGTACCATATTGTGCTTTTATGTAAAAATAAAACCGGCCTTCAAAATCTATACCGTCTGGTCTCCGACGCACATATAAATCATTATTATAAACGGCCGCGTATGCTCAAAAGTTTGATCAGCAAGTATCGCGAAGGCCTTATTGTGGGCAGTGCCTGTGAGCAGGGGGAGCTGTATCGAGCGGTTGTTTCAAAAAAGGATGAGGCAGAGATTCGCCGGATTGCTTCTTTTTACGATTATTTTGAGATACAGCCCCTGGAGAACAATCTTTTTATGATTCGAAAAGGGGAAGTCAAAGACGCGGAAGAACTGAAAAATATCAACCGAAGAATATATGATTTGGGAATTGAAATGAAAAAACCGGTGGTTGCGACCGGAGATGTTCATTTTTTAGATGAAGATGATAAACTCTTCCGGCAGATTATTTTTCATACGCTGGGTTTCAGCGAAACCGAACAGTCGCCCCTGTATTTGCGGACTACAGACGAGATGCTTGGTTGCTTTTCGTATTTGGGAGAGGACGAAGCCTATGATGTAGTGGTGAAAAACCCAAATCAGATAGCCCGAGAAACAGAAGAAATAGAACTTTTCCAGAACGAGACGGCAATGCCTATTGTAGAAGGGGCAGATGATGAAATTCTTACTTCAGCCTATGAAACGGCGCATCGGATTTATGGGGATCCTTTACCGGAGATTGTAGAAGCTCGTCTGAAAAGAGAACTTGATTCCATTATATCCAATGGGTTTGGCGTTTTGTATTGGAGCGCCGCAAAGCTGGTGAAAAAGTCTCTTTCAGACGGTTATCTGGTCGGATCGAGAGGTTCGGTGGGCTCTTCGCTGGCTGCAACTATGACAGGTATTACCGAAGTGAATCCCTTGCCGCCGCATTATATATGTCCGAAATGCAAGCATTCTGATTTTGATGTGGATAAACGCAGTTATGCCTGCGGAGTGGATTTGCCGCCTGCAGTTTGCCCTGTATGCAAAGAGGACTACAGGCGTGATGGATATGATATTCCCTTTGAGGTGTTTCTTGGAATCAATGCGGACAAGGTGCCGGATATAGATCTCAATTTTTCAGGAGAATACCAGCCCAAAGCGCATAAATATGCGGAAGAATTATTTGGCGCGGACTACGTTTTTCGTGCGGGAACCATAAGCTCTATTAAAGACAAGACAGCTTTTGGCTACGTAAAAAAATACTTGGATGAAACGCAAAAAGTGGCATCAGCGGCAGAAATTAATCGTCTGGTAGAAGGGGTCAGCGGCGTCAAAAGGACGACGGGACAGCATCCGGGCGGATTGGTGATTGTTCCAAAAAACAGGGAGATATATGAATTCACAGCTGTGCAAAAACCTGCGGACAGTGCAGACGCACAAACGGTTACCACTCATTTTGATTTTAACTCCATGCATGACATTTTGATAAAGTTGGATATACTGGGGCACGATGTGCCTACGACGATTCGTCATTTGCAGGATCTTACCGGGATGGATCCTTTGGAGATCCCGCTGGATGATACGGAAACCATGCAGCTGTTTTCAACGTTGAAACCGTTGAATCTTTCTCCTGAGCAGCTTTTGGGAGTTGATGTGGGAACATTGGGCATCCCGGAGTTCGGAACGCGGTTTGTGCGGCAGATGCTCAAAGAAACCCTGCCTACAACAATGGCGGAGCTGGTTCGCATCAGCGGACTGTCGCATGGAACGGATGTGTGGGTCGGTAACGCGCAGGATCTGATTGCAAACGGAACGGCGACACTGAAAGAATGCATTTGTACGCGGGACGATATTATGAACTATCTGATTGCCTGTGGAGTGGAAAAGAGACAGTCTTTTTTCATTATGGAGAGCGTACGAAAGGGAAAAGGCCTGACCGGAGAGATGCAGTCGGCTATGGAAGCGGCTTCCGTGCCCGAATGGTTTGTGGACTCCTGTAAAAAGATAAAGTATATGTTTCCCAAAGCCCATGCGGTTGCTTATGTTGTTATGGCTTTCAGAATTGCGTTTTGCAAGGTCCATCAACCGAAAGCTTTTTATGCAACATATTTTACCGTTCACACCGGCGAATTTGACTGTTCTTATGTTCTGGAGGGCAGGCAAGGCATTGTTGCAAACATTAAAAAGCTGGAAGCAAAGGGACAGGCCGCAACGGCAAACGAAAAAAATATGATCACAATGCTGGAACTGGCCAACGAAATGTACCAGCGGGGAATTGTTTTCTTACCGGTTGATCTTGAAAAATCAGATGCAACAGATTTTTTGTTGGAAGAAGGCGGCCTTAGGATGCCCTTCCTGTCTGTTCCCAAGTTGGGTGAAAATGCGGCAAGAAGCCTGGCAGGTGCACGGAAAGACGGGGATTTTCTTTCGGTGGAGGATTTGAAAAGCCGGGCAAAGCTGAGCAGTGCAGTTATAGAAGAAATGCAGAATATGGGCATGCTGACGGGATTTACCGCTACCAATCAAATCAGCATTTTTGACCTTTGAGCAATCCGTTTCAGTGACGGTCTTTTTGCCCGAAAACAGATGTGCAATCTTGTTGACTTGCATGCCGACAAAGATATATAATGTGATAGTATGTTTATAACAGGAACAGGAGGTTGACCGGATGAGAAAAAAAAGCCTGACTGCATTTATTGTCGTTGTTGCACTTATAGGCGTTTTAACATATGTAGTTTTTAACGGGCTGAGCGTCGGAATATATAATTTCCGGCCGCTTGACGGTATACAGCAGGGACTGGATATTACGGGGGGGGTTTACACCGTTTACCAGGCCAAGGATACCAGCGTGGATGATTACGAACAGAAAATGGAAGGAACGCTGGCGGTCTTTAGGACAAGGCTGGATTCCAAGGGCTTCACCGAGGCGACGATTACAAGGCAGGGCAATGATAAGATAAGAGTGGAGATTCCTATCAATAATACGAGCGAAATGCAGGATCCGAATGAGATATCTCAATACATAGGGACTCCGGCAAAGCTTCAGTTTAAAGATCCGGACGGCAATGTAATCATGGAAGGCTCGGATATCAAAACTGCCCGGGCAGTCGTTGGACAGACGGGCGTTCCCGAAGTCAGCTTTACATTGAGTGATGAGGGCGCAAAAAAGTTTGCCGAAGCAACCAGCCGCCTGGTAGGCCAGCAGATATCTATTGTGCTGGATGATGTTGAGATATCCGCACCTGAGGTGAAAAGCGTTATTGCAGGTGGCAGCGGGGTTATTGAAAACCAGAACTTCACAACCGAGTCTGCCACCGAACTGGCACAGCAAATTGAAAGCGGCGCGCTTCCTTTGGATTTGGAAGAAATTGAAGTTCGTTCCATGAGCGCAACGCTGGGTCAGGATGCCTTACAAAACAGTATATTTGCGGGTATTATCGGAATGATTGTTCTGTTTGGCTTTATGATTGCTTATTACAGGATACCGGGCCTTCTTGCGTGTATCACACTCACGCTGTATCTGGATTTGGTTTTACTGTTGCTGGGATCGGTTCCTGGCGTTCAGCTGACATTGCCGGGCATTGCAGGTATCATACTCGGCATTGGTATGGCGGTGGATGCAAATGTTATTATCTATGAGCGATTCCGAGAGGAGGCCTGGGCGGGCAAAACGCTGCGCGTCGCCCAAAAGGCCGGATTCCACAAGGCGTTCATCACGATTATGGATTCAAATATTACTACGCTGATTAGTGCGATTGTTTTGGCTGTTTATGGCACAGGCACTATCAAGAGCTTTGCATATACGCTCATTATCAGCATCATTGCTTCAATGTTCTGCGCGCTGATCGTAGCCCGTGCACTTATGAAGTGGATTACCAACCAGGATATTAAGAGAACCGGATTCTTTGTCCGCAAGAATAAGGGAGGTCTGATACTGTGATTATTGAGAAGTTTAAATATACAATATGGGTTACAATTACAGTTATCGTACTTGGCATTGTGTTTGCGATAGCATACGGCGGTCTTAATATCGGCATTGATTTTACGGGAGGGTCCATCACCACCATTGAAATTGGAGAAACTTTTGATGTGGAGGATGTGAGCAGCGTTTTAAATGATTTAGGCATTGAAAATGCACCTATTGTGAAATCCGGCGATAATTGGACACAGGCGGAAATAAGAATGCAGGTATCCGACGCTGAAGCGGAAGCGCAGGCGGACATGTCTTCCAATATTTTAGAAGAGCTGCAGAAAACATATCCGAACGCTGCTATCATTTCTCAGGATAAAGTTGGAGGGGTGGCCAGTGGTGAATTGGTCCTCAATGCGTTTTTAGCGGTTATGATTGCCTGTGTGTTGATGCTGATATACATATGGATAAGGTTTGAACTGTATCCGGGCGTGGGTGCGATTGTAGCGCTGCTGCATGATGTCCTTATCATGACGGCGGCCATGGCAATTTTCAGAGTACAGATTAATTCCTCTTATATTGCGGCCTGTCTGACGATTGTAGGATATTCCATTAACGATACGATTGTTCTTTATGACAGGATCAGGGACAACAACAAAGTTATGGGTCTTAAAAAATATACGCGCCGCGAGATTGCCAATACCAGCTTCAGGCAGACGCTGGGCCGAACGATTAACACATCACTGACTACGATTATCATGGTGACCTTCCTGTATATCTTTGGGGTTCAGTCAATTAAGGAATTCGCATTTCCGCTGATTGTTGGGTTGCTTTCGGGCACATATTCTTCCATGTTTATTGCGGTGCCGATTTCGACCTTCCTGCAGGAAAAGTACATTGATCAAAAAGGACAGAAGAAAAAAATAAAGCAAAAGGCTGTAAAAGCCGCTAAATAAGAACAAAAGCCTTCCGTGCGGAGGCTTTTGTTTTTTGCAAAGACCTGTAAAAATGTGTGACTGATCGGGCTTGATTTAAAGTAGCCCTTTAGGTAGACCTGTTATGAAGTATTTTTTTACAAAAAGAAACGAAACGCCGTGTGATCCGGAAAAGGTGCAGCGTTTAGAAAATGAATATGCGCTCAGTAGTATTTTGGCACAGATGTTGCATATGCGTGGGTTTTTTGAAGATGCCGGCCAATTTTTAAAGCCGGATATACGAAATATGCATGATCCATATCTTTTTTCAGATATGAAGAAAGCGGTGGGAATCATTAAGTCGCATATCCGAAACGGTGATAGGATTGCCATATTTGGCGATTATGATTCGGACGGAGTCTGTGCTTCGGCTATTTTGTATTTGACGCTTAGAAAACTGAATGCGAAGGTTTCGGTTTTCTTGCCCAACCGTTCGGATGGGTACGGACTCAGCGGAGAGGCGGTATCTAAAATTGCAGCGTCGGGCGCAGCCTTAATGGTTACGGTTGACTGTGGCATATCTTCCGCTGCGGAAGTTCGGTTTGCAAAGGCAAAAGGGATATCTGTTATTATCACCGATCACCATGAGTGCCCGGAAGAATTGCCTGAGGCCGACGTTCTGCTCGATCCGAAGAGAAAAGGGGAGACATATCCTTTTCGCGAGCTATCCGGAGGCGGGGTTGCCTTTAAGATGGCTACCGCTCTTATTGGCAGAGATGCGTTTGAGTTTATTGATTTGGCGGCTGTCTCCACCATAGGGGATGTAGTGCCTCTTTTGGGAGAGAACAGGATTATTGCCGCAAAGGGACTTTACAAATTAAATGCCGCACCATTGCCTGGGCTCGAAGTCCTGATCAACGAAGCGGACCTGAAAAAACGCCCCATGGAGTCAGAAAGCGTTGCGTTTGGACTGGTGCCGCGCATTAACGCCTCGGGAAGAATTGGGGATCCGAGACTTGCCTTTGAATTGCTTTGTGGGGAAAAAACCGGGCCCGAACTTCAGATGCTGGCCCGGGACCTGTGTGTTATGAACGCAAAACGTCAGACCCTGCAGGAAAAAATTGTTCAAAGCAGTCTTCAAATGGCCGAAGAATATGCAGAAGACAGGGTATTGGTATTGCAGGACGATTCCTGGGATACGGGCATCGTGGGTCTCGCGGCTTCTGCAGTAACGACCGCTTTTTGTAAACCGGCCGTGCTGCTTGGAGAACGGAACGGTGTGTGTGCAGGCTCTGCGCGCAGCGTGCCCGGAGTAAATATATATGAAGCTTTAAAACACACCGGCGAATGGATGGAGACTTTTGGAGGCCATGAGGCCGCCGCCGGAATGACCCTTAAAAAAGAAAATATTCCTTTCCTGCGCAAAGCCTTGAACCTGTATATGTTTGAACATTATAGCAAAGAATATTTTGTTCCAAAAGCTATTTATGATATTGAAATGGATCTCTCCGAAGTAACGGGAAGCTTGGTTGAAGAAATAAAGCTTTTGATGCCTTTTGGCTGCGGAAACGATCCGGTTAAAATTTTCTTGCGCGGAATAGAGGTGTTGGATAAACGGCCGATCGGAAACGGAAAGCATAGCAGGCTTCGTATTGCGCAGGGTAAATCCGTGATGGACGCGGTTGCTTTTAAAACGGTCTTCAGAGATATCCCTGTACGAATCGATGTATTGGCTACACCGCAGCGCAATGATTATAACGGAAATATTGAAGTTATTTTAGACGTGATTTCTTTTTAAGAGTCTGCGGTGATTGTCAACACGGCAAAATAATGATAGAATGAATTCACATATTTTTTTGCGGGTACAGGAAAGTGATTAATACGTACAAAAGTTTTATCAAAAGGCACGGGTTTAAAAATGACCCGGCACTGGAAAAAGCATTTATTATGGCAGAGCAGGCGCATGAGGGGCAATTCCGCCAGTCAGGAGAACCCTTCGTGTCGCATCCTCTTGCTGTTGCCGAAATTCTTGCCGAGCTCGGAATGGATACGGATACGATTATTGCGGGCCTGTTGCATGATGTTATAGAAGATACCGACCTTACAATGGAGGTCATCCAAAAAGAGTTCTCTCCGCAAATCTCCAAATTAGTGGACGGCGTTACCAAACTGAAGAATTTAGAGTTCAAATCGTATGAAGAACAACAAGCCGAAAGCTTGCGGAAAATGTTTTTGGCTATGGCTGCGGATATTCGCGTCATTATCATCAAATTAGCTGACCGTCTGCACAATATGCGGACCTTGAAATATCAGACTGAAAACAAACAGATCGAAAAAGCAAAAGAAACGCTTGAGATTTACGCGCCTTTGGCGCACCGTCTTGGAATTAACGCCATTAAATGGGAACTGGAAGATCTGTCGTTAAAATATTTGAATCCGGATGAATACTTTGAAATTGCTCATAAGATCGAAGGTACGCGTGCGGAGAGGGAATCCAATCTTAAAGAAGTGATTGAAAAAATCCGTGAGAAATTGCGTGAGTTAAAAATTAAATGCGATATTGACGGGCGTCCTAAGCATATCTACAGCATTTATAAGAAGATGCATGAAAAAAACAAGATCTTTGAAGAAGTATATGATTTAATTGCTATCCGGATCATTGTAAAAACGGTTAAAGACTGTTACGGCGTTTTGGGCTTGGTACACACGATGTGGAAGCCTATCCCCATGCGCTTTAAAGATTATATTGCGGTTCCAAAACAAAATATGTATCAATCTCTCCATACGACATTACTTGGAGATGACGGAAAACCGTTTGAAGTGCAGATACGGACTTACGAGATGCACCGTACAGCCGAATACGGTATTGCGGCGCATTGGAAATACAAAGAGGATGTCAAAAAGACCGATGAAGACATGGAAGCCAGATTGGCTTGGCTGCGCGAGTTGATGGAATGGCAGACCGACCTTAAGGATTCCAAGGAGTTTATGGAGACGCTGAAAATTGATATATTCAGCGATAATGTTTTTGTTTTTACGCCTAAGGGCGATGTTAAAGATTTTGTCAAAGGCTCCACGCCTCTTGATTTTGCATACAGCGTTCACAGTGAAGTGGGCAATAAGTGTGTGGGCGCAAAAATCAACGGAAAACTTGTTCCGTTGGATTATCGGCTCAAAACAGGGGATATTGTGGAGATCCTTACCTCCCAATCATCCAAAGGGCCGAGCCGTGACTGGCTCAAATTTGTGAAAACGGCGCAAGCCCGAAGCAAAATCAAACAGTGGTTCAAAAAAGAATATAAGGAAGAAAATATACAAAAAGGCCGCGAAATGCTGGAGAAAGAAGCTAAGCGCCAGGGATATGAACTGCATGAATTAATGGACAGCGATATCTTGAAAGCTATTTATAAGCGGTTTACGCTTAAATCACAAAACGATATGTATGCGGCAATCGGATATGGCGGTATTTCTACCAACCAGGTATTGTACAGGCTTATACAGAATTATAAGCTAATCAACAAAATGGCGCAGGAGGGTATTGAAAATACCGTTAATGTGAAACCTGAAGCAGCGGCATCGGGCACGGAAGGCGTAAAGGTAAAAGGCCAGTCAGGAATGGTGGTGCGGTTTGCAAAATGCTGTAATCCGGTATATGGTGATGAGATCGTGGGGTACGTTACCCGCGGAAGAGGGGTCTCGGTCCACCGGAAGGATTGCCGTGCGCTTAAAAATGATGATTTTGAAGCCGAGCGTATGATACCGGTTGAATGGGTGGGAAATGAAAAAGCAACCTATAATGTTGAAATACAGATTATTGCGGACGACCGGACGGGATTGATTGCGGACATCTCAAAAAGTTTGGTTGGCCTGGGTCGTGATATTACCGCCATTAATGCGAAAACGGCGAAATACAGTCATGCCAGTATCTCTATCCGCGTAAATATATCATCTATTGAAGATTTAAATGAAGTCATCCGTAAACTGGAATCTCTACAGGGCGTGGAAAAGGTGTACAGAGTTAATTATTGAGCTAAAAAAACAGGGTAAATATTTTTTATGAGGGCTGTTGTTCAGAGGGTTTCTTTTGCCAAAGTCGAATCCGAGGGCGTATTGCTCGGCTTGATTGGACAGGGATTGTTGGTTTTGGTAGGCATAGAAGAAAGCGATACCCAAAAAGATATTGAATATATTGTGGATAAATGCTCGTATCTTCGAGTTTTTGATGATGAGTCGGGTGTTATGAACTTGTCGGCGATGGAAACGCAGAGCGACATACTGGTGATTTCCCAGTTTACGATTATGGGAGATGCACGCAAAGGGCGCAGGCCCAGCTATATACGTGCAGCTTCACCTAAAATTGCGATAACGATCTTTAATGATACTTTGGCTGCTTTTAAAAAAACGGGTCTTCGTGTGCAGACGGGGCGTTTTGCGGCGGATATGCAGGTATCTTTGTTAAATGACGGACCGGTGACCATATTGCTTGACAGCAATAAGAGGTTTTGATGCTACGAATAAGCGGAGGTGAAGAAATGAAAGTACTTACGCTGACAGTGGGCAGCATGATGGAAAATTGTTATCTTGTATATGAAAAAAAGCAGGCAGTCGTGATTGATCCGGGTGCGGATGCAGGTGATATACTGGATACTTTAAAGAAAAATGATTTGAAAGTAACGCATATTCTTTTAACGCATGGCCATTATGACCATATTGGCGCCGTGCAGGAATTAAAGGATATAACGGGAGCTAAGATCTGTATTCATCAGGATGATGCAGAGATGCTGAAGTCCGCCCGGCTGAATCTTTCCATGACCATGGGCTCTCCGGCCGTAACCTACAACCCGGACATTTTTTTATATGACGGTCAGATAATAGAAACAGGCGGAATGAGTATTCGCGTGATCCATACTCCCGGACATACGCCGGGCGGTGTGTGTTTTGAGATCGGCGAAAATCTTTTTACCGGGGATACCCTGTTCAACAGGTCGGTCGGCCGGACGGATTTTCCGGGCGGGTCGATCGAACAGCTTAACCGCTCAATGAACAATGTTTTAAAAAAAATATCGAAGGATTATATTGTGTATCCGGGACACGGCCCTTTTACTACGCTTGACTATGAAAAGAAAAATAATCCTTTTATGCGGGGCATGGCATGAATGGGCTGATAACAAATTATAAACCGTTTTTTGGAGATATATGTGACGAAATTCGTTTGTTCTTTCCCAAAAAGAAAATAGAGGATGTGCATGAGGCCGCAGAGTGCGGCCTTTTTCTGCGTGTATTGTTTTATGAAGAACAAGAGTGGCGCGTGTCTTGCGAACTGATTTCAGACGGAACGGTCTGTTGTTCTTATCATGGGGATATGCCTGGAGAGCAGGGAAGCGCTTTGCAGGTAAAAAAAGCAAAAAAACATTTTATAAAAAGTGCAGTCTATATGCTTTTGAAGGAATATACGGGCCAAAAGCCGCCCTGGGGCGCTTTGACGGGGATACGTCCGACGAAACTGGCCAGAGATATGTTGTTGGAAATGGGCAAGGAGGCAAAACCGCTTTTTCAAAAAGAATTTGATGTGGACGAAAGTAAAGCTGAGCTTGCTTTTGATATTGTAAATACGCAGTTGCCTGAGATTCAAAAGATCAGGGAGAAGGATATAGATATTTATATCGGTATTCCGTTTTGTACATCCAGATGCTCTTATTGCTCTTTTGTTTCCCGTGAGATCGGCAAATGCGCAGATCTGTCCGAGCGGTATATGCAGGCGCTTTTTCATGAAATGAAAGGCGCACGGGAATTTCTTCATGGCCGAAAAGTCCGAAGTCTGTATATAGGTGGAGGTACGCCTACGGCGCTTTCGGCGGAGCAGCTTAAAAACCTGCTTTGTATAGCGAACGAGATATTTGAAGGGTATGATGAATTTACGGTGGAAGCCGGGAGGCCGGATACGATAGACCGGGAAAAAACCGATCTTATTCAAAAGGCGGGCGCGACACGTATATGTGTAAACCCCCAGACAACGAATCCCGACACATTGGCACGAATCGGCAGGCGGCACGGCTCGGATTCCTTTATGCGGGCTTTTAAAACGGTCCGTGAATCCGGATTTAAAAATGTTAATACAGACATTATTCTCGGACTTCCGGGTGAGGGGATTTTGGATGTTAAAAAAACGCTGGAGGATATTTGCACATGCAGGCCTGAAAATGTTACCGTGCACACGCTTGCTGTGAAAAATGCGGCGGCCCTTACCCTTGAAGAGGCCAGGCAATTTGCTGATGCGGCGCTGGTCCGCAAAATGGTTGAGTATTCACAAAAATTTTTGTGGGAAAAGGGGTATCAGCCTTATTATCTCTACCGGCAGAAATATATGGCAGGGAACTTTGAAAACGTCGGATATGCACTTCCCGGCAAGTTGTGCCTTTATAATATTGATATTATGGAAGAACTGGTGGACAATCTGAGTTTTGGGGCTGGTGGAATGTCAAAAAGGATTTATCATGAAAAAAAGCGTATTGAGCGCTCCTGTAATTTAAAAGAGGTGGAGCTTTATATCCGTAATGTTGACGAAATGATTGCACGGAAGCGTAAGCTTTTTAAATAAATCCATACTTTTTCTTTTTTGCGGAAAGGCCAAAAAAGCGTAGTGTGATTGACACTGTGAGCGCTGGTAGTTATAATATTATGGTTAAGATTATGATTGAAGGGATGGATGAGCCATTATCACCAAAGCACCTAAAGGAACAAAGGACGTACTTCCTACCGAAAGCTTTAAATGGCATTATTTAGAGAATATTATCAGAGAAATCTGTGCAAGGGGCGGATACCGGGAAATCCGGACGCCCGTTTTTGAGCATACCGAACTTTTTTTGCGTGGAGTTGGCGACACAACCGACATTGTACAAAAAGAGATGTATACATTTGAGGACAAGGGCGGCCGCTCTATTACGCTGAAGCCGGAGGGAACGGCCGGCGTGGTGCGTAGTTTTGTGGAGAATGGAATGTCTTCACAGGCGCAACCGACCAAAATGTATTATTTGTCCGCACCTATTTTTCGTTATGAAAATCCGCAATCTGGAAGGCTCCGGGAACATCATCAGTTTGGCGTGGAAGTTTTCGGAGCGAAAGATGCTTCCATTGATGCGGAGATTATTATGACCGCGCTTGCACTTTTTGAAAAGTTGGGGATCAACGGTTTAAAGTTGAATATTAACAGCATTGGATGCCCCAACTGCAGACCGTCTTATAACGCGATGCTGAACAAATATTTTACATCAAAAAAAGACGACCTTTGTCCTACCTGCAGGGAACGTCTGGACAAAAATCCTTTACGTATACTGGATTGTAAAGAAGAAAAATGCAGATTGGTTATTGCCGATGCACCCGTAATGGTAAACGAACTTTGCAGCGAATGTGCGGACCATTTTGAAGCCCTGAAGGGCTATCTTGATGAGATGGATATCAGTTATGAAGTGAATCCTTTTATTGTACGCGGCCTTGACTACTATACAAAAACCGTTTTTGAAATCATATCGGATACGATTGGCGCGCAAGGAACGGTCTGCGGCGGCGGTCGGTATGACAAACTGGTCCGTGAAGTCGGCGGACAGGATGTGCCTGGAATCGGCTTTGGGCTGGGTATAGAGAGGCTTTTGATGGTTCTGGAAAACGAGGGGATCAAGATCCCCGAGCCCAGGCTCTTTGATGTTTATTTTGTAACGATGGGCGATACGGCGCGTAAAAAGGCGTTTTCACTTGTGGCCGGCCTTCGGGAAAACGGTATTCGTGCAGAAGTCGATCATTGTGGACGAAGCATGAAGGCGCAGTTCAAGTATGCTGATAAATGCGGCGTACCTTATGTAGCCGTAATTGCAGAGGATGAGATGAAAAACGGCGAAGCCAAGTTGCGAAATATGAATACGGGCGATGAAAAAAGTATTCCATTTTCAGAATTGAAATCTTATATAAATCAGGAGAAGTAATTTATGGGCGAATTGTTGACAGACTGGAAAAGAACGGGCCTTTGTGCCGAATTCACCGAATCGGATATCGGAAAAGATGTTACGCTGATGGGCTGGGCAAATACGCGCAGAGACCTTGGCGCCCTTATTTTTATTGACCTTAGAGACCGTTCGGGGATCATGCAGGTCGTTTTTGATGCATCTGACTTTAAAGGTGATTTTTCCAGGGTAGAAAGTATACGCAGCGAGTACGTGCTGGCAGTCCGGGGAAAGATTGTGAAACGCTCGGAAGAAACGGTGAACCGGAAATTGCCTACCGGAACGATTGAAGTAAAAGTCCGGGAGCTGAAAATACTGAGCGTTGCACAGACTCCGCCGTTTGAAATTGAAGATGATACAAAAGTCCGGGAAGAGCTCAGGCTTAAGTACAGATACCTGGATCTGCGGCGGTCGGAAATGCAGAAGAACCTTATGCTGCGTAATAAGATGTCCATTTGTGCAAGAAAGTTTTTGGACGAGAACGGTTTTATGGAGATCGAAACACCCATGCTGATCAAAAGCACGCCGGAAGGCGCACGGGATTATTTGGTTCCGTCCAGGATCCATGCGGGTTCGTTTTATGCACTGCCTCAATCTCCGCAGATATACAAACAGCTTTTAATGGTGTCCGGATTTGACCGTTATTACCAGATTGTAAAGTGCTTCCGTGATGAAGATTTGCGTGCAGACAGGCAACCGGAATTTACGCAGATCGATATGGAAATGTCTTTTGTGGAAGCGGATGACGTTATTGCTTTAAACGAGCGGCTATTGCAGCAGATGTTCAAGGAAGTCATGGATACGGATATCACGCTTCCGCTGCGCCGTTTTACTTACCGGGAAGCCATGGACCGTTTTGGTTCAGACAAGCCTGATACAAGGTTTGGACTTGAATTAAAGGATTTGAGCGATATCGTGGAAAATTCTGCGTTCAAGGTGTTTTCAAGCGTAGTTGCAAAAGGAGGAAGCGTACGTGCAATCAATGCAAAAGGATGTGCAAATCTTTTGGCGCGCCGTGAAATTGATTCGCTTGTGGAATTCGTAAAGATTTATGGTGCCAAGGGGATGGCGTGGATCTCCATTCGGGAGGACGGACTGAATTCGCCCATCACAAAGTTTATGACGCAGGAAGAAATAGATGCAATTATGCAACGTATGGATGGTCAGGTTGGCGATATTATCTTTTTTGTAGGCGACAAAAATAAAGTTGTTTTTGATTCGCTCGGAAATCTGCGTTTAAAGCTGGCGGAACGGCTTTCCCTTATAAAAGAAGGCACATTTGATCTTTTATGGGTTACTGAATTTCCGCTGGTGGAGTATAATGAAGAAGAAAAACGTTATGTAGCCATGCATCACCCGTTTACCATGCCGATGGACGAAGATATAGAGCACCTAGAGTCCGCTCCCCAGAAGGTGCGTGCAAAAGCTTATGACATTGTTTTAAACGGAACAGAAATCGGGGGAGGAAGTATCCGTATCCATAGCCCCGAGTTGCAGGAAAAGATGTTTGCCGCTACCGGGTTTTCCAGTGAAAAAGCGTGGGATCAGTTTGGCTATATGATGGAAGCCTTTAAATATGGAACGCCTCCGCACGGCGGATTGGCTTATGGATTGGACCGTCTGGCCATGATACTTGCGGGCAGAACTTCTATCCGGGATATGATTGCTTTCCCGAAAGTTCAAAATGCATCCTGCCTTATGTCGCAGGCGCCTACCCGGGTGGACAAGACACAGCTGAAAGAGCTGCATATTAAGATTGATGAAAACTCATGAGTGAAGTAATGAAAGAAACAGGCCTTGTGCTGGAAGTCAGCGGCGAGGAAGCGAAAGTTCTTTTTAACCGGACTTCAGCCTGCGGAAAATGCAAGGCCTGTGGCATGGCGGCGGGCGATAATCAAATCGTCGTAAGCGCGCAAAACAAAATCAATGCGAAAGAGGGCGACCGGGTTGAGGTTCAGTTTGCTTCCAAAAATGCCCTCAGGACTTCGGCGATTGCATATCTGTTTCCGCTAGGAATGCTGATTGCAGGTCTTATACTGGGTTTTTTGATTCCGGTTACGATGGATCAACAGGCTTTTGCGGCTATTATGGGCATTGCTTTTACAGCCGCAGCCTTTGGGATATTAAAAATTGCAAATCCATATTTTAAGAAAAAATTCACAAACGTTTATGAAATAACCAATATACTTTAGAAAGCAGGCTTTTGCGAGTTGTATCTAAAGCGGATTGAGCTGAACGGCTTTAAGTCGTTCAACAAAAAAAAAGAGTTTATCATTAAGAACGGTATCACCGGCATCGTAGGTCCGAACGGAAGCGGTAAAAGCAATATTGCCGACGCTATCCGTTGGGTTTTAGGCGAACAAAGCTCTAAAAATCTGCGGGGCACCCATATGGAAGATGTGATTTTCAATGGGAGCCAGGAGCTGTCGAAAAAAGGGTTCTGCGAAGTCGAACTGGTTTTTGACAATTCGGATATGCGGATTCAGTCCGAATATACCGAAATTTCTGTGCGCCGCAAAATGTACCGTTCAGGTGAAAGCGAATACTCAATCAATAATACGGCCTGCCGTCTCAAGGATATTTTAGAGCTGTTCAGGGATACCGGAATCGGAAAAGAAGGCTATTCGATTATCGGGCAGGGAAAGATTGACGAAATACTGAACAGCAAGGCGGTCTCACGGCGGAAAGTTTTTGAGGAAGCGGCGGGTATTATGAAATATCGCGTACGCAAAGAGGAGGCAGAGAGAAACCTAGACAAGACTCATGAGAACATTCTGCGGCTGGAGGATATCCTGGCTGAATTGGAAAGCCAGGTCGAACCTCTGGAAAAACAAATGCAGGATGCAAAGCGGTATATGGCTCTCCGGGAACGCCTTAAATTTTTGGAAGTGAATCTGTATTTATATAACCAGGAAAAAAGTGCGGAGCGCATTCAAAAGCTGAATGATCAGCTTGGCGAAAATGAAAATGAGCAGAGGGAAGCGGCCGGTGAAGCACAGGCGGTCGGCGAACAGCTTTCGGCATTAAAGGCGGACTATCAGCAACTGCAGTCGGATATAGACGAACATAACAGACAAATTGCCGATTTTGGCAGCAATCAGGAAAAGCTGCGCGGAGAACTCAATGTTTTTACAGAAAAAGAAAGCAATATCCGCCGGCGCTTGGAGGAATTATCTCTCCAAAGGGAGGGCACGGCTGAAAGTTTACAGCAAAAAATTCTGCAAACAGAGGAACTGACCGCTAAGATTGAAGAACTGAACGCGTCTATTGATGAGAAATATCAAAACGTACAAAAGATGCGTGAAGACAGTGAGAAAATGACGGATGGGGCGGGCAGTATAACCGAAAGATATGCAGCGCTGAAAAATGAAGCCACCCGCATGAGAGACGAAATTGAAACCGCTCGCCGCGAGGTGGGGGAAAAAAGCGTCTTACTGGAGATGGTAGCGCAGAAGCGTGAAGAAACAAAGGAAGCCGTTTTGTCCGTACAGCAGGATGTTGTTTTTCTCGGCGCGCAGAAACAGGAAAAAGAGGCTATATTAAAAAACAGCAGGGAGCAGGCCGGAGAGCTGCTCAGTGAAGCCAATGCACTTACCATGAATGTTCGGGACTTGCAGGAAAAATCCGAAAAAGTAAGGGCAGAGATGGAGACAGCCAAGCAGCAATTAAGCCAGCATGTCTCCAATCAAAATCTTTTAAAAGATATCAAAGAGGGATATGAAGGTTATCAAACCAGTGTCAAAGCTCTTTTTAGCGCGGCGAAGGCCGACAGTGTTATAAGCAGCAAGCTGATTGGAACCTTTGCAGAACTGGTGGACGTACCGCAGAAATATGAAACGGCGATAGAAGCGGTTCTTGGAAATGCTTTGCAGAATGTCGTTGTGGAGAAAGAGGAAGACGCAAAAGATGTAATAAATTATTTGCGCCAAAACAGGCTCGGCAGGGTTACTTTTCTTCCATTGGCAGCACTTTCCGTTAAATATCTGACTGATAGTGAGAAAAAATCTCTTGGCAATCTGGCGTTGTGTGTAGCATCTGAAGTTACCAAATCAAAAGGCCATGTGAGGCCGGCGGTTGACTTTTTGTTGGCGCGTACCGTGATTGTAGAGGATATGGAAAGCGCTATTACTTTGATGCGTCAAACAGGATATTCTTTCAGGACGGTTACTTTAAAAGGGGATATCATGCGTCCGGGCGGAATTATTACCGGTGGCAGCCTTGATTCCAGGCAAACGGGCTTATTATCCCGTAATCGTATGATTTCGGAATTGGATACAAAGATCAAAGATGCAAAAAGTCGTGTAGAGAAAGCATCAAAACAGTCTTCAGACATTCTTGGACAGGTCGAGCATAAGCAGGCGGAAAGAGAAGGAATACTGGAAGATATCAGGAAACGTGAAATAGAAACAACAAAAATTTCTCAGCAGCTTAGTGGCTTGGAAGAACAAATTGCAGCTGCCGGCAAAAAGCAAGATGAGATGGAGAACCTATTTTCACAGACGGATCGGCAAACGGAAGAAATCAGAAAGAGTTTGTCTGAGAAGCAGCCTGTGCTTGAAAAAATGCAGGAAGCCTATGCAGCTCTTTTAGACGATATAAAAGAGGCGGAAGATGTTTTAAATGCCGAATTTGAGCACCGTTCGGCCATAAGGGAAGCGCTTTCAAAAGAAGAAATCGCGCTGAGCGAAATGGTTTCACATAAAAACATGTTTCTCAATGAACTTGAGCATACGAGAAGTTCTGTGCGTGAAGCAAATGAACAGATAGAAACAGCGGTTCGGCAGGCCGAAGCGCTGGAAGACGAACTTAAATCTGTTGTACTGAAACGCAAACATGAAACAGCTGGACGCCTGGATGATCTTTCGGTTCATTTAAAAAACGCAAGTGCACTTGCGCAGGAAAAATATGCGCGGAGGAGTGCGTTTGAAAAAACGCAAAAAGAGCTTGAAGAAAAACATGATCAGGCCGTTGAGCAAAAAAACAACCTGATCGAGCAAAAATATAAAATTATTGCAAATATCGAAAAAACCGAACTTATCAAAGAAAATCTGGAAAATAAGATTTGGGATGATTACGCCCTGACGTATGCAAATGCGGAAAAACTCAGGGGCGAGTTTTCATATATGAACGGAACGCGGGAAATTGATGAAATCAAGCAAAACATTGCGGCTATGGGCCCGGTGAATCCCAATGCGATAGAAGATTATTCAAGGGTAAGCGAACGCCTTGAAAACCTGTGCGTACAGCGGGACGATCTGGTAAAGGCCGGTGAAGACCTGAAGGTTGTTATCGAATCCCTGCTGGGGGATATGAAGGATTGTTTTCTTGAAAAATTTGATCAGATTAATAAGAATTTTTCGGATGTGTTTAGTCAGCTTTTTGGTGGCGGGCATGCTGAGATTCTTTTGGTCGGAGACAAGGAAACAGATGTGATGGAATGCGGAATTGATATTATAGCGGAACCGCCCGGAAAAAAGCTTCAGAATCTTACGTTGCTTTCCGGAGGAGAAAAGGCACTTACCGCTATTGCGCTTCTTTTTGCCATGCTGCATATTAATCCGTCACCCGTTTGCCTTTTAGATGAAATAGACGCTCCGCTGGATGAAGCGAACGTGGTGCGCTTTTCTGAATACTTAAAGGCACTTGCGGATTCCCTGCAGTTTATTGTAATTACACACAGGAAACCCACCATGGCGGCATGTGACACACTTTATGGTATTGCAATGCATCAGAAAGGTGTTTCGGAAGTTGTATCTGTGGAATTAAGTTAGGAGAGCATAATGGGTTTTTTTGACAAATTAAAAGAGCGGGTGGGAAAGACCCGCAGTAATATATCCGACAAACTGAATACGGTAATTAAGAATTTTCGCAGGGTAGACGAAGAATTTTTTGAGGAACTCGAAGAAATATTAATTCTGTCTGATATGGGAATGGAAACGGCAGACAAGGTAATGGATGGTCTGCGGGAAGCGGTCCGTGAACAAAATATTAAAGATACAGAACAGATACGCGGCATCCTTATTGATATTGTAAGCGGTATTATGGAGGCACAGCCGCTTGACCTTCGGTATCCGTGTGTGATGCTTTTGGTTGGGGTGAATGGCGTGGGCAAGACTACGGCCATTGGAAAACTTTCGGCTTATTATCAGTCTAAGGGAGCCTCGGTGATGTTGGCGGCTGCGGATACGTTTCGGGCTGCCGCCTCTGAGCAGCTTTCAATTTGGGGGGAACGCACAGGTGTTCGCGTTATTAAATATGCAGAAGGCGCAGATCCTGCGGCCGTTGTTTTTGATGCGATTGATGCGGCAAAACATGCCAAAACAAATATCCTGATTGTGGATACCGCCGGACGGTTGCACAATAAAAAAAATCTGATGGCTGAGCTTGAAAAAATAGACAGGGTAATCAAAAACAGTTATCCCGAGGCCCAAAGGGAGACGTTTTTGGTTCTGGACGCAACAACTGGTCAAAATGCTATTTCTCAAGCAAAAGTGTTTGCCCAGGCGGTACCTGTTACCGGAATTGTTTTGACTAAATTAGACGGCACTGCCAAGGGCGGCGTGGTTTGTGCAGTGAAGGAAACGGTAGGGGTTCCTGTCCGGTTTATTGGCGTAGGGGAAGGGATGGATGATCTGCAACCCTTTGACGCCCAAGAATTTGCGCGTGCAATCCTTGAATAATGCTTGACACAATGCAGTTCATCGGATATACTTCATAAGGTGTAAAGTAAAAGTACTTTACACCTTGTTTATACTGTGGATTTTATACAAGCAGTGCTTGACGGCGGGAGAATGTTGCGGCCTGCAAAGGGCCTTGTTCGGAGCGGATGTATGGGCTTTGAAAAAGATTTAAAATGGTCGCTGTACCTTGATGTTTACGGCGAAATGTTGACCGAAAGACAGTCAAAGCTTTTTGATCTTTATTATAATGAGGATTGCTCGCTGGCTGAAATTGCGGAACAGCTTTGTATTAGCAGGCAGGGAGTGTTGGACGGGATCCGCCGGGCGCAGGAAAAGCTGATTGGGTTGGAGAAAAAGCTGGGGTTGGTCTCGCAGACTTTGGAGGAACATAATGGCGTTTGAAGGAATTGCCGAAAAACTTCAGAATGTATTTAAAAAATTAACCGGAAGAGGAAAACTTTCAGAAGCGGATATCCGTGCCGCTATGCGTGAAGTAAAGCTGGTATTGCTGGAGGCGGATGTGAATTTTACGGTTGTCAAACAGTTTATTAAAACTGTGTCCGATAAGGCAACCGGACAGGAGATATTAGACAGCCTGACTCCGGGCCAGCAGGTAATCAAAGTAGTTCGGGATGAAATGACTGAACTTCTTGGTGGCACGCTGGCAAATATCAAGATGGCTTCAAGTCCTCCGACCGTTATTATGATGATGGGTCTGCAGGGAGCGGGAAAAACAACTTTCTGTGCAAAGTTAGCCCAGTATTACAAGAAAAAAGGCAAAACCCCGTTATTGGTAGCCTGCGATATTTACCGCCCGGCTGCCATCAAACAGTTGCATGTGGTTGGACAGCAGGCCGGTGTGGACGTTTTTGATATGGGTGTGGAAAAACTCGATAAGATTTATAAAGAAGCCCTCAAACAGGCGGAGGCAAACGGAAACGATATGATCATCGTAGATACGGCCGGACGCTTGCATATAGATGAAGAGATGATGGGAGAACTTAAGGCGCTTAAAAAAGCGGCTGATCCCACCGAGACTTTGCTCGTTTTGGATGCTATGACCGGTCAGGATGCCGTTACGGCAGCCGGCGCTTTTCACGAAGGCGTGGGCGTTGACGGTGTTGTCCTTACTAAAATTGACGGCGACACCCGCGGCGGTGCCGCTATGTCTGTACGTGCGGTAACAGGCAAACCCATAAAGTTTGTGGGAATTGGAGAAAAGCTTTCGGATATAGAGCCCTTTTATCCGGACAGGATGGCTTCCCGCATTCTGGGTATGGGAGATGTGTTGACTTTGATTGAAAAGGCAGAGTCTGCTTTTGAAGAAAAGAAGACGCGTGAGCTTCAAAAACGTATCAGCCGTGATCAGATGACCTTGGAAGATTTTCTGGATCAGATGGATCAGTTGCGGAAAATGGGCGATATGGGTGATATCCTGAAGATGTTGCCGGGAGGAAGCAAATTGTCCGGACTTTCTATTGATGAAAAACAACTGGCCCGGACAGAAGCTATTGTAAAATCCATGACATTGCAAGAAAGGCGTAATCCGGGAATCATCAACGGTTCGCGCAGAAAGCGGATTGCGGCTGGAAGCGGAACAAAGATACAGGATGTTAACCGTCTTTTATCGCAATTTGAACAAATGAAGAAAATGCTCAAATCTTTTTCGGGGAAAAGAGGTAAACGAGGAATGCTCAATATGCCGTTTTAACGGCTTAAATATGTAAAAATAAAAAGGAGAAATAAATTTATGGCAGTAAAAATGAGATTGAAGAGACTGGGTTCCAAAAAGAATCCTTTTTACAGGATTGTGATTGCGGATGCCCGTGCGCCGAGAGACGGACGCTTTATTGAAGAAATCGGATATTACAATCCCTTAAGCAAAGAGCTGAAAATGGATAATGAAAAAGCGGCTAGTTGGATTTCCAAAGGCGTTCAGCCTACTGATACCGTCCGTGCCCTGCTTAAAAAAAGCGGAGCGATCGAATAGGAGATAAACTTTATGGTAGATTTGGTTAAATATATTGCGCAGGCGTTGGTAGATACCCCTGAAGAAGTACGGGTATCTCAGCGTGAAGAAGAGGATGCCTATGTGATCGAACTTACGGTGGCACCGGACGATATGGGAAAGGTGATTGGAAAACAAGGCCGCATTGCAAAAGCCATTCGTACGGTTGTAAAAGCGGCTTCGTCAAAATCCGATAAAAAATATATCGTAGATATTGTGGATTAAAGTGAAAAAAGAGTACTTTGAGCTGGGACGCGTACTAAAGCCGCAGGGAATACGCGGTGAAGTGAAAATAGATGCATACACCGACGATATGGGGAGATTTGATTATCTTGCCCATGTGTATATCCAAAAAGATGGCGAGATGCAAAAAATAACGGTACAGGCTAAGCGGACGGATGCTTCGTTTGCCTACCTTAAGCTTGAAGGAATTAATGACCGGGATGCGGCTGAAGCCCTTCGGGGAACAATTTTTTATATAGACCGTAAGAACGCGGCAAAATTGCCCGAAGGAAGACACTATATCGAAGATATGATCGGCCTTTCTGTCGTGGATACCAAAGGAAAGGAACTTGGAAAGCTTGCTGAGATTATAACAACCGGGGCGGCGGATGTTTTTCGCGTAACCGGTGAAAAAGCCACTTTGCTATTTCCTTCCGTTCCTCATGTGGTGCTCCATACAGATGTGGAAGCCGGCACAATACTGGTAGACGAAAAAAGTCTGCAAGAGGTTTGTGTATATGATGATATTTAATTGTCTAACGCTGTTTCCGGAAATGTTTTCGGGATTTGTCGGTACCAGCCTTTGCGCCCGTGCGATTCAAAGTGAAATTATCGAGATCAATTTGGTTGATTACCGGAGATATACAATGGATAAGCACAGACGTGTGGACGATTATCCGTTTGGCGGAGGCGCAGGCATGCTGATTGCACCTCAGCCGGTCTTTGACTGTTTCGACGACTTGAAAAAACGTTATGAAGGCCGAAAAACAATGAATATTTATATGTCGGCCGCCGGACGGACTTTTGACCAGAAAATGGCCAAAGAACTTTCCCGGTTTGAAGTTTTGAATGTACTGTGCGGCCACTATGAAGGTGTGGATCAGCGAATTATCGATGAATGTATTGATGAAGAAATCTCTATAGGCGATTATGTATTGACTGGTGGAGAAATACCGGCCATGGTGCTGATGGACTCGGTAATGCGTTTTGCAGGCGTGCTGGGAAGCGATCAGGCACATGCGGAAGAATCACATTATGATGGCTTGCTGGAGTATCCGCAGTATACCCGGCCGGCGGATTTTCGTGGGCGAAAGGTACCGGAAGTTCTGATATCCGGACATCACGCCAATATTGCAGGCTGGCAGCGGGAAATGTCTCTTTTGAAAACAGCGCTTGTGCGCCCGGACCTGTTGAAAAAGGTATCCCTTTCAGACGCGGACAGGGAGATCTTGAAAAAAAATAAAATCGACCTTGATTTCAAGGAAGGTTTATGATAAAATTTCTGTTGTTTGTAATACGGATGGTCCGCTGCCTGGAAAGCAGGCATGAACGTCTTTGGGGGAAGGAGGCTTGAAACCAAATGAATGATATTATTAAAGCCGTTGAAAAAGAACAATTGAAAACCGATATTCCGGTAATGAAAATCGGTGATACGCTGAAAGTTCATGTAAAAGTTATTGAAGGCACAAGGGAAAGAATCCAGATCTTTGAAGGATATTTGATTGCACGTAAAGGCGGCGGTCTTTCAGAAACGATCACGGTTCGACGTGTTTCCTACGGTATTGGAGTGGAGCGGGTTTTCCCGGTACATTCGCCGCGCATTGCAAAAATCGAAGTTGTGCGGTCCGGTCGGGTCCGCAGGGCGAAGTTGTACTATTTGAGAGACAGAGTCGGCAAATCGGCAAGAATTAAAGAAAAATAGAAAAAAAGGGGCTTTAAAGCCCCTTTTTTACTGAAATAAATCCTTTATATTTTTGGCCTTTGTCCGTTTGCGCTAATAGCACAAGGATGGAGGCTATCATCGTAGCAATATTTTTAGGAGAAAACAAGAGCAAGGAAGCGGAGTATACAAATGGATATTCAATGGTATCCCGGACATATGCAAAAAGCCAAACGGAAGCTTTCGGAACAGTTGAAGCTGATAGATGTGGTGATTGAAGTACTTGACG
The DNA here is from genome assembly GCA_036679405.1 of Christensenellaceae bacterium. Lineage (GTDB taxonomy): Bacteria > Bacillota > Clostridia > Christensenellales > Christensenellaceae > JAEYKI01. The sequence goes on from JAVBVZ010000004.1 coordinate 120,345, forward strand.
CCCGGTTGCCCGAAGGTACGAGAAATCCGGATTTTGATGAACTCTTTTCCGGAAAAAAGCGCTTTTTTATTTTAAACAAATCAGATTTGGCTGACCCATCGGTTACAAAAAAATGGCTTGCCTATTATACGGGAAAGGGAATTCCCTGCGCCCAGTTTTCCGCTGTATCATCCGACCCGCTACCCTTGACGGATGCAATTTTATCGGTAGCTGCCGAAATGGTGGAGAGATGGCGGGAAAAAGGTGTCAATAAAACAGTGCGTGCAATGGTAGCAGGAATTCCAAATGTTGGGAAGTCGGCTGTTTTAAACAGGCTGTCTCAGTCAAAGAAAATGAAAGAAGGCAATAAACCGGGTGTAACCCGCGGCCTGCAGTGGGCGAGAATCAGCCCATATTTTGAGGTGATGGATACGCCGGGAATTTTGATGCCTAAAATAGAAAACGAGCAAACGGCCGCTAAAATTGCGGCAATCGGCTCTATTCGGCAGGAGATTCTTGATATTGAAAGCCTTGCCTTTTATTTGATACAAGTATTAACAAAAAGTTCACCCAATCTTCTTGAAAAGAGGTATAATTTAGATAGTATTGATCCAGACGCATATGAAGTTTTAAAGGAAATCTGTAAAAAAAGAGGATTTCTGATGAAAGGCGGAGAATTCGACACCGAGAGGGGAGCAAAGGTCGTGCTGGATGAATTTAAAAACGGAAAGATTGGAAGGGTTTCCCTGGAGGAACCCGGATGAACAAGGCGGAAAAACAACAGGAGCTTTTAGGCAAGCTGATCCAAGCGGAGACAGAGTGTCGCAAAAGAGGCTATCAGTTGATTGCAGGTGCCGATGAGGCGGGCAGAGGCCCTCTTGCCGGGCCGGTGGTCGCAGCCTGCGTTATGCTCCCGGAGCATGCCTTAATTCCCGGTGTGAACGATTCGAAAAAATTATCTGAGGCAAAGCGCGAAGAGCTTTACGAAAAGATTACAGATTCTGCGCTCGCATATGGAGTTGGAATTGTGGAGCAGGATGTAATTGACCAGATCAATATTTTATGCGCGACCCGGCTGGCTTTCAAAAAGGCGGTTGAATCCATGCAGGTCACGCCGGATTATCTTTATACGGATATGATAGACCGTCTTGATGTGGCCTGTCCATGGACACCCGTAAAAAAAGGGGATGCAACCGTTTATTGTATAGCGGCGGCATCTATTGTGGCCAAGGTTACACGGGACCGGATTATGCGTACTTATGATGCGGTATATCCTGCATACGGGTTTGCGCGGCATAAGGGCTATGGAACGCAAATGCATATAAATGCAATAAGGGAGCATGGACTCACACCGTTGCACAGGCGTTCTTTTATAAAGAATATAGTAGTGGGGCCTGCCGAATGAAACGTCAGGACACAGGTAAACTCGGTGAAGATTTTGTTTGCAGATATCTCAAAAAAAGCGGATTTAAAATCTGGGAACGCAACTTTAGGACCCGGTTTGGCGAAATTGACATTATTGCATCAAAAAAGGGCATCACCGTTTTTGTAGAAGTGAAAACAAGAAGTACAGAACTGTTTGGCTCCCCAGCTGAATCGGTAGGCAGAGAAAAGCAAAAAGCTATTATCTTGGCGGCGCAGGAATTTATTCTTCAAAAAAATATTGCGAATGCGGACTTTTCTTTTGATGTTGCCGAGGTTTTTTTGAAAAATGGAGAACCGGCGATCCATTATATAGAAAACGCATTTACTGAATGAGAAACGCATGAAAGAAAATAATGTTTTGCCTGATAGGTTGCCCCAAAATTCAATATTTTTTGAAGTGTCTTTATATGGACTGATTGCTTTTGTATCCGTTATAATGATGGCTGCGGCTTTTTCCAACGCTTATGCGGCTGTTTTGGCTGCCGGAGGTTCCGTATTTTTGTTGGGGGCATATGCTCTGTATATTTATAACCGGAACAGGCAAATTCCGATTGTTACGCCGGGCCAGATGGCGGGCGTCCTTGTTTTCGCAGGTATCTTGGTAAGGCTGGTGCTGGCTGCGGGCATCTACGGATATGTTTCGGATGTCGAATGTTTTACCGGATGGTCGTATTTTGCATATAACGGTGGATTGGACCACTTTTATACCAGTGGCTTTTTTGCGGATTATCCGCCCTTATATATGTACGTTTTGTATTTTTTAGGACTGCTACAGGATGTTTTTGCGATTTCGGCGAATGTCTTTTTGATCAAGCTGCCTGCAATTGTAGGCGATATCCTTTTGGCTTTTGTGCTTTATAAGGCTGCCCAAAAAAGGCTTAACAGAACTCAGGCGATTTTTGTTTTTATGTGCATTCTTTTAAACGGTGCGCTTATTGTAAATTCGGCGGCATGGGGGCAAATAGATGTTTTGTTTGTTCTTTTGGCGCTTATATGTGTATACTTTTTGATGATCAAAAAGTATACCTTGTCGGTAGTTTTTTTCATATTGACACTTTTGTTGAAAGTACAGGCTGTTTTGCTTGCGCCATTGTTTATTTTTGTGTTTGCAAGAGGGATCTTTGTGAAAAAGAGCAGACAAGAAACATTGGTCGGTTTTTTGGTTGGCTTGGCGGTTGGTGTTGGGGTAGGGCTGCTGTTGATTTTGCCTTTTACGGGCGGGCGGCCCCTCTCATGGATTTTTGATCTGTATTTGAACAGCCTCGGCGGATATAGTTATGTGTCGGTGAATGCCTTTAACCTGTACGGACTTTTGGGTCTGAACTGGATGCCCCTTGAAACAACGTTTTTAGGCGTGCCTTTTAACATTTGGGGGATAATAGGCGTAGCGGCTGTATGCGGTTATGGGGCTTTTTTATACCGTATGGATTCAAGGGGAGGCAATCTATTTAATATTTCGGCGTTTATTACGCTGGGAGTTTATATGTTTGCGTCTAGCATGCACGAACGTTATTCGTTTGCTGCGCCCGTATTTTTGCTGACCGCATATGTTCTTTTGAAAAACAGGAAATTGTTTTATGCGTTTTTGCTAACGTCCGGAACGGTTTTAATCAATGAATGCGTCGCGCTTGCATATTACAATTTGTTGATTCCTTATGAAATTATGGCATGGATTTCCGTATTTAATATTATTGCTTTTGTATATACGGTAATTGTTGTTACCCGAAGCTCTCTTAACTATCATAACAATGAAGGTAAAAGGTTGGTGGCAAATGAAAAAGAGAAGATGTCAGCACACGCCGCGGCATGAAGAAAAATTTTCGGAAGATCCGGTAAAGGTCCAGGAATCTTTGGGAAAAGAATTTAAACCTTTTAAAAATCCTGTTGATTCAAAAGACAGATGGATTATGCTTCTGATTACCCTCATTTACGCTGTTGTCGCTTATGTGAATTTGGGAAGCTTTACTGCGCCCGAGACACAGTGTTATATGCAGCAGCCGGTTGTGATTCAGATGGATCAGTCGTCGGATATCGGAGACATACGCTACTATGCAGGCATTGGAGAAGGCACAATAGAATTTGAGTATTCTGATGATGGCGTAAATTATTACCCTGTGACCGATCTGGAGGGAAACGTTGCCACAATTGAGTACAAAAATAAAAACATGTATGTTTGGAGAAGCACCGAAACCGATATACATGCCCGGTATATCTGGATAAATGTTATTGAACCGGGGATGAACATCAATGAAATTGCGGTTTTTGACAAGGAAGGGAACCTGTTGCCTGTCGTATCCGCTTCTCTTCAGAACGGAGAAGCGGCAGAGCAGACTCAGCCACAGAATCTGATAGACGAACAGGATATTGTTCCGGAAGATCCGTCCTATATGGACGATATGTATTTTGATGAGATATATCATGGCCGTACGGCTTATGAAGAAATCCATCATATGAAAATCTATGAGATCACGCATCCTCCGCTTGGAAAAGATATTATGACCATTGGCCTGCATTTGTTCGGGATGACGCCTTTTGGATGGCGGTGTATGGGCACGTTATTTGGGGTGTTGATGCTTCCCTTAATTTACATTTTTGCAAAGGCGCTGTTCAAAAAACGCAAATATGCCATCTTTGCAGCGGTGTTGATGGCAGTAGACTTCATGCATTTTTCCCAAACGCGTATTGGCACTATAGACAGCTACAGCGTATTCTTTATTATGCTGATGATGCTGTTTATGTATTACTATACACAGCGCAATTTTAATTTTGAGCCTTTGAAGAAAACGCTGTTGCCTTTATTTTTGTGCGGTCTGGCGTTTGGACTCGGCGCGGCTACAAAATGGCTGTGTTTGTATGCCGGCGCAGGGCTTGCTTTCATTTTCTTTTATACTTTGTGGCGCAGGCATAAAGAATATAGGATTGCAATGCAAAATCCAGAAAAACATCCAGAACTTGTAGCAAATTACAAAAAAAATGTACTTTTTACAATACTTTGGTGTATACTGTTTTTTATAGTCATACCGGGCGTGATTTATCTCCTGGCATATATTCCGTATACACAGGTGGAAGATCCGAATAGTTATGGGCTGAAAGAGATCCTTGAAAATCAGAAGTACATGCTGAACTATCACGCAAATTTAAATCCCGCCAAGACGCATCCTTTTGCATCCATGTGGTATACCTGGCCTTTGGATATCCGTCCGTTGTTGTTCTACAGTGATCAGACGACGCCTGGCGTGGTTTCAACCATGTCCACCATGGGAAATCCGTTGGTGTGGATAGGTGGCCTGATCGCATCTATTGTATTTATCTTTCTTGCGATCTTTAAAAGATACAGGTCAAAAGTCGCGGCTTTTTTGGGAATCAGTGCGCTTTCACAATTTTTGCCCTGGACGCTTGTATCCCGTGAAGTGTTCATATATCATTATTTTGCAACGACTCCTTTTTTGATTCTGTTGCTGGTGCTGATGCTCAAGCGAATTGACGAAAAATATCCCCGGGGAAAAAGAGTTACTATGATTTATGTGGTTGCCTGCGTAGCCGCATTCGCATTCTTTTATCCGGTAATATCGGGCACGCCTGTTTCGGCAGAATATATTCCGTTTATTCGCTGGCTGCCGTCGTGGCCATTTTATTGATAAAATTTGAAGTCTTGCTGCCGGAATATCTTTGTGTAGAAGTGCGCGGCGCAAAAGAGGTGCGATGAGCAACGCTTTTGTAAATTGGGTCATAAAATTTCAAAAGGATATTATACAGTTTTTTAAGTTCCAATTTGTATCGGTCATTGCATATTGGGCTGATTACGGCGTTTTTGCATTGCTGTATGCTTTTGTTTTTTCTGCGAACCCGATTGGTTATATTTATTCAAAAATGATTTCCTATGTTGTAGGATTGATGACCAGCTATCTGATCAATAAGGCCTGGACATTCAACGTCAGGCGTCAGATTTTTTCAGGCTATCTATTGAAATTTGTTTTTGTGAATCTGGCAGCGCTCAGTGCAAACCTGACGGCTATGTATATATTGACAACATATTACAATATTATTCCTTACGGATCCGCTATTATAGCGACATTGTTTTCATTCAGTATTAATTATTCAGGCAATAAGATATGGGTTTTTGAAAAGCGGAGATAAAAGATGTTAGCAAAAGTCTTGAGTTTTGCATTGAACGGACTGGCCGGATACCCTGTTTTGGTGGAGGTAGACGTTTATAAAGGCCTGCCTGCCTATGAAACGGTCGGCTTGCCCGATGCAGCTGTAAAAGAATCAAAAGAACGGGTTCGTTCGGCTATTCATAATTCGGGTTTTGAATATCCCGCCAAAAGAATTACCGTGAATTTGGCTCCGGCAGATTTGCGGAAGGAAGGGCCCCTATACGATCTGCCGATCGCGGTGGGACTGCTGTGCGCGTCGGGGCAGGCGGAGAAGGATTATCTGAAAAAACTGGTGATGCTTGGGGAGCTTTCGCTGGACGGCGATGTCCGTCCGGTATCCGGCGTATTGCCTATGGTGATAGATGCATATGAAAAAGGATACAGATATATCGTTCTGCCTGCTGAAAACGTAAAAGAAGCTTCATATGTCTCCGGAATGAAGATTATTCCCGTGAAAAATTTATCGGAAGTTATCGCTGTTCTGAACAGAAAATTAAAACCCGATTTCATTGTGGGAGAACAAAACGGCCCATCAACCAAACGGCAAAAATACGAGGTGGATTTTGCAGACATCCGCGGGCAGAAACATGCAAAACGTGCCATGGAAATTGCAGCGGCCGGAGGACACAATGTTCTTCTAATCGGAAGCCCTGGAACGGGGAAGTCCATGCTGGCCCGGGCAATGCCGGGAATTTTACCGGATATGACATTTTCTGAAGCGCTGGAGGTTACAAAGATCCATTCGGTTGCGGGAGAATTAAAGAATTCTCAGGATGGGATCATATACCGCAGGCCTTTTAGAAATCCGCATCATTCCAGCACATCGGTCGCATTGATGGGTGGCGGCAGCCACATCATGCCGGGAGAGATCAGTCTGGCCCACAATGGGGTTCTTTTTTTAGATGAACTGCCGGAATTTTCCCGCGATGCCCGTGAAGCGCTTCGCCAGCCCATGGAGGACGGATCTGTTCTGATTTCCCGTGCAAATGCAAAAGTAACTTATCCCGCAAATTTTATGCTGATTGCATCTATGAATCCGTGCCCGTGCGGTTATTTTGGTTCGCCCGATCGCAAGTGCAAATGTACGCCGTCACAGATTTCCGGATATATCAATAAAATAAGCGGCCCGTTTTTGGACCGCATGGATCTGAATGTTGAGATGAGCAATATCAAATATGACGAAATGACCAGCAGAGAGGCGGCGGAAACTTCGGCTCAGGTTAAAAGACGTGTTGATGACGCGCGCGATGTGCAGCTTGCACGTTATCGAGAGCTGCCCATTCACAGCAATGCGCAGCTTAATGCAAATACGATTAAAAAATTTGTAAAGCTGGAAAAGGACGCCCAACAATTCTTAAAAAATGTATTTGACAAATTCAAGTTGTCTCCCCGTTCTTATGTGCGTATTTTGATGGTATCACGCACCATAGCTGATCTTGAAGGAAGCCCCGATGTTCTTTTGCAACATATTGCCGAGGCTGTGCAATATCGCACTCTGGACAGAAAATACTGGGGAGGCTCGTATGAATGATTTAAGCCCAGAGGAAAGCTACTGGGTATGGCTGTCCAGTATTGACGGTGTTTTTGCAAGGTGGTTTTATGTTTTGCAGGGCGTGTATTTGGAGCCGAGAACGGTGTATGAGCGTTCAAATGATATTTTAAAAGATATTCCAAACTTTCCTCCGAAGATCGCAAAGGCAATCAGAGAAGCAAGTTGTTCTTGTTATTTTGATAGCCTTTTTGAAACAATACGCACAAAAAAGCTTTCAGTTACTACTGCTGTTTCGTCGGATTACCCATACACACTGCATGTTTTGCCTGATCCGCCGCCTGTTTTGTATTACAAAGGAGTACTCCCAAAACTGTGGGACAGGAGCATCTCAATGGTAGGTACCCGGCGCCCGACACGCGGCGGAGAAAAGTTTGTGCGACAACTCGCTTCTAAAATAGCGGCACAGGATGTACTGATCGTTTCGGGTATGGCACGCGGGATTGATACGGCGGCGCATTTGGGTGCGCTGGATGCGTGTGGACATACCGTTGCGGTTTTGGGTTGCGGTGCGGACAGGGTCTATCCTAAAGAAAATCAAGCGGTTTGTGAACAAATTATACAAAACGGGGCTGTGATTTCCGAATTCCGGCCGGATACGCCGCCGATAGCAGAAAATTTTCCTCGCCGAAACCGAATCATTGCTGCAATATCTGCTGCGACCGTTGTGGCGGAAGGCGGTGAAAAATCCGGCGCAAGAATCACGGCAGATATTGCACTATCTTTGGGCAAACAGGTTTTTGCTATCCCCTGCGAACCGGGGTCGAACGTATCTGATTTACCGATATCTTTATTAAAATCGGGAGCTCCAATTTTATCTGAGGCCGAAGATTTAATGGAAAATATGGGTTGGAAAACATGCGCCTTTAAAAACAAAAAAGAAAATAAAAAAGCTCTTGGGCTTGATTTTTTTCAGGAACAAATATATAATTCACTGCTAAAGGGCGATTTGACAGCCGAACAGCTTGCCGACAGACTGGAAGTCCCGGTTGGACAAGTAAACAGTGCGCTGACGATTATGGAGCTGCTGGATGCGGTGGAACGATTGCCCGGGAACAGTTATTGTATTAAATGATAAAGATAAAAGTGTGTGGAGGATTGTGAATGGCAACGGCAAAAAAGGAGACGACTGCAAAAAAAAATACGGAGAGAAAGCCGGCTTCCAAAAAGACGACAGCCAAAAAGACGGCAGGAAAAAAGTCTGCAGTTATTAAAAATCTGGTAATCGTGGAGTCGCCCGCCAAGGCAAAAACAATTGAAAAATTTTTAGGATCCGGGTATACGGTACGCGCTTCCAACGGTCATTTGCGTGATTTGCCAAAGAGCAAAATAGGCGTGGATGTTGAAAACGGATTTGAACCGACCTATACAACAATACGCGGAAAAGCCAAACTGATTCGCGAACTCAAAGCGGATGCGCAGAACGCAAAAAAAACATTTCTTGCAACCGACCCTGACCGGGAGGGTGAGGCTATATCCTGGCATATAGCCAACCTTTTAGGGATCGATACAGATCAGAATTCCAGAATTGAATTCAATGAAATCACCAAAGATGCGGTAACCGGCGCTATCAAGAATCCAAGGCGGATTGATCTTGCCCGGGTGGACGCTCAACAGGCGCGGCGTGTGCTTGATCGTTTGGTGGGGTATAAGCTAAGCCCGCTTTTATGGAGAAAAGTAAAGAAGGGTCTGTCGGCTGGCCGGGTTCAGTCGGTTGCGGTTAAGGTTATCTGCGACAGAGAGGCGGAAATCAGAGAATTTGTGCCTGAAGAGTTTTGGACGATTACAGCCTGGCTCTTGCATGAGGGGAAAAACAAAACTGAAGAAATAGAAGCAAAATTTCATGGCCGGAACGGGAAAAAAGAAAAACTGGAAAATCAGGAACAAGCGCAGAATATTTTGGATCTGGTCTCAGGGCATCCCTTTACGATTGATTCTGTTGCGCGTTCTACGAAAAATAAAAGGGCGCTTCCGCCCTTTATAACCAGTACATTGCAGCAGGATGCGTCGCGAAAATTAAATTTTACCGCGAAAAAGACAATGATGCTGGCCCAGATGCTGTATGAGGGCGTTCAGGGAATGGGCGGCCTTATTACCTACATGCGTACGGATTCCATGCGCATATCTGCAGAGGCACAGACCTTTGCGGCTGAATATATAAAGAATACGTACGGCGAACAATATTTGCCGGAAAAACCGAATGTTTATTCTTCGAGACGCCGTTCTCAGGATGCGCATGAAGCAATCCGGCCAACTTATATTGAAAATGCGCCTAAAAAAATAAAGAGTTCGCTTACGCCTGACCAATATAGGCTTTACAAATTAATCTATGACCGGTTTTTAGCCAGCCAGATGGTGCCCGCAAAAATTGAAACGCTCTCTTATAACATTGTTTCGAACGGTTGTTTGTTTAGAGCTGCCGGGTCAAGGGTATTATTTAAAGGGCATTTGATTGCATATGATTCCAGCAGTGAATCTGATCAGACACCTATGCTCCCCGAAATGAAGGAAGGAGAAAATCTGGCCCTGGACAGGATCGAACCAAAGCAGAATTTTACTCAGCCGCCTGCAAGGTACAACGAGGCGTCGCTGATCAAATTTTTGGAAGAAAAAGGAATCGGACGTCCCAGTACGTACGCTCCTATCATATCTACTATTCAGGAACGTGGATATGTTCGCAAAGAAAATAAGGCTTTTATTCCCACAGAGTTGGGTGAGGTTGTCACCGGCTTGATGGTTAAGAATTTTCCGGATATCGTTAATATTGAATTTACAGCCGGAATGGAAAACAAGCTCGACAATGTTGAAAAAAACGGGATTGAATGGAGAAAAGTGATAGAGGACTTCTATCTTCCGTTCGATGAAGAACTGAAGACGGCAGACGAAAAAATTGAGCGGATTGTTCTTCCGCCCAAAATCTCCGATGTGCAATGCGAAAAGTGCGGCGCTATGATGGTATACAAAGAAGGGCGGTATGGAGAATTTTTGGCCTGTCCGAATTTCCCTGACTGCAGAAATACCAAACCCGTTGTAAAGAAAGCAGGCGCAACCTGCCCGAAATGCGGGGGAGAAATTGTTATCAAAAAATCCGGAAAATCAAGAAAAGAATTTTACGGGTGTTCCAATTATCCCGAATGTGATTTTGTTTCCTGGGGGTTGCCGTTGGAAGAAAAATGCGAAAAATGCGGGAGCTATCTGGTGGAATCCAGGCTGAAAAATGGAAGAAAATACAAAAAATGCTCAAATGAAGAATGCGAGACAAATAAGAAAAGCAAAGAAAAGAAATGAAGAATATCCATGTAATCGGCGCCGGACTGGCCGGCTGTGAAGCCGCCTGGCAGATTGCTGCTTTAGGGGTGGACGTCTATATTCATGAAATGAAGCCGGACAAGAAAACACCCGCACATGTAACCGATCAGTTTGCCGAATTGGTTTGCTCCAATTCGCTCAGGTCCGACCGGCTTTCCAATGCGGCAGGACTGTTAAAAGAAGAAATGCGCAGGCTTGATTCGCTTATATTGCATGCCGCCGCCATGTCTTCCGTTCCTGCGGGCGGTGCATTGGCTGTCGACAGGATTGCTTTTTCTGAAATCATTACCCAAAAAATACAGAACCATCCGCGTATAAAAATTTGCCACCATGAAATATCGGATTTTGATAACTTTGGGGAAGATATCGTAATAGTCGCTACAGGGCCGCTGACATCGGATAAATTAATGCCTGTTATTTCTGATTTGGCGAAAGACTCTACTCTGCATTTTTTTGATGCTGCCGCGCCTATCATCGCGGCCGACAGTATCGATATGTCCAGAGCTTTTTTTGCTTCCCGTTATGAGCGTGGGAGCGATTATTTGAACTGCCCTATGACGCAGCAGCAATATCATGCCTTTTATGAGGCCTTGGTCCATGCTGAATGTGTTCCGGTGCGAGATTTTGAAAACAATGTGTTTGAAGGCTGTATGCCGGTGGAAACCATGGCCGGACGCGGTTATCAGACGTTGCTTTTTGGGCCAATGAAACCCCGGGGAATCACGGATCCGAAAACAGGGAAAGAACCGTTTGCCGTTCTTCAACTTCGGCGGGAGGACGATTCGGGCAGTATGTATAACATGGTCGGATTCCAGACTCACTTAAAATGGGGAGAGCAAACAAAAGTTTTTCGCATGATTCCCGGCCTTGAGAAGGCCGAATTCCTTCGCTATGGCGTTATGCACAGAAATATCTTTATTGATTCGCCCCATTTGTTGGACAGGTTTTACCGGCTTAAAAAAGACCGAAGGATTTTCTTTGCCGGGCAAATCACAGGAGTGGAAGGGTATACGGAATCGGCCGCTTCAGGGCTGCTGGCGGGGATTGCGGCCGCCTGCGATGTGCTTGGCGTAAAAGCACCCCTGTTTTCAGATGCGACTGCAATCGGCGCCCTGGGTGCTTACGTTTCAAACCAGGCTGTAACAAATTTTCAGCCAATGAACGTTACATATGGTATAATAAAACCGTGTGATAAAAAAATAAGGAATAAAGAACAAAAGAATTTATATATTTCCGAAAGGGCTTTGGAGGAAATTGAATGTTTAAAGGAACAACAATTATTGCCGTTAAGAAAGATGGCAAAAGTGCAATAGCCGGTGACGGCCAGGTGACAATGAGTGAGAGCATTATTATGAAAGCGGGCGCAAAGAAAGTACGAAGGCTGTACCATGATGAAGTTGTGGTCGGTTTTGCGGGTTCGGTGGCGGATGCTTTTACTCTGTCCGAAAAATTCGAGGCAAAACTGGAAGAATACGGCGGAAGCCTACAGCGCGCGGCGGTAGAACTGGCGCAGGATTGGCGCAACGATAAAATAATGCGTAAACTGGAAGCCATGCTGATTGCCGTGGACAGCCAGAACATGTTGGTTATTGCGGGAACGGGTGAAGTGATTGAGCCGGATGACGGCATTACCGCTATTGGATCAGGCGGGTCTTATGCGCTTGCTGCAGCACGCGCCTTGGCAAGAAATACGGATCTGTCCGCTAAGGAAATAGCGCAAAAGTCCCTTGAGATTGCAAGTGAAATTTGTGTATATACCAACGGAAATATTATTGTGGAGGAGGTGTAATCATGCAGAACGTTTTAACGCCGAAAGAAATTGTGGAACAGCTCGACAAATATATAATTGGGCAGGACAAGGCAAAACGTGCGGTAGCCATTGCGCTCAGGAACCGTTATCGCCGGAGCATGCTGCCTCCTGAGATGCAAGAAGAGATTACACCTAAAAATATCATCATGGTAGGACCGACCGGTGTAGGGAAAACAGAGATTGCACGCAGGCTTTCTAAATTGATGGACGCTCCGTTTGTTAAAGTGGAAGCCACAAAATTTACAGAAGTGGGCTATGTCGGCCGCGATGTTGAATCTATGATTCGGGATTTGGTTGAAGCTTCCATACGGATGGTGAAATCCTCCAGATATGAATCTGTAAAGAAGCGTGCGGCAGAAAATGCCGAGCAGAGGCTGGTGGAATTGCTTTTGCCCCAGCAGAAAAACGAGCAAGCACAAAATCCGCTAAACCTTTTGTTTGGAACCCCCCAGCCGAGCGGCCAGCCTGCAGAAACGGACGAGGAAAAAAAGAAAAAACTTTCCCGCAGAGAACAGACTGTTAAGCTTTTAAAAGAGAAAAAGCTTGAGGAAAGCGTTGTTGAAGTTGAAGTTCAGGAAAACAGCAATCTGGGGCTGGAGCTTGCCGGTATGGGCGCGGACATTAATCTTGGCGACATGTTCTCAGGGCTGTTGCCCAAAAAAACAAAAAAGCGGAAAATGTCCGTTAGGGAAGCACGTGCAATATTGGAACAGGAAGAAGCGGAAAAGCTGATCGATATGGATGAAGTGACCCAGACGGCGATTGAGCGTGCGGAACAGCACGGTATTATCTTTTTGGATGAAATTGATAAGGTGGCGGGAAAATCCATGAGTGCAGGTCCGGACGTTTCGCGGGAAGGTGTGCAGCGGGACATCCTGCCGATTGTGGAAGGGACTACGGTAGTTACCAAGTATGGGCCGGTAAAAACGGACTATATATTGTTTATTGCCGCCGGCGCGTTCCATGTTTCCAAGATATCAGATTTGATTCCGGAACTGCAGGGCCGTTTCCCTATTAAAGTAGAGCTGGAAAATCTTACGACGGAAGATTTTAAAAAGATTTTGAGCCAACCGGAAAATGCAATCACAAAACAATATCAGGCGTTGCTGGGCGTGGAAGGCGTTAAGCTTGTTTTTAAAGAGGATGCACTGGATAAAATTGCGGAAGTTTCGCATATTATGAATGAGACTACTGAAAATATCGGCGCCCGGCGTCTGCACACTATTATGGAAAATTTGCTGGATGACATTTCCTATCATGCGGGCGAGGTATCTCCTGAAGTAGAGGTTGTTGTCGACGCTAAATATGTGGATGAACATCTGAAGCATAACGAAAAATATATGAACTTCAGCAAGTTCATTCTGTAAAAAGAAATTAAACAGATAACGCCGGAATCTTCCGGCGTTATTGTGCATGAAAAATATAACAAAAATGAGAGAAGGATTGAAATACTTGGAGAATCAAGGCAACAGAAAAAATAATAATAAACCAAAAACAAAGCGGCCTGCACCCAGCAGGTTAAAGATTATACCGCTCGGCGGAATTGGGGAAATCGGGAAAAATCTTACGGTTTACGAGTATAACAATGATATTATTATCGTAGACTGCGGATTGATGTTCCCGACTGAAGAAATGCTGGGGGTAGACTATGTCATTCCGGATGTGAGCTACCTAATGAAAAATTTAAGCAAGGTTCGGGCAGTATTCTTGACGCACGGGCATGAAGACCACATTGGGGCGATTCCTTATTTGGCCGACCGTTTCCGTGTTCCCATTTATGGTACGGCGCTGACCATTGCACTGGTAGAGGCAAAATTGGCCGAACATCCAATAGACAAACCTGATTTACAGGTTGTGCAGGCCGACGATAAGATTTCTGCCGGATGTTTTACGGTAGAATTTATTCGGGTAAGCCACAGTATAGACGATGCGGTTGGATTCGCAATAAAAACCCCTATGGGAGTGGTGGTTCATACAGGAGATTTTAAAATCGACTTAACGCCGGTGGGCGGAAAGGTTATTAATTTAAGCCGGTTTGCAGAACTCGGAAAAAACGGAGTGCTTGCACTTTTATCTGATAGTACAAATGCGGAACGTCCGGGATTCAATGTCTCGGAGAGCAACGTGGGAGAGACTTTTGTTCATTATTTCAAGCAGGCAAAGGGAAGGATCATCGTTGCAACTTTTGCATCCAATGTTCACCGTTTACAGCAGGTTATTGATGCGGCAAAAATTTATAACAAAAAAGTATGTCTTTCAGGCAGGAGTATGGTAAAGATTGTAAATGTCACCAGGGAACTTGGCTCGCTCAACCTGGACGACGATATGCTTATCAACATTGAGGATATAAAGAATTATAAGGATAATCAAGTCGTCATTCTTTCTACCGGAAGCCAAGGAGAAACAATGTCCGGCTTGGTGCGCATGGCCATGGGACAGCATCCGCGCCTTTCGATCAAACAGGGGGATTTGGTGATACTATCTGCAACGCCTATACCTGGAAACGAGCGGTATGTGTATGACGTTATCAATATGCTTTACCGCAAAGGGGCGACCGTGATTAATGATACTACCGACCGGGTGCATGTTTCGGGGCATGCCTGCGAAGAGGAACTGAAGCTTATGATTTCTTTGGTGCGTCCCAAATATTTTATACCGGTGCACGGTGAATACAGGCATTTGTATAAACATGCGGCTTTAGCCGAAAAAATGGGAATTAAGAAGAAAAACATTTTTATTCCTGAAATAGGTATGGTTTTTCAATGTTCCAAAAGAAGTGCGGAGGCTTCGGAAACAGTTTCGTCCGGATCTGTTTTCATAGATGGATTAGGTGTCGGCGATGTGGGCAATGTTGTTCTGCGCGACCGCAGGCAGCTTTCCTCCGACGGCCTTTATATTATTGTAGTGACCGTTTCAAAGGATAAGGGAGAGCTTCTGATGCCGCCGGATATTATTTCCCGTGGATTTGTTTATGTACGTGAGTCAGAGGACCTTCTTGAGAATTCGCGTATTATTGTTACGGATATTGTGGAAAAATGTTATAATAGCAATGCGAGTGACTGGAGTACGCTCAAAAACAGCATACGCAAGGATGTCGGGCATTATCTGTATAATCAGACAAAAAGAAATCCGATGATTCTGCCGATTATTATTGAAATCTGATCAGGAGGAATTGCGCAGTGTATATTTACGACAAAGCCAATGAGCTGGCGGAGATGATTCGCACCAGTGATGAATATAAAATTTATAAGAGTTTAAAAGATGAACTGTATGCGGATGAGGGAAACAAAAAAATGCTTTCAGATTATAAAAAGCTGCAATTTGAGGCACAGGCAGTCTACCTGTCCGGCAAAGAAGTTTCGCCCGAGACAATGGACAAATTGAAAAAGCTGGGCGAAGTCTTGCAGTTCAATCCGAAAATCACGGAATATTTTTCTGCCGAATATAAATTTAACACGCTGATTTCGGATATTTATAAGATCATTGGAGATGCTTGTGATATTGATATGGATTTCTTTAAGGAATAAAGGGAGAGAATCGATTTGGCAAAGAAATTAACCAATGTATATATGAATCCCAAAGAGGAGCAGGGCGGCCGCCGTATTTTGATGGAAACGGAGGAAACTCCGAAAACAAAACAGCCTAAGCCGGCCAAATCCACAAAACAGGATCATGGCCATGGAGGATGGCGTTTTTTCAGACCTATTGTGATTACGGTGGTCAGTCTGGTTTTGGTGGTCGGGATGGTCGCCTACGGGTATAATTATCTGATGGGCAAATATTTTGCTCCGGTGGACGAAGCGAACTCTGCGCCGGTTGAAGTGACGATTCCAAAAGCGGCTTCCCTTACAACGATTGCACAAATTCTTTATGATAACGACGTGATACGTGATAAAAATGTTTTCAAACTCTACACGGATTTTTCGGACATGTCTTATAAGCTGAAAGCCGGAACCTATGAGTTGTCAAAAGATATGACGTTTGATGACATTATTTATACGTTAATGAAGGGAGAACCGGCTTCTCCGGTAACGGATATCACCCTGACTGAAGGAATGACCGTAGAAACAATGGCGCAAACCTTGGTGGATAAAGGGATTTATGAAAACGATACCCAATTTCTTGCCCTTTGTAAAGACGGGACGGATTTCAGCAATTATCCGTTTATAGAAGATGTAATCCAAAAAGAAGACGATCGTGCATATGCATTGGAAGGATATCTTTTCCCGGACACTTATCAAATTTATACAGACTCCAGCGAAGAAGTGGTCATACGGAAGCTGCTTGACCGGTTTGATCAGATTTTTACCAACGAGTACATCTCAAAAGCGGATGAATTGGGCTTTACGATTGACCAGGTGGTAACGCTTGCGTCCATCATTGAAAAAGAAGGGAAACCTAAAGATTTCAAAAAAATATCTGCCGTTTTACACAACAGATTGGCACAGGATATGCCGTTGCAATCGGATGCAACTCTCCAATATGCGACCGGGCTGAAAAAGCTGCTGTTTACAGATTCGGAAAAGGAAACGGATTCTCCATATAATACTTACCAGAATAAAGGGCTTCCCGTCGGGCCGATTTGTAATCCAAGCAAAAACGCCATCGAGGCGGCGCTGTTTCCAGATGAACAGTATATGGAAGAAGGGTATCTGTATTTCTCTTTGACTACGCCTGAGAGCGGAGATCTTGTTTTTGCAAAGACATTGGAAGAGCATAACGAAAACGTGGATAAGTGGTCGCCTTACTGGACGACAGAGTGATTCTGTATGAAAGTAGAACTGCTTGCCCCGGCCGGGAATTTTGAGTGCCTTCGCACGGCATATTACTTTGGTGCAGATGCCGCATATATAGCGGGCGCAGAGTTTGGACTTCGCGCGTATGCGGCAAATTTTTCCCTTGAAGAAATCAGGCGTGCAGCGGCGTTTGCAAAAAAACAAAATAAGAGGCTTTATATTGCGGTGAATTCGGTTATTCCTGAAAACAAGATGGAGGACCTGACGCAATATCTCTTTTTTTTAGCAGATGTGGGTGTAGACGCTGTTATTTTTGCGGATCCCGCCGTTTTGAAAATTGTACGTGATTTAAACATCCCGCTGCGTATGCATCTGAGCACCCAAGCCAACACGTTTAATGCTATGAGCGCTGCTTTTTGGTATGAACTTGGCGTCGACCGTATCGTTTTATCGCGGGAACTGACCCTCAGGGATATTCGGGAGATTACAGCCAAAAAACCGGATGATCTTGAACTTGAATCCTTTGTGCATGGCGCTATGTGTGTTGCATATTCCGGCAGATGTCTTCTGAGTTCGGTAACTACCGGCCGCAGCGGCAACAAAGGGGAATGCGCGCAGCCTTGTCGATGGGAATATTATTTGTATGAAAAAGGATATGATGGGCAGTATTTTAAGATTACGGAAGATGAAAAAGGCACATATGTTCTGAATTCGAAGGATATGATGATGATAGAACATATACCGGAACTGATTGAAGCCGGAATATCTTCTTTTAAGATAGAAGGCAGGATGAAATCTGTTTACTATGTTGCTTCGGCCGTGGGTGCTTACCGCCGGGCGATAGATGCCTATTTGCAGGATGCCAGCGATCAGAACCTTTTAGACGGGTTAAAAGAAGAGCTTACAAAATCTGCGACACGGCCCTTTTCAACCGGCTTTTATTATGGAAATCCCGGTCAGGATATCCTTCGTGACGAACCGCAAAGACGCTATTCTTTTGTCGGTATTGTACTGGAAGATGCCAAAGACGGAACGGTTCTCGTAGAACAGCGCAACAAGTTTTTGCTGAAAGACGCGTTGGAAGTGCTCTCACCTCATTTGAAAGACCTAAGTCTGATCGTGGATAAGATTATAAATGAAGACGGGCAGGAACAGTCAAGTGCGCCGCATCCGCAGCAGATTGTACAAATTCCGTGTGATTTTCCGCTAAAGAAGGGCGATATATTGAGGAAACTTATTTAAAACCGGCAGGGTATTGATTTTTCAGGTATACAAATAAATATTTAATTATATCTTTTAATCGAATAAAATATTTTTCGGAGGATTTATATGGTACTGTTCGGGCCTGCTGGCAATTCCGACCTTTTTTATAAAAACGGCAATAAACATACTTATCAGGCACCCAAATGGATTCATGATATGGGGCTGACCGCTTTTGAATATTCGTTTGGACATGGCGTCCGCATGAAAGAAGAAACGGCAGCAAAGATCCGTGATGAAGCCCAAAAATACAATATCGCACTGAGCGTGCATGCACCGTATTACATCAATTTGGCAGCGGTGCATTCTTTTGAAAAAAATTTGTCGTATATTGAGCAAAGCGTGGTAGCGGCTGAGATGCTGGGTGCAGACAGAGTGGTTATTCATCCGGGATCGCTTTCGCAGTTGGTGAGGGAAAAGGCTTTTGAAAATGTTTTTGAATCTTTTTCAAAAATTATTAAAATATTGTCGGAAAAGGGGCATAATCAGATCCTATATTGTCCTGAGACCATGGGTAAAATAAACCAAATAGGAGATCTTGCCGAAATCGCGCAGCTCTGCAGTATTGATGAGAGGGTCTACCCTACGATTGATTTTGCACATCTGCATGCGCGTACGCAGGGCGGAATTTCCGGGAAAGATGATTTTGACTCAGTTATTTCCTTTTTGGAAAACAGGATCGGCAAAGAAAAGGTGCAGTATTTCCATGCGCATTTCAGCAAAATAGAATATACGCATGCAGGAGAAAAGATGCACAGAACATTCGCGGAGGAAGAATACGGGCCGGATTTCGCGCCTTTGGCCGAGCTGTTGGTTGAAAAAGCCATGTCGCCCCGGATTATATGCGAATCTCGCGGAACACAGGATATCGATGCAAAAAAAATGATGGAGATTTATAATGAGGAACGAAAACGATTTACCGGGAGATGAAGAAAGTGCTGTCAAGCGGCCGGATGAAATAGCAAAGCTTCGCCTGGCGGCGCACTTTACGCAAGAAGTATTACAGAATGTATTGCCTGTGATCAGGCCTGATGTAAGTGAAATTGATATTGCAGATGAAATAGATTTTCAGATGAATAAGATGGGTCTTACACCTTCTTTTGATACGATTGTTGCCAGTGGAGAAAATGGCGCTCAGCCGCATGCGGTACCTTCCGATAGAAAACTGCGGTCGGGGGATATGATTACAATTGATCTTGGATGTAAATATGCCGGTTATTGCGGTGATATGACCCGTACGTTCGCATTGGGGAATATTTCGGAAGATTATAAAAAAATTTATGAAATCGTAAAAAATGCTCAAATTGCTGGCGTTCAGGCAGTGGAGGATGGTATAATATGCAAGAATGTTGATGCCGTTTCACGCGGTATGATTCAACAAGCCGGTTTTGGGGAATATTTTGTTCATGGGACCGGACATGGAGTGGGCACGCAGGTGCATGAATTTCCGCGTATCAATGCTTCCTCGAATACCGTACTGAAAAGACATATGGTGGTTACGGTGGAGCCGGGTATTTATATTAAAAATATCGGCGGCGTTCGGATCGAAGATACGGTTGTGGTTGGCGGCGGAAATTTTTATGATTTTACAAAAGAATTGATTATTTTATAAATCACGGGAGGAAAAGGTTATGGTATCGGCAGGAGATTTTAAAAAGGGGCTGACTATCGAAATTGATGGACAGGTCTGGATGATTGTAGACTTTCAGCATGTAAAACCCGGAAAGGGTGCGGCTTTTGTTCGTACAAAGATCAAAAATGTACAGACGGGGAGCGTGCTTGAAAAATCATATAATCCTACGGAAAAATTTGAAAATGCCCATATAGAAAAAAAAGAAATGGAATATTTATATTCGGATGGTGAACTGTATTTTTTCATGGATACAGAAACGTATGAGCAGCTTCCCATGAATCTGGATAAGGTGGAAGATGCGCTACCGTACATCAAAGAGAACATGACGGTGACCATGAAGTTCTTTAAAGGCGAAGCATTTTCTGTTGAACCGCCGAATTTTGTGGAGTTGGAGGTCGCGGAAACAGAGCCCGGGTTCAAGGGAGATACTGCAACGGCCGGGAACAAACCGGCAATCATGGAAACCGGGGCAAAAATCATGGTTCCGCTCTTTATCAATACCGGCGACAAAATCCGCATCGATACGCGTACGGGCGACTATATGGAACGTGTGTAAACTTGAAAATTAAGATTTGTGAAATGGAAAACGCCGGCTCCTGGCGGGAGCCGGTGTTTACATTTTGTTTGTACAATTCATAAAAAGTGGTATAATTAGACTAATGATTTTATTGGAGAACTTTTTATGGCCGCAAAAAAAATCAGACGCAGACGCAAAAACAGAAACAAGGCGAATGAAATCATCGGCGTTTTGCTTATTGCGCTTGGGGTTTTAAGCGTTATTGCTGTTTATTTGAATCTAAACAGTGTTTTTGGCAATGGAATGAAAAACATCGTTTTCGGGTTGTTTGGAGCGGTGGGTTTTGCAATGCCCGCCATTTTGATTGCCGTAGGCGTACTGGTCATTGCGGCGCGCAAAAAGAATGCCAATCCAGGAAAACTTTTGTTGATCGTATTGGTCCTTTTTTTTGTTATGTCGCTTTTCCATGTCGCGATTGCGCAGCAAATTGGTGTCGGCAACGGATTTATGAATTACGAATCCGCCTCCTATGAAGTCGGAACGACCGATCTGGCTGGCGGAGGAGTGGCGGGATCTCTTTTGGTATATCTCAGTGTTTTATATTTAGGTGTTCCCGGCAGCTATATTGTATTGCTTACGGCAATTGTGGTGTGTGTAATTGCGCTTACAAATCTTTCTATAAAACGGATGGGTGAGGGTATCGGACATGCTGTGCGCAATAAATATGATGACTATAAAGCATGGGCCGAAGAAAACAAGCGAAACCGTCAGAATTCAGACCTGTACGTGGAAGATTTGGTAGAAGCGGAAAACGATCATTCATTTGAGGAAAATCCTTTTGACATTCGTCTTGAGACAGGGCCCAATGAAATTAAACTCAGCAGGCTTTATAAAAGCAGGAAAAAAGATGACCGCGGGTCATCTGAAAATTTTGATATATATTCAAAAGACATTGAGATAGATGAGACTTTGGGCAAAGAAGAGGATGAGTATAAAAAAATATTCGCTTCGGACCCGGAGATTAACTTTCATGAGGAACCTTCTCCGCGTTCATCTGAAAAAAGGCGCCTGGCAGTAGAGCAGGAGCCGGCCTCCCAGGCTTCACAAAGCACGAGCGAGTTTGAGACAATAACGGAGCCCCCTGAGTATTATAAGCCGCCTCTGAGCCTTCTCGCGCCCCCTAAAAGCAACGCGGTAAAAATGAAGTCTGTCGATATTCGGAAAAATGCGGAGATGCTGGAGAGTACGTTGTCCAGTTTTGGTATTGATGCAAAGGTGGTCAGCGTAAGCCGCGGACCGGTAGTAACACGGTATGAACTGCAGCCGGCCCCCGGGGTAAAAGTGAGCCGGATTGTAAATTTATCCGACGATATCGCTCTTAATTTTGCGGTGGCGGGTGTTCGTATTGAGGCGCCGATTCCGGGGAAAGCTGCTGTCGGGATTGAAGTGCCCAATCAGGAAGTGTTCTTTGTTCCGATCCGCGAACTTTTGGGTACGGAAAAGTTTAAGAGTATCAAAAGTCCGGTTTCGTTTGCCTTGGGAAAAGATATTGCCGGAGAAAATATTTACGCGGACATTGCAAAAATGCCCCATCTGCTGATTGCCGGCGCGACCGGCAGCGGTAAGAGCGTGTGTGTAAATTCATTGATAGTCAGTATACTTTATAAAGCGACGCCTAAAGATGTCCGGATGATTATGATTGACCCGAAAGTGGTGGAACTGAATATTTTCAATAATATTCCGCATTTACTGGCCCCGGTCGTAACAGATCCCAAAAAGGCGGCATCTTCTATCAATTGGGTGGTCAATGAAATGACTATGCGTTACCGAATGTTTGCAGCCAAAGGCGCAAAAGATTTGCATCGCTATAATGCGGCAATGGAAAAAGACGGCGGAGAAAAATTGCCTTCGATACTTGTAATCATAGATGAGTTGGCCGATCTTATGATGGTAAGCGCAAAAGAAGTAGAAGATGCCGTATGCAGAATTGCACAGCTTGGGCGCGCATGTGGCATTCACTTGGTTATCGCAACGCAGCGTCCATCGGTAGACGTCATTACAGGTCTCATTAAAGCAAACATTCCTTCGCGGATTGCTTTTGCAGTTTCTTCTCAAGTGGATTCCCGAACAATTTTAGATATCAGCGGGGCTGAAAAGCTTCTGGGGCAGGGAGATATGCTGTATTACCCGTCAGGCGCACCGAAACCATTGCGCCTGCAGGGATGCTATATTACCGATAAGGAAGTTGAAGCGGTTACGAACTTTCTGAAAAACAATACTTCTTCTGATTATGATGAGAAGGTTGTGGAAGGGATTTCCAAAGAGTATGCAAATCCTATTGCCGGAGAAGATGAGACGGATGACCTTTTGCAGAAGGCGGTTGAGATGGTAGTTGATTATGAACAGGCTTCCATTTCCATGCTCCAAAGAAGGCTGAGAATCGGATATGCCCGCGCGGCAAGGCTTATTGATG
Organism: Christensenellaceae bacterium; assembly: GCA_036679405.1. Taxonomy (GTDB): domain Bacteria; phylum Bacillota; class Clostridia; order Christensenellales; family Christensenellaceae; genus JAEYKI01. The sequence goes on from JAVBVZ010000004.1 coordinate 143,193, forward strand.
AGATGGAAGTGCGCGGCATCGTGTCGGGCTTTGAAGGGAGTAAACCGCGGCAGGTTTTGATAAATAAAGATGATTACAATAAATTATTCAATATCCAGGCGGAGGAAGACGATTGATGCGTGTTAAATTAGGCGTTATTTCGCTTGGCTGTTCGAAAAACAGGGTGGATACGGAAACAATGTTGGGTGCGCTTTCAGAGGAATTTGAATTTGTGCAAAACATTGAAGAGGCAGACATAGCCCTTATCAACACCTGTTGCTTTATTAATGATGCGAAGGAAGAATCCATCAATACAATTTTAGAAGCGGAACAGCTAAAAAAAATGGGTGGACTGAAAGGACTAATCGTAACCGGGTGTTTGACCGAACGTTTTGGCGATGAACTCAAGGATCTGATGCCCAGAGTGGATGCATTCTTAGGTATTGCCGCCTATAAGGATATTGTTGAGGCTGTACACTCGGTTATGGATGGGGAACGGATTTACAATATTGAAGACAAGACGGTCCCGGAAAACTTTCTGCCCAGAATGATCACGACCACGCCGCCAACAGCATATGTTAAGATAGCAGAAGGCTGTGATAACAACTGTTCTTATTGTGTCATTCCAAGTGTGCGCGGTCATTTACAGAGCAGGTCCATAGAGGATATCATTGCCGAAACGGAAGCTTTGATACAAAGCGGCTATTCGGAAATTATTTTTATTGCGCAGGACACCACGCTGTACGGATTGGACCGGTATGGTGAACCCAGGCTGATTGAACTGCTAAAGAAGGCGGCCTCAATCCCGGGCCTAAAGTGGCTTCGCCTGCTGTATGCGTATCCCGAGCATATTACGGAAGAGTTAATTGATACAATGCTCAGCTATGATACGATTACACATTATATTGATATGCCGATCCAACACTTTGATAATGATATTTTATCTGCAATGAACAGGCGGAATACTTACGAATCTACGAAAAATCTGATCCAAATGATCCGGCGCAAATCGGATGACTTTATTCTGCGTACAACGTTGATTACAGGTTTTCCCGGTGAAACGCGTCGGGATGTAAAAAATATATATGAAGCTTTAAAAGAATTCCAGTTTGACCGTCTAGGGGTATTTAAATATTCACAGGAAGAAGGCACGCCGGCGGCAGAGCTGCCCGGACAACTTTCGGAAGATGAAAAAGAATTCCGGAAAGATGCGCTGGTCACTGTGCAGGCAGGGATATCTCTTGAGAAAAACCGGCAGCGTATCGGGAAACAATACGAGGTTTTGGTGGAAGGGCTTGACAGTGAGTCCGGCTTGTACTACGGCCGTTCTTATGCTGAAGCGCCGGAGATAGACGGAAAAATATTTATAAATACAAAGAAAAAAATAGTTTCGGGAGAATTTTACACCGTTTGCATTACGGACGGATACCATTACGACTTAAAGGGAGAATTATGCGAATGAACATACCCAATTTACTGACAGTGATCCGGGCGGCGCTGATTCCTGTGTTTGTTTCGTTCTATTTTATAGGAATGCCGGGTTGGTATGTTTGGGCGGCACTGGTGTTCATTGTAGCGTCTTTTACGGACTGCTTGGATGGATATCTCGCACGAAAATGGAATCAGGTTTCTACTTTTGGAAAGTTCATGGATCCGATTGCGGATAAACTTTTGGTGCTGGCAGCTTTGCTTTTGCTGTTGGTGTGGGGTAAACTGGGTGAAGAGTACGGCCTTTTCAACGGGATTGGGTTTTTAACGGTACTTATATTGTTATCAAGAGAATTTATTATCAGCGGCTTTAGGCTGGTGGCCGCTTCCAAAGGCGTGGTGATCGCTGCAGATAAATCAGGGAAACTTAAGACAGCCGTTCAGATGGTGGCAATCATTCTTCTTTTGTTTAATGGGGTTCTCTTCGGGGAGTTTGGAAAAATTCTGGGACTTATTCTGATTTATGCAAGCGTAGTGATATCGGTTTATTCATGTATTGAGTATATTGTGAAGAATAAAAAAATTTTTAAGGAAAACGAATAGGGGTGTGATCAGTTATGGAAAAAGATAAGGCATTACAAATGGCGCTTGCACAGATTGAAAAGCAATTCGGACGCGGCGCTATCATGAAGCTTGGAGATTCAGATAAAGATTTCAGCTTTTCGGTTATCCCGACAGGAAGTCTAGAACTTGATATCGCGTTGGGCGTTGGTGGGGTTCCAAGAGGGCGGATTGTTGAAATATACGGTCCGGAATCTTCTGGTAAAACAACGGTGGCGCTTCATATGATTGCCGAAAGTCAAAAAATGGGCGGCGCGGCTGCTTTCATTGATGCGGAGCATGCGCTTGATCCCGGTTATGCGCACAATTTGGGGGTTGATACGGACAACCTGTACGTATCACAACCTGATACGGGCGAACAGGCGCTTGAGATTGCCGAAGCGCTGGTTCGCAGCGGTGCAATTGATATTATTGTAGTCGACTCGGTCGCGGCGTTGGTTCCCAAAGCGGAAATTGAAGGTTTAATGGGAGATTCGCATGTCGGCCTTCAGGCGCGGCTGATGTCCCAGGCACTCAGAAAACTGGCCGGCGTTATCAGCAAGTCAAATGCGGTGGTGGTATTTATAAACCAGCTCCGTGAAAAAGTAGGCGTAATGTTTGGGAATCCGGAGACCACGACCGGTGGAAAGGCGCTTAAGTTTTATGCCTCTATCCGTCTGGATGTCCGTAAGATAGAAACGATCAAAGTAGGAGACGAGATGATTGGGAACCGCACCCGGGTTAAAGTGGTAAAAAATAAGGTTTCTCCGCCTTTCAAAACCGCTGAATTTGAAATATACTATGGCCAGGGCATATCGCCGGAAGCAAGTATTCTGAATTTGGGCGTTCAACTGGGAATCTTGGGAAAAGCGGGTGCATGGATATCATATAAAGATGAAAAAATCGGTCAGGGAAAAGAGAATGCGCGCCAATATTTGATAGAGCATCCGGAAGTTGCGCAGGAAATCAAAGCAATGATATTGCAGCAGTTTAATCTGGCGGGCAAAGAGGGCGACGTTTCGGAAACTTGATATTTGTTTATATATACTATATAATTTGAACGGTGGTGCAGTATTCTAGTCGGTACTGCCGGTTGTAAGGCGGGCCTAAAAATCCGCTAAAGGGCACATCGATGAAGTTCCTGGTGTTGGCCGCTGACGCCCCGTTGGGGGCTGATGCTGGGAGTTAAGAAAGAAGGGCGATCCATAAGGGCATATGGGCGTTGACCCCGCTTTCGTGGAGACCTGAATGGGTGGCGTTTTTTGCGTTACTCTACGGGGAGAAACCTGTTATGCGGCCATTAAGCTGTGTACAGTGTAGCCTGTCTTGAGTTGGTATGGTGGATGAGTGAACAGCTTTTATACTGCAAAGGCCACGCGGTTAAAAGTATTGCGCACTGAAACCATGTTGGCAAAAGAGACTAAGACCGGTTTTTGTGCTGTGGAGGAAAGCTCCTAGACTGTAAGTACAGGCAATAGGGGGATTATAGTGTGGTTATCACGGTAATCCAGTCAAGCAGTTGGTAACACTGCTTTGAGTGTTTTAAAGGGAAACCGCTCCTGCGGCGACGCGGAGTAATACTTAGGGAAAGCCTACTGGACCTTATACCGCAAGGTTTACTCATATTGCCACCACCTTTATAAATTATTGACCTCCGAACGGCGCGGCCCTTCGGACGGATCAGGGTGTTATGAAAACAATAAAATATTGGGCTATTAAAATATTTTTTATAACTTTGCTTTTGTCCGCCGGTATCAGTTTAGCGGCACAGGCATTCTTGACGGATTTGTCGCTTGTAGCGGCAGTTTTTATTTTGCTTGCATTGATTATTGTCGGCATTCTTTCCGACATTGTCGGTGTAGCGGTGGCGACCTGCGATGAGAAGCCTTTTATCGCGATGTCAGCCAAAAAGATTAAGCAGGCGGCCTACGCGCTTCCCTTACTTAAAAACAGAGAGATTGTCTCCAGTTTCTGCAATGATGTGGTAGGGGATATTTGTGGAATTGTGAGTGGCGCGGCGGGCGCGACCATTAGCATAAAAGTGCTTTTGTATGCAAACAGCCTGTCAGACACGCTGGTGGGCATAGCCATTTCCAGCATGACGGCTGCACTCACGGTGGGAGGAAAAGCATGGGGTAAAAAACTGGCCATGAAGAACAATAAAAAAATTGTTATTTTTTTAGGCTCAGTCATTCACTTCTTTAAATTGAAAAAAAGCTGATATGAAAAAAAGAGCAGATGTATTACTTGTTGAAAAAAATCTTGCGCGGAGCAGGGAAAAAGCAAAAGCTATGATCATTGCGGGCATTGTCCGAAACGGGGATGTGCCCATTTCTTCGCCGTCCGATATGCTGGAAGAGACGGCGGCGCTTTCTATTACAGGAAATGATTGTCCATATGTAAGCCGCGGCGGCTTAAAGCTTGAAAAAGCTTTGCGTGTTTTTGAAATAGATTTGCAGGCAAAGACTTGTCTTGATGTGGGCTGCTCTACCGGCGGATTTACGGATTGTATGCTTAAAAACGGTGCGAGAGCCGTATATGCGGTAGATGTTGGATATGGTCAGTTTGACTGGGGGCTGCGCAACGATAAACGTGTTTCTCTTTTTGAAAGAACAAATGCAAGATATCTGCATGAGGATTCGTTCGAATGCCCTGTCGATTTTGTCAGCATTGACGTTTCTTTTATTTCTTTAAAGCTGATATTGCCTGCTCTTCTCAAAATCAGGCATGCGCGGGATATGCAGGTCGTCGCACTGATTAAGCCGCAATTTGAGGCGGGCCGGGAATTTGTTGGGAAGAAGGGCGTTGTACGTGACCCTAAAGTTCATGAGATGGTCATCAAATCTGTTCTTGATTTTGCACAGGGGATTGGTTTTGGGGTAAGCGGACTAACTTTCTCACCGGTAAAAGGACCGAACGGAAATATTGAATATCTGGCGCTTCTGACATGCGGAGCAACAGTCATGTATATCGCTGAAATGGCCCGGCAGATTACCGAGATTTCACATAAATCACTTGTTTAATTTTCTGATTTCCTTTATCATAGAAATAGAGTTCAATTTTAGTAATATATGGTGGAGCGATGTATAAATTTGGGATATACACAAATTTTGATAAAGACACAGCGTTTGAAAAAACCCAAAAGGTTATTGATGCCATAGAAGAATCCGGTTATGAGGTTTGCCTGGAAGAGGATCTTCAAAAACATGTTGGCGGCGCGTTTCACCAGGGCTTTGTGGACGCGGACTACCTTTTTGTACTGGGCGGTGATGGTACTATTTTGAGTGCGGCGCGCAAGTATGCGCATCTCGGACTCAGTATTATTGGATTGAATCTGGGCCGAATGGGGTTTTTAGCCGAAATAAATCCGGGCGAAGTAAAATGGGCTATTCAGAAAATACTGGATGGACAATATAGGATAGAGACCAGGATGATGCTGGAAGCACGGTCTGATTCTTTTGAAGAGACTTTGCTTGCTCTAAATGAGTTTGTGGTTTCCCCGAGAAATTTGCCGCGAATGGTGAGCCTGGAACTAAAGATAAACGGGTCTTTTGCCGAAAAATATTATTGTGACGGAATGATTGTCGCAAGCCCAACGGGCTCTACCGGATATACAATATCCGCCGGAGGCCCGATTATTGCCCCTAATGTAAACTGTATGCTGGTTACACCGGTATGCGCGCATACCTTGAATGCCCGCAGCATCATTTTAAACGAGAACGATATGGTAGAGGTGGTGTCTTTATCGAAAGACGTTCCGCTATTTGTCACTGCGGATGGACAATACAGCAAGCAGCTCAGCGATGCCAGCAAGGTTATCGTTAAAAAATCTGATATTTGCGCACGTTTTGTTCGCTTGAAACATCGAAACTTTTATGAATTGCTCAAAGTAAAACTGGCGCAGTGGAAGACGGAAGATCATGAATAGAGGGGTGTTGAATTTTTGAAGGGCAAGAGGCAGAATAAGATCATTGAAATCATATCAAAAAATGATGTGGAAACACAGGATGACCTGGTAAGGCTTTTGAACAAAGCTGGTTTTCAGGTGACTCAGGCTACCATTTCACGGGATATTAAGGAACTTCATTTGATCAAAAGCCAGACGGAATCGGGCGCGTATAAATATTCTGTAAACGAATCAAAAGAAAAAAGCGACATGAACGTATTGCTCAGAATATTCAAAGATACAGTGCTATCCATTGAGGCCGCCGGGAATATTGTAGTTATAAAAACGCTGACCGGCAGTGCGAATGCGGCTGCAGAAGTGGTGGATGGTCTTCATATTTCGGAAATTGTGGGATCAATTGCGGGCGACAATACCATTTTTATTGCGGTCAGGGATCAGAATTCAGCAATTGGAATTGTGTCGAGATTCAGGCAAATGCTGAATCAGCAGGGCTGATATGATTTACACTTTATCAATATCAAACATTGCGTTGATTGATAAACTGAATATACGGTTTTCAGAAGGTTTGAACGTAATGACCGGGGAAACCGGCGCGGGCAAGTCTATTATTGTGGACTCCATGAACCTTGCATTGGGCGAACGTGCAGATCGCGAACTGATCCGTACGGGTGAAACAAATGCAAAAGTGGAGGCCGTTTTTTATTCAGAGGATACCGTGCTGGACGATTTATATGAAGAATACGGAATTATAAAGGCAGAAGAGCTGATTGTATCCAGAGAACTTTCTGCGGACGGGAAAAACAGTTGCCGTATTAACGGGACAATGGTAAACCTGGCAACGCTTAAAGCCTTTGCGGATCGAATGGTTGATCTGCATGGGCAACATGAGCATCAATATCTCTTGAAGAGCAAAACGCATATTGAATTTGTAGACAGTTTTGGAGGGAGCGGAATTTCGGATCTTAAAGAGTCTATCCATGTGCTTTGGAGAGAAAACAAAGCTTTAGAAAAAGAACGCTCTTTAATCGGAGGAACGCCGCAGGAACGCGCGCGCAGCATGGATTTGCTTCGCTTTGAGATTGAAGAGATACAAAGCGCTTCGATAAAACCGGGAGAAGAAGAATCTTTAAAAGAAGAGCTGGCCGCTGCCGTGAATGCGGAAAAAATTGCGGGTGCTTTGCAGGAATGTCATTTGTCCTTGTATGGCCGGCAGAACTCTTTGCTGGCCGAACTCAAAAGAATTACAAGAGATTTAGAGGCTATTGCAGGCTACAGCCGGGGATATGAGGCGCTTGCGGAACGCCTGAATGACAGTTACTACAGCCTGGAAGATATCTCTGCTGAGGCGCAGAGAGAGTGCGAAAACGTTTTGGTTGATGAAAATAGAATTACGGAAATTCAAGAACGGTTGGATTTGTTTTTTGCGCTCAAGCGTAAATACGGCGGCAGTGAAGAAGCGATTTTGGAGTATCTTAAGATTGCTGAAGAAAAGTTACAGCAGCTTGAGAACAGTGACCAACTGTTGCTTCAGATACAAAACAGGCTGAATGGCCTGCGTGAAGAATTGTATGACCTTTGCGGGCGTCTTTCAGATCTGCGAAGGCAGCAAAGTAAAAAGCTTGAGGAACTTATTCAAGGAGAATTGGACGATCTGGGGATGTCAGCTGCACAGTTCGAGGTTTACTTTGAGAAGCTGCCCGCGATGGAAAACGCAGCCTTTTCAGAAAACGGACTGGATAAGGTTGAATTTATGATATCGACCAACATTGGCGAACCGCTGAAGCCTCTTTCTAAAATTGTATCAGGCGGTGAAGTTTCTCGTATTATGCTTGCTTTTAAAAATGTACTTGCTAAAGGAGACAGGATCGGCACACTAATATTTGATGAGATCGATACGGGAATCAGCGGAAGTATGGCGCATGTTGTGGCTGGAAAATTGTCCAGCATCGCACAGAGCAAGCAGGTGGTTTGTGTTTCTCATTTGCCGCAGATTGCAGCGATTGCGGATGCGAATTATTTGATCAGTAAGCGGCAGCAAGGTGATAAAATGGTCACAGAAGTTCTTCGGCTGGACAAAAACGGCAAGATTGCGGAAGTTTCAAGACTAAGCGGAGGAACTGATACGGAGAGTTCTTTGGCGCACGCAAAAGAGATGATCAAAAAGGCGGATGAGCTGAAGAGGGAATAACATTTCAAAAAGCACTCCTGTCACAGCGCCGTTTTTTAGAATAAAACGGACGTTGTTTATTATGGCGTGCATGAATAAATTAAAGTAAAACGGAGGAAGTAATGGAAGAGACACAAAAAAGAATTCAACAGGCGTACGATGCTTTGCGCGGCCAAACGGATTTTGTTCCCGAAATCGCGATTGTTTTGGGGTCCGGTCTGGGAGAATATGCAGATTCACTGGATAAGGTCTGTCAGTTTGATTACAAAGATATTCCGGGTTTTCCTGTATCCACTGCGGTTGGACATGCGGGGAAAATGATTTTTGCAGAACGCTTTGAAAAAAAAATAGTCGTATTTCAGGGCAGATTTCATTGCTATGAAGGGTATTCGCCCGCAGAAACGGTTATTCCGCTTCGAACGGTTATAAAACTGGGCGTAAAAACAGCGCTTTTTACAAATGCAACCGGTGGTATCAATAAAACGTTTCAGCCGGGGGATTTAATGCTGGTTCAAGACCACATTAATTTTACCGGTATCAATGTGCTCCGCGGTAAAAACATGGATGAATTCGGAACGCGGTTTCCGGATATGTCGTTTGCATATTCCAAAAAATTAAATGCCATCCTTGGAAAATCAGGAGAAGACAGCGGGATTTTTTTGCAAAAAGGCGTATACGGCTATATGGTGGGCCCCTCTTTTGAAACGCCGGCCGAAATTCGGGCGCTTGCCGTGCTGGGCGCGGATGTTGTTGGAATGTCTACCGTGCATGAAGTAGTGGCATGTGCGCATGCGAGCGTTGAAACGGCTGTCATTTCGTGTGTAAGCAATTTGGCTGCCGGCGTAAGCAAAGAGCCTATTACGCATAAAGAAGTTTTGGAAGCGGGCAGACAGGTGGCGCATAAGATTGCGTTGCTGATTGATGGTTTTTTAAAGAACGTTTAATCGAGAAATCCTTTGTATGGTGCCGATTGTTCGGCAACCGGCTTTCTGTTTGTTTGATTGACAGCGCAACACCCGTGTGTTAGAATTTTTTGTATTGAAATAAGCTTCGCGCATCTGATTTATTGACGTTGCATGGCTGGAAATAGGTGATTCGAATGTCTTTAGCAAGTCTTTTTACGCCTCAGGGCCTTTTAAATTTATTATATAGTCTTCCGGCACTTTTGATTGCGCTCTCTTTTCATGAATTTGCGCATGCTTGGGCAGCCAATAAAATGGGAGATCCAACGGCAAAAAATATGGGCCGCTTAACATTGGATCCCATTAAGCATTTGGATCTGGTGGGTACAATTTGTCTGATTCTTTTCCGTTTTGGTTGGGCAAAACCTGTTCCGATTAATCCGAGAAATTTTAAAAAGCCTGTCCGCGATGAAATACTGGTTTCTTTAGCGGGCGTAACAATGAATTTCTTAGTCTCATTCATTGCCGCTGCGCTTTTGTTTTTTATTTATGGCTCGGTAACAACGGTGGTTGACATTGCTTCCATTATTATATTTTATATTATGATCCTGAATATTTATTTTGGGATTTTTAATCTGATTCCAATTCCGCCGCTGGACGGATTCCATATTATCAGCGCACTCTTTATCCGAAAGGCGGGAAAGGTCGTAAACATATTATACCGGTATGGCTTTTTAATTCTTCTTGTACTGCTTTTTACCAATGTAATCGGTATGCTGCTGGGAACCGTATCTTCAGCAGTGATAACCGGCTATACAGCTTTTTTCGGTTTATTTGCTTAAGAAAACAGGAGTGGCTTATTTAGATGTCTTACCACATCAAGTTGTCCCAGTTCGAAGGACCGCTAGACCTGTTGCTTCATCTGACTGCGAAAGCAAAGATTGATCTGCAGGATATTTTTATTTCTGAAATCACCGAACAGTACCTGGCTTATATGCAGGAGATAGAGGAAGTTGATATGGAGCGGGCCAGCGATTTTCTAAACATGGCATCTACCTTGCTATACATTAAATCTCGTTCTTTGCTGCCAAGGAAATCGGAGATAGAGGAGACGGAAGAAGATCCGGAGCAGGAACTGATTAAAAAATTACGCGCGTATAAAGCCTTTAAAGATATAAGCGAAACATTAAAGGATATGCAAGATAAAGCCGGCATGAATTTTTACAAGCTTCCTGAAGAACTGCCTGAACTGGTTTCGCCGGTCGTATGGGAAGATGTACAGGCACAATCCCTTTATGAAGCTTTTTTGGAAGTTTTAAAACGGAAAAAACTGGAAAAGCCTGTATATGAAAGAGTGGAAGTAAGACGGGATAGTTTTTCTGTCCGGCTGCAATCAAGAAAAATACTTGGCGTTTTGAAAAGCAGAAAATCCGTAGTGTTCGCTGAACTGTTTGAAGGCGGCGTAACGCCTATGGAAATTGCGGTTACTTTTTTGGCTCTTTTGCAGCTGTGGCACTCTGATAAGCTCCGGGTAGAGCAAAAAAAAGGTTTTGGAGAAATTCTGGTGAAGTGCGCCTGACAAGGAGGAATGGCTATGGACAAAAACACAATTGCGCAGATGGTATCGGCTGTTCTTTTTGTTACCGGGGATCCGGTCAGTGTTGCAAATCTTGCAGCACTCGCAGGAATGGATTTTGAAGAATTTGATTATTTGTTAAGCGAAATTATTGAAGATAAAAAAGTGCGCAAAGAAGGTGTTTTAATCCGGAGGATAGCCGACAAGGTTCAGTTGTGCACCAATTCCGAATATGCGGAATATATAAAGATGTTGCTTGCACCCGAAGTTAAAGGAAGGCTTTCAAATTCAGTATTGGAAACGCTCAGTATTATTGCTTATAAACAGCCGATTACACGCTCGGAAATCGAAGCGATCAGAGGGGTGCGCTGTGATTATGCTGTTTCTGTTTTGCAGAATAAAGGCATGATTGCCGAAGCGGGAAGAAAAGAAGTGATTGGGCGGCCGATTCTTTTTGTGACAACGGATGAGTTTCTAAGAGGCTTTGGCATATCTGACTTAAGTGAATTGCCGGCCATCGATTTTGAAAAATATGAACAGCAAGAGGACATCTAAACGAATATGTTGCGCCCGTAAGGGCGTTTTTTTATTTGATTGAATAATAATATTGCAGGGTATCATGAAATCTTTTGGGTTTACAAATTGTTGAAAAGTGAATATAGTAAACAAAGAAGAAATGTTAAAAAAAATACAAGCTCGCAGGCTGGCGGGCTGTGGAAAGATTCATTAACAGGGGAAACGGGGAAACAGATGAGATTGCAAAAATATCTAGCCGACTGCGGAGTAGCTTCCAGAAGAAAATCAGAAGAACTGATAGCACAGGGACGGGTGGCCGTCAATGGAGAGACGGTTAAACAGATGGGCTTTTTGGTCGAACCAGGTACTGATAAGGTGACTTTTGACGGCCAAACGGTTTTGCCACAGAAAAACAAGGTCTATTTAATGCTGAATAAACCTGCGGGATATGTGTCTACCTGCAGCGATGACCGGGGTCGCCCGACTGTTATGGAACTGGTGGGAAGCATAAAGGAAAGATTATATCCGGTAGGCAGGCTGGATTTCACTACAGAAGGCCTTCTTCTAATGACGAATGACGGCCAGCTGGCCAACGTACTTACGCATCCCAAACACAATGTGGAAAAAAAATATTTAGCTGTCATTGATTCTTCGATTGCGGAAAAAGAAATAAACATGTTGCAGGACGGTGTTTTTTTGGGTGGGTATAAAACCGGGCGGGCGGTCTTTAAAGTGCTGAGTCAGCAAGAAAGCCGCACAGAGTTACTTTGCGTGATTACAGAAGGCAAAAATCGTCAGCTTAGACGGATGTTTGAGGCAGTTGGAAAAAATGTAGTATATTTAAAACGTGTCGGAGTAGGAGAGATCAGACTCGGCAACTTGAAAAAAGGCGCCTTCAGACAGCTCACCGCCGAAGAAATTGCCTATCTTAAAAAACTTGTCGGCAGCTGACGGAATATTTGTCGGCTTTTTTTTGCAAAAATATAAAATATGTCGTAAAATAATAAAGGAAATAGGAAATAATTGTTGTATATAGAATATAGGGTAATATTTTTATTTAAATATATATTTTGAAAGCGGAGGAAGTTTTATGGACAAAAAAAGCAGTCTTACTGAACTGACGGAAAAAACAAAGTCAGTCCTTCTGAGCGGAGGCACAGAACAGATTGACAGGCAGCATAAGCTGAAAAAGTTGACTGCGCGTGAGAGAGTAGATTTAATTCTTGATCAGGCAAGTTTTGTCGAACTTGACAAGTATATCGAACGCTCACAGGCTACTCCTGGTTTTGAGAGCAAGACGTCGGCCGGAGAGGGCGTCATAACCGGTTATGGAACAGTTGACGGTCGGCCGGTTTATGTTTTTATTCAGGATTACACCGTTTTGAGCGGCTCCATGAGCATGGCGCAGGCAGAAAAGATCACTAAAATTATGGACATGGCATTGAAAAATGGATCTCCTGTTATTGGTGTCTTGGATTCGGGTGGATCGAGAGTTGCCGAGGGTGCTGCGGCACTTGCTGCTTATGGAAAAGTGGTTAAAAAGTTGAACGATCTATCCGGTGTCGTGCCCACAATCGCCGTGACGGCGGGACCCTGCATCGGGGCGCAGGCCTATATTGCCTGTTTGACTGATTTTACAATATCGGTCAGTGGAATTTCTTCCGTGATGCTTCATGGTGAACAAATTCTTTCTTCTGCAATGGGGCAAAAGTTTGATGCGGAAGCTTTGGGCGGTGCAATGGCACAAAATTCCAAGAGTGGAATTGCACAGTTTTTGGCAGAAAATGAAACGCAGGCATATGCGACGGTGCGTGCGCTGCTTTCTTATCTTCCCATGAACAATTTAGATGATGCACCTTACGAAGCAAGCGGCGACGATGTTAATCGGCAGATTCCGGAGTTAGATGCGCAAGAAGCGTTCAGCGCACAGGAGATAATTGCCAAAATAGCGGATGACGGAGTTTTTTTAGAGTATCATGCTTACTATGCGCCTGAAATAATTACCGGCCTTGCACGGGTCAACGGCAATACGGTCGGGATTGTAGCAAATGCGGCCGGTTCTGCAATCAGTGCACAAGCCGCCAAAAAAGCGGCCAGGTTTATTGGGATTTTAGATGCATATCATTTGCCTGTTGTAACACTGGTGGATGCGGATGATATTCCCGTTGATATTGAAACAAAAGAACCGGGCCTTATTTCTGCGCTCTCTTCTTTGATGTATGCTTATGCGCAGACGAGTGCGCCTATGGTTACGGTAATTGCTGGCCGTGCGGTTGCTGCCGGCCTGTTGGCAATGGGAACCAAATCTTCAGGTGCGGATGTTGTGCTCGCCTGGAGTAATGCAGAGATATCCGCCTTGCCGATTGAAGCAGGTTCCTTGATTTTCTATGAAAAAGAAATCAACGCTGCAGCAGATCCGATGGCGGCCAAAGCTGATGCGCTTGAAAAATATAAAAATGAATACGCAAGCGCGTTCAATGCCGCCAAACAGGGGGTAGTGGATGATGTGATTGCACCTTCTGCGACCCGCCAGATGATTGCGGCCGCGCTGGAAGCATGTCTTTTGAAGCGGGAAAACAATAAGCCGCCGAAAAAGCATGGCGTACTGCCTTTATAAGGAGGGATCGCTATGAATTTTTCAAATGTATTCAGCACAGGCGGAATGGTGACCGGAATTGGTCTTTTGATTGTTTTTACCGTCCTTATCGCATTAATTGCGATCATGTTTCTGTTGCCGAAACTGGCCAAACTTAGAAATGCCAAAACCGGGTCTGCAACAACGGTCAAAAAGGCGAAACCTGCTGCGCCCAAGCCGGAAACGGCAAGTCAGCCGGCCCGTGAAAAACGTGATGATGGCGAACTGGTTGCGGTGCTTGCCGCTTCGGTTGCGGCTATGATGGATACCCAGCCGGGAAATATCGTCATTCATTCCTACAAAAGAATCAGTCCTTCGTCCTGGAGAAAATCTGGCAGGGACTACCAAATATTTAATAAAATTTAATTTTTCGGAGGAAAGGATATGCGTAAATTTTTAATCAACGTAAACGGAAATTCATATGAGGTAGAAGTAGAGGAGTTGACGGGTTCAGTATCCGCACCTGTTGCGCAAGCGCCGTCCGTATCTGCTGCTCCGGCTCCCAAACCGGCGGCAGTGGCACCCGCTCCCGCTCCAAAAGCTGCAGCTTCGGTACCGGCCGGTGGAGTTGAGATCAAATCTCCATTGCCGGGTGTAGTACTGGATATGAAAGTTGCGGTTGGAGATAAAGTTTCCAAGGGCGACGTCCTTGTGATTGTGGAAGCAATGAAAATGGAAAATGAAGTTATGGCGCCGGAAGATGGAACGGTGCTTTCCATTGCCGCAACAAAAGATACGTCCGTTAATACAGGGGACCTCCTTTTGGTCATTGGATAGCATGCTCGAAAGGATAAAGGAGGTACTTTGTTTTGGCTAGTTTTACACAAACGATGGCCGATTTTATAAAAGATACGGGTTTTTTGAACTTTACATGGCAGAGCGGCGTGATGATCGTGATTGCCTGTGTTCTCCTGTATTTGGCTATCGTCAAAAAATTTGAACCGTTATTGCTGCTGCCGATTGCTTTTGGAATGTTGCTGGTAAATTTACCGCTTTCGGATATTATGACGGCAGAAGTACATAACGCGGACGGGACAACTGAAGTTGGCGGCCTGGTATATTATTTATATCAGGGGGTTAAGCTTGGTATTTATCCTCCTCTTATTTTTATGGGAGTGGGTGCAATGACCGACTTTGGTCCGCTGATTGCGAATCCCAAAAGCCTGCTTTTGGGTGCCGCTGCGCAGTTGGGAATCTTTATGGCGTTCATTTTAGCGCTTTTGCTTGGCTTTGATAATAATGTTGCCGCCTCCATCGGAATCATTGGAGGAGCGGACGGCCCGACGGCTATTTATGTTACGTCCCGTCTGGCACCTGAATATTTAGGGCCAATCGCAGTGGCGGCATATACTTATATGGCGTTGGTGCCTATCATTCAGCCGCCTATTATGAAGGCGCTGACCACCAAAAAAGAACGCATGATCAAAATGGAACAATTGCGTGAAGTGTCCAAAACCGAGAAAATTATTTTCCCGATAGCGGTTACTATTTTTGTTTCGTTTATGCTTCCGGCTGCTATCCCTTTGATCGGTATGCTGATGTTGGGTAATTTAATGAGGGAGAGCATGGTCGTAGACCGTCTGAGCAAGACGGCACAAAATGATCTGATGAATATTATTACGATCTTTCTGGGTGTCAGTGTCGGTGCGACAACTGCGGGTGAATCCTTTTTGTCGCCTACTACCATATTCATTATTGGACTGGGCGTCATTGCCTTCGGGTTTGGAACTTTCGGCGGCGTGCTGTTTGGAAAATTGATGTGCAAGCTGACAGGCGGGAAAGTCAATCCTCTGATTGGTTCCGCTGGGGTATCTGCCGTGCCAATGGCGGCGCGCGTATCTCAGAAAGTTGGACAGGAAGCGAATCCTTCCAATTTCTTGCTTATGCATGCTATGGGACCAAACGTTGCAGGTGTAATCGGCTCTGCGGTTGCCGCAGGTGTTTTGATTTCACTTTTCGGCGCTTAAATACTTCAGGAGGTAACAAATGAGTAAAGTAAATATTACTGATACAATATTAAGAGATGCGCACCAGTCGCAGGCGGCTACGCGCATGACGACAGATGAAATGATACCGGGCGCAAAAATATTAGATAAAGCAGGCTACTGGTCTTTGGAATGCTGGGGCGGCGCTACGTATGACGCTTGCCTGCGCTTCCTTAATGAAGATCCGTGGGAGCGTCTTAGAAGACTGAGGGAGGCAATGCCCAATTCAAAGCTGCAGATGCTTTTACGTGGACAAAATCTTCTTGGTTACAAACATTATGCAGATGATTTTGTGGATTTCTTTGTAAAAAAAGCTATTGAAAACGGCATAGATGTTATCCGTATTTTTGATGCTTTAAACGATGTGCGCAATTTAAAAACAGCTATGGATGCCACCATAAAATATGGCGGTTGGTGTGAAGCGACTGTTTCTTATACGACCAGTCCGGTGCATAATGCAGAATATTTTGTTAAGCTTGCGCAGGAACTCGAGTCTATGGGCGCACATTCTATCTGTATTAAGGATATGGCGAACCTGCTGCTTCCTTACGATGCTTATGACCTGGTCACTGCAATGAAAAAAGTGGTCAAGATTCCAATCCATCTTCATACGCATAATACAAGCGGCGTTGGCGATATGACTTATTTAAAGGCGATTGAAGCGGGTGTGGACATTGTGGATACGGCGCTTTCTCCTTTGGCAAATGGTACGGCTCAGCCTTGCACGGAGTCGCTGATAGCGACACTGAAGGGAACCAAGTACGATACCGGCATTGATTTGGCGGTCTTGAATGATGCGGCAAAGCATTTTAATAAAGTTGCACTGCGTTTAGTTGCAGATAATTTTTTGGATTCCAAGGTCTTGGGTGTAGATATCAATACACTTTTATACCAGGTGCCGGGCGGTATGCTTTCTAATTTGATCAGCCAGCTGAAGCAGGCAGGCGCTGAAGATAAATTTATGGACGTTTTAAAAGAAATTCCGCGCGTGCGTGAAGATTTTGGTTATCCGCCGCTGGTAACGCCGACCAGTCAGATCGTGGGGACACAGGCTGTGTTTAATATATTGTCGGGTGAGCGTTATAAAACGGTTACCAAAGAATCCAAGGCTCTTCTTCGCGGCGAATACGGCCGGTTGCCTGCGCCTGTGAATGAAGAAGTTCGTAAAAAGTGCATTGGAGACGATAAGGTTATTACCCATCGCCCTGCGGACGATATCCCGCCTGAACTGGATAAATACCGGCAGGAAATTGGAGAATATATGGAACAGGAAGAAGACATTTTAACCTATGCAATGTTCCCTCAAGTAGCTCCTAAGTTTTTTGAATACAGGCGTGCAAAAAAATATAAGCTGGATTCAGAAATGTTGGATAGTGAAAACAAAATTCATCCTGTGTGATATAATAAGGGGGCGCAGAGCCCCCTTATTTTTTATGCGCTTTTTGAAAACAAAACTACTATTTATGTGTGAGTAAAAAAGTTCGCTGGGGATCTTTTAAGAACAGCTACAAAATGACGGTTTATGAAGAGAGGAGACCTTATGAATATTTTGCTGACAAATGACGATGGCGTATACTCACCCGGAATTGCGAAACTTGCCGCTCAACTTTCTGAAAACCATAATGTATGGATTGTTGCTCCAAGCGGGGAGAGGAGTGCAAGCGGGCACGCCATTACTATGAATCTTCCGCTTTTTGTAAAAAAGGTAAAACTGCCGGGGCTGGAACATACACCGGCCTATTCGGTTTCGGGAACGCCTGCCGATTCGGTCAAGCTTGGCCTGCGGGCAATTGTCACAGAACCGATTGACCTGGTGGTTTCGGGTATCAATCTTGGATTGAACCTTGGATCAGATATTTTTCCTTCGGGGACGACCTCTGCAGCGATGGAGGCTGCCGTCATGGGTTATAAAGGACTCGCGGTCTCCATGCAGATGAAAGATATATCTTCCGTTGATTTTCTTGTGGATGCTGCAAGGTGCGTAGAGTTGCTTTTATCACAGATCGATATTCAAAAAGATATCCGCCATGTAGTCAACATGAATGTACCGGCGCTTCCTTTTGAAAAGATACGTGGATTCCGGGCGGCCAAACAGGGAAAGATGCAGTATGATGAAAGATATGAAAAACGCACAGATCCCAGGGGACGGGAATATTACTGGCTGGCTGGCGGATTTATTGGAGATCGGGCGAAAGATGACTCTGATGGAGCGATTTTGAATCAAGGATATGTTTCGCTTACGCCTCTGCAATGCGACTTGACTGATTTTGATCAGCTGGAATCACTAAAATGCAATTTAAAAAACTTAAAATTGCATTTATAAAAATCTGTGGTATAATGGAAATATAATAAAACTGAAGGGACAGCCGGAGGAAAAGTAATGAATATCATAGACAGGATCAATCTTGAATTTAAATCCATGAGCAAGGGCCAAAAGCAAATTGCAATATATATCCTGCATAATTATGATAAAGCGGCATTTATGACAGCCGCGGCACTGGCGTCCATTGTAGGGGTCAGTGAATCAACGGTTGTTCGTTTTGCTTATGCTCTGGGATATGAAGGATATCCTGAATTACAAAAGGATTTTCAGGAAGTTATCAAAAATAAGCTGACCAATGTTCAGCGCCTGGAATTAATGGAGGGGCTGACCTCCAAAGAAATTATTGAGACTGCCTTTAAAATGGATATCAATAATATCAAAGCATCCCAGAATTATATTACGCCAGAACTTATGGACAGCCTGGTGGAAAGTATTGTCCGGGCCAAAACGGTTTATATATTGGGAACGCGTGCCAGTGCGCCGCTGGCCCAGTTTTTATCGTATTATATGAGCTATTTTATCAGCAATGTAAAGCTGATTACTTTTGGTCAAAGTGATATTTACGCACAGGCGCTTTATGCCGACGAAAATGATATTGTGATTGGTATCAGTTTTCCAAGGTATTCCGTGCTTACGGTAGACGGCCTGAGTTATTTTAAGTCCAAAGGCTGCACGGTGGTGACGATTACGGATAATGAATCGGCGCCCCCAGCAGAATATGCAGACTATACGCTGATTACAAAAAGCAATATGAACTCTTTTGTTGATTCTCTGGTAGCTCCCTTGAGCCTGATTAATGTTTTAATTATCTTGCTTGGCTTGCGCAAAAAGGGTGAACTGGTTGCTAATTTTGAAGAACTTGAGAAAATATGGAATCAAAATACGATATATGCTACGCAGGAACTTGATGACAAATTTATGGAACTCGGTGGAAAATGACGGATATTATTGTAATCGGGGGAGGACCTGCGGGGATGATGGCGGCCGCTTCAGCCGCTTTTTTAGGTAAAGAGGTCCTGTTAATCGAAAAAAATGAAAAGCTGGGTAAAAAGATGTATATTACCGGCAAAGGAAGATGCAATATTACAAATGATTGCCCGGCGGACGAATTTTTTAATAATGTTCCCCGAAATCCAAAGTTTTTAATGAGCTGTATCTATGCCCTGCCCCCGGAAGAACTTATGGACATGCTGCATCGGCAAGGCCTTAAAACAAAGACCGAAAGAGGACGGCGCGTTTTTCCGGAGAGCGACAAATCAAGCGATGTAATCCGCTGTATGATCAAAATACTGGATGCGGCGGGCGTTTGCGTACGTCTTTGTTCAAAGGTAATAAAAATAGAAAAAAAAGAGGGTATTTTTGCCGTTCATATGGAAGGAGAAAAGCCTCTTTTTTCAAAAGTGGTAATTGTAGCAACAGGGGGCGCATCTTATCCTCAAACGGGTTCGACAGGTGATGGTTACGGTTTTGCACAATCTTTTGGCCATACTGTTTTTAAAGCTTATCCCGCGCTTGTTCCTTTACTGGAAGAAGGGGATACCTGTGCGCAGCTTGCCGGACTTGCACTAAAAAATGTTACGTTCACATTGCGCCAAAATAAAAAAATTGTTTTTTCAGAACTGGGAGAGATGCTATTTACACACGGAGGCGTTAGCGGTCCCCTTGTTCTTTCGGCCAGCAGCCTGATTGATTACTCAAAACCGTTCCGCCTGACAGCGGAAATAGATTTAAAACCCGCATTGACTGTGGAAAAGCTGGATAAGCGTATTCTGCGCGACTTTGAACAGTATAAAAACAAGCATATCGATAATGCGATGAACCAGTTGCTACCACAACGCTTGATTGCGATTGTCCTAAAATTGGCTGGCATACCTGCAGAAAAATCGGTGAATAGCGTAACGAAGCCGGAAAGGGAAAATTTAATTAAAATACTAAAAGCGTTTCCTTTACAAATCAGAGATACGGCGGGATTGGAAGAGGCAATTATTACACGCGGAGGGATAGACGTACGCGACATTAATCCTTCTACTTTGCAGAGCAGAAAGACCGGCGGCCTTTATTTTGCTGGAGAAGTCATTGATGTAGATGCCCTGACCGGAGGATACAATATGCAGATTGCTTTTTCCACCGGTTGGCTGGCGGGCATGGCTGCGGCCGAACATTTAAGTTGACAAAATGCATAAAAAAAATATAAAATATATTAAGGTGTGTATTTGTATTGTAATTTGAAATTTTCAAATAGATACAATGATATATATTCGCCAAAAATTGAATAGGAGGTGGAATGCATTCAGTGAGTGGCATACTAATACCTATCCTTCTGTGCGCAGCTGGTTTGGTGGTAGGACTTATTGTGGGGTATTTTTACAGGCGAAACATTGCCGAATCAAAAATAGGCCGTGCAGAGGATTCCGTAAAGAAGCTGATTGAAGATGCACAGAAACGTGCGGAGGTTATTCGAAAAGAAACGGTATTAGAAGCTCAGGAAGAAGTTCACAGACTACGAAACGAATTTGAAAAAGAGATAAGAGAAAGACGTAACGAGACGATTAAACTTGAAAAAAGGATCGTTCAAAGAGATGAAGCCTTGGACAAAAAACTGGATAATCTTGAACAAAAAGAGGAACAGTTGAATAGAAGGACCAAGGACATCGCAAAGGCCAAGGAAGAGCTTGAAAATATTACCAATAGACAGCTTGAACAATTGGAACATATATCAAGCATGACCAAAGACGAGGCCAAAGAACTGCTGCTGGAAAAAGTGGAAAATGAGGCGCGTCATGACGTGGCAATTATGCTCCGTGAAATCGAAGCGAAAGCCAAAGACGATGCCGAAAAGAAAGCAAGGGAAATATTATCTTTAGCTATCCAGAAAACAGCGGCAGACCATGTTGCGGAATGCACCGTATCTGTGGTACCTTTGCCCAGTGATGATATGAAGGGCAGGATTATCGGCAGAGAAGGAAGAAACATCAGGGCTCTTGAAACGGCGACCGGAATTGATCTGATTATTGATGATACGCCCGAAGCGGTTATACTTTCGGGATTTGATCCTGTGCGGCGGGAAGTTGCCAGGATTGCGTTGGAAAAATTAATTGTAGACGGCAGGATCCATCCTGCGCGGATAGAAGAGATGGTTTCAAAGGCGCAAAAAGAAGTCGACGGTCAGATACGTGAAGCCGGCGAACATGCCGCATTTGATGTAGGGATTCATTCCTTGCATCCGGAAGTCGTTAAGTTGTTAGGAAGGCTCCGCTATCGCACAAGCTACGGACAGAATGTACTTAAACATTCGCTGGAAGTCGCACATCTTGCGTCCATTATGGCATCTGAGATCGGTGCGAATGCAAAGCTTGCGAAGCGTGCAGGGCTTCTGCACGACATTGGTAAGGCGGTTGACCACGAAGTGGAAGGCCCCCATGTAAAGATCGGTGCAGACCTTGCAAAAAAATACAAAGAATCGGCTGATGTGGTGAACGCCATTGGTGCGCATCACGGTGATATTGAACCGACAACCGTGGAGGCTGTATTGGTTCAGGCGGCGGATGCGATTTCCGCGGCCCGGCCGGGAGCCAGAAGAGAGAGTCTTGAAAATTATATTAAACGTCTTGAAAATCTTGAAGAAATTGCAAATTCGTTTTCGGGAGTTGAAAAATCATTTGCCATACAGGCCGGCAGAGAAGTTAGAATCATTGTGAAGCCTGACGATGTGGATGATGTGGGAACAACCCTGATGGCCCGGGATATTGTCAAGAAAATTGAAAAAGAACTTGATTATCCGGGTCAAATCAAAGTAAACGTTATTCGAGAAACCCGAGCAATCAATTACGCTAAATGAGATAAAAGAGAGGTGAACAACCTCTCTTTTTGTTTTGTATAAAGTCATATGATCTGCCGGACGATTCATTCTTGTAATATTTATGATTTGAAGATAAAATAATACTATACTTAAATGAAGGGGTATACCATGAAAGATGCATATGAAAATCCGTTGATTACACGGTACGCAAGCAAAAAAATGTCCTATCTGTTTTCGGACGACTTTAAATTCAAGACATGGCGCAGGCTTTGGATCGCGCTTGCCGAAGCGGAAAAGGATTTGGGATTGCCCATTGATGACGAACAGATCGCCGAACTTCGCGCTCATGCGGAAGATATTAATTATGATGTTGCGGAAGAGCGGGAACGAAAAGTGAGGCATGACGTCATGTCCCATGTATATGCTTACGGTATGCAGTGTCCGCGTGCAAAAGGCATCATTCATTTGGGTGCAACAAGTTGTTTTGTGGGCGATAACGCCGATGTTATTGTAATGGACCAGGGGCTTCGCCTGATAGAAGCGGAATTGGTTAACGTTATTAATCAGCTTTCCGGATTTGCTCAAAAGTACAAATCGTTGCCTACACTGGGCTTTACGCATTTTCAGCCTGCCCAGCTGACTACAGTTGGAAAACGTGCAACGCTTTGGCTGCAGGATTTAATGATGGACTTAGAACAGATGCAGTTTGTTCTTTCCCGTGTACGGCTCAGGGGCGTTAAGGGGACAACCGGAACACAGGCCAGCTTTTATACATTGTTTGACAACGATGCAAATAAGGTAAGGGGACTGGAACGTCTGGTTTGCAGTAAATTGGGTTATGAAGATTTTTATCCGGTAACGGGGCAGACATATCCCAGAAAATTTGATGCAATGGTTCTAAACCTGCTGTCATCGATTGCTACCAGCGTTTATAAATTTTCAAACGATATGCGCCTTTTGCAGAATTTAAAGGAAATGGAAGAGCCTTTTGAAAAAAGCCAGATCGGTTCTTCTGCAATGGCGTATAAGCGTAACCCCATGCGCAGCGAGCGCATGTCTGCTCTTGCGCGATATGTCCTTTCTTTGGCCGGTAGCCCGGCGGTGACAGCTTCTACGCAGTGGTTCGAACGCACCCTGGATGATTCTGCGAATAAGCGTTTGGTGATCCCGCAGGCCTTCCTGGCGGTTGATGCGCTGTTGAATCTTTATTTGAATGTTACGGACGGGATGGTTGTATATGAAAAAGTGATTGCCAAGCATATCTCGGAAGAGCTTCCTTTTATGGCTACTGAAACCATACTTATGCAGGCTGTTCTCCGTGGAGGCGACCGGCAGGAACTGCATGAAAAAATACGTGAATATTCAATGACGGCGGCAAGCCGGGTAAAAGCAGAGGGCCTTTCAAATAATTTGATAGATTTGATCAAGGCGGATGAGATGTTCCGGCTTTCACCAGATGAAATAGACGCATTATTGAGCCCGAAAAATTTTATTGGAATGGCGGATATACAGGTAGATGATTTTATTTCCTGTAATGTACTGCCCGTCTTAAAAAAATATGAAGGCCTTTTGAATATGAAAGGCGAAGTGAATGTCTAGCCCGAGTATTCGTGAAAACAAACCAGTTTTACCGGTATGTTTTTTTGTGAGTGAACTTTATATGCATATGGATATATTTTTAAAAAAAATATACGATTCAGGAGAACTGCAATGGTAGAGATCCTGCTGGCGACCCACAATAGTGAAAAATATATTGCACAGCTTATGGATTCCCTTTTGACGCAATCTCTGCCGGATATCCGCATTCTGATCAGCGACGATGGCTCTGTTGATGAAACAAAAAATATTATCAATTCTTACGCTGAAAATAATCCGAATATTTTTATTTTGGAAAACAAATTTCCTTTGGGCGGAGCAAAAGAAAACTTTTTTTATTTGATGGCGCATGCGAAGGCGGACTATGTTTTGTTTGCAGATCACGACGACGTCTGGTATCCGGATAAAGCGGCCAAAACAATGGAAGCCATGCGGAAGCTGGAACAGCAATTTGGTACTGAAAAGCCTTTGCTGGTCCACAGCGATCTTGAAGTTGTTGACGAAAATTTAAAAACAAAGACCCTTTCTATGATGTCGGCCCAGAAACTCAGCAAGACCTTTAAAACCCTCAACCGGTTTTTGCCGCAAAACCATGTCACCGGATGCACGGTAATGGTAAATAAGGCACTGATCAAAAGAGTTGCGTATACGAGCCTGGATCCAATTATTATGCATGACTGGTGGATGGCCCTGATTGCCTGCGCGTTTGGGGGGGTTGAATTTTTAGACGAGCCTACCATTAAGTACAGGCAACATCCGGATAACGAGATTGGCGCGGTGGATACGCGCAGTCCGAGCTATGTTTCAAGCCGGCTTTCCAATACGGGAACCATGAAAAAACGTATAAGGGATACTTATTGGCAGGCAGGGGAATTTTACAGGACATACGGCAGCGAGCTTTCCGAATATGATGCGCAGATGGTTCGCGCGTATTCCGAATGTTTGAAAATTAACAAATGGGCACGCATAAGAGTACTGTTCCGTTTCCGTTTGTTTAAATATGGATTTGTACGTAAAATAGGACAATTGATTTTGGGGTGAAAAAATGAAAGCAGAAATTTTATGTGTAGGAACGGAATTGCTATTGGGGGATGTCATTAATACCAATGCCGCTCATATTGCAAAAGGGCTTGCCGCTGCAGGCATCAATGTATATTACCAGTCGGTGGTCGGAGACAATCCGGAGCGGCTTAAAGATGCCATTCGTCTTGCGTTTGACCGCAGTGACCTTATTGTTATGACGGGCGGCCTCGGGCCGACCTATGATGACCTTACCAAAGAGACGGTCGCTGAGTATTTTGGGAAAGAAATGCAACTTCACCAGCCTTCCTATGACCGGCTGATAGAATTGTTTAAAAGTTTTAACCGTGGGCAAAATCGTAAAATGACGGAAAACAATATAAAACAAGCCTACATGCCTGAAGGGGCGGTCGTTTTTGAAAATCAAAATGGAACGGCACCGGGTCTTGCACTGTCGGGCGGTAATAAAACGGCTGTTTTAATGCCCGGGCCGCCCAGGGAAATGGTCCCGATGTTTGACGGGCAGGTATTGCCGTATTTGTCCCGTGATTCAAAAAAAGTTTTGGTTTCCACAAATATCTATATTTTTGGAATTGGAGAATCCGCAGTAGAGGATATGCTGCATGACTATATGCTGACTATGGACAATCCTACGATTGCGCCGTATGCCAGGACGGGAGAAGTTTATCTTCGGGTAACGGCAAGTGCGGCGAATCAAGAAAAGGCGAAAGAAATGCTTGGACCTGTTGTGGATAAAATACAAACTTTGCTTAAAGATTATATTTATGGAATCGATGTCGGAAATATGGAAACGGCAGTCGTTCGCAAATTAAAGGAAAAAAACCTTACGGTTGCAACAGCCGAAAGCTGTACCGGCGGGTTGGTTTCTAAACAAATTACAAATGTGGACGGTGCCTCCGATGTGTTCGGTTGTGGAATTTGTGCATATGCAAATGAAATAAAAATGAAGGTATTGGGCGTAGAAGCGGACACACTGGAAAAATATGGCGCGGTGTCTCCTGAAACTGCATTGGAGATGGCGGCCGGGGTGCGCCGGGTATCGGGTGCGGATATCGGAATATCTGTAACCGGTATTGCGGGTCCCGGCGGAGGCAGCAAAGATAAGCCGGTCGGCCTGGTTTATATAGGCATAAATAGCAAGAACCTTACAGAAACAGTAAAACTTACGCTAGGACGCGGATATCAGAATGAACGCGATTATATTCGTAATAACGCAGCTTTGCATGCGCTGCACGGGATTCTAAGGGCAGCAAATAAATGCTAACCGTTTTTTAAATTATTGTTAAGCGCAGATGTATTTGCTTGTTGTGAAACGGCGGGTTTCTTTCCGGTTTCCAGGATGACGATGGAAGCGATTATAATGCCGCCGCCAACGGCGAGCGTGGGCAGAAACTTTTCATAACCCAGCAGAACGGAAAAGAGGCTTGCAAATACCGCTTCCATTGAAAGAATAAGGGCTGCCTGTGAGGAGACCATATGCTTTTGTGCAACCGACTGCGCCCAGAACGCAAAAAACGTGCAGGTAGCGCCCAGATAAAGACAGGCCAGAAAACCTTCCGGTGGTAAAGAAAACCCTCCGGAAAAGCCGTTTTCGAAAAAAATCACATAAATAAAAGAAAAGACGGCGGTGGATGCGAGTTCAATAAAAGTAAATGAATTTGCATTCGCTTTTTTAACGGCAAATTCGGTGTAAGCAATTTGCGCTGCAAAGCACACGGCGGAAAGAAGACACAAAATATCGCCGGTATTAAAGCGGATATCGGTTTCGAAAGCGCGCGTCAAAATGCTGACGCCCACAAATCCGAGTGCAATTGAAAAAAACGTTTTTGTTTTTGGGCGTTTTTTTATAATAAGCCAGCTCAAAAA
Organism: Christensenellaceae bacterium; assembly: GCA_036679405.1. GTDB lineage: Bacteria > Bacillota > Clostridia > Christensenellales > Christensenellaceae > JAEYKI01. The sequence continues at coordinate 169,513 of JAVBVZ010000004.1, forward strand.
AGGTACCATAATCACATTTGTTGTAGTCAAAAAAGCACTATTGGATATAATGGTGTATTGCATACCTGCGGTTTGAAGTAAAAAACCCAAAAAAAGAAGAAGGCCTGCGATTATTCCGTCTTTCAGTTCGGATTTGCTTGTCCGACGAATGCTTTTAAAAAAAATGGGCAGCATAATCAGGCTCCCCAGCGTCATGCGGAGGGCGGTGATTAAACCGGGGGTCAAACCGCTGTCTAGAGCAAAGCGAACAACAATGAAACCTGATCCCCAAAAGATGGTGACCAAAAGAAGCATTAAACTGTATTTAAGGGACGAAGAAGACTGATTCAAGATAGACCTCCGGTAAGCAATGTAATATATCGGGGGAATTATAGCACAACGACCCATTTAAATCCATAGCTTTCTTATTGTTTTGGCTGAAAACCTATGCTACAATATTTTTAAACAACGGATAAATATGTTGAAAGGGTGGAAAATAAATGATTGGATATATTGTGTTGGGTATAGTGATAGCGGTTGTGGTGATTATCGTTTTATGGTATATTTCTGCTTACAACCGTTTTATTAAAATGAAAAATAACATTGAAGAGGCTTTTGCGACGATTGATGTGTACCTTAAAAAACGTTTTGATATGATCCCAAATCTGGTGGAAACCGTAAAAGGGTATGCGGCACACGAAAAAGAGACGTTGCAGAATGTGATTGCGGCCCGTAACAGTGTGGCAAATTCATCCACAACGCAGGAGCGTCTTCAAAATGAAAATATGCTTACCAATACTTTGCGCAGTCTCTTTGCTGTTTCCGAAGCGTATCCGAATCTGAAAGCAGACTCCAGTTTTTTGAATTTGCAGGCTCAGATTCAGCAGGTTGAAACTGATTTAGTGAATGCACGGAAATATTATAATGCAAACGTTAAGATGTTCAATACCAAGCTGCTCACTTTTCCAACCAACCTGATCGCGCGTCATTTTAAATTTGAAAAACAACCTATGTTTGAAGTCTCGAACGAAGCAGAGCGGGAAAATGTTCAAGTGAAATTTTAGTTGCGTATGCCCCTTTGTTCTGCAAAATGAACAAAGGGGCAAATTTTCGAATGTAAAAAAACAGCAGCAAACAAAACATTGTACCATTGTGAAGAGTTTTGCACACAGAAAAAACATGGAGACTATTTTATGAAAAAACTATTTCTTATAGCCGTTATTATATGCGTCTTTCTTGTCCCTTCATTTGCGCAGGCGCAGGGTGACTTTCAAATTGATTCCTATGATGTGACCATAAATGTGAATGAGAATAACACTTATGATGTTACGGAGAATATCACTGCCGATTTTTTTGCCGATAAACACGGCATTGAGAGGCTCATTCCGCAGAAAGCAACGGTTACCCAGGAGTTTAACGGAGAAATATATACAAAAAATTACCGTATTCTGATTTCGGATATTTTTGCGAATACGCCTATCAGTACAACAACCGAGGACGGATATTATGACATGCGTTTGGGCGATCCGGATGTGACGGTAAGCGGCGTTCAGAATTATGCCCTTCAGTATACCTATGATCCCGGTGACGATGGCTATGACGCTTTTGATGTGTTCTATTATAACCTTAATGGAACCGAATGGTATGTCCCGATTGACAATTTTACCTTTACAATTACAATGCCTAAGGAGTTTGACACATCAAAAGTTGGATTTTCACTGGGCGGAGAGGGTGCGTCCGGATACAATCCCGGAGATCTTGAGTATTCCGTTTCGGGTAATGTTATTTCCGGAAGGGTCACGAGAACCATGCAGCCTTATGAAGGGCTGAGCATCCGCCTGGAGCTTCCAAACGGCTACTTTGTGGGAGCAAGACAGGATAACGGACCAACAAGCTCTTTGATCGTTGTGTCTTTAATCCTGCTCGGCATTGCGCTTCTTTTAGCCGCTTTATTTATAAGAAAGAAAAAACCGGTGCAAACGGTAGAGTTTTATCCGCCCGAAAAAATGACCTCTGCGGATGTCGGATATGTGATTGACGGAATTGTGGAAGACAAAGATGTTGTCTCTCTGATTATCTATTGGGCCGATAAGGGATATCTTGAAATTCATCAGCGGGATAAAAGCAAAGACATGATTCTGAAGAAAAAGAAAGACATTCCTTCTACCGCGAACCAATATGAAAAAACAATGTTTGACAGCATATTCGCAGGCAAAACGACAACGTCTACATCTGAACTTAAGTATAAGTTTTACGACACGCTTACCGCAACCAAGGCGATGGTTCGTTCTAAATATCAAAGTGCGGAAAATCTTGTTTTTACGCGTAAATCGGTAGCCATGCAGAATCTGATGGCCTTTCTTGCTTCCTTGCCGATGACGGTAATGACATTTATGAATTTATATAACCAGACTTTTGATATGATTTTTTCCGTCATTGTCGGAGCGATTGTCCTGGCAATCGGGTATGCGCTGGTTGCGGTCTATATTAAGAGCATAGAGACATGGCTGTCGGCAAAACGTTCAACCAAGGTCAAAACGCTTGTCGGATGGGCTTTCGGGACGGCTGTATTTTATCTTTTGATTGTGCTGCTTTCTTATGAAGTGTTTTCTCTGACAGCATTTCTTCCGGTTGTGGTCGCACTTGCGATTACGTTTATAGCGCCACATTTCAGAACGTGGACAGAACAGGGCGTTTTATGGGCCGGAAGAATAATGGGTCTTAAAAACTTTATTCAAACAGTGGAACTGGACAAATTGAAAATGATGGTCAATGAAAATCCGCAGTATTTTTACAATATACTGCCGTATGCCTATGTTCTGGGAGTTACGGACAAATGGTCTAAACAATTTGAGAACATTGCGATTGAGCCGCCCAGTTGGTACTATGGTTACGGCTATGGAACCTTTTCATCTATTTATTTTACCAGCATGCTTATGAGTTCAATGATGTATACCCAGGCAGCAATGATAGCACGTCCAAATAATAATTCCGGCGGTTTTGGCGGCGGCGGCGGTTTTTCCGGCGGTGGTTTTTCGGGCGGCGGTTTTGGCGGCGGCGGCGGTGGCAGCTGGTAGACAATATTTTAAATGCCGTTCCATTTGTGAACGGCATTTTTTGTTTTTTGCGCTTTATAAGTTTTGTTGAAAATCACTTCAAAAAAAAGCAGCATTTAAACTGGATTTAAAAAAGAGAAAAAAAGAATCCGCCTTTCGCATGCGGATTCTATTATAAAAGGAGGAAATATATTAATTAGTATTTGGCTCTTTACAATATATGTAACAATTTTCTCATAAATGTTACAAAGCGTTTTCTTTAAAATACATCTTCGACATTTATAGTGTATCATAATCAATATTAGATGTAAATATATTTTAATAAATTTGTAATAATATTTTTTATTTTTTTTGATTTTTTAGTATGCTATAATAAATGCGGAGGAATATTTATGCAAAAAGTAATGGTTGAGGCGCAAAACGGAGCCTATGAAATTCTGCTTGGATCGGGATTGCTGCAAAATGCATATGCCTATATTCCAAAAGACAGAAAATGTTTTATTATATCGGACACGAATGTTTATCCGCTGTATGGGAAGGCCTTCGGGGAACTTCCCTCGTTCATTATAAAGGCAGGGGAAAAAAGCAAATCTCACGAATCTCTTCTGAAAATATATGAAGCGCTTTCGAGGCACAACATTTCACGGGAAGATGCAATTATTGCCCTTGGCGGCGGAGTTGTTGGAGATCTTGCGGGTTATGCGGCAGCCACTTTTAAAAGGGGCGTTCCCTTTATACAGATTCCCACTACGCTTCTTGCTCAGGTTGACAGTTCAGTCGGAGGTAAGGTCGGGGTTAATCTTAAAAGCGGTAAGAATATGGTGGGAAGTTTCTATCAGCCTTCTTTGGTATTGGCAGACGTAGATACGCTTTTAACGCTTCCCAAACGCGAGTTTTCGGCAGGTATGGCTGAAGTGATCAAATATGCTTTTATTTCAAGCGACCGGTTGTACGATATGCTTTTATCAGCCAATGGTGCATTAACAGATATTATTCAGACCTGTTGCGTGATTAAAGCGGAATATGTGAAAAAAGATCCATTTGATAAAAATGTAAGGATGGAATTGAATTATGGGCATACGATAGGGCATGCGATAGAAACGGCTACGAATTACAGGCGGTACCTGCATGGCGAAGCGGTTGCAATCGGTATGGTCTTTGCTGCACGGATCGGAGAGCGGGCAGGGATATCCGAAGAGGGTTTGGAAGATGCCGTTCGCAATCTTCTTATAAAAAACGGATTGCCGGTTGTGGTGGATGATAGCATTTTAAAAAATGCGATTGAGAATCTCGGGCAAGATAAAAAAGCAGCAGGTGATGTGATTCATTTTGTTTTGGTGGATAAGATTGGTCATGCCGTGATTCGTGATTTCAAAGTGAGTGAATTGAGAGAACTTATATTATGATAGTGATTGCTCCTTCCAGGCTAAACGGAAAATTGAAGATTCAGCCGTCCAAAAGTGTTTCGCACCGTGCGATTGTCTGTGCTGCTTTGGCAGACGGAACATCAATACTGAAGAATATTGCGCGTTCAGATGACATTAAGGCGACAATGGATGCAGTGCAAAAGATGGGGTTTTGTTCAATTGAAGAGCATAGCGAAGGGATAACGGTTAAAGGTGCAAAAAGAGAAACAGAAGGGGAAATTTTTTGTAATGAATCCGGTTCAACGCTCCGCTTTTGTTTGCCGCTGGGAATGGATGGGCTTCAAAGATGTTTTACGGGGAAGGGACGCCTGATGCAGCGCCCGCTGAATCTTTATGAAGAGATTTGCCGTAAGCAGTCAATCAAGATGGAAAAAACGACAGCGGGGATTCTTTTGGAAGGCCAGCTTTATCCGGATATCTTTTCTGTACGCGGAGATATTTCTTCACAGTTTGTGAGCGGGTTACTATTCGCGCTTCCAATGCTAAAAGGAGATTCGCGTATTATATTTACCACAGAACTTCAATCTAAGCCATATGTTGACCTAACCCGGGATATGCTTGAAAAATTTGGAGTGGAAACCGAAGTCTGGGGAGGGGATATTATTGTTTACGGCAATCAGAAGTATGCAAGTTGCAACTTTGAGGTTGAGAGCGATTTTTCTCATGCCGCTTTTTTTGCGGTAGGCGCAGCATTGTCCGGAAAAGTTCACTTGTCGGGTCTGCGGGCGGATTCGTTGCAGGGCGATAAAAGAATATTTGATATTTTAAAGAATGCGGGCGTTTGTGTGAACGGTTTTACGGTTTCAAAGCCGGATTTGTTGCACCCTTTTAAAGTTGATGTGTCCCAAATTCCAGATCTGGTTCCCATTCTTTGTATCCTTGCGTTGGGCACACAGGGAGAAAGCGTTATTTATAATGCGCAGCGTCTGAGATACAAGGAAAGTGACCGCTTGGCGGCCATGACAACGGAGCTTAAGAAATTGGGCGGCGATATAGACGAATATGATGATCGTCTGGTCATAAGGGGAGGAAAACCGTTGCAAGGAGGCTTGGTAGATTCACACGGAGACCATCGGGTGGCAATGTCTCTTGCTATAGCTTCCGTTTTGACAAAAGGTGATATCCGTATTAAGAATCCGGATGTTGTTGCAAAGTCTGCTCCGGATTTTTACAATGAATTTCAAAAACTGGGGGGAGTGATCAGATGAGTTCCATTTGGGGCAAAAATCTTAAAATAAGTATTTTTGGCGAATCTCATTCCGGAGGAATCGGGGTTGTCGTTGATGGGCTGCCTGCCGGCATTGAACTTAATATGGAAAAAGTATATGAGTCTATGAAACGGCGCATGCCTGTCTCCGCAGACTATTCAACGGCACGGAAAGAAACGGATTCGGTAGAAATTTTAAGCGGTTTTTTTAACGGCTTCACAACCGGAACGCCCCTGGCAGGGATTATACGAAACCACGATACGCATTCGGCCGATTACGAGGAACTGAAAGTCAAACCGCGACCGTCGCATGCGGATCATACGGGCTACGTAAAATATGGTGGTTATGGCGATTATCGCGGAGGCGGTCATTTTTCGGGACGCCTAACCGCTCCCATTGTTTTTGCCGGCAGTATTGCGGAACAGTGGCTGGCGGAATCGGGGATATTTATAGGGGCCCATATTGCGTCGATCGGCGAAGTAGAGGATGCGGACTTTTCGGATCATATAAATCCTTTGGAGATTGCTTCAATATTAAAAAAAGAGTTCGCGGTTTTAGATGAAGAGCAGGGAATAAAAATGCGTGAGATAATTTCCCGGGCAAAAGAGCAGGGAGATTCTGTCGGCGGTACAATCGAATGCGTTGTAGTGGGTGTGCCGGTGGGTCTTGGAGATCCAATATTTGACGGAGTGGAAAGTATTATATCCCAAATGATGTTTTCTATTCCCGCCGTTAAGGGCGTTGAATTTGGCGCGGGATTTGGGCTCGCTACTATGCGTGGAAGCAGTGCGAACGACGCGCCGACGCTTTCAGGCGGCCGCATTACCTATAAAACAAACAACAACGGCGGTGTTTTGGGTGGAATTTCAAACGGTATGCCTATCGTATTCCGTGCGGCCATCAAACCAACCGCCTCTATTGCTGCAAAACAGGAAACGGTTGATCTTCTCAAAAAAGAAAATACAACTCTTAAGATAACGGGCAGACATGATTCCTGCATTGTTCCGAGAGCCGTAGAAGTTGTCCGGTGCGGCGCTTCGCTTTGTTTGGCAGACCTGTTACTGGAGGATAAAAAATATGGATGATTTAAGACGCCTGCGGGAAGAGATTGATGATATTGATAAAAAAATTGTAGATTTGCTGGAACGGAGAATGGAAGTTTCCCGTTTAGTAGGCACTTATAAAGATATGAACGGACTTCCTATTTTGGATCAAAAGCGGGAAGAAGAAATCATTCAAAGTCGGGTCGCAATGCTTAACAATAAACATTTTTCAGATTCTGTGAAAGAAATTTATGAACTGGTTATGCAATGCTCCCGGCAATACCAGAAGAAAGAGCTGGAGAAGTGAATAATTTATACTTGATCGGCATTATGGGCTGTGGAAAAACAACAGTCGGAAAAAAAGCGGCCAAGATTCTAGGAAGCCCTTTTTTTGATCTTGACCGGGAAGTTGAAAAAAAAGAAGGTTTGCTGATCCGTGAAATTTTTGAAAAAAACGGGGAGTCTGCTTTTCGGGCACTCGAATCGAAGGTGTTGGCCGATCTGTCCCATCAAAGAGAGGCGGTCATCTCAACAGGCGGCGGAATTATCCTGATGCAAAAGAATGTGGATCAAATGAAGGCAACCGGAACCATTATTTGGATCAGGCGGCCGGTAGAGGATATTATACGGCGCGTAAACACAAATGTACGTCCGTTAATAAAAGATAATCCGAAAAAATTATTTGAAATTTATGCGGAGCGTGAGCCCCTCTATCAGCAATATGCAGATATCACTATAGACAATACCAAAGGATTAAACGAAGCGGCAGAGGCGATTGCAATGTTTGGACGAACCTAACCCCGTTAAGCCGTACCAATCAAACTTCGAAAGAGGGGGTCGGCTCTTGCCGGTCCTCAATTATTTTGAGGATGTATTCTTTGTCTTTTTCGGAAGGCATGATGCCGAACATAAAATGAAATGCATAAAAAGCCTGCCATACCAGCATAGATATTCCGCCGAGTGTCGGGTTGCCACGCCGGGAAGCTTCCATTAAAAATTCGGTGGTAAAAGGTTGGTATATAAGGTCGCAGACCAACGTCTGCTGACGAAGATTACCTAAAAAATCATAACTTTTAAATTTTGGACAGCCTCTCATCCCAAGCGGAGTCGTGTTAACCAGAAGGTCGCATTCTTCAATGCAACGGTAGCTGTTTGTGGTATCAAAAATATGGGCGTTCCCGCCGACAGAAGCAGCAAGCTGCTGTGCGTTTGCAAGGGTACGGTTTAGCAGGTCGATTTGTTTTGCCCCCTTTTTGATTGCGTCGGCCGCAAGAATGCCGGTAACGGCGCCCGCTCCTATGAATACAATTTTTTTATTTTCATAAGAGAAGTTTTCTTCCTGAAGGCTTTTGGCAAAGCCGGCCTCATCGGTAGAGGTTCCGGACAGAAGACCATCCTGAATGCAAACCGTATTTATGCTCAAAAGGCCGGGGTCCCGGGAAAGATAAGGAATGATTTCTTTTTTGTAAGGCATGGTAACGTTAAAGCCGCGCAAGTTTAAGTCTTTTATATCTTTAACAAACCGGTCAAGTTGTCCGGGCTGAATTTCCCGGATGGTATAGGTACAGTCGATGGAATAAAGTTCATACAAGGCATTGTGTATAAGAGGGGAAAGGCTGTGGGAAATCGGATAACCGATGACGCAGCATGTCTGATTTTTCATAGTACAAACCTCGCTCATTTTATGATACAATTTGATTGTAGCATGGTTTTTAAAAACCATCAATCGGAGGTTGCCATGAAAAAAGTACTTGTAATAAATGGTCCGAATTTGAATATGCTGGGCATCCGTGAACCGGAAGTATACGGAGAAACATCGTTGGATGCAATCAATACGCGTGTTGCGAGCGAAGCGGAAGTGATGCGGATTGACGTTGAGTTTTTTCAGTCCAATTCGGAAGGAGAAATCATTGATGCAATTCATTCCGCTCATGGCGAAGCAGATGGCATTATCCTGAATGCCGGAGCATACACGCATTACAGTTACGCAATACGAGACGCCGTTGCCTCTGTAGACGCGCCATGCGTAGAGGTCCATTTGAGCAATATTTATTCCAGAGATGATTTTAGGAAGACTTCAGTGATTGCTCCGGTCTGCATAGGTCAAATATCCGGATTTGGAATCAAAAGCTATTTGCTGGCTTTGCGTGCGCTTCTGCAAAAATAAACTTTAAAGCCCTGTAAAAAGTGTTTTCCAGGGCAGAGGTATAAATATCCGTGATATGCTTGATTATAAAGATCCATCTTAAAAGGAAGGATCTTTTTTGTGTACCGTGGCCGGTTTTGATTAAAAATAAGTCATATATTTTATTACAATAGATTTGCTAAGTATTGTGGTATGGTTTATAATATATGTATATATGTTGTAATTTGGAGGGGAATATGGCCAATACCTATACAGCAAAGGACATACAGGTATTAGAGGGACTGGATGCGGTCAGACGGCGTCCGGGCATGTATATTGGCACAACCAGTTCGCGTGGGTTGCACCATCTTTTGTGGGAAATTTTAGATAATTCCGTAGACGAAGCTGCAAACGGATTTGCGGACAAGATTACCGTTACGCTGCACGCAGATCATTCCGTATCGGTTGAAGATAACGGGCGTGGGATTCCTGTTGGCATTCATCCGGAACTGAAAGTTTCGGGCGTGGAAGTGGTTTATACTCAATTACACGCCGGCGGAAAGTTTAATAATAACAGCTATGCCTATTCCGGCGGGCTGCACGGAGTCGGCGCGTCGGTGGTGAATGCGCTTTCAAGGTGGCTGCACGTTGAAGTATATCAGGATGGATTTATCTGGAAACAGTCGTTTGAAACGGCCATGAAAAAGGGCAAGCTTCTGGTGGGAAAACCGGTCGGACCATTGGAAAAAACAGAAATCACGTCCAAGCATGGTACCAAAGTAACTTTTTTGCCGGACAATGATATTTTTGATGACATTGAGTTTAATTATGATGTGGTTAAACGGCGGCTGCGCGAGTTTGCTTTTTTGACTAAAGGTCTTAAAATGATTCTGATTGACGAAAGAGATACGACACAACGGCCCAAACAAAAAGTTTACCAGTATCAGGGCGGTATTGTTGATTTTGTGAGTTATATCAATGAGGATAAGCAGCCCCTGCATACGACGCCTATTTTGATTGAAGGCCAAAAAAATGATATTATGGTGAGCATTGCTTTGCAGTATAATCAGGGTTATTCCGAAGGAATATTTTCTTATGTGAATAATATTCCTACGCCCGAGGGCGGTACGCATGAAACAGGTTTTAAGTCCGCACTTACCAAAGTAATGAACGATTATGCGCGTGCGGCAAATCTTATTAAAGAAAAGAACAACGGGCTTACAGGGGAAGATTACCGCGAAGGTCTGTGTGCGGTCCTTTCCATCAAGATGAAAAATGTGCAGTTTGAAGGGCAAACAAAGACCAAATTGGGAAATGCCGAGGCAAAAACGGCGGTAGAAGGAATCGTGACCGAAAAGCTCACTAATTTTATGGCGGACCTCAACAATACGCAGATATGCACTCAAATTGTTGAAAAAGCGATTTCGGCCGCAAGAGTCCGGGAAGCTTCCAGAAAAGCAAAGAAGACCCAGAGGGAAAGAAATAAGCTTGAAAATTCTCCCTTAGTCGGAAAACTTTCCAGTTGCTCTGGAAAAAAAGCAGAGCAAAATGAATTATTCATTGTGGAAGGCGACAGTGCCGGTGGAAGCGCCAAGCAAGGCAGAGACCGGACTTTTCAAGCAATTCTCCCACTTCGCGGGAAGCCGTTAAATGTGGAAAAAAAGAGGATTGACCAGGTTTTGTCCAATGAAGAATACCGTTCTATCATTACAGCGCTCGGAGTAGGATTTGACGAATCGTTTAATATCAATAATCTAAAATATAACAAAATTATCATTTTATCGGATGCCGATCAGGATGGGGCCCATATTCAGACGATTCTGATTACTTTTTTCTTCCGCTACTATAAGGCCCTGATTACGGAAGGACATCTTTTCGTAGGGAGGCCGCCGCTTTATAAAATTGCCAAAGGAAAGTCTATCCTGTATGCGTATAATGAAAAACAATTGGCCGATGCAAAGGCACAGGTAGGAAAATCCTGTACGATTCAACGTTTTAAAGGGCTTGGGGAAATGAATCCGGAACAGCTGTGGGATACCACTATGAACCCGGAAAAGCGCTCTTTGATTCGTGTGACTATAGAAGATGCGGCCGAAGCGGAACACCTGGTAACTACTTTGATGGGAGATAAAGTGGAGCCGCGTCGAGAACATATCAGCGAATTTGCTAATTTTAACAAAAAAGATCATTTTGAGGGAATACTGCGTTATGGCAAAGAAGACGAAGCAAGTTATCTATGACGAAAATATTATCGAAAATACACTGGAAGAAATGATGCACCGCTCGTTTATGACGTATGCGGAATACGTTATACTCGAACGCGCGCTGCCAAGAGTGGAGGACGGACTTAAGCCCGTGCAGCGCAGAATTCTGTATACGATGAGCGATCTTGGGCTTACGCCGGATAAGCCGTACAAAAAATCGGCCAGGATTGTGGGCGAAGCGTTGGGCAAATATCATCCGCATGGTGACACTAGTGTTTACGAAGCAATGGTAAGGCTGGCTCAGCCGTATTCAATGCGCGAACCGTTGGTGGATGGTCATGGGAATTTTGGATCTATGGACGGAGACAGTGCGGCCGCTATGCGTTACACGGAAGCCAGGCTTTCGCCGCTTGCTCTTGAGATGCTGCGTGACTTGGGCAAGGATACCGTTCCTTTTCGCCCGAATTTTGATGATTCCGAATGGGAGCCGGACATGCTTCCTGCAAGATTTCCAAATTTGCTGGTAAATGGAGCTTCCGGTATTGCGGTCGGATTGGCGACCAATATTCCGCCGCATAATCTTGAAGAAGTGATCGACGGTGTTGTTCTTAGAATGGATCAGCCCCAATGCACCTTGCGCGAGGTTATGAAGCATATTAAGGCACCCGATTTTCCGACAGGCGGATATATTGTCAATCCGGAAGAATTGGTCCAGGCTTATGAGACGGGCCGGGGAAAGATTTATTTAAGAGCCAAGGCGGAAATGGAAAAATCCTCTAACGGAAAAACGCGCATCGTCATATCCGAGATTCCTTACGAAGTTAAAAAATCTTCTATGCTGGAAAAAATCCTTTCGGTCAGTGAGGCAAAAAAAGATATTTTTGCGAGCATTGACGATATTCGGGATGAATCCGACCGTGAAGGTGTCCGTGCGGTGATTGAAATTAAGAAAGGCGTTGATCCGCAGAAAATCCTGGGGCTTTTATATAAGTATACCGATTTGCAGGTTACCTTTGGCATTAATATGATGGCGATTGCAAAAGGCGTTCCTATGCAGCTCGGCCTGTTGTCTATTCTGGATTATTATATTGCGCATCAAAAAGATGTTGTTACCCGACGGACGCAGTATGATTTGGAAAAAGCGGAAAAAAGAGAACATATCCTGCAGGGACTCATTATTGCGGTTGAAAACATTGACAGGGTTATCAAAATAATCCGCAGTTCAAAAGATTCACGCGAGGCAAAATCGTCTCTGATGTCTGCCTTCAATTTAACGGGCATCCAAGCGCAAGCTATACTGGATATGCGCCTGGCGCGGTTAACGGCGCTTGAGATTGACACTTTGCGGGCCGAGTATCGTGATGTTTTGGCGCTAATCGACTATTTAAATTCCATCTTGCGTTCACCGAAAAAACTGATAGAAGTGATCAAAGAGGAGCTCCTAGAAATCAAACAGAAATATGCCGGGAAAAGGCGCACCAAAATTGTTCATGTTGATATGGCGGCCGAAGAACCGGATGAAAGTGAATTTAAGGTTGTGGAAGAATGTGCAGTCATTTTGTCGCAATCCATGCATTTGAAGCGGCTTTCCACCAAAGCTCTGCAAAAGGGGCTTGAAAACGGAGGGGATGACAAAAACGAACCGCGCATGCTGGTCTCTACAGACACGGATAGCAGAGTGTATATTTTTACCAGTAAAGGAAATCTGTATATTCTTCCGGTTTCTTCCCTGCCCGAGGGGAAATTAAAAGATGCCGGCAAGCCACTGACCGCTATTATGCCGGGCGTGGATACGGATGAATGTATTCTGGGATTATTTGATTTTAAGTCTTTTGATGGAAAAATGCTTTTTGCCACCAAAAACGGCATGATAAAGGCAACGGAACTTAAAGAATTTGATGCAAGGAAGAGCAAAATAATTGCATGCGGCCTTAAGGAAGACGACGAACTCCTTGCCGTACAGATATGGACAAAAGAGCCCAATATGCTTTTTGTCACGAAAACCGGCATGTCTATTTGTGTCAATAAGAACGAAATTTCTATGATGGGCCGGATTGCCAAGGGTGTAGGGGCAATTAAGATGAAAAAAGGTGATGAAGTTGTTTTGGCCGCACAGACGGGCCAAAATGGCGGAATGCTTATTTGTATGACTGAGAAAGGGTATGCCAAGAAAACGCCTATTGGAGATTATGAGGTCCAGGGAAGAAACGGAAAGGGACTCAAAACCTTTAATTTAGGCGGGCCGGTAGGGCAGGTGATTGCGGGTGCCGTATTTATGGATAAGCCTTGTGTGATGACGGCCATCCAGAAATCAGGTGACGTATCGGCTGTCAAATCAGATGAAATTCCGACCGAACCGAGGAATGCAAAAGGGGAACAGGTTGTTTTGGCCGTTATGGGCAACGATATCGTGCGTTTGGAAAAAAGGATATTTGAATAAAATCTGAAATATAAAGATACAAGCAGCCGATAAGTTGCTTGTATTTTTCTTTATACTTAATTCAGCACCGGCTATGCGGATATGTTAAAATTACAACCGGACAAAAGGAGATCTCCAAGGGATTAATTCGAGAAAAATTGCTTATTTATATTCACGTATTAGTGTGGTAAAATATAAAATAACAACGCAGGTTTTGCTTAAAACAGCCAACCATAATATTAAAAGCCGTCTTTTATACAGGAAAGGTGATGGAATGGTGAATCCAAAATTAAAGTCAGAAGATCTGGATACTCTTTTTTATGCAATGAGCAAACTTGAAAATCTGGAAGAATACTATATGTTTTTTGAGGATCTGTGTACGGTTGCGGAGCTCGGTGCAATTTCGCAGCGTTTTAAAGTGGCGCAGATGCTCAACAAAAAATTTACATGTCACGCGATTGCAGAAAAAACGGGAGCAAGCACGGCAACAATCAGCAGGGTAAACCGCTGCTTAAATTATGGAACGGGCGGTTACAGGCTTGTCATTGAACGAATGGAGGAAAAATGAACCTGGATGCATTAAATGAAAGACAGCTTGAAGCGGTTCGTGCCGTAAACGGTCCGGTATTGATTCTGGCAGGTGCGGGAAGCGGAAAAACCAAAGTTTTGACAGAGCGTGTGGCTTATATGGTAGGCGAGCTAGGCATACATCCGATGTCTATTTTAGCCATTACCTTTACAAATAAAGCGGCACTGGAAATGCGAGAGCGTATTCAAGCCGCTCTCGGAACGGATGTGTCAAACATGTGGATCAGTACCTTTCATTCCATGTGCGTGCGTATATTACGCATATCCGGTAAAGAAATTGGGTTTTCTCCTGGTTTTGTGATTTATGATACGGATGATACTCTTAGGCTGATCAAACAGATATTAGAGGAGCTTAGCCTAAAAGCCGATAAAAACTATCCGCCCAAACTGATCCGCACCCTTATAAGCAAATATAAAAACACCAGTGAAAAGGAAATTTCCGATTATGCTGAAGAGCATTTTCCGATGCAGGCTTACCGCATTGAGGAAATTTATCAAAGATTCACAGCGGAACTGCAAAAACAAAATGCAATGGATTTTGATGATTTGCTTTTAAATACGCTGAAACTTTTTACGCAGCACGAAGATACACTTGCATACTACCAGGACAGGTTTCATTATGTTATGGTGGATGAATATCAGGATACCAATATGGTCCAATACAAGCTCACCAAACTTCTTTGCCGGAAGCATCGAAATATTTTTGTAGTGGGGGACGACGATCAAAGTATTTATGCTTTTCGCGGAGCAAATATACAAAACATCCTTAATTTTGAGAAAGATTATCAGGATGCAAAAGTGATCCGGTTGGAGCAGAATTACAGATCGGATATAAAGATACTCAAGGCTGCAAACTGTGTTATACAAAACAATGCGGGACGCGCACGAAAAACTCTTTGGTCTCAAATTGAAGACGGCGGAAAACCAAACGTTTATACGGCAGCCAGTGAGAGGGATGAAGCTGAATTTATTGCTCGCGAAATAGGCTCCCTTGCCCGTCAGGGCCTGCGCTACGGAGATATCGCTGTTTTGTACCGCACACATACCCTGGCCAGAATATTGGAAGAAAAAATGAGGCTGTATGGGGTTCCCTACCGTGTATACGGGGGGATCAGCTTTTATGAACGCAAAGAAATTAAAGAGCTGTTGAGTTATCTAAACTTAATTGCGAATCCGGCATCCGATATTCATTTTGTGAGGGTGATCAATGTTCCCAAACGTGGGATTGGTGCAGTGACCGTGCAAAAAATATTGGATAAGGCTCATACGGAAGGTATTTCCTGTATGGATGTTGCGGCACATGCGGAGATTTATTTTGAGAAGCAGTCTTTTGTAAAAAAATTAAAGGATTTTTCCGGTATGATGGAAGCGTTTCAGGTGCTGACAGAAAACGGGGACGTACATGAAATCATCCGGGAAATTTATGAAGGTACGGGTTATCGGGACATGCTGCAGACCGAGTATGCGGACGATGCGCAGATGCGTATGGAAAATGTGGAAGAATTCATTAATTCTGCTTATGAGTTTGAATCGAACGGGGGAGAGAACCTTGTCGATTTTCTTCAGAATATCGCGTTGATTACGGATCTTGACAGTATGGATGAAAAAGGCGGAGTGACCCTTATGACCATTCATGCAGCCAAAGGGCTGGAATTTGAAACAGTGTTTGTTGCGGGGATGGAAGAATCCATTTTTCCAAGCAGGATGTCCGTTGCCGAAGAGAATGTGGAAGAAGAAAGGCGGCTTTGTTATGTTGCGATTACCCGTGCCAAGAAAAAACTCTATTTAACATATTCTCAGTCACGTTCTTATTTTGGAGAATATACAATGAATCCGCCGTCACGTTTCATTGACGAGATCGATGATGACTTGCTTCATTATCTGAATAAACCCAAACCGTCTGCACGACCGGTTGCGCCGAATAAAGAGTTCCCGGGCTTTTTTTCGGGACGCAGGACTTTGGAAGAAAAAAAACCAAAAGAAGTATCGGAAGATTTTAAAGTAGGAACGGTTGTATCACACGCCACTTTCGGAGAAGGCCCCATTTTATCAATCACGGGAGAAGGCGGCCAGAAAATTGCAACGGTTAATTTTGATACCGCAGGGCAGAAAAAAATGTTTTTATCTTTTGCGCCCTTGAAGATTGTGAGATAAAAAATGGAAATGCGTGCTTTAGTCGATCTTTTAAACGAATATGCATACCGGTATTACGTTTTGGACGATCCGTCCGTCAGTGACGCTGAATATGACAGCCTTTACGATGAATTGTTAAAACAGGAAAAAGAGACGGGCATTATTCTGCCTGATTCGCCGTCACAGCGTATCGGAGGCGTTCAAAAGGCGGGGTTTGTAAAGCACAGGCATTTAGAACCCTTGTGGAGCTTAGATAAGGCCCAAAGCAAAGAGTCGTTGTTGGCCTGGCAGCAGCGCACAGATAAACTTGCTCGGGATTTGGACTGTCCTAAACCAACATATTCTCTTGAATATAAATTTGACGGGCTCACAATCAATTTGACTTACGAAAACGGATACCTGACGACTGCCGCTACGCGTGGTGATGGGCAGGTTGGAGAAGAGGTTACTTCTCAGATAAAGACAATTAAGACCATTCCTTTAAAAATACCTTATACGGGCAAGATGGAGGTTCAGGGCGAAGCCGTTATGAAGCTTTCTGCGCTGGCCGAATACAATCGTACGGCAACCGAACCTTTAAAGAATGCGCGAAATGCAGCCGCCGGAGCAATACGGAATCTGGATCCTGCAATAACCTCATCCCGCAATTTGGATGCCTTTATTTATAACGTAGGATATATTGAAGGTTTGCAATTCAACAATCATGCTGAGATGATTTCTTTTCTCCGTGAAAACCATTTTGACGTAAGCGAGTATGAAAGAGAATTTACAGATGTGGATTCCATACTACAGGAGGTCGAATCTGTTTCCGGGCGCAGAGCCGGGTTGGATTTTCTCATTGACGGTATGGTCGTAAAAATTACGAATATGGAAACAAGGCGCAAGATGGGATACACACAAAAATTTCCCCGCTGGGCGATTGCCTATAAATTTGAAGCGCAGGAGAAGACCACTACCATATTGGATGTTGTTTGGGACGTGGGTCGGAGCGGAAAGCTGACGCCCACAGCGCTGCTTGAGCCGGTGGATATTGGCGGCGTTACCGTTAAGCGGGCAACGCTCAATAATTATGAAGATATTTTGCGCAAAAAGGCTGCAATCGGTGCACGCGTATTCATACGCAGGTCAAATGATGTGATTCCGGAAATCCTGGGCGCTGCGTCTGAACAGAAAAATAATCTTATATTAATTTCAAAGCCGAGCCGCTGTCCGGCTTGCCAAACGGAATTGACAGAAATTGGGCCGAACCTGTTTTGCGAAAATTCTTTGGATTGTAAACCACAGCTTACCTCACGCATGGTTCATTTTGCATCCCGCGATGCCATGGACATTGAAGGATTGAGCGATAAAACCATCCAAGCGCTTTTTGAACGGCTGAATATAAAAAATATTGCAGAGATATATGCGGTGACAAAACAGGATCTTTTATCTTTAGAAGGATTTAAAGATAAAAAAGCGGATAAACTGATGGAAGCGATTGAAAAAAGCAAAAAGCCGCCGCTTTCCAATTTTATATATGCTTTGGGAATACCAAACGTAGGTAAGAAAACGGCCAAGGACCTGGCGATAGTTTATCGGTCGTTTAATGCTGTTAAAGGAGCGGCCCATGAGGAATTGGTGGCTATAAGGGATATCGGTGATGTGGTTGCCAAAAATATAACAGATTTTTTTCATAATATCCACTATCTTTCCATTATTCAGGAGATGTTTGATCTTGGTGTTCAACCACGGACGGAAGAAGCCGCAAAGAATGAAGTGGGAAAATTTTCCGGGATGTCTTTTGTGTTAACCGGAACATTGCAGGGATATAAAAGAAATGATGCGCAGAAAATAATAGAAGAAATGGGCGGCAAAGTCGTTTCAGCCGTCAGCAAAAATACGGATGTAGTTTTGGCGGGAGAAAACCCTGGCTCCAAACTGGACAAGGCGGAGGCGTTGGGTGTGGAAATATGGGATGAGAAACGGTTTGATCATGAGATTGGTTCTTTTATAAACGGCTGATTTCATGTATAATCTTTTTTATAGATTTAAAGGAGTGAAAAAATATGCGTATATCAATTGAAGAAGTGGAGAAAATGGCATCACTTTCTATGTTGTACGTATCGGACGAAGACAAAAAAATGCTGCAGAGCAGTCTGGAAAGCATATTGTCCCACGCACAGCGATTAAATGAACTTGATACGGAAAATGTAGAGCCGACTACCTATATATTAAAACAGCAAAACGTTTATCGGGAAGATCAGACAACGCGCAAACAAAGCAGGGAAGAACTGCTTCGTAATGCCCCGGAGAAAGAAGACGGCTATTTTATTGTGCCGCAGGTCGTGGAATAAGGAGAAGACATGAAGCTGAATGAACTATCCATTACGCAGGCCCTCAGCTTGCTTGAAAGCAAAGAGATAACATCTGCAGAATTGACGGAAGACTGTCTGAAAAAGATACAAGAAGTTGAGCCAAAAGTCCATGCATTGGTTACGGTTGCGACCGAAACTGCAATGGAAAAGGCGGCCGTAATAGATAAAAAGCGTGCGGCGGGAGAAAAAACCGGCAGATTGGCGGGAATTCCCGCGATCATAAAAGACTGTATTTGTACAAAAGATGTCCGGTCCACCGCTTCTTCCAATATGCTGCATAATTATGTACCCGTATATGATGCCCATGTGATAGAAAAATTAAAGGCGGAGGATTACATTTTAGTTGCCAAAGCCAACATGGATGAGTTTGCAATGGGATCCTCTACAGAAAATTCTCATTTTGGTGCAACCAAAAATCCGTGGGATCTGAACAGAGTTCCCGGAGGATCTTCAGGAGGAAGCGCAGCTGCGGTTGCAGCCGATGAAGCTATTTTTGCACTTGGTTCGGACACCGGGGGATCCGTCCGTCAACCGGCAGGATTCTGCGGTGTGGTAGGCGTTAAGCCTACTTATGGCACGGTTTCACGTTATGGACTCATGGCTTTTGCATCCTCGCTGGATCAAATTGGACCGCTTACCAAGACGGTGGAAGACGCAGCGCTGGTCATGAATGTTATCTCAGGAAGAGATGAGCGTGATTCCACTTCCGCAATAATGGAATATCCGGATTATGAAAAGGATATGAAAAAAGATGTACGCGGTTTGAGGGTAGGTGTTCCGAAAGAATATCTAGAACAGGAAATGTCGGAGGATGTGCGTAGTGTATTTGAAGATTCGGTCAAACAGTTTAGAGAAATGGGCGCCATAGTTGAAACAACCAGCCTTCCGACTTTTGACTATGCGCTTTCTGCATATTATATTATTTCTTCGGCTGAGGTTTCTTCAAATCTGGCAAGGTTTGACGGCATACGCTACGGCTACCGCACCAAAGAATATTCGGATTTAAAAGAAATGTACAAAAAAACGCGCAGCGAAGGTTTTGGGGACGAAGTGAAGAGAAGAATCATGCTGGGCAACTATGTGTTGAGTTCGGGCTATTATGACGCCTATTATTTAAAAGCTTTAAAAGTTCGTACGCTAATCAAGAATGATTTTGAAGAACAGTTTAAAAAGTATGATGTTTTGCTTTCACCCGTAACGCCAACGCCTGCTTTTGCAATTGGTGAAAAATCTACGCCGATAGAAATGTATGTTTCCGACTTGTTTACCGTACCTGTGAATATCGCCGGAATGAGCGCTATTTCAGTTCCGGCAGGACTTTCGGAAAATGGGTTGCCAATTAATATTCAGGTCATTACAAATGCTTTCAGCGAAAACACTATGTTCCGTGCGGCATACAATTTTGAGAAAACTGCCGGCTTTTCAGCCAAACCGGTGCTATAGGAGTGAGTCTTTATATGAAATATGAGAAAGTAATTGGGTTGGAAGTACATGCGGAGCTTTCAACCAAGACAAAAATATTCTGCAGTTGTAAAAATGAATTCGGCGCCGAGCAGAATACGAATGTGTGCCCAATTTGTTTGAGCATGCCGGGGATGCTTCCCGTCCTGAACAAGAAAGTTGTGGAATACGGTGTGAGGGCCGGGATGGCCCTTGGCTGCGAAATTCCTAATTTTTCAAAAATGGACCGCAAAAATTATACCTATCCGGATCTTTCAAAGTCATACCAGATTTCGCAGTTTGAATTTCCGCTTTGCAAGCGCGGTGGTGTTGAAATTGTTGCGGACGAAAAAACAAGCGTGATTGGAATTACACGTATTCATATTGAAGAAGATGCAGGGAAACTTGTTCATCAAAGCGGCTATAGCCAGGTGGATTATAACCGCGGTGGTGTGCCTCTTATAGAAATTGTAACTGAGCCTGATCTCCGTTCTGCGGAAGAAGTAAAAGTCTTTTTGGAGACAATTAAGGCGAATTTGGAATTTATTGGTGTTTCCGACTGTAAAATGCAGGAGGGTTCTCTTCGATGTGATGTCAATATATCCGTGCGCCCCGAAGGGCAGGATGCGTATGGAACGCGGACCGAGCTTAAAAATTTAAACAGCTTTTCCGCTATATTCCGTGCAATCGACTATGAATCCAAACGACAGATAGATGTTTTGGAAAATGGAGAAAAAGTCGTACAGGAAACGATGCGCTGGGATGATGATCAGGGTAAAAGTTATTCAATGCGTGATAAGGAAGAAGCGCATGATTATCGCTATTTCCCGGATCCGGACCTGGTGCCCATTTATCTTACGGATGAGCAAATAAAATCCATTAAAAGCTCTATGCCCGAACTCCCGGCCGCAAAAAAAATGCGCTATATAAAAGATTATGGTTTGTCGGAATATGATGCTTCCGTTCTGACCAATTCAAAATTTACGGCGGAATATTTTGAACAATGCATGCTTGAATATTCAAATCCGAAAGCCGTTTGTAATTATATAATGGTCGATATGCTTAAAATGCTTAATGAAAACGGACTTGAACCTTCTCAAATTCCTGTGCCGGCGGGGCAGTTGTGCTCTCTTTTAAAATTGTTGGAAGACGGGGAGATTAATTCCAGTGTTGGGAAACAGGTCTTTGAAGAAATGTTTAACACGGGAAAAGAGCCCTCACGTATTGTGGAGGAAAAAGGATTAAAACAGATTGATGATGCGGATGCAATTTATGAACTTGTCTTAAAAATCATAAAAGAGAATCCAAAACCCGTAGAAGATTATCGGTCCGGGAACAAAAAAGCCATGACTTTTTTTGTTGGGCAAGTCATGAAAGCCACAAAAGGAAAGGCAAATCCTAAAACAGTGAATGAACTGGTCAAAAAAGAATTAGATAGATGAAGCCTTTTATCGGCGTGCAAACCACTGCTGGTTATGGTATACTAATAAAATAAAAGCATAGGAGCACTTGCATGAAAAGCATGACAGGATTCGGAAAATGCGAGATAGCGGCGGATGGAAGAAAAATACGTGTGGAAATGAAGAGTGTTAACCACCGTTATTTGGATATTAATATCCGTATGCCGCGTTTTCTGCTTTTTTTGGAAGATGATGTCCGTAAGTATTTGAAAAGTGTAATCAGCCGGGGCAGGATAGACGTATTTGTAAACTATTCATCCGAGCGCGAAGATTCCAAAACGGTTTCTGTCGACATGGCTGTTATTAACGGTTATTTGAACGCGGCCCAACGAATAGAACAAGAACTGGGAATAGTAAACAACATCCAATCGGCAGATCTTCTGAAGTTGCCGGATGCCGTTACTTTTGAAGAAAGTGACACGGATGAAGACGCTTTGCGCACCTTGCTTATCAGTGCTGTAAAAAATGCGGCCGCCGAACTTATTTTGGCCCGGGAAGCGGAAGGGATACAATTGATTTCGGATGTACGCGAAAGGCTTTCTGTAGTTTCAGTTCTTGCGGAAGATATTGCACAAAAAGAAGACTTGGTTTTGGAAGAATATCGTGTCAAGTTGGAACAGCGCATTACAACCCTTTTGGAAACAGTACCGGTGGATGAAACGCGTCTTGCACAGGAAGTTGCAATTTACGCTGATAAATGCAATGTGACCGAGGAAGTAGTTCGCATAAAAAGTCATGTGAATCAATTTTTAGATGCGGTTACAAGCGGGTTGCCGCAGGGAAGAAATCTTGATTTTATTGTGCAGGAGCTCAATCGCGAGTTCAATACAATAGGTTCGAAGTCCGGTGATGCGGGAATTACTAAAATGGTCATTGCTGGAAAAGTAGAAATAGAAAAGGTTCGTGAACAGATACAGAATTTAGAATAGGAGGAATGGACATGTCGATCAAATTGATTAATATCGGATTCGGAAACATTGTAAATGCCGACCGGGTGATTGCTATTGTCAGCCCGGAATCCGCCCCTATCAAAAGGATTATAACGGATGCCAGATCCAATGGTGTGTTAATAGACGCAACCTATGGACGCCGTACGCGTGCAGTTGTCATTACAGACAGTGAACACGTGATCCTTTCGGCTGTTCAGCCCGAGACGGTTTCACATCGTATCATTTCCAAGGATGGCATGCAGGAGGAGTAACAAACGTATTATGGAAAAAGGGTTGTTGATCATTGTTTCCGGTCCTTCCGGGACAGGCAAAGGTACCGTGATTGATGAATTTTTAAAGCAATATGGAGAAAACACGGAGGTTTCTGTGTCCTGTACTACACGCGACCCGAGAGGCAGTGAAGTAAATGGCATAAATTATTTTTTTAAAACAGAAGAAGAATTTACAAGTATGATCGAAGCCGGCGACTTTTTGGAATACGCACATGTGTTTGGAAAATATTATGGTACGCCCAAGAAGATTGTGATGGAAAAATTAAATGCCGGAAAAAATGTTGTTCTGGAAATTGATGTGCAGGGCGCGAGGCAAATCAAAGAAAATTTTAGCGATGCAATTCTGATTTTTATTTTGCCTCCCAGTATGGGTGAACTGTACAAAAGGCTTTCCGGCCGTTCCACCGAAACGCAGGAATTGATTGAAAGACGGTATAATATGGCTAAAAGCGAAATCGCTTTTGCAAAGAAATATGATTTTGTTGTACAGAATAATACAGTCTGTCAGGCAGCAGCCGATGTGCAGTGCATTGTCCGGTCCATGAAAATGGTTCCGGCACAAACCGGTATTATAGATGAGCTTTTGTATGAAGGAGAGATGAGCAAATGATACATAAGGAGATAAATGTTCTTTTGAGCAAGGTAGATTGTCGTTATACGCTGGTAGTTGAAACGGCAAAACGGGCCCGCCAGTTGATCGACGGGGCCACTCCTTTGACCGATGATGTAGAACCAAACTTTGTTTCTCAGGCGGTTAATGAGATTGAACATGACAAAATTACCTATCTGCGTTCGAGCGACGGTATAAAATAATGCTACAAGATACAAATATTCTGCTTGGTGTTACAGGCGGAATCGCGGCCTACAAAGCGGCCTTTTTAGCCAGCTTGCTTAAAAAAGAAGGAGCCTTTGTCCAGGTCGTAATGACAAAAAACGCAATGGAATTTATTACGCCTCTGACGTTTGAAACCTTAACGGGCAATCCGGTCATTACGGATACTTTCAGGCATGAAGGCGTTTTTGATGTAGCGCATGTCGCAATTGCCAAAAAAACGGATGTCGCGCTTATTGCACCGGCAACAGCAAATTTTATTGCTAAAATGGCGGCCGGAATTGCGGATGATATGCTTTCTACAACCTGTCTTGCGTTGACTTGTCCTATATTTGTGGCACCTGCCATGAATACTGCCATGTATTTGAATAAAATAACAGCCGGCAATATACAGTCATTGAAAAATTTGGGAATTCGTTTTATCGATCCGTCTGAGGGCGTTCTTGCCTGCGGCGATACGGGCATCGGACGTATGGCCGAAACGGATGAGATTTTGTCCGCGCTTGAAGGTTTGGTTTCATGCGAACAAGATTTTTCAGGATCTCGTATTCTGATTACGGCCGGTCCTACGTTGGAACCGATTGATCCGGTTCGCTACCTGACAAATCGTTCATCAGGAAAAATGGGATATGCATTGGCAAAAGAGGCTTTAAAAAGAGGTGCACAGGTTACGCTGATATCAGGGCCCGTATCCATTGAGCCGCCGGCCGGCGCCGGAATGATCAGTGTTACCAGTGCGGAAGAAATGTATAAGGCAGTTATGGAAAACAAAAACCAGGCCGATATCATTATTAAATGTGCTGCAGTAGCCGATTATACTCCGGTTCATATAGCAAAAAATAAAATCAAAAAAGCAGATTCGTTTACCTTGCAGCTCAAAGCGACAAAAGATATCTTAAACGAGCTGGGGCAGGAAATACGGACAGCATTCCTGGTTGGGTTTGCTGCCGAAACCGATCATGTTATGGAGTATGCAAAGAAGAAGTTGGATGATAAAAATCTTGATATGATTGTGGCAAACGATGTTTCGGGCATTGGTGTTGGATTTGATTCTGACAGTAATGCGGTCGGGATTATCCATAAAGATGGCAGGGAGGTCCATTTTGATGCCTCGCCGAAAGGTGCTATTGCCAGCCACATACTGGACGAGATACAAATAGGGCGAAATAAGGAGTTGTAAGTTTGTACGCAAGAGTGATCGTGGATATATCTCATGCGAAAGTCGACAAACTGTTCGAATATAGCGTCCCGGAAGGGATGAAACTTCAAATCGGTTCGCGTGTGCGGGTGCCTTTTGCAAACAAAATAATAGATGGATACGTACTGGAACTATCGGATGCCTGTGATTTTGATCAATCAAGAATCAAACAGGTATCTTGTGTTTTGGAGCCTTTTGCAGCGCTCGGGTGGGATCAAATCGAGCTTGCAAGGTATCTGAAAACAAAATACAATACAACTTTAGCCGTCGCTCTTCGCTTAATGCTGCCCGCACAGGTTCGCCATCATGCCGCACATGAAAAAACGCAAAAAATTGTTTTTGTCAGAACGGAGCGGCTTGGTGAAGCCAAAGAAAGACTGATTGCCAAAAATGGAAACATTAAATATCCGCGGCAAATGGAGATTTTAGAAGAACTTGAAAAAAAAGGACCTCTTCCGGCCGCGGTTTTGAATGCCTCTGCCCTAAGGAGCCTCCTTAAAAAAGAAGTTGTTTACATTCGGACGAAAAAAATTAAAAGGTTGGCTTTTGAGGGTGCCGTAGAACCGGAGGAAGACGTTTCTTTGACCCAGCAGCAACGGGCTGTATTAAAAGAAATGCTGGGCCATGAAGGCGGACGATTTTTACTCCATGGCGTTACAGGTAGCGGAAAAACGGAAGTTTATATTCGCATGATTCGTAAATGCCTTCAGCAGGGAAAAACCGCCATTTTGCTTGTGCCTGAAATTTCCTTGACCCCCCAGACTTATAATTTTTTAAAGCGTCGTTTTGCGCAGCCAATCGCCGTGTTTCATTCCGGTCTTTCTGCAGGTGAACGTTTGGATGAATGGCTGATGGTTAAAAGAGGAGAAGCCAACATTGTATTGGGTGCCAGGTCGGCAGTTTTTGCTCCGGTGGATAACTTGGGCGTTATGATTATTGATGAAGAACACGAAAACAGTTATCAGGCCGACAACTATCCAAATTACACTGCGCTCGAAATTGCAGAAAAGCGTTGCGCATTGACTGGAGCGACACTCATTTTAGGAAGCGCAACTCCTTCTATAGAAACATATTATGCCGCCCAAAATGGAAAATATACTCTTTTAAAAATGCCGGACAGGCTTTTTTCTCTCGGGTTGCCTCATGTTCAAATAGTAGATATGCGCGAAGAACTTAAAAGAGGCAACACGGGTATAATCAGTGGCGTGTTGTATAGTGAACTTGAAAAAACTCTTGTTCAGGGGAAACAGGCTATGCTGTTTTTAAACAGGAGGGGGTATTCAACTTTTGTTATGTGCCACGCCTGCGGGTATACCGTTCGGTGTGATGCGTGTGATGTGACAATGACATATCATAAGAATCCTGAAATATTAAAATGTCATTATTGTGGCCGGACAAAAAAGATTGCACAAGTTTGCCCGGAATGTGGCAAGCCCTATCTTAAATATTTTGGGATGGGAACGCAGCAGGTGCAAGAAGAGGTAAACGCTTTGTTCCCAAAAGCGCGTGTAATGCGTATGGATCTGGATACAATGACGGCGAAAGACGCCCATCAAAAAGTTTATAAAGATTTTTTTGAAAACAAAGCGGATATTCTGATTGGCACGCAGATGATTACGAAAGGATTTGATTTTGAAAATGTACGTCTTTCGGCTGTGATTGCTGCGGAAACAATGCTGAACATTCCGGATTACCGAAGCGCGGAACGTTCGTTTATGCTTATGACGCAGGTGGCAGGGCGCTCAGGGCGCAAGCAGCAGGGAGAAGTTGTACTACAGACCTATCATCCTTTGAATTACGTAATCCGTTATGTAAAAAATCATGATTATGAAGGGTTTTATGAAGAAGAAATTGCTTTGCGCAAAATGGCACAACTACCGCCCTTTACTGTAATGATACAATTTATATTTTCTGGAAAAAATGAAGAAAGGACGATACTCTGTGTTCGTGATTTCCTTAGAAAAATTAATACTGTTATGGGGGCGGACAAAAGTGATATAATATCTATAAAAGCCGGGGAAGCGCCCATTCGCCGGATTAACCAGATGGCGCGCTATATGATATATTTAATTATTAAAAAAGGAACCGGCCGAGGGCTTACCAAAATTATGGAACTGTTTCAGAATACGGTATATGAGGATGTTCTGGTGGGCATTGAAATGAATCATATGAATCTGTAAGAGGAGTTATTATATGGCAATAAGAAATATTTTAGTGGATGATAATCCGAGGCTCAGAAAAAAAAGCAGGCCTGTGGATAAAATCACTCCCCGAATACTAAACATCTTAGATGATATGGCTGAAACGATGTACAGTGCAAAGGGGCTTGGACTGGCGGCGCCGCAGGTCGGTGTTTTGCGCCGTATGGTGGTCATTGATGTTGGAGACGGATTAATAGAACTTATCAATCCGGAAATCGTTTCTGCGGAAGGACAGCAAAGAGAAGAAGAAGGATGCCTTTCCTTGCCTGAACATCAGGGATTTGTACTTCGCCCCGCAAAAATGAAAGTAAAAGCCCTGAACAGAGAAGGTAAAGAAATTACGCTGAGTGGTGACGGCGTTTTGGCGCGTGCATTCAGCCATGAGCTCGACCATTTGGACGGCATTCTCTTTATAGATAAAATGATTGAAAGAACAGAACATGCAGATGGATAAATCAGACTTAAAAATTGTATTTATGGGAACGCCTTCTTTTGGCCTGCCCAGTTTAAAAATGCTTATGGAAGAAGGCTTCTTTGTACGCGCCGTTTTTTCTCAGCCGGACCGAAAAGCCGGTCGGGGACACAGAATGCTTCCTACGCCCGTCAAGTTGCTTGCGCAGGAGCTTGATCTTCCGGTTTATCAGTTTGACAAAATCCGTATGCCTCAGGGGGTTGAAGCGCTTAAGGATCTAGCCCCCGATTTATTGATAACCGCTGCATATGGACAAATTTTGACACAAGAAATACTGGATATTCCCAAACTGGGATGTATCAATGTTCATGCTTCCTTATTGCCCAAATACCGTGGAGCCGCTCCGATTCAATGGGCGGTCATTAACGGAGAAAAAAAAACGGGGGTCACGACCATGATGACAGCTTTGGCTTTGGATGCCGGGGATATATTGGAGCGGGATGAATTTTTGATTCCGAACGATATGACTGCCGGAGAATTATATGATTCTTTGAGCGGTCTTGGAGCAAATACTCTGCGCCGTACCTTAGAAAAGCTTTTGGTTGGAACCTTGGAGCGTACGCCTCAAAATGAAGACGAGGCTACATATTTTCCCATGTTCAAAAAGGGATTCGGCGCAATAGATTTCAATCAGGATTGTGAAAAAATAAGAAATTTTGTTCGCGGAACAAATCCTCAACCCGGAGCTTACATCCTTTATGACTGTCATAAAATAAAAGTTTTTAGAGTTGAATGCGAAAAAACAGACAAATTTTATAAGCCCGGTGAAGTTTTGGCTGCAAATGCAAAGTCCGGATTGGTGGTAGCTGCTCAAAATGGCGCCGTGGTCATTCGTGAACTGCAGTGGCCTGGAAAATGCAAGACATCTGATCGTGATTTTCTTTGTGGGCGTTCTATTCCGGTCGGGACCGTATTTGGGAGCCCGCTATGAGCGTTCAGGCCAGAAAAGCCGCTTTGTTGATTCTTGCAGATGTTGCTGACAAAGGGATGTTTTTAAATCTGTCTTTAAAAAAACATCTTCCCAAAATTAAAGAAGCGGAAAACAAGCGCTTTGCAGCGGCACTTGCATCTACGACCGTACAAAATATGATACGTATTGACTATGTTCTTGATCGCTTTGTGCAGTCCAAACGTGTACATAAAGTAATTCAAAATATCATGCGCCTGGGAGTTTGCCAGCTTATGTTTTTTGAATCGGTTCCGGTGAGCGCTGCGGTTAACGAGAGTGTCAAACTGGCCGCAGCTTTTGGAAAATCAAGCTTGAAAGGCTTTGTAAATGGTGTTTTACGGAATATTTCAGTCAATCTTGGGAGTATAGAATACCCGGACCGGGAGGGATCGCCGGCCGAATTTTTATCCGTTTTTTACAGCTATCCAAAGTGGCTTTGTCAAAAATATATTAAGGAATACGGATTTGAATTTACGCAGGAAATGCTTTCATATAATGCGGACACTTCCTTAACGTGTGTGCGTGTTTCCATGCAGGCTTTACCGTTAGTGGCGGAGGATAATTTTTTTTCTTCCGGAAAGTATTTTGAAGACGCATGGTATATCAAAAATGCTTCTTCAATTGAAAAAATGCCTCTTTTTTTGACGGGAGATATCACGCCGCAGGGAGAAGCTTCCATGCTTTGCGTACACGCGGCTGGGATTGACTCAAACGACACTATTTTGGATATATGTGCTGCGCCTGGCGGAAAAGCTGCTTATGCGGCAAAAATGTGCAACCAACTGACCGCCATGGACCTTCATGCGCATCGTGTAGAGCTAATACGCAATACATTTCTACGCCTGCATATAAAAAATGCACAGGCACAGGAAGGGGATGGCACAAAATTTTTACCGGAATATAAAAATGCGTTTGATTTGGTAATGATTGATGCACCTTGTTCGGCACTGGGACTTTTGTACAGAAAACCGGATATCAAAATCCACAAGCATGCCGAAGATATTCCGGAACTTTTAAAAGTACAACGGTCACTTCTTGTAAACTGTGCCGAATATGTGAAACCCGGCGGAAAGCTGCTTTACACAACCTGTACCATTAATTCGGAAGAAAACGGTTTAAATGTTGCTTGGTTTTTAGAAAAACGTCCCGATTTCGTTTTGGATGATTTTACTGCGGATATTCCCCAAAAGTTAAATATAAGAATCAATAACGGAACCTTGCAGCTCTTTCCGCACATTGATCAAATAGACGGTTTTTTCATTGCACGTGTTAGGAAGGTGAAATAATGCTTCTGGATATGGATTCAAATGAACTAAGAAGCGAGCTGGCCCTGTTAGGAGAGCCCGCCTTTCGTGCGGCCCAGGTTCAACAATGGCTTTCGGAGGGCATTTCTTTTCATGAGATGACCAATTTACCGTTAGCCTTGCGCAAAAAGCTTCAGACGCGGCTTTCAGAAGGATATGCTCACATCCAAAAAATACTTCAATCTTCGGACGGTACAAAAAAATATCTTTTGTCAATGGAAGACGGGCATGCCGTTGAGAGCGTATTCATGCCTAATAATTATGGAAACAGTGTGTGCCTTTCCACACAGGTTGGTTGCAGGATGGGCTGTTTGTTCTGTGCTTCCTGTAAGAATGGCTTTATTAGAAATTTGACTGCGGGCGAAATCCTCTCTGAATATATTGCTATGAATAAGGATGCAGGAGAAGGGAGAAATATTTCCAATATTGTTTTGATGGGCATGGGAGAACCTTTGGATAATTATGATAATACTATCAAATTTTTAAAAATGGTACATAACCCCAAAACTTACGGCGTCAGTTATCGCAATATTTCTTTGTCGACCTGCGGGCTGGTTCCTCAAATACTAACGCTTGCGAACGAAGGATTACCGATTACACTGTCTATTTCATTACATTCCCCATTTAACGACAAGAGAGAACAATTAATGCCTGTTACTAAAAAGTGGAGCGTAGAACAGGTAATCGGTGCGGCAAAAACTTACTTTGAAAAAACAAGAAGACGGTTTATAATAGAATATACGTTAATTGATGGTTTTAACAATACAAAAGAAGACGCTGAAGAGTTAAAAAATCTGCTGAAGGGTGTAAGTTGCCACATTAATTTGATCCCTTTAAACGAGATTGATAACTGCGGCCTAAAAGCGCCTTCCAAAAAACAAGTTTATGCCTTTTTGGCACTTCTTGAAAAAATGGGAATGAGCGCAACGGTGAGAAGATCTCTTGGGGGAGAGATTCTGGGAGCCTGTGGGCAGCTAAAAAATTCTGTGATTGGATAAAAGGGTATGGATATTGTTTCGAAAACACATATTGGAAATGTGCGGGAGAAAAACGAAGATTTTATATGGGTAAGCTGTGAGGCCGAGCCGCAGTATATGCTGGTGGCAGACGGAATGGGCGGAGCGGTCGCTGGGGAAATTGCCAGTAAGATAGCAGCTTTTTCCGTACGGCAATATATTGAGGAACTATCATCGGCCAAACTTTTGCCGGCAGATCTTACGGCTGCTGTTAATTATGCCAATGAGCAAATTGTTAAAGAGACGGAATACAATGAAAAGCTCAAAGGCATGGGAACAACACTTACGCTGGCATATGTGGACGGATGCCGCGTGTCAATTGCCCAGGTAGGTGATTCCTGTGCATATTTATATTCTGTAGGAAATTTATATAAAATTACGAAAGATCATACCTATGTTCAGAAATTGATTGACAACGGAATTATTGAAGCTTCTCAGGCGGAAGACAATCCCTATAAAAACATTATTACACGTGTCGTAGGAATGAGCGACTTAGAAGTGGATACATTTGAGATCACCTGGGAAAAAGGAGATATCCTCTTCCTTTGCTCAGATGGAATAACCGCTTATCTGCCGGATAAAGAGCTTACAGTTCTTTTTGAAAAAGAAAATTCCATCTCTGAAAAAGCTGAAGAAATGGTCTCCCTGGCCTTAAGCCGCGGCGGGAAGGATAATATATCTATTATTATTGCACAAAATACGGATGCCGGGGAGGAAGGGAGATGCTAGAAGGACAGCTGCTTGCCAAGCGTTATAATTTAACGGAATTGGTAGATACCGGGGGCAGTTCTGTTATATACAAAGCGGTGGATACAAAAACCAACGCTGTGGTTGCTGCAAAGATTTTAAAGCCTGAATTAGCGGGCAATCCGGAATTTATCGACCGTTTTAAAAAAGAAGTTCAGGTAGCATTGCGCTTAAAACATGCCAATATTATTCGTGCTTTTGATGCCGGACTCGACGGGCATCAGTATTATATTATCATGGATTTTATCAACGGCAAAACGTTAAAACATATTATCACAATTAACAAAGCCCTGCCCGTTAAATTTGTTGTAAATGTTGCAAAAAAATTAACGCTTGCCCTTGAATATGCTCATGTAAAAGGATTTATACATCGGGATATTAAGCCGCACAATATTATGATCGATATGGAAGGGGAACCTTACATAGCAGATTTTGGAATTGCAAAAAAGATTACACAAACATCCGGCACAATTGAAGAAGAAAATGTAATGGGATCCGTACATTATTTTTCACCTGAACAGGCTCGGGGAGAAAAAGTGGATAAGCGCTCTGACATTTATTCTTTAGGGATTGTTTTGTATGAAATGTTGACGGGCCATGTTCCTTTTGACGGTGAAACTTCTGTGGAAATTGCGCTGAAGCATTTAAATCAGCCTATGCCTGATATTGTGGATAAAACAGGAGAGATCCCTGCCAGTATTAACAGAATCATTCAAAAAGCAACACAAAAAAATAAAGAAATGCGGTATAAATCTGCTTTTGCAATGTTTGAAGATCTAAACCGTTGCCTGAACGAAAAAGATGGAGAGTACGTTAAACTGCAAAAAAATCAGGAAGATGAGTCTCTCAGCCGTTCAGATAAAAAACCACAGGCGGGACTCAGGACGATTTTGATTATTGCACTTGGAGTCATGGCTACCATTATTATTTTTTTACTTGTGTTCAATATGAATTTTGGTGAATATTCACAAAACGTTGCTGTTCCAAATGTAATCAATTCAACTGAACAGGCGGCTCAAGAAGAAGTACTATCTTATAATTTAACCCCCAATATTGTTTATGATTTTAGCGAAGAAATAGGTATGGGTCTGGTCATACGGCAGGAGCCATCGCCCGGGTCCGAAATAAAAGAGGGCCAAACCGTAACGATTTATGTGAGCGCAGGGCCAAACCTGCCGGTCATGCCCTCCGTAGTTGGTATGCCTCTCGAAGATGCTATAGACTATTTAAATAAAGACAATATAACCAATATTGAAGTGATTGAGCAGACGGACGGAGATTATATTGACGGAACTGTGATTAGCCAGGTACCTGAAGAAAACGATAAAATCAAAGACACGGATACCGTTACGCTGACGGTGAAAACGGCGCCTGAAATCTTAACCAAAAAAGCACCCAACGTAATAGGACAGTCACTTACGGAAGCTTTAAACACGCTTGAATCTTCCGGTTTTACCGTGTTTTATGTATATGAAGAAAAAAATGATCAGCCCAGTGGAACTGTATTTAATCAGACACCCGCTTTAAATGTTAGCCAGAAAGTAAATCTTCCTTTTACACTTTGGGTATCGCAATACAAGGATGTATATATTTTTACAAAAACCCTGGACATCAATATTGAA
This sequence comes from Christensenellaceae bacterium, assembly GCA_036679405.1. GTDB lineage: Bacteria > Bacillota > Clostridia > Christensenellales > Christensenellaceae > JAEYKI01. The sequence continues at coordinate 202,512 of JAVBVZ010000004.1, forward strand.
GACGATAACACCTATGTGACGGTTGCTCTGAAAATTAATATGAACGGATCAGACGTTTATTTTCTGATAAAAGAATCTGTAGAGAATGCGGGAACGCTTGATCTTGATATTTCGTCTGTTTTAGGATTACCATATGACGAACCTGCGGTTGATGCTCAATTGGTTATTTTTTTGAATGATATTGTAGAGCAGACATTTGATATTTCACTGGTTAATGGAGGCTGATCACAATAGAGGGAAGGATCATAAAAGGGATAGGCGGATTCTATACGGTACTGGGTGTAAACGGAAATCTGTATACCTGCAAAGCACGTGGGCGGTTTCGCTTGGATGGCATAACGCCGTTGGTGGGCGACCGTGTTCTCTTTTCAAGCGAAGACGGTTTAATAGAAGAAGTTTCAGAGCGCAAAAACGTGATGACGCGTCCTGCGGTTGCGAATATAGATATTCTGGTAATTGTGTTGGCTGCATCAAAACCAAAACCCGATCTTCTGTTGGCAGATAAACTTATTTTGCAAGCGGAAAAAAATGGCGTGTTGCCGGTTATCTGCCTGAACAAATCAGATACATTGAAAAGACAGACGGAAGATGATTTGAAAAAACAATATGCCTTTTATGATTTTTTTGTTGTTTCGGCCCATTCCGGAGTTGGAATCGAAAAAGTGGAGCACCTCCTTAAAGGAAAAACTGCTGCATTTGCTGGTCAGTCTGCTGTAGGGAAATCTTCGCTTTTAAATGTGCTCACCGGTACGGAACGTCTAAAAACCGGAGGGCTAAGCAAAAAAACAGACCGTGGAAAGCATACGACACGCCAAATTGAACTTTTGTATTTAAAGAATATTGATTCGTTTGCTATGGATACGCCCGGATTCAGTGTTTTTGATGCTGTGGCAATTAAAGAAGAAGAACTGGGTTTTTTATATCGGGAATTTACACCATATTTAGGAAAATGCAAGTTTTTGTCATGCTTGCATCAAAACGAGCCGGAATGTGCTGTAAAAAATGCGGTGCTAGTTGGAGATATCCATCCTGCGCGTTATGATAGATATATAATGATCTTAAATATGCTCAAAGAAAAGAGGGAGAAAAAATATGATTAAAGTAGCACCATCTATACTTTCAGCAGACTTTGCAGATATGAAAAGTGCTGTCCGTATGTTGAAAGAAATTAAAGCAGATATGATACATTGCGATGTCATGGATGGTATGTTTGTACCCAATATGACTTTTGGCATGAAAATGGTGGCGGATATCCGTAAGTTGACAGATCTGCCGTTGGATGTTCACTTGATGATAGTAGAACCTGAACGCTATATTGAAGAATTTTGTAGCGCCGGTGCGGATATTGTTACGGTACATGCCGAAGCAACCAATCATTTGCATCGTGCGGTTCAACAGATTAAAGATTGCGGATCCAGGCCCGGTGTTGTCCTGAACCCTGCTACAGCCGTAGATGCAGTAAAATATGTTCTTCCGGATATAGATTTTGTATTGCTTATGTCTGTAAATCCAGGCTACGGAGGTCAGGCGTTTATTCCGCAGACTTTGCAGAAAATAAAAGAACTCAGAGATTTGGCCAAGTCGATGGGCCGGGAAATAGAAATTGAGATAGACGGCGGAATCAATGAACATACGGTAAAAATGGTGCAGGATGCCAGCGCGGATATACTGGTAGCGGGAAATGCAATATTTTCAGCCAAAGATCCCGCTGGGTTGGTTCGTATTTTTAAAGGAGAAAAATGAAGGCGCTGATTATTGCTGACGGGATGCCGCCGTCAGAGAAACTTTTAGAAAAGCATATTGCCGCCGGGCTTTTAATTGTCGCGGACGGAGGATTAAAAGTTGCCGAGCGTTTTAGATTGGTCCCGGATTATATAATTGGTGATTTTGATTCGGCTGATCCACAAGAGTTAAAGGAAATAGGTGTGGAAACAAAAATTATCCGTTTAAGAAGAGAAAAAAATGAAACAGACGCGATGATTGCGATCGATACTGCCATAAAAGAAAGCGCTCTTGAAATCGTGATGTTGGGTGCTCTTGGAAAAAGATCGGATCATGCGCTTGCAAATTTAATGTTATTAAAATATGCATGGAATAAAGGCGCACGTCTGCTTTTGGAAGATGAATATTGTGAAGCTTCTCTTGCGACCGGAAAGACGCAAATTGAGGGCACGCCTGGCCAGACGGTTTCTATACTGCCTTTTGGCGGGAGCGCAACAGTTTCGTCTGATGATTCGTTGCATTATCCAATGGATGGCCTGTTTATGCAGCCCGAAAACCCTGTAGGTATCAGCAATGTTTTAAAAAATTCTTTCGCCCAGCTTTATATAGATGGCTTTGCACTTATATTTAAAATAAAATAACAGCCTCTTTTAAGAAGAGACGTAAAAAAATATCATGCTACGCAAAAAAACACAGCAGATCTTGCAGAATAAAAAAATACCCCCTACATACATCAGGGGGTATTCATTCTAAAATATTATACGTAGCGTTCAACCTTGCCCGAACGGAGGCAACGCGTGCAGACGTATTTTCTTTGCGGGGCGCCGTTTTCCAAAACTCGCACACGCTGAACATTGGGAGCCCATATCCGTTTGGATTTTCTGTGGGAGTGGCTGACTTTATTGCCGGACGAAACGCCTTTATTGCATATTTCGCAGTATTTTGCCATAGACTTAAACACCTCCTCTTCGAGAATCGCACTTCAAACAGAAATATATTATCATTATTGAAGTAAAAATGCAAGGCAATTTTTATCTTTATTATTTGAAAAAAAGATTCGCACGTAATCATCAAAAAGAAGAATATTAATAAATTGATTCAATTAAAAATTTGTAGTATAATGATTTGGTATCAAATGAGGGAGGATAAACCCATGAGTGCGATATTAAAAACTTCAATTGGCAAAATATCCTACAACGAAGATTTTATTGGAAAAATTGCAGGCTTAAACGCAATGGAATGTTACGGAATTGTAGGTATGGCCAATAAAAACGCCAGCGATGGAATTGTTAATTTATTAAAATTAGACAATCTCAAAAGAGGCGTTAATGTCAAAACAGATGAGACCGAAAACATATCGATTGAGCTTTTTATTATTGTAAAATATGGCGTTTCCATATCTGCCGTGGCCGCAAATATCATAGAGACGGTAAAGTTTGGTCTGGAAAACACAACAGGGCTTAACGTTGAGAATGTTGACGTCGTGGTTCAGGGCATTAAAATCTAGGAGGCGCAGATCAGTTGGTTAAAAATATTAACGGGGAACGTCTCAAAGAAATGATTGTGGGCGCAGCAACATTGCTTGACGCTCATAAAGAAACTTTGAATGCTTTGAACGTTTTTCCCGTTCCGGACGGTGACACAGGCACAAATATGTCTCTCACCATGATTTCTGCCGCCAAAGAAGTGATGGCGGTCAAAAAGGCCAATCATAAAGATGTTGTAAATGCTCTTTCAGTAGGTTCGCTAAAAGGTGCCAGGGGAAACTCGGGTGTTATTTTGTCACAGATTTGGCGGGGCTTCTCCAATGTATTGGAAAATTTGGAAGGGGATATTGGCGCGCAGGATATTGCACTGGCTATGAAGCAGGGAACGGAAAGTGCTTATCATGCCATTATGAAGCCGAAAGAAGGTACTATTCTTACGGTTATTCGCGCTATGGCAGACGCAGCGGATACCTTTGCAACAGACAATGATGATATCGGCGAGATGATGCACTATATTCTATCAGAAGGCGAAACAATTCTTAAAAAGACACCGGACATGTTGCCTGTTTTAAAAGAAGCCGGCGTGGTGGATGCCGGCGGCGCCGGTTTGATTATTATATTTAAAGCTTTTAAAAAGGTTGTATACGGAGAAAAATTTGAAAGCACGGGTCCGATCGATCTGGAAATGGAAATAGCACCTCAGACAGAAGAAGGTGTCGGCGAGATTTCGGCAGATATAGAGTTTGCTTATTGTACCGAGTTTTTTATCAAAAATGTTTTTGATCATATATTACAGCGGGATATTGATACCTTTAGGCAAAATCTTTCAAAACTGGGTGATTGTGTACTTGTAGTAGGTGACTTAAAGTTAGTTAAGGTGCATGTGCATACAAATGATCCGGGCATCGTCTTGCAAACAGCACTGACGTTGGGTGAATTGAGTCAGATTAAAATAGATAATATGCGTGAACAGCACCGCCATATTATTGCAAGTGACGATGAAATAAAAAAGAAACAAAAACCGATGTCGGTGGTTTCAGTTGTTTCCGGGGAAGGCCTTAAAGATATTTTCAAAGATTCGCTTATTGATGAATTCGTTGAAGGCGGGCAGACGATGAATCCCTCTACACAAGATATTCTGTCTGCAGTTGAAAAAGCTCCTTCAAATAATGTTATTATTCTTCCTAATAATAAAAATATTATTTTGGCGGCGCAGCAGGCGGCAGAATTATCCCAAAAGAATGTGGTTGTTATTCCGAGCAAAACTCTTCCTCAGGGCATCAGTGCTGCGCTGGCCTACAATTGTGAGGAAGATTTTCAAACCAATGTTGCGCGTATGGAAAAGGCGCTGGGCAATGTAAAAACCGGACAGGTAACAGTGGCGGTTCGGGATTCTGGAATCAACGGAAGCAAGATACGTCAAGGAGAATGGATAGGCATCGGTGAAGGAGATATTCTTTCTAATGGCACAAATGTCATGGATGTATCCATGCTTTTACTGGATAAATTGGTGGATAAAGAAACCGGAGTGATCGCGGTGTATTACGGTGATGGCGTTAAAGAGACCGATGCCGAAAGCCTTGTGGATAGAATTGCGCAAAAATATGAAGATTGTGATATCGAACTTCACTATGGGGGACAATCGGTATACAGTTACCTGTTTTCAGTGGAATAATATAAGTTTTATCGATTATCCAGATACCGGCAGTAGCCGGTATTTGGCGTTTTGGCAGAAAAAAGCTCAAACAAGGACGGGTATACAGCCGAATGGATATTAGATCATCTATCCGAAGCCTGCCCGGTGTAGGTGAAACAACAGAAAAAAACTTTGCAAAGCTTGGCATATTTTCTCTTAAAGATCTTTTATTGTTTATGCCGCGCCGTTATCGTGACTTCAGCCAAATAAAAACAATTGAAGAACTTAAAATCTGTGAGCCTGCATTGACCAAAATGAAAATACTTTCGACTCCTTCCACAACTATTATCAAAAAAGGCCTGACAAGGACTTCTTTTCAGGCCGGAGATAAAAGTGGTATTTTAGTGTTGGTTATATTCAACCAAGCCTATGCGGTTAAAAAAATTCAAAAAGGTATAGAAATTTTTGTATATGGAAAAATGCAACAGCGTTACGGCCATATGCAGATTGATTCTCCGGAAATCTTTTTTGAAAAGCCTGCCGATTTTATGCCTGTATATCCACTAACACGGGGGATACGACAACCGTTTTTACACCGAATTATAAGAGAAGCACTTCAACATTGCCGTCTTCAGGAATTTTATACCCCTGAATTTCTAAAAAAAATCGGTTTACAGGAAATAAACGAATCAATAAAACAGTTACATTTTCCCTTGTCTCTGTCATCTGCGCGTCATGCACGTGACCGCCTAGTATTTGACGAACTCATTGTTTTTTGTAAAACGCTCGAATATCTGGAAGAAGAGGTTGCAGTTGAAAACGGCGAAAAGATGGAAACGGCCGGGCTTGAAAAACAATTTATAGCACGCCTGCCTTTTGCCTTAACCCGCGCCCAAAGAAAAGTACTGAAAGAGATTGCCGCCGATCTTTCAGGATCAAAGGTTATGAATCGTCTTGTTCAGGGAGATGTCGGCAGCGGAAAAACCGTCTTAGCTTTTTTTGCTATGTTTTGCGCGGCTAAAAACGGGTATCAAAGCGTTCTTATGGCGCCTACGGAGATTCTTGCACAACAACACTTTGAAGCGGCATGCAGGCTGTTCGGAACACACGCGACAGCCATCGTTACGGGATCGCTCTCTTCATCCAAACGGTTATTGACCATAAATAAAATTGAGAACGGTGAAGTGAAAATCATTATAGGAACACACGCTCTTATTCATCAAAAAACAAAATACCAAAACCTTGGACTTATTATTACGGATGAACAGCATCGCTTTGGGGTGCGTCAGCGTGCGGCACTTTCCGGTGGAAAAAACATTCATATGCTGACCATGTCGGCAACGCCTATTCCAAGAACCCTTTCGCTCGTTCTGTATGGCAATACCGATATTTCAGTTGTGGATGAATTACCTCCGGGCAGACAACCGGTGAATACATACATCATTCGGGAACACAAATATGAAGATATGCTTTCTTTTATCAACAGAGAGCTGTCATCCGGGCGTCAGGCTTATATTGTTTGCCCGTTAATAGAGGAAGATGAGAGCAGTCAGCTCAAATCTGCGGAAGAAACATACAGATATTTAAGCGCACGTTTCAAAGGGCATCCGTCGGCTCTTTTGCATGGTAAATTAAAAAACGAAAAAAAACAGTATACTATGAAAGAATTTTCAGAAGGAAAATTGAAGGTTATTATTTCAACAACTGTTATAGAAGTCGGCATCAATGTGCCCAATGCGACGGTTATGTGCATAATGAATGCAGAACGTTTTGGCCTCGCACAGCTGCATCAACTTAGAGGACGTGTGGGGAGAGGGGAGCATCAGGCCTATTGTTTTTTGGTGTCGGACGATCAAAATGCTTTTGAGCGGCTCGCTGTCTTATGTGCAACTCGAGACGGATTTGAAATTGCAAAAAAAGATATGGAGCTGCGCGGCACCGGAGATTTGTTTGGTACACGCCAGCATGGCCAGGCGCAGTTTTCCATAGCCAATATTCTTTTTGATGCCAATATGCTTAGCTACGCCAAAGATATTTTAAATGAAATTAAAGATGATCCAGAATATAAAGGTGTCTACCGGTATATTTGCGCGCTTGCGCATAAAAAAGCGCAAGGCACCTTGGTGGAAATTGCTTTGAATTAGTTTGTTTGAAAATTTATAGTTGACAAATAATCTTTTGATAGTATATCATAGAAAATGATTTAGCATAGTAAAACGCTAAATTGGAGGATATGCTTATGAAGAATTTTAAACTTCAAACACCCCAAGGGACAAATGATTATCTGCAGGATGAATGTGCACGCAAAAGAGAGATGGAGAACCTTTTCCGTAATGAGTTTATCACAAACGGATATAGCGAAATCCAAACGCCGGCATTTGAGTATTACGATGTTTTCACACATGATGCTGTTCCGTATGTCCAGGAAAATATGATCAAGTTTTTTGATTTAAATGGCCGTATATTGGTTCTTCGTCCGGAAATGACAGTACCGATTGCACGGGTTGCAGCTACTAAATTACTTCAAAATAATGATGTGCTGAAATTATTTTATATACAGAATGTTTACGGTTTTTTGGATCAAAGCATGGACGCTCAAGCCGAAGTTTCGCAGGCCGGCATAGAGTATATCGGAAAACCGGGAAGCGAGGCGGACGCAGAAGTCGTTGCTTTGGCGGCAAAAACGCTTCTTTTGACCGGGCTTAAGGGCTTTAAGCTTGAGCTTGGTCAGGTAGGATTTTTTAGAGGCTTAATCGGTGATGCGCCTATTACCGAAGAGCAGGAAGAAAAAATTCGAAATCTTGTTGATGCAAAAAACACGGTTGAGCTTGACTATGAATTGTCAAAGATGCCTATAGAAGATGATTTAAGACAAAAACTGCTGGCATTGCCCGATCTCTTTGGTGACGATAATTCTGTCTTTGACCTTGCGTATTCGTTTGCTCAAAATGAAGAGTCAACGCGTGCGGTGGACGATTTAAAGCGCACTTATGATATTTTGTGTGATTTGGATCTTGAAAAATATATTTCCGTCGACTTTGGGTTGCTCAATAACTATAAGTATTATTCAGGTATTATTATTCGCGGAATCGTGGACGATGTAGGATCACCTATTTTAAGCGGCGGACGTTATGATCATTTGCTGGAAGAGTTTGGACGCCCGGCACCCGCAACCGGATTTGCATTGCGTATAAAAGAAATTATGACTGCAATCAACAGGCAAAATGATGCACTTGGCGCAAAAGCTGGTACGCTTACCATAGCGCTTGCGAAAGGACGCCTTGCAAAAGATGCACAAAAATATTTTAAAAAATGCAATGTGGATGTTTCGGAGCTAAATGAAGATACACGCAAGCTGATTCTGCAGGATAAAGAAAACAACATACGTTTTCTTATGGTTAAACCCGCAGATGTCCCGGTCTATGTGTATCACGGTGTTGCCGATATTGGTATTGTAGGAAAAGATACTCTTCTGGAGGCAGGGCTGCCTTTATATGAAATGTTGGATCTCAAGAGCGCAAAATGCAAATTATGCGTTGCCGGGAAAAAAGGAGCGGAGCAGGGCGTCAAAAAAATTGCAACAAAATATCCCCGTGTGACCAAACTTTACTATGATGAAAAAGGACAGGATGTTGAAATTATAAAACTTCACGGCAGTATAGAGCTTGCGCCTGTATTAGGCCTTTCAGACGTCATTGTGGATGTTGTGGAGAGCGGACGTACGCTTAAGGATAACGGTCTTTTTGTTTTGGAAGAAATATGTGACGTAAGTGCGCGGCTGGTAATTAATCGTGTAAGTCTGAAGACAAAATCAGTTCAGATTGCCCCGCTCATCAGGCAAATGAAAGAAGCGCTGGAGGAATTTTAAATGGTTAAAATTGTAAAATCCTCAGATGATGGAGAAATAAAAAAGAGATTGCTGAACAGAGGGAAAGGAGACTTTACCCGAGAGCAGTGCGTGGTCGATGAAATTATCAATAATATCCGCACATATGGAGATGAAGCCCTTTTTTCCGCTATTTTTAAATTTGATGGTTTTCATGCAACGCCTTCCAACATTTTAGTTTCCGAGAAAGAAATAGATGCAGCTTATGATGTGGTTGATAAGGAACTTTTAAATATCATGAGGCGCTCTGCAAAAAATATTTTTGCATTTCATCAAAGACAGGTGAGGGAAGATTGGTTTTTAGAACAGGACGGCCGTATGGTCGGGCAGATTTACCGGCCTGTTGAATATGCAGGTGTCTATGTTCCGGGTGGTAAAGCCGCATATCCTTCCAGCGTTCTTATGAACATTATACCGGCAAAATGTGCCGGTGTGCCCAATATTTTTGTTGCAACGCCTGCCAGGGATGGCCTTGTAAACCCTGCAACTTTAGTGGCGGCAAATGAAGCTGGGGCTGACCGTATATACAAGATGGGTGGCGCGCAGGCAATTGCCGCATTTGCCTTAGGAACACAGACGGTTCCCCAGGTAGATGTTATTGCCGGACCGGGAAACATATATGTTGCGCTTGCAAAAAAGTCTCTTTTTGGAACAGTAGGCATAGATATGGTTGCAGGTCCTTCTGAGATCTTAATTATTGCAGACGAATCTGCAGATCCCCGTTTTATTGCTGCTGATTTTCTTTCTCAGGCGGAACACGACGAAATGGCGGCATGTGTGCTGGTAACTACCAGCGGCCGTATAGCCGATAAAGTTGTGATACAAATTGAAAGGCAGATGAATGATCTTCCTAAGAAGAAAATTATACAAAAATCTATTGAACGGTATGGAACGATTGTTTTGGCAGAAGATATTGATGATGCCGTTAAGGTTGCAAACACTGTTTCCCCTGAGCATTTAGAAATCTTAACTGTGCAGCCGTATGACGTTTTAGGAAAAATAAAAAACGCAGGTTCAATCTTTTTGGGAGAGTTTTCTCCCGAACCTTTGGGCGATTATTTTGCAGGGCCTAACCACGTATTGCCGACAAACGGAACGGCGCGTTTTTCTTCGCCTTTAAATGTGGATCATTTTCAAAAAAAATCTGGTGTGATATACTATTCAAAAGAAGAATTCAAAAAAGTATATCAAGATGTAGAGAAATTCGCGCAAAAAGAAGGGCTCCATGCGCATGCGCGCTCTGCAAGTATTCGTTTTGTGGAGGAAGAATCATGAGGCAAAGTGAGAAATCAAGAAAAACAACTGAAACGGATATCCGTTTGAAGCTGAATCTGGACGGAAAAGGCATATATGATATTTCTACGAAGATTGGTTTTTTTGATCATATGCTGGAGTTGTTTTCTAAGCATTCCCAAATGGATTTAACACTTTCCTGCGATGGAGATGTCCATGTTGATGAGCATCATACGGTGGAGGATTGCGGCATCACTTTAGGGCTGGCTATTTCTGAGGCTCTTGGAAACAAAGAAAAAATAAACCGATACTCCACACAGTTTGTTCCAATGGACGAAACGCTGGTAATGGTAAACCTTGATATCAGTGGGAGACCATATTTTATGTACGATGCCGAGTTTCAAACCAAAGGCGCAGGGGATTTTGATGCGCAGTGGTGTGAAGAGTTTTTTCGGGCCCTTGCGATGAATGCCGGGTTTACACTCCATATCAGTATGTTGTATGGAGAAAATACTCACCACATTATTGAGGCGATTTTTAAAGCGGTGGCACGCGCTGTTCGGGAAGCAGTCTCAATTGATCCAACTCTGGAAGGAATACTTTCTACAAAGGGTGTCTTATGATAGCAATTGTTGACTATGGAATGGGAAATCTTCGCAGCGTTCAAAAGGCTTTTGAAATTCAGGGATTTGATGCGCGGATTACAAGCAATAAAAACTTAATACGCGACGCTTCACATATCGTCTTGCCGGGAGTGGGGGCAATCGCGGATGCAATGTACAATTTGGGTAAAGCAGGGCTCACAGGAGCGTTGATATCGGAAGTAAAAGGGGGCAAGCCCTTTTTGGGGATTTGCCTTGGAATGCAGATGCTGTTTGAAAAAAGCCATGAAGACGGATTGCATGATTGTCTTGGCCTTATTCCGGGGGAAGTTGTTCCCTTTAATATCGATTTATGGGTTCCTCATATAGGCTGGAACAGTTTGGAAATACAAGATGATACTATATTAGGTAACCCCGGGCAAGAAACATATGTTTATTTTGTCCATTCGTATCATGGCGTATGTAATGATAAAGAAGATATAGCTGCTATGACAAATTACGGATACAGATTTGTGAGCGCCGTACGGCACGACAATGTTTTTGGCGTACAGTTCCATCCCGAAAAAAGCGGCGATGTCGGACTTGAAATTTTGAATAAATTTGGAGGAATCAATATATGAAAATTTATCCCGCTATCGATATTAAGGCAGGAAGCTGCGTGCGTCTGCAAAAAGGCGAACGCGAAAAATGCACGGATTACGGCGATCCGGTAGAAATGGCAAAAAAATGGGAATCTGAAGGGGCACAATATTTACATTTAGTGGATTTGGACGGTGCCTTTGAAGGAAAATTTATTAATCAGGATATCGTGAGGCGGATTGTTGAATCTGTTAAAATCCCCGTACAGATGGGCGGCGGTATCCGTACGGAACAGGATATTGAAGACCGCTTGGATAAAATGGGAATCTCAAGAGTTATTTTAGGCACTGTTATCCATACGCAGCCGGATCTCCTGAAGTGGGCATTGAATCGTTATTCGGATAGGATAGCCGTTGCCATTGATGCAAAAGATGGAAAAGTGTGTATCAGCGGATGGGTCGAAAGTGTAGAAGAAGATCCTGTTGCTCTTGCTGTACGTATGAAAGATGCAGGGGTAAAAAACATCATTTTTACCGATGTATCCCGTGACGGCATGATGACAGGCCCCAATATTGATCGGACTGCCGAAATGGTCAAGAAAACATGGATCAATATTATTGCCTCAGGCGGTATTAGCACATTAGATGATATCGTTGCGGTGCGTGGTACAGGGGCTTGTGGAGTTATTTTAGGAAAATCGCTTTATTCGGGCGCTTTTTCGCTCAAAGAAGCAATGATTACGGGGAAATAATATATGCTGACAAGAAGGATCATTCCTTGCCTGGACGTTCATGCCGGCCGTGTGGTGAAAGGTATTAATTTTGTTAACCTAAAAGATGCAGGAGACCCGGTAGAAGTTGCAAAGGCTTATAATGCAGAAGGCGCGGATGAGCTTGTATTTTTAGATATTACAGCCTCGGCGCATGAGAGAAATATTATGCTGGATGTTGTTTCTAAGACAGCCGAGCAGGTTTTCATACCGCTTACAGTGGGTGGAGGAATCCGCAGCGTTGAGGATTTCAGAAAAATCCTTAAATGTGGCGCAGATAAAATTTCCATCAACTCTTCGGCGATAAAGGATCCGGATCTTATTACAAATGCGGCCCGCCGGTTCGGAAGTCAGTGTGTAGTTTGCGCGATTGACGCGAAGCGGACCCGTGAAGGCAAGTTTGAAGTTTACCTTAACGGGGGCCGAGTGAACACCGGGATAGATGCGATTGAGTGGGCACAGGAGGCCGTCCGTCGGGGTGCAGGAGAACTCCTTCTTACCAGTATGGACACCGATGGAACAAAAGCCGGATATGATATTGAACTAACCTCTCTGGTGACCGAACGGGTAAAAGTTCCTGTAATTGCCTCTGGTGGCGCGGGAAAACTCAAGCATTTTTCCGATGTCATTCAGGAAGCAAACGCCAGTGCGGTTCTGGCGGCTTCTTTGTTTCACTACAAGGAACTGAAAATATCAGAAGTAAAAGAATATCTCCGCTCACAGGGAATTGCTGTGCGCATATAACAAAAGGAGCATAAACGAATGGACACACAGGCGTTGATAAAAGAAATAAAATTTGACGAAAAGGGCTTGGTACCGGCAATCGCGCAGAGTGCAGAAACCGGCGCTGTTTTAATGCAGGCCTACATGAATGCGGAAGCGGTTCAAACAACGATTGAAACGGGCTACGCACATTATTATTCCAGAAGCCGAAATAAATTATGGAAAAAAGGAGAGCAATCTGGAAATACGCAAAAGATTGTTGATTTTTCGCTTGACTGTGACATGGATTCCGTGCTGCTTCGTGTAAGCCAGTTGGGCCCGGCTTGTCATACGGGAGAATATTCCTGTTTTCATAATGAAGTCGTACAGTTTAAAAAACCTATCTGTGAAAACAGCTCAATGCTGGAAGAACTGTATGCTATTGTTTGTGAAAGAAGAGCGAATCCGAAAGAAGGTTCTTATACCAACTACCTTTTTGACAAAGGAATCGATAAGATTTTAAAAAAAGTAGGAGAAGAAACTGCGGAAGTTATTATTGCTTCAAAAAATCCCGGTACGGATGAGCTTCGCTATGAAGCGGCAGATCTTTTGTATCATTTAACGGTTTTGTTTTGTGAAAAAGGCCTCACACCGGGTGAAGTTTTTGACGAACTCAGAAATCGCCATAAATAGTCAGCAAAATTCTTTTTTATTTTGAAGTTTTTACAGATAAAAAAGTGTTTAAAATCTCGTAAATTGAAGATATTTGCAAGCATATTGAGATAAACAAGGCATAAACCCTCTTGACAGTTCGCTTCAACTGTTATATCATAATATTCGCGTCATCAAAGGGCGCATGTGTGTGGGGGAGCATAGCTCAGCTGGGAGAGCATCTGCCTTACAAGCAGAGGGTCACAGGTTCGAGCCCTGTTGCTCCCACCATTAACATTATATTTAAATGCCGTGCGGGAGTGACTCAGTGGTAGAGTGTCGCCTTGCCAAGGCGAATGTCGCGAGTTCGAATCTCGTCTTCCGCTCCAACAGTCAGATGAATACTGACACAATTTAGGCCCTCTCGGTGTTTTAAAGCTGTGAGGGCTCATCAAATCAAACACGGCGCCATAGCCAAGTGGTAAGGCAGAGGCCTGCAAAGCCTTTACCCCCAGTTCAAGTCTGGGTGGCGCCTCCATAAAACCGCACCGGATAACCGGTGCGGTTTTTATTGTATATTTTTGAATTATCCCGATAGATTTAATCTATATACTGTGATAAACTTTATGTGAAACATTTTTGTGGCGTATACCGCCTAAAATTCCACTACAAAAGAAGGTGTTTAAGATGCCGCTGGATCCTCAGGTTCAGAAAGTGCTCAAACAATCAAAGGCGAACGGGCCTGCTGCTTTTAACTGGATGGATTACTTAAAAGCACGTGAAATGCTGGACAATATGTTCCTATATCATGATGCGCCTCCGATTGTTGCCTGCGTTGAAGACCATCAAATTCCATGCCCTTGGGGAAATCTTGGGATACGCCTGTATGTTCCGGAAGGAAACGGCCCATTTCCGGCGCTTGTCTTTTATCACGGCGGAGGATGGGTTACAAATAATATTGAAACGCACGATTCGGTTTGCAGGCATATTGCGCGTTTTTCCTCTTGTGTGGTTGTATCTGTAGAATACCGTCGGCCACCCGAATATAAATTTCCTGCACCAATTGAAGATGCATATACGGCGATGCAGTGGGTTTTTGATAATGCAAAAAGTCTGAATATAGATTCGGGCCGTATTGCCGTAGGCGGCGACAGCTCGGGTGGCAATATGGCTGCTGTTATCTGTATGCTCAGTCGTGATCGCGGTGGGCCGGACATAAAATATCAACTGCTGATTTATCCTGTTCTGGACTATTATTTGCCCGGAACCAAAACATATGAAGCATTCGGTTCAGGGTATATTTTGGATCGAGATCTTTTGATCTGGTGTTGGAACCACTATCTGCACTCGAATGAAAATATTAATAATCCCTACATATGCCCGTTACGCGCAGATTCATTTTCTCGCTTGCCGCCGGCTCTCATTATTACGGCAGAATACGACCCTCTACGGGAAGAGGATGAACGCTACGCCGAGAAACTGAAAAAAGACGCGGTTCCCGTCAAAATTATTCAATACAAAGGAATGGTCCATGGATTTATTCTGCATTGGCGGGTATACGACAAAGCAATGGAGTGCCTTCGTGAGATTGGAAAAAAGCTCAAACTTGCTCTTGAAAAATAAAATATGCAAGTAAAGACACAACAAAAATGCCGTCATTATTTTATGTCGGTTTTTTTTGTTACGTATAATCTTTTGCCTTCCGCGCAGAGCAAACAAGGTGCGTTTAAAGTGAAAATATTTTTCAGGTAAAATAAGACTTTATATTGATCAAAATGAATGGACTTCAAAGTGCCTTTTTGAAAGTGAATCTTATGTATGCTATAATAAAAACATGATTTTATTAACAATTCGAAAGAACATATGGAAAGCAGGGCAATACTTTTCTTTTTTTGGCGCTTTTACCGCCAAGGAGAATGAATCGGAAAATTATTGGAGGGAGGGTGACAGGCAACAATGAGTAAGATAATTTTTATTTCAAATCGTTTGCCCGTGACGGTAAGCAAAACTGACGATCAATTAGATTACAATAAAAGCATTGGCGGACTTGCTACCGGCCTCAAAAGCTACCATGAGCAGTCGAATAGTATCTGGGCCGGATGGCCGGGAATCACGGATGAAGACCTGACCGACAGTGAAAAGAAGAATATAAAGAAAAAATTAAAGGCAGACTTTCAATGTCTCCCGGTTTTTTTGACAGATCAAGAGGTCAATCAATATTACTTCGGATTTTGCAATAATACAATCTGGCCGCTTTTTCATTATTTTACTTTTAAAACCGAATATAATGAGACAACTTGGGAAGCTTATAAAAGTGTAAATCAAAAATTTTTTGAAGAAATCACACCCATCATTGGGGAGACGGATACGGTCTGGATACATGATTACCAGCTTATGCTTCTTCCGCAAATGATTAAAGAAAAGTTCCCTAAAACAAGCGTTGGGTTCTTTTTACATATCCCTTTTCCTTCATATGAGATATTCCGTTTACTGGTTTGGCGTGAAGAACTGCTTCTGGGTGTTTTAGGGGCGGATTTAATAGGATTCCATACTTATGATTATGTGCGCCATTTCCTTAGCAGTGCGAGGCGCCTGTTGGGTCTGGAACACAACCTAAATAAATTGATTTACGAGGATCGGTATATTCAGGTTGACGCTTTTCCAATGGGCATTGATTACGATCGCTTTTCAGGAAAAATTGATACGGAAGATTTTAAAAAAGAATACAATGAGCTTGCCGATAATAAAAACGGAACAAAAATGATTCTTTCTATAGATCGGCTTGATTATACCAAAGGGATTCCGCAACGTTTGAGGGCATTTGAGCAGTTTTTAGAAATGAACCCCGAATACACGGGGAAAGTAAGGTTGAACCTGATTGTTGCCCCCTCCAGAACCGAGGTGGATTCCTACGACGAATTATTAAGGGAAATCAAAGAACTTGTCAGCGAAATAAATGGAAAGTACGGTACGGTGCACTGGATGCCTGTATGGTTCTTTTTTCAAACTTTTTCGCAAGAAAGTCTGATTGCTTTTTACCGAAATGCCGACATGTTGCTGGTTACGCCACTTCGCGACGGGATGAATTTAGTGGCAAAAGAATATACGGCTGCACGTACGGATTATCTGGGCATGGTTGTTATCAGCGAAACCGCCGGCGCGGCCAGTGAAATGGGAGAAGCCATTGTGGTAAACGCAAATGATTCTCTGGCAATTGCACGTGGAATCAAAGAAGCACTGGATATGCCTGCGGAAGAGAAAGTGGCCATTAACAAAATTATCCATAAACGTCTCAAAAGGTATAATGTTGAATTCTGGGCGGGTGAATTTTTAAATGCATTGCATCGTACAACTATTAATTCAGTTACAATCAGTCCACAAATCAGCATAGAAAAAAATCTTGGACATCTTGAGGCAGCCTATAAACATTCCAATAAACGTGTATTGTTTTTGGATTATGACGGAACGCTGGTCGGTTTTAAATCAACTCCCGAACAGGCCAAGCCGGACGAAGAATTGAAAACATTATTGCGCGCGTTGGTAAATGATCCCAAAAACTCTGTAGTGATCATCTCTGGCCGAGACCGCTATACCCTGGATAAGTGGTTGGGGGAGATCCCGTTGCATTTTTTTGCGTCTCACGGCTTGTGGATGCGCCATCCCGGCGAAAAATGGCATATGACGGTCCAGCTTGATAATGCATGGAAAAAGTCGATTGCGCATATGCTTGAATTATATACTGTGCATATGCCCGGATCGCTTATCGAAGAAAAAGATTATTCGCTTGCTTTTCACTATCGGCAATGTGAGCCTGATATGACGGCATTTAAGATTAACGAGCTTAAGGTAGCGCTTATGTCTATGACCGAATCCATGAGCCTGGAAATACAGGAAGGGAATAAGGTTTTGGAGATCAAGGATAATCGTGTCAAAAAAGGCTATGGCGCGACACAATTTTTACAAAATCAGAATTTTGATTTTATTTTGGGCGTGGGAGATGATTTTACGGATGAAGATTTGTTTGCCTCTCTTCCTAAAAGTGCATTTACCATTAAGATTGGTGCAGGAAATTCCGCCGCCAGATATAATATCAAATCTTGGAAAGCTATGCGGACACTATTGCAAAAGCTTCTGAATACTTAAATAATAATTATAAAGGTTGAAACACATGCCAAAGAAAAGAGCTATTTACGAAATAGACGACTTAAAACTTGATAACTATAATTTGCTTTTGAACGAAGCGCTGTTTCATAATGCCAACGGATATATAGGGATTCGTTCGGTATTTGAAGAAGGATATCCGGCCGGATACATGTCGGTCCGTGGGCAATATATCAATGGATTTTATGACTTTTCCAGAATCAATCAGGCTGAACGGCTGTATGGCCTGGTAGAAGAAAAACAGACCATGGTGAATATTGCCGATACTCAAACAATCAATTTATTTATCGGAGGAGAAACGTTTAGCATGTTCACTGGCGCTGTTCTGTCCAGCAAGCGGTGGTTGGATATGAACCGCGGCATTACAGGCCGTCAGGTTGTATGGCGTTCTCCTTTGGGAAAAGAAGTAGAAATCACCATTGTAAGAATGGCATCTTTATATCAGTTGCCTTTGTTTACCATTGAATATAAAATTGTTCCGCTCAATTTTTCGGGCGAGATTGTTTTTGAATCACATCATGACGGAAATGTTCTGAATTACGGAGATCTGTATGACCCCAGAACAGCGCCGGAATACGCGCAGTATATATCTCCAATCAGTTGTGAAATTAAACTGGGTGTCTCTTATATTACTTCAGAAACATCAAAATCCGGTCTGCAGGTATGCAGCGGGGTTAAAAATGTCTTGTTTTCAGGACCAAACGAACGCCAGTTTATAATAGACAATAATAATGCAGTTTGCCAAATTACCGCGGAAGCCAAGCAGGGAGAGACTGTTAAAATGGTTAAATATGCAGTGTTTTGCGATTCGATACGCTACGCAAACTGCCGGTTAAAGGCAGCGGAAGAAATGGAAAAGGCAGTTTCCATTCCCCTAAAAGAACATTACAAGAAACAAAAAGAATATTTGGATGGTTATTGGGAAAATGGACATGTTAATATTGTAGGCGATCCGGATCTTGACATTGCCATGCGATTCAATCTCTATCAATTGAATCAGTCGGTCAGCAAAGATCAGTTTGGCAATATTTCGCCTAAGGGATTGAGCGGGGAAGGATATGAAGGGCATTACTTTTGGGATACCGAGATGTACATCCTTCCATACTTTACGATTACAAATCCGTCCATCGCCAAAAGCCTTATTTCGCACCGGTATACCACATTGGATATGGCGAGGGAAAATGCCAAAATACTTGGGCATGCCAAAGGCGCGCTGTATCCATGGCGGACCATTATGGGCCGGGAATGCTCGGGATATTTTCCGGCGGGTTCGGCTCAATACCATATCAACGGGGATATCGCATATGCAATTGTCGCGTATTACCTTGCTACCAAAGACGCGGATTTCATAAAGGAAAAGGGTGCTGAGATTCTTTTTGAAACCGCAAGGCTTTGGATGGATGTTGGAAAATTCAACAAAGGAAAGTTTAATATTAATGATGTAACGGGTCCGGACGAATATACCTGTCTGGTAAACAATAATTATTATACCAATGTTCTTGCGCAGCATCATTTGGAATGGGCGGTAAAATTTTATTATATGTTTAAAAACAGCGACGGCATGTTTTCTCAAATGGTAGACAGGATAAACCTTTCCGAGAGGGAAATCAAAGAATTCAAACGTGCGGGGAAAAATATGTATTTGCCTTATGACAAACAATTGGATATCAATCCTCAGGATGATTCTTTTTTAAAAAAATGTTATCTTGATCTTGATACCGTTCCTAAGGAAAATTATCCGATGCTTCTTCATTATCATCCATTATTTTTATACAGGCACCAAGTTTGCAAACAAGCTGATACCGTAATGGCTCATTTTGTGCTGGAAGATGCACAGGAATTTTCTACTATAAGAAATTCTTATGAGTATTATGAGAAAATCACTACGCATGATTCATCTCTTTCCACCTGTGTTTTCAGTATCATGGCTGCAAAATTAGGTATGGAAGAAAAAGCTTTTCATTATTTTGGTAATTCTGCCAAACTGGATTTAATGGATTTATATAAGAATACCAAAGACGGTATTCATACAGCAAATATGGGTGGAAACTATATGGCGGTTGTTTATGGATTTGGTGGTTTTAGACTTAAAGAAACCGGGATTTCGTTTTCACCCATGCTGCCTGCAGAATGGACGGGCTATCAATTTAAAATTTCGTATGAAGATTGCAGGTTGATTGTTAAGGTCAGCAAAAGCGAATGTGAATTTCGTATGGAATATGGAGAACCAAAGACTATTACTGTTTACGGAAAATCATATGAAATAAAGGACCAATTGGTTGTCCGGCGTCATCGCGCAAGAAAAAAAAGAGGAACTGTAAAAAGTGAAAAGAAAGTATAAAGCCATCATTTTTGATTTAGACGGGGTCATCTGTCATACAGATAAATACCATTATCTTGCATGGAAAAAACTTGCGGACGATATTGGTATTTATTTTGATGAAAAGATCAACAATCGTCTCAGAGGGATAGGTCGTATGCAAAGTTTGGAAATCCTACTGGGCAATCAGAGCAGCAGGTTTTCCGCAGATGACAAGCAAAAGATGGCCGAAAGAAAAAATAATTATTATCAAGGGTATCTGATTCAAATGGGGCCAAGCGATCTGGAGGGGGAAGTATTGTCAACCCTGAAAATTATACGGGAAAGCAAGTTAAAAATGGCAATAGGATCTTCCAGTAAAAATACGCCCCTTATCTTAAAACAACTTGGCCTGGAAGACTTTTTTGATGCAGTATCTGACGGAAATAATATCACACATCCAAAACCGGATCCGGAAGTTTTTATTGCCGCCAGCCTTCTTATCAATGAAAAGCCAAATCACTGTATTGTGGTAGAGGATGCCGTATCAGGCGTTCAGGCTGCTTTTGCGGCAGGTATGGACTGCGCTGCAATGGGAGATGCCGCCAAACATAAAATTGCAACATACGACCTGTCAGGATTTTCTGATATTTTATCAATTATCAGCATTTGAAGGTTAAGCTTTATTTTCATACGCTGCATTTATCATTGCCTGTATATTCTCCAAAGGTGTCATTGGAGGCAGGTCACAACCCGGCATTAAAGCAAATCCGCCTTTCAAACCGCCTTCCTGTGCAATCCGACTGCAAATTTCAAATATTGCATCCGGGGTTTTGTCATTTAAAATATCAACCGGACTCATGTTTCCAAAAATGGCATATGAGCCGTTCGCTTTTTTCATTGCCTCTGTTATATCGACAGAATCAAGCGAAAATGCTTCTATTCCGGATTCTTTTAAAGGTAACAGGCGGCTTTTCGTATTGCCGCATATATGCAGCAGCCGAAACAATGCTTTTCCTTCAAGCAAATGATTTAACTGAATTAAATATGGAAGTGCGTTTTGATCAAAAACGGCGGGGCTTATCAAATCTCCGGATGAACACGGATCCCCAATAAATACCGTATCTGCGCCTGCGCTTAAAAAAAGATCATAAAATTCATAACACATCCGAACTGAAAAAGAAAGCAGTGCATCCAAGGTTTCGGGCTCTCCAAATAATGCCATCATAAATTCTGATACACCAAGAATTTGCGATGCTATTGTAAAAGGACCTACATAATTGATAGCAACGCATCGTTCTGCGGACATCATTCTGGAAATACGGCGTGTTTGTTCCAGCATTGCCTGCATCCCGGGGTCGTCCAAGAATTTTTTCTTTATCTGATTTGCGTCAAAATTTAAAATATCTTCGGGCTGCGAGATCAGCGGCTCGATTACTTCAGGGCCTTCTCCGACTTGGGTAAAGTCCACTTTCGCGCCCAATGCCCGTAATCCCAGGCTGTAGCAAGCGGCACATACCCACACGATATCCGACTTAATATCCTGGAATGTATCAGCAACCAACTCCGTACCAAAATCCGGCATATCAAAAATGTTTTCAAAAGAAACACCGGCACGGCGGGCCATCCAGACACCACCGTCAATAATTGCTACCGGGGTACGGGGAACACTCTCAAATTTGACCGTCCGCATCATAATCTCTCTTCCGGTTAACATAATCAAACTCCTTTTACGAATATCTTTTTTAATTATATTATGAAAAATAAAATCAACTTTGTTATATCAATTCTATATTCTTTAAAGCAATCCTTTTGTATTCATATGAAATGCCAATTTTACGCTGTTTTTGTGCAGAATTGTTAAAAAACATCCCAAGCATATATAGGATTTCAGAAAGACAGTTCTTGTTTGTTCATAAAATATTCATTTATAATTCACATATTAAACAGCGATATATGGAGAAAAAATGAGAATATTATATTTAATGATTTAATATCTTATATAAGTAGATTATATAAATATTTTTACTTTTATTTGGCCAAATATTAAGATTACCAGGCTTTACATATAAATCTCAGAGGGCTATAATGGGGAACGTTATATGGGCCATATAATAAAACGGCATCCGGCTTCAGGCCGGACGGCCAAAATTTGAAAAAAAGTTTTAAATGTTTATGAAAGGGGAAATAGTAATGAAAAAAAAGTTAGCAATTGTATTAGCTGTGGTTGTTGCAATGTCCTGTCTTGCATTTTTGGGATGCAGCAGCACAGATACGCAAGCCAGTGAGTCTCCGGCAGAAACGTCATCTGCTACTGTTTCGGACACCCCGAGCGAAGCTCCTGCAGCCTCGGAGAGCGTTGAGCCTTCCGCTTCTGCTGAAGCCAGTGTTGCTCCTGCAGAGTCGGCGGTTGAATCTGAGGCGGCTTCAGAGGCGCCGGCAGAAACGTCATCAGCATCTGTTTCATCTGATGATACAGGCGCAAGCGAATCGCCAGAGACTTCGGAAAGCGCCGCAGAATAAAAATAAATCATTACAACACCTAAAGTGGGTCTCCGCATTCAAATGCGGGGACCCTTTTAATTTGAAGATTTTGAAATGGTAGAGACGTCGCCTTTTGCCAAAAATATTGCAACTGAAACAATTATACGTTAAAAAAACCAAAATTATTAAAGTTTTGCCAAATAACCACGAGTAAGTATTATGAAGTATATAACAATAAGGAAGTTTATACCATCAAAAAAAACAAGAAAACGCTGCGAAGAGTATAGGAATGCAGGTAGATAGAGCCCCAAGCTCCGGATGATATAAAAAAGCTGGAATCAACAAATTTGATGTTGCAATGCAAACATCTTTTAAAGGAAAATCGGTTCATTAAAAACGAGTCAAGCAAAAAATTTAAAAAGCATATATAAAAAACGAAAAGGGGAAAGAGAGAATACGAATATGTTGAAAAAAAAAGACTTGAAGATTGGGACTAGAATTATTACGCAGGTCCTCTTAGTTTTGATGGCGGTATTGATTGCAGTTTTTATGTACATTATTATGTCAACCAGAAATAGCGATATCCAAAGCGCAAATAATCAGGTTGCACAGATAGCGGAAAAGAATGCTACCATTATATCCGGTAAATTAGAACAGCCATTAAATACTGCGGAAACATTGGCCAGCAGTATGCAGGGCTTTGAAAACATACAACCTAATCAGCGAAGAGAATATTATAACAATATCATGCAAAACATTCTCAAGGAAAATAGTGAAGTGCTTGGCGTATGGACAATTTGGGAACCGGACGCATTGGATGGAATGGATTCAGATTTTGCCGGAAAAGACGGAAGCGATGCCACCGGACGGTTTGTGCCTTATTGGGTATGGAACAACGGTGAGGTAGAGCTTACGGCCTGTGCAGATTATGAAACTGAAGGTACCGGCGATTATTACCTGCTGGCCAAAAATTCTGGAACGGAAACAATATTGGAACCCTTTGAATATGAAGTCAATGGAGAAAAAGTTTTGATGACAACCATCGCCGTTCCCATTAAAAACGGCATTGGCGATACAGTCGGCGTTGCGGGTGTTGATTTGTCTTTGAGCAGTCTGCAAAATATTGCGTTTGATAAAGGCCAGTACAGCAGCGCGTACGTTTATGTTGTTTCCAATTCGGGGAATTTTATCATTCATCCCGATGAATCGTATATCGGAGAGAATATGGCTGATGCTTCAGGGCTTGCGAATGAAGAACAAATAAACTCCGTCGCAAGCGGCAGCGGTTATTCAGCAGAGCAACTAGACCCGCAAACGGGCGAGAAGGTGAAAAATCTCCTTACGCCTATACAGATCGGCAGTACAACTACGCCATGGTCTACCGGTTTGGTCGTCAGCATGAGTGAGATTTTGGCGCCTTCCAATCAAACAACGTATATGTTGATCATTATGCTGATCAGCGCATTAGTGGCAATTGGAATGATCATGGCGATTATTATTAAACAAAATGTAAGCAAACCGCTCAAAACGACAGCCGGTTTTGCAAAATCATTGGCGGATGGCAATTTGGATGAAAAAATCGAAATCAAATCAATGGATGAAATCGGGCAACTGGGCAGTATTCTTGACCAACAAGTACGAGATGCTTTTAAGAACATTGTGTATGCTCAGGCCCTGGCACAAAAGCAAAGCGACTACCAGAAAGAGCAGGTTGAAAAACTTGTCTTGAACCTTAAGAAGCTTTCTGATGGAGATCTTGATTGCGATACTTCGGTAACGGAGCCGGACGAAGATACAAAGCAATTGTATGACGTTTATAGCGGCATCAATGCCAGCTTTGAAACCAGCATAAAAGCGATTAAAGCCTTAGTAGCCGATGCAGACATGTTATCTAAAGCGGCTATAGAAGGAAAACTCTCCATCCGTGCAGAGGCGGAGAAACATAAGGGTGATTTCAAAAAGATTGTGGATGGCGTCAACAATACCTTGGACGCAGTGATTCATCCGGTCAACGAGACGGCTATTGTTTTAGGCGAAATGTCAAAAGGCAACCTGAATGTTATGGTAACCGGTGAATACCAGGGCGATCACGCTATTTTAAAAGATGCGCTGAACGGAACGCTAACCGAAATAAGAGGATACATTAATGAAATCGCACAGGTGCTGGGGGGCATTTCGGATGGGGATGTCACTGCAAATATTACTTCTGAATATAAGGGTGACTTTAAAGAACTTAAAAATTCTATAAACAAGATTATTGCTTCGTTAAATGAAATTCTGTCGGAAATCAATACGGCAGCCGACCAGGTGGCGTCAGGAAGCGCCCAAGTATCACTGGGGAACCAGGCCATATCCCAGGGTGCTACCGAACAGGCAAGTTCCATAGAAGAGCTGACGGCTTCTATTGCCCAAATTGCGGAACAGACAAATCTGAACGCGGAAAATTCAAACAAGTCAAATGAAATGGCGGCTGAAATGAAAAAAGCGGCCATCGAAGGTAATGAGCAAATGAAAAGCATGCTGCTGTCTATGGATGCAATCAATGAATCCTCTGAAAAAATTTCAAATATTATAAAGGTGATTGAGGACATAGCTTTTCAGACCAATATACTCGCGCTGAATGCGGCGGTAGAAGCTGCCAGGGCCGGCGTTCATGGAAAGGGTTTTGCCGTCGTAGCTGAAGAAGTCAGAAATCTTGCCGCACGCAGCGCAAATGCGGCAAAAGAAACCACCGAGCTTATTGAAGGTTCCATAAAGAAAGTAGGGAATGGTACCAAAATCGCACAGGAAACGGCCGCAGCATTAAATAATATCGTTACGAGCGTAGAAGAAACGGTTGTTTTGGGAGAAAAAATCGCGGTAGCTTCAAAAGAACAGGCATCCGGGATCGGGCAAATCAATCAGGGGCTTGAACAGTTATCACAGGTGGTTCAGACAAACTCTGCAAGCGCTCAGGAGGGTGCTGCTGCCAGCCAGGAACTCTCCGGACAGGCAGAATTGCTGAAAGAAAAAATTGGCGAGTTCAAGCTTAAGGACCAAAAAATTTCGAAGCAAAAAACATCGGAAGAAGACTATGCCGATGATTTTACCAGTGATAAGTATTAAAAATAACAACTAAAAAACAAATAAATAGCCAACATGATAAAGCAGTTGTGCAAAAAACACAACTGCTTTATTTTGTTTTTTAAGATCAATAAAAAAATAATAGGCAAGCGGATATTGCGTTACTGCCCTTAAAGCAGCATCTCCATGAAACCCACCGTGAAAGGTAGATGAGGTAATATTCTTGTCCCGGTATGCACAAAACCATTTTGTGCATACCAATCTTTTAGCCGGGTGTTCTCCTCAATAATTCCGATTGTGATCATACTTCCGCCAAGCTCCGATACCTTCTTTTTAGCAAAGCAAATCAATTGTCCGCCATAGCCCTTGTGCCTGTATTCCGGTAATACAGTAAGCTTTTCAAGTACAAATATCCCGTTTTCTTTTTTCGAAAGTTGTACAAATCCGATGATATTTGTTTTTTCATATCGGGCGTACATTTTATCGCCATTATTATAATCATTTGCCAATCTTTCTAAAGGCATAAAAGCACCGTTTGTTGGACAATTCTCCGGTGTCAGCCCAAATTCATCCGCTACCGATTGGAAGCTTTTGCGTATGACCTTAAGACACTCAGGCAAATCGATTTCTTTGACCTGTTTGATCACAAAAATACCCCAGTAAACAAAAAGATTAAAGTAGATAAAAATGCCTTTTATTTATGTATTTTACCGATAATATTATAGCAAACCGGGCATCAAAAAGAAACAGATAGAAACAAAACAGGCAGACGAATAGTCAGCCTGTTTTGTCGTTATAAACTTATGATTCATGTAATGGTGCGAGAAACAGGACTTGAACCTGCATGTTCTTGCGAACACATGGACCTGAACCATGCGCGTCTGCCAATTCCGCCATTCTCGCGAAATGTTAATGGTGGAGAGGGATGGATTCGAACCATCGAAGTCGTCGACGGCAGATTTACAGTCTGCTCCCTTTAGCCACTCGGGAACCTCTCCAAAAACGCACTGGAGCTGGTGATGGGACTTGAACCCGCAACCTGCTGATTACAAATCAGCTGCTCTGCCAATTGAGCTACACCAGCAAGATTGGTGCCTCAGGGTGGAATCGAACCGCCGACACAGGGATTTTCAGTCCCTTGCTCTACCGACTGAGCTACCGAGGCATAATAGAATAGCTTCAAAGCGTTTTTAAAAAAATAATGGCGACCCGGATGGGACTCGAACCCACGACCTCTAGCGTGACAGGCTAGCGTTCTAACCAACTGAACTACCGGGCCAGTTATTTATTCATATATTTGGTGGGCCCTCAGGGACTCGAACCCCGGACCAACCGGTTATGAGCCGGTTGCTCTAACCAACTGAGCTAAGGGCCCTTTTTTTATAATTTTGGTGACCCCTAGGAGAATCGAACTCCTGTTACCGCCGTGAAAGGGCGATGTCTTAACCGCTTGACCAAGGGGCCACATATTACTACTTTGGTCGGGGTGAAGGGATTCGAACCCCCGGCCCCATGCTCCCAAAGCACGTGCGCTACCAAACTGCGCTACACCCCGCAAATAATGCGTTCTTATTATCGCGACGTTGTATAATATACAGTAAATTGAGGTAAATGTCAATATCATAATTCAATAATTTTTATGGATTTATCGACCCTTATATCTTATAATAAAACGTATGAATATGAAAGAGAATTTAGAAAAAAAACAAAAAAACGAGGGCAAATATTACCATATAATAACATATGGATGCCAGATGAACGAACATCAATCTGAAAAAATTGCATCCGTATGCGAAGATATTGGGCTTGAAAATACAGAAGATAAAACAAAGGCTGAACTTATAATATTTAATACCTGTTGTGTACGCGAAAATGCAGAAAATAAAATCATAGGAAATATTGGCGCGCTCAAGTATCTAAAGGCCAAGAAAAGGAGTCTCAAAATTGTAGTTCTTGGCTGTATGACCCAGCAGGAAGCCGTAGCACAAAAACTTTATAAAACATTTCCTTTTGTTGACATTATTTTAGGCACGCATAATCTGCATATGTTGCCCGAATATTTAAAAGAAAATTTTGCGGGGGGCAAGAGGCAGTTAGAAATTTTGAATACGGCAGGTCAAATCGTTGAGGACGGGGTGCTGGCCAAGAAAAGCGGGCCGGCAGCTTTTGTAAACATAATGTATGGCTGCAATAATTATTGTTCATATTGTATTGTGCCGTATGTCAGAGGAGTGGAGCGTTCACGCAGTCCTGAAAACATTGTGGATGAAATTCAAACTTTGATTGAGCAGGGAGTCAGAGAGGTGACCCTTCTTGGCCAAAATGTTAATTCATACGGTCGGGAGCAAAATATTAATTTTTCGTATTTGTTGGATATGATTTGCCGAGATACAAAGATAGAACGAATCCGTTTTATGACATCACATCCAAAAGATCTCTCGGATGAACTTATTTCCGTTATGGTACGTTGGCCGCAGATCTGTAAACACATTCATTTGCCTGTTCAGTCCGGTTCTACCCGCATATTGGATTTGATGAATAGAAAATACACCCGTGAAGATTATCTTTTATTAATCCGTAAACTTCGAAATGCTATACCGGAAATTGCAATAACTACGGATATCATTATAGGATTTCCGGGCGAAACGGAAGATGACTTTGCACAAACGTTGTCTTTGGTAGAATCCGTGCGCTTTGAATCTGCCTTTACTTTTGTATACTCAAAACGTTCGGGGACCTTGGCGGCATCTATGGACAATCAGGTTCCGCCCAAAGTAAAAAAAGAACGCATTATGCGTTTGGTCGCTTTACAAAACCGTATTACAGAAGAAGTAAACAAATCCTACGAAGGAACGCTCCAAGCCGTACTGGTTGAATCTGTGAGCACTCGAAATAAAAAACATGTTGCCGGACGGACGGAAAGTGGAAAAACAGTCAATTTTCCGGGAAATCCTGATATGATTGGAAATTTTATAGATGTTCGTATTACTCAAGGAAAGAAAACCACACTTTTTGGAGAAGCAGAGGAAAAATAAATGGCTCAGTTGACCCCCATGATGCAGCAATATATGAAAATCAAGGAAGAATACAGCGATTGCATTCTTTTGTTTCGCTTAGGCGATTTCTATGAAATGTTTTTTGACGACGCACAAACAGTTTCGGAAGAGCTTGATCTGGTATTAACCGGACGGGACTGCGGCCTTGAAGAACGTGCACCTATGTGCGGCGTGCCTTATCATGCGGTGGACAGTTATGTTAACCGTCTGCTGCAAAATAATCATAAGGTGGCAATCTGCGACCAACTGGAAGACCCTGCGCAAGCGCACGGAATGGTCAAACGAGGGGTCACCCGCGTAATTACTCCGGGAACCGTAACTGAACCCGCCATGCTAAGTGAAACGGAAAACAGCTACATTTTGTCCATTGCGCATGAAAACGATCCGCACACAACCGGTATTTGCTACGCAGACGTTTCCACAGGAGAATTCATTGCTTATGAGTTTAAGGGAAATGACGCTTCCCTGCAGGGAGAAATAGCCCGCATCGCGCCTAAAGAGATGATTTTTTCGCAGAATCAAGAGACGTGGATACAATCTGTCCTTAAGGATCCCCGTTTGAAAAATATCTATTTAAACTCATATTTTGATTGGGCTTACGAACGGGAAGCGGCGCAAAAAGCATTGGAAGATCATTTTAAAACAAAAGGCCTGAACGCTTATGGAATTTCAGACCAGCCTTCCGCCATACGAGCTGCCGGAGCGCTAATGAATTATCTTGTGGAAACACAGAAAAACAGCCTTGCTCATATCAATACAATAAAAGTCCCGGCAATTGACGATACTTTGGTTATTGATTCAACAGCGGCACGCAATCTGGAAATTACTCAGACAATCATGGACGGAAGTAAAAAAGGTTCCCTGCTGTGGCTGCTGGACAAAACAAAAACTTCCCTGGGCGCAAGGCTTTTAAAAAGGATCCTGTTACGTCCGTTGCGCGATATGGGACAGATTAATGCCCGTCTGGACGCAGTGGGGGAGCTTAAAGAAAATCTTTCTTTCATGCAAGACGTCCAGGAAGAATTGTCCGGAATTTATGATTTGGAGCGCCTTTTGGCACGTATATCTTACGCTTCGTTAAATGCCCGGGATTGTAATTCTTTGCGGCATTCTCTTTCACGTTTGCCCCGGATACGAAATCTCCTTACCCGTACAGATATTCCGCTTTTGCAAAATTTATATAACGACATAGATCCGCTCTCTGATATTCATGAACTGCTCAGTTCATCCATCAGTGAGGATCCGCCGTCCGGACTGCGGGACGGAAACATAATAAAAGAGGGATATAACGAAGAAGCCGACCGTCTCAGAAAAGCTTCCAGAGAGGGAAAACAATGGCTTTTACAGTTGGAAGCTAAAGAAAAAGAACTGACAGGTATCAAAAATCTTAAAATTGGCTATAATAAAGTATTTGGCTATTTCTTAGAAGTCACCAAATCGTATCAGAATTTGGTACCTTACCGTTATATAAGAAAACAAACATTGGCCAATTGTGAGCGCTACATTACAGAAGAACTTAAAGAAATGGAGGAGACCATATTAAACGCAGAAGAAAAGCTCTGTCATTTGGAATATGGGATTTTTTTGGAAATTCGGACACATCTGGAAAAGTCAGTGCCACGTATTCAGAAAACGGCACATGCAGTCGCAATGCTGGATGTCCTGCAGTCTTTGGGCTCGGTAGCTTACGAATTCGGCTATAATCGCCCGCAGATTTTAAAGAACGGGAAAATTTATTTAAAAGACGGCCGTCATCCTGTAATTGAAAAAATAATGAAACAAAATTTTGTGCCGAATGACGTAACGCTGGATATGAAAGAAAATAATCTTTTATTGATCACCGGCCCTAATATGGCGGGAAAGAGCACGTATATGCGCCAGGTGGGGCTTATTGCAATTATGGCACATATAGGCTCGTTTGTTCCGGCTTCAATAGCACGAATCAGTCTATTGGACCGAATCTTCACGCGTGTAGGCGCATCGGACGATCTGGCCTCGGGACAAAGTACCTTTATGGTTGAGATGAATGAACTTGCAAACATTTTAAATAATGCCACAGAAAACAGTCTGATCATACTGGATGAAATCGGCAGAGGAACCAGCACTATTGACGGCCTTTCTATCGCCTGGGCAACCGTTGAATATTTGCTTTCCCATATCAGAGCCAAAACGCTTTTCGCAACTCACTTTCACGAATTGATAGAGTTGGAAAATCAATATCCCGGTATCAAAAATTATTCAATAGCGGTTCGCGAATTTGGACACGAAATTATATTTTTGCATAAAATAATAAAAGGCGGCACGGACAAAAGCTTTGGTGTGGAAGTTGCACGCTTGGCCGGTCTTCCCAAAGAGCTTACAAGCAACGCAAAAAAAATGCTGCTTCGTTTAAATAAAAACGAGCCTTCTATATTGGAAAATCACAATGCCGAATCAAATAAGGACGTTGCTTTGCCGGAAAGCCATCAAAGTATTTTAAAAAGAATTAAAAAAACAGATATAAACGCCCTTACACCACTGGAGGCTCTTAACATGCTGAGCCTCTTTTCGGAGGAATTGCGTAATGAATAGAATTAGAATATTAGATGCATCTGTCGCCGGCAGAATTGCGGCGGGAGAAGTCGTTACCAGCCCGGCTTCAGTAGTAAAAGAACTGGTTGAGAACGCTATAGATGCCGGCTCGGGTGCAATCACGGTGGAAACAAAGGACGGAGGAAAAACCTATATCAGGGTTACGGACAACGGAAGCGGGATCCATCCGGAGGATGTTCTTTTATCTGTTCAAAAACACGCAACAAGTAAGATTTTTGATTTTGATGATATGAAAAATATTTCATCTCTCGGATTTCGTGGCGAAGCACTGTCCAGCATTGCGGCGGTATCACGTCTGACAATCAAAACACGCGCGGCAGGGGAGATAGAGGGTGCAGTTCTTAAACAAGCACCGGATGGTTTTCATGTCGTGCCGGCTGGCCTTCCGGATGGAACAACGGTAACGGTAGAAAATATATTCTACAACGTTCCGGCCCGGTATAAATTTTTAAAAAGCGCACAGGCTGAATCGGCTGCAATTACTGATTTGATGACACGCCTTGTGCTGTCCCGACCGGAAATTTCTTTTAAATACATCAGTAACGGCACGCTTCAGTTTCAAAGCCCGGGTACGGGAGAGCTTATGGATTCAGTGGTTACAATATATGGACGTGATATTTCAGGCAGACTCTTTCCTGTCCGCTCCATTTCGGAAAAAATGAAGGTGACCGGGTATATATCCAATCCTAACTATCTTTTGAAGTCTTCTAAAAACCAAACAATCCTAATAAACGGAAGATATGTTCGTTCTAAAAGTATTACGGAAGCTCTTACACATGCTTACGGCGAAAGGATTCTAAAGGCTCATTATCCATTTGCCATACTCGATATCCATTTGCCTTTTTCAGATGTGGATGTAAATGTTCATCCCAGTAAGACAACCGTAATGATTCAAAACGAAGCGGAATTGTTGACGGCTTTAGACCGTGCTGTTAAAAATGCGCTGAATGCCACGTTTCTTCCTGAATTTGAAATTCATGAACAAAAAGAAATAAATTCAGCATCATTAAAAGAAAATGAAAATGTGGATAGATCCTCATTTACAGACACGGAACCTGGGGATGATTTTGAAAATATCTTTGAATATAGGGAAGATACTTTCTCAAAATCAAAAATGGATCTGCGCGAACAGGCTTTTTCATCCTCTGTTGTGGATAAATCGACTCCATCGGGCCAGATTTTTAATGAAGAAAAAGCGAGTCGAGCGCAAAAAGAAAGCAACAAAGAGGAACAGCAAAAAATCAGCAGTATAGATGAGTGGATAGAATATAAGCTTATCGGTCAGCTGTTTGATACATATATTCTCATTCAAAGTGGCAGTTCAATATACATTATTGATCAGCACGCTGCCCATGAGCGCATAAATTATGAACGCCTTAAAAAAAGAGAAAAACTTTTGCCTCAACGGCTGATGTTTCCGTTTGTTCAAAATCTATCGCCTGCAGACCATAATCTTCTTCTGGAAAACATTCAGCAATTGAATGATTTAGGTTTTGAGATGGAAGATTTTGGCCAATCGACCATACGAATTACAGCTCTTCCGCAAAAAGCGGATCAAGATGATGTGATTGATCTACTGGAAGATGTTATAGAAATTCTTAAAAATTCGCATTCGGCAGATTTTACAATATTAAAAGATAAAATAATCCGTCATGCCTGCCGTATCAGTGTAAAAGGAGGAGATCCCTTAAGCGACCAGGAAATGCGCGAGTTGGTTTTTGAACTTGTATCTTCAAAGACCGTTCCGATTTGTCCGCACGGTCGGCCTGTCGCAGTTGTCCTGACCAAAGATGAACTTGAAAAGGGATTTAAAAGAAAAGTATAATAAAATGAATAAACAAGTTATTGTGTTAACCGGGCCCACGGCCAGTGGAAAAACCGAGTTGGCTGTATATATTGCACAAAAAATCAAAGGGGAGATCGTTTCGGCTGATTCTATGCAGATTTATAATGAAATGAGCATCGGAACGGCCAAACCAACGGCAGAAGAAATGCTGGGAATCCCTCATTATATGATTAACGAAGTCAGCATACAAACGCCGTACTCGGTTGCATTGTACCAAAAAAAGGCTTTTGAACACATTGAAAATATTCTTAAAAAAGGGCTTACCCCTATTGTAGCGGGTGGGACAGGGCTTTATATTAATTCATTGCTTTACAAACTTGATTTTACACATACCATCAAGGATGAAACATACAGAAAAGAACTGGACCAGCGTTCTTTGCCAGAACTTTATGCCTGCCTTTTAGAGCAAGATAAAGCGGCTGCCGGCCGTATACATCCAAATGATAGAAAAAGAATTACCCGCAGATTGGAAATTATAAAAAACGGGGGAGCCTCTCCTTACAATTTTCGGGAAATCAATAATGATTATAATTTTTTGTGCATCGGAATCACTATGGAACGCAATGAATTGTATAAAAGAATCGAAAACCGTGTGGATAAAATGTTCCGTGAAGGACTTGTGGAAGAAGTTACAGATCTTTATCATAAGTATCCTGTTCAACTTTCGGAACTTAAAGCAATCGGATATAAAGAGATTATTGCATACTTAAGAGGAAATTGTACGCTCTTGGATGCATCTGCAGAAATTAAAAAAAACACGCGCAGGTTTGCAAAAAGACAGCTTACGTGGTTTAATAATGATGATAGGATCAAGTGGTTTTCTTTAAGCAAGTACATTGGTCCTCAACAACTGAAAGAAGCTGTAATTCAATACATCATACAGTCCGAAAAGGTGGTGTAGCAAAATGCAAAAGGCAGCCGTCATTTTGCAGGATTATTTTTTAAATCAGGTACGCAAAGAAAAGGCACAGGTTACCGTTCATTTGATCAACGGCTATCAAATCAAGGGATCTGTGATAGGTTTTGATAACTTTACGGTCATTATGGAAGCCGATGGACGGCAGATAGTTGTTTATAAACATGCAATTTCAACAATTAGTCCGCATAAAATCATAAACCTTAAATTTCCAACCAGTAGCGGAGATGGCCAGGAGGAATAATGACCGAAAATAATTTGCAGAAATACGTTTCAGAACATTTTAACATTGATGAAAAAATTGTTGCCTTCGTGGATGATTGCGAACGGGAAGTAGAGGCTTTTTTTAAAAAACATAGAAAAATTGCAGAAACCAATCAATATAAGGTGATACATGCTTTTCAAAAAAACAGCGTTTCCGTCCGGCACTTCTCCCCAACAACAGGTTACGGCTATTCGGACGAAGGCAGAGAGAAGCTTTCAAAGGTTTTTGCAGATGCATTTGATGCCGAGGATGCGATTGCATCCCCTCTTTTTATGTCCGGAACACAAGCCATATCAACCGCTCTGTTCGGTTTGTTGCGCCCCGGGGATACCATGCTCTGCGTAACCGGTACGCCCTACGACACCTTTTTAAGCGTAATTCATGGAAAAAAAGGATTTGGCTCTTTGGAAGAATGGGGTATCCGTTACCGCGAACAACTTCTTGCGGGCGGACAGATTGATGCACAATCCGCTATAAAAACAATTACGGCGGATCCCTCTGTTAAGTTGGTGTATATTCAGCGTTCATGCGGGTATGACTTGCGCAGCGCCCTTTCCTCAGAAGAAATTGGAAGAGTTGCTAAGAGTATTCATGCGGTTTTTCCGTCGGTTATTATTTTTGTGGATAACTGTTACGGCGAATTTACTGAAATCAATGAACCTACAACCTTTGGGGCAGATATTATGGCCGGCTCCCTTATAAAAAATCCGGGAGGAGGGGTGGCGCCTACAGGCGGCTATGTAGCAGGAAGAAAGACTTTGGTTGAACAGATAAGTCATCGGCATTCCGCGCCCGGTCTGGGCAGTGAAATCGGCTCGTATGCTGCGTCTTATCTTCCTTTTTTCCAGGGCCTTTTTTTAGCGCCGCATACGGTATGTCAGGCCAAAATGGGCGTTATATTGGCGGCTTCCGTATTTGAAAAACTTGGATATACGGTTTATCCTCGTCCGGATGATCCGCGCCCTGATATTGCGCAAACGATTCTCTTTGGAAACGAAGAAGCCCTGACATCTTTTGTACGTGGTATTCAAAAAGCCTCTGCAATAGATGGAAATGTTGTGCCGTTTGCATGGGATATGCCTGGCTATCCGGATAAAGTAATTATGGCTGCCGGGACATTCATTCAGGGCGCATCGTTAGAGCTTACGGCAGATGCTCCCATCCGCGAACCTTATGTAGCCTATATGCAGGGTGCGCTTACATATGAACATGCCAAACTGGGAATTT
Organism: Christensenellaceae bacterium; assembly: GCA_036679405.1. GTDB lineage: Bacteria > Bacillota > Clostridia > Christensenellales > Christensenellaceae > JAEYKI01. The sequence goes on from JAVBVZ010000004.1 coordinate 237,688, forward strand.
TATATGCAATGAGAGAATTGAAAGTGGAATTATGAAAGTGAAAAAGGCAAATCCTTATCTTCAATTATTTATTTCTTTTTTAAAGATCGGCGCTTTTACTTTCGGAGGCGGTTATGCAATGATTCCGCTCATACATAGAGAAGTGATAGAATGTCACCCATGGATCGATGAAAAAGAATTAATGGATATATTTGCCATTTCTCAGATAACGCCCGGTGTAATTGCTGTTAATTCTGCTACGTATATCGGCTACAAAATTGCCCGATTTTGGGGATCGTTTTTTGCGACTTTAGGTGTGGTAATCCCGTCTTTCATATTTATATACATTATTTCTTTCTTTCTTGTACAGTTTAAAGATATTATTTGGGTAGAATATGCATTCCGCGGAATTCGTATAGGAGTCGTCGTCCTTTTGGTATATACGGTGATTCGGCTTATGCGTGTGGATAAAATCAATCTGATCTATATTTTTGTAATTTCAGGATCATTTTTACTAGCCACATTTACTGAACTCAATATTATTTTCCTTTTGCTGGGTGCAATCGGGACGGGAATTTTATATGCGTTTTTATCTCGCAAAAACAATCCGGAAGATGGCGGCAATGATTCGGATTCAACAAATCACACAGACAGGGAGGAAGATTTATGAGCCTCCTTATTGAGCTATTTATAACTTTTTTTCAAATAGGACTGTTTACGATTGGCGGCGGATATGCGATGATTCCTCTGATCGAGCAGGAAGTGGTTTCAAAAGGTTGGATCAGCCTGTCCTTGCTTACAGATTTTATAGGCATCTCGGAGTCCACGCCAGGCCCGTTTGCCGTTAATATTGCTACGTTTATCGGGAGTACATCGGCAGGTATTTGGGGAGCAGTTTTTACAACACTGGGGGTTGTACTGCCTTCTTTCATCATTATCGTCATTATCGCAAAATATTTTCACCATTTTAAAGATAGTTTTTATGTTAAAAGAACCATGCGGATTCTTCGGCCGGCAACATTGGGATTGGTCGCTTCTGCAATTTTTTTAATATTCAGCGAAAGTTTTATTAATGCGGATTATACAAATGGCGCATTCAATGTTCCCGGTGCAATTATCTTGGCGCTACTGTTCTTTGTACGTTTCAAATTCAAAAAAATCCATCCGGTAGCTATTATTGGTATGTCCGCCGGTTTGGGTGTTTTTCTGTTCAGCCTATTCCCGTAATTTGACCGCTTTGGAAGCTCTGCGCTTAATGTCGTCGGAAATGGTTGCATAATGTTTTCGGGTCGTATTTACATCCTTATGCCCAAGAACATCGGCTACCATATAAATATCTTCGGTTTCATTATACAGCATTGTTCCAAAGGTGCTCCTGAGCTTATGTGGAGAAATCTTTTTTAACGGCACAGCGGTTTGCGTGTATTTTTTTACAATATTTTCCACCGCACGAACGGTCAATCGACTGCCTCTCATGGAAATAAAGAGGGGAGAGGACACATCAAAATCTACAGCAGATTTTCTTTGCTGCAAATAGTTTGAGAGGGCAGCCCTGGTTTCATTTCCAAAATAAAGGATGGAAGCATTACCGCCTTTACGAACAACACGGAAAGCGTTGGAGGCAAAATCTACGTCCGATATATTAATTGAAATCAGTTCGCTGACACGGATTCCCGTAGTTAAAAACAAAGTAAAAATTGCAACATCTCTAAGGGCACTTTTTTTATGATACTGTTTTTGTTTTTCGCTGAGACCTTCGCCGGATTCAATGGTGTCCAGAAGATCGGCCACTTCGTTGGGCTCCAGGCGAACGATTGTTTTTTCATGCAATTTAGGTGTATCCAGAAGCGTACATATATTATTTTTGATAATTTGTTTCTTGTAGTAATGTTTAAAAAAAGAACGAAGGCAGGCGATTTTACGTGCTTTACCACGTTCCGCATTTTCTTTTATTTTATTTTCCCGGTCTTTATATAAATTCAGATAGTCCAAAAAATAGTACAGATCATCTACCGTAACTTTTTCCAAATCAGAAGGGGTGAAGGTTTCCATTGTTTTTCCGGAAAAAGCTGGACATTCATGGATCAAAAACTCAAAAAAAAGACGCAAATCATATGCATAATTTACGCGCGTTAATATAGTGGTTTTGCTTTCCATAGCAATAAAAAAAGTATTACAAAAAGGAGGCAGTTCTGCAATCAGTTCGCGAAGTTTGATTGTTTTTTTTGCAAGGAGTTCTTTTTGGTAATCTGCCATAAAAATCACCTTAAGATTTTTAAAGATTTTTAGTTTGTCCTATGTTTGTCCTATATAGTTAAGAATACTTAATACAGCGATATTATAGCAGAATGATAAGAAAAAAGCAATAACTATTCGTAAAACTTGTGTTTTACGAATAGTTGTGTTCCGCTTTTCTATGTTCTATATTCCTCTTTGCGCTCTTTTTTTATTCCTCCACCGCTTTGAGCAGTCCTTTCATCAACAAAACTGCAACCATTGCGCCCGGATCTTTTAATTCGCGGGACGCTTCATCCCGTGCGGCCGCTCTTCCATGCCTGGCCAGCATTCCCAGCGTATTGTCGTAGCCGATCTGCGCTGCGTCTGCGGCGGATTTTGCCGTTTCGGATAATGATTCCTCTTTTTTTGCCGCGCGGCTCAGAGCATTTACAGCGGGAACAATTCCATCCAAAAACGTTTTATCCCCCACCTGCGCCTTTCCGCGTGCGGCTACGCCATCCGCATAGGCTTGGAACAAAAGCGCCAGTTTTGATAAATCCAGCACTGTTTCACTTTTCAGAGCTTTTCCCGCGTTCATCAGTCCCGACGCCATCAGAGTACCCATAGTAGACGGAACCGCAGAAGCCATCGCTTTTCCGCCTGTGTAAAGCAGTTTTCCGATATCCTCTCCACCGGCCGCGCTTGCCGCTTCAGCGGCAGCCTTAAACCCGTCGCTCATCGTAAGTCCGAGGTCTCCATCCCCTATTACACTGTCCAATTCGATCAAATAATCTTTATTTTCCAGCATTATATCTTTTATGGAATGAAGCATATTTAAAATAAATTGACTGTCCATTTGACTGTCCATTCACGATTCCTCCCTATATCAAAATTGTTTGAATACGGGTGTTTCAGCCGGCTTCAGAACAAGCCTTTTCAATTCTTCATCCAACTGAAGCACGGATATGGAAAATCCCGCCATTTCGAGGGAGGTCGCGTATTCGCCCACAAAATATTTCACGGCCTTTAAGTTTTTTTCTTTAAGAATTTCGTCGATTTTCCTGACCACGACATATTGTTCTTCAAGGGGCGTCGCGCCCAGACCATTCACCAGCACCGATACCTCGTCCCCGTCTGTAAAATTAAAGTCGGCGAGGACCGCGCTCATCATCTCCTCTACCACCCGATCGGCCGGCTCCAGTTTTCCCCTGCGGATTCCCGTTTCGCCGTGTATGCCCATTCCAATTTCCATTTCGTCATCGGCAATGGTAAATCCGGGTTTTCCGACTCTCGGAACGATGCAGGGGGACAAAGCCATTCCCAGCGTATGTACATTTTCCTGCGCCTTCTGGGCCACGCGTTTGACTTCGTCCAAATTCATCATTTCTGCCGCAGCCGCGCCCGCGCATTTATACACAAAGAATATTCCCGCAACGCCTCTCCGGACATTCTTTTCACCTGTTTTCGCCTTCGGGGATGCAACATCATCTCCGGCAACCACTGTTTCCACACGAATATCGCATTCAAAATCCGCCATTTCTGCAGCCATATCAAAGTTGAAAATATCACCGTTATAGTTACCGTAAATATAAAGGACGCCCGCTCCGGAATCGATGGCTTTCGTAACTTCCAGCATCTGGTCTGCACTGGGCGACTGAAAAACGTCCCCAACGGAACAACCGTCCAGCATGCCCTTTCCGATATATTCTACGAAAAGAGGCAGATGCCCCGATCCGCCACCCGTTGCGATCCCCACTTTTCCGGGAACCTTATCCGCAATCACCGCGCAATGCTTATCGCCTGCCGTATACGTTATCAGATCGCTGTGCGCAATATACATCCCCGTTAACATTTCATCTATAAAATTTTCAGGATTATTAATGACTTTTTTCATACCGTTGCCTTCCTTATTTTATTTTTATTCGTAGTAGCCTTCGTTGGATTTTATCAGCGTGGCGAACTGTTCGTCATCATGCCCGAACCAGATCGTTGCATTTTTTTCGGTTGCAATTTTTCTGATGGTTTCCACCGTTCTCGCAAAACCAAGACTGTCGTATATAATCCCGGGCGCTTTGACAGGAGGCCCGAAATTGGTTCTGGTGTACACCGCATCCGCAACCATTAAAATATTGCCGGTGACGGGCAATTCCACTAATAGTGCGAGCATGCCGTAAGAATGCCCGGATCCCAGATTATATATGGTAATCCCTTTCAGCAGTTCCATTTTTTCAAGATTGCTTGGATAAAGGTTCCAATGCAGTTTCTTTTTGATTTGCTGGTCCAGATCCGCCCATACATAGACCCCCATTTCCCCGTTTAAGGCATATGTTTTCATGGCTTGTGTAAACTCGTCCTCATGGACTATGATCTCCGAATCCGGGAACATTTCCAAATTACCCGAATGATCAAAATGCATATGGGACATCACGATATACTTTACGTCGTTCGGTTTTACGTGCAGCTGGTTCAGCCTGGCCGGAAAGGTGGCGTCAGGTTCAACAACATAATTATTCATTTCTTTTAACGATTCAGGGAACCTCTCGCTCATCCCCTTTGGGTTTACGGAGGTGTCGAAAAGCACATATCCGTCCGGATGGTCAATCAATACGGCGTATGTGGGCGTGTGTGTCCAAACCGGTTTCGGATTCCTGTTGTGTTCGGTCGCCAGCGTTAATCCCGCTATCAATATGGATTTATCCTGCGGAAGATATCCCGTTTCCAAAACATATACTTTCATTCTTCTCATACTGTCTTTTCTCCTTTGCATGTATGTATTAAATTAAAATCCGTTGCTATTGCCTGAGTTTCTGTTCGCGCGAATATAATGCGATGATTGCCAGCAATATAAGCCCCTGCACCAACATTCTCATTCCCGCAGAAATATTTACGGCAATCAAAACGCTGGAAAGCACAATCATCAATATCGAACCGAGAAAAGTGCCAAAAAAGCTTCCCTTCCCTCCCGAAAGCGCTGTTCCTCCAATTACGACAGCCGCAATCGTTAAAAGCGTATAACCGTCTCCGATCGCGATGGTTGCCGATCCCACAACGCCCAGCAGCAAAAAACCGCTCAGCGCGTTACATATTCCGGCAACAATGTACGTCATTACAATGATCATTCCGATATTTACGCCCGAAAGCAAAGCCGCATTCCGGTTCGTTCCGACCAGAAACAATCCGCGCCCGTAGCGTGTGCGCGTTAATATAAGCTGCACGACGATCGTCACCACAACACCGACAACAATCAGCCAACGCACCGGGCCTGCAAGATTGCCTGTGGAGAGTTCCAATAAAAGCTTGGGCGTTCTCCCGGAAGGCGCGCCGCCCGTGTAAGCGACTACAAATCCTCTTATGACGGTTGCCATCGCCATCGTAAGCACAAACGGCGGTACCTTAACATAATGAATGATAAGTCCGTTGACCAGACCGATCAATCCGCCCAATAGCACCAGCCCTATAATCGCGCCCCCCATGTTGTTCGCATCCATTCCGGAGAAAAGCGCCCCCATGATTGCCCCCATGGATATCATCGATTCCACCGACAAATCCAGCCCGTTGTTGCCGGAAATGATAATCAGCGTCTGTCCGATAGACGCAATAGCTAAAACAGAAGCGAGCGCCAGCGTACTCATGATACCTTCCATGCTTCCAAAACCGGGGCTTAGGATTTCTCCGACAATAATCAGTCCAACGATCATAATAATCGTAAAGAAGTATATTTTATTTTTTGCATTAAATAAGATATTGTGACGGTTTTCGCTGTCCAAGGTCTGTTGTGTTATATGTGAATTCATGCTACGCCCCCCTTTCAGATGCGATCCTTGCTTTTACGCAAAGACCGGTGTTTCTCCCGGCTGAACGCCAACGCGGATGTGCCGACGATACAGCCAAGAACGATCACGCCCGAAACCAAGCTCTGGTAAAAAGGCGACATATGAATCGAAATTACGATATTGAACACCAAACCAAGAAAAACCGATCCCAAGATTGCCCCCGCAATGCCGCCTTTGCCGCCCGACAGTGAAATGCCGCCGATGACGCAAGCCGCCACGCTGTTCAGCGTCAGCGGAAGCCCGACGCTTGCGCTGCCCGATCCAATGGATCCGGAGACCGCTATTCCCGCGACCGCCGCTGCGAACCCCGCAAAAACATAGGCTGAAAGCTGAACTTTTCTTACTTTGATGGCCGATACAAACGCCATCTTAATATTCTCGCCTGTCGCAAAAAGGCGCAGTCCCATGGGGGAGAAATATATCACCAGCCATACTGCCAGTACCACCGCAACAAATATTGCCGGCGCAGGAATACCGCCTGCTGATTCCTGATACCACATTACATAATCAATCGGTACCGAACCGCCGGGCGCAGGCATGATGGCCAGCGCTGCTCCGCTCGTAACGGACGTTGTCGCCAACGTGACGAGCATGGGATTCACGCGTAAAAAGCTGACCACAAAACCGTTCAGTAATCCAAAAAGCACCCCGACGATCCCCCCCAGGGCAAACGATAGAATCGGATCCATATTCTCCCCGATCATATAGACGATCAGAACGTTTACCAGAGTCATAATCCCACCGATCGAGATGTCGATCCCGCCCGAAACAAGTACGACGAACTGCCCCATAGACAATATGATAAGCGGGATATACGCCCCCAGAAAACTCGGCAGATACGCTGTCGATAAGAAGAAGGGAGATATGATTGCGGATACCACGGTAAATATGATAACCAAAAAAAGCGAAGGAAACGGAGACCATTCCAGCATTCTACTGACCATTGATTTATTCATGTTGTTCACCTCGCGGCATTGAAGTTGTAATGATGTTTGATATGTTAATGTCCTTTCCTTGCAGAACGGCAACGATCTGTCCGTCATACATGACCAAAACCTTATACCGGCTAACCTTGCTTGCGATTTTAACCAATTCATCATCGTCGGAAGATGACATCACAACACTGGCGCCTTCGTCCACCATGTCTGCAAAAATCTGATGTACGTCGCTTCTCGCCACAACGTCTATGCCTTTTGTCGGATCATCGGCCAGAAGAAGTTTTGGCCTTATGCCCACCCATCTGGCGGTAACTACTTTCTGCTGGTTTCCACCGGACAGAGTTTCGATTGCCTGGGATTTAGATTTATACTTAACACCGAACTGTTTCATCAGTTCGTCTTCATCAAAGTTTTTTTCATGCAGAACTTGCATGGTCACGTCTTTTATATTTTCATAAATAGATCTTCCGTAATATACGCCTTCTTTTTTCCTGTCGCCCGAAAGATATGCAAATCCGTTTTTAATAGCCTGGCGTGGCGAATCTATTTTTGTCTCCACCCCCTCTATCACAACGGAAACCGGTCTGTTAATGCCGAAAAGCGTCCGCATCAACTGCGACTGTCCCTGTCCCTGAAGCCCGGCAATGCCGATCATCTCACCTTTTTCGATCTCTAAATTAATGGGTTTCATGAATCCCGGTATTGTAAAATCTTTAAGGGAAATCAGCGTTTCTTTGGATTCCTGCTTTTGCGACGCGTCTTTTTTTTCTTTTAAATCAGCACCGGCAAGCACCGAATCATGCCCTATCATTTCCTGGATCAGAATATCTTCGCAATCTGTCAGAGAATGCGTATTGACTACCTGTCCGTTCCGCATTACGGTAACCTGCGTCGAGATTGCATAAATTTCCTGCAAGCGATGCGAAATAAATATGATCGCACAACCCTTTCGCGCCATTTCATTTAAAATTTCCTTTATAAGTTCCACTTCTTCCCGGTACAGCGCGGAGGTTATTTCGTCAACAATGAGTATTTTAGGATCATAATGTATCGCTTTTGCGAATTCTATCAGATATTTCTTGTTTTCGGGTAAATCGCTCATTTTTTGTTTAAGCGTATCGTCAAGTCCCATGCGGGATAGTATTATTTTTACCCTTTCCGAGGCTTTCTGAGGACTTCTGAATAATTTCAAATGCTCCGCTTTATCGAGGAGCACCAGGTTTTCTTCTACGGTAAGATGATTAAATAAGCTCAACTCCTGCGATGTAACGGCAATGCCCAACTCTTTAGCATGTATGGGCGATTTTATCCGAACTTTATGCCCATCTATGAGGATCTCCCCGCCATCCGCAAAAACAGATCCACCAATGATTTTTGCCAATGTGCTTTTGCCCGATCCGTTTCCGCCGAGTATTGCGTGAATTTCTCCTTTTTCTACGGAAAATGTGGCATCCTTTAACGCAATGACCGCCCCAAAGGCTTTATTAATGTCCTGGCAATGTAAATAGCTCAATTTGTTTTCACTCCCGAATGATATCATTTTACCGCCGGAAAATTAATTTCCGGCGGCTATGACTAATATACTTGCTTTGAAATTGACTGGATCAATAGTATTTATTGAAAGAAAGCATCTACTTCATCTTGCGTGGCAATGTAGTCCATCGTTACGTTATCAGGCTTGCCTTCATTCACTTTCAAAGCTTCGTCCAAAGAAATGACTTTCGACCTGGGATCCATAACTTCCATCCAATGCGGGTTATTTGTCGGAACATCTCTGACAATAAAGTACGGAATCGGAATCACAACGGAATTGATCATGTCCGGATTTGTTGCATTGGGCGACAGAGATTCCGGCTTCAATTCCTTGCCATCCAGCAGATTAACCGCAACTCTCAGTCCTGTTGCGCCAATGCCCGGAGGGAATGTGTATGTAAAAGCGTTCAGATCAGGTTTCTCTTTCCATAGGTTAAGATATCCGTTTGCCGAATCACCACAAATCGGCGGAATATCCCTCTGCGCAGTCTCGAATGCCTGAACGAGTCCGCGGCCCATAACATCCTGCGCAAGAACCCCGTCGATATCTTTATATGTATTCAGAAGAGTTGTCATTGCCTGGTTGGCGTCGGTATCGGACCAGTTTCCGGGAGCTTCCGCAAGGACATTGATGTCGGGATATTGGGCCAGCACTTCTTTGACAACATCATCTCGAACGGTATTCCAGTTTTCACCAGGAACGCCGTTGATATATACGATATTGCCCTTGCCGCCAAGCTGTTCAACCATCCATTCGGTCTGCACTCTCATCGTGCTCGCGTTGTCAAGAACAACGTTGATTGCGCCGTCCCAGCTGGAATCGTCCAGGCAGATAACCTTAATTCCCTGTGAGATAGCCTTTTCAACAACCGGTGCGAGCGCGCTTTCCACTCTGGGAACAACCAGTATGGCGTCTACACCCTGCGCAATAAAATTATTGATTGCAGCAATTTGTTCCGCGTCAGTTTCTGCATTGCTTATTGTATAGTCGGTGATCTTGCCGGTGGCCTGATACTCTTTTGCAACCTGCTCAAAATCATCAAGGAACTGCGATCTCCACGTATTTCCAAAATAACCGTTGCTGAAACCGATGGTATAACCGCCGTCTCCGCCTGACGATGCCGTTTCCTCTGCGGGCGCAGAATCCGAGGCGGCAGGCTCAGAGCCGGCGGCTTGTTCTTCTGTCGTCGTGTTGTTGCTGCAGCCGGTAAATAAAGCAGCAACAAGGAAAAGCACAACAAAAATAGAAATTAGCCTTTTTTTCATTATTCATTTCCTCCAAGAATTTTCAAAAAATCGTTTACGTAAACGTTTAATTTAAAATTATCATATTATTTTTTCATTGTCAATATAAAAAATAATTTTTTATTTTCATATCTTTTTATGTAAAAAAACATCGTCAATGTAATGACGATGTTTCCATATGAGGTCCCCCCGGAAAGTCGTAAGACTTTTTGGGGAGCAAATTCCGATTCGGATATTACTAAATAAGGTCTTTTACCGAGCTTCTCATTACAATGGTCGTTGACAAACAGAATTTGTGAATTTTATCCTTCTCCACCCTTTTTTCAATCTTATCAAGCATAAGCTCCGCTGCTTTTATCCCCAACTGGTAAGACGGTTTTTTAACAATCGTCAAAGGCGGATTGCTGATGCGGGTCCATTCATAATCGTTACAACTTACTATGGAAATCTGGTCTGGTATCCTGATTTTCTTCTCGTGCAAATAAAGGAGCGAACCGATCACCATCGGATCATCCGCATAGAACAGGGCCGTCGCATCCGTATTTTCAATTATTTTTTTTGTATTCTCATACCCGGCGTCTGAAGTATACGCACCGGACTGTATCAACTCTTCGTCATAAGGCAGTCCATTGTCCTGATAGGCGGCCTGATAACCCTCGAATCTGGCCTTTGTAGAGGACAAACCCTTGTAACCGGTGATCATCCCAATCTTTTGATGTCCCTTTTTTATGAGGAGATTGATGACGTCGTATGTGGAACCGGAAAGGTCAATCACAACATGATCACCTTCATAGTCCAGCGGATATCTGTCAATAAAAACGACTGGCGTTGAGGCGGGCAGCATATTTTTTAAATATGTGTGCTCTCCGACAGAAGGACACATCATAAGGCCGTCTATGCGGAGCGACTTAAAGGTGCGAAGCGCGTCCATCTCGCGGTCACGGTCATCGTGAGAATTCGCAAGAATAATATGATAACCGTTTTCTCGCATCGTTTCCTCTATTCCGTCCGTTACGCGCGAATAAAACAGGCTTCTTATGCTGGGCACCATAACCCCGATCGTTTTCGTTTGCTGGCTTCTCAGGCTTCTTGCAATAGAATTTGGATTGTAATCCAGTTTTTCCATTGCCGCGTATACTTTTGCTTTGACATCGTCTGTCACATATCTTGTTTGATTTATTACATGCGAGACTGTGGCAATGGATACGCCTGCCGCAATAGACACATCTTTTATTGTACTAGGCATATTTCTTCTCGCTTTTTTTTTTGATGGTTTATTATAACTATAATTTTCCTTAAAAGTCAACTGCCTTTCGATTATTCCGCTTTATCCGCCAATGGTTCGCTGCCGGATCGGTTTAGCCTTACTCAACCGAACTGTTGATTTTTATCTGCTGGCGCGCCAACTGGTCACAGCGGTTATTGAGTTCGTTGTCCGAATGGCCCTTCACCTTGAAAAACTTCACCACATGGCTTTTGGTGCCGTTTAAAAGAAGTTTCCAAAGATCCTGATTTTCAACGGGTTTTTTTGCCGCCGTCCTCCATCCGTTGTTCTGCCATGCGATAATCCACCCCTTTGAAAAAGCGTTGTGGATATATGCGCTGTCGGTGTATACCTCCACCAGGCAACGTTCCCTCAAGGCCAGCAGGCCTTTTATCACGGCCAGCAATTCCATACGGTTGTTAGTCGTTTCCGGGTCGAACCCCGATATCTCTTTCACGTTACCCCTGTAATCGAGTATGGCAGCCCAACCGCCCGGCCCGGGATTGCCCGAACAGGCGCCGTCCGAATAAATGACCACTTTTTTGAGCTCTTCATTCGGCATGATCAGTTCTCCGAAAGTTTTACAGATTTTTTAGTGCAGGCGTCGACAGCCTTGTCAACAATACCTGCAAGGTTCATTTCGTCGAACACGGCCAGCGCCTCGATGGTCGTACCGCCCGGCGAGCATACCGCCTTGATAAGCGACTCCAGCGGCGCGTCTGAACGTTCCACCATTTCAGATGCACCCTGCATAGTCTTAAGCGCCAAAGCCACCGAATCTTTGTATGCAAGGCCCTGATTGACACCCGCGTCCGCAAGCGCCTTTAAAAAACAATACATATACGCCGGCCCGCTGCCCGATATGCCGGTCACAGCGTCCATCAGGCGCGCTTCAACCTCCACGACGATTCCAAGGGTTTGAAAAATATCTTTGATAAAGGAATATTCCTCCGGCATCAGTGTGCTTGGAACCTCAAAGCCCGAAGCCCCCTTCCCCACCAGGAGCGGCGTGTTGGGCATGATGCGCAATATACGCGCGTCAACCTGTAAAAGGTTCTTTATCTTTTCGGACCGCACCCCGGCCGCGATGGAAACGATCGCCAGCCCTTCCGCCGTTATTTCGCTTAAGACGGACGGAACGATATTCGGCTTTACGCATAAAAACAAAATATCGGACGAATCCTGCAGTTCCTTTAAATCCCCGCAGGCTTTTACGCCTTCGCACCTTATTTGCGCCGTTTTGCTCTCGTCCGGGTCGAAGACGGATATGCCGCTCCCTTCGAGCAGGCCGCTTTTAATGATCCCGCGGATGATCGCGCCGGCCATATTCCCGCAACCGGCAAATCCCAATCTGTAACTCATAAACACCGTTCTCCATAAAATAATTCATATTGACTAAAAGGATTAAATTTATTATAATATCCAAGGCGCTAAAAAACAAGCCATGCTTAGGGGAGTAGCTCAATTGGCAGAGCAACGGTCTCCAAAACCGTAGGTTGCGTGTTCGATTCGCGTCTCCCCTGCCATCAAAAAAGGCTTTTCAAAAGCCTTTTTTATTTCTGTCTTATTGCTCATATTATGGAATGGAGCAATTGTGCTTCAGAGATTATTTTTATTTCCGAACCTTTTTGCTGCAATTGCAAAGCTTTGCTTAACTTACCGCTGCGCTTACCGAACTTGGTACTTTTTTCGCCCCGTTCTCCGACAAGCAAATAATTTGTTTTTTTTGTTATATTAGCCTGTATCGTTCCGCCATTTTCAGTGATCATCCTGCTTATATCAGATCTTGAAACCTTGTTGAAGTGTCCGGTCAGGCAAAAAGACATTTTTTCAAACACTATTGTATTACCTTTGGCCTTTCTGTCCGGATGAAAAAAAAGGTTCAGGTCTTCAAACAGTTCATTTTTTTCATCCTGGGTTATGATCCCATCTTCCAGAATATTGCTGAGTTTTTTTTCGATTTTATTAAAAGAAAAATTGCCGGATAAATACTTATGGCTCTGCATCCATTTCTGTAAAGATAATATTTCCTCGTCATTTAATTCTTCATCAGCCAATAATCCGCGCACAATTCCTATCAATACCTGCATAGCCTGTGTAGCATCGTTACCGGCCGATCGTTTTAATTGAAAATTTTTAATAAAAAGATCTATTTTTTTAAGGTCCTGACTGGATATCGTCTTATCTTCCACGGAACGCTTAAGTATTCTTAGCAATTCTTCAAATTGGCTTTGCTGAAAACAGGCGACATATGTGTCCATCCAGTTTTGAAGTGCAGCTGTTTCCTCTTGATTTATATGATGATCGCTGACCAGCCCCCGTATAGTACCGTCCAATTCATTTATGGCTTTCTTCAGCATGCTGTCGGATGAAAAAAATTTACGATCATCGTCGACCCTGTAACACCGAACCAGATCTTCCATATTTATGATGTTTCTTTTTTGAAATTCTGCAAATAATTCTTTGCAGGCCAACGCATCGTAAAAAGAACCATGGTGCGTTTCAAGGTTCACTTTATATTCATTGCATAAAGATTCTAGCGAATGGGATTTATGATGAAATCGTTTGACGATATCCATTGTGCAAATATAATAAAAATCAGGGATATCCATCTTATAAAAAGACAGCGTTTTGCACAGCGCATCCAACTGAAAAGAAGCATTGTGTGCAGCTATGATGCCGTTTGTAAAATAGTGTTTCACGGTTTCCCAAACTTCCGGGAATGTAGGCTTATCCCTAACCATAGTCGGAAGAATCTTATGGTCACGTATATTATTATCATCAAAAACGGATTCGGGATTGACAAGATAGAATTCCTCTGAAACAACAAATCCTCCTTTGGTGGCTACGATTGCAACGGAACAAATCCTGTCATTTCTACAGTTCGGTGTCTTAAAATCAATAAAAGAGACCGTCCCTCTATCCAATTTATCCATAAATGCCCTCCTAATGATACAGCGAAATCAGATAAAACCATATTCTGTTAATTTTATGATAAACCTTCTATCCGGTCATTTCAAGTATTACGATGGAATACATAAGTTTACCAGGGCCGCCGTGCAACAACAAAGTTGCTTTCCCAAAAACCCGTTTTGCAGGCGCGTTCAACAACTTCTCCATTCGCGGAAGATGCATCAATCATCAGCCCATCACCTATATATATGCCCGTATGTCCTACACTTTTTCCGTTCGTACTGAAAAACAGCAAATCTCCTTTTTCAAGATCATCCATAGAGGTAATTTTTTCCCAATCGGAAACCTGAGAATACCCGGCTGCGTTGTATCTACCCCTTGAAGAACCAGCTTCTTTTAAACAGTAATATACCAGACCCGAACAATCAAATGAACTCGGTCCCTCAGCGCCCCATACATACGGTTTTCCTAATTGTTCCTCGGCGATATCCAGCATTTCAAGTATATTGGCACGACGCGCCGCTTCGGTTGCTTTCATTGGGCTTTGCTGGGCATTAGGAGAATAAATCAAATCCAGAGTAAATGCACCCGTTTTGCCATCAACATACAGCCCGTTTTCGTCCTGAAAGGCTTTTACGGCTTCGATGGTTTCCGTTCCGTAGTAACCGGTCGCTTTGTCCATGTATCCAAGATCTATCAGCCTTCGTTGCAGGCTGTCCACGTCTGTTCCGCTTGTGCCTTCCAGCAGGGTGTATGGTTTTGCCTGGTCGGAATAAAGCAGTTGCAGCAAATCAGGCGTGGCTATACCGTCCTGATCCAATGAATGTTGCCGCTGAAATAATTCAACGGCATACTCGGTCCCTGTAGCAAACAGATTTGTAGGCTCATCAAAAGACATATATCCTAAATCCATTAAACGGGTCTGCAATAATTGTACCTGACTGTTATCATCGCCTGCTTGTAATGTCTGATATGCTGCAGATTCATCCGGAAGCATTTCAGCGGCCGTTTCAGTGGCATCGGATGTTGGTGAAACCTCAGGAGAACTCTCCATTTCCGCAGCGGTCACACCCTCTGCATTTTTTGCATTTAAGGCATTGGCGGATGCTGCATTTGAAGATATCACTATAACAACCGCCACAACAATAGCGACGGCTGCAATTACAAATATAAATAGTTTTCGTTTTTTATTTAACATTATTTTAAAAGAACTTCTTTTTATGTTATAACCGGATGCGGGTCCGTTTTGTCGTTTTTTCATCATGACTCCCATATGCGTATACTTAGTAATATTTTATATTCTTTTTGCATACCTTTACAAGCCTTTCCGCAAAATTGTTACAGCTTGTTCATATTTATGTATGTAGTACTGAATCATTTAAAGCAATCAATAACTGCATTTAATTAAAAAAAGGCATTTATTGCCTTTTTTTATGGTTTATAAAAATTTTACGTTATTCTCTCTCTTTTGGGGGCACTTTCTCCAGTTCTGAGACGGTCCCATCCAACCAGGACGCATCAATTGTTTCCAGAGTGCCAAGATCGCAGGCCGCAGAAACTTCCGGACTAATAGGAATTCTTGCTAAAACCGGTAAAGAAAAAGTATCTGCAATCTCCTGTATATGGCTCTCTCCAAATATTTTGGTTTCTTTTCCGCAGTCCGGGCACTTAAAATAACTCATATTTTCCACCAGACCAATAATAGGAATATTCATCATGTTTGCCATTTTTACGGCTTTTGAAACAATCAGGGAAACAAGTTCCTGCGGAGATGCAACGATAATAATGCCGTCTACCGGAATTGACTGGAAAACCGTCAATGGAACATCGCCTGTGCCCGGGGGAAGATCAACCAGCATATAATCAATATCATTCCAGACAACTTCCGTCCAAAATTGTTTTACTGTTCCGGCAATGATAGGCCCTCTCCAGACAACCGGATCCGTATCGTTTTCCAGCAACAAGTTTACGGACATAACTTCTATGCCCCCTTTGGTTTTAGCGGGCAAAATTCCCATTGCGCTTCCCAGCGCTTTTTCTTTGACACCGAATATTTTAGGGATGGAAGGGCCTGTGATATCCGCATCCAATACGGCCGTATGATATCCTTTTTTATTAAGGGCACTGGCTAAAAGAGAAGTAACCAGCGACTTACCGACTCCTCCCTTTCCGCTGACTACGGCAAATACTTTTTTTATACTGCTGAATTGGCCTGGTTTTTCCAAAAAATCAGCAGCAGTCTGCTCTCTTTCGTCACAGGTTTCAGAGCAGGACCCGCAATCATGCGTGCAACTTTCCATTTCGCTCATTGTGCTTTGCTCCTTTTTTCAGATGATTCGTTTTATGTATTTTTTTATGCCAGATTCTAGTGCAAATAAAAGAGCCTTCGCATTTGCGGAGGCTCCGCATTGTGTGCATATGCACATAACGTATAATATAGCAAGTCGGTCGGATTGTCAATGTTATACCTTATTCCTGTACCCATACCTCATATACTTCTCCGGGAACCGGCGTAACGCCCAAGGTATATTCTTCCGAAAAATCAGCAAGCGACTTTTGGTTGTCTTCCGTAACCGAAACCATCAGCAATCCTTCATCCAAACAGAATTCTGCTCCCTCTCCCAACAAAAGATCAGTAAGTGCTTCAAAAGTTTCGGGTGTAACATAAAGTGCAATTGCCGCTTTATCTCCTCCAAGGCCGGCGGCAGTATCTTCAGCAGCTTCGGCGGTTGTTCCTGTTGCCGCCCCTCCATCCGTATAAGGCGCGGCGTTTTCAGCATCGGATGCCGGCAGGGATTCATTATTTGCAGACCGGCTGTCAAAAGCCGCTTCTTCCTGCAAGCCTTTTTCCGAGAAAGTTTCTGATTCCTGATTTTCTATAGAAGCAGCCATTTGAATCTCTTGGGTCGAAGAAGAAGGAAATAAAACCCCGGACATCATAAAAGCGGAAACAACAGCTATCACAGCTACTCCTGCAGCAATGGCAGGCAATAACCTGTTATGTCTTTTCCGCATCCGTGTTGGCAAAGTAGAAGAACATTCATAAACACTTTTTTTCCACACGCCCGTAAAACCGTCAGGAAGAGGCTCGTCGCCAATCAATGACAAGCCTCTCCTGATTCTCATTAAATCTGAATACCGCGCCGAGCATGCCGGGCAATTTTTGACATGTTCTTCAAATTGCTTTTCATCAGCAAAATCAAGATCTCCGTCCATGTATTTTTCAAATAAAAGATCGTCTGGTTTGTGGTCCATTTAACTGCCCCTGATACCTTTTACACATATGACGAAAGTATCATAAAATTGTTCCGGAAAAATCAAACAATTTACAATTATTTTTCGAGCGCTCAAACCTGCATTATCCGCATTTGGAATAGCCACAGGAACGGCAGACATTACAGCCGCCTTCATGTTCTAAAGGAGCTCCGCATTCAGGGCATGCCGATCCTTCGCCGCCCGGTGTCTTAATATCATTTTCATTAACATTAATTTTAAAATGATCGCCATGTATTTCGGCAGCCCGTTCCAAAACACGTCCGATGGCATCCGGACATGATAACACTTTCACATCTCCTTTTCGAAGTGTAGAATGGCAGCGTATTCCTCTTAATTGCTCGATAACCGCACGAATATCGATTCCGGATCTTAAAGCGGTAGAAATGAGCCGTCCGGTAGCTTCCGACTGAGACGGACAACCGCCGGCACGCCCCAAATTAGTAAATACTTCACAAATTCCGTTTTCATCGTAATTTACCGTAACATAAAGATTTCCGCAACCTATTTTTACTTTTTGCGTAATTCCCTGCGTAAGCTCAGGCCGGACACGCGGCGCAACTTTTTCGGGTTTTTCTTCCTTTGATGCTTCGGACACAACATTTTCCTGGCCTTCACGGTTCACTTTTCCAATATTCAATACCTGCGCTTCTCTGCTGCCGTCGCGATAGATTGTTACACCTTTTAATTCCAGTTCATAGGCAAGTTCATATACTTCACGAACATCGTCCTGGGTTGCATTATTGGAGAAATTGACGGTTTTTGAAACCGCATTATCCGTATATTTTTGAAATGCGGCCTGCATTCTGACATGATATTCCGGCGTAATATCATGTGAAGTAACAAATACCTTTTTGATATCTTCCGGAATTTCTTCCATATGAGCGATTGTGCCTTCTTTTGCAATTTTTTCCATTAATTCTCTTGAGTAAAAGCCACGTTTTTTTGCAACTTCTTCAAAATACGGATGGGTTTCAATTAATTCATTGTTGTCCATAACATTTCGAATATAGCTTAATGCAAATACAGGTTCAATACCGCTGGATGCGTTGCAAATAATAGAAATCGTGCCGGTCGGTGCAATGGTTGTTACCGTTGCATTGCGCTGTAAACGTCCGCCGTTCATACTGCTGCGTTTGTATTCAGGAAATACGCCCCTTGTTTGAGCAAGTTTCTCTGAAGCATCTTTCGCGTTTTCTTGAATAAAATTCATGATTTTCTCGGCGAACACAATAGCATCTTCAGAATTATAGGGGATTTTCAATTTATACAAAACATCTGCAAAGCCCATCAATCCAAGACCTATTTTTCTGGTTTTCTGTGTCATTTTTTTAATTTTATTCAGCGGGTAATTGTTTACGGTAATAACGTTATCCAAAAAATGAACAGCAATATCTATAACTGTTTTAAGGCGCTCATAATCCAAGCGGTACTCACCGTTTTCTTCACGCATAAACTGGTTTAAATTCAAAGAACCCAAGTTACAGCTTTCATAA
The DNA here is from genome assembly GCA_036679405.1 of Christensenellaceae bacterium. Lineage (GTDB taxonomy): Bacteria > Bacillota > Clostridia > Christensenellales > Christensenellaceae > JAEYKI01. The sequence continues at coordinate 256,379 of JAVBVZ010000004.1, forward strand.
GGAAGAAGTGGCTGTTCCCCGCAGGGATTCGTACTCTCAATTTCGCCCAGGCTTTTTACTACATTGTCCCGGTTTAACCGGTCTAAAAATATAATACCCGGCTCACCGTTGGTCCACGCCATGTCCACAATGAGGTCAAACACATCGCGAGCACCAATCTTTTTTACCTCCATTTTGGTGCTCGGATCAATCAAAGCGTAATCCGTGCCTTCGTGCACTGCTTTCATAAAAGCTTCCGTTATTCCAACGCTTATATTAAAGTTTGTAATATCCGTATTATTCTTTTTGCATTGGATAAATTCAATAATATCAGGGTGATCAACCCGCAGAATTCCCATGTTGGCTCCCCTGCGCGTCCCTCCCTGTTTAACAGCTTCGGTAGATGCATTGAAAACTTTCATAAAACTGACAGGGCCGCTCGCCACGCCCCCCGTAGAATTTACAGACGCGCCCTTAGGGCGCAGCCTCGAAAAACTAAAGCCCGTTCCCCCACCGCTTTTGTGAATCAATGCCGCATTTTTAACAGCATCAAATATTTCTTCCATACTGTCATCGACGGGCAGAACAAAACATGCTGATAACTGACCAAGTTCGCGTCCTGCATTCATCAGAGTTGGCGAATTTGGCATAAATTCTCTTTCAGTCATGATTTCATAAAAAGATTCAATAGTGGAGGACAATTTATTCTCTTCCCCAAACTCCTTGTCCGCTTCCGCAATGGCGCGTGCAACCCGCAAGAACATATCTTGCGGCTTTTCAATAATATTCCCGCTCTCATCCTTTTTTAAGTAACGCTTTTCCAGTACGGTGACAGCATTCTTACTAAACATCCCCTTGTCCTCCTCTGTAAATATATATTGTGCTGTTTTTATAACAGGATACTATATATGGTACAACAAAAATAAAAAAAAAGAAACTGTTTATAATAAAAAATTTTAGATTTTAAAGAATTTTTTATAAAGTTCAATATAGGATGCATTCCCCGACGTTTGAAAAGAAATCGTAGGATTCGAATTCCCGACATTTAACAAGCCGCATTGCTGTAGAACGCGTCTTAATTGGTTTACTGTTCCTTTTTTCCCATCAAAGATCTCGCAGGCGCCTGTAAACAAATTTTTTGCCACGGCCTGGATTTGTGAATCAATAAACGAATAATGCGTACATCCAAGTACGATACCGTCAATTTTCTTGCCTTTGTAAGGCGATAATTTTTCATATAAATACGTCTTGATTTCCGGTGAATTCAAATCGATTTTTTCTATCATCTGCGCCAGGCGGCTCAAAGGAAGGTTGATAACTTTATCTGTATTTCCTATTCGCGCCAACAAAGAATTATAGCGTTTTTGCGAAATGGTAGCGGGCGTAGCCAAAACGAGGACAAAACCGTCCGTAGCGGCTTGGATAGCGGGTTTTACTGCAGGCTCAATACTAATAACCGGAATCTTAAACTGCTCACGCATCATTTGTACGGATATGCTGGTTGCCGTATTACACGCCATCACAATCGCCTTTACACCCTGCTGAAAAAGAAATTCGCCACAGGAAAGGGATAATGTTTTGATTTCGGACTCGGTCCTGCTGCCGTAAGGTACATTCAGACTGTCCCCGTAATAAATATAATTTTCATATGGCATCAGCAAAGCTGCTTCTTTTAATAACGCAATACCGCCGACGCCCGAATCAAAAAAGCCGATGGGTAAGTTGATATCCTTCATTCCTTGCCGCCTGTTCCCCCGCATAATGTTCATTACGGATAAATTATATATCATTTATAAACATGAGTAAAGGTGAATTTCAAACGCTGGCCCGTCTAAAATTATTATACATTTTGCCCCAATAAAGAACTCTTCTTCTTCTGATAACATAAAAAATTCTTGCAATGTATCTTTTAATATGTTAGAATACCATTTGTTGAAATTATAGACATGGGGGTGAATTGATTGCCGAATATCCGTTCTGCGAAAAAACGTGTGAAAGTTATCGAGACCAAGACAATGCAGAATAAAAATATCCGTTCTGCGCTTAAGACCGATTTAAAAAAATTTGATGTTGCAGTTGCCGAGAACAGCGATGAAGCAAAACAGCTGTATGTAAAAGCTGTCAGTGCTGTGGATAAAGCCGCTGCAAAAGGAACGGTCCATAAGAATAAAGCAAATCGCACAAAGTCGCAATTGGCAAAAAAAATAAGCAGTCCTTCTGCTTAAAATCATCCTTTTATGTATAGAAATCAAAAAAGTTCTAATGTGAGTTAGAGCTTTTTTATTTTGCTATAAAATAAAACAATTGTATAACTAAGTGGTTACTTTATTTCCCTGTATAAAGATTCGTCAAGATAGCATACAAATCATTTTTTAAGATCACGTTACCCTGCTTTGCATCGAAGTCGAGTTTAGACAATTCTCGAAGGACACGCCTGATTTTTTGCGCATCCATGAAACGGCTTTGTGAAACAGCCTTCCTGGCCCGAAACTCTGCTACTTTAGCCGATTCAACAATGCTTTTTTTTGTTTTTTCTTCATTATAGCCCGCATCAAGACAGGCCCGGGCAATAAGCATCAGTTCAAAATTAGAGGACAAAATTGAAATAAGCCCTATCGGCATAGGGTCTTCATCCAATATTTCATTTAAAAGTTCCCGGGCATCCGGCCATCTTTGTTCCAACATAAAATCATGCAGTTTAAAAATATTATAGTCTGCGGAATGCACGGTATATTTTTCGATATCTTTTTGGGTGATCTCCCCATCCGATACTGCGAGAAGCTTTTCAAGCTCGCTTACCAGATGGCTGAGGTCTCCGGAGACATATCTGCAAAATTCATTTGCATACCGCCTCGAAAACTTGACTCCGTTTTTAGCTGCATATCCACACAAAAAGTCTGTGCTCTCACTGTCGGACGGCGCAGAACACTCAATGAGTATACCGTTTTCCACAAAAAACCTCTCAAGCTTTTTTTTCTTATCCGGCGAAGAATCTTTAATCAAAATAAAAACCGTGCTTTGAGGCATTTGCGGCAAATAAGCCGAGATTCGGACAGCCACATCTTCTTCAATATCTCCGGAGTTGCAGAGTACTGCCCTGCGTTCACTCATCAGGGGTAATGCATCCAAAGCTGCCGTTAGTTCTGTTCCTTCCCGAATGGTAGATACATTCCATTCTTCCATCTGTATTTCCAGAAGGGGAATTATACTCTTCAGCGCAAGATCTCTTAAAAAACCTTCTGTGCCTGCAATCATATAATACCGGTTTGTCTTCCCGTTTTTAAGCTCAGATACTACGTCTTTAATCTTCATTCATAGGCCTCATAGTAAGAGTGTCGTCTTGGTTCACCGTCATGATAACAGAATAGTTTTGGTCCGTACAAAATACCTGTGTCCCCCCAGACTGCAAAAGTTGAATTGTATTTGGATCAGGCAAGCCGTATGGATTGTCATTCACTGAAATAACGGCGTATTCTGGCTTTACAGCCTGTAAAAAGCTTTTGTTGACCGAATGCTCGTTTCCTTCACTGGCAACCCGTAATACCGGCGCAGAGGCGGTGATATCCTTCGAACGGTTCGCACTGTGGCCGGAGAAAAGACAAACGTTTTTTTCCTGCCAAACAGCCAGTAAAGTAAGCGCATCATATTGATCATTTAATACGATCAAATCAAAATCTTCATTATCTATCAGTTTATCATATTTTTTTGCTTCACGCATCTCAATTCCAAGGTCACAACAGGTTTCCCGGATATCATCACTTGCCTTTGCATAGCACACCTCTCCTCTCACCCTGCCACTCTCAATAATGGCTATTGCTCCGTCATCATGGCTTTTTCCTCCTTCGGTAAGAACCAGCAGGTCGTAAGTGAGGCCGTTCTCTTCTGAATAAGCATCTATATCATATGCTGCGGATTCCGTTGCATTGGTAATCAGTATATTTTGATCCATGTATTGAATGTGAGTTGCTTCGCCATATCCAACATCTAAAAAAGTGATGATCATTTTATTTCCGGTATTCGGAACAACGGCCAATAAAACCGTAACGGTAAAAAGAACAGATAACATAATTGCCTTCATCTTTTTACGAAGCATAAAATAATCAGAAGCAATAAATATCGCCGCAAATGCAGATATCCCTATCCACACCGGAAAACGATAGATATGCAGGTCCGAAAATCCACTCCGCGCAATAAAGTGATTTGTAACAACTATAAAGTTTATAAACGATTCGGAAACCACTGCCAGCAATTTTCCGGCCGCAACAGATATAAAGGCTGTAAATGCGGCGAGGCCGGTAAAAATAACAATGATCGTCGCAGATGGTATAGCAATAAAATTTGCCAACGGGGCAATCCACGCAATATTATGAAAATAATAAGCTGTCATTGGATAAGAAGCTGAAGAAGCGGAAACGGACACACATAACATTTTTCCTGCAGGATTCGTGGTTTCAGTCTTTTTGTTTTTTAGCACTCGCTTAAGGGGAGGATATAGACATAAAATTCCAAAAACCGTACCAAAAGAAAGCAGGAAGCCGGGCATAAAAAGCTGAACCGGATTGACCACTAAAATTAGAAGCAATGCGGCGGAAAGAAAAATCAAAGTATCTCTTTCATGAAATTTCCATCGGCCTATCAATATAAAAATAGTCATAAGTCCCGCGCGTATGACTGAAATAGGAAAGCCGGTTACCGAGGCATATAATACCAATAATAAAATGTTCAGAATAAAGCGCATATCTCTATTTAAATTTGTTTTCTTTAATAAGAAATTTAAGAGCAAGGCAATGATCCCAATATGCAGTCCGGATATAGCCAAAATGTGTGATATCCCCGTATTTGAAAAAGAATCGATAATTTCGTCCGGTATCTCATTTTTTATTCCTAAAAACATTGCCTTCGCGATCGGGGCGGTAGTGCTGGAATGCGTCAAATCAATGTTTTCCTCAAGCAGCGCCCGCGCATTCACAAAAATTTCATAAGGCATAAAACGGTACCCTATTTTTTGCACCTTCTCGCTGTAAGCGGAAAATCCTATAAAACGGCTGGCCAGATAAACCTGATTATTAAAAGAACCGGGCATTGTTTCTCCTTGCGGCCTATAAATAACGGCCCGGAAAGTAATAATATCGCCATACGAAAAAGAATGGTTCGGAGTCCTTAAGAGAACCCTTTTTGAAAAACTCACTTCATTTCCCGCATCGTTTATTGCAATATCGTCCAAAACATATCTGGCGTTTTCACCACTTTTATCGGGATAATCACACACTCTCCCCGTGATTGCGTATTCCGTATGCGGTTGAATATTTTTAAAATCTGTATATAGTTGGTTTATAAAAAGAAAATTTCCCAACAACAGGAAAAATATCATTATCGGAATAAAGATTTTTTTGGCAATAAGGACATATATGCCGGCACCGGTTGCCGCAATAATGAGCATAAAAAAACAGTCGGCATTATCCATCCCACAATAATAGGCAATCAGGATTCCCGCCATCAGAAAAAACGCAGCAAATGTCAGTATTCTTTTATTCAGAACATGCATTAAAAGAATCGCCCCAAAACTTATTAGACAGTTATCGTTTCATTTTCAACAGCTATTTGAGAATTATAAAAAATTGATTTGGCCTGTTGCAAAAGTATAGTTTCATCCTGTTCTGGAACTATGTGCGTTAAACAGAGTTTTTTGACTTCTGCCTTTCGGGCCGTTTCTGCGGCCTGGGCCGAAGAAAGGTGCGGAGGCACGACGGGAAGTGTTTCATTGGAAAAGGCCGCATCACATAAAAACAAGTCCGCCTCTTTTGCAAAATCAGCCAAGCAATCATTCATATTGGTATCGCCGGAATATACCAGCGTCTTTCCCCCATATGCTATTTTCACAGCAAAGCTGTCCACGCTATGTGTCATTTTCCGAAATAAAATTTTTACATCCTGTATATTAAGTAAGCGTCCGTCCTTTATGACAGATGACGCATAGGCCGTTTCATTTTTGAAAATATTATACATATCTTCAGGTGAATCCGGCAGATACAGCTTTCGTGCGGATGTTCCTGAATTCTGAATAGCGTAACGCATTACCAAAAGGTCGGAAATATGATCACTATGCAGGTGTGACAGTATAACCGCATCCAGCTTTTTGTAATCCGAATGCCTTTGAAGGTTGGAAAAAGAACCGTTGCCCGCATCCAATAAGATCTTGCTTTGACCGCATGAAACTAAATATGAAGAGCAGGCGCCTCCAGCTTTTGGATACGGGCCATATTTTCCAAGGACTGTAAGTTCCATTACAGGGTATCCTCTCTAAAACGAAACATTGTTCGCATTTTTGAGAAAGGCAAATATAAAAGGAATGCAATGGCTACTCCTCCGCCCCACTGGATAAGGTTAAACGGTAAGGATACCAACGCATATGCTGAGCCAAAAACAAACAGTTCATAGATCCCATATCCTGCCACCATAATACCGCCGCCAATGACCGAGGCGAGTGCAAACCGTCCAAATGTTGCTTTTGTAAGCATCGCGCCGCACGCCAGACCCATCAAACCCTTGATTACAAAGGTAGCGGGTGCGTAAATCATTGCTCCACCTGCAATATCCGCCAGTAAACTTCCGATTCCGGCAGCCAGCATAGCAGGTATGCCCCCCAAAAGAAAAGCAGCGCAATAAATGAGTGAATCTCCTAAATTCAGGTATGCCCCCCCTGCCAATCCGGGAACGGGAATGCGTATTGAAAAGGTTAAAACAAAAATCAATGCAGCCATCACGGATGATACCGCCAGTTTGCGTGTGGATAGTTTCATCTAAGACTCCTCTCAAAAAATAAATTTATAAAAGGTATAAAACCATTTAATACTTAATAATTCCCGGATTTCGCATCATAGGATCCCGTACATCTATCGTACTGGAAATATATTGCGTCCGCTGCCCGTCCACCAAAAACTGTACCAAACGAATATCCGTCAGATAAGTAAGCGAATCAATAATAGAATAAATCATCAGCATTTCATCTTCAGAAGACATATCTTTTAATTTATCTAAAATACTTGCGTTAAAATCTACCACAACCGTATCATTTGCAATGTAAACATCATTTACATCTTCCGAAGTAACTCCTTCCGGAAAAGCCGGCCATAGATCACTTGCATCTGTTTCGGCCGGGCCGCTGATCAATTCGTTCACAATGGTAGATGGGAAAGAAGCGATTCCCTGAGAAATTGTCCGGTCTACCGCCATCAGTTTTGTAGAATCTGCATTTGGAAAATATAATCGAATAGTCGCTCCAATATAATGATTAAATTGATCCTTTGTATAGGTGTTTTCATTAACGGCCACGCCATTAACCGTAAATCGAATTTTATCTACACCCGGATAAAATCCAAGAAGCGTATATACAATTGAAGCAATTGCAAGTGTTTCTCCGTCTTCAAATCCTTCCGTAAATACAACAGGAGATTTGTTTAAATCAACAACCAAGATGTTTTGTCCGTCGTCGTCAGTTTCCACAACCGGGTCGCCCGCAATTCGTATGGAAGAATCAACAGACTGTCGGTAATAATACATTTCCTCCGGTCCGTCGGCCAGCTCTTCAATGATTTTAGAAACATAATTTCCGCTGTCATACTGCAGGTTTCTCACTTCCGGCACAAGATACTTTTCAGAATCATCTAAAAAATACAGTACAGTCGGGATTTCAGCAGTTGTTGCATGCTGCGTTTGTTTGGCAATCTCATCCGCAATAACACCTTGATTTTTTGCAAGCGCGCCTACCGGTTCTTCCTGATACCCGGCGGCCTCTCCATTTACGTATACGTTCACATAATTTACGTTCAAAAACTCACAAAGGGTATTGGTTAAGGCCAAACAGAGCGTAAAAATCTGATCTTCGCTTTTTTCCTGATTTGTGGTTAAATTCACATTGACAACATTATACATTGTCTCAATAGATTCAAGCTCGAAACCAGCTGCAACAGGGAGCAAATTTTCATCCTGAGGCCCTTTCAAAAGTTCTTCCACTACCTGTCTTTCCGGTCTTGTATTTTGTTCAATAGTGATGCTCCGGGTTTCAGCAACCAGGGTAGTACGGTCTGCATTCAAAAAATACAATGCCGGGGTCTTCTCTATACCCGGCGTCAAATCAACTTCCTGGTAAACTTGGGCCAAATCGCTCGCATATTCATTTGTAGCGGTGTCTTCTTTAATGATGCTTGCGCAGCCTGTAAATATAAACACGCTCGCAACCACCAATGCTATTACTTTTTTCATGTTATACCCTTATACGCCCGTATCAAAAAAACAACTCTTAAAAATGTCATACGGAATTTTCCACAAATCATTTTCACGAACCAGATAGATAGGCATATAAGTCATGGTCCTAGGTTCGTTGTCTCCGAGTTTGATTGTAAAATTAGCCAATACATAGTCTGTATAAAGATCAGTGCTTGAAATATGATCAATCACTTCGCTGTTGGACAAAACAATCCTTTCGCCCGAAACTTCATTTTTAAAATCATCCAGTGTCGGGCGCGCATCACCTTGCGTATCTTTATACGATATAAAGCTATACAGCCTGTTCCAATCTTTTCTCTGTATAGAGGTCATGATTTCCCTCATTGTATTCCGTGAATTCAGGATAATGCTGCCTTCCCACCCAAGCGGTTCGGTAGGGTCGTTGCCCGGAAGCCCAATTTCACCATTTGTGATGGGAGTCCCGGCTCCCGAATCATCACGGTCAATGAGGATCTGAACGCGGTAATATCCTGTTTTTTCGATTAATGTATCTACTACCGAATATGCCGCCAAATAACGCCGGATATTTTCATCAATATCCTGTGTGGCCGTATCGTCCGGCGGCAACAAAAACTCTTTGCTGAGCGTCACAAACAAGTATCCGTCATTGTCTGTTATATTAACAATTTTTGTATCAGGATTGATTACGGAACTAAAGTCTGCCTTGGACGTGGAAGCCCCCTGAATAAGGTTTGATATCAACGTAACTTCAATACGTTCATTAACGGGTACGTTGATCTCGCGCGACTCTCCTACCAGGAGCTGCTCCGTTTTGTAGCCGTAATATAAATTCACCAAAACATTATCGCGGCTGGCAGCCTCGGAAAGAGGATTAATCTGCGGGACGCCGTCCTCCGAATCCGCCACCTCCGACGTTTGGGCGCATGCAACAAATCCTGTCAGAATTATTGCTATCAAAATAAGAAGAATTACTCTTTTCATACTAAAACCCCAAATTCAAGTTTGTACATTATCCTGCGGCCCGATGTTTCTTGCCCTGCCTGTAATCGGCAGATACAGCATAAATTTTGTCCCCACTTTTTCTGTACTCTCCACTTCTACCCTTCCGCCGTGCATAATTGCGATTTTCCGCACAATATGAAGTCCCAGCCCGGTTCCGCCGGTATCTCTGGACCGTGCTTTATCTACCCGGTAAAAACGCTCGAAAATATGATTCAAATGTTCAGGCGGGATCCCTACCCCATTGTCTTCCACCGTAATGCAGGCATCTTCTCCGGCTTTGGTAAGATAGATTTTTACATATCCGTCGCTTTTTGAATATTTGATAGCGTTTTCAATCAAATTGCCCACCGCCTGCCGTATTTTTAATTTATCGCAATCCGCTTCAATGTCGGCCGGCGAATAAAAACTGATTTGTATATTGCTTTTGCTTAATATGGGCCGCAGAGAATTGATGGATTCGCTGATGATTGCAGAAAGCGAATTTTTTTCAAACTGCATGGTGACAATATCGCTGTCCATTTTAGACAACAAGAGCAAATCATTTATTAAATTGCTCATCCGGTCTATCTCCCCGTTGACATCGTTTAAAAATTCTTTATATATCTCCGGATCCACATTTTGCTGAAACAAAAGAGATTCCACAAGTATCTTCATGGAGGCCAAAGGTGTCTTGAGCTCATGCGAAGCATTAGATACAAACTCGCTTCTTTGCTCATCCACATCTTGAATCCGGTCGCACATCATGTTAAAAGTTTGGCCAAGTTCTGCAATTTCACTTTTTCCGCGAACTTCCACACGCTGATTCAAATCGCCCTGAGAAATCTTTGTAGCCGTTTCCCGCAAATTTTTCACCGGATTAATAACCGTATTGGTTGCAAACAGGCTAACAATAACAATGGCAACGCATGCCATAAGGTATATCCACAGAATTTGCATTTTCTGTTTATTCAAGGTGTCAACCACATCTTGTATGCTGGTGGAAAAAACGAGTGCACCAATATTTTTTCCTTCTGCACGTATTCCAGATGTATAGTATATTACCCAAAAATCATCACCGGTCTCTTCATTGGTTATCTCATGAAAGCCATATGATAAAGATTTTTGCCCTTGAAGAACATCGCCTATTTCTCTGTAATTTAAAAAAAGACCGTTCATAGATGAAAAGCTATCCGCCTGTACGATCCCCGAATTATTTAAGACCAGCAGCCTGCCGTCAATCTCTTTTCCATTGGCATTTAAGCTTTGGTAGATGGAATTTGCATCTGAAGATTCCAAATATGGCGCTACCAGAACAGAAATCTTATTTACGCTTGTTATTTGGCTGTTAATCCGCTGATTAACAACATAGTCTTCAACCAGATTGAAAACAAACACCGCCACCAATCCAAGCACAATACCCGCTAGAAGAAGATAGATGACAGCAAAGCGCCATTTAATTGAATACATTAATTTACTTATTTGTAAAATAATATCCAACTCCCCACTTTGTAAGGATGTATTCAGGTTTTGCGGGATTCTTTTCAATTTTTTCACGAAGACGCCGGATATGTACATCTACCGTCCTCAAATCCCCTATATGTTTCCAAATGATTTCCAACAAGGTGTTGCGGTCATATACCTTTCCCCTGTTTGTAATAAACAAGTTTAAAAGATCAAACTCTTTGGCGGTCAGGTTCACATCCCTGCCTCCAATTTCTACGCTTCTGTTTGCCAGATTGACAACCATATCACCTGCTGTAATGACCTGATCAGTTTCCTGGCGCCTGCTTGCGCCTGTGCGTCTGAAAATGGTTTTAATGCGGGCCTTTAATTCCAACATATTAAAGGGCTTCGTCATGTAGTCATCGGCACCGTATTCCAATCCCATAATTTTATCCATATCCGTATCTTTAGCCGTCAGCATAATAATAGGCACATCGGATATAGCACGTATTTTCTGACAAACTTCTGTTCCGTCCAGCTTAGGCAGCATTAAATCCAAAAGGACCAGGTCATGTTTGTTCGGATCAAAGACAGCAAGCGCTTCTTCGCCATCATACGCGACGTCAATTGTATAGCCTTCCTGATGTTCCAGATTGAATCTTAAACCCTTAACCATGGCCGGTTCGTCATCAACAATCAGAATATTGTTTGGCATAACCGCTTTTCTCCTTAACTATTCAATTCATGGATTATTATAGCATATTCATTGTGCTTTTTAAATTTATATTACAGGCACGCATCCCGTAATATACGACTCTTATTATACATGATAATTCTGACGCTAGCAAATGGTCCGTTTACTCACGCAACCGCCCGGCTGCACAGATTGTCAGCTCCTGCTAAATCAAAGCAAAAAATAGTATTTGTAAATTGAATAAGAACCTTTCTGCTACGCCGCCAGTACACATAAAAAAAACAAAAAAACCGCATGATGCGGTTTTTGGTGCCGAAGACCGGGGTCGAACCGGTACGGGGTTTAACTCCCGCAGGATTTTAAGTCCTGTGCGTCTGCCTATTCCGCCACTTCGGCATCTAAAATAGCTATAATATGTCAGACGGCCTTCCTGTTTTTTCTCAACTATCCTATTATATTTCACACATCAAAAAAGGTCAAGAAGATATATTGTTTAAATTAATCTTAAAAAAACCGGGGGTTTTTTAAGTCCCCTATCTTCCGTAATTGCAGTACTTTGATATAAAAAGGCAGTATACCGGTTGGTATACTGCCTCAAAAAAATACTTCTTTATGACTTAGTCATCCATTTTGGGAAAGAAATCAGCCAACGTAGCCGTCGCATCCTCTACCGGAGGGATCTCATAATCATATGCATCATCATCATGATCAGAGGCTTTCTTTTCGGGTTTCTCTTCTTCCGGAATCAGAGCGCGCATACTTAAGGTAATCCGTTTTTTCGCCGGATCAACCCCCAAAATCTTTGCTTTGACGACATCGCCGACATGCAATACTTCTTCTACTTTTTCCAGCCTGCGGTTGGTGATTTGTGAAATATGGACCAGGCCGTCTATTGTAGGCTCAAGGGAAACAAATGCCCCAAAAGGAAGAATTCGTACCACTGTTCCTTCCACAACACTGCCTACCAAATATTTTTCAGGCGCCAAATCCCAAGGCTTAGGCGTAAGCTGTTTGAGCCCTAAAGAAATCTTTTTCTTTTCCGGGTCAACATTCAATACCATAACCTCTATATCTTGCCCGTTTTTCAAGACATCGGAAGGATGTTTTACCCGCACCCAACTGATGTCTGTAATGTGCAACAGGCCGTCTACACCGCCGACATCTACAAAAGCACCAAAATCGGTCAGGCGTTTCACCTTGCCCTGTATCTTGTCGCCCTTAGCAAAAGATGCATATAATTCTTTTTCTTTTTCTTCCTGCTCTTTTTGAAGAACAGCTTTATGTGACAAGACAAACCGGCGCTGCCGTTTGTCGACTTCAATCACCTTTACATCCAGTTCCTGCCCTACGAACTCATTTAAATCTTCCACATATTTTAAAGAAAGTTGTGAAGCCGGAATAAAGGCATCGTATCCTTCAAGTTTTGCCAGCACACCGCCTTTAACCACACGGTCAACTTTAATCTTGTGAAGATCCTCCTCGACCATGTTTTCAACCAGTTCTTTCCATTTCAGCTTGGATTCAATTGATTTTCTGGAAAGGACTACGTTGCCTTCCCCATCATTCAAAGAAAGCACTTCGGCTTCAATGGTGTCGCCGAGCGAAAACAAATCCTGAGGGTTCACATCCCCTTTGGACGTAAGATTTTCTTTTTTGATAATCCCGTCGGACTTATAGCCTATATTGACACAAATCTCACTGTCGGAAATCTGAACAACCGACCCGGAAACAAGCTGGCCTTTTTTAATATATACAAAAGTTTTTTCAAGCTGTGATAGAAAATCGTTGTCTTCACTGCTTTCGGCTGCGGCTGCGCCTTCCGTTGAATCAGTGCTTTCATCCACAGGACTTTCCTGCGTATCCGCTGCCTCTACTGTTTCTGCTGCATTTTCTTCGCCGCCCTCGGCTGAATCTGCGCTCTCAACTTCTTCCATAGTCTGGGCGGTATCCGGGGTGACTTCCTGCGTCACATCCTCGTTACCCTGTTGAGTTCCCTGCTTTTCGACTTCAGTCATGAGTGTTGTTACCTCCCTAATTAGCCAATCCGGTGTCGATGCACCGGCGACAATACTTATTATATCATCCAAATGAATATTTTCAAGTGGAAGTTCTCCAATATTCTCTATATAATAAGTATTCTCACAGTTTTTTTTACATAGGGTATAAAGTTTTTCCGTATTCGAAGAATTCTTTCCCCCAATGACCAAAACAACATCCGATTCCTTCGAGAGTGCCTCGGCTTCATTTTGCCGTTTTTCGGTTGTATCGCATATTGAATCAAAAATTTCCAAATTTTTTATTTTTTCTTCCAACACAGCCGTGACTTCGTTAAAGAGTTGTTTGGTAATTGTGGTTTGTGCAACGACCAGTGCGCTGTCAGCCTCGGCAGCCGCTTTGGCTTCTTCCACACTGCTGACCACAGTCACTTCCCCATTGGCCCACCCCCGTATACCAATCACTTCCGGATGATCTTTTTTCCCAACAATAAATATATGACCGCATGTTGTATCCTTTACCTTATCATGAATGCGTTTTACAAAGGGACATGTAAGATCCAGAAGTTCAAAGCCGCTGTCCTCGATCTGCTTGAAAACATAACGAGGAACACCGTGTGAACGTATAATGGCCAAAGTTGAGTCAAGGCGCGGTATATCAGAAACATTGTCCGCTATATGCACGCCTTGCCGGGCCAGCTCAGAAATCACATTTTTGTTGTGGATTAATTCTCCAATGGTATAGATATGTTCATATTGACTGATGACGTCAAAAACCGAATCAACAGCACGTTTGACGCCAAAACAAAACCCTGCATTTTGGGCGACTTTTATTTCAGCCATCTTCCGTCCTCTTTCTTAATTCAAGCATTGTATCGGACAATATCTTCGTCGTTTGACGGACAGCATCTACATCTGTCCGTCCGCCAGCCATCGCCTTCACGTCTAGCATTTCTCCTACCGCAACCTTTACACGCCTAAACAGCCTGTATCCACCGCAATTTAGGTAAACCGGCAAAACAGGAGTGTCCGTTTTAAGTGCAATGACGGAAGCGCCATCTTCAAAGGGAAGCATTTCACCGGTTTCGGAACGATGCCCTTCGGGAAAAATCCCCAAACTTTGTCCGTTTTTCAAAGCAGAAAGGGCCGTTTTCATGGCTTTAAGATCATTTTTTCCGCGGCTAACAGGTATAACGCCCAAAGCAAGTAAGAATTTATTTGCGAACGCCTTTCTAAACAATTCCTCTTTTGCCATATACCTTAAACAAACCGGATAAACAAGATAGCCCAGTAAAATCGGATCCCAATTTGATGTATGGTTCGCAATCACAATACACTTATGTCTAAAATGAAGATTTTTAGCATTCAGAATTTTCGGAAAAAAAGCAATATTCAAAACCGGCCAAGCTGGTATCCTCAATAGATTGAAAAGCAAGTTGCTCATTTGTCACCTATCACGCCCAAAACGAACGCAACAACCTCCTCAACGCCCATATTTGTGGTGTCTATCAAAATGGCATCCTCTGCCTGCCGAAGAGGCGCAAATTTTCTATTGGAATCAGTCTCGTCCCTGGCAATAATATCTTGTTCAATCTGCTCCAGCGTCATTTCGGGATGTTTGGAACAGATTTCCAGATAGCGGCGCTTTGCGCGTTCGTGCGGCGTAGCCGTTATGAAAAATTTATAGTTTGCATCCGGCAAGACATAGGTTCCTATATCTCTTCCATCCATAACAACATCATACTTTTCGGCAACCTGCCGCTGAATTTGAACAAGTTTCTTACGAACATCCGGAATCACCGCAACATCAGAAGCTCCCTTTGAAACTTCCGGCGTACGAATAAACGGAGTCACATCTTTGCCGTCAATAAATATATGCTGCCCGTCTTTTTGGTATTCAACCACAAGCTTTAACTCAGGTAAAAATCTTAGTACGGCCTGGTGATCGTTTACATCAATACCCCGGATGATATATACATAAGCAACCGCCCTATACATTGCACCGGTATCCAAATAATTCAAGTTCAGTCTGGCTGCAACCGCCTTGGCTACCGTGCTTTTTCCGGCTCCTGCCGGACCATCCATTGCAATTTTCATACTTATTTTTTCCTTTGCAACACAAATTCTGCAAGTTTTCGTAAAGAATCCGCTTTGCTCCCGAATATATCCAAGGCATCCTTTGCATCCTGTGTTTTCTGACGCGCAATTCGTAAGGATTCGTCTATTCCGTACAATGTAGGAAAGGTGAATTTTTTTGCAATTTTATCTTTTCCAACCGTTTTACCCATATCTTTTTCATTGCCGACAATGTC
Organism: Christensenellaceae bacterium; assembly: GCA_036679405.1. Lineage (GTDB taxonomy): Bacteria > Bacillota > Clostridia > Christensenellales > Christensenellaceae > JAEYKI01. Next base: position 272,029 of record JAVBVZ010000004.1, read on the forward strand.
CAAAATATCATCCGTAATCTGAAAAGTCAGCCCAATATTTTGCCCATAACTGCGAATAGCCTCAATTTGCGCTTCCGAAGGTCGGCATAAAAGAAGGCCCGACAACAAAGACGCTTCAATCAATGCACCCGTTTTTTTCTCATGCACCAAATAAAGCTCTTTTTCAGTTAATATCTGTCCTTCGTTTTCAATATCACCGCACTGTCCCGTAATCATCCCATGCGCACCTGCTCCCGCAGCAACAACCTGCATCGCTTTGATATGTGCCTGCAAATTTTCAGGATATGCCATTGTATTACGCAGCATAACCTCAAAACCAAGATTTAACAATGCATCTCCCGTAAGAATGGCGAACGCTTCACCAAACATTACGTGGCTCGTCGGTTTTCCACGGCGCAATTCATCGTTATCCATAGCAGGAAGATCATCATGAATTAACGAATAGGTATGGATAAGCTCAATCGCACAAGCAATATCCAGCGTTTCGTTTATGTCTCCTTCCAAAAGGCTGTTGGACATAATGTTTAAACTTGGCCGAATACGTTTTCCGCCCGCCATTACGCTGTAGCTCATTGCAGATGCCAGCGTCGCATTAATATCGGGCATTTTTAACAACTCGGCCAGTCTTTTTTCCACCAGGTCTTTGTTTTTTTCAAGCAAATCATTCATCTGATTCAGCACCGCCTTCGTTTACCGTATTATTAATCATTTCAATTTCCTGTTCATAACGTCCCAGTAAATCCTGTGCGTTTTTTGCTGTTCTCATGCCTTCTTTATATAAGGAAACCGCCTCATCCAGCGAAACATCCGCCTGGTTGAGCCTGTCGGCTATTTCGCTTAGCTCGGTAATATACTGTTCGATACTTTTTTTATTTTCCAACTTCATCTCTCGCCCTCTTTTCCAACACCTGCGCGGTCAGTAAGCCATCTGCAAATCTAATGGACAGTTCATCACCTTTTTGAACTTTTTGCACACTGGTCAGCGGTTTCCCCTGATATTGGACCAGGACGTAGCCTCTTTTAAAAGCGTCTTCCGGATTGAGCAGTGCAATACTATTACTGTGTTCGGATGCTGCATTTTTTAAATACTCTATTTTCTTTATTAATATATCATAAATTCTCTGTCGGTTAAAAGCAATTTCTTTTGTACGCGTATCAATATTCGCCCGAATCCCCAAGCTGCTTATGGTTTTTGCGGCCACCCGAAGCGCATACGCGCGCTCGTCAACTTTTATAGCAGTGAGATGTGAAATTTTTTGCAGGATGGTATGGATACCCGCCAGGATTTCTTTTTTATCGGGTATGCATAATTCTGCTGCAGCCGATGGAGTAGGCGCACGGACATCCGCTGCAAAATCACAGAGTGTAAAATCCGTTTCATGCCCCACCGCACTGATAACAGGGAGTTTTGAATGATAAACAGCCATAACAATTTCCTCGGTGTTGAAGACGCTTAAGTCTTCTGCCGATCCACCCCCTCTGGCCACAATAATAACATCAATACCGCCTTTAACGTTCAAAACGCGGATTCCATGCGCAATTTCAGCAGATGCGCCCTCCCCCTGCACGCGGGCACCATAAACGGAAAGCTTGACCGTATTGTTTCTCCGAGCGGCGATATTCATAATGTCACGCAACGCAGCTCCATTGGCCGAAGTGACAACGCCGACATGAACGGGATAGGGCGGCAACCTTTTTTTGTGTTCCGGATCAAATATACCCGCCTTAGAAAGTTTTTCTTTCAATTCCAAAAAATTCCGGTACAATTCTCCTTGCCCCGCCACCTGAAAAGAACGCACTACAAAACGGTAACGACCGCTTTTTTTATAAAGCGAAGCCGAACCGCGTGCCACAATTGTTTCGCCGTCTTTTAACTCGGCCAGATTTTCAATCAAGGACACATCCGTGATAATACACTCAACCAGCGCACCCTCGTCTTTCATAGAAAAAAAGGCATTGGAATACTTCAGGTTTACCCCGGTCAGCTCTCCTTTCAGATACAGATCGCTCAAAAGGGTATCCGAATACAACTTATCTTCCACATAATTATTTAATTGCGTAACACTCAGGACAAACTCATCCATACATTTCGCACGCTTCCACCGTATTTTCAAGGAGCATCGTAATGGTCATTGGCCCTACTCCCCCGGGAACAGGGGTTATAAAAGCCGCCTTTTCAGCAGCTTCTTCAAACTTAACGTCCCCTTTTAATTTGCCTTCCACACGGTTGATGCCGACATCAATAACAACAGCTCCCTGTTTAATAAAATCTCCGGTTATAAATTCCGGCCGGCCTATGGCGGCAACCAATATATCCGCAGATGCACAAACCGCAGGAAGATCTTTTGTCTTGGAATGGCACATCGTAACTGTGCAATTTTCGTTTAGCAGCAAAATGGATACCGGCTTCCCCACAATATTGCTACGTCCCACAACTACGGCATGCTTTCCGGCCATATCAATCCCGGTTTTTTTGATCAATTTGATGCATGCTTTAGGCGTGCAGGACACAAATCCCGGTAAGCCGGTCAAAAGCGCACCCGCACTCTGAACGTGAAATCCGTCAACATCTTTTTTAGGTGAAATTGCACGGATGACCGCCTGCTCATCTATGTGCTCCGGCAAAGGCAATTGTACCAATATTCCGTGAATGTTAGGATCATCATTCAGTTTTTCAACCAAGGAAATTAATTCTTCCTGCGATGTGGATTCGCACAGTCTGAAGACCTCTGAGTAAATGCCAATCTGCTGGCAGGCCTTTTCCTTATTATTTACATACACCTGTGATGCAGGATCTTCTCCAACTAAAACAACGGCAAGACCGGGCGTTTTTTCCCGTTCTTTTAAAGACGCCACCTTGTTTTTTAACTCTTCCCGTGTTTTCTCTGAAAGCTCTTTTCCACTGATGTTCTGCGCGCTCATAATTCCTCCTTACAATATCTATTATAATAATCTTTTGCCATGACCGATAGGCCTGCGGCATTGTCGGATGAAAATTCTTTTTTTGCAAATAGTAGTTTCAAGTCTTTACAAGCCGGATGATTCTTGATTTTTTCTTTAATATATGCGTTTGAAATAACACCGCCGAAAAGCAGGGCCTGGTCTGTTTTTTCAGCATTGCACGCATTCGAAAGGGCTTGTGCAATGGTTTGAGAAACAGCATTTTGAACAGCCAAGCAAATCTCCTGTTTTTTTTCATGTGCATCCAAAGCACGGTATGCCTGCGCTTCTACGCCTGAAAAATGAAAATCAAGTCCTTCAACACTTGTTTTAAAGCAAAGCGTTCCCTGTCCATTCCTGGCACATTCCTCCATGGAAGGTCCGCATGGAAATACAAATCCCATTCTTTGCCCCACACGGTCAATCAGCTGACCGGCAGGCAAATCCAGCGTGCCTCCTTTTACAGTAACATCGGGCTGCACTGCTTTACTGTTCGGATATACGGTCAGTATTTCACTGGTTCCGCCGGAAAGATGGACAGCTACAAAACTTTCCGGCACCCGATTGCCTATTTGTGCTGCGGCAATATGCGCATGCTGATGAGTCGTCTCCATAAAAAAGGCGCCCGTAGCCGATGAAACGGCGGCCGCAATGCTTTTTGAAACCTGAAAAACCGGCATATAAGATCCGTCCTGCGGCCTGGGACGCACAGAAGCCGCCACCGCACGTATTTCCCCAAGATCCGACAAAAGAATATCTTCAAAAATTTTTTGCAAATTTTTAATATGCAGAAATACGGCTTCAGACTGCCTGATTCCTCTTTGATTTTTTTCTACCGGCAATAAAACCTTTCTGTTAACCAAAATATCGCCCGCAATATTGCAGACTGCGAGCGATGTGGTATAGCAACTGGAATCAATTCCTAAAAATACGGCGGCCATCAGGAGCAATTCTCCTTTAAATAGCCGCCAATCACGCCATTAATAAACGATGATGCCTTTTCCGATGAATACTTTTTGGCCAAATCGACCGCTTCATTCACTAAAATTGTGTGGGGCGTATCCGAATCAAACATTTCAAAAAATGCCAATCTTAATATCGCCAAATCCACTTTTGATATTCTGTCAATATTCCAGGAAATAGAATATTTTTGAATATTCTCATCAATAAAAGATGCCCATTTCGGATACGCTTCAATCACATGGTCTATATAGGCAATATTTTCAGCCGTCAATTTATCTTTTTTCAGAATGTCCGGCATGTCATATAACGTATCAATAGTAAGCTGTCCGGTTATCCCATACTCGTAGATCAGTTTCATTGCTGTTTCGCGTGCTGTTCTTCTGCTCATTATTTTTTAAAAAGGGAGGTGAACCAGTCCGCAATCTTTTCCCGAACCTCTGGATGAGCGCCCAAATACGCTCCAACGCCCACACAAACAAAAATAAGCAGGGTCGCCCAAAATCCTATTGTCAAGAACAGTATCGCCACCAGCAATCCGATGCACATGCCGGTGAAAAGACCTTTGTTTTCCCGGACCCAGCTACGGAACGCCTCCATTAGTTACCTCCGCTTGCTTTATTCATCTTGATCGTTTCATCGATCGATGTAACCATAACCTTTGCATTTTTCACTTTAATGCCGGAATACGTTTCAATATAATTAACCAGCCCCGCCTGCAGATCCTGTGTGATCTGAGGAATACTCACATCCGGCAAAATACTGATTTTAACATCAACATCTACGCCGTCATTTACCGGCACTATACTGATCCCCGCTCCCTTAATCGCTCCGGTTTGCTTTACAAACTTGGCTGCCAGTTCTTCTAATGCGCTGATCGCAATTGAAATCGTCCCGCTCTCAAAAGAAGCAATCACAGCTGTTTTTGGTCTCTCCTTCTTGATCCCAAAAAACATAAGGCAAACACCTACTACCAAAACGAATCCAACAATACAGACATACAGCACTTTAAACCATATGCCGCCGTTAACAATAGTATTGGCTATTTGCGTAAGGTTTTCCGATGGTAACAGTCCAAAAATAGTCGCTAATACAAACAAGCACAACAAAACCACTGCCACCAGATATATCGTGAATATGATTCTCGTGGATACCTTCATTTTCATCGTTTATTCCTCCGTGAAAAAGCCGCATGGATATGTCCGTCCGTTCTGTATCTCAGGACAGCCCCTACGGTTTTATCCTTATTTGAGAAGCGATTATTTTACTCTTTTTGCCTTTTCGGGCTTGGAGGGCTTTTTTTCCGGTACTTCCTCTTCCGGCGGCTCGGGTGTAGGCTCATCTTTAAAGACAACCCCCTGTATGCCAATATTGACTTCGACCACTCTAAGGCCGGTCATCGTTTCAATTGCCTTCACGACACTCTGCTGTATATTTTGGCATACTTCAGGAATTGCTATACCGTAATATACAATAATATTGATATCTACGGCAACTTCTTCCTTGCCAACCTCCACCTTAATTCCTTTGGAAAAGTTTTTTCTGCCTAAAAATTCCGTAATTCCATCCACTAAACCGCCGCTCATTCCGGCAACGCCCTCAATATCGACCGCCGCCAGCCCGGCTATAGTAGAAATAACTTCATTCGCAAAGGAAATCGTCCCATTGCTTTCGGTTTTCAACGTAGTGGTTTCTTCTGTATTGATTGCAACATTCTTATCACTCATCCAAATAAACCTCCGTTGTTTTATTTGTTTTAATTATAACAGAAAGGCCTTTTTTTTTCAATGCCGCTTAAAAATAAAGGAATTATTGTAAGAGGCTGGATGCAAATGTAACATCATAAAATAACAATGAAAAAAACGGGACTAAAAAGCCCCGCTTTTTCATGGCAGTATATTATTTCAGTTCGATCCACGAAGAATCAGCTTCAGCACTGTCTACACAGGCATTTATAAATTTGACACCTTCCACGCCCATGGCAACCGTAGGATATCCGTAATCTTCTTCATTGACCTGTTTCCCATCCAGTTTATCATGAACCGCTTCAGAATATGCAGAATAAATATTTGCATACGCATCATGGAATCCTTCAGGATGGCCGCAGGGCAACCGGCTGAATTTAGCCGCTTCGGGAGATATGTATTTGGCACCGCGGGAATATTTCTGGGTCGCACCGCCCCGCATGGTTACATACAACGCATTGGGGTCCTCCTGGATAAATTCTACCGAGCCTTTGGAGCCAAAGACACGCACTCTAAGAGCGTTGTCATAACCAATTGCCACCTGGGAGCACCACAGGGAGCCGGAAGCGCCGTTATCAAACTTAAGTAATATCTCAGCATTATTATCCAACGTTCCACCCTGTCCAAAAACATCCAAATTTGCACAAACCTTAGTGATTTTAAGACCTGTCATATAAGAAATCATATTTTCAGTATGGCTGCCGATATCACCTACACAATTGGAACGTCCGGTCATTTTGGGATCTGTTCTCCAGGGTTTTGCTTCTGCCGATACGTTTTCAATTGAATCAAGCAGCCAGTCCTGTGGATACTCGGCCATTACAATCCGGACATCGCCAATTTGTCCACTGCGGATGATTTCCCTTGCTTCTTTGGCCATAACATGGCCGGTATAAGTATATGTCACAGCAAAGAGGCATCCTTTTTCCTTAGCCAGCGCTTGAAGTTCTTCAGCTTCTTCAACCGTAAAACAAAGCGGTTTTTCACAAACAACATTAATCCCTTTGCTCAAAAACAGTTTTGCACAATCATAGTGAAAACGGTTAGGGGTTACTATCGTTACAAAATCAATGCAATCATCTCTCTGTGCTTCTTTTTCGGCCATTTCCTGATAGGTCATATAATTCCTGTCGGGCGCAATACCGAATTCTTTACCCGCCTGGATGATTTCCTCCTCAATATAGGAAAAACACCCACTGACAAGCTCTATCGTCCCGAGCATATTCACCGCTCTTCTGTGCACGGCGCCTATAAATGCTCCAGGTCCGCCACCAACCATGCCGTATCTTAATTTACGATCCATACTGATCACCTCTCTAAATAATTTTTATTTTCATGTTGGGAAAATAATATATATTTTAGTTTAAACCAGTTTAGTGGGCATGTCAACGTAATTTGTAAAACGTTTTTATTGAATATGTTTCTTGGATTTTATTCTCAAGAAACCCAATAAAAAAGCGGCCTTTAAGGCCGCCTTTTAACTTATCCTTTGTACTTCTCTTTTGCTTTGTAGAAAGTATGAAGTAACCGGTGAGATAGATGCCCTCCGGGTTCTCCCAAATAATCCTTATACAGTTTCTGTATAGAAGGGTTCTCATGAGACTTGCGTATGACTTTACATTCGTCTTCGTCATACAAAGCTCTTGCGCGCAAAACCCTGGGGTCTCCAAAATTACGCACCCTTGCAGAGACCAGTGGTTGTCCCCCACCGGTTACGCAACCGCCTGGGCATGCCATTACTTCTATAAAGTCCAACTTCTTTTCGCCACGTTGTACCGCTTCTAAAAGTTTTTTTGCATTTCCCGTACCATGCACCACAGCAACATTCAATTCAAGATCTCCAATTTTTACGGTTGCTTCCTTTATCCCCGCAATACCGCGCACATCACAATACTCAATATCTTTCAGATCTTCTCCGGTCAAAACATCAGCAACCGTCCTGAGTGCGGCTTCCATCACGCCACCGGTTACACCAAAGATATCCGCAGCACCTGTAGAATCACCCAATAATTCGTCAAAAGGTTCATCTTTCAGATTTGCAAAATCAACATTGGCCTCCCGAAGCATACGCGCAAGCTCACGGGTAGTAATAACGGCATCTACATCAGGATATCCGGAACCGTTTTCGCCATCCCGTGTCTTTTCATATTTTTTGGCTACACAAGGCATAACTGAAACCATATAAATATCTTCCGGTTCGATCTTCATCTTTTCCGCAAAATAGGTTTTTACAATGGCGCCCAACATTTGATGCGGCGATTTACAACTGGAAAGATTGTCTATCATATCCGGAAAGAAATATTCACAATAATTGATCCATCCGGGACTGCAGGATGTAATCATGGGAAGTTTGCCGCCTTCTTTGATACGATGAATCAATTCGGTTCCTTCTTCCATGATGGTCAGATCAGCGCCAAAATTGGTATCAAAAACCTTATCAAACCCAAGCCGCCGTAAAGAGGCAGCAAGTTTGCCGGTGGCACGCGTTCCCATAGGCAATCCAAATTCTTCGCCAATAGCCGCACGAACGGCAGGTGCAGGCTGTACAACCACGTATTTTTTCGGATCGTGGAGCGCTTTCCATACATTTCGCACTTCACTTTTTTCGGTCAGAGCGCCAACCGGGCAAGAATTGATGCATTGCCCGCATCCTATACAAGGGACATCAACCAAAGATTTTCCAAAAACAGGCTCAATGGTTGTTTTGAATCCACGATTCACCGCACCAATCACGCCGACTTTCTGAACTTCTCCGCAAGCTTGCACGCAACGTTTACATACCACGCACTTATTCGGATTTCTAACAACCGAAACGGAAACTTCATCTAAGGGGCGCAGAAATTTTTCTCCCTCATAGCTTAGCTCGGTAATATGCATTTCCTCTGCCAGCGTCTGCAGCTCGCAGTTTTTGTTTCGAATACAGGTAAGGCATTCGCGGTCATGATTGGATAAAAGCAACTCAAGCGTTACTCTTTTGGTTTTTAAAACCTTTTCTGAATTTGTAACCACTTCCATACCTTCGGCAGCCGGCAACACGCAAGCAGCCTGAAGCACGGGGTTGCCAACAATCTCAACCAAACAGATTCTGCAGGCCCCAATCGCATTCACACCCCGCAAATAACACAGCGTCGGAATATTTATTCCTGCCATCTTTGCAGCATCCAGTACGGACGTATTGTCCGGTACAGAAACTTTCACACCATCTATCGTCAATGTTACCATAACAAAACTCCTTTTACCGTTTGATTGCGCCGAACTTGCATTTATCCAGGCAAGCACCGCACTTGATGCATTTTTCTTTGTCTATTTTATAAGGCTTTTTCAGTTGCCCCGAAATCGCTTCTACCGGACAGGCACGCGCACACATACTGCATCCTACGCATTTTTCCGGAATAATCTCATATGAAAGCAGCGACTGGCAATAACCTGCCGGACATCTTTTTTCTCTGATATGCGCTTCATATTCATCTCTGAAGTACTTAATGGTTGAAAGCACAGGGTTGGGGGCTGTTTTGCCTAAACCGCAAAGTGCCCCGGCCTTGATATTCTCACCAAGTTCAATTAATTTTTCAATATCGCCTTCCTGGCCTTCCCCGGCTGTGATGCGTTTTAATATCTCAAGCATACGCTTGGTTCCAATCCGGCAGGGAGGACATTTTCCACAGGATTCGTCCACTGTAAAATCCAAAAAGAACTTTGCAACATCCACCATACAGTTATCTTCATCCATCACAATCAGCCCGCCCGAACCCATCATGGAACCGATAGCAGTCAAAGAATCATAATCAATGGGGACATCCAGCATTTCAGTAGGAATGCAGCCTCCGGACGGCCCTCCCGTCTGTGCGGCCTTGAACTTTTTACCGCCGGGGATGCCGCCGCCAATTTCATAGATGATCTCGCGCAGAGTTGTCCCCATCGGTATTTCTACCAACCCGGTATTGTTAATCTTTCCACCCAAAGCAAAAACCTTGGTGCCTTTGCTTTTTTCGGTACCCATGGAAGCGAACCATTCAGCACCTTTTAAAATAATCGGTGGAACATTTGCAAAAGTTTCTACATTGTTTATAATGGTCGGGCGCCCAAAAAGACCCCTGTTTGCCGGAAAAGGCGGTTTAGGACGCGGTTCACCGCGCCGGCCTTCAATAGATTCCAGCAAGGCGGTCTCCTCTCCGCAAACAAAGGCGCCTGCGCCCAGTCTGATTTCCAAATCAAAATTAAAATCGGTACCAAAGATTTTTTTGCCAAGCAATCCATACTCCCGTGCCTGATCAATCGCAATCTGCAGCCTTTGCACCGCAATCGGATATTCGGCACGAACATATACATAACCCATATCTGATCCAATCGCATAGGCTGCAATCGCCATGGCTTCAATCACCGAATGCGGATCTCCTTCCAATACCGAACGATCCATAAACGCGCCGGGGTCCCCTTCATCCGCATTGCAAACGATATATTTTTTATCACCTTTTGCAGCTGCGCCGAATTTCCATTTGGTTCCGGTTGGGAATCCACCGCCCCCACGGCCTCGCAGGCCAGACTGAGAAATAATATCAATTACATCCTGAGGTGTTTTTTCAGTCAGACAGATGCCAAGAGCCTTGTACCCGTCAAACGCAATATATTCATCAATATTTTCAGGGTCTATTACGCCGCAGTTGCGAAGCGCAACGCGAACCTGTTTTTTATAAAACTCAACCTGATTTAGAGAGATTTCTATATCATGTGTTTTATCATCCCGATGAATAAGCCGTTCGACAATTCTCCCTTTAAGCAGGTGCTCCGCAACGATTTCCGGCACGTCACTCGCCTGTACGCGGCTGTAAAACGCTCCTTCCGGATATATGACCATAATAGGACCTGCCTCGCACAGCCCAAAACAACCGGTACGTACAATTTTGACTTCCTGATCGAGTCCCTGCTTTTTCAGTTCCTCCCGCATCTTTTCTATGATTTCCGCCGAACCGGAGGAAGTGCAGCCTGTTCCGCTGCAAACCAGCACGTGCGAACGATAAAAATTCATTTATACTCTCCTCCTTACGCCCTTTTCTGTTTGTTTTGCTCTTCATCCTGCTGTTCAGCATAGCCAATTGTGTATTCCACCACTGGATTGCCGTTCACTAGATGTTCGCTTACGATGCGTTTGACCATTTCAGGTTTCACTTTCACATAAGTAACCTTCTCCTGGCCAGGCATGTATACTTCCACCAAAGGCTCCAATCGGCAGACCCCGATGCATCCGGTTTGTCCAACCGATACATCCGTCAGCCTGCGTTTTGCGACTTCTTCCAGAAAAGCGGTTAATACCGGACGAGCGCCGGCTGCAATCCCACAGGTCGCCATCCCCACGACTACTTTTTTGTCGAACTGTTTTGTGCGCAGGTCTACTTTTTCAAGTGCGTTATTTCTGATCTTTTCAAGCTCAGCCAAAGACTTCATTTAAAACCTACCTCCAAATATTTCATCAATACCCTCACTTAGGTATTCAATTAACCATAATGATACTTCAGGCGTGCTCAATGGCACTCCTCCCAGTGTTTCTTTTACCTGTGCCATATCACAGGTAAATTTGCTGTCGTCCCGGCAAACCTCAAAAACAAAATCAATCTTTGGATTTGAGAGTGCAAGGCTGGAAAATGTATCCGCAAGATTCCCAAGTGGCGGACGATCTATATGCCCAAGAACATAAACCGCATGCACAACAGTACCTTTGCCCGGTTTGGAATCAATTTGAAAGCTTCCCCCCGCGGCTTCAGCCCCTGCTTTAAAAAGTGGAATCCCCATCCCGATCTTACGGGTGGTCCGTGTCGTTGTAAATGGGCTGGTCACGCATGCAAGCATCTGTTCATCCATTCCCGTCCCATTGTCATTAACCGTTACCGACAACGTTTTCCTCTGTTCATCCACCCGAACCGAAACCGTAATGCGGTTTGCCCCCGCCGTAATAGAATTCTCTACAATGTCCATAATGTGCAGCGAAATTTCCTGCATATCAATCCTTATATTTATTTAGTATGCCCGGAATATCATCCGGCTTGAGACGCCCGTAAACCTGATCGTCAATCATAATGACCGGCGCGAGACCGCAGCATCCCAGACAACGCGTTGCTTCAAGGGTAAAAAGTCCGTCCGGAGTCGTATAACCCGGCGGCGTATGCAACTCTTCGGCCAAGCGGTTTAATACGGGTTCGGCATTTTTGACATAGCAGGCTGTTCCCATACAAACACCAATCACATGCTTTCCTTTCGGCTCCAAAGAAAACTGCGAATAAAATGTTGCCACTCCGTAAATGTCGCACATAGGGATATTCATTTCTTCTGAGATATACTTTTGTACATCAAAAGGTAATGCCCCAAAAAGGTCCTGCGCGCGCTGCATAATCGGCATAAGCGGACCAGGCTTATCCTTATTATCACGGATAAACTTAGTAAGCGCGTCAAATTTCTCTTTTTTTTCTTCTGGCTTCAACTTTTGTCCCCTCCTAAATTTATTATAAACAATTTTGTTAAATTTTTAACAATCAATTTCCAAAGTACATTTTATCATAAAGCTAATTAAATTGCACTACTTTTTTAAATATTTTGTTAAAATTATATCAATAATAAGAATTTATCAAAACAGGGCGTTAAAAATTGAAAAAACAGACTTGTTATTTACTAAAATTGTGTGTTCTTTTTCGGAAATATCTTCTAAAAAATGAGCATCGGAAGAATTTAAAACATGATACCGATAAAGGTCTACTCCTTCGGCTTCCTTTCCGGGCATAACCTCCAATGTTTTAAAATTAATGTCCGGAGGCAAAAAGCCTAAATTATTAAGCAGGGAATTTGCCTCCCTATTGATATGTGCGGGCACTGCACACCCGCCATATTCGGCAATCATGCGTACAGATTCTTCAAGAGAAAACGGAAGCGCAGAAATCAATAATTTATCCATTTTGCCTTTCACTCTGTCTTTTGAATCCATGATGATCTGACTCCCAAAATAGTCTTCATTATTCTTCACATCAGGTAACGCATCATATACCATATCTCCAAAGTCGCAGGCCTGGCGCACTTCATTAAAATAAGCAAGCAAGTGTACCTCTTCAGCAGTATTGACTTCCAATCCCGGCAAAAAAAGAACGCCCGTTTTTTGGGCGACCTCGGCCACAGCTTCTAAATTGGCAGCGCAATTATGATCACATACCGAAATAGCATCCAGACCTTTCAGGCGGGCCATGTTAACAATATTATTGGGGGTCATGTCTTCGCTCGCACAAGGGGACAACGTTGAATGAATATGGAAATCGTAATAAAGCTGCATCACTTTTCCCCAATACCCAAGTTGGCAAGACCGCAGCAGATTCCGTATCCCGTTTTATCTGACGAAAATATAGTGATCTCCTCTTCTTTTGCTTTTTTAATTGTCTCTTCCGGCACCTTAATACCTTCCGGAATGATTACACAGGCAAAACCATGCAGGGAAGCAATCGCAAGTACGTTCACATGCGTCTGCACAGTCACCCACGCCATATTTTCCTGGCCATGCGCCATTACCCAGCTCAGAAGGTCGCATACATAGGCGCTTGTAACCGGCCTATCGGCATTAAAATTTTCCGTCAAAAGAGATAACTGAAGTTTTTCTTTCAAATCATTTAAAGTGGCCATAAAATCACATCCTATCTATTCATCATCTTCCGTATTCTCTTTGCTCGCCAATCCGACCATTTCTTCCGCCAAATGACGAACCTTTTCACGCATAATAAATATACAGTCCATCTCACTTGCATTGCCACGCACAATATCCTCGGCCAATGCGCGGCAGCTGGGAGCGCCGCAGGACCCGCAATCCATTCCCGGCAAACGTGCCAGCAATTCCTCTATTTTTTCCATTTTTTGCATAGCAACCAAGCGATCGCTGTCCAACTGGAGCACTTCAAGCGGCACAAGTTCCCTGTCAACATCCGCTACGCCCTGCGCAACATATGTTTCAATTCTTTCCCGATCCAACAAATCTGTTTGCATGGTATCGCAAATAGTTTTGATACGGGTATGCGCTACAAAATTACTTTCAAATACCAACGGCCCGCCAACGCAACCGCCTGTACAGGCCAGACCCTCAAAAAAATCCAATGAGGAAAGCTTGTTGTTTTCAATATCTTCCAACGCACGAATCACATTTGCAATCCCATCCACCGCCAGTGAATTCACGGCACCCGAAGCCGCACACTCTCCTCCGGAATTTGCCCATCCTATTCCCTTTGCCGAAGCCATCTCCTCTTTATCTTTAAAAGTAACAGACGCCGGAACTTTAAGCTGACCGGTCAACAATCCATATACTTCTAAAATAGAAATCGCACCGTCAACCGAACTTTTTTCTTTTCCCAAAGGTGATTTGATAGCCGTCATTTTTGCCGGACAAGGCGTAATAAAGTAAGCCCCCACATCAGAAATAGATACGCTGTGTTTTTTTGCAAACTCTTCCTTTGCAATCTTAGCCGCTACTTCTACCGGCGCATCCACATCAATAACATTCTCCAAAAGTTCAGGAAAACGAACTTGGATCAGTCGCAATACAGCTGGACACGCAGAAGAAATCAGTGGCTTTTTATGTTCTTTTTCAAGCCGCTTTTCAACTGCTTTTGATACAATTTCAGCGCCTCTCGCAACTTCATACACATCGTCAAAACCCATCAATTTCAAGCCTGCCAGTACCCGGTCAACTTTTTGAAGCCCCGTAAACTGCGCGTAAAGCGTGGGAGCAGGCAGCGCAATTTTATATTTAAATTTACTGATACTGGAAAGGTTATCCGTCAAGGCATATTTCGCATGATACGGACAAACACGTATGCATTCCCCGCAATCAATACACCGCTCATCGATAATTTTCGCCTTCTCTTTCTGCACACGTATCGCCTCGGTTGGACAGCGCTTAATACAATTCGTACAACCTTTGCATTTGTCCTTTTCCAGTCGGACTGAGTGAAAATACTTCCCCATTACAAAACCTCTTTTATCCTTTAAAACATCTATATTTTAAACATCATCTGTATCGACGTTCCTTCGGGAGAAGACGCTACCACCATACTGTCCGCATTTTTGTTCATATTCGGCAGCCCCATCCCTGCACCAAAGCCCATATTACGTATATCCTCGGAGGCGGTAGAATACCCCTCCTGCATAGCCAAATCCACATCATTAATGCCCGGGCCGGTGTCTTCACAGTCCACAATAATATTTTCCGGATAAATGTTCAGCGTCATAGTGCCGCCATAACTATGGATAATCATATTGATTTCCGCCTCATAAGCTGCAATCGCAATCCGGCGAATCACTACCGCGTTGATACCGATTTGTTTCAATTTTCTTTTAAACTGTGTAGACACTTCTCCTGCAGAAGTAAAATCATCTTTTTTCACATCAAAACAAATGGAATAATTTGGATTATCCATGGATTCTTTCTCCCCGCATACCGCCAGCAATTCCATTTGTATAAAGAACACCACAAGCGGTGAACATAGGCAGTTCGGTAGACAGCAAGACCATCCCCATATCCTTTGCCATCTGTATAATTTCGGCGGGCGGTATTTTTCCCCGAACAAAAATCACGCACTGTATGTCCAGAATCTCTGCCGTTTTTATGACATGGTTGTTGGTAAGCCCGGTAAGCAAAACAGCATCATGTTTGGTAAAGGCCAATACCTCGCTCATCATATCCGAGCCGCAGGCACAATGTATTTCCGTATCCAGTTTGTCTTTTCCGCACAAAACAACCGAATCCAAAAGCCTGCCTATTTCACGTATTTTCAAAAAAATCTTGCCCCCAGTTCATATCTAAATCTATCATCAAATTTGGCAAAAACCAAATCAGTCCAAATAATATTATACTTGAATCCCCTCTGGATTTCCACGTTTGTTTTTTTGGCTTTCATCCCGGTAGTGGTTTCGCCAAAATGAAATATCTATAAAAAAGCAGACGATAATAAATCCGCCGCTTGTATGTTGATCCTATTAAATAATAATGGAAGACTCTTTTATTTTTCTTCCAGCGGTTCAGTGTACTCTTCTACCGAAACGCTGGACAATTGAAAGATCTTCTGTGCAAATTTATCCGGATAAGGATATTTAAAAACAACCCGGCTGATACCCGCATTCACAATCATCTTAGCGCAAATGACACATGGCTGATGAGTACAGTACATGGTTGCACCATCTATCGCTATCCCCAGCTTGGCCGCCTGTATGATGGCATTTTGCTCCGCATGGATAGCATAGCAAAGTTCCGCGCGTTCACCAGACGGGATCTTCATTTCATCACGCAGGCATGTTTTTCGGTCACGGCACGTGTCCAAACCTGCAGGCGCTCCATTATAACCCGTAGTAATAATCCGCTTGTTCCGGACAATAACGGCGCCGATATTCCGCCCCTCACGGTAGCAACTGGACCATTTTGCAATTGTAAAAGATAACTCCATAAACCGTTTATCCCATTTATCCATTTACAGTCCCCTTTACCCAAACTTTATTTCTATTTTACATGTTCGTATAAAACATTCACACACTAGAAATTGAAAGCATTATGTATTATTTAGGAGAATTCAGAATTTAACTCTCAAAAAACGCAGAATTTAAAGTTTTTTGAAACATTTTAATATTTGCCATATTACGGGATACACTATATTATATAAACATGCTATTAGCACTCACCACTTATGAGTGCTAACAAATTTTAGGAACGAATTTCATAAGGAGGCTTGAATATGAAGATTAAACCTTTAGGCGACAGAGTCGTCATTAAATCCGTTGAAGCGGAAGAGACCACCAAAAGCGGCATTGTTCTGCCCGGATCGGCGCAAGAAAAACCGCTGATGGCAGAAGTTGTTGCCGTTGGCCCGGGCGGGGTCGTTGACGGTAAAGAGGTCACCATGTATGTTAAAGAGGGTGACACTGTCATTTATTCCAAATATGCGGGAACAGAAATCAAAATGGACGGCGAAGAATTAATGGTCGTACGCCAAAATGATATTCTGGCAGTAGTAGAGAAATAGGAGGATCAAGCACATGGCAAAACAAATCAAATACGGCGAGGATGCCCGCCGCAGCCTGGAAGCAGGCGTTAATAAACTTGCAGATACCGTAAAAGTTACACTGGGGCCAAAAGGTCGTAATGTCGTTTTAGATAAAAAATTCGGCTCTCCCCTTATTACCAATGACGGTGTCACTATTGCAAAAGAGGTTGAACTGGAAGATCCCTTTGAAAATATGGGCGCACAGTTGGTCAAAGAAGTTGCTACCAAAACAAACGACGTTGCGGGCGACGGCACAACCACCGCTACCCTGCTGGCACAGGCAATCATTCGTGAAGGCCTTAAAAATGTTGCTGCCGGGGCAAATCCTATGGCGATCAGAAAAGGTATTCTGAAAGCAGCCGATGCGGCGGTTAAAGCCCTGAAAGACATGAGCAAACCTATCCAAAGCAGCCAGGCGATTGCGCAGGTTGGCGCAATTTCTGCCGGAGACGAGCAGATCGGCGATCTGATTTCTCAGGCCATGGAAAAAGTAGGCAACGACGGCGTTATCACCGTAGAAGAATCCAAGACCATGATGACCGAACTGAATGTCGTGGAAGGTATGCAGTTTGACCGCGGCTACGCATCTGCGTACATGGTAACAGATTCTGATAAAATGGAAGCGGTACTGGACGATCCGATGATCCTGATTACCGACAAAAAAATATCCTCTATTCAAGACCTGCTCCCCATACTGGAACAAATTATGCAGGCCGGCAAAAGGCTTCTCATTATTGCGGAAGATGTCGAAGGCGAAGCATTGGCTACGTTGGTGGTCAACAAACTGCGCGGCACCTTTAACTGTGTTGCGGTTAAAGCTCCCGGCTTCGGTGATCGTAGAAAAGCCATGCTGCAGGACATTGCAATTCTTACCGGCGGTACTGTGATTTCCGAAGAAGTGGGACTGGATCTTAAAGAAGCCAAAATGGATATGCTGGGCAGTGCTCGTCAAATTAAAGTGGACAAAGAAAATACGACTATCGTGGAAGGCAAAGGCGACCCGAGCGAGATCAAGGCCCGCATAGGTTCCATCAAAAGCCAGATTGAAGAAACCACGTCAGACTATGACCGTGAAAAGCTGCAGGAGCGTCTTGCCAAACTGGCCGGCGGCGTAGCCGTTATCCAGGTAGGCGCTGCCAGTGAGACTGAAATGAAAGAAACAAAACTCCGCATTGAAGATGCTCTGTCCGCTACCCGTGCCGCAGTAGAAGAAGGCATTGTCCCTGGCGGTGGCGTAGCCCTGCTCAATGTGGCTGATCAGATTACCAAGTTAATCAAAAAGCTGGAAAGCGATGAGAAAACCGGTGCCGCCATCGTACTGCGCGCCATTGAAGAACCGGTTCGCCAGATTGCTTTCAATGCAGGCGTGGAAGGAAGCATTATCGTTGAAAAAATCATGGAAAACCAAAGCGCTTCTTATGGTTACAATGCTGCTAAGAACGTTTATGTTGACATGATTGAAGCGGGCATTATAGACCCCACTAAGGTTGTCCGTTCCGCTCTGCAAAACGCTTCCAGCGTTGCGGCGATGCTTCTGACAACCGAAAGCATCGTTACCGACATCCCTTCAAAGGAACCCCCCATGCCTCCGGCAGCTCCGGGTGGAATGCCCGGCATGTATTAAACCGGATCACAAGAATAAAAAAAGCGGCCTTATTACAAGGCCGCTTTTTTCTTATTTACTACAGCTTTAAAGTTCAAAAACCTCTAAATCATCGGGCACAAAAACATTTCCGTTATAGTACTCCTTGCTTTCCTTTGTGTAGCGTGCTTTCCGATTTGGCCAGGTCTCATCCTCCGTATGCCATAAAATGAGGTTTTTTACCCCATATTTTTCCGCCTGCTCACTGGCTTCTTTGACTGTACTGTGGTGATACCTGTATGGCTGAAATATATCGCGATCCTCATACAGGCAAAACGCCTCGGCGAGCATCCAGTCGCTGTTACGGACAAATTCGACGCAAGCGTCATTTAAAGGCTCATCTCCAAGAAAAGTGAGCGTTTTTGCATCCGTTTTCATCCGGAAGCCAAATTGCGGCGCTTTGGTGGAATGAACATCAAAAAAGGTAAACGTATTCCCAATAATATTTCGGTTTTCCCGGTCTTTAATAATATTAAACTGCATACGCTTGCCAAACTCGGAACGTTCGCCCGGGCGAATAATCATATGGCTGATTACCATGATTTTATCATATACCTGCTGACAGCAATAAAAACGCAGATCTCCCTCATATTTATTCAGTTCCATCAGATACCCGACATATCGAATAACAATAAAAATCCCCATTAAATGGTCTGTATGTTCGTGGCTGACAAAAATATCATGAATGTCTTCCAAACGAAGCCCTGCACGGTCCACCTGCCCCAAAATGCCGTGTCCTCCGCCTCCGTCCACCAGCAACACATCATTGTCATGGCAGATTGCAAAACTGGTGTTAAAATATTTTTTCACAATTGCCGTCCCTGTACCCAATACTATAATTTTGTCCAAAACAAGCCCTCTTTCCCGTATTCAAAATGTCAAAATTTTGCCTCCAGCAAGCAAAATTCTTCTGTATTATAGCGTAATTTTTTTTTATGCGCAATCAAACATGATAAAAACCGGACAAGATGCCCGGTTTTTATCAAATGATCCCCGATCATGTATTGTTTTGTGCGGCTTTTATTGCTTTGATTCTAATGCATATCCTTTTTTTTCAGAAAGGCCGTATTGCCTATCAAAGTTTTCCTTGTTTTTTTCCATATAACGATCAAAAAGCATATCCGCGTCCATTCCGGCTTTGTGGCACATGCTCACAAAAAAATGCAGAATATCTACCAATTCTCCGCGCACCAAATCAACGTCTACTTCTTTTTTGTTTTTCCACCATTTGAAATTTACTTCATCCAAAAGTTCTGCCAGCTCAGAAAGCATGGCCAAAGTCTCTTTTTGAATCCACTCTTCCATGGCAATACCTTGCAGGGCTCGTTTTTGGATAATTTCATCATCAAATTTTTTTTGATATTCAAATATCTTTTCAAGTTTATCCATATTAACTCCTAAAACTGAAGCTTCCCGAAATCAGCATCTTCCTTTCCGACTACAGTAATCGAGCAGGCATCAAAATCTACCATGGTATCAACCAAATCGAACACATCATTATATGTAATCTTGTCCACCATAGTAATCGTTTCTTCTTCAGTCATTAATTTGCCGGTCAGCAGTTTCCCTTTTCCTATAGCATTCATTTTAGCAGATGTGCTTTCAAGTGCCAATATGTAATTTCCCTTAAGCTGTTCTCTGCCCTGTATAAATTCTTCTCTTGTAATATTATCCTTTTTGAGACGCTGCATTTCCTGCACAATAAGCTCCAATACAATCTGCGTGTTTTTTTGCGTTGTCCCCGCGTAAATTCCAAACATGCCGGTGGTGGAATAAAATGCAGGATAAGAATAAACCGCATAAGCCATCCCCATCTCTTCACGGATTTTCTGGAAAAGACGCGAACTCATAGAAGATCCGGTAAGGTTATTCAATACCGAGAGCGCAAACCGCTTTCGGTCATCATAAGCGCATCCGGGAAAAGCCAGGCATAAATGAGCCTGCTCTATATCACGCTTTACAAAAGCATTTTTCCGATTCATGTTGAGATTATCAACTTTCAAATCGGAAGCCGGCACATCCGGAGTGCACCCTTGTCCAAAATACCGGTTCAGCAATCCCATAAGCTTGTCCCGGTCAAAATTTCCGGCAACGGCAATCACAATATTGCTGGGTCCGTAATACTTGTTTTTATAACGGATAATATCTTCCCGTAAAAAAGACCGAATATTTTCCGCCGGTCCTAAAATAGACTTTTCAAGCGGGGTACCTTTAAAAAAAGTCGACGATATCAGTTCATGAGCGACCTCATCCGGCGTATCATTGTACATTGCAATTTCTTCAAGAACCACTCCCTTTTCTTTTTCCAGTTCCTTTTCATCAAATACCGAATTCAGAAACAGATCAGAAAGAACTTCAAGTCCGTCGTCCAGCTTCTCATTAATCATCTTAATATAGTAACAGGTACATTCTTTAGCGGTAAAAGCATTAATTTGGCCGCCCATATTATCTATTTCCATAGCGATCTGCTTGGAAGTGCGTTTTTCGGTCCCCTT
Organism: Christensenellaceae bacterium; assembly: GCA_036679405.1. GTDB lineage: Bacteria > Bacillota > Clostridia > Christensenellales > Christensenellaceae > JAEYKI01. The sequence goes on from JAVBVZ010000004.1 coordinate 292,865, forward strand.
GAAAAGCATATGTTCAATCAAATGGGAAATTCCGTTGTCGCCTTCTGTTTCGGTTACCGAACCTGCCCGTACCCAGATGCCGACTGTAACGGAATGAAAATCCGAAACCTGTTCGCATACCACCGGAATGCCTGAATCTAGTTTTTCTTCAAAATACATATACCTTCTCCTATCCCCATATAAAGAAAGAAGCCGGAAACTCCGGCTGTTTTCTTTTTACGAGCTCCCCTTTTTGGGGGTTATCTTCTGTCTCTACCCCGTCTGCCCCTGTCTTGCCTTTCCGGCCGTTCACGTTCAGGTGCATCTGCCGAAGCATCTTTATCTTTGGGCAACATAGCCTTTCTGGAAAGATTGATTCGTCCTTGTTTATCAATCTCAATAACCTTTACCAGGATTTCGTCTCCTTCTTTAACCACATCTTCAACCTTTTCAACAAATTTGTTGTCCAGATTATTGATGCGGCACATTCCTTCTTTACCGGGCGCCAATTCAACAAAAGCACCAAAATTCATCAGCCTAGTAACTTTTCCCATATAAACATCGCCGACTTCTACGTCTTTGGCTATACCCTCAATAATTTTACGCGCTTTTGCGGAGGCCTCCGCATCTGCAGAAAGAATATAGACGCGCCCGTCATCCTCCAAATCGATTTTCACGCCGGTATCCGCAATGATCTTGTTGATCATCTTGCCACCGGGTCCAATCACCTCGCGGATTTTTTCAGGATCAATAGAAAACTGTGTAATCTTGGGTGCATATACCGAAAGCTCCGGCCTTGGCTCGCTTAAAACCTCGTTCATTTTACCTAAAATGAACAGACGTGCAACCCGCGCTTTTTCAAGCGCGCCTTCCAGGACCGGCTTGTCTATTCCTTTGATCTTTATATCCATCTGGATGGCGGTGATGCCTTTTTCTGTTCCCGCTACTTTAAAATCCATATCGCCCATAAAGTCTTCCAGGCCCTGAATATCTGTTAAAACAGTAATATTGCCTGTCTCCTGGTCCTTGATCAGCCCCATGGCAGCTCCGGCGACCGGCGCTTTCATGGGAACGCCTGCATCCATGAGCGAAAGTGAACTTGCGCAAATTGAAGCCTGTGAAGTGGAACCGTTTGAGCTAATGACTTCCGATACTGCACGGATCGCATAGGGGAATTCCTCCTCAGAAGGCAGCATAGGCTCTATCGCGCGTCCCGCCAGCGCTCCGTGTCCAATTTCACGGCGGCTCGTAGAACGCAGCATACGAGCTTCTCCCGTCGAATACGGCGGCATATTATAAAAATGCATGTAGCGTTTATATTCTTCCTCGCCCAATCCGTCAATCGTCTGGCTCTCACGCATAGCTCCCAATGTTACAACCGTCATAGCCTGTGTCTGTCCGCGCGTAAACACCGCGCTTCCGTGTGCTCTGGGGAGCAACCCTGTCTCACACCATATCGGACGAATCTCATCAAGTTTTCTTCCATCCGGACGCACGCCCTGATTGACGATCTTATCGCGGATTACTTCTTTCGTGATCGCATACAGCACATTACTGATATGCAATTCGCTATCCGGATAAATTTCTGCAAAATGTTCCTGAATCTCCGCCTTCATAGCGTCCTGACGGGCTTCGCGTTCAGCACGGTCAAAAGTATCCAGACTGGCAACCACTTTATCCGTTGCGTATTCTCTTACCGCAGACTCAATCTCTTCGGGGATACTATATAGCTCCACCTCTATTGCCGGTTTTCCAATCTCGGATTTAATTTGTTCGATAAACGCGACAATTTTTTTGATTTCTTCATGCGCAAGCAAAATGCCTTCCAGCATCACTTCTTCGCTTACTTCATTTGCGCCTGCTTCCACCATCATAACAGCATCTTTGGTTCCGGAAACAACCAGGTGCAAAAGGCTCTTCTCACGCTGTTCGCTGTCCGGATTAAATACATACTCTCCGTCTACATAGCCAACAGTAATGGATGCCGTTGGGCCTGCAAACGGGATGCCGGATATACTCAATGCGACCGAAGATCCAATCATGGCATAGATGTCCGGCGGAATATCCGTATCTACCGAAAGTACAGTTGCAATTACCTGTACATCATTATAATATCCTTTGGGAAAAAGCGGCCGTATCGGGCGGTCAATCAACCGTGCCGTCAAAATTGCTTTCTCGGAAGGACGCCCTTCACGCTTTAAAAAGCCGCCGGGGATTTTCCCTACCGCATACATTCTTTCCTCGAATTCAACACTTAAAGGAAAAAAATCTATTCCTTCACGCTTGCTTTTGGATACCGTAGCCGTTACCAGCAATGCAGTGTCTCCGCACCGGATAATACAGGACCCATCTGCCTGCTGCGCATATTTTCCGCATTCAACAGTCATCTTACGGCCTGCTAATTCCATTTCGTATATTTTATTTTGCATAGTTTCCTCCTGTTTCTCTTCCACCAACACTCCGGCCAAAGCTTCTAATCTTTAGCCACACATCTATCTTTAAAATGCCATCTAAAACATTTAAAAGCAGTTTTTAAATAGGGATTTAAAAATATAGAGCGAGACAAAGCCCCGCCCTATACCGTATTTTATTTTCTCAAATTAAGTCTGGCGATCAGCGCCCGATACCGTTCGATGTCCTTTTTCTTCAAATAATCCAACAGCCCTCTGCGCTGTCCAACCATTTTTAAAAGCCCGCGCCTTGAATGAAAATCTTTCGCATGCGTTTGCAGGTGTTCGTTTAAATGGTTGATTCTGAATGTCAATATTGCAACCTGTACTTCCGGCGAACCGGTGTCTCCCTCATGCGTTGCATAATCTTGGATGATGTTCAGTTTTGTTTCTTTGTCCATTTTCTTTCCTCCATTTTTTCATAGAACCCCATAAACTGTGAACACGCCGGAGTCGCGATGCTCACGGTAAATGGTTATAAATTTTCTATCAAATGATATCACAATCATTCCGGTTTGTAAATGTTTTTATTGCTCAGTATACTTTTTGCCGTCTCAATATCCTGTTCTGTAAACGCTGTTCTTTCTGTGCACGACCGCAACGCTTCCTCATTTCGTATGCTGTCTATAAAAAAGACCACTCTGTTTTCCGAATGCAATCCGCACTCCGGGTCCAGCAAATGCGTTTCAATTTCAGGGCCCAGGATCCGGGTCAAAGAACGATGCATCTTTTCGTCCGCCTCCGTCAATGTCGCATATATACCGCTCGGTGGAGTCATCTTTGACGTAAACAAGGTGAATTGCCCGTCTCCACAGGAAGATTTTTGCGCTGTGCCGGAAATAAAATACGGCTTTCCAAGCAGTAACGCAGCTTTTTTCACATTACCCGCCGCAATCGATGCACGTATCCTTGTGCTGCTCACTTTCTCCCCATCCATCAAAACAGGCGGAACGATTTCTACTTTTATTCCCATTTGAGAGGCATTTTTCACCAAATATCCCGCATCTCCCTTGGCACCTTTTCCAAAACGAAAATCTTCACCGGCAACCAAGGCCTTCATATTATACTTTGTTTTTAAAAGCAACAGAAATTCTTCTCTTTCTGTATTTTGAAAATTGGAGGAATACTCCTGCATAAAAGCATAGTCCGCCCCCGTTTTTGCAAGTAAATTCCTTTTTTCGTCCGCCGTATAAAGGCTTGCACTTTCATCGGGCATACGGAAAGTAAAAATTAAGGTCTTCGCGCTCCCTGCCAGTTCTTTCAAGCGTCCGATCAGAGCCATATGTCCCACGTGCACGCCGTCAAACATACCGACAGTAACCACGCAGGGCTTCTCTATTTTATGGTTTTCCTTAAGAAATTTCATCCGTTATCCCTCAAATAGACCATTGTTTTAATCTTCAGCAGGTCGCCTTCCGCGCGGCCAATACCAATTAGCTTATTTTTGCAATATACACAGATATCTTCGCCCCTCGGTACCTGTGAGGCGTTTCTTATTTTTGTCAGATCGACTGGTGTTCCTGTTGTCACAATTGGGAAAAGGTAGTCATCCAGCATACAGCGTTTATATCCTGAAAGTGCATTGCTGATCGACTCAAGAAAAGAGTAGTCGCCTTCTTCCGTCATTTTTTTAATTTCATCCAGAGTATAGGCATCGCGTATGTCTCCTTCTCCCGCACTGGTTCGCAATAAAAAAGAAACATGCCCCAACGTATTTATTTTCGCAGCCATGTCCGCGGCCAGCGAACGTATATATGTCCCTTTTCCGCATAATATACGAAGCAGGCAGGTGCCTTCGCTTTGATGAAACTCTAATATATCGATTGAATAGATAACGATCCTTCTTGCGGGCAAATCAACTTTTTTGCCCTTTCGTGCGACCTGATACATTTTCTGCCCGTTCACTTTGATAGCCGAAACCATAGGCGGCACCTGGTCTGTCTTACCACAAAATGCTTTGCACGCCTTTTTAAGCATATCATAAGTAACTATATTTTTAACGGCTTTTTCTTCTTTTCCATACGAATCCAGTGTGTCGGTAGCCTTTCCAAAAGAAAACTCGGCAATATAGGTCTTTTTTTCATTCATCAGGTAGTCTGCAATCTTGGTCGCACGCCCTACACAAACGAAGAGGACACCGCATGCACCCGGATCCAGCGTGCCTGTATGTCCTATTTTCCTGATATTCATTATTTTTTTTAACGCAACCACCATATTACTGGAAGTCATTCCCGGCGGTTTTATAATATGCAGAACCCCGTTCACCCGAAATATTCCTTTGCTACATGAAGCACTTTATCCAAAACATCGTCAAATTCTCCGTCAATTGCACAACCCGAGGCTTTGTTGTGTCCTCCGCCGCCAAAGCGTTTTGCAATTTCCAGTACATCTATTTCATTTTTTGACCGAAAGGAAACCTTATGCGTATGTTCTTTGAACTGCCGTATAAAAACGGCCATCTGTACCGTTTCTATATCCCGCGCGTAGTTGATAACCGTTTCGCAATCCTCGGCGGAAGCGCCGGTCTTCAACAGTTCGTCCAGCGATACATGCGTCACCGCCAACCGTCCATCATAATAAAGTCTCAAATTATCGATCACTTTACCGATCAACAAAGTCGACTCATACGTTCTTTCATTGTATAAATGACTGGCTATCGAAGCTATCGGTATTCCGGTTTGCGCAAGGACCGCACAACGCTGAAAAGTTTTTGATGATGTATTCTCATAAGAAAAATTTCCCGTATCGGAGGAAATAGCCACATACAGTGCAACCGCCATATCCTGATCAATAGGAACGCCAAGGGCGGTGATCAGATCAAAAACAATTTCACCCGACGAAGGCTCCGGAACAATGTAATTGAACATGGCGAATCCTTCATTGGATGAATGATGGTCTATATTGATAGTATAGTCTGCCTCATCAAACAAAGGCTTTGTGTCGCCCAGTCTCCTATAGTCTGCACAGTCCACAGAAATAACGCAGCCAAATTTTTTTTGAACATCCTCCGCTAACATATATGTGCTTTTCAGTTCGGAAAAAGCATATTTGTGCGGCAATTTTGCACCAAGAACCACACAGGAACGCTTGCCTAATGCACGCAGAGCCATATCCATTGCAAAAGCGCTTCCCAGCGCATCTCCATCCGGATTAATATGGGTAAGCACGACAAAATCATTTCTGCTTTTGATCTCGCCGGCCAGTTTATTCATCATCTTTGGGCAATACCTCTTTTAATTTTTTTTCAATTTCAAAGCTATAGGAAATACTGTTGTCTAAAACAAACGTAAGCTTAGGCACCGTCCTTATATGCATCCGGCGCGACAAACGTGTACGGATGAAACTGGCGGCATGGTTCAGAGCATCGATCGATTTTTCCCGCTCCCTTTCATCATCAAAGACGCTGATGTATACTTTTGCATATTTCAAATCCTGTGTCAGGTCAATCCGAGATACGGTCGCCATGGCGGACAGACGGTCGTCTTTTACATCCATGCGAATAATATCTGAGAGTTCCCGCCGGATCTCCTCTGCAATTTTTACAGTTCTGCTTTGTTTATACGGCATTGCATTATCCTATCGCTCTTTTTCCTGAACCACATAAGATTCAAAAACGTCGCCTTCTTTGATGTCATTATAATTTTCTAAAGAAACACCGCATTCATATCCCTGCGCTACTTCTTTGACATCATCCTTAAAACGCTTCAAAGAGCTTATTTTCCCTTCGTGTATCACAACATTGTCCCGCAGCAAACGCACCAAGGAATTCCGGGTGATTTTACCATCGGTTACATAGCAACCGGCAATCGTCCCGACATTGGAGACCTTAAACGTTTGGCGAACTTCCACATGTCCGAGAACAACTTCTTCAAATTCGGGCTCAAGCATTCCTTTCATGGCGCTTGTAATATCCTCGATCGCCTTGTAAATAACCCTGTAGAGGCGTATATCCACTTTTTCATGCTCGGCTGCAGCCTTTGCTTTTGCCTCGGGCCGTACATTGAATCCAATGATAATTGCATTGGCTGCGGAAGCCAGCATTACATCGGTCTCCTTGATGGCGCCGACACCGCAATGGATTGCTTTTACACGGACTTCGTCCCCCGAAAGTTTTTCAAGGGATTGCTTCACCGCTTCCACAGAACCCTGTACATCTGCCTTTATAATAATATTAAGATCTTTGATCTGTCCTTCCGCGATCTGACTGAATAAATCGTCCAAAGAGACTTTATTCATCTTTTTGAGCATTTCAGCTTTCTGCCGGTCTTTTCGTTCCTCAACAACCTGCTTTGATAATTTATCCTGCTCAACGGCATAAAGCACATCTCCGGCTTCTGGAACTTCTGAAAATCCAATAACCTCTACCGGCTTGGATGGCTCCGCTTCCTGTACATTTTTCCCGTTATCGTCAACCATCGCACGAACACGTCCTGTTGCTGTTCCGGCAACAATCGTATCCTGTACATGCAATGTTCCGTTCTGGATCAGCACGGTAGCAACCGGCCCTCTACCCTTATCCAGCTTGGCTTCCACAATTGTACCCTTTGCCAGGCGCTTCGGATTCGCTTTCAATTCAAGAACATCCGTGACCAGCACAATCATTTCCAAGAGCTGTCCTATGCCTTCGCCCGTTACCGCTGATACGGGGACCATAACAGTATCGCCGCCCCATTCTTCAGCCACTAGATCATATTCCGTCAAAGACTGCTTGATTTTCTCAGGATTTGCGCCTTCCTTATCAATTTTATTAATTGCCACTATGATTGGAACGCCGGCTGATTTTGCATGGTTGATGGCCTCAATTGTCTGAGGCATCACTCCGTCGTCCGCCGCCACAACCAAAATTGCGACATCTGTTACCTGTGCACCCCTAGCGCGCATGGCAGTAAAAGCCTCATGACCGGGTGTATCAATAAAAGTAACGGTGTTGCCCTTCACATCGATCTGATATGCGCCGATATGCTGCGTAATTCCGCCCGCCTCTGATTCCGTAACCTTAGTGGAACGGATTTTATCCAGCAAAGAAGTCTTTCCATGATCAACATGCCCCATAATAGTTACTATAGGAGGACGTTTCATCATATCTTTTGGATCATCCTGCTCATCGTCCGAGGAAGTAAGCACCTCTTCAGCCGTTTGTTCTATCTTCTGCTCAAGCTCAATCCCAAACTCATCTGCGACCAGCGATGCGGTGTCAAAGTCAATTTGAGAATTTATATTGCACATCATGCCCAGCAGAAGCAATTTCTTTAAAATCTCAGAAACAGGCTTTCCGATTTTTTCAGCAAAAAGCTTCACGGAAAGAGTATCCGAAGTTATGACCGCTTTTTCAATTACAATCGGCTCAAAAACGGTTTTAGGCTGTGGCGGCTTGCGCTTACGCTTCCTGGAACCGCGCGGAAAGTCATCTTCTCCTTCTACCGCTCCATGCGTTTTAATAGAACCACGCCGTACGGCCTTGGGCTTATTCTCTTCCGCAGAAGGCTTCTTATACTTCTTAGACTCATAAGGAGCCTTTGGCTTATCGGCTACCGGGGTAAAATCCGGCCCTGCAGTTTTTGCTCTCGGTTGTGGTTTCTTTGTCGAATGACGTTCAGTTTCAGCATCTTTGTCTTTTGCATAAGCCGGGCGTTCAAAACCGCCACGCACGGCCCCACGGTCCGTTCTGGGTTTTTTATCACGGTCAAATGCAGGTTTTTCCGCCCGCCGCGCACCAGATTGAGCAGGCGCCGCATTTGTTGCTTTTTCAACAGGTGCCCTCTTCTCGTTTGCGTGGGGCACTGCGAATTCTTTATGCCCCGCGTCCTTTGTGTGCGTTGGCTCGGGGATGGTTCCCTTAATTGGGTTGACATCCGAAGGGGGTTGCGCTTCTTGCTGCTTTTGCGCCGACAAAGAGTCTTCTGTTTTAACAGTGCCTATCTCCTCCATGGATCCGGAGATGCCTTCTTTATCTTTGGAAACTGGTTTTTCATTTTGCGCTTCTTCCGTCTCTTTCGATACCGCCTTTTCTTTGGCCATATCCGCTTTACGCATCTCAATTATTTTTTCCATGGCTTTTTTCTCGGAAAGCAATGTCTCCTCAATCTGCTTCTTCTTCTGAATATCCATGATCTTTTTTTCTATGGACTTAATATCCTTGATCTGGCTTTCAGCTTCAGACTGCATCGACAGGATCTTTTCAAATATCCGATTTGCTTCCTCCACCAGTAAATTATTTTTTTCCACGATTTTAATTTTGCTCAAACTTTTACACCCCCGGAAATTTTGCCCTCATAAAGTTCCATCAACCGCTTGGAGAACCTGGGACATACTATTCCAAATACCTTATTTGCCGGCTTTCCGGCCGCCTCGCCGATTGTTCTTGTCGATTTATTCAAGATGATCGGCACATTATAATATTTACACGCGTCAAAAAAAACTTTTTTTGTGTTTTGCGACACGGTGTTTTCCAAAATAATCAATTGTATTTTATTTTTTTTTATTCCGTTTTCACAAGCTTGCGCGCCAAAAAAGATTTTTCCCGCTTTAGCGCACAGGCCGATCATTCCCCAAAAATCTCCGTTCACTTTTTTTTCAACATCCTTATCAGCTCGTCAAAAAGTTCATCGCTGACACAACATTTTAAACTTCTTGATATAGCCCGCGTTTTTTTTGCGCCCAAAATACATTTTTCATTTTTGCAAATATACACGCCTCGCCCCTGCATTGTAAACATCTTGTCAAGCGCTGCCTCCTCGTCGCCGGTTTTCCTGACTAGCCTGAAAAAAGCGTCTTTTTCCTTCCGTTCCCTGCAAACGGCACACATGCGCGTGTTTTTTTTATATTTCATCTTTCAGGTCGAAATCCTCACTTAAGACTTCTTCAATTTCGCCCTCATCAATCGCCGGCAATTCTTCTTCGTTTATCGGCTCTTCCGACTCTGCGGATTCATTTTGCGCTTCTTCATCCGCATCCATCTTACCAAAAACCTCTTCTTCAGATTGAGTCTGGCTCTTGATATCGATTTTCCAGCCGGTCAGCTTTGCAGCCAGCCGGGCGTTTTGCCCTTCTTTTCCAATAGCAAGTGATAGTTGGTAATCCGGCACAATCACTTTCGCAGCTTTTTCGTCCGCTTTAATCTGCACCATTAATACCTTGGCGGGGCGAAGCGAATTCGCAATAAACTCAATCGGATCACTGCTCCAGGGTACTACGTCTATCTTCTCTCCTCTAAGCTCGTCTACCACGCGCTCAATACGCATCCCCTTATGTCCCACACAGGCGCCAACCGGATCGACGTCTTTTTCGTCCGAATATACGGCTATCTTTGTCCGCTGTCCCGCCTCGCGCGCAATGCTTTTGATCTGCACAATACCCTGTTTAATTTCGGGCACTTCCAGTTCAAACAGTTTCTTGATTAAAAAAGGATGTGTTCGCGACACGATGATCTGCGGTCCCTTATTTGTTTTTTTAACTTCAATAACATAAACCTTCATCCGGTCATTTATATTATACTGCTCAGTATAAACGGTTTCGCTGGCCGGAATAATACCTTCGGCTTTTCCGAACTCTACAAATACATTCCCACGGTCAATGCGGTGTACCGTAGCAGTCAGTATATCATTTTCCTTTTCAGAATATTTATCATATATAATGCCCCGTTCAGCCTCGCGGATACGCTGAACAACCACCTGTTTTGCCGTCTGCGCGGCAATGCGCCCGAACTCCTTAGGGGTCACTTCAACTTCATAAACGTCGCCCACAATATATGTCGGGTTCACTTTCCTTGCATCTTCCAGGCTGATATCAACATCAGGGTCTTCCACTTCGTCCACAATATTCTTCACTTCAAAGACCTTAATCTCTCCGGTTTCCCCATCAATATCAACACGTGCGTTCTGTGTGTTTCCGTAGTGTTTTTTGTATGCGGAAATCAGCGCCATTTCGATCGCCTCAATCAGTACTTCTTTTTTGATGCCCTTATCATTCTCTATTTCATTCAAGGCATTTATAAATTCAACGTTCATTCCCAACCTCCACATTTATATGGCCCCCGACCAACCGGAAAAGCAATCGGGGCTTTCTTCTAAAAATCTATATGCAATGATATTTTTGCAGTATCCTTTATCTGCAGCGTAGTGCTTTTTCCGTCTGCCTGCAAAACAGTAAGACCATCTTTCGTGTAACCTGTAATATTTCCTGAAATTTCCTTTACTCCATCAAAGGGCTTATAAAGCTTAATATCAACACATTTTCCCATATTGCGCTCAAAATCCCGCTCGTTTTTTAACGGCCTGTCCAATCCGACCGAAGAAACACAAAGGTAATACTGTTGCTCAATAAAATCCTGTTCATCCAAAAGCGGATCCACCGCCCTGCTTACCCTTTCACAATCCTCAAGGTTGATTCCGTCCGGAGAATCAATATATAGTGTAAGAATCCAGTCTTTGCCCTGCTTTGCAAATTCCGTTTCAATATATTCGTATCCCATAGATTCGATTACCGGCCGTGCAATTTCTTCTACCTTCGCTTTGATATTAGGCAATTAAAACTCCTTTTTTTCAGTTCCCGTTTCCTTGCAGTTTTCTGCTTAGCCCGCAAATAATACGAAAGAGTGGGAATCTCACCCACTCTTGCACATAAGCATCTATTCAGCATTCGTATTATACCATAGGGTTTTGCCTATTTCAAGGCTTTTTTGAGCAAATGCGTGTTTTTGCTTCCACTGATTGTTTCAGATAAAAAGGAATATCTTTTGATCCTAAATCCGTTTGATTCTCATAAAATTTTCCGTTTGGTTGATGTATTGCCGGGCGCACTGCGCTTCATGTATTTTTCTTTGAAACCGAAAGCTTGTTTTCGTCTCCATGCATAAGCCTCTTAATGTTTTCCCGGTGTGAGAATATCCCCAGCAGGGCAATAATGATTACCGTAATATGCATAAAGGTATCATCAGGACGAACAAAAAAAGAAGCTGCTGCCGATGCAATAAGTCCAATGATAGATCCAACCGACATAATTTTTGTAAGGTATACGATGAAGACGCATACTCCAAAAATAATAATGGTAGGAATCGGCATGATCACCAAAAGAACGCCGGTCGTTGCCGCAATCCCTTTCCCGCCTCTGAACTTTAGATAAACCGACCAGTTATGTCCCACAATTACAAAAATACTTGCAAGATAAAGCCCAGATGTCCCTGCTATCCACAGGCCGATCAGTGCCGCTACAACCCCTTTTAACAAGTCGCATAATAGCGTAAGAAGCCCCATTTTCCAGCCATAAGACCGCAGAACGTTCGTCGTCCCTGCATTCCCGCTCCCCTTTTCGCGTATATCCTGGTTTTTTATTTTTTTAGTAAAGATATACGAGAAAGAAACAGATCCTATAAAATAAGCAATGATTCCGGTTATGATTAAAATCAATATTTCCATGTGTCATTTCTCTCCCGATTCATTTCTCTGACGGACAACAAGCCGGATAGGCGTGCCCGAAAAATCAAAAGTTTTTCTAAAATAATTTTCAAGATACCTCTTGTATGAAAAATGCAGCAAATTGCTGTCGTTTACAAAAAGTATAAATGTCGGCGGCCGGACAGACGCCTGTGTTGCATAAAAAATCTTAAGCCTCCTTCCTTTGCTGGCCGGCGGCTGCACCGACGTCACCGCATCTCGAACACAATCATTCAAAAGTCCGGTCGTTATCCGTTTCTCGCTGTTTTCTTTTGCAAGCCTCGCCAAATCGAACAATTTATCAATACGCTGGCCTGTTTTTGCAGACAGGTATACCCTGTCCGCATACGGCATAAACGCAAGTTCCACATCGATTGTTTTATTAAATTGATCGGAGGTATGAGTATCTTTTTCAATGGCATCCCATTTATTGACGGCAATGACGCACGGTTTGCCTTCATAATCAACATAGCCGGCAATCTTGACATCCTGTTCGGTAATACCTTCGGTTGCGTCAATCATTAAAATAACAACATCGGCGCGCCGGATGGCTCCCAATGTGCGGATCACACTGTATCGCTCAATGCTCTCTCCACCAATACGCCCTTTTTTGCGCATCCCGGCAGTGTCAATCAGCGTGTATCTTACGTCGTCTTTGGTAAAGTCAGTATCAATTGCATCCCTGGTCGTACCCGGTACATCGCTTACAATCGTTCGATTCTCTCCCAATATCTTATTGGTAAGAGAAGATTTGCCCACATTGGGTTTGCCGACAAAAGCAATCTTAAAGGAATCCCCGGTTTCTTCACCGTCATAGTCGCCAAAATAACCAGTCACGGCATCAAGCAGGTCGCCAATTCCAAGCCCCTGTCCGGCTGAAATGGCCATCACTTCGCCCAACCCCAAAGCATAAAAATCATAACTGCCCAATTCATCGTTAGGATTATCTGCTTTATTGACTACAGTAATCACGGGTTTGTCTGTACGGCGCAGCATATCGGCTACTTCATAATCTTCTGAAATAATTCCCTGTTTTGCATCTACAAAATATAAAATAACATCCGCGGCTTCAATAGCAATTCCGGCCTGTTCTCTCATTTGGGCTAAAATTGCATCCTGCGCATTAAGATCGATACCGCCTGTGTCAACCAAAGTAAACTCATGGCTGAGCCACTCGGCATCTCCGTATATACGGTCGCGTGTAACCCCCGGCGTATCTTCTATGATCGCCGTCCTTTGTCCGGTTATTCTGTTGAAAAAAGTAGACTTGCCAACATTTGGCCGGCCTACAATCGCTACGAGCGGTTTTGTCATACAATCTCCTTTGCCATTACGGAAAGCCATTCATACCCGTCAGAAGGGGACGCCTCGCATGAGACGCCCAATTGCCCGGATATCTCTTTGATCGTCATATCATCTAACGTAACATCCGTAAACTCTCTAAAAATATTTCCGCTTAAAAAAAGTTTTTCGCCAAGCTTCTTTCCCATAAGCTGAGAGGTGATGTCCCGGCCGGTCAACAAGCCGGCAACTGTAACCTGCGGGCCGAAGAAAAAATTTTTTATGGAATAAACATATATAGTGATATTATAAATATGCTCAAGCCTTTTTGCAATTTTTTTCATAAAAGGTGCGGCATCTACACCGCTTGCAATGCTGATGGTTTTATATTTTAAAGAAACTACATCGGCAATTCCCTGCTCAATCTCGTCTTCAAATTTTGCCAGCAGACCAACACCATTTTCAATCTGGGAAAAATCTTCGTATTCTTCAAATGCCGGTAACGGTTTTCCTGCACGTATATAAAGTTCATCAGCACCAAAAACAAATCGGGTTTCTTCAAGTCTGAAAAACTCTTGCTGCATTGTATGTATCATATCCAAAATTTTTATTGCATCTTTCGGGTCAACCGGCCGTACAGGATATAACGCATCCCGATAACGGGTCAATCCGACCGGAACCACTGCAACCGATGCAATATTCGGATATAAACCAAAAAGATCACGTACACTTTTTTCTAAAACATTCCCGTCATTTATACCCGGGCATACAACAATCTGTGCATGCATTCGTATTCCGTTTTTTGCCAGCCGACGCAGCATAGGCATCAAGGCCGCTGCTTTCGGATTGCGCAGCATCTCTGCGCGTATATCATTATCCGTTGCATGAACAGAAACATACAGCGGAGACGTCTTTCGCCGAATGATCCTCTCTGCGTCTTCTTCAGAAAGATTGGTCAATGTTACATAATTCCCCATCAAAAAGGAATGACGCCAGTCATCATCTTTTACATACAGGGTGCGCCGCATTTTGTGCGGCAATTGATCCACAAAACAAAATATGCATCTGTTTTGGCAAAGGGCGGGCTTGCCGATTTCTTTTTCAAAAGAAATCCCCAAATCCTCCCAATCCTCTTTTTGAATACATACTGTCCTTTCCTCGCTTTCGGGGCTGCGCAGCAGTATATTAAGGTGTTCTTCACCCAAAAAAAAAGCATAATCGATATAGTCAAGGACCTTCTCGCCGTTTATGCTTACAATTTCATCCCCAGCCTTTATGCCGTAAACATCCGCTATGCTGTTTTCCTGAACATTTTTTACAATTTGCCGCATTGCATCTTTGCATCCTATAATTTCTCTTTTACTGGTTTGATTATACATAACAATCCCTAAATAATCCACCCTAAATTCTCATGTCTGGCGCACAAAAAGCGCGCCGCCCTGCCTTAAGAAAAAACAAAACGACGCTTATAATTCCGGTTTAACGGAAAGTCTTAAAAATTTAAAGACGTTTTTAGTCTAATTCAACCCTTTTTCCTTCCAAACGGTAAAATACCCACTCGCATATATTCTGAACATGATCTCCAGTCCGTTCATAATAACGCGCAATTAAAAGAAGATTCATCGCCTGGCTGATATTTCTGGGATCGGAAATCACATAAGACATAAGTTCTGTAAATACTTCACGGTATAAATCATCCAGCTCATCATCCATATCATACACTTTTTTTGCGAGTTCACAATCCTGCTCCAAGAAAGCCTGGATAGCGTCCTGTATCATTCGAACCGCAATTTCGCTCATTCGCTCAATATTTACAAAACGCTTCATATAAATTTCGTCCTGCATCTTAATATTGAGCTTCGCAATGGAATGCGCATAATCCGCAATTCTCTCCAGATCTGCGGCAATTTTGTTGACCGCAAATATCAATCGCATGTCTCCGGCTACCGGCTGCTGCTGTACGATCAAGTCAATGCAGATATTTTCTATCTCCACTTCCATCTCATCGATCAGATCATCGTCGGCAATCACCTTTTTGGCGGCTGCAAAATCTTTACTGATCAGGGCCCGTGTCGTCTTTGTGATCGCTTCCTGTGTTGCATCCGCCATTCTGATTAAAGCGTGTTTCAGATTGGTCAGCTCATTTTCAAAATAGTTTCTGGTCGTCATATTTTCCCCTCTCCTTATCAACCGAATCTTCCGGAAACATAGTCTTCTGTACGTTTGTCCTTAGGTACGTAGAAGATATCTTTCGTCACATTGTATTCAATCAGTTCACCCAGCAAAAAGAATCCTGTATAATCGGATATACGAGCGGCCTGCTGCATATTATGCGTTACAATCAGCACAGAATATTTTTCTTTGAGCTCCAGCATCAAATCTTCGATTTTCAACGTAGATATTGGGTCAAGCGCGGACGTTGGTTCATCCATCAGTAATATCTCCGGCTGGACGGCAATTGCGCGCGCCACGCAAAGCCGCTGTTGTTGTCCGCCCGACAGTCCGAGCGCAGAAGTTTTAAGCCGGTCTTTGGTCTCGTCGAACAGCGCTGCTGCTTTCAAGCTGTTTTCCACAATCTCATCCAAATCATTTTTACTTTTAATACCATGAATTCGCGGCCCATAAGCAATATTATCGTAAATGCTCATCATAAAAGGATTCGGCTTTTGGAACACCATTCCTATTTTTTTTCGAAGGATGGTTACGTCCACTTTTGGATCATAGATATTTTCACTGTCAAGAAGCACCTCTCCCTCTATCCTAACGCCGTCAATAACATCATTCATACGGTTAATTGTTTTTAAAAATGTTGATTTTCCGCATCCGGATGGGCCTATCAGTGCTGTGATTTTGTTTTCCTCTATACTCATATTGATGTCTTTAAGTGCATGATTATCACCATACCATAAGTTCAGGTCACGCACAAGCAATTTATCGTTTCCCATATTTCCTCCCTTAATACTTCTTCAGTCTGCCGTTCATTTTGTTTGTCAGAAGATTGATAGCCAATACAATGAGTACCAATACTGCGGCAATACCAAAAGCAACGTCGTTTTCGCCTTTCGCTGCGCTAGTAAAAAGTTGTATCGTGAGCGTAGCGCCGGATTCCATAACATGTCCAAAAAAATTTTTTGGCATTGTTGTAGATATTCCAGATGTAAAAATCAGCGCCGCCGATTCTCCCACAATTC
The DNA here is from genome assembly GCA_036679405.1 of Christensenellaceae bacterium. Classification (GTDB taxonomy): domain Bacteria; phylum Bacillota; class Clostridia; order Christensenellales; family Christensenellaceae; genus JAEYKI01. The sequence goes on from JAVBVZ010000004.1 coordinate 309,197, forward strand.
TGCCAATGGCAAGGATAACGCCCGTAATAATGCCCGGCATTGCGCTCGGCAGTATGACTGTCCGAATCATATAAAATTTAGTGGAACCTACTCCCAAAGCCGCCTCTCTGTAACTGCTCTGCACGGTTTTAAGGGATTCCTGAGTTGTACGCACAATGATGGGCAGTACCATCAGCGCCAGCGTAAAGGCACCCGCCAGAATAGAATATCCAAATCCCAGCATCACCGAAAACATGAGCGCCCCAAATAGGCCGTAAATAATTGAAGGGATTCCGGCCAATGTTTCGGTCGTAAATTCAATCAGGCGGACCAGTCTTCCCTTTTTCGCATATTCATTTAAATAGACGGCCGCCCCAATTCCAATAGGAGTTGCCACCAGAAGGGTAATGCCGATCATGTAAAGTGTATTCAGAATACTGGGCAATACCCCTACCGTATGATTTAAAGCACTGGGCGCGGTAGTTAAAAATTCCCAATTCAGCTGTGGAATCCCGTTCACCATTACATAAAAAATTATGATAAACAAGATCGCCATCGTAAGCAGTGAACAAAAGTAGATCAATACCCGCAGAGCCGCATCTTTTGCTCTACTCTTTTTTGCCATAATACTGACGTCATTGGATAAACGGTCATGCATTTTGCTCCGCCCCCTTCTTTAAGAATATATTCAAAACGACATTGATGATCATGATAAACACAAAAAGAACCAAACCAATACTGAACAGCGCTTCCCGGTGCAAACCAAATGCATAGCTCATTTCAGAAACAATGCCGGTTGTCAAAAAACGCACACTGTTGAAAAGCGCCGGCATATTTACTACATTGCCCGCAACCATGATAATAGCCATGGCCTCTCCCAGCGCGCGTCCTATGCCCAAAACGATCCCTGATATAATGCCGGATTTTGCAGATGGGATTACAACCTTAAATATTGTTTGAATATGAGTAGCGCCCACAGCTAAAGAGGCTTCCCGGTGATCGCCGGATACCGCCCGGATAGAGCTTAAACTGACGTTTGTTACAGTCGGAAGGATCATAATTGCCAGCACAATAACTCCGGAGAGCATATTAGCGCCCCCGGTGAACGTATGCACTGGGTCGTTGGCAAAAATTGCATATTCAAGCTTTGCAACCAACGGTACCAATACAATCATCCCTAAAAGGCCATAAACAACCGATGGAATGCCTGCAAGCAATTCTATCCCTGCCTTAACAACCGACCCGAATTTGTTTTTTGCAAAGTCAGATAAAAAGACAGATGTCATCAGTGCAATCGGCACACCGATTAATATCGCGAGTCCGGTACCGACCAAAGAAGTCAGGATCATAGGCAGTATGCCATACTGCGGATCGGCAGCCGTCGGTGCCCATACCGTCCCAAAAAGAAATTCGAGCGGACCTATTTTGAAAAAGGCCGGCGCCCCGGAAACAATCATATATATCGTTATTGTTAGAACAGCCCCGATCGCAAAAAGACCGCAGACAATAAAAACAACTTTCATAAAGCGTTCTATCGATTGTCTGCGCGATCTGTATTTTGCAAAAAGGGAAATACTTTCTTTGTTGTTTTCAAGCAAAACTTTCACCTCTTTACCCTTGCTGCCCGACCAAATAAAGCGGACGGCTTGTAGCATTTTTCCCTCAACATTTTTTAATGAATCACTTAAAAGAACATGGATACGGGGCAAAATTCCGTTTGCCCCGCATCCTATTCAATTCTTAAGGGACTAGCTTACAGTAATCAAATGGTTGTCAGCTACAACAGCCTGTCCGTCAGCGCTCAGTACAAAATCCAGGAAGGCCTGCGCAACGGCGCTTGTTTCACCATGAGTAGCCATAATGAAGGGCCTTGAAAGGACATAGTCGCCTGCTTTGATGTTGTCATCAGTTGCTTCCACACCGTTCAGTGTAAGTGCTTTCACATTCTCATCCACACCATACAGGGAAATGTAACCGATTGCATTCTCCGTAGAGGTGACTGCCGTATAAACGGCACCCTGCTCATTCAGTTCCTGTGCATATTTGCACTGGTCTTCCACGCCCAAAAGTTCTTCGAAGGCGCCTCTTGTTCCGGAAGCAGCTTCGCGTCCAATCACGACAATCGGAGCATCTGCGCCGCCTACTTCAGACCAATTATTGATTTCACCTTTATAAATCTGGGCTAATTGTTCGGTGGTCAGATCAGAAACTCCGTTAGCGGGGTTGACAATCACGGCAATACCGTCAATCGCAATCACATTGGGTTCTGCGCCTTCTGCCAGTTCTTCGTCTTTCAGTTCACGGGATGCATCGCCGATATCAACTTTTTCGGCAATCACATCTGCGATACCAACGCTGGAACCACCCAGCTGTACATCAACTGTCACATCAGGATGCATGTTCATGAAAGCTTCGGCCAACGCATTGGCAACAGCTTCCAACGAAGTGGAACCCGAAAGTTGAACCAAACCGGACAGCGCTTCTTCGGAAGGCGCAGCGGATTCGGATTCAGATGCGGCAGGCGCCGTAGTTGCGTCCGCTTCAGTGCTCGCAGATTCAGAAGCGGCCGTGGAAGGCTCGCTTGTGGTGCTCGAGCAGGATGCAAATACCAGCATAACACTTAAGGCCAGTACCAATACTGTGATCAGTTTTTTTGTTTTCATACATTACCTCCAATTATTTAAAACTTTCTGCAATCTAAATATAACCGAGGGATGTAAAATCAGTATAAAATCCATGTTAAATCTATGTAAAAAACGGCTGCGGATCCGCAGCCGTTTTTTATATCAATGGGATGGTTTTTGTTTTTTTTATTTTAAATAAAGCGGAAACCTCTTGCAAAGCGCCGAAACTTTTTTGCTCACATCTTCAACCACAGCATCTCCGCCATCAATCACACTGGCTATCATAGCTGCAATCTCTTTCATTTCATTTTCTTTCATTCCGCGTGTCGTTACGGCCGGAGTTCCTATTCTGATACCGCTCGTTACAAAGGGGCTTAAAATTTCAAACGGTATTGTGTTTTTGTTGACCGTAATATGTGCTTTGTCTAAAAGCGCCTCCACTTCTTTCCCAGTCTTATCCTTTTTGCCTACATTCAAAAGCATCAAATGGTTATCGGTGCCTCCTGAAGCCAGTGTAAGACCGTTAGCTATCAATGCGTCCGCCAAAGCAGCGGCATTCTTGACAACCTGTTTTTGATATTCAGTAAAATCTTCACTCATCGCCTCTTTAAAACATACCGCTTTAGCCGCAATCACATGCATCAGCGGGCCACCCTGAATACCCGGGAAAACAGCTTTGTCCACTGCCTTTGCATATTCTTCACTGCAAAGGATCATACCACCCCGCGGTCCACGCAGGGTCTTGTGTGTTGTCGTTGTTGTAAAATGAGCATACGGCACAGGGTTTTGATGGAGTCCGGCAGCGACTAAGCCCGCAATATGAGCCATATCTACCATCAGATACGCGCCTACTCCTTCGGCAATTTCTCTGAATTTTGCAAAATCAATGGCTCGCGGATAAGCGCTTGCACCCGCCACAATCATTTTGGGTTTACTTTTTTCAGCAATATCATAAATCTGGTCATAATCGATTTTTTCATCTTTTTCGCTTACACCATAAGGAACAATGTTAAAATATTTACCGGAAATATTTACCGGGCTTCCATGTGTAAGATGCCCTCCATGTGAAAGATTCATTCCTAAAATAGTATCACCCGGATTCAGCATTGCAAAATATACCGCTGTATTCGCCTGTGCGCCCGAATGGGGCTGCACGTTGGCGTGTTCGGCGCCAAATAATTTCTTTGCGCGTTCCCGGGCCAGGTCTTCGGCTATATCAACAAATTCACACCCGCCATAATAACGCTTTCCCGGATAGCCTTCTGCATATTTATTGGTCAGGTGGCTTCCCATCGCCTGCATTACCGCTTCGGAAACAAAATTTTCAGAAGCAATCAACTCAATATTATGCTCCTGGCGCGCAAGTTCTTTTTGCATAGCTTCAAATATTTCAGGGTCGGTTTCTTTCACTTTTGGAAAATCAAACATTAAAATATACTCCTTAAATTTTTATTTTATACATTTTATAAAGCGCTTCTTTCGCCGCCTGTTGTTCGGCTTCCTTTTTGCTTTTTCCACTCCCGCTTCCCGCCTGGCTCTCTCCAACATAGACGCGGACATAAAAAACACTGTCATGCGGCGGGCCTTCCGTCCGATATGTCTCATAAATTATTTTTTCATCTTCACCGGCCTGCACAGTCTCTTGTAAATATGACTTGTAATCCCGCCCCAAAACGGAATTTGGAGATTCCGGATCGTTTATGGAAAAATTGCCATCTTTAAGAACAAGCGTCCAGACCGCCTGTTTCGCCTGAAGCAGGCCTCCGTCCAAATAAACAGCTCCTAAAAGAGCTTCCATTGCATTTTCCAGTACAGATTGCTTTTCTCTTCCGCCCGCTGATTCTTCACCTTGACCAAGCAGAATATATTTTCCCAAGTCAATCTTCTGTGCTGCTGCCGCCAAAGACCGGCCGCATACCGCAACCGCCCGTCGTTTGGTCAGTTCGCCTTCTTTCGCCGCCGGAAATTTTTCAAATAAATACATGCTGACGCAAAGTTCCAGTACGGCATCTCCCAAAAACTCCAACCGTTCATTGTTCTGCTTTGCCTGAAAGGAAGAATGCGTTAGCGCCTGCAGTAAAAGTTGTTTATTTGAAAAACAATATCCAACCGTACGCTCCAATTCGGTCACGTCCGGGTAAGAATTACTCCGTCCCATCTTCAAAATCGCCCGCCTGCTCCACACTCTCATAAATAGCCTGAACTACGCCGCCAGAAATAAACTTACGGGCCATTTTTATCGCGCTTTCGATTGCTTTCGCATCTGAACTTCCATGCGCCTTCATAACGCCACCGCTGAGCCCTAACAAAAGGGCGCCGCCATATTCGGTATAATCAAACTTCTTTTTCAGATCACGGAACGCACCCTTCATGAACAATGCGCCTATCTTGCTGAGCGCGCTTTTCATAATACTCGCTTTTAAGGTTCCCATAATAACGCCTGCGGTACCTTCCAGAAATTTGAGTATAATGTTCCCGGTAAATCCGTCGCATACAATTACATCATATCGTCCGGACAAAAGGTCGCGTCCTTCCGCATTCCCTACAAACTGTATAGGCGCTGTTTTCATCATTCCGTAAGCCGCCTGTGTCAGCCTATTTCCTTTCTCTTCTTCTCCTCCAATATTCACCAATCCTACCTTGGGTTCTTTTATATCCATTACCTGCTTCATATAAACGGAACCCATTACGCCAAACTGTGCCAAATAGGATGGTTTACAATCTGCGTTTGCCCCTGCGTCAATCAATAAAACACTCCCGGTACGAGTAGGGAGCTGCGTTGCAATAGCAGGCCTTTTTACGCCGTTAATTCTGCGGACAATAAGCGTGCCCCCGGCTACCAGTGCACCTGTATTTCCGGCAGAAATAAAAATATCGCCTTCCTTGCGGGAAAGCATATTCATACCCACTACCATGGAGGAATCTTTTTTCTTGCGAATAGCTGCTGCCGGGCTGTCGCACATCTCTATCACTTCGCTTGCCGCTATAATTTCGATGCGCCTCTGATCATATGTTGCTCCGGCAAGTTCCTTACGGATATCTTCTTCCCGTCCCACCAGCACAATATCTATATCCTCAAAAGCCGCTGCCGCATTCAGCGCACCCTTCACTACTGCTTCGGGTGCATTGTCTCCCCCCATTGCATCCAATATGATTTTCAAAAAAACGCCACCTTTAAAAAAACTTCAGATTTATTATAATATATATCTTGTCCTATTTTCAAGAACGCATTCTTTTTATGCCTTCCGATTCCATTTTACAGCCAGCTCATCAACCGCACTTTTCGCCCTCTCATCATCTTGAGGCGATACCATATCCGTATGAAGAGACATAATCGTAGCATTATGCACCGCACTCATCGAACGAAGAAGAAGTTTTGCCGTATCTTCCGCCTTTTGCGCCCCTCCGCTTCCTCCGCCGCACAGGATAACCGCCCCTTTTTTTTGCATTGGCAAAAGGTCTGTTTTTAAAAAATTCTTTGCAGAATAAAACATTTGCAGACGGCTCAACACAGAAAGAAGCACCCCCGTCAATTCGGAAAAATGAATTGGAGATGCAATTACAATGTGGTCGCTTTCGCATATATATGAATATATTTGTTGCATATCATCTTCAATGCAGCAGCCAATATGTTTCCAACAATACCGGCAATCGTTACAGGGAGCAACTTTAACACCATAGACTTTTATGACTCTAACTTCTCCTTGAAGCCTTGCTCCCAGCCTGTTTACCAGATAAGAACTGCAGCCATTTTCTCTGGGAGATCCGTTAAAAATTAATGTTTTCATCTTTTTTCTCCATTTTTAACTTGCAATCCAGTATTCCCACAGCTCTGTAATAAAAAGGGGAAACTATATAACACAAATAATAGTTGGACTAAATCAAAAGAATGCTTCAAGATTGCTCTGTTCCGGTTTTCAAAACAACTATAGCAATAAATTCGACAAAAGCGTATAAATACCTTTTTATCAATCAAGAAAAAGATAGAGAACAAAAAAAGAGCCTTTATGAGGCTCTTTTTTCTTTATTTCTTTTGATCCGCAGCCTTGGAGGCGTCTGCAAGTCTTCCGTCATAATATCCGCAGTTTCCGCATACCCTGTGGGAAAGCTTCGGTTGGTGGCACTGCGGGCAACTTGCCAGCGCAGGCGCAGAAAGCTTCCAGTTTGCGCGCCGCGAATTTCTGCGGGCCTTGGATGTTCTTCTTTTTGGTACAGCCATTTATTCCACACCTCCTAAACGGTAATTATCAGTCACCTAGCTATTATATAGATTCGCAGGCTATCTGTCAATACATTTTCTCATGGGTTTAAGACAAGCCAAGTTCAACCGTATCCCGTGCAATAACCAATTCTTCGTTCGTAGGTACAATCATAACAGTTACCTTGGAATCAGGGGTGGATATTGTGGCTTCTTTTCCGCGAAGCGGATAATTGTACTCGGTATCAATCTTTACGCCCATATATTCCAGTCCCTCACAGGCATCCGCGCGTACCGGGCCGTCATTTTCACCGATACCTCCGGTAAAGGCAATCACATCAACGCCACCCATTGCGGCCGCATATGCACCGATATACTTTTTCAGCCGATAACTAAATACATCCAGCGCCAGCTTCGCACGCTCATTTCCCTTATCCGCTTCATCCCACAAGTCTCTAAAATCACTGGAAATTCCGGATATACCGAGCACGCCGCACTTTTTATTGATATAAGCCGTCGCTTCATCCGGTGTCATATCAAGTTTTTTCATAAGATACGGAATAATGGACGTATCCATATCTCCTGCCCTGGTACCCATTACCAAGCCTTCCTGCGGCGTATATCCCATGGAAGTATCTACACAGACACCGTCCTTTACCGCAGCTACAGAAGACCCGTTTCCCAAATGGCAGGTAATGATTTTAAGTTCCTTTTCCGGCCTTCCCAGCATTTCAGCCGCACGCTTAGACACATACCGGTGAGACGTACCATGAAAGCCATAACGTCTGATTCTGTATTTCTCATACATTTCATACGGAACACCGTATAAAAACGCCTTCTTCGGCATAGTAGCATGAAAGGCCGTGTCAAATACAGCCACCATCGGAATACCCGGCATCGCCTTCTCGCATGCTTCAATACCCATAATATTCGCGGGATTATGCAGCGGTCCAAGCTCCACATTGTCGCGGATTGCTTCCATAACTTTACCGTCCGAACCATCAATCAGAACAGAACATGCAAAATCGGCGCCGCCGTGCAGGACCCTGTGCCCTACCGCTTTGATGGAACTAAGGTCTTCAATTACACCGCACTCTTGGTCTGTCAGCAACGCAATCATCATCTGAATTCCATCCATATGCGTCTTGATGGGCTTTTCAATTTGGACCGGTGTTTTACCGGTCGGTTTATGTTTGATTACAGAGCCGTCTATTCCGATGCGCTCCACAATGCCTTTTGCAATAACCGTTTCATTATCCATATCAATCAATTGGTATTTGATTGAGGAACTTCCTGCATTAATGACTAAAACATTTTTCATCACTCAATTCTCCTCTATTTCATATTCTGCGCTTGTACGGCCGTGATCGCCACAACGGAAACAATATCATCTACGCTGCAGCCGCGAGACAGATCATTAACCGGTCTCGCGAGTCCTTGGCATATGGGGCCGATCGCTTCTGCTCCCGCCAAACGCTGTACCAATTTATACCCAATATTTCCGGCTTGCAAATCCGGAAAGATCAAAACATTCGCATGTCCGGCAACCGGACTTCCGGGCGATTTCAGCTGTCCTACCGTTTCAACCAACGCCGCATCCGCCTGCAATTCTCCGTCGCTTAATAAATCAGGCGCTATCTCTTTGAGTTTTGCCGTCGCCTGCGAGACCTTGTCTACCAATTCATGTTTTGCGCTTCCTTTGGTGGAAAATGAAAGCATTGCTATCTTCGGCTCAATACCGGCCAGGCTTTTGGCCGTTTCCGCACTGGCCACGGCAATCGCCGCCATTTCATCTGAACTCGGATTAATATTGATCGCACAGTCCGCAAAAATCAATACTCCGTTTTCACCATATTTTTTATTAGGCACTTCCATAATGAACGAGGATGAAACAATGCTGATCCCCGGTGCCGTTTTAATAACCTGTAGGGCCGGCCGAAGCGTATCGCCGGTCGAATGGACCGCACCGGATACCATGCCATCTGCCAAATTATTCTTGATCATCATTACGGCAAAATAAAGAGTGTCTTTGCAGGTAGCAAGTGCCATATCCTGCGTGACACCCTTGGCTTTTCTCATTTCATAAAATTGATTTGCAAATTCCTGCAGCTTATCGGATTTCTCCGGGTCAATAATCTGAACGCCGGTAAGGTCGGCCTTCCCCGCCGCCTTTCTTATGCTCTCTTCATTTCCAAGGAGGATCACGTCTGCAATTCCCTCTTTGGCAATCTGCGAAGCAGCCTGCACCGTACGGGGCTCGTCCCCTTCGGGCAGCAAGATTTTTTTCCTGTTCCCCATCGCTTTCTTTTTAATTAAGTTCATTAACGCCATTTTTTTCTGCTAACCCCTCTCAAAAAACTATATATTTTCATAACGTATTTAATGGTATACTGTTATAGATGAGGTATGCCATTTTTGGCCCGCTATATATTATAACGAAAAAAATCCTATTTGGAAAGGTTTTTTTAATGAAATTCACTGCAATTGTTTCGGAGTATAATCCGTTTCATAATGGACATAAATTTCAAATCAATTTGATAAAAGGCGACAAAACATCACATTGTGTCGTCGCCATCATGAGTGGGAATTTTACACAACGAGGCGAACCGGCTGTTTTTGATAAGTGGTTTCGAACACGGTTGGCACTCCTTGGCGGAGTTGATGTTGTCATCGAGCTTCCCGTCCTCTACGCACTGCAAAGCGCAGAAGGCTTTGCCTCGGGCGGGGTGAAGATTGCAAACGAGCTCTCCGTGATAGATGAACTTTGCTTTGGCAGCGAATCTGCAGATGAACAACAATTAAAAAAATCCGCTCATGCTCTTTTAGCCGAAGAAGCCGGTTTTAAAGCAGCCTTAAAAGAATCCCTCGGAAATGGGCTTTCTTTTCCCTCTGCCCGAATGGAAGCCTTAAAAAGCTCTTCGCTGCCAGGTCCTTCAGGCATCTTGCAGAATCCAAATGACATTTTGGGTATTGAATATCTAAAAGCGCTCATTCGTTTTAAAAGCAATATCCGTCCTAAGATCATCAGGCGGGCCGGATCCTCATACAGCAACCCAACAATGACGGGTCCGCTGTCCAGTGCACTGGCGATACGCAACAGTCTTAAAGAAGGTTCCTTTTCGTCTGCGCTTTTATCAATCCCCGTTCCTTTACATGGTCCATGCAAAGATTTTTTAAAAATCAGCCGTCCGGTTTTTCCCGAATACTTTTTTGATCTTTTAGCGTACCGACTACGTTTAATGTCCCCGGACGAACTCTCAGCTATCGCCGGGGTAAACGAAGGACTTCATAACAAGATCAAGCAAGCGGCTGCACAGGCTGCCGATTATCCCTCCCTTATGGCAGGTGTAAAAAGCAAAAGATACACCCAAACCCGTATCTCACGCATTTTCATGTCCTGCCTTTTGGATATTACGAAAGCTATGCAAGATGAGGCAAATACTTATAAAGGTCTTTATGCACGAGTTCTCGGTTACCGAAAAGAGGCCCTGGGGGCTTTCTCACAGTTGTGCCAAAAAAGCCGAATCCCTGTTGTTACCTCCGGAACCCAGCTTCCCAAAAACATTCTTTCGAATGCGGATATTCAGGCGAGCGATATCTATTCTCTGGCTTGCGCAGACCGTTCGGCAGGAAAAGATTTCACCAAAAAATTAATCATTATTTAACCGTCAAAGTATATTCTCCTGTTTCAGTTTTTTCTTTATATCGGGAACCGCTTTTTCCGCTGCTGCTCTGCCCCGTTCAATAATCGTTAAAACGTCTTTATAGTCCGTAGTATTCGGGTCCATATCTTTCACATCAACTTCGATCAGATAGTCCGCTTGTTTTAGTTGCGGACGCGCAATTTCCCAAGCCGCAATCGCAAAGGAGTTCTCCAGCACCTGGACAATACCGCTTGGTTTTTTTAATCCTTCACCGCGATAACCAACATCCGACGCAATCACAAAATCCGCACCGGCTCCGCGTGCCGCCTGGATCGCATTGCGGTCCAGTACGCCGCCGTCGACATAGGTTCTCCCTTCATATTCATGCGGTACAAAAACGCCGGGAATAGATATGCTTGCACGAATCGCCTCGTGCAGCGGCCCTTTATCAAAGGTAACCAGCTCCCCGGACTGCACATCTACAGCAATACATGCAAACGGTAATTTCGTTTCTCCAAATACATATCCCCGGGTCAGGATCTTCACCATTTGCTGTATTCTGTTCCCTTTTACATATCCGCGGGAGGGAATCGTATAGTCATACAATTTTTTCAGATCAACTGCCTTCATAAAATTTTCAAGATAAGCAATCTCACAGCCACTTGCATAAATGCCGCCTATAATCGCGCCCATTGAACATCCTGACACAACTTGAACCGGCACACCGTATTTTTCAAAAACAGAAATCAGGCCCATATGGGCAAATCCACGTGCAGATCCTCCTCCCAAGGCTAATCCAACGGTTTTTCGACTCATAAAATATCCTTTCTTGATATAAAACGATTTTAAAATCCAACTCTTTCAATCCATATATAAAAACCGCGCAAACAGACGGCTTAAGTCATCCTGCGCGTTTTCATATTATGCCTTTTGCCATGTTTACATGCAATCATACGGTCTTATCAGAATGTAGACTGGTCTACATTCTTTTTGTTAACAAAATTTGATTTGTTTTCGTTCACAATATCAATATACTCTTTCAAATACATAACAATATCGTCAAGAACATCTACTGCATATGCAGTAGCTCCGCCCCGAAGTTCAGAAGCTTGTTTTTGCGCCAAATCAATAAGCCGGTTAGATTTTTCGTAAGCCAGCTGAGTGATCTTATGTTCCTCAATCAGCTCAGCCAGCCGGGCATCCACGCCGTCCAATATGTTTTGAGCCTTTTCTTTTGCTTTTTCTATAATCGATTCTTCATTTTTAATAATCGTTTTCGCGGTCTGTATATCCTGAGGCAGTGCACTGCGCATATCTTCCAAAATTTCCGCTACCAATTCCGCGTCGATCTTCTTTCTGCCAAAAACAGAGGATTTACTATGTTCTATTTCCTGATGCAGTTCATTCATAAGCTCGTCGATTTTCATTTTATTTCCTCCTCTTGATTAATTGCATAACCGATTCCGGAACAAAACTTCCTACATCTGCGTGCAGTGTTATGAGTTCCTTTATAATACTGGAACTTAAATGGTTCAATTTCGGGTTCGCAATCAGCAAAACGGTTTCCATATCCGGCATTAAAATTTTATTTGTATTCGCCATCTGGTCTTCCATATCAAGATCGGTATTGTTGCGCACGCCGCGCACAACCACTTCAATCTCCATCTTTTTTAAAAAATCAACCAGCAATCCTCCAAAAGCATGAACCGAAACGTTCCCCAAATACCGCGTTTCTTCCTGAAGCATTGAAAGACGTTCATCTATTAAAAACATATACTTCTTGCTCGTATTGTTCAAAACAGCTACGTGAACCTCATCAAAAAGACCAGAGGCACGCTCAATGATATCAAGATGCCCAAACGTTACAGGGTCAAAACTGCCCGGATAAACACATTTATTCTTCATGGCATGTACTCCAAATATGTAATAATCGTTTTTCCGTATTTCTTGGTTTGCTGCACAGCATAGTTCTTTATTTGCAGTGCAAACATGCCGTCACTTTCCAAAACAACCACAGACCCGGTTTTAAGAAGGTTTTCTTCATCCAGTGTTTGAAGGGCTTTTTCATAATAACCGCTTGCATAAGGAGGGTCTATAAATACTATATCAAATTGTATGCTGTTTTTAAACAATTTTAATGCAGAAATGTAATCATTTTTTATAATTTGGCTCTTTTTTTCATATTGTGCCTTTGCAATATTGCTTCGCGTAGTAGATATCGCCTTTTCGCTTTTATCAATAAAATACGCAAAGCATGCCCCACGGCTCAGCGCTTCGATCCCCATTGCTCCGCTTCCCGCAAATAAATCCAGCACCGTTTTGCCGGCAATAAAAAACTGAAGTCTCCCAAAAACAGCTTCCCTTACACGATCATAAGTGGGACGTATCTTCTGCCCTGGCGGTGACATGAGCTGGGTCCCTCTTTTTTCGCCAGCAATTACTCTCAAGATTCTTTTCTCCGAAATATTTTTTCAGGAGTAACTACCATGTCCATTTTTACGTCATGTGCTTCGGGGAAAATCTGCTCTGTGATCTGAAAATCATATGCCAGTCCAATTTTAAACGCACCGGGTGCATTAAAAAGCACATTATCATAATACCCTTTCCCAAAACCAATTCGATTACCGTTCGAATCAAACGCAATACCGGGAATAATAAATAAATCTATTTTTTTTGGCTCCACTACGCAGGCGGTTGATCTTTGGGGCTGTGAAATGCCAAATTTATTTACCTCAAAGCAGGCGGAACTTATATCAGCCACCAGAATCTTTTCGTCGTCTACTACCGGTAAAAAAACACGTTTTCCATGAAAAAGCAGCCATCCCGTCAGCTTTCCAGTCTTTACTTCATTGGAAAAATGGCTGTAAGTCATAATATTTTCCGCTTGTTTAACTTCATCCAGACGCATCAGCCGTTCAAATATTTTATCTGATTGTTCGTTGATATATTCACTTGCCAGGGCCCACCGGCGGGCCAGCATAGCCTTTCTGATCTCTGCTTTATCCATATCTTCTCCCGTACCTATTCCACATATAACCGCGGAACGCGTTTGGAATAAGACAGCAGAACTTCATAACTGATGGTGCCTGTCATTTCTGCAATTTCATCCGCATCAACTTTTTTGTCTCCTGCCCGGCCCATAACTACTACCGTATCTTTGCAGGCAACATTTTCAATGCCGGATACATCCACCATGATCTGGTCCATGCACACCCTGCCAATCACCTTTGCATAATACGGATGCCCATCCACTATAACAATAACGCGCCCTTTATTGGAAAGAAGGCGGCTGTAGCCATCGCCATATCCAATCGGTAACGTAGCCACCTGCGTATCTTTGCTTGCCGTATACGTAGCCCCATAGCCGACCGTATCGCCTGCCACAATCTTCTTTATATGCGAAATTTCCGTCACAACACGCATGACCGGCTTTAAGTCCAACCGCTCTCGTTTCACATATTCAGACGGATAATAGCCATACAATGAAATGCCCAACCGAATCGCATCGTAATTCATCTCGGGAAGATCTATCACCGCCGCACTGCTGGATGCATGTGCCATTGGCGAAAAACCACCTTCCTCCGCCCGGCGTATATAAGTTTTGAACACATCATCTTGCCGCATAGTAAAAGACTTATCCTGCGAATCGCTGCAAGCGAAGTGCGTAAAGATCCCATCAAAATGCGCATTCGTATGTTCGCGAAAAACACAAAGCATTTTATCAAAATCATTAAGATTCCGAACACCAATACGTCCCATTCCGGTATCCACTTTCACATGCAGCAAAGCAGGTTTCCCGATTTCACGTGACATAGCCGCAAATTCCTCAATTTCATCCTGTGATGAAACAGAATTTGTAAGGCCAAGCTCAATTGCCAATTTTTTTTGCGCACCGTTACTTTTTCCCATCACCAAAATCGGGCAGTCAAATCCGCTTTCACGCAAATTTTGGGCTTCTTCAGGCATTGCTACCGCCAGCCAATCGGCCCCGGCACGGATTGCGGCCCCGGCAACAGGAATCATTCCGTGTCCATAGGCGTCCGCCTTAACCACGGCCATTATCTTTGTATTCTTATTCAATAAGGCGCGAACCGCCTTCACGTTATGCGCAATATTCCTAAGGTCTATCTCTGCAAATGTATTTCTGAGCAAAACGGTCTCCTTTAAAGATTATAAAGTTCATCCCCCGGCAAGACATTCACTCCGTTACCGCTTAAAACTTTTACAGCAGCATTAGGGTCTTCCACACGGAAAATAATCAGTGCATTGTCTTTATGCTTACGAACAAACGAATACAGATATTCCACACTGATTGACGCATCGCTCAACAGCTTTAAGATTTTAGAAAGTCCGCCCGGTACATCCGGCACTTCCACTGCAATCACTTCGGTAATAGATGCGGTAAAGTTGTTTTCCCGAATCACCTTAAGGGTGTTATCCGGATCGGCAACGATGCAGCGCATAATCCCAAAATCCATAGTGTCCGCAATGGTCATGGCTTTAAGGTCAATTCCTTCTTTTGCAAGAACATCCGTCAGCATATAAAGTCTGCCTTGTTTGTTTTCAACAAACACCGAAATCTGTTTGATTATCATACTGCTCCCCTCCATATCCTAAATCCTGCGCAGGTCTATAACCCGCTTTGCCTTTCCTTCACTACGTTCTATGGCCTTCGGGCCAACCAAAGTAACTTTCACATTGATATTGAGAACCGTGTGTATCTCCGCCTCTATCCTCCGCTGCAGTCTTTCAATCTCTTTGACCTCATCGGAATAAAGGTTTTCGGACAGCTCCACTTTCACTTCCAGCATATCAACAGATTTTTCGCGCGTAACATAGATCAGATAGTTCAGTGAGAGTTCCGTAAAACGGTCCAGAACAGATTCAATCTGCGTAGGAAATACATTTACGCCGCGTATAATCAGCATGTCGTCTGAACGCCCCATTACCTTATGCATACGAACGGAAGTACGTCCACATTCGCAAACTTTCCTGTCAAGGCGGGTGATGTCGCGTGTGCGGTAGCGAATCAACGGAATCCCTTCTTTTAAAATTGTTGTAAAAACCAGTTCCCCGTGTTCTCCTTCGCCCATCGGTTGAAGGGTCTGCGGGTTGATGATTTCGGGATAAAACATATCTTCATTGATATGCATGCCTACCTGCCGGTCACATTCGCACGAAACCCCGGGGCCGGTAATCTCAGAAAGCCCATATATATCGATTGCCATGATCCCCAGTTTACTTTCAATGTCTTTGCGCATTTCTTCCGACCATGGCTCCGCGCCCAGTATGGCGGATTTTAATTGAAGTTCACGCGGATCGACCCCCATTTCCGCCATTACCTCGGCAAGATAAAGGGCATATGAAGGTGTGCAACAAAGAACCGTAGTCCCAAAATCTTTCATTATCATAATCTGACGCTTTGTGTTTCCGCCCGAAATCGGAATAACAGACCCGCCAAGCTTTTCCACCCCGTAGTGCATTCCAAGCCCTCCGGTAAAGAGCCCGTATCCGTAAGCCACCTGTACTACGGAATGGCTATTCGCACCGGCGCTGGTAAGCGCACGGGCCGCAACTTCGGACCAGTTTGTAATATCATTTCTTGTGTACCCCACCACGGTTGGCTTCCCCGTTGTGCCTGAAGAAGCATGAATACGGATAATTTCGCTCATCGGTGCCGCAAACAAGCCATACGGATAATTCTCCCTAAGGTCGTCTTTGGTGGTAAAGGGAAGAAATTTAATATCATCAATGCTTCTTATATCCTCGGGGGCAACGCCCATCTGCTGCATTTTTTTCTTATAAAAAGGCACGTTCTGATACACCCGGAAAACCGTGTCCTGCAAGCGTCTGGATTGCAATTCCCGCATCTGACCGGCTGGCATACACTCAATATGTTCATTCCAATACACCTTCTAAAAATCCTCCCTTAAATAGAATAGCCCTGCTCAAAAGCATTTATATTTATTTCCAAAAATTGCGGCTTAACGATCTTTTTGATTGCATCAAGCCACGCATCTTCTTCAAAATCCATTTTTTGCGCAAGCACACCCAGCATCACACAATTTACTGCCTTTGCATTTCCAGCCTTCTTCGCCATACCAAGAGCATCCGCAAACACAGCATCAGCGTATAATTTTTTAATTTTTTCTTTAATATGTTCCGGATATTTCTCAACACCGGTAATCACGGGCATAGGCAGTATTTTTTGATCATTAGAAAGAATATGGCCGTCCTTTTTTAAATAAGGAATCCAGCGCTCGGCTTCGAGCAACTCAAAAGCCAGAAGAATATCTGCACCGCCTTTTTCAATGATGGGAGAATAAACTTTTTCGCCGAATGTTGCATAGGTCACTACGCTGCCGCCGCGTTGAGCCATTCCATGAACTTCGGAAAGCTTCACATCCAATCCCGCATCCATCACAACCTGTCCTAGTATCACGCTGGCCAAAAGGGTTCCCTGTCCCCCTACGCCCGCAATCAAAACTTTGGTTTCTTTCATGATTACTTTTCCTCCGCCTTTCTTGCATGTATCGCGTTGTGCGGACAAATTTTCACACACAGCCCACATCCGGTACAAAGTGTTTCATCCACCAACACCTCTCCATTTCCTTTGATCAGCGCAGGACAACCCAGCTTGAGGCAGAGTCCGCAATTTTTGCACCCTTCAATTTTAACGGGCGGCTTGACATTTTTGCTGTCCAAAAGTAAACACGGCCTTCGGAGGATCACCACTGAAAGCGATTCGCGCTGTGTTTCTTTTTTTAGAATTTTTTCAAGCTCTTTTAAATTAAACGGGTCTGCAACGGAAATATTCTTTATCCCAAGTGCTTCACATAACTTTTCCAAATTCAGCTGCGGGGCTACATTGCCGTAAATATCCCTCCCTGTTCCCGGATGATTCTGATGACCTGTCATACCGGTCGTAGAATTATCTAAAATCAGCACGGTAGAAGTTCCGCCGTTATATACCATATCAATAAGCCCGGTAATACCCGAATGGATAAAAGTAGAATCTCCAATTACCGCAACAGTTTTTCTAGCAGTATCTCCCTTGCGCGCTTTTTCCATCCCCATCGTCATACCAATGGACGCACCCATACAAACCACTGCATCCATTGCAGAAAGCGGCGGCAGCGCCCCGAGCGTATAACAGCCAATATCACCCATTACTGTCAATTTTAATTTTTTGATCGTATAAAACACGCCTCTGTGCGGGCATCCCGCACAAAGAACAGGAGGACGCTGCGGAAGAATTTCGATTTCATTGAATTCTGCCTTCTCGCCCAAAATCTTTTCGCGGAGCATATTCACAGAATACTCTCCCTGCCTTGTAAAAAGGGATTTTCCCTCACACGCAATTCCCATCGCACGAATTTGCTCTTCAAAGAACGGCTCCAGTTCTTCTACAATATACAGTTTTCCCACCTTGGACGCAAATTCCGCAATCAGCTGTTTGGGTAACGGATTCACCATTCCAAGCTTCAATACGGAGGCTTCGGGCAATGCTTCTTTTACATAAGTATACGGTATGCCGCTGGTAATTACGCCAATCTTGGTATCCCCCATCTCCACCCGGTTGAGTTTAAATGTATTCGCAAACGATTCCATTTTTGTCTCTCGCTGCTCTACTACCATATGTCGCCCTCTGGCCATCCCCGGCATCATCACATATTTTTTGATGTCCTTATTGTACTCGCGCAAAGGAATATCCTGGCGGTCTTCAACCGTAACCAATCCTCTAGAATGGGAAACACGCGTGCTGGAACGCACCAACACCGGTGTATCAAACTTTTCACTCAAATCAAACGCCTGTTGCATAAACTCTTTCGCTTCCATACTGTCGGAAGGCTCCAGCATAGGAACATGTGCTGCGCGTGCATAGCACCTGGAGTCCTGCTCGTTTTGACTTGAATGCATTCCCTGGTCATCTGCAACAACAATGACCAGCCCTCCGTTCACTCCCGTATAGGAAGCCGTGAACAACGGGTCGGCCGCAACGTTTAGTCCCACGTGTTTCATGCACGCCATCGCGCGCGCACCGCCGATGCTCGCGCCGATCGCCACTTCAAGCGCAACTTTTTCATTTGGTGACCATTCGGCGTATACTTCTTTATATTTTGAAATATTTTCAGTAATTTCGGTGCTCGGTGTTCCGGGATAAGCCGCTGCGACCCTCACACCGGCTTCGTATGCGCCCCGCGCAAAAGCCTCGTTGCCTAACAAAATCTGTTTCATGAAATCCCCCTATTTTTTGCGCAGGTCTGTCACCCGCTGTGCCTTTCCTTCAAAACGCTTTAAGGTATACGGCTCGGCAAGCGAAACCTTTACGTTTATATTCAGCATCGAAAAAATATTATGCTTCACCTTTGCTTCCAAACGTTCCAGATTGGCGTAACTGTCCAAACATTGTGCATCGGCCAATTCAACTTTCACTTCAAGCCGATCCATAAAGTTTTCGGTATATACAACAATTTCGTAATGAGGCCCTATCTCTTCCATACCCACCAAAACGGATTCAATCTGAGAAGGAAATACATTAACGCCACGCACAATCAGCATATCATCCGTCCGCCCCATTACCTTCTTCATGCGCGTATTCGTGCGTCCGCATTTACAGGGGCCCTCAATAAGCTGCGTGACATCCTTTGTGCGATAGCGCAGTACCGGAAGCGCCTCTTTGGTCAGGCTGGTAATTACCAGTTCGCCCGTCTCACCAATCGGCAGAGACTCTCCGGTATCCGGATCGATAATTTCAGAAATAAAATGGTCATCCGCGATATGCATACCGTTTTTAACGTAACACTCGCCCGAATACCCTGGGCCGATCACTTCGGAAAGCCCGTAATTTTCAGTATCAAGTATATTCAATCCTTTTTCAATCTCGCGGCACATCTCGTCGGTGTGCCCTTCTCCTCCAAACAAACCGATTCGGAGGCTTATTTTTTTCATGTCAATTCCAAGCTTGTTTTTCATCTCACCCATATAAAGCGCATAGGACGGTGTACAGATAAGTAAGGTGGAATGAAAATCCTGCATTATTTTGAACTGGCGTTCCGTGTTCCCGCCCGAAACAGGAATAACCGCGATTCCGGCTTTTTCAAGGCCATAATGCAGGCCAAATCCGCCGGTAAACAGACCATATCCAAAAGCAACCTGGGCAATATCATCCGGATTGGCGCCCGCTGCATATATAAATCTGGCACAAAGCTCAGACCATAGTTCAATATCGTTTTTTGTGTATCCCACTACCGTCGGATTGCCAGTCGTTCCCGAAGACGCATGCACCCGAATCACATCGCGCATCGGAACAGCAAACATATTATACGGGTAATTCTCCCGCAGATCTTCTTTCGTGGTATAGGGAATCAGTCGTATATCCTTTAAGGTTTGAATATGAGAAGGTTTTAAACCGACCGCATCAAATTTCTTTTTATAATGCGGCACGTTATCGTATGCATATGCAACTGTCTTTTTTAATCTTTCAAGCTGCAGTTCCTTCATGGCGTGCGGGCTTGCGCATTCTGCCTCGCGGTTAAATATAAGATGTTCCAATAGCTTTTCCCCCTTGCAACTTTATCAAAAATTATATAACAAAGTTATATAAAAAGAAAGTTATTCAGCGCAGTTCACTGAAAAATACGAGCCGGTTTTTATATCGCGCTCAAACAAACGTTCCATGGGTTTTTGTTCCAGAACGCAGGCACAAGACAATATAAATCCCTTATGTCCAAATACAATAACACGTTCGCCGCTGTGCCTGTTCTTCAGTGTATTGATAAACAGGCTGCAATGCCTGAAATAGTCTTTTGGGCTTTCTCCGCCCGGAAAAGTGAATGCCGCCCAGTCCTTCATGTATTCGGCCCATTTTGAAGGATCCTGCTTTGAAACCAGCGTGAAATCCTTTCCTTCCCAGCGCCCCATATTCATTTCCCGGATATCGTCTGTAAAAAAGATGTTTTCCCCACAAATGCTAAAAGAATCTTTGACAAGCTCAAATGTCTGGCGCACCCTTTTCGCATTTCCACAATACACGGCATCCGCTCTTTCTCCGGCAAGCGCATGTGCGGTTTCACACGCTTCATAAACTCCTTTTTGGTTTAATGGAACGTCCTTTTTGCCGGCCAGCATCCCTTTTTTATTTGCGTCAGTCTCGCCATGACGTATAAATAAAAATTCGGTCATGCAATAACTCCTATAACGGCGGCAAACAACAAATAAATCAGTTCTCCCACCTCATTTGCGGCCCCCAGTATATCACCTGTTATGCCGCCTATCTTCCGGGTGGATACCGACTTTATGACAAATCCCGCCACAAGCAGTCCCGGAAGCAAAAACAGAGAAATCCACCCCAAGCAAAAAACTAAAATAGCCTGGCAGGTTAAAATACAAACAATTCCTTTTCCCGCTCCCACACTCTCAATCATGCTTTTTCCCGTGCCCGCTTCCCGCGGATAACGCCCCGCAGCCGCACAAACCGCCAGTGGTATTTTTCCCGCTGCCGGCATAGCGAGCAAAATAAATAGAATATTGAAATTTGGGATTGATCCGGCCAATACGATTTTCAGCAACATATCAAAACAAATGGCTAATACGCCATAAGTCCCCACCCGGCTGTCTTTTAAAATTTCTAAAGTGCGCTCTTTTGATTTGCCCGCTCCAAATGCATCTGTCATATCCGCCAAACCATCGATATGCAGACCGCCTGTCACCAGCCATCCCGCCATCATAGCTGCCACTATCCCCACCCAAGGCAGACTTATCCAGGCAAACAGAAAATAGACCGCAGCGATCACCGCTCCCACCAACAATGAACTTACCGGAAAAAACATGATCATTGCGCCAAAATCTTTTTCAGTCACCTTAAATTGCCTTCGTATAGGGATCCTCGTCATAAACTGTATGCTTAATCCCAGTAAACGGAAGAAGCGCATTCTTTCACCTCTTAAGTAAAGTTATCCTTTTAATTTTATCGGAATTCCAGATACCACAAAATATGCTTCGTCGGCAGAAGATGCTACCTTTTTATTAGCGCGTCCAACTACATCCCTGAACATTCTACCCATAGGATACGCAGGTACCAGCCCCATGCCTACCTCATTTGAAACCACGATCAGCGTAATGTCTTTTTCCCGAACCGTATTCAGCATCCGTTCAATATCACGCATAATCTGCTCCTCGATAGCATCCTGGACGCGAACATTTATAATTTCATCTTCTTCATTTACAACGTCCACCACTGCGTTCGCAATATAAACAGTCAGGCAATCAAGAAGAAAAGCTTCATGCGTATTTTTTTCAAAAACAGCAGGAAGGTTTTTCTGCGCTTCAAAAGTTGCCCAGCTTTCAGGACGCGATTGTTGATGAATCCGTACCCTCTCACGCATCTCTTCATCTGTTATGGACGCAGTCGCAACATAACCCACATCCGCAAAAGATGCGGCAAGTTCCTGTGCAAACGCGCTTTTGCCGCTGCGGGCGCCGCCTGTCACAAAAATGATTCTGCTCATAATCCCTCTTTTAATAATATTATACTTTGATAAAAGAATCTCTCGGATGTTATTATAACAAAAATCCGGCTCGGCCGGATTAAAGTTTGAATTTTCTTTTACTGAGCGAAAGTCTGGCCATCGCACGCGCCAGTGCAATCTTATTGCTTTTGTATTCGCGCTCGCTCAATCTTTGCCGCAAACGTTCGGTTGCTCTTTCCTTGGCTTCTTCCGCACGCTTGATGTCTATTTCTTCCGGCCATTCAGCCGCCTGCGTAAAAATAATGGTTTCATCCGGCCGGACCTCGACAAATCCGGGCGCAACCGAACAGGAAAGCCATTTTTTTGATTTGTTGATCTGCAGTTCGCCCGGCAGAACAGAAATAACCATGGTTTCATGTCCTTTCCAAATTGACATTTCACCATCCGATGTAGGCAAGATAACAGATTCAACCATCTCGCAGAAAAACGAGCGTTCCGGCGTCAATATTTCAACTAAAAATTCAGAAGGCATACTTATACCACCTCTTCAATCAGCCGGTAATGGCTTTTGCTTTTTCTTTCACCTGATCGACCGTACCCACCATCAAAAAGGCTTCTTCCGGCAATTCGTCGACTTCACCGTTTAATATGGACTTAAAGCTGCGAATCGTATCTTCCAATTTCACATATTCGCCTTTTATACCGGTATAAACCTCTGCCACAGACATGGGTTGCGACAAAAACCTTTGAATTTTGCGGGCCCGGAAAACAGTAACCTTGTCTTCCGGAGAAAGCTCCTCCATACCCAGAATAGAAATAATATCCTGGAGCTCCTTATAACGCTGCAAAACTTCTTCTACCCGCCGCGCCGTTTCATAATGCTCCTGTCCCACAATATTAGGGTCCAAAATTCTAGAAGAAGACTCAAGCGGATCCAATGCCGGATAAATCCCCAATTGTGAAATATCACGCGATAAAACGTTAATCGCATCCAAATGCGTAAAAGTTGTCGCCGGTGCAGGATCGGTCAAATCATCTGCCGGAACATAAACCGCCTGAACAGAAGTAATAGAGCCGTTTTTAGTAGACGTAATCCGCTCCTCCAACATGCCCAGTTCATTTGCCAAAGTCGGCTGATAGCCGACGGCAGAAGGAATTCTTCCAAGCAAAGCCGAAACTTCCGAGCCCGCCTGCACATATCTGAAAATATTATCAATAAACAAAAGAACATCCTGGTTTTGGGAATCTCTGAAATATTCAGCCATGGTAAGGCCTGTAAGGGCGACACGCATCCTGGATCCCGGCGGCTCATTCATTTGTCCGAAAGCCATAGACGCTTTTTCAATAACTCCCGAATGGTTCATTTCTTCAAGTAAATCAAAACCTTCTCTGGAGCGTTCTCCCACGCCGGTGAAAACCGAATAGCCCCCGCTGACGGTTGCAATGTTGTGTATAAGCTCCAGTATCAGAACCGTTTTGCCTACGCCGGCTCCGCCAAACAGGCCGATTTTTCCGCCTTTTGGATAGGGGGCCAACAGATCAATACATTTCAATCCCGTTTCAAAAACCTCGGAAATCGGATTCTGATCATTAAAATCGGGGGCCGAACGGTAAATGGGCAAAAATTCATTTGTTTTTATTTCCCCTTTATCATCAATCGGCTCGCCCATCACATTAACCGTCCGTGTCTGTATAGCCGGTCCTACCGGGATCGTGATCGGTTCGCCCGTATTCACTACCGACATTCCGCAGGAAAGCCCTTCGGTCGCTCCCAGCGCGATACAGTGCACCGTAAAATCTCCGGTTTGGGCCGCCACTTCCAGCCAGACGCGTTCATCATCATTCAGCTGCACATAAAGCACTGTATTGATGGTGGGAACCTCCCGCTCAGCAAACTTTACATCCAGCACGGAACCCGAAATTTTTGTGATTGTTCCAATACTTGCAATTTTGTACTCGTACATACTTCTCTATGCTCCTACCGTCTTTAAACATTAAAGACTTTGTAATAATCCTTTATCTTGGCTTGTTGAGCGCTTCCATCGCGCCTACAATTTCCGTAATATCACTGGTAATGTTTTGCTGGCGTACCCGGTTTAACTGGATGCTGCGCTTTGTAATCATTTCATTTGCATTTTTGGTCGCATTCTCCATCGCAATCATCCGCTGGCTGTTCTCACTTGCATACGCCTGGACCAGCGCGGCATAAATGATCCCAACGATATACTGCTTAATCAGCACATCCAACACTTCTTCAGGCGAAGGATAGTAATCCAGCACCGCTTTATACTCAAGTTCCACATCAACATCTTTGAACTCATCCAAAGACACAGGCAAAAGCTTAAGCATGATCGGCTCCTGTTTCATACTGGTATAATACCGCGTAAAAACAACGTTTACTTCATTGATATCATGTTTTATATACATGTCGCACAGGTCGTTCGCCAGTTTTCTTGCATTATACAGCGACGGAT
This sequence comes from Christensenellaceae bacterium, assembly GCA_036679405.1. Classification (GTDB taxonomy): domain Bacteria; phylum Bacillota; class Clostridia; order Christensenellales; family Christensenellaceae; genus JAEYKI01. Next base: position 333,587 of record JAVBVZ010000004.1, read on the forward strand.
CCTGCGCGATATGCAAATACTCCAAATCAATCGGGATATCCCGCCGTTCAAAAAATGCCCTTGTTTCCTGCCCAATGGTAACAATATATTTTTTCTCCGCCGCTTCCATCTGCTCAAGCGCAAACGTGAGAACATTGTGATTGTATCCACCGCACAAGCCTTTATCTGCAGCCAACACAACATAGGTAGGTGTTCCCTGCTCTGAATGTTCCAAATACGGATGTTTGAGCGCACTTGAATGAAGCAGAATATCTTTCATGGCCGAGCGAACGCGGTTAAAATATATTGCATTCGCCTGATACTTTTTAATAGCTTTCTGCATTTTAGATGTAGAAATAAGCCGCATCGCAGAAGTGATCTGGCTGGTATCCCGAATGGCTTTGATGCTATGTTTTATATCCGAAGTACCTTTCATGCCCGCCCCTTAATCCAATTCAGCGACCAATTTCGCCATATACTGTTCTTTATATTCGGCCGCAGCTTTATTCAATGCATCTACCTGCTCGCTTGTAATATCTCCGGTTTCCGCAATGGACTTCCTTATCTCTCCCCGGGTAGCCAGAATATAATTTAAATATCCCTGGTTGAATGTCCGTACATCTTTTATCGGGACGTCCAGCAAAGTTTTATTAATGGCCATTTGCAGCAATATAACCTGGTCTTCCACCGGATAAGGGCTGTATTGGGGCTGCACCAAGGACTGCATCAGACGGATACCGTTATCAAGCGATTCCCGGGTAGACTTATCCAAATCAGAAGCAAATTGTGAGAATACCGCGAGTTCACGGTACTGCGCCAATAATATGCGCAGCTTTCCCGCCACTTTGCGCATCGCTTTATTTTGGGCTTCCCCGCCCACACGTGAAACAGAAAGCCCGACATTCACAGCCGGCCGTTGTCCTGCGTTAAACAACTCTGCCTCGAGATATATTTGGCCATCCGTAATGGAAATCACATTTGTCGGTATATAGGCCGAGATATCACTGTCCATTGTTTCAATGATCGGCAGCGCCGTCATGGAGCCGCCCCCCATCTTTTCAGAAAGCTTCGAGGCGCGTTCCAAAAGCCTGGAATGCAGATAAAAAACATCGCCCGGATAAGCCTCACGACCCGGCGGCCTGCGTAAAAGCAAGGACATCGTCCGGTATGCAATTGCATGCTTGGAAAGATCGTCATAGACAACCAGTACATCTTTTCCATTGTACATCATCTCTTCGGCCACAGCACATCCCGCATAAGGTGCAAGATACTGCATCGCCGCCGTATCACTGGCAGTTGAAGCTACCACCGTCGTATAATCCAGCGCGCCGTTGCTTTTTAGACGCTCCACAATTTCAGCAATAGAGGAGGCCTTTTGGGCAATCGCAACATATACGCAAAAAACGCCTTTCCCCTTCTGATTGATAATCGTATCAACTGCAATGGCTGTTTTTCCGGTCTTGCGGTCACCGATAATCAGTTCTCTCTGCCCTCGTCCGATAGGAATCATAGAGTCAATCGCCATAATCCCTGTTTGCAGCGGCTGATACACGGACTGCCGACTCATGATGGGCGGCGCAGAAGCCTCCACGCGCCGAAACGACTTGGCCGTAATATTTCCCTGGCCGTCAATGGGTGTGCCGATTGGATTGATGACACGGCCAAAAAGCACTTCGCCCACCGGGACCCGAACAACCTCACCGGTATGATGGACAATGGATCCCTCGTTTACAGCGGCCTGCCCGCTCAAAAGAACAGCCCCTATCCTGTCGATCTCCAGGTTCATAACGATTCCGTAAATTCCGTTTTCAAACTGAAGAAGTTCTCCATACTTACAGTTTGAAAGACCGCTCACATACACAACGCCATCACCGGATGATTCCACAATACCGATATGTGAAATATCAAACTTTTCGTTAAAAGCAGTGACCTGGCGCTTAAATTCTTCCAGCAGCTGCTTTTGCGCATCAATATTCTTGACTTCACTGTCAAGTTCCAGACTCTCAAGATATTCGTCAAACTGGGTATCGGATTTGTCCTGCGAGCTCTTCTTAATCCTGTTTAAATATGACTCAATGCTGAGATCATACATTTTATCGCCAACAATGATTTTGTACCCGCCGATAATCGATTTGTCTATATCAATAACAAAATCAATTTCCTGGCCCAGCATCTTTTGAAATTTTAAGCATATATCGTCAATTTCTTCCTTGCTCAGCTTGGAAGCAGCAATCAATTTTCCAGAAAGCTTCATGCTCCGCTAAATCTCCTTCCCGCTAAAAAAACTATTAATGATTTCCCTATTATCCTCGGGTTGGACTTCGCGCCTTAATATTTTTTGGGCAATCTGAATTGCCATATCCGTTATTTCAGAGCGCATTTCATCCTTTGCTTTGGATTTAAGCAACTGAACATCTTTTCTGGACCGGACTATAATGTCGCTGGCATTCGCCTGCGCCGCCTGTACGATCTGCCTGGCCTGTTCGTCCGCAGCCGCTTTGCTTTTATCTATCAGCTGGGCTGCCAAGGCCTGTGCATTTCTGACCATTTCATCATACTTTGCCCTAAGCTGCTCAGCTTCCGTTTCCTTTTTGGCGGCTTCTTCAATTTGCCTGGATATCTCGTCCGACCTTTTTTTCATAAATCTCGATATAGGCTTATATAACAATTTCCATACAACAAAAAACAGAATCGCCATATTTGCGATATGCAGTAAAACTTGTTGTAGATTCAAACCTAATCCTGACATTCAAAACACCTTCGCATTCATAGTAATCGTGTATTCGTCTTTTAGCCTCCGTAGGTAAAAAGCAATATAATCGCAACAACAAAACCATAAATTGCAGTCGATTCAGCGAGCGCCATACCCAGCAGCATGACCTGGTTGATCTTCCCGGAAGCTTCCGGCTGCCGCGCAACCGCTTCACACGCCTTGCCTGCAGCTACGCCGATTCCTATGCCTGCGCCGAGTCCGGTCATAACCGCTATGCCGGCGCCGATTGCAATCAAACCAACTGTTGTATCCATTTATTTTTTCCTCCTTTATTTTTAAGAAAAAATCTATTCTACCTTTTCCTGAATATAGGATAAGGTGAGCATCAAAAACACAAATGTCTGAATGGAAACATCAAACAATGTAAAATATACGGAAAGCGCTGCCGGAATACCTATTGCAAAAACACCCATCGCATTATACACCAGGTGCATCACGACTAGACCCGCAAACATATTGCCAAACAACCGGAAAGACAGTGATACGGGTATGATCACATCAGAAATAATCCGGAAAGGCGCTATAAAAACCATCGGTTGGGCATAAGACTTTACAACACCCTTTATTCCCCTGTACCGAATGCCGAATACAAAAATCAGTACAAACGTGATCAAGGCAATAGCCACCGTAAAATTAAGATCCGTAGCCGGGATCCGAAGTCCCACCAAATCCAGCATTCCACTTAAAAACAAAAATGCGCCCAACGTAAATATATAAGCCGCAATCTTTTTTCCGTACTCTCCCAAAATGCTGTTTGTAAAACGGTCTATCATGCTGATCAGCATTTCCATAACATTCTGAAACCCTGTCGGAACCTGCTTGAAACGCGGGAGCAGCGCAAACCGCACAATCAATGCAAATATGGTGATGCCTATCGTTACGCAAACCGCAACAAAAAACGTTTCTGTAATTTGTATCCCGCCAAATATTGTAATCTCTGCGGGTGCCACACCGGGAAATTCCATTACTTACCGCCTTCTTTGATCTTCTTGTTCTGTCTTTTATTCAAATAAATCGGAAGTCCAATCATCACAACAAGCATGCCGCCGGCCGCCCATATCATCGTTTCAAGTGATATTAAGGCCAATAAAAATAAAACGCCCAGTATTATCGCCAACTTGATCAAGGTGATAAATACGGCTACCATTGCGCCACTTGTCTTATTGGAAGTGATCCAATCGACAACTTTTCTAAGCAGCAGGACCTGCAATAAGCCAAGTCCGATTCCTACAAATACGCCCCACATGTCTAACACCAAACTATCTCAAAAATTTACCCATGATATACTTTACACCCTTAAAATAAATTATTCAAGTGAAAAAGAACTAATATGTATTGAAAAAACAGGTTTTTTGCGGTACAAAAAGTTTTTCAAGGAGACCGAATGTCCCTTCGGTTTTGCCCGCGGCCAAACGGGCAAGATCTCCTATATCTATTTCCGTATCCACAGCGCTTCCCTCATATGCCCGAACGCTCCTTTTCCCTTTTCTGAAATCCAATACAAACTTTCTGTTGTTCCACTCGCAAAAATCATCACGGATACACAGCGTAAAAGATATATCCTGATCGATCTGCAAACGGGCAAACAGATTTTCCGCATTCACGATACGCATCATTGTATATTTCGAAATAACCCCCGGAAGGTCACTGGTTACATAATCCGGTAAAAAACAATGCACGGGGACGCCGTAGGTTCCAAGCGGCGACAGCAGTTCCTGTGGGGATTGTGTGGTCCAGACCAGTTCAATAACCTCCAGCTCATGACTGTCCACAAAATAAAACGCATAGCCGCCACTGCCGGCAATGATCTTCCCGCCGTCATTGAGATGCTCGTCAATCCTTATCCTCATCTCTTCTTTGGAACGCAAAAAATTGCCGTCTGCATGCTGCATGAACACAAGATACATCTCCCAAAGATCACCCGGATCAAACTTGCTGTTCAAAAAAACTTTTCCGCCCCCTGCAGGCAATATTCTGGCCTCTTTCATAAAAGAAACCGTTTCCCAACCGAATTTTCTATAAAAATCATGTAAAAACGGATGCAAATGACAAAGCGCATATCCTTGTTCATTCATTTCCGCCAATTGTGCATACAGCAATTTTTTCATCACACCGCGGTTTCGGTAATCCTCCCGTGTGGCGCATCCGGCCAAAAAGCCGGTTTTCCACAAACTTCCGCGCATTCGCACCGTCATGTTCTGCATTGTAAGGTCCCCGGCCATAATTCCGGAATCAAACGCGCCCATTGAAAATTCCAAATCAAATTTATGTTCAAAATAAAAACGAACAAACGCCTCGGAATCGCCGAAGGCGTCCATCCACAATTGTTTTGCCGCCGGGATATCGCTATTATTAAGTTTGCGGATTTCCATTTTGATCTCCAAGTTCACAATCATACCGCTTCAGCATAAAAGCCGGATAATACGAAAGTTTTGCCCGTCTCAGCCCTTCCATGCCCATATCCTCGGCCCGGTTGATGTATCGGGTGTCCGAAAACTTTCGCGCAGCAAATTCACGGTTGATCAGCTGGTATACCCCATCCTGCCCGCAGCAGGCCTTTTCAATATGGATAATTGCCGTATCTTCACTGATCCTCTCCCCAAAAGAAAACGCAGCAGGTTCTCCGTCCGAGCGGACCACGCACCCAACAAAATTGAGTCTGTCAAAAAACTCAAGCGCCTTTTGCGTGGCCAAAAGCTCTTCCGCTGCCTCTCTTTCAGAACATTCTCCCCTCTCACGCATCCAGGAATGGTGAATAAAAAGGCAGTCTTTCTTCAGTTCAGGCGTATAATCCAAAAACTCATAACTGTGATTTTTTAAAAACTTGTTTATATGATTACGCTTGGAATGATACTTTCTGCCCTCCAGCTTCACCAGATCAACAGTATTATACATATATTCTGAATTACAGGGGTCATATGTAAAACAAAACATGTCTCCGCAATCTTCCTGAATCTTTTTCATGATTTCCGGAATCACGCATTTCATATAAAAGGTGCCAAATGTATCCATCATGTAGTCGCGTGCTTTCTTCATATAGGGAAGGCAGGATGCATTCCGGTCTTTGATATAAGGCGGGAGGAGAAAAGGGCGGTATATATCGCTGTCCATAGACATATAAAGAGCCGCTCCGTCCTGTGCCCATTGAATATTCCAAGCTTCCTGCCATATGAACAAGTTTGAAAACGACGCTTCCGAATGGCGATAACCGTGACCGCTCATATAACTTTCGAAATCTTTTTTGTCCTCAATTTCCAGTTTTTTAAATTCCAGCATAAATCCTCTTTTCTCAATCGGTGCTTGATATCATTCCGTTACCTGCGTCAATTTTTACAACCATACCCTTTTTCAAAAGGTTTGTCGCATTATATGCCCCAACAATAACCGGAATATCCAGTGCCATCCCTACAATGGCGGCATGGGAATCCTCTCCCGGTTCTTCGGTTATGATACCGGAGGATTTTTTCATGATATCCAAAATGCCGTTCGTGGTATAAGGGATCACCAAAATGTCCCCGTTTTTGAATTTCTTTTTTGCTTCTTCCTCAGTCATGGCAATGCATAGCGGCCCAACTGAAGACTGGTCTCCCAATCCTGTCCCTTTGAGCAACACATTACCCACCAGGTGCACCTTAAGCATGTTCGTAGTCCCGGAGACTCCCAAGGGCAGCCCGCCCGTAATGACAACCATATCTCCATCAAGAATCAGTCTTTCTTCTGATGCACGCTCTACCGTATGCTCAAACAGCGCATCGGATTGTTCGGACTTTCTGACCAGTATCGGAATCAAGCCCCAAGACATATTGAGCTGCCGCAGCACTTTTTCATCGGGCGAACAGCCTATAATCGGCATAGACGGACGAAATTTGGAAATCATCCGCGCCGTATTGCCGGTCTGTGTTACCGCAATAATAGCGGAAGCCCCTACTTCATAGGCCGTTGTACATGAAGCGTGTGAGATGGCATTGGTTACGTCCGGCGTCATACTTAAATCAATATTCCGAAATCGTTTCCGGTAATCAATGTCAGCTTCGGTACGAAGCGCAATACGCACCATCGTTTTTACGGTCTCAACCGGATACATTCCCGCCGCGGTTTCTCCGGATAACATAATCGCGCTGGTCCCATCATAAATTGCATTTGCTACATCGGTCGTCTCCGCGCGGGTAGGACGCGGATGATTAATCATGCTTTCCATCATTTGGGTAGCGGTGATCACAATTTTCCCTGCAAAAAAGGCTTTTTTGATAAGCGATTTTTGCAACGACGGAAGCTCTTCAAAAGGGATTTCCACCCCCAGATCTCCACGCGCAACCATAATCCCGTCCGAAACACGTATAATATCGTCTATGTTCTCAACGCCCTGGTAGTTTTCGATCTTGGCAATGATTCTTATATTTTTTCCGCCTTCTTTATCAAGGATGCTCCGTATCGCAATAATGTCGTCCGCCGTACGCGTAAAGGAAGCCGCAATAAAATCAAAGTCGTTTTTCGCCGCAAACTCAATATCCGCCCGATCCTTTTCGCCCACATACGGCATGGAGAGAGTAATCCCCGGCACATTAACGCCTTTCTGATCTGATATCTGTCCGCCATTTACCACATTGCAAATAATGTCTGTCTCCGTTTTGCTTTGCACACGCAGTTCTATAAGCCCGTCATCTAAAAGGATCCTGTCTCCCGGCGAAACATCAGCCGGCAAATTGGCAAAAGATACTGAAACCATGGTTTCGTTTCCAACAACATCATTGGTCGTCAAGGTAAATAACTGCCCCTCTTTTAATGTAGCCTTGTGCCCTTCAAATAAACCAATCCGTATTTCCGGGCCCTTGGTATCCATAAGAGACGCAAGGGGGATCTTCAAATCGCGCGCAACGCTACGAAGCATATTCAGCCTGCTCAGATGCGCTTCATATACGTCATGCGAAAAATTAAAACGCGCAACATCCATTCCGGCCTGCGCCAGCTCGGCAATCACCTTTTTGTTGTTTGTTGCCGGGCCCATTGTACAAATAATTTTTGTTTTTCTCATAATAATCTATCCACCTGAACCTCTCCCAAGAGACGATCGTAATCCTTGTATTCCATTAACTTCGTTCCTTCCTGCATTACGGAAGCCGAGGCCGCCGCTACACCTGATTTTAAGACGGCTTCCATATTCTTGTCAAGCTGGAGGGCCGCAGCCGCAACCATAGAATCTCCGGCTCCCACCGTAGATTTAACCTCTGTTGTAAGGGCGCCTGCAAAAAGAACTTCCCCGTCCCCTGCAATCATTGCGCCGTCTCCGCCGAGCGAAACCATCACATACCGGATTCCTTCATCCGATAATTTTTTCGCCGCTTTCGCAATCTCCAGCACGTCAGGATCCGGCAGTTTGAAAAGAGCACATATTTCCTCTTTGTTCGGTTTTATAAAATATGGTTTGGCCTCAATGCCCAGACGAAGCGGCTCTCCCGATGCATCCAATATACAGCGGACTCCCTTTTTGTTCAGCTTTTCAATCATATCGGCATAAAAAGAGGCCTCGCATCCGTCGGGCAAACTGCCCGTTAAAAAAACACAGTCTTGGTTCTTCGTCTCCGTTATCAACTTATTTTCGAGCAAGGCAAGTTCGCGCTTTGATACCACAGCTCCTTTTTCATTAATTTCCGTTATTGTTTTGGTCTGATCATCGAATATTTTAATATTCACACGGGGGCGTCCGTCATTCTCTAAAAATTCATACGGTATCCCGTGCGCTTCCAATCTGTTTTGTATAATCTGTCCGTCCCCGGAAGGTAATACGCCAACGCAGGAAACATCCGCACATAATTCCTTTAACACCACAGCTACATTGATGGCTTTTCCCGCACCGTCTTCCAGCGCACGGTAAGGCCTGTTTGTTTTTCCCAAAAGGAATTTATGAAAATAGACCGTCTTATCAATTGTCGGATTCAGATACAGCGTATAAAACATCCTGGAAAACACCACCTCTTTGCATAATTACAAGTATATGGACGGCTTAAAAAACACGGTTCCATATACAAAAGCTATTATATATCATACCACAAATCTGCTTTCATATCTTCATGTTTTCACACGTTTCATCTTTTATATGCATAAAAAAACAGGCCGCATAAGCGGCCTGTTTTTTTAATAAAGGTTTCAAAAAGCATCGTTTTTCGGGGGATGCATTAAGAATCATTCTTCCTCTTCTTTTTCCTTCTTATACTTTTCAATGACCTTTGCCGCCATCTGTGCCGGCAGTTCTTCATACCGTTCAAAAGTCAAAGCAAAAGTCCCCCGCGCCTGTGTCATGGAACGCAGGTCGGTGGCGTACTTTGTCATTTCACTCATAGGCACTTCAGCAACAACCTGTTGCTGTCCGTCGACCGGATTCATTCCAAGAATCCTGCCGCGGCGCCGGTTCATGTCTCCGATAATATCTCCCATATATTCATCCGGGATAATCACTTCGGCATGCATAATCGGTTCCAGCAACACAGGATTTGCTTCCGCCAGTCCTTTTTTGTAAGCAAGGCTGGCCGCAACCTTGAAAGCCATTTCAGACGAATCTACCGCGTGATATGAACCAAATACCAATACAGCCTTCAGCCCAACCACCGGAAATCCTGCCAAAACACCTTTACGGATACATTCGCGCAGTCCTTTTTCAACCGCAGGAATATATTGTCTCGGAACTACGCCGCCCACGATTTTATCTTCAAATACAAAATCTTCTTCCCCGCCGTAAATAGGCTCAAATTCAATAACAACATCGCCAAACTGTCCATGACCGCCGGATTGTTTTTTATGACGCCCCTGGGCTTTAACAGCTTTTTTGATCGTCTCCCGGTAAGGAACCTTGGGCTCGACCAACTCTGCCTCAACATTAAATTTGTTTTTCAACTTCCTGCATATGATTTCCAAATGCAGTTCGCCCATACCGATCGCAAGCATATCTCCGGTCTCGAGCTGTTTTTCCAGTTTAAACGTTGGATCTTCTTCCTCCAGCCTGTGCATACCAGCGTATACTTTTTCTTCATCCCCTTGTTTTTTCGCCACAACAGCCAACGAAATGCAGGGACTCGGAAATTCAATGGGCGCAATCACTACCGGGTCGCTTTGTACGCAAAGCGTATCGCCGGTAGATGAATTCTGCAGCTTTGCAATCGCACCGATATCGCCTGCAAATATCTTATCGACATTAATCAGCTTTTTCCCTCTCATGATACCCAAGTTGCTGCATTTTTCATTTTTTTCAGACGCAGCGTTCAGCACCGTCATATCAGATGTCAGCGTCCCACGGGCTACCTTAATAATGGATATTTTTCCCACAAAAGGATCCGCTATCGTTTTGATGATCTGCGCGGCAAAAGGAGCCGAAACATCCGTTTTCAGTTCAATATCTTTGCCGTCTTTATCCTTTGCTGAAATCGGTTTTCCCATATCTGCTGCCGGCATAAGATCTGCCAAAGCATCCAACAGGGAAGACACGCCCAAATCAGAAGAAGCAGCCGTCACAAATACCGGAGCAATAGATCCGGAAGAAATTCCCAGGCGGATTCCTTTTAGCAGATCGTCCCGGCTGAGCTCCTGACCGTCAAAATACTTCTCCATCAGTTCTTCATCATTTCCAGCCGCGTTTTCCACCAGTGTTTCCCTGAGTTCGGAAACCCGTGCCGCCATGTTTTCCGGAAGGCCGGCTTCTTTTACAGCCTTGCCTGAAAAAATGTATGCCTTCATCGCAACGATATCACATACGCCTTCAAATTTACCACCGTTCATAATGGGCAATTGAAGCGGAGTGACCGCTGCCCCGTATTTTGACTGGAGCGCATCTATCGTCTTATCAAAGCTTGCATTTTCTTTATCAATCTGGTTGATTACCAAAGCCCTGGGCAAGCCATGTTTTTCACAATAATCATACGCCTTCTCGGCGCCGACCGGCACCATCCCCTGCGCATTTAAAAGAATCAGTGCGGAGTCGCCCAGCTTATAAGCAGCCAGTGCCTCGCCCTCAAAATCAAAAAAACCGGGGGCATCAATAAAATTGAGCTTCTTGTTTTTCCATTCAACAGGTGCCATCGCAAGGCTGATGGATATTTGTCTCTTCATTTCTTCCTGATCAAAATCCGTTGCAGTGTTGCCGTCTTCAACTCTGCCCATCCGATCAAGCGCGCCGGAATCAAACAACATAGCCTCTGCCAGCGTAGTCTTCCCTTCGCCGCCATGACCGACAATGGCAATATTGCGAATATCCTGCGGGTTGTAATCCTTCATTTCAAAAAATCCTCCCAAGTTCATTCTTTATAAAAACGCAAACTTGCTTTAAAATTCAAAAATAGTAAATGTGGTTCAAAAAAATTAGCATTTCCATTTTAACAGAAAAACCCGCATAAATAAATATTTTTTTAAAATATTATAGAATTTCTTTTTTATCTATGCAATAATAACAATAATTTAAAATAAATCTATTATTTTTGCGAGGTACCTATGAATTTATCTCAAAAACAGTCAAAGGCAGTGCAGATTGCACTCGGTATCGCAAGCGGTATTGGCATTATGGCTTCCCTTTTTGCTTTCTCGGATTCCCAATATGAAAACACCATTTTCCAATGGCTCTGGGTAATACTTTTTGCGGTTGTAATGATTACACAAAAACAATTAGAAAAAAAATTCCAGACACGGTTTGTCTTTTTCTTTCGGGCGTATATGATTTCCCTTATCGTAACGCTTGCCGTCTTTGTGATATTTGCTGTTGCAACAGGAAAATTTTCCACTACAGCTTAAAAAGCCGCTTCTGCCGGTTGCTCTTTTGTTGCTTTAAGAATATATCCATGATAAAACTTCCGGTAAAGGCGGTAGATTTTGTGTTTTCTTGCTTCCGACACTTATCGGTGGCGGGCAACGTTTAAAACGCATAGATATTTGTGCCGCACAACCAAAAAAACGAATATTTATTTACGTTTAAAAACAAAAAAGCCGTTCCTCTGATTTTTTAAATCAGGAACGGCAATTTTTATGCATACAAATATTTTTATTCTTGTATTGTCATTTATGCACCATCAGTCCATCACTAGATATTCTTCTCTCTTGGCGCCGACAGAGACATACTTGACGGGACACTCAACGTATTTTTCCATAAGCTTCACATATTCAACGGCCGCTTTGGGAAGATCTCCGGGCTTACGGCATCCACTGATATCGCATCCCCATCCGTCCACGGTTTCAATAATCGGCTTGGCCGTCGCAAGTGCGTCGCCAAAGGGAAATTCATCCGTTCGTTTGCCGTCCACCTCATAGGCGACACATACCGGTATTTTATCCAAATAAGAAAGCACATCCAGTTTTGTAAGCGCAATCGCGTCGGCACCCTGTACGCGCACACCATAGCGGGATGCAACGGCGTCAAATGGACCTACGCGCCTTGGACGTCCCGTGGCTGCTCCGTATTCTCCGCCAGCTTCACGCAGCCGTTCAGCCGCCTCTCCAAATATTTCAGCCGTAAAGGGCCCTTCTCCCACACAGGTCGAATACGCTTTCATAATGCCAACAATTTCATCCAGTTTCTGTCCGGGAATTCCCGCGCCAATAGGCGCATAAGCCGCAATAGTAGAAGATGATGACGTATAAGGATAAATGCCAAAATCAATATCCCTGAGTGCACCGAGCTGCGCCTCAAACATGACACTTTTCCCTTCCTTAACGGCACCGTGTAAATATAACCCTGTATCGCAAACAAAATCCTTAAGCTGTCCGCCATACCGCTCCAGCCAAGCTATGACTTCATCCGCAGATATCTTGTCCGCGCCATAAGCACCGCTTATCGTAAGGTTTTTCCACTCTACAATACCCTCAACGCGTTTTTTCAAGGTGTCGCCATCTAAAAGATCCCCCATGCGAATTCCTTTTTTCAGGTATTTGTCTCCATAAACCGGAGCAATTCCTCTGCGGGTCGAACCATATTTGGCGTCCTTTAATCGTTCTTCTTCCAAAATATCCTGCTGTACGTGATACGGCATGCAAATAATAGCCCTGTTGCTTATTTTAAGGTTTTCAGGCGTGATCTTGACGCCTTTCTCCCTAAGCCTGCCCATTTCCTCACACAGATGCTGAATATCAATCACCATGCCGCTGCCCATAACGTTCACGACATCCGGACGCAGTATACCGGAGGGAAGCAAATTTAATATAAATTTGCCCAGATCATTGATTACCGTATGTCCCGCGTTGTTTCCGCCCTGGTACCGGGACACGATATCATAATCGCTGGACAAAAGATCCACCATCCGGCCCTTTCCTTCATCGCCCCAGTTAATTCCAACCAGTGCAGTCAGCATAACTTTTTCCTCCTTAGGATCCCAAATTGAAGGCGTTTAAAGCATTTTTCACGCTAAACGCCTTTCCTATGATACCATAGTTGTTTTCACACTTCAAGAAAACAAAAAACCATGTTGTTTATCTGCGCCCGTCTTGATAACAAGCATCTCTTTTATGCAGCGCCCTGCAAGGATTAACATACGCTTACCAAAAGAAATACCAGAAGGCCCCGCTCAAATCCCAGCCCGGCAAAAATCAAATTTTCAATGACGCACTGAGTTTATTTTTCTTTTTTTCTGATCGGGAGTTCATCTTCCACCATAGCAAGAAAGCACGTGATCGCGTTATAATCCTGCAGACTGCCGTACAAGTTACTGCTGAGCGTTATTGTGCCGGCAAAGCTGCTTAAAGCTATTTGAAAATGCGGGCGATACTTAATGGACCCGCAGAGAAAAGCACTTTTGATACTTGCCTTTTTAAAAAAAAGTTTTTTATCGTCAAGCACGCCAATATTGGTCATACAGATCGGCGGATTTTTCAGTGCAGATTTAGTTATTTTGTAACTTGATTTTTTATTTAAGATCTTAAAGATCAAGGCAAGTTTCATAAAACCGTTCAAACCGATATCCGTAGACTTTTTTATTTTCATCATTGCATTTATCCTGAACACCGTTTCCTCAAAGCTTTCCGAAAGGCTTACCGGCACATGCGTGATCATTGTAGAAGAAAGATTGCTCAACGCGTCAAAACCGTCGTCTTCCGAATATCTCCTCATATCCACCATGATCGGTATATGCAACAAATGTCCGTCCGCTCTAATTTTTTGCAAAAGCGCCCGGTAATAAGCGGCTAAAAACACATCGTTTATTGTAACATTGTTGCTTTTGCAATAAGCGCATATCTGCCTAAACTTTTCCGGCCCGATTTCACGCGTCAGTATAAACGGAAAAATCTTTTTATCTTCGCTTAAAGGAAAAATGATTTTCCCATTTTGATTGCTTTCACTGTTATGAAACAATAAAGATTTTATTCTGCTCCAAAAAGGGAATTTTCTTATTATGTTCTGAAAACCGCGGTCGCCGTCAATTTTAAAATCCGGTAAATACCCAGGCTCGTCTATCAAATGCGAATAAAAATCGGATAACAGGTAGAGGCAACTTTTGAATCCTGCGGCGTCGCAAACCATATGATTCATAATAGCGGACAGGGAATCGTTTTCGGACCGGTATAAGCAGACTTTGATCTGCGGGCCGGTCGATTCATTGACCTTTGAAATTGTAAAATCCTCAAACGCTGTTTGATCATGCACAATAAGAAACGCATCCGCAAAGCCGGACGGATCTGCGTTTTCCCAATAATCATTGCCGCCATCATGCCGATAGACGCACGACAAGATGGGGATAGCTTGAAGCAGCATCATAACCGATCTTCTGAGCACCCCCTCATCTGTCTGTCCGTCAAACCGAATCACGCAATGAAGTTGATGGTCGTTAAATTTTGTTTCCTCATACAAATATTGAACTTTGTCAAAGATTTCTGCTTTGTATTGCATAACATCATCTCGTTTCTTTTTATTATATTCAAGTTATAATAAAAAAACCCGGCAATGTCATTGATCTATGTTAATACGCTGGCGCCGTATTCTGCTCAAAGCTTCAGGGGTAATTCCAAGGTATGACGCTATATGATACTGCGAAACCCGCCCCGGCAATTCCGGATACTTGTCTACAAAAATTTTGTATCTTTTTTTTGCGTCTATACTTAAAAGCTCTATCTCTCTCTCTTCTTTTTCAATAAAAAGCATTTGAAAATATTTTGAAACAACGCGCTGCCAGCATTCGTTCTCTTTCAGTAGTTCGGCATAATCTTTCAATGTTACATACAGTAACACGCTGTCTTCCAGTGCCTGAAAAGAATATTTTGAAACCGTATTATCCAGTAAAGAATTATAAGCGGAAAGAAACCGGCCGCTCTCCCTGAACACCAAACAATTTTCTTTACCGGCATCAGACAAATAATATACGCGAAACAGTCCCTCGGCAATAAAAGCCACCTTGTCCGGCCGCTGTCCGGCAGAAATAAAATGATCGTTCTTATTAATTTTTATAACATGTAACCTTTCTAAAAAAAGAGCTTTTTCTTTTTCAGGAATAGCAGCCAGCTTATCAAGCGTAGTCAATAGCCGCTCGATCCAGCCTTGTTCCATCACAAATTCATTCATTCAGACAATCGCACTCCTTTTTTACGCTTTTGGTAACATAATATATCAGTAAATGAAACAAAAAGTTACTCCAACAACCTGATTTTTTTAAAATCGCCGCTGCACAGATTGTCCAGGTTTTTAAAAATCTTTTTTGAAGGCCAATTCCACCATTGCAAATTCAAAAGGTATTCAATCAAATCATCATCAAAACGTTTTCTGATAATCTTACATGGATTCCCGCCCGCTATACGATAAGCGGGGATATCTTTTGTAACAACCGAGCTGGCCGCAATAATTGCCCCGTCGCCAATATGCACACCCGGCATCACCGTCACATTCTGCCCAATCCAGACATCATTGCCTACAACGGTATCGCCCTTAAATGGTAAATCGTCCGGTTTGGGTGTTGACGTTTCCCATCCATTACCCATAATATTAAAAGGATATGTGGTCACGCTGCACATCCGGTGGTTTGCCCCGTTCATTACAAATTCAATGCCTTTGGCAATCGCGCAAAACTTTCCAATGATAAGCTTGTCTCCCAGAAACTCATAGTGGTGCGTAACATGGTCTTCAAAATGTTCGGCTCCATTTGCGTCATCATAGTAAGTATATTCCCCTACAAAAATGTTGGGCCGTGAAATCACATTTTTGATGTAACATATACGCTTAAGAGCTTCGTTTGGATAAACAGCTTCCGGATTCGGGCCGTACTGCATTTCTTCTCACCTCACATTATTATTGATAAATGAACAAATACGCTGTTATACTCTTTTTGCAAATAGACTTTTTACGTTTCTGGATAATGAGCGGGACCTTATATTGATCAACAATTCTTCAACAGCCGAAAGGCTTCCGGCTGCACAAATTAAACCGGCCGAAAAAGTCAGTCCCAGGACATAGCATAGGACAGGAAAACAAAACAGCAACAAACCTGTCGCCTTATTTGCATAGGTGTGTAAAAAAGCTATAGAATGATATTTTACAGCCCCAACTGTCAACGACGCCAAGCGGACTAAAATGATTAACCCGATCCACCACAGTATCCAAGGCGGCCATTGAAACAAAGGAATAAAAATAATCAGTATCGACCCAAAAAAGGCAACATCTGCAACGCTGTCAAAAATTGCGCCAAACCGACTGGTATTTTGGGTTTTTCTTGCAACATACCCGTCTAAAAAATCACTGATCCCACACAATATATATAAAACAAAAAACCAAGGCGAAAATACTTGTGTGTATAACAGCATAACAGAAAATACGATTCGCGCTGCTGTAAGTATGTTCGGTAACTGCTTTATTCTTGATCCACCCCTCAAAATTATATAGTGATCCTGCCAGCAGGATTATAGCATGTTGGAAATCAAAAAGAAACCCATCCTTCCCAGGTAGCATCACCTAAGCAGTACCGGTTCATCTGTTTATCAAAACGCAATCCTTCCGCTTTTCAGCGGCCTCGCATTACAACTTCTCTTTGCCTCTTTCATTCCATAAAACAAAAAAACTCCGGTCCAGCCGGAGCCTTTTTATATACTGTATTTAAGCTTTTTTTCTCTTCTTTTTTAACGCCGCAACTCCCGCCGCCGCGCATCCGGCTAAAGCCAGCAGAATATACAATGGCGTAAAATCCTGCCCGGTCTTTGGCAGCATACGGTCCAGTATGGTGAGCGTCACGTCCGCCCCCGCATAGCCGATGGTGTAATGCAGAGTTGTTTGTCCTGCCTTAAGCCCTTTCACCGTTACGCTGCCGTCATCGTTTTGAGTCAGTTCCACCATGCTTTCATCCCAGTTCCATTTGCCGCCGGGCACCTGTGGCGTGAGCGTCGTGCGCCCGCCAACGTACAGGCTTGTCGTGCCGGCCGTCACCGTTGTCTTCCCGCCGCCCGTTGAAGAGGATGAGGGCGATGGCACGGGCGTTTCGGTTGGCACAGGTGTCGGTGATGCCGTGGGAGTCGGCGTGGGCGAGGGCGCAGGCGCTGCCGTCCATACGGCGTAAAGCGTGCCGTCCGCATCAAACGTATAGGTGCTTCCGGCGGCATAGCTCGTTCCGCCGCCTCCCGCCGCCGTGTTCCAACCCGAAAACGCGTATCCTTCATACGAGAGTCCCGTGCCGTCCGAAACCTCGGCCGTTGTTCCTGTATGCTGCGTTGCGGATGCGGGCGCCGTGCCGCTGCCGCCGTTCGCATCATAGGAAAGGGTATACGGCACCAGCCACGCGCCGAAATCGCCGTCCCAAGGGACGGTGATGCCGTAAGCGCTCCCGCCCGCCGCATGTCCCGTAACAGTCTCATGCGTATGGCTTACAGAAGTTGGCGTCAGGCTGGAATCGTTTCTCAAAAAAACCGCCGCCGTATCCGTTATTTCCAGTGTTCCGCCGCTTCCAAGCCTACCGTTGCCGACGTCCTGCGCATCGCTGGTCCCATGCGCCGCGAATACAACTCCGCCGGATATCAAAACCGTTCCGGCGTTTCCAGTATATCCTCCGCCGATGCCCGCACCGCCGCTGTCACCCGCAATTTTTTTACCACCGGTGGCCGTTACCGTGCCGCCGCTGATTTGTATGCTGCCGCCGTTGCCGAAGCTGCCCCCGCCGATGCCTGATCCGCCGCCATCTGACGACATAGCATCTGTGTCGTCCCCGCCTGTGGCCGTTACCGTGCCGCTGTTGATGCTTATACTCCCGCCGCTGCCGTAGCTGCCCCCGCCGATGCCTGCCCCTTTCTCTCCGCCCGTGGCCGTTACCGTGCCGCCGCTGATGGTAATGCTGCCGCCGTCTCTATTATAACCGCCGCCGATACCCGCAGCATCTTCTGCGCCCGTAGCCGTGACCGTACCGCCGCTGATTGTCGTGGTGCCGCCGTCGCCGACAAAGCCTCCGCCGATGCCTGCCCCGCCGTTGCCCCCCGTAGCCGTCACCGCGCCGCTGTTGATGCTTATACTCCCGCCGCTGCCGTAGCTGCCCCCGCCGATGCCTGCCCCGGCGAAACCGCCTGAAGCTGTCACCGTACTGCCGCTGATGGTGACGCTCCCGCCCGACTCATGAAATCCAGTGCTCTGGCCGTCGCTGTTTCCACCGATGCCTGCTCCATACAATCCGCCCGTTGCAAAAAGCGAACCCGCGCCGCCAATGCTTAGTGTTGCGCCCGCCGGGCAGCGCAGCCCGGCGTTTTCATCGCCGCTCGTGAGAGTATTACTGCCCGCAAGCGTCAGTGCAACGGTCGCGCCCGACATGTCAAACGCACAGCCCGCAGCGGACGAATCCACCGTCAGGCTGTTCAGCGTAAGATTTGCCGAAACGCCGCTCTGCACCACAATGTGGCTGCAGGACCCGGCAAGTGAAAGCGCCGTTCCGGTCAGCACGGTCAGCGTTCCCGTCCCCGCGTCATAGGTGTAATCCGATCCCTCCGTACCGCCCGTTACGGTCAGGCTGCCGTAGGTGCCGCCCGCCAGCACCAGGGAGGGTCCAAAAGCAAATACAAGCGCCGCGCATAAAACTGCGGCCAAAAACCTTTTTTTCATACCTTTTCCCCTTTTTTCGCAAGAATAACGCCATCCGCAATATAGCTTTAAAAAATCTCTATATGCGGGCACAAAAAAACCTATGATAGTATTTATATATATCATAGGAAAAAAGTTTTGCGTCCGGTAGTGACTTTTCTCTTCAAAAAGTCACGTTTTTTTAGGGACCGGCGAAAAGGTTTGCTTTTTTGGGGTATGATTTAAAAAATATACTGTGAAAGTTCGTTTCGGCCGGATATGCACAATTTGCCGTAAATTTCCTGCATAATATTCTTAAGCCTGCCCACAGAAATACCCTGCTTCTTTGCAATAACCGCATAAGGGACACGCTGCGCCGCCATAAGCGCAATGTGGTACTCCCGCAAAGTCAGAATCAGCGTTATATTTTCCCGGGTGAACCGGTTATGAAAGCTGATCCAGTTCTTCCATGTCCGCTGCCACTGGTTCATAACGGCGCCGTAACAAGTGGGAAAAGCCTGCTTCAGGCATTGCTCCACCAGCCCTCCCAGCGCAGTGACAACCTCCGCAAAAGGGGTAATGAAACCGTTTGGCAGCGCGCCTGCCATAGCGTCCAGCAGCCAGCGTCTGGCTTTTCCCTCCTGCCCGAGGCTATGGCACGCAACGGCGCAGGTCACCCGCAGATAGATATCCGTGGTGGTGATTTTGCCTTCCTGCATACAAAAAGCCAGCGCGGCCTGCGCCGTTGCCAACATTGCGTCATAGTTACCCAGACATTGAAAATATTTTGCACGTAAATACAAAGCATTGGGCCTAGCCTGCGGTGCAAGTGCGGATAAATCTCCTTCTGCAAGCCATGTTGGAACCAGCAGCGGGGCGATCACGCTCACTGCGGCGGTAGCCCGGGCCAATTCGGCAAGCGCGGCGGCCCCTCCACCTGCATGCGCCGCTGCGCACTGTTTCAGATAAGCTTCCATTTCGCTAAACGCGCGGTAGTCGCCCGCACTGATGGCTGCGGGCACGGCCACCGGGCAGACGCGCAGCCTCGCCGCGTCGTCGCCTTCGGTTTTGGTAAAACAGCGCAGCGTTTTTTCAAAGTCTCCCCGCAGATAAGCGAGTTCGGCTTCATATTGCAGGCGCAGCCGTTCTTCGCCCAATGCATCCAATATAGCGTCGGGGTTTCCGTCCGGCATAGACGCAGATGCCGCCTCCAGCACATACGCCAGTTCGGATTCCAGCGGGCTTTTGGGTTGCTTTTTTCCCCTGCGCGGGTCGGCGGGTTTTTCTGCGGTTTCCGGAAGCGCCCACGACCGTCCGTACCGCTTTGTGTCCTCTATCCGTCCCTTCGCCAAAAGCTGCTGTACCCGCCGCAAAGATATGCCCCACTTTGCCGCAGCCTCCCTCGCCGATATATAGTTCATATTAAACCGCCTTTTTTCACAAAAATCATACTTATATTATATTCGTTTAAACGAATAGTTTCAATGTTTCTGCCTGTATGTTTAAACTAATTTGATTCATACCAAACCTTAAAATACATTTTTTTCCTTTTTACAGCTGAGCGCAGCCTTTACCGTGACAGTCTTGACCCGGAGCAAAACACATACCACACAAAAAAAGAATCATGTTTTGTATGACCCTTTTTTAATGCCGTTTTGTGCAATTGATAAAACAAAGGAAAATCTTTGCTTGTTTAAAACAGCCTGCTACTATACAGGTCTTACTTCTTCCTGCGTGCTTATCCGCCGCATTGATCAATTAATTCCTGCATATTCTCCTTGATTTTTGTTGCCCATGTGCCGCCTGAACAGTATGCTTCTCCGACTGCCTCAATGGTTGTCAGCCCGTTGCCGATATAATTTGTGCTCAGCAGGTCGTACATATATAAAACACATTCTTCCTTGGATGAAAATGTCTTATACCCACCCTGTGACTGTGATATGCCCCCAAGGTTGTTTTGATTTTGCGCCAGGCTGCTTGTTCCGTTCGCGCTCTCATAGTTAATAATAGATAACACAAACAATGAGTTAATGCCGTATTGCTGTTCTCCGTCATAGAAGGCCTGCCCCAGTCCATTTAAGGCAGAGGGTAATACCGCTTCCAGCATACCCGGTGATAGGTTGGTTTTTTGGGTGATGTTCCCGGACACACTTGTACTGTCGCTCTGCTCTTCTGAAGAATAGTTATATTCTTTCACATCACTGCTGTAGATCATTTCTTTTGTTTTTTCACCAATAATCCCGTCCACATCAAGTCCGTTCGTTTCCTGAAACTCTTCAACAGCCGTTTTTACAGCCTCTGTAAAGGTATCCGGAGCGGTGTCTATATAACCCAGCTCATACAAACAATATATCATATCCTCAACATCCGCTCCCTGTGCGCCCAAACTTACTGCAAATTCGAGTGCGCTTTCAGACATCAGCACCGTATAGGCTTGTGTACCCATACAACCGTCTGTAGGCAATTTTGCCTGACGCTGGAAACTCCTTACAGCTTGCTGCGTCAACGGTCCATATAGTTCAGTCGGGGTCGCATCATCCATATAATTCAAGTCCATAAGCCTTTGCTGTATTAAAACTACAAGAGGATCCGACATGCCTTCCTCAAAAACGGTCCCGTTAAGAGGGTCGTCTTCGGCAGGCTCAGTAGTGCTTGTGGGCGATGGCGACGGGCCGGATAACGCAGAAGAAGCTTTTGTCGCATCGGACACAAATGAATAGTCACTGCTTTTTTCGTCCGCCACAGCTGTCTGCGGCGCATTATTCTTGCCGGCATTTCCATTCACGGATAAAAAAACAATGGTTAGGGTTACTGCAACTGCAATACATAAGAAAATCACCACCCTTAGCGGCCTTCGCTGCATCGCCGAGAATATCCTTATCTTTTTAAGCGTCTTTCTCGGATTTGCCGTGCCACGCAAGGTTGATTTGAAAGGTATTATATTGCGGTCCGTCCGGTTAACTGCTGAAAATCCGGTTTTTGTCTTATAGCGTCGTCTTTCCATACATAGTCCTATCGCTTCATCATTTAAAAACTGGTAATTCAAAAATATAAAAACTAAAATAGCTTACGGATAACGCTGACCAATGCTATCGGCCTGAAAATTAATTATACCATAATTTTTTCATCATGTAATTCCTTAAATATTAGCATATTGTTAATATTGCAACAAACTTATAATATATGGCTTTATGATTCTGTATTCATACAGTTTCGAATGTATGAACCGGAAAAAAGATACAATTTCTTTCTGCTTTTTGTATTTTTACGCCTCTCATTATGTGAGCTTTCTTTATAAAAAGTCAACACAAAATATAATGGCGACAAACCGTTTACAGATAAATTTCTTACGTATTTTATCATTTTCCCGCCATAAATTTGCCACAGGTGTTGTTTATATTTATATCAGACGGGAAAACAAACCCAAAATAATTTAAAAAATCAAAAGGAGATGTACTGAAATGAAATTTTCTAAAAAATTAG
>JAVBVZ010000005.1:0-79019 GCA_036679405.1 Christensenellaceae bacterium
TTAAATTCTTTACTGTAAGTGCGGTTTGTTCCTCCTTTGGGTCGTCCCATTTTTTCTTCCTCCATAAAAAATGATAGTGGACTTTTTTCTGTCCACTATCATTATACCAGTTCACGGAAGGCGGGCTTTTTCCTTTTAATTCGTTACTTTAAAAGGAATACTGCTGGTATCCAGAACCCCATACCAGAGCGGGAAGCCCGCCGTATTCCAAAGAACCAACAGGGCGACCAGTTTGGCAACAGCAATAATAATGATGAGTCCCGCCAGTCCGCCGGGTTTCTCCATATGCGTCATTTGGAAATAAAGCAGGATCAAAAACAGCATGTTGGGTAAAAAGGCCGTACGCGCGCCCGAATAATAAAACACAGGCGTAAACGTCATCAATACAATGGATGCAATGGCGGCAAAATAAACCAATATATAGTAAAATGAACGTTCGCTTTTCCCCCAGATAAAAAATATATTGACGGGAATCAGCAGCAGAGAAATTCCCCAGAAAACATACGGCAAAATTTGGCTGAGCTTTGAAATGTTTTGTGCATCTATATAATTAAACGTAAACAACATCTGAAAGTTCTGCGTGAACATTCCGAAAACATTGGAATCAACCGGGGAAAGCTGCCGCACAAACATAATAACGGCAACCGTAACGGAAAGGGCGGCAAATACTTTCAGAACTTTTTTGTCCGCCTTTTTAAAAAGCGCAATGCCCGTTGCCAGCCATAAGAACATCAGGGGCAGATAAGACTGGTTGATCAGTGTATTCATGGTATAGTGTGCAATGATCGCCAGCCGCTGCTTTAATTCGAGCGTCTCAAAAAGAGGAAAGGTCCCAATATTTGCGGCAAACCGGAGCGCTTCGCCCGGCGCCGACATGGAAATCAACGTAGATATGAGCGCTACCGCTGTCAGTATCAGCAAGAACCAGCGCGGCTTTTTGGTCTTGATAAAAAGATATATCCAGGTAACGCCTGCGGCCGCAATCAAGCAAACGGTGATCTGCTCCATACTGAATGCCAGCAGGACCGCGCAAACCAGCGAAACAATTTTGAGCCAGGTTTTTACTTTGTATTCCCTGTTTTTGAGTGTAAATATAAACGGCGTAAACGCCACGATCCCCATCACGAACGGCAGCAGATAGCTCGTAGTTCCGGAGACCCAAAACACGGACGGGGATAAAACGTTGGAATTAATGATGCCAAATCCAAAACAGCATAAGTAGGCAAAAAGGCATTTGCGCGCCTGCGTCATCTCTTTGCCAATTGTAACCCACTTGTAGATCGCAAAAGACCCTGCTACAATCATGCCTGTACAAAGCCATTTCCACAAAAAGAAAAGTTCTCCCGTAATAAAGAAATTGAGAGAATCCGTAAACAGCCTGCCCGACCATGTATTGAAACGGTAGCTCATATAATCAAAAAAATCATACTTCAGATGCATCTCAGAAACAATAAGGTCGTCCCCCGGCATCAATGGGACACGATTGAATAAAATGAACATAAATACCGCAAATACCGCAAACGCCAAAGCGGGAGAGAGTAATATTTTCTTAGCGCGGCTCTGGCCGTATAAAAGATTTTCCTGCATAATAAAAACCTTTCGTCATATAATAATGGGAATCCGGATGATCCTTCTTTAAACTATTATATATAATACTTTTCAGAAATGTAAAGAATTAATAAAAAATGTTTACACTCTGCGCAAAGAGTTTGTCCGCAATTATTTACAAAAAAGGTTATTTTTTGGTATAATTAGTTAACCCGTTTTAAAACCGTTATTCAGGTATACATGATATGAATAAAAATGAATTAACCCGATCAGAAAATCTAAATGTGTTTTTCATTTTTGCCCTCTTCTTCATGTTTCTTATGCTCGAACACAGCCTGGTCTACGAATATTTTGACGACTACGGCTATGCCTCCCTTTCTTTTGTCAACAATGTCCCGGATGTTCAGGGCACGCATTTCACATTCCCCCAACTTGTTTATTTTTACAAACTGCATTACATGACGGTAACAGGCAGAATTTTTTTCCAAAGCCTGATGACCATAACCTTAAGCGCCGGGCTCTGGTGCATACGCACTGTACAATGTGCTTTCATTACGCTCATTTTTTTTATGATCTACAAAATAGTCATCTTGCGCCCGGCCGAAAGCAAAATGTCTTCGGGGCGTAACCGTGTGCTTTCCGCCCTTGCCGTCTGCCTGTCTTATGGACTTTTGGAACTTTATATTCTTGATAAAAGCATTTATTGGTTCACCGCATCCGCTGTCTACCTGTGGCCTCTGCTCCCCTTTCTGTTCGGCATCTACATCCTTTTCCGCAGTATTTCAGGCGAATCCATTCGTCCAGCCATAAAAGTCGCAGCCCTGCTCTGCCTGGGTTTCGCCGCGGCGGCGCAGGAGCAGATTTCAATTGCTTCTTTATTCGTCTTAGCCGCCCTTCTGGTATACAAAATTTTAAAACAAAGAAAGCTGTCCGCCTTTGAAATTTTCGCTCTTCTTTTTGTACTGAGCGGCTGTTTATTCCTTTTCCTTGCGCCCGCAAACGCTTGCAGAAGTGAAGCGCTCAAGTTGGAACCCAGTTTCACCGAATACTTAAATCTACCGATCGTCCACCGTATAACCGTCGGAGCGCGTATCATGATGCAGTATTTGTTCAGCAAAAACTATTTTCTCCTGGTTTTGGGCCTACTGTCCTGTGGAAGCTATATGAGCTTCATGCTCATCCGCAAAAAAAAAGGCTTACTTCCGCTCAACATTATGCTTTTGGTATTCAGCATTTTATCAGTTGCCGCAATGCTTGTATATAACGACGGCCTGTTTACCCTGATTGTTGCGAAAGGGTTTTCAGACAAACTGGCTTACCTCTGCATCGGTTTTATCTGTTTGCTTCTTTTGTACGGCTATATACGGTATTATCAGGCGGTACAGCGTCCCCTGATGTGGATTCTTTTTCTCGCCGGCGTTTTGTCCGCCGCTTCGGTCATTGTTTCTTTCCTCCCAATATCAGGCAGGCTGTACATTCCCTTTGCCATCATCTCGCTTATT
This sequence comes from Christensenellaceae bacterium, assembly GCA_036679405.1. Lineage (GTDB taxonomy): Bacteria > Bacillota > Clostridia > Christensenellales > Christensenellaceae > JAEYKI01. The sequence continues at coordinate 3,051 of JAVBVZ010000005.1, forward strand.
GTCATCTCGGACATGATCTGCGATTTTTTGTCCGTGGTCCGCTCAAAACACATCAAAACCGTCTTTTTTCTCCTTCTAATGATCGTGATGGCCTCAAACGTATTTAATTATACACAAAAAGTCTACCGGACAACGGGGACAAACATTAAAAATGCTCTTGTTCTAAAAGAGTCTTCCCTGCGTATCCACAATGGTGAAAATATAACCGTAATCCATTTAGAGCCGTATCCGAATATAGAAAGCGACGCCCTTCATCCCAATTCCGGAACATACACAATATACAGACAAAGCACACTCGATTGCATCAAAGAATACTACGATCTGCCGCCGGACATCACCTTTGTTTTTGACTGGGATAGCTGACCGCCTTCATTTTTTTGCACAAAAGTCTTCTTCATTGAAAAAAACAAGAAAAAATGCTAAAATGCAATTTGAGCCGTATCCCGGATGTTATATGGATTTTCAAGACATTGAAGCCGTCCATGCTCCGCAAACAAAAAAAGAGGTGCCTGCATGATCGCAATTGTATGTGATACTCCCTATCAGCTGATGAGCGCCATCATGGTGGCCGCTTCGTTGGACAAAAATGAAGAGCTGATTTTTTTTATCAATACCTACCTGTATTTCAAAGAACAAAAATTTGATTATGCAGACAGCCATCCCCGGGTCCGCCGCATATGCTATTACGGTAAAAAGCAAATGGCCGCCGGGCGCCTTCTTTTGGGTTTGGCAAACCCGTTAAGCATGCTTCGTTCCATAGACGGATTTGATCCAGGCGTCCGTCTGTCCTGCATTATTTCTTCCCGCACAACATACATTGCAACCTATTTGTATAATTATTTTTTCAAAAAAAACAATGATCTCAAGCTCTTCTTGGTTGAAGAAGGCATCGGCGAATATTCCAGCAGGCTTATAGATACGCGTTTTACCCGTGCCTGTGCCTTTTTGCATCAAAAAACACACTTGGACCACGTAAGCAAAGCTTATTTCAGTGCGCCCGGCCTGTATCCTTACAAGACCGGTTTTCCCATAACCAATGTTCCGTCTTTAAACCCTGACAGCCGCGGGATCATTGAGTCTATGTTCAGCCTGAAAAACACAGAAAATGAAGATGTCTTATCTTCTTACTCCTGTATTGTTTTAAGTGAACCTACCACCGCCGAGTTAAAAGACAGGCAGTTGGTAGACGAATACAACTGCACAGAAAACCGCATCTTAAAAACAGTATCCACTGTGGTTGGCGCAGGCAATGCGGTTATAAAGGCGCATCCGATTGATCCGAATTTCAAAAACGACCAAATCAAGAGCTACTATACAAAATTGCCTATGGAATCCCTGCTTCTTCATATGAACCCGGAGCAGAAAATATTTATCTCACCCATGTCCACGGCTATGCTCACACCAAAGCTCCTTTTTGGGAAAGAGCCTTTTTTGATATTTACCTATAAAATGCTGCTTGGCCCCATCCGCGCCCATGTCGGAGACGAGGCGCATTTTAATCGTTATCTCGACTTTTTAAACAATTTCATAGCCGCTTATTCAGATCCTTCCAGGTGTGCCGTTCCCGAATCTATCGAAGAACTGGAAGAGGCCCTGTCTGTTTTTTCAAGGCGTGCAAAAGAGTTGCAATCACAGAAATAACGATGCTATAATAAACTTTAGACTAAATTTAAATCTAGGGAGTTTTTGTGTAATGTTGGATAACAAAACCATCTTGATCACAGGCGGAACAGGTTCGTTCGGCAATTATTTCACCAACTATGTTCTGAATCATTACAAACCCAAAAAGATCATTATTTATTCGAGGGATGAATTCAAGCAATTCAACATGCGCAATAAATTTAAAGAATATGATTCTCTCCTGCGCTTCTTCATTGGAGATGTCCGGGACAAAGAGCGGCTTCTGCGCGCGTTCAACGGGGTCGACTACTGCATCCATGCGGCAGCTATGAAACAGGTCCCCGCCTGCGAATATAACCCGATCGAAGCCATAAAAACCAACATCCACGGCGCAACCAATGTGATCGACGCGGCTTTGGACCGCGGCGTATCCAAGGTCGTGGCCCTCTCGACGGACAAAGCGGTAAATCCGGTCAACCTTTACGGCGGTACAAAACTGGTATCGGACAAGCTCTTTGTTTCGGCCAACGCCTATTCCGGCGCGGACGGAACCGTTTTTTCCATTGTACGTTACGGAAATGTGGCTGGTTCCCGCGGTTCGGTCATCCCGTTCTTTTCGGCGTTGATCGATCAGGGTAAAAAAAGCCTGCCCATTACGGATTTCCGCATGACACGTTTTTGGATAGATCTTGAGCAAGGCGTTAGCCTGGTTTTGAAGGCCCTCGCTGAATCCAAGGGCGGAGAAACCTACATCTCAAAGATCCCTTCTTTCAAAATTACCGACCTTGCCCAGGCCATGCTGCCGGGCTGTGAGCTGGAAGAAATCGGCATACGTGAAGGAGAAAAGCTGCACGAAGTGATGGTCGCAAAAGAAGATTCTCCCCATACTTTTGAGTATGACAAGCATTATATCATCTATCCTCATATGGAATGGTGGTCAACCAAAGACCACTTTACCCCTGGCGGCACAAAGGTTCCGGATGGGTTTGAATACAACTCCGGAAACAATAAGGAATGGCTGGATATCGGCCGTCTAGCCCAGTTGCTCACATTTTATAAAAAATAACGGAGTTTTCAATGGAAAAACTTGCAATACTGGGCGGAAATCCCGTCCGGGAAACCTATCTGTCTTACGGAAAACAAACGATCGATGAAGATGACATTCTTGCGGTCACCCGGGTGTTAAAAAGCGACTTTTTGACTTGCGGACCCAAGGTGTCTGAAGTTGAAGATGCGCTGGGGCAAATCGGCGGAGCAAATTATGCTACCGTCGTATCCAACGGCACGGCCGCTTTGCACTGTGCCTGCCTGGCGGCAGGAATCGGCCCGGGCGACGAAGTTATTGTCCCTCCGATTACTTTTGCGGCTTCCTCCAACTGCGTCCTTTACTGTGGTGCCACGCCGGTATTTGCGGATATAGATCCAAATACCTGGGAAATATCTCCCGAACAGATCAAAAGGAAACTAACGTCCAAAACAAAAGCAGTCATTGCTGTGGATTACACCGGCCAGGCATGTGACTATTCTGCTATCCTGCAAATATGCAAGGAACACGGACTTTTGCTGATTGAAGATGCCGCTCATTCCATCGGAACGCGCTATTTCGGCAAACCGGTGGGCAGTTTTGCAGATATGACTGCCTTTAGCTTTCACCCGGTCAAAACTGTTACCGCCGGCGAAGGCGGCGCTGTTCTCACCAATTCATCAGATCTGCATCAAAAGCTTCAGCTTATCTCGAAGCACGGAATCACCCACAATAAAAATCTTTATTCAAAAGAAAAGGACAGCCAGTGGTACTATGAGCAGATCGGCCTTGGATACAATTACAGAATCACGGACCTGCAATGCGCCCTGCTTCTCTCCCAGCTCAAAAAGCTGGGCCGTTTCGCAGCCCGCCGGCAGGCCATCACACAGCAATACAAGGATGCGCTGTCTTCCCTGCCCGAATTAACGCTTCAGCAGGAAACGCCGGGCAGCGACACCGTCCGTCATCTGTTTGTTGTCCGTTTAAACACACAAATGCTGAAAACCGGCCGCAAAGAGATATTTGACGCGCTGCGGGCGGAGAATATCGGCGTACACGTCCACTATATCCCGGTCTATTACTTTCCTTACTACCGCACACTCGGATATGAGCCCGGCCTGTGCCCGAATGCGGAAGCGCTCTATCAGGAGATTTTAACGCTTCCCCTTTATTATGCCATGACGGATGCAGATGTGTCGGATGTCGTCAGCGCCCTGCACAAAGTCATTGGCTTTTACAGGAAAGATTAATTTTTAGCCATTCAATACAAGGAGACAGCAATGAAATTTTTAGCAGCAATCCAGGCGCGCTGCGGCTCTTCCCGGCTCCCTGGAAAAATTCTTAAGGATCTTGCAGGCAAGCCCGTACTGCAAAGAGTGGTGGAGAGGGTATCAAAAAGCAAAATGCTGGACGAAGCCATGGTCCTGACTTCTATTTCCAAAACAGATATCCCAACCATTAAGCTGGTCTCTTCCATGGGATGCAGGATATTTGCAGGCAGCGAAGACGACGTACTGGACCGGTATTACCAGGCAGCCCGCCTGATTCGTCCCGAATATGTCATCCGTATCACGGCGGACTGCCCTGTATTTGATCCCCGGATACTGGATCTGGCCATTTCCCAGCTTAAACCGGAAACCGACTATATGGCCGACCTGAACGATACGCTGGCCAATGGACTGGATCTTGAAATCGTCCGTTTTTCCGCGCTTAAATATGCCTGGGAAAACGCACAGCTCGCTTCCGAACGCGAGCACGTTACCATGTACATAAAAAACAACCGGGACAAATTTATCCTTCAGGATTTTCCCTGTCCTATTCCGGACATCGGCCATCACCGGTGGACACTGGATGAACAGGCGGATTATGAGCTTTTATCAGGGATATACAATCATTTTAAAGATCAGGATTTTTATACAGAGGATATTCTTGACTTTTTAGAGAGTAATCCAGCTTTAAGCCAGGTCAACGCGCATATCATGCGCAATGAAGGCCTCGCAAAATCCCTGAAAAATGATTATATTGTCAAACAAGAGGACTAACCCTTTTATAACCGGCATATAAAAAGCCATCGCTTTTTAAAACAAAAATAAAGTGATGGCTTTTTTGGCAATGTTTATACGGCCGTCCGCTACCGGTCTTCCGTTTCTTCTTTCCTTGCCTTTTCAAATTCATCAATGGCCACTTTTTGCGCCAGCAAGGTGATCTTATCCTGCATCTGAGACATTTTGATCGCCATTAAGAACAATTTGAATGTCAAAAGCCCGATAATCACCAAAAAGAGCAGATTCTGGGGCGACTGTATGCCCACCAGCGGCGCAAGAAAAATAATAATCTGCGGGAATATGCTGAATATCACAAGCAGGATCGCAAATACAATCCAATAAATCGAATCGGATATATTCATGTGGGAATGTCGTATCCTAAAAACAATATAAATGATTGCAAGCACGGCAACCACTATCATAAAAATACTCAGGTTCAGACTCATTTAACAACCTTCTTTCGAAACCACTGGATAATCAGAATCGAGATACTCATCCGCACCATAAAGGCAACGGATTTTCCAAAAGTAAAGTAACTCCTTCCGGCCTGCCGGTCATTCATCCGCACCGGCACTTCCGTCATCTTTGCACCGTTCCTAACCAAAAAGGCCCATGTGTCCGGCTCCGGGCCAAGGTTTAAGTTGTCGCACAGCGCGCGGATCATCTTCTTGTTCACCATCCGCATCCCGGACGTAGGATCCGTCATGGGCACGCCGGTTGTCAGCTTAAAAAAGAAACTAATGATGCCCGACCCGGCTACACGCAGCCCTCCGCGTTTTTTTTCCTCCAGAAAACGGGACCCCACCACGATATCATACCCTTCCATCATTTTTTCAACCATAGGTTTTATATACTCTGCGTTATGCTGGCCGTCTCCGTCAAAGGGCATCGCAATATCATACCCTTTATGCAGGGCATACCGTATCCCGGTCTGGAAAACGCCGTCCAGCCCAAGATTAACAGGCAACGTAATACATGGAATATCATTTTTCCCACAAACTTTTTTTGTGTCATCTGTGGAACCGTCGTTGATGACCACATAATCAAACGCGGGGCAATGAAGACGCAGGTCCTCAACAACCCTTTTAATAGTATATTGTTCGTTGTAAGCGGGAATAAATATCAGGACTTTCATAAACCACCCAAATACTTTTAAGCTAGGTAAATTATACAGGGAAAAGCATGCTTTTGCAACCAATATGCCCCTCATTTGCTTTGACAGTCAAGCGCGATATGGGTATAATGATTCCGTAATAATTTTTTCGGGGTATAACATGAATAAATTGCATTTATTCTCAAAAAAGGTTTGGGATGAAGCTCTCTCAAGCCATTTGCGTCAAAAGCTGTTTCTTATCGCGCTTCTTGTTATTCTGTCTTTTGTCTACGTCATGGTTTTTGCGCCTCCGCAGACCGAGGCGCTTCCGGCATACGACCAGGCAAGCCAGCGAACCGTTCAGAAGATTTCATCTGAAGCTCCCATTGATCTGGCTTTTCACATTAATGACGGCCAGCCGATCGGCCTTACATTATATTTTGAAGCCCCCGAATATCAATCAGCCGACCCGTACACCATCCAGGTGATAGACAGTGCGGGAACGGTTGTTTTTGAAAACACCTTTTCTTCGGCCAGTCTGGCGGATGGCAGTTTGCTTACCTTTGGCCTCACCAACATGCCTGAAACGGGCGGCGATTATACGCTTTCCATTACGGCGGATAACATTCCTGAGGAGACGGCGCTGTCCCTTTACCTGCGGCAGGGCACAGGCGGCCAGACCGTTCCTGAGCTCGATGTAACCTACTCCCTCGGGATAAGCCCTTACATTCTCTCTCTTTCCTTCTGGGGCGTTTTGGCAGGATGTATCCTTATACTGTTTTACTCAAAAAAGATTCATGTGAATGTATTATTAGCTGCACTGGTCTTTGGTACGTTTTTTGCGCTGCTCACCCCTATCCTTGATGTCCCGGATGAATCGACCCATCTTGGAAAAGCCTTCATGGTCGCAAACGGTTATCTTTTCGATGCGCCGGGCGGCGCTGTCGTTTCAAACGGCCTCGGGCAGATTACCGACCTGCATCTAGCCAAGCAGACCATTGTGAACACCACGCTGCACGGTCAAACCATTGCGGACGGATTCGGCAATTCCACACTCGGAAACGGCCAGTTCTTCCTGGCATATATCCCGTCCGCCATCGTTATATTCTTCTTCCGCATTTTCCATGCCGGAATTCTTCCGCTGTTTTATGCAGGCCGGATCATCAACCTTGTCATTTACGCCATTTTTGCATACTTTGCCGTCAAAACGGCGCCGCGCTTTAAAATATTTTTTGCCGTAGTCGCGCTTATGCCCATGTCACTATACATTGCGGCCTCCTATAACCGCGACTTTTTAACCTACGCACTCGCGCTTCTTCTGGCAGCCTATTTCACAAAAATGCTTTTTGAAAAAGATTTGGTAGTGGGCAAAAAACAGACGATTGTATTCATCATTCTCTGTTCGCTGACCGCTATGCTAAAATATAATCTCCTTCCCTTGTGCCTTTTGATGCTTTTTATTCCGGCTTCCCGGTTCGCGTCCAAAAAATCAAAAGCTATAAACGCCGTCCTTGCTGTCGTAATCCCGGTAGCGGCCGCAGCAGGCCTGTACGCCGTCAACACCTACCTGATCTCGGCCACCGGCTCGGCAGACAGTTCGGCGCTTACTGCGGGCGGAGTCAATCTGATGGGAGCGAATGTCGGCGCACAACTGCAATTTATGTTGAGCAGCCTTACAACTTCCGTTTCTATATTTATCCGTTCTTTTGTCAACAACACATACTATATAACACAACTTTTCTCTTTCGGATGGCTCACTTACAGCCCGCCGGAAGTGTTTATCTATCTATATATCGGATTTTTTGCTTTGGTAGCCTTTGTTTACTCAAAATACGAAAACGGCGCCATCAATATTGAAGACACCAAGATGTCTTTTATAAGCCGGTTTGGAATTTTTATTGTTATTGCGCTTTCGTACGTACTGGTAAACCTTCTCCTATACCTTACCTGGACGCCGGTAGGTGCAGGAACCATTCAGGGCGTGCAAGGCAGGTACTTCATTCCCCTGCTTCTCTTCCTTCCTTTCCTGTCACGCAACGTTCACCCCGTGCAGAGCGAAGAAGAGGTGGTCAAAACGCACAACAATATTCAATTCGTCGCGCTGTGCTTTATTATTCTGGTCCTCATGCATACTTTATTTGAATATTATTAATCCAATTTCATTCCACCGTATAGCCACATAAAAAAGCCGCCTTTCGGCAGCTTTTTCACCAATCTCCAAAAGCCATACGGCCTATTTATTTACCGCAGCATTTTTTATATTTTTTGCCGCTTCCGCATGGGCACGGATCATTGCGCCCCACGGTCTTTTCACTGACAGCCTGCTTGGATGCCTGCCATTCTTTCTTGATTTCTGCCCTTTTTTCCTCGGAAAGGACACCGTCCCATTCGGGCAGTTCATAAAGCCACTTTGCCTTTGCATCGTGCATATTGAAGTACAGTTTTTCGTAATCAATCTCCAGCCGTACTTTAGACGCATCCTTCAGCTTTTCTACATTATGCTCCTTTTTCAGGCTGGTATTTATTCCATCCAGAAAACCCGTAAAAAGAACGTCTTCCATTTCATATTTCGCGGCCAGCTCGGATAAAGTTCCCTCCTGCACCGTATCCTTGTCGGCCAGCAGAAGCTTATATATCTGCTTTTCGCGGTCATAATATTCTTTCCAGAACCGGTCGTATTCCGCAGGCGTAGCCGGCGATTGCGCCAGTTCCATCCACTCTTCATATAAAGACATAAAAGACTCCTTTACTGCTTAATGCGGGCGGCTACTTCTTTTATAAACGTTTCCGTATCCACCACTTTTTTATTTGGCACCTCGCTCAGAAGCGCAAGGTCTTTTGTCATAACGCCCTCTTCGATCGTAGCGACAGAAGCGCGTTCAAGTTCGTCTGCAAAGCGGACCAGCGCTTCGTTCCCGTCCAGTTCTCCGCGTTTTCTAAGGGCCCCCGACCACGCATAAATAGTCGCCATGGAATTTGTAGATGTTTCCTCGCCTTTCAGATGCTTGTAATAGTGGCGGGTAACCGTTCCGTGCGCGGCTTCGTATTCAAAATTTCCGTCAGGAGATACCAGCACGGAAGTCATCATGGCCAGGCTTCCAAAAGCAGTAGCCACCATATCGCTCATGACATCTCCGTCGTAATTTTTGCAGGCCCAGATATATCCGCCTTCCGAACGGATGACCCGCGCAACCGCGTCGTCGATCAGGGTATAAAAATATTCAATACCGGCTGCTTTGAACTTTTCATCATACTCAGCATCAAAAATATCCTGGAATATATCTTTAAAGGTATGGTCATATTGTTTTGATATGGTATCTTTGGTCGCAAACCAAAGATCCTGCTTCACTTCCAGCGCATAATTAAAGCAGCTTTTTGCAAAACTGGTAATGGATTTTTCCGTATTGTACATGGAAAGGGCAATTCCCGGGCCTTCAAAATCAAAAACGGGCAGCCGGGTCTCCTTGTCCTCTGTTGTAATCACCAGTTCAACCAGCGATCCGGCCGGAACTTTATGTTCCGTATCCTTATATATGTCTCCATAGGCATGACGTGCAATGGTGATGGGCTTTTTCCACGTTTTTACCGACGGACTGATGCCACGGACCATGATAGGGGCACGGAAAACCGTCCCGTCCAATATGGCGCGGATCGTTCCGTTAGGACTTTTATACATTTCCTTTAAGTTGTATTCCGTGACGCGCTGCGCGTTTGGCGTAATCGTTGCGCATTTTACACCTACCCCGTATTTTTTTATTGCATAGGCCGCGTCAAAAGTTACCTTATCGTCGGTTTTGTCGCGGTTTTCAAGTCCAAGATCGTAATACTCACAATTAAGGTCTATATGCGGCGAGAGAAGATGTTTCTTGATCATATCCCAAATAATCCGGGTCATCTCATCCCCGTCCATTTCAACCAACGGTACAGCCATTTTTATTTTTGCCATGCGTGTCTCCTTTGCAACTTAAAAATATTCATACCCGAATAGTTTACAATAATTTCCCCTTTTATGCAATATGAAAGCATTTTCCGGCTATTAAAAAAAGAATTTTTGTCCATCAGTACGCAAAGGGCGCTTCTTTTTTTTGCTGCACAGCTCATAAAAAAACCGCGGCGCGCGCGGTTTAAATCTCTATCACTTCAATGTCGTCCAGAGCCTTTTGAAGCAGTGTGTCCACCGGTAGTCTGGCTTCGGACCGTTCTATACGTTCCAGTCTGGGGTGCGTAACCGGATGTTTGGGCACAAAAACGGTGCAACAGTCCTCATAAGGCAAAATAGAGGTTTCATATGTTCCAATGGCCTCCGCCCTTGCCATAATCTCCAGTTTATCCATACCGATCAAAGGGCGCAGCACCGGCATTGTCGCTACTGCGCCGGTCACGCTCATGCTGTCCAGCGTCTGGCTGGCAACCTGCCCAATACTCTCTCCGGTCACCAGTGCGGCGGCGCCTGCCGTGCGTGCCACCTTCTCTGCGATGCGCATCATGAACCTGCGCATAATAATGACCAGTTCTTCATGCGGACAATTTTTATAGATTTCGGTCTGTATCTCGGTAAAATGAACTACATGCAGACGGATAGGCCCGGAATATTTTGCCAATATTCCTGCCAGATCCGCTACTTTCTGCTTGGCTGCTTCGCTGGTATAAGGCGGGCTTGTAAAATGGACAGCTTCCAGCGTAACGCCGCGCTTTGCAGTCATGTGGCCGGCCACCGGGCTGTCAATACCGCCCGAAAGCAGAAGCACCGCCCGTCCGCTGCACCCTGCAGGCAGTCCTCCCTGCCCGGGAAGGACATCACAATAACAAAGTGCCTTCTCCCGCACCTCAACAAACACGCTGATTTCAGGATGATGTACATCCACCGTCAAATCAGGAAAATTCCGCAGGAGGTATGCACCTGTCTCTGCACATATCTGCATCGAATTTAAAGGAAATCTCTTATCCGCCCGTTTGGAAATCATTTTAAAGGTCGCCGTGCTCCTGCCCATTTTTTCAAGCTGCGCATGCATGACCTGCAAACACATCTCATTGATTTCTTCCATCGTTTTTCCCGTCTCGTATGCTGGGCTCATAGAATGGATCCCAAATACAAAAGACAAAGCGCGCATTACGGCAGGAGCATCCTGTTCATCAAATCCCTTTACATAAAAGCGACCTTCCCCTTTAGATACCGCTGCACCGGAAAAATCCGCAATCGCCCGTCTCATGTTCCGGGCCAGCGACCTTTCAAAATAAGGACGGTTTAAGCCCTTTAAATGGATTTCACCATATCTGACCAGTATGATCATCTCTTATCTCCTTGTGAAAATTCGTAAAGCCTGCGCGGCTTCGGCCATACCTTTTGCCGCCGAATCCGCCTCGTCAGCCGTATTGAACGGGCAAAAGCTCACCCGCACAATTCCATCGGCCTGCACGCGGCTCAATCCGAGCCCCAGCGCTGCACGCGAAACGCCTTTTTTGGAAGTGCAGGCCGCCCCGGTGGATATATAAATCTGCTTATCTTCCAGTGCGTGCAGAAGAACTTCTCCCCGCACATCTTTGATCATCAGGCAGACAATGTGGTCTGCTCCGTCCGGCGGCGTTAAAACTTCCACATCGGTAAGTGCGCCGATTCCGGCTAAAAAAACCTTTTTCAATTCCGAAAGATGGTTTTCAATTTCTTTTTTCCGCTCAAGAAAATACCCGGCCGCATGCGCAAAAGCCTCAATTCCAAAGGTGTTCTCCGTTCCCGAGCGCAGATTTTTTTCCTGTCCGCCGCCGGGAATCAGCGCTTTTAAGGGCATGCCCTTTTTGTAAAAAACCGCCCCCACTCCCTTTAATCCGTGTATTTTATGGGCTGAAACCGTATAATAATCAATGCAGGATACATCCTGCATCCCTACCCGCAAAAAAGCCTGGACGCCGTCGCTGTGAAAAAGCGTATTCGGGTTTTTCGCTTTCACGGACCGCGCGATCCTGGAAATATCGCTGATGGCTCCGGTCTGATTGTTCACATGCATAATGCTTACCAAAACGGTATCATCACGAACAGCTCCCGCCACCGCATCCGGGTCCACACGGCCGTAACGGTCCGGTTTTATAAAAGTCACATCATGGCCTGCTTCCCGCAGGCGGAGCATAGCCTGGTATACCGCCGCATGTTCCACTTCAGACGTTATGTAATGCATTGCCTTTTGCTTCTTTGCGCCGCCCAAAATCACCGCGGCATCCCCTTCGGTCCCTGATGACGTAAACAGAACCTCAAAAAGCCCCGCGCCAAATCCTTTTTTTAAAGTTTCGCGGGCTTGTTCCATCTTTTTTGCATCCAATACGGCAGGCGCATACAAAGCGGACGGATTATGCCATCCGTTCTCCAGATAGTCGTCCAGCAACCCGCGGATCGAACCGAGCGGACGCGTCGTTGCTGCATTATCAAGATATATTTCGTGCATAAAGGTCTCCTTTTTTAAAACGGTATTATTTTAACACAAAAAACCTTTTTTTGCACATCCAAAAAGGGCCGCGTCGCCGCGGCCCTTTTTGATCCGGAATAAATATATATATCAATCAGCCAGGCTGTCAGTTCTCCCCGTTTTCGCTAAACGGATTGCTGAATTCAAAGGTATTCTGGCTGGTTGCGGTACTGTTTGTCAGTTTGTTGATATCTTCGGTCACAATCTGGATATCCACATTTTCACCGTTCCGCCAAACAGTCAGAGTTACCGTTGCATCAAGCCCTTTCTCCTTCACGGTATCCGCCAGATTTTCTATATCCGCTACTGCCACGCCGTCCACCGCAGTAATTACGTCGTTTTGCTGTACGCCCGCTTTAGCTGCCGGTCCGCCTTCGGTTACAGAAACAACCAGCGCGCCCATGGGGGCCTCCCAGTTCGTAGCGTCTTCTTCTGTCATCATGTAATAAGATATTCCGATTCCCGGTTTTTCAATGCTTCCGTTTGCAATCAGCTCTTCGGCAATATTCATCACATAGTTGATAGGCATTGCAAAGCCAATTCCTTCAGAGGCAATCGTCTCTCCGTATTCGTCCACGCCTGCAAACATTGACTTAAGCGTGGTCACGCCAATGACCTGTCCATTTACATCGAACAAAGGGCCTCCGCTGTTTCCCGGATTAATGGCCGCATCCGTCTGCAAAACATGGTACGTGCGGTCTCCCGACTGGATCTCCCGGTTCAAAGAACTTAAATATCCTACCGTTACGGTTCCTGCCAGTTCTTCACCTAAAGGATTTCCAATGGCGACTACCATCTCGCCGACCTCCAGCCCGTCGCTGTCTCCGATCGACACAGGGGTCAGTCCGGTGGCGTCAATTTTCAAAACGGCTACATCAGAATCATAATCGCGACCCTGAATCGTCGCCTCATACTCCGTTCCATCCGCAAGCACGACCTGCACATAATCACCCGATTCAACCACATGGCTGTTGGTCACGATATACCCGTCGCTCGACACAACAAATCCCGTGCCATACCCGACATCCTGGGTCTGAGCCTGTTCTCCGGGCACAAATTCCTTATTATAGGTTTTCACGCCTACCACGCTCGTCGAAACCTTCTCTGCAATTTCGGGGACCGGATTGCTGGTATCCGAAATAATGGGTGCCGCGCCGCCCAGACTGGAAGACTGGTCTTCCACATTACTGGATACAACGGTCGGTTCTCCTGCCGTCGAAACCGACTGCTGCAGATTGTATTCACCGTATATCGCCGGGAGCACCACATATCCCGTCAGCAAGGATCCGCCGACCGCAGAGGCCACGCAAAGCACCGCCATCACACCCGCTATACTGCGTTTCTTTGCTTTCTTCGGTTTAGACTTCCTTTTCTTCTCCGTATAATTATAACTGTCGTCATACTCGGATTGGCCGCTAGGCTCCTGATGCATCATGTCCGAATATCTGGGCTCTACCGGAGGCAATCCTCCTTCGTCCGACGGCTTGTTTTGCTCTCTATGAAAACCATCGTAATTGTTATCATCTGGATACATGTTCAATTCTCCTTTCACCTGATGCCTTAATTATAAACAAATTGTTTAAATAAAATATGAACAGTTCTTTAACAGTTTTTATACTTTTTTTAACGTAAATGTGAACGTCGTTCCTTCTTCCTCTTTGGATTTCACCCAAATGTTCTGTCCATGTCCATCCAGAATTTTCTTCACAATAGAGAGCCCGAGCCCGGTACCTTCCTGCGTGCGGGTATGAGACTTGTCCGCCTTATAGAAGCGTTCAAAAACATAAGGGATGTCTTCTTCCGTAATACGCCCGCCGGAATTGTTCACATTAACAAAAACGCTGGCCGGCGACTCGCTGGTATAAATTCTAAGAAGGCCCCCGTGCGGCGTAAACTTCACGGCATTGTCAATCAAGTTCATCAGGACCTGCTTGATACGGTTTTCATCCGCCATCACATACTGTTTTTCATCTTTGATATCTACTTCAACTTCAATGTCCTTATCCGATATTTTGCTTTCAAAGGTAATCAGGCAACGCCGGATCAATTCATTGATATCTGTTTTTTTGATATTGAAATCAAGTTTTCCGGATTCGATCTGCGACAGGTCCAAAAGATCGTTGATCAGATAATTGAGCCGCTTGGTCTCATCTAAAACGATCCCAAGGTAATAATCCTGCTGATCCTTTTGTACCGTACCGTCCAATATGCCCTGCACCAATCCTTGCATGGAAGTAAGCGGAGACCGGAGTTCGTGCGACACGTTCGCCACAAAGCTCCGCCGCGTATTTTCATATTTTCCAAGGTCCTCGGCGACCGAATTAAAAGTTCGTGAAAGTTCGCCGATCTCATCCTCCGAATTAATATCCAGCCGAACGCCAAAATTGCCCCTCGCCAACTGCGCCGTTGCTTCGGTCACCTTCTTTAGGGGCTTTAAAATATTCTTTGCCAAAAAATAAAGAAGAACAATGGCTACAATCACAGCCACCAGTGCGGAAAAAACGATCCGTGTATACATATTCACCATCGCACCGTTTAAATCGCTGAGCTTCTTATGTACCAAAACGGCGCCGATGGTATCCCCGTAAACAACGATCGGCATACCGACCGTTAAAACAGGCGTGTTAAAGGTATTATCGCTTTCGGTGGTCAGCTTGGCAATGTTTCCTTGTTGTATTTCGTCGAGCATGTCCGCATAATATTTTAAGATTTCATCCTTGGTAATATTGGTTTCCCCCGCCGGGCCAACGGAAAGCCATACGTCTCCGTCGTTGTTCACCACCCATATCACATCGCCGTTATTTGCAGCCTGCTGTGACACCAGATTAATGAAATCCCCCAAAGAAATAATATTATAATAGTTATACGCTGCAATTGTGCTTACATCCTTGGCTACATCAATCATCTCGTTTTGCGCATTTTTTGTGTATTCGTCGCTGTAAGACTGAGATATCAAAAAGGCGGACGCAAGGGAGGATATAGTAATGATCACAATAAAGATGATCATCAATTTGGAAAAAACCGTTTTTCCCATCATTTTACCTCGAATTTATACCCAACTCCCCAAACGGTCTTTATTTGCCAACCCGGTCCTTCGGGCAACTTTTCCCGCAGGCGCTTTATATGTACATCCACGGTGCGCGAATCTCCAAAATAATCAAAATCCCACACCTGCTCCAAAAGCTGTTCGCGGGTAAAAACCTTGTTTGGCCTTGTTGCCAAAAAATAAAGCAGTTCCATTTCCTTAGGCGGCAATTTTAATGTGTCTTCTTTATATACGACTTTATAATCGTCCATATCAATCGTCAGGTCGTCGTATGAAATCACGCGTTTTTCATCCGGTGCCGCATTGGTTCTGCGGATCACCGCCTTTACGCGCGCCATAAGTTCTTTCGGATCAAACGGTTTTACCACATAGTCGTCCGCACCGATCTCCAGCGCCAGAACTTTATCAAAGGTATCTCCTTTTGCCGTGAGCATGATGACCGGAATATTGCTTTGTCTGCGGATCTCCTGCACGGCTTTTATCCCGTCCATTACCGGCATCATAATATCCATCAATATCAAATCATAGTTTTTGCGTCCGAATTCTTCCAGACATTCCGCCCCGTTCTGGGCGTCGGTCACTCCAAATCCCTCGTTTTGCAGATATAGGCGAACCATATCCCTGATATTTTTATCATCGTCCACTAAAAGTATGCTCTGTTTTTCCATAGCACCATTCTCCTTTTTTAGAAAACTGGTTTTTACGTCAACCCGCCTGTATATTTAAATAATTTTAATTTTGATTCCGTTCTTTTTCAGCAACGCCGCCGTCACGCCATCTCCCGCTTTGAGGGTTCCTGTAAATGTACCGTCATAGATCTCGCCTGCGCCGCAAGAAGGGCTCTTTGCTTTTAAATATACCATATCGGCGCCCTGCATTTGTAAATATTCTAAAAACTTTTGTGCCCCCAAAATAAACGCCTGCGTGCAGTCTACGCCTTTTTTATCCAGAATACGCGCTTTTCCTGCCAGTACATCGTGCCCGTCTCCCCCTACAATCTCACAGGGATCCCTCGGACTTAAAAGTCCGCCCATCATTTCCGGACAGGCGATCTTTGCCTTTCCTTTTTTTACCAGGCAAACGCAAGATGCATCCGGCACGGAACGTCCGTCATACCGGCAGGATGCGCCCGCCAGGCACGAACTGATAATCACCATAAAATTCCTCCTTTTCGGCCGGCTTTCAAGGACTCACTTCAATGTCACAACGGTTACGCCATCCCCGCCTTCGCCGTATACGCCGCTGCGGAAACTCTTTACATGCGGATGGCTCCTTAAATATCCCCGCACCCCGTTTTTCAGCACCCCTGTGCCCCGGCCGTGAATCACCGTTACCTCGGACAGGCCGGACAAAAATGCGTCGTCCAAATATTTATCCAACAGAAGCTGTGCGTCATCCACCGCCTGCCCATGCAAATCAATGGAGAGCCCTACGCTGCGCTGTGCAAGATTAACGCTGGATGTACGCTGGTGTTTTTTCTCGGGACGCTTTTCAGGCGCTTCCAAATCAGAGATATGAATGTCTATTTTCATAATCCCCGCCTGTACTTTAACCTGCCCTTTTGAATTGGGCAGGGCAATCACCGTTCCGTCCGCATCCATGCTGATAATATGAACGCTGTCTCCCAGCCGCAGATCGGCGGGCGCCAGTTTTGCACCCTTGCGGCGGTTTTTTTTAAGTGAAGTTTCCAGCACTTCTTTTCTGGAATCCAGGGTCCTGCGTATCTTCTGCGTTTCACGGGTCCTGCCCGATTCATCCATTTTTTTGAGTTTCTTGGCTGCGCCGATCATTGCTTCCGTTTCTTCTTTGGCCTCGTTTATGATCTCCAAAGCTTTGCTGCGCGCGTCTTCAAGAACCTTATTGTATTTTTCCTCCTGGGTACGCTCGCGCGCCATCGCATCATTTTTGATCTGTGCAGCCTCATCCATCATTACCTTGGCGCGCATCAGATCGCTTTGCGCCTTCTGGCGGGTATTTTCCGCTCCGGCCAACAGTTCATTGAGCGCGGTATGTTCACTGGATAAAAATTCCTGCGCGGCACCCAAGACCTTTTTGGGTAATCCAAGCCGTTTTGCAATCAGCATGGCATTGCTCTGCCCCGCTACTCCGATAAGCAGCCGGTATGTCGGCCGGAGAGCCACCGGATCAAATTCCATGCTGGCGTTTTCAAACCCGGCCGTCCGCATAGCAAAAGCCTTAAGTTCGCTGTAATGCGTAGTCGCAAGAATCGTCGCTCCCTGCCCTAAAAGTGCGGTCAAAACCGCCATCGCAATGGCGCCGCCTTCCTGGGGCTCCGTTCCCGCACCTACTTCATCCAAAAGCACCAAAGATTTTTTTCCCGCATGCCTTAAAATATAAATAATGTTTTTCATATGGGAAGAAAAGGTGGAGAGCGACTGTTCAATGCTCTGTTCATCCCCTATATCTGCAAAAACGCCGTCAAAAACCGGCATACGGACACCAAACCGCGCGGGCAGATACAGGCCGGACTGCGCCATCAGCGCAAACAGCCCAACCATCTTCAGCGTAACCGTCTTTCCGCCTGTATTCGGGCCGGTAATCATCAGTGAATGGACCTGGTCATCCGTAGAAATAGAAAGCGGGATTACCTGTCCGGCAGGAATAAGAGGATGCCTGCCGTCGCTTATATGAATCCCGTGATCTCCGCCAAACGTAACCGGAGCCGCCTTCATGGAAAGCCCCAGCGACGCTTTTGCGAACACCAGATCAAGATAGGCAAGCAACGATACATCTGCCTCAATATCATGAATATACGGCCTCACCCCGTCCGAAAGCCTGGCCAGAATGCGTGCCACCTCCTCCGTTTCCCTGGACATAAGCTCACTGATCCGGTTATTGGCGTCCACAACGCTCATGGGTTCAACAAACAGTGTTGCGCCGCTTGCGCTCTGCGCATGTACAATACCGGGCAAGGCCCCTTTATGTTCGGCTTTTACCGGCACCACATAACGTCCGTTGCGCTGGGTAACAATACTGTCCTGAAGCTGTTTGGAGAGCGCGCCGCTTTTAATGATCGTCTGAAGGCGACTCCTTATGAATTCATTTTCCTGTTTTATTTTTTTTCGGATCCGAAAAAGTTCGTCGGACGCCGTATCCGCCAGTTCATTTTCCCCAATTACACACTCATCAATTTCGCGCATGATATGTTCTTCGCAAAACAGTTTTTCGGCCATAGCGGCAAGATATCTTTCCGTTTCCCCGGCCAGTGCTTTTTTTGTACGCCGGGCCGCTTTGAAAACCGTATTCACCCGCAGCAGTTCCGTGCAGTTCAAAGACGCGCCCGTCGCCAACCGCTTTAGCTCTCCTGCAGGCTCGTCAAAAGAAGACACGGGATACGCCGTCTTTCGTACCAGCAACGTTTCCGCTTCTTTGGTTTCATCCATCAGCCTTTGGGCTTCTTCCGGCCGGTCGGTCGGCATAAGGGCTTCGGCAAGATGTTTTCCCGACGCCGATACCGTTTTTTCTCCCAGCATGTCGAGTATTGCGTCATATTCCAATGTCTGAGCTGTTTTTCTGCTGATCAACGTTTTATACTCCTCTTCTTAAATGGCCCTGCGTCGTATCCCGGTACCCCGTATGAACGGCATCCCCTTCGCGCACTGCGCGTACATATTCGGACACAATAGCTGTGTCCGAATCCGTTTCCAGAATTAAACGGACAGCATCCACGCCCTCCCGGATAGGCGTAATATCCCTCATGACCAGCAATACGGGGTTTAATACAACCTGCATTTCATAAGAGACTTTTCTTTTTTGAATACCGTATGTATACCCCCGCCGGTCGGTCATCGTCTGCGCATCCAAAGGATGTGCCAGCCACATCAAAGGCAGATACCCATATGCAACTATTTCCGCGGGAAGCACGCTCCCCACACGGTTGATATCATTTTTGTTCAGTTCCGCACTCAGACAGACGCCTGTAAAACCAATATTTTCAAAAGCAGTTGCCGTCTGCCGGTTTGCAATGTTGCAGGTATAGTCTGCCACTACTTCTCTGAAATACTTTTTCAGAACGGAAACCTGGGAAAAATTCCCGGCCAGAGAACCCGCAAAGGCTCCGTGCGCTTCTTTCAAAAGCGAATCAATCCGACGCATATCTTTCTCACGCAAAAACGGCGGAAGTGCAATATAAGGCCTGACGCCTGTTTCCGTTTCGATTTTGGCGGCCTGCGCCAGTGTTTTTTCATTGATTGTTTCGGGCGCATAATATATGCGCTCCGCGCCCCTGCGCAGGCTTTCAACTGCCAGACGGGCCGATCCGCACTGCACAAAGACCCGACCGAGCCGGTGACTGCCCGCATCAGCGGATAAAGAAACGCACGGGGGGCAGGTGCGCGCATGGTAAGATTTTAAAAACTCCCCCTCCAAAGCACTCAAAGCCGCTTTTCGCAGCGCATTCAATTTTGCCACGCTGATAAAAGGAGCCCCTTTGATTGTTACTTCCGTTTTTTCCATTATAAACGGTGTTCCGCCGGTCTTCTTTACAGAATGCAGAACAATTTCCTCTTCCAAAGGTTTTTGCGCCTGCGGCAGTTTTTCTTCTCCAGCCACCTCTGCGTCAAACCCGTTTGCACACACGCCCATCCGCGCAGGCTGGCCTTCTTCCAGGTAAACCCATGATTCCGCCTTATAAAAAGGCTTTTCTTCCGGCAGCTTTCCGTATCCTTCCGGACGTTTTTTGTCTATATTCCGGTTTCCAGGACGGTCAATAGCGGTCACTGCCGTTCCGCCGGTCAGATAATCGCTGGTAAAAGTGCGGTTATAGTATTCTTTTAAACGCTCAAGGCTTCCTTCCGGCAGCCCTTCACCGCTCATAAAGGCGTCCAGTATCCTGCGGTATTCATACACAACGCCGCCCACATACCGGCTGTTTTTCATTCTTCCTTCTATTTTAAAACTTGAGACGCCAAAGGCTATCAGTTGCCCCAGATGTTCCGCCGCACACAGGTCGGCCATACTCAGGTAATACGCATCCGTGCCGCCCACCCTATATTCCAGGCGGCATGGCTGCGCGCACTTCCCGCGGTTGCCGCTGCGTTGTCCTATAAAAGAGGAAAGCAGACACAGCCCCGAAACCCCTGAGCAAAGCGCGCCGTGTACAAAGACTTCCGTTTCAATGCCGCTGTCCGTAATGTCGCGTATTTCCGAAAGATTCAGTTCACGGGCCAGGACCACTCTTTTAAACCCCATATCGCCGGCTAACCGCGCTCCGGCTGAATTATGAATACACATTTGGGTACTGGCATGCAAAGGGATATCCGGGCAACATTTTTGAACCAGATCCGCAAGGCCGGCATCCGCAACGATCAGTGCGTCCACGCCCGCCAAATAAGCCTCTCTCACTTCCCGCACACCTCTTTGGAGCTCTTCTTCCAGTATCATGGTGTTCAGCGTCAGGTAAAGCCGTGCGCCCCGCAAATGACAATAATCCACCGCCTTGCGGATTTCTTCCGAATCAAAATTGTCCGCATAAGCCCGCGCATTAAACATTTTTGAGCCAATATACACCGCATCCGCTCCATTTTGAACCGCTGCGCGCAGGGCGTCCATCCCGCCCGCCGGCGCCAATAATTCCGGTTTTTTTATATTTCTAAAATCTTTCCGCATGATTGCAAAAGTCTCTCCCGGCCGCAAAGGGCATCCATCACTCTTAAAAATCCTGCGATTTTTCAAGAATCCCTAAAAAAAAGGCAGCTTAACACTGTAAGCTGCCTGCATTCATTTTATAATCTCATCTGAATTTAGAAACGTTGACCTGCGGTTTCATGGTCGTCCGTTCTTTTTTGACACATTCAAGCTCTTTTTTCAGCTCGGTCAATTCGTCTTTGGCTTTGATGTAATCGTCGGCAACGTTGATTGCCGTCAAAACTGCAAGCAGCGTGTTATTCAGTTGCTCGTTTCCCTTTTTGAGTTCGCTCATTTTCTGGTTAACACACAACGCTACCCGGTGTATATACTCTGCACTTTCACAGCCTGCAATCGTATATTCCTTGCCGCCGATATTCACAATTGTTTTTACCTTATCCACCATTTCCCACCACCAATTGCTTATTTATTATATTATACATTTAAATATTAGTTTTCTCAATGGTTTTTTGGCTTTTCAAAGCAAAAACAGCGGGTTTTTAAACCTTTTTTACAGAACCTAACGCAGCTTTGCGTCAAACTCTCTTTCCAGAATGCGTAAAATCTTTTCCATAATGGAATTGGTCTCTTCATCCGTCATGGTTTTGTCCGCCGCGCGGAATTTAAGTCCGAAGGCCAGGCTCTTTTTTCCCTCTCCAAGTTTGCCGTCCCGGTAAACATCAAACAACCGGACGCTTTCCAGACGCTTTGTCCCCGCCTTTTTGATAGAAGCAAGCACATCGCCTGCGCCCGCGTCCTCGTCGACCACGACCGCCAAATCTCGCTCTACCGCAGGGAAGCGTGGCAGTTCGGTATATTTGAAGGCCGGCTTCTTGTTTTTAATCAGCAAATCAATTCTGATTTGTGCAACTATGGTTTTTGAAGGAATGTCAAAATTGTCACAAACATCGGGATGCACTTCGCCCATTTCACCCACCAGCTCACCGCCTACGCGGATCTCGGCGCAAATTCCCGGATGATAATACGGGCGATCGGTACGCGCAAAAGACGCTTCCGCCGAACACAAAAGAGAAGAAAGGTTTTCAACGCAACCCTTCAATCCAAAGAAATCTGCGCCGCTCCCCGACTGTCCGATACATATCATTGGGTATTCATCCGGAAGATCTTCGCCTTCTTTTGGAATATAAACACGTCCCGCTTCAATCAGCCTAAGACGGTCGTTTTTTTTGCTTAAATTGACGGATATCGTTTGCAGCATATCCGCAATCATGTTGGTGCGCATATATGCGGTATCATCCCCCAACGGGTTAATGATCCGGACCGAAGAAGGCATTTCAATCAAAAGTTTTTTATAATCTGCTTCTCCGGCAAAAGAATACGTCACACACTCGTTATACCCTACGCCCGCCATATATTCTTTTATCTTATCCGTCGCCCGCTCGGTTTCGGATATTCCGCCGCTTTGCATTGCGCATCTCATGGGCGCAGCCTCTATATTATCATATCCAAACATTCGTGCAACTTCTTCCGCAATATCCGCACCGCCGGCAACGTCCTGCCTGAAAAGCGGTATACTGCAAAGAAGGTCGCCCCCCCGCACCTCGGTCCTAACAGATACTTTTTCAAGATATTCTTTCATCTGCTCTGCCTGAAGCGAAGTCCCGAGCAGCGCATTGACTTTTGCAGCTGTTGTTTTTACGGTTTTGGGCGTTAAATCTTCAGATAAAATATCAATTTCTCCCTGCGCAATTATGCCTGCACCCAACTGCTGCACCAAAGTAAGCGCCCTATCCATCGCAAACTTGGTTGTCGCCGCATCGATCCCTTTTGAAAAGCGATACCCGGATTCAGTGGACATGCCCAGCGCTCGCATGGTCTGGCGGACGTTTCCGTACATGAATTTTGCCGCTTCAAAAACGACGGTAGCCGTTGTCTCTTTGATTTCCGAATTTTCGCCGCCCATGATCCCCGCAAGGCCGATTGGGCCCTGCTCATCACAGATAAGAAGCATGCTTTCCGTAAACACGCGCTCTTTTCCATCCAGGGTAACCATTTTTTCTCCGTCTTTTGCCCGCCGGACAATAATGCGTCCTCCCCGGATATCCGACGCATCAAAAGCGTGCATCGGCTGGCCGGTCTCCAGCATCACAAAGTTCGTGATGTCCACAATATTGCTGATTGGCCGGATCCCCGCTTCTTTCAGCCTTTGCTGCATCCAGGCAGGCGAAGGTCCTATTTTTACGTCCACCACCGCACGCGCGATATAACGGCTGCAAAGATCCTGATCGTCCACCTGGACGCTTACAATATCATGAATGTTGTTTTTCCCTTCTTTATATTCGGTTTCAGGGAGTGTCAGCGGTGCGTCCAGCGCCGCAGCAGCTTCCCGCGCAATCCCAATAACCGAAAGGCAATCCGGCCGGTTCGCACCTACCTCAAAGTCGATCACGCTTCCTGAAAGACTAAGGTGTGTCCGGATATCTTCTCCCGGTTCAGGCTCATCTTTCAAAATCAGGATTCCATGCGTTTCTGCTCCCGGATAATCACTTTCCTTGAGTTCCAACTCCTCGCCCGAGCAAAGCATGCCTTCCGAAGCGATTCCCCGCAGCTTTCCTTTTTTAATCACCTGTCCGGTAGGAAGCACGCCGCCATGCATGACCACCGGCACATACGCGCCGACAAACACGTTGTCCGCACCGGTAACGATCGTCAGCGTTCCGTGTCGTCCCGCATCCACCTTACAGACAAGGAGCGAATCCGCATTCGGATGTTTACTTATTTCCGTGATCTTTCCCACGGCTACATTTTTTATATTCTCACCTAAGCGGATAATGCCTTCCACACCGTTGCCCGTCATAATCATCTTTTGGGCCACCGTATCAACATCCGCATCTGTTTTTACATAATCCTGAATCCATCTTAAGGGTGCAAGCATAGTTCCTCTCCTATTCCTTATTTAAACTGGTTTAAAAAACGCACGTCGTTCTCATACAGCAGACGTATATCCGTAATGCCGTATTTAATGTTGGTCAGCCTGTCCAGGCCCAGTCCAAATGCAAATCCGGAATATTCTTCAGGATCGATCCCACAATTTGAAAGAACCACCGGGTTCACCATTCCGCATCCAAGCACTTCTATCATCCCGGCGCCCTTACACGCCGGGCAGCCTGCTCCATTGCACAGGCTGCAGGTTGCGTCCACCTCTGCGCTCGGCTCGGTAAACGGAAAATACCCCGGCCTGAATTTGGTCACGGTATGCTCGCCGTAAAACTCTTTTAAAAATGCATTAATGGTTCCCTTCAAGTTTGCCAGCGTCACATTTTTGTCCACCACCAGTCCTTCTATCTGGTTAAAAACCGGAGAATGCGTGGCATCCACATCGTCGCACCGGTATACCCGCCCCGGACAAATCATCCGTATCGGGGGCTTTTTTTTCAGCATCGTACGTATCTGCACCGGTGAAGTATGTGTGCGCAGCACTACGTCATCCGAAATATAAAATGTATCCTGCATATCGCGGGCCGGATGATTTTTCGGAATATTGAGCATCTCAAAATTATATTTGTCGCTTTCCACCTCCGGGCCTTCATAAACATCAAAGCCCATCCGCAAAAAAATATCCCTGATCTCATGATAAACAATCGTCAGCGGATGCATCGAACCTAACGGCAGCTTGTGCCCGGGAAGCGTCACATCCGCCCGTTCACTTTTCAGCTTTTCTTCTTTTTCCTTTTCTTTTATCTTAAGAAGAGCATCATCCAGTTCGGTTTCAATCTGGTCGCGGGCGGTGTTCACCATTTTCCCGATCTCGGCACGCTCTTCTGGCGGGGCGGCCCCGATAGATTTCATCAAAGCCGTCAAACTGCCTTTTTTCCCAAGCAGGCGTATACGCAAATCGTTCAATGGATTCGCACTGTTCACCGTTTTTATGGCGTCCATTGCCTCCGTCAGAATGTTCTCTATTTTATCCTTCATTATGCTGCTCCTTACTGCCTTCGACTAATTTATCCCTCACCATATACATCATTATACCTGCGGCGACCGCTGCGTTCAAGCTTTCCGCCTGCCCGTAAATGGGGATCTTAAAAAGCGAATTGCTCATGCGGGCCACCGGCTCGCGCACGCCCCTTGATTCGTTACCGATCACCAGGCAGATTTTTTTACACACAGGAAGGATGCATGTACCGTTTAAATGGCCGGATACCACACACCCCGTTTTTTTGAAATCGGCCAGAAAGGTTTCAATGTCGCTCTCAAAAACATGCAGGTGAAATAAGCTTCCCATGGAGGCACGAACCGCTTTGGGGTTCAGGTAATCCGCGCATCCCGCGCCCAAAACGACGCCCGCAGCGCCCGCAGCGTCCGCACTGCGGATAATACTGCCCACATTCTGAGGATCGGACACACCGTCCAGCGCAACCACAAGATCTCCATCCGGCTTTATCTGCCCCGGAATCGCAACGCTGGCCGCTACGTTCTGCGGAGACTGTACGCTGGTCAGGGCCTCGATCACCGGGCGCGGGACCTGAATGATTTCTACCCCTTTGCTTTTTGCAAGCGCAATGATCGCATGATGTTCCCCATGCATGAAAATTCTGGTCACTTCCATACTGGAAACCAGCGCTTCCTGAACACACTTTTCGCCTTCCGCCAAAAATTCTCCGTACTGCATGCGCCCTTTTTTGGATTTAAGCGATCGCGTCCTTTTTATGGTCTCGTTTTGGAGACTGTTTATTTTTTTCATAGTCGTCCCCTCCTATCATTCCCATACAAGCACTTTTTGCCCGGCGCTTCAAAAAACGCAGCCCATCAGGGACCCCGGAAACCACCCCTTAAAGTCTTTCGCCTTTTTGGGGACCCCGGAAATCATAAACCCCACCTTGCAAGATGGGGTTCACACTTTTAGAATCAAACGCTTTTTTTTGCGAGTTCGGCCAGCTTTGCGAAAGCGATTTTGTCGTTTACCGCCATATCCGCCAGTATCTTTCGGTTGATATTCACGCCCGCTTTTTTCAGGCCGCACATCATCTGCGAATAACTCACGCCGTTCTGCCGTGCCTGTGCATTTATGCGGACAATCCACAGTTTTCTGAAATCACGCTTTTTAAGCCTTCTGCCGATATACGCATAATTGAGTGATTTCATCACCGCGGCTTTCGCGGTCCTGTATTGTTTGGATTTTGCACCGAAATATCCTTTTGCCAGTTTAAAAACTTTTTTGCGTTTTTTGTGGGCGCCTACCGCCCTTTTTACTCTTGCCAATGTAAGCTACCTCCTACTACATACTAAAAATTGCCCAGCGATCACTTATACGGAATCAACATCCGGATGTTCTTTTGCTCCGCCGCGCAAATATACGTGCCCTTACGGAGATTTCTTTTTCTCTTTGAAGATTTTTTGTTGAGGATATGGCTCTTATAGGCTTTCGCCCTTTTCACTTTTCCGGTTTTTGTCATATTAAACCGTTTGGCCGCCCCTCTGTGCGTTTTCATTTTCGGCATTCTTGTTTGCCCTCCTTTAGTTCTTTGGTGCTAATATCATAAACATATTTCTGCCTTCCATCTTTGCCTGTTTTTCCACAACAGCATGATCAGCCACCATTTCAATAAACGCATTCATCACAGCCGTTCCCTTGTCGGTATGACTCAATTGACGGCCTTTGAATCGAATAGAAACTTTCACCTTATCTCCGCTCTTTAAAAACTTGATAACGTTCTTAGCCTTAACTTCCATGTCGTGTTTGTCGATGGTCGCAGAAAGACGCATCTCTTTTAAAACAATTACTTTTTGATTTTTGCGCGCTTCCTTCTGGCGTTTGTCCTGTTCAAATTTGTAGCGCCCGTAATCCATGATCTTACAGACAGGCGGATTGGCCTTTGGCGAAATATTCACCAAATCCAGGTCCTTCTCTTCTGCCATGCGCAGCGCCTGCTGCAGTGGCATCACGCCTACCTGGCTTCCGTCTTCCGCTACTACTCTGACTTCTCTTTCTCTGATTTGCTCATTAATGAGCAGCTCGCTTGCGATATTACCGCCTCCTTATATATTTCTTACTTTTGCACAAAGCAAAACGCATAAACAAAAAAATGCGGGCAAAAAACCCGCATTTCAAATACATCAGAAAAGTATTGACCATGCCAATACGGAAATCGGCAGGTGAGAAACGGGTGTTTCTGCTTTATACTTAAGTCAATATAGCATATCGGCCGCTTTTCTGTCAAGCGCTTAGAAAATATTTTTTTCCTCAACATCCTTCTGGAGCAGGCTTAAAAGCTCGTCGTCTCCCATGCTGCCTATCTCACCCACGCCCCGCTTACGCACGGCAAACGTTCCGTTTTCCACTTCCCGGTCACCGGCAACCAACATATACGGAATCCTCTCCATCCGTGCTTCCCGTATTTTATAGCCAATCTTTTCCTGCCGGTCATCCACTTTCGCGCGCACACCGACAGCGCACAAAGCTTCGGCAAAAGCGCTGCAATAATCAGCCGCCCGGTCGGTAATAGAAAGCAGCCTCACCTGTTCGCTCATCATCCACATGGGCAGCGCACCGGCATACTTTTCAATCATCATAGCAAGCGTGCGTTCATAGCAACCGATGGAAGACCGATGAATGATATACGGCCGCTTTTTCTGACCGTCCGCATCCACATACGTCATATCAAACCGCTCAGCCAAAGCGAAATCTATCTGCACGGTAAACAGCGTGTCTTCTTTTCCGAAAACATTGGTAAACTGAACATCCAGCTTTGGCCCGTAAAAGGCGGCTTCATCGTCGGCCTCGGTATAATCAATACCGATATGGTCAATTATTTTTTTCATGATAGCCTGTGTGTTGTCCCAGGCTTCCGGATCATTTATATACTTCTCGGTATGTTTGGGATCCCATTTGGAAAAACGGTACCGTATATCTTTTTCGATACCCAGGCATTTCATAATGTATTCAATCAAATCCAAAACATCTTTAAATTCATCTTCAAGCTGCTCGGGCGTACAAATAATGTGTGCGTCGGCAAGGGTAAACTGCCGTACCCGTATCAGGCCGTGCATCTCGCCGGAAGCCTCGTTGCGAAACAGTGTAGAAGTTTCCGAATACCGGACCGGTAATTCCCTGTAAGAATGCAGTTCACTGTTATAAATCATATACTGGAACGGACAGGTCATGGGGCGGAGCGCCAGCACTTCTTCATCTTTCTCTTCGTCTCCCAGTATGAACATACCGTCTTTATAATGATCCCAATGCCCGGATATTTTGTAAAGATCGCTTTTGGCCATTAAAGGCGTGCGGGTAAACTCGTATCCGCGGCTTTCTTCTTCGTCCTCCACAAACCGGATGAGCGTCTGAATGGTTTTTGCCCCTTTAGGCATCAGCAAAGGCAATCCCTGCCCTACTGCGGGATTTGTTGTAAAATACTTCAGTTCCCGTCCCAGCTTATTGTGGTCCCGCTCTTCCGCTTCTTTCAGTTCCTTTAAATAAGCGTCCAGGTCTTCGCGATTTTCAAACGCAGTACCGTATATGCGTTGGAGCATTTTGTTTTTTTCATCGCCCCGCCAGTAAGCACCCGCAGTTTTTAAAAGTTTGAACGCGCGCACCTTTCCGGTGTGCTCCACATGAGGCCCGGCGCATAAATCCGTGAAATCCCCCATTTTATAAAATGAAAGAACCGCTTCTTCCGGCAGGTCGTTAATCAGTTCAACCTTGTACGGTTCGCCGGCTTCTTGCATCTTGGCGACCGCTTCTTCCCTGCTCAGTTCAAAGCGTTCCATTTTAACGTTGCGTTTTATAATCCGCGCCATTTCTTTTTCAATGGCCGTAAGATCTTCGTTGGAAAAAGGTTTTTCCACGTCAAAATCATAATAAAATCCATCCTTGATCGCCGGGCCTATGGCCAGCTTGGCGTCGGGATACAACTTTTTGACGGCCGCCGCCAATACGTGGGACGCCGTATGCCTGAGTGTGCTTAAATCGTTTGCCATGATTGATTCGCCTCTATCGCTTAAAGAATTTTTTACACATAAAACCAATTACGATTATAAGCAAAACCCCTTCTGTTGTCAACTTG
The DNA here is from genome assembly GCA_036679405.1 of Christensenellaceae bacterium. GTDB lineage: Bacteria > Bacillota > Clostridia > Christensenellales > Christensenellaceae > JAEYKI01. Next base: position 32,004 of record JAVBVZ010000005.1, read on the forward strand.
TGGCGCTTCAGGGCGCCCCGGTTTCAAGGCCTGCCAAAAAAATCCAGCAGAACGGCAAGTAGTCCAAAACCATTTCGGCCTTCGTTTTAAAGGAGTTCTCCCCTTTCGCTTCAGCGCTTGAGCGCTTTTCGGCGGGGTAGCTTTAAATGAACCAGTGAATAAAATCCATATGCAGCAAAAGGCACCATCATAATAAAATAAGGCAGTATATACTGGGACTTTGCTTCAAAAATCAAATGGTATACAAATCCGCCAAGTATGATCAAAGCAAGCAGCGTAATGCCCATATCCGGTTTTTTTATAATGAAAAGCATGCCCACAGCCAGTCCAAAAAAGATAAGCGATACATAAAAATTAAAGTATATGTCAAGAAGATTCTTGTAAAAACCTTTGTAAAATTCATCCGCAAAATCCGAAAGCAGCACTCCGTTCCTCTCACTGACCCATAAAGATTCAAAAGTAGGCTCATTCCATTGACTTAAGGCCTTATTTGTAAAAAAGGTAAGCGCATACGCAGAGTCAGACCCAAAAAGATCCAGGCGTTCTTTCAAATCACGGTTTACTTGCGCTTTCATCGCTTCCTGGTCTCCGTCATTTTCCAGATAAACTTCAATATTATATGAATTGTACCATCCTGGGAAAAGAGCAAGATCTTCCTCTGTGCCCTTCTGTTTTTCTTCTTCCTGATTCGCCTGCTCCAGGGCTTCGTCCTGCATCCCCATCACCGCCCAGGCCAATTGAGGCACTCCTTCTCCAAACCGGATGCCCGAGCGAGCCTCATAGGATAGCTTTACCAGCCCGCTTACAGTTACAGACATCAAAACCGCGCATGCTACGGCAACCAAACTGAACCATTTGCGGCTTTTGATAAAATGCACCACCAGGATCACACACATTGCAATCAACACGATTGCGCAGTTCAGCTTTGCAAGAATGGCGACCGATATCAGTGCTGCCGATATTATCATCATTTTCTTTTTTCCGGTTTTCAGGTAAAACAACTCGAATAAAACAGCCCACAGGGACAATGCGAGCCCCATAAGATTTCCGTATATCAGCGTGCAGAAAAAAATAGGTTGCAGGCAGCCCGCCAACAGCACGATGGTTAAAAGTTCAACGCCTTTTTTATTAAATATCACCCGTGTGATCCATATTAAAGCGGCATACGCAAGATCCAGCCATACAATATTTAATACGGCATACGCCATATAATTTCCCGCACCGAATATGCGCGTTAAAAACTCGCAAATAAAAACGCCGCCTAATTGATAGGGAGAAATTTTAAAATAAGCGTCTTGCAGAAGGATGAAATCATTTTGCACGGTCCCTGCGGCAGTGTCGCATATCACCTTCGAATCCGCTATGGGCGTAAGATTGGCCGTTGACAGCCAAAATGCTCCGAATATACCGACATACGCAAGCAAAGCGACCGCCGCGATCATTGGATTGATTTTTTTAAAAAATCCTTTAAAGAGCTTAAGCAGAACAAGAAAAACGCCAATCACAAAAATATTCTTTAGGACGTTATCCTCTACCAGCTCCACCTGTTCACTTAAATGAAGTGTCGTTGTGCTTGCCATGCTTCCGGCGCAAAGAAATACAGAAGCCACCAGCAAAAGCCCGCAGATGACTATCATAATAATATTCGAAATTTGATCTGAGTATTTAAACGCATGAATCTTGGTTTTCGTTTCCATAGCATTTATGTTTTCTTTCATACAAGACATTGTAATACGATTGTATAAAAATTACCAATAAAATTTGCAATTCAGCAAAAAAACAATGGTTTGTTAAGACCATTGTTTTTTATGTTTTTATAAAATTGTCCTTATATCCTACTCTTTTCCATAATAGGCCTTCAGATATATCTCCTTGATTTCTTCTATTAACGGATACCGCGGGTTTGCGGTTGTGCACTGGTCTTCAAACGCACGGTAACAGAGCATCTCCAGATTGTCTAAAAACTCTTTTTCCCCAATTCCGCAATCCTTTATGGTCTGAGGCAGATTCAATTTGCGTGAAAGTTCGCGTAATGCCCTAACCAGGCCGGCCACGCTGGCGGCGGTATCTTTATCGCCCACACCCAAAAACCTTGCGATTTTTGCATATTTTTTGTCCGCAATAAACTCTTCATATTTAGGGAATATCGGGAACTTTGTTGGGAGCTTGGCGTTATATTCTATTACATATGGCAGCAATATCGCGTTTGCCCTTCCGTGCGGAATATGATATTGCCCTCCCAATTTATGCGCCATGGAATGATTGAGGCCCAAAAACGCATTGGTAAACGCCATCCCCGCAATACAGGAAGCATTATGCATGGCTTCTCTTGCACGGGCATTGGTGGCGCCTTCCGTATAGGCTTGGTATAAATTTTCAAACACAAGCTCACAGGCTTTCAGCGCAAGACCATCCGTATAGTCGGACGCCATAATGGATACATACGCTTCAATCGCATGTGTCAATACGTCCATCCCCGTATCTGCGGTAATACTCTTCGGCATCGTCATTGCAAACTGCGGGTCTATAATCGCAACAGTAGGCGTCAGCGCATAATCAGCCAGCGGATATTTCACATTCCCGCATTCCTTATCGGTAATGACCGAAAAACTGGTGACCTCGCTGCCCGTTCCGGAAGTCGTGGGAACGGCCACAAATTTCGTTTTTGCACCAAGTTTCGGAAATTTAAAGGCACGCTTGCGGATATCCATAAATTTTAGACGCAATCCGTCAAAAGCGGTTTCCGGGTGCTCATAAAAAAGCCACATTCCCTTAGCTGCGTCCATCGCGCTGCCGCCTCCCAACGCAATAATGACGTCCGGCTTAAATTCATCCATCATGTGGACGCCCCGCATAATCGTCTGCACGCTCGGATCCGGCTCTACTTCCGAAAAAATTTCACTGTGGCAATACTCCTGGCGCTTACGCAAATAGTAGAGCACTTTGTCTACATACCCAAGCTTCTGCATCACTTCGTCGGTCACAATGAAGGCACGGGAAATCTCCGGCATTTTTTCCAGATATTCAATACACCCGTTTTCAAAATAGATACGCGGCGGCACTTTGAACCATTGCATGTTTACCCGGCGCTGCGCAATCTTCTTTACATTGATCAAATTCACGGAGGAAACATTGGAGGTTGTGGAATTATGCCCGTACGAACCGCATCCCAATGTCAAAGAAGGTGTATTGGTGTTGTAAATGTCTCCAATGGCTCCCTGAGAAGAAGGCGAATTGACAATCACCCGGCCCACTTTCATCCGCTTACCGAATTCTTCAATGACCGTTTTATCCTCACTGTGAATAACGGCCGAATGGCCCAGCCCACCCAGATGAATCATCTTTTCGGCAACCTGAAATCCTTCACGGCTGTTTTTCACGGTATAATAGGCCAGCACGGGAGATAATTTTTCCATAGAAAGAGGATACTCGTACCCTACATCTTTAAGCGGCGCGATCAAAATCTTTGTATCTTCCGGCACTTCAATACCGGCCTGCTTCGCAATCCAGTAGGCCGGCTTTCCGACGACCGCAGGGTTCACCTGCCTTTTCTCCACTTTCATTACGAAATCGGATAACTGCTGTATTTCATCTTCCTTTACAAAGTAACAATGATTGTCTTCCAAAAACTTTCTGAATTCCCCGCTGATCTCATCGTCCACAATCACAGCTTGTTCGGAAGCACAGATCATTCCATTATCAAACGTTTTGGAAATCATCAGGTCTGTCGCTGCCCGCCGCACATTTGCCGTTTTCTCTACATAGCACGGCACGTTTCCGGGGCCAACACCCAACGCCGGCTTTCCGGCGCTGTAAGCCGCACGGACCATCCCGGATCCCCCGGTCGCCAGGATAAGCGAAACACCGGGATGATTCATCAATTTATTGGTCGCTTCTATGGAAGGCGTCTTGATCCACTGTATGGCATTTTTAGGCGCTCCCGCGGCAACGGCAGCACGCAGCAATATCTGCGCCGCATAAGCGGAACAGTTCTGTGCAGAAGGATGAAAGGCAAATATGATGGGGTTACGGGTCTTCGCACAGATAATTGCCTTAAACATAGCCGTAGAAGTGGGATTGGTTACCGGCGTCACGCCCGCAACCACGCCTACCGGCTCTGCAACGCTTTCATACCCTTCCTGTTCATTTTCTTCTACTATACCCGCCGTCTTCTGGTCTTTAATGGAATGCCAGATGTATTCGGTTGCAAAGATATTTTTAATTACCTTGTCCTCAAAGACACCTCGTCCGGTCTCTTCCACCGCCATCAGTGCGATCTCCATATGGTTATCCAATCCTGCTAGAGCCATCGCATGCACAATATTATCCACCTGCTGCTGATCCATTTCCATGTACTGTGCAAGCGCCTCGTTCGCATTGGCGACCAGCGTATTTATCATTTCATCAACATTGACTTCTTTTTCGGACTGCTTTTTTTCCCTCATGGAAGCCAGGACTTCCCTAACCTGCGCCGCAGCTGTCTCCGCCCGCGCCGACTTCATTGCTTCTTTTTCGCTCACAAGAGCCTGATTTCTTGCCCGTGCCATTTGTTGTGCCTCCTTATAAAATAAAAATTTATCTCAGCCACTCGATATATTGTTATTTTTTTAACTATATATCGTTTTTTACGGCTTGTTCATTTATTCACAATATAATTATGCTCATTTGTGAATTATTTGTCAATATTTCAGGTATGCATATATATTGATATTTCCATTGAAAGCACCCATTTTTATCACAATATCTTTTATTATCTAAATCTTTCATCAATTTTCGCAGTTTTTCATATTCGTTTTTATAGCGGCAATAAAAATGCTGCCCCGTCTCATTCTCTGCTTCATTTCCAAATAATATTAAAAGAATGCAAAAAAACGCTTTAAATCTATTTTGTTTTTTCAAGGGAACCAAAATATTTTATTAAAGTTCAGAAAAAAATCACATAGGCAACATAAATAAATATTATTATTACAAACGGAATTTATGTGTAATTGGAGAATTTTGAGCATGAAGAAAAAAATCAACAGATTTGTCGGGATTATGATATTCGCTTTTTTTATGGTTTCATTTATTCCCTCAGCCTTTGCGGCAGAGGATACGTCCGCACCTACTGCGCTTTCTTTCTCCCCGGAAACCGGCACGGTTGTGCAAACAGACAGTTTTACAGTCACGGCATACGGCGTCAGCGATCCGTCCGGCATAAAAGCCGTTACTTTTTCCATATCCAATACGGATGACAGCTTATTAAACCAAGTGGAATACAACGCTGTCAGCATGGGAAACAACGCATGGTCCCGCGATATTGACCTCAGTGATTTCGCAAATGAACCGGGCACTTACGTTATCGACATTTGGGGCCGCGACAATAACGACAACAAGGCTCTGATGGGCTCTATAACCGTTAATATACCCACGGCAGCCTCTGAAAAGATTGAAGCTTTTATCAATGCCGCCACCGCGCAGCTTGGGAAATCATATGAATTGGGCGGAAAAGGCCCGGATGTATTTGACTGCTCCGGCCTGGTCTTTTATGCCCTTAACACCAGCGACTATCCAATAGACTATATGACCTCCTCCGAATGGGCTGTCAGCAGTTATACAGTCGTCGGAGCCGATGATTTACAGCGGGGAGATATCTTATGTTTTGAAGGACATGTGGGTATCTATTTAGGAGACGATTCCATGATTGAAGCCAACGGCACAGTAAGAATACGGGATGACCTTTTAAACAGCGATTACTTTGCAAATAATTTTATTTGTGCGCGCAGGGTATTTGAATAAAATATGCTTGCCAAGATAAAAATTATTATAAAGAAAAAAACGCGCCTTTGGCGCTGTTCACAAGGTATCTTCCGGTTCATACGATGCCGTCATGCATCCTAATTTTTCCTCCCCCAATCCCTCTTCCCACTAAAAAAAGCCTGCTTTGCAGGCTCAAGTTCAATCAAACCATCGCTCCCCTATTCTACGGGCAGATTGTGCTGTTTTAGAAATGTCAGCCTGTCCCAATATCCTCTCTGAAAAACAATTTTACCGTCCGGGATGTGGAAAAAGCCGCAGCCCCTTAGTCCCAGCGGGTCTCTCCATTCCATGATTGCCCAGTCTCCATCTTCAAAGATATTCTCAACAATGCATACCATTTTTGCATGGGCAAACTCCGCAGCAAAAAAATCACGGATTGCTTTTTTGCCCACAAAAGGATCGCTTACCACCTGATGGTTCACTGCGTCTTGATCATATAAATCCGCAAGCGCATCGGCATCCGCCGCATTGAACGCATCTACAAACTTCATAAGAACTTCTTTGGGACGCATGACCTTCTCCTTTTATTACCACGATTTGCCTCTTTGATTCCCGCTTTAGTCAAATTTCAGGCTGATATCGGCAGATTTGACGGTATGCGTAAGCGCTCCAATGGATATGATGTCCACGCCGGTATCCGCAATCTCTTTCAAATCTTTTTCACCCATATTTCCCGAGGCCTCTACCAAAGCACGCCCGCGAATCAAAGCTACAGCCTTTTTCATATCTTCTGCCGACATGTTATCCAGCATAATGATATCGGCACGGCATTCAAGTGCCTCTTCGATCATCGCAAAATCTTCAACTTCCACTTCAATTTTCAATGTATGCGGAATTGTCTGCCGCGCCGCCTGGACCGCCGCACTTATTCCGCCGGCTGCGCAGATATGATTATCCTTTATCAGCACCCCGTCTGCTAAATTATAGCGATGATTTTTCCCACCGCCCGTTCTAACTGCATATTTCTCTAAAACCCTAAGGCCCGGCGTTGTTTTTCTGGTATCGGTGATCTGGGCTTTACTGCCCTGCACCTGGTGGACGCACTCCCGTGTTCGGGCCGCAATACCCGACATACGCTGAAGAAAATTCAGGGCAACCCTTTCGCCCGCCAACACTGATCTGGCGTTCCCGCTAATCTCTGCAATCACATCTCCCGGTTCCACATTGCTTCCTTCTTTGTGCAAAATATCCATCTTCACTTCAGGGTCAAGCAAAGCAAAAACCCTCTTTGCAATTTCAATTCCGCAAACAACTGTTTTCTCTTTTGCCAAAAAGCGTCCGCTTATCTGCCGGTCCGGCGGGATGGTAGAATTTGCCGTAATGTCACCCCAGGCAACGTCTTCTTCCAGTGCGTTTTTGATAATAGCATCTATAGCCATATACTCCAACATATTTTCACCTACTTTTCTTCGTCACTCCTGAAATGGGCCCCCACGCTCTTTTTTCTTGCCATAGCCGCATTTAATATCTGGAGCCCTACCGTAGCCATATTCAGCGTCTCTACCTGTATACGTTTTTTAAGATTCATTTGTTTAAGCTGATCGTAATACCCGCCAATCAATTCGATAGCCTCTTCCATTTTCTCCCGGTTGCGTATAATGCCGCCTTTTTTTGTCATATTCCGGCGGATATGCGTACGGCTGGCATCAAAATCGAATTCCTTTTCTTCTTTACAGCCGGCCGGCATCTCCGGATTCTTTCTTTCCGCAACTGCATGGTTGTTGATATCCTGTGCACAGCGGTTTCCAAACACCAGGCATTCCAACAAAGAGTTGCTGGCCAGGCGGTTTGCACCATGCACGCCGCTGCAGGAAGATTCACCGCAGGCATAAAGGCCTTCTACCGTGGATCTTCCCCAAAGATCGGTTTTTATGCCGCCCATAAAATAGTGCTGGACCGGAATGACCGGGATCCAGTTTACGGCAATATCGATTCCGCGTTTCATGCATTCTTCATAAATAACCGGGAAACGTTTACTCAAAAATTCTCTTGATCTGGATGTGATATCCAAATAAACGTTCGGCAGGTCGTACCTGTGCATCTGCTCGGAAATCGCCCGTGTAACAATATCGCGGGGCGCCAGATCAGCCATTGGATGCACATCTTTCATAAACGCTTCCCACTTCCGGTTACGCAGGACCGCGCCCTCTCCCCTCAGTGCTTCGGAAATCAGAAAATACCGCATATTCGCATCCGGATGAATCAATGCTGTCGGATGAAATTGAACAAATTCCATATTCTTAAGCTCTGCGCCTGCGCGCAGCGCGCATGCAATACCGTCCCCGGTTGCACAATTGGAGTTCGTACTGCTTCTGAAAACACGCCCGATCCCTCCGGTTGCCGTTACACAATAAGAGGTGCGTATGAGTACGTTGTTTCCGCAGTCATCCTGTCCTAAAACGCCGGATACCGCTCCGTTTTTATCGGTTAAAATATCAAAAACCGTCATACCGTTCAGCACGGTTATATTGTCACGCCGGCAGACTTCCTGGGCAAGCGTAGTCGTCAGGTGCAAACCGGTTGCGTCGCCGCCGCAATGAACAATTCGGTTCACACGATGCGCTCCCTCCCTCGACACAACAATATCTCCGCATGCATCGCGGTCAAAAGGCACGCCCATATCAATCAGTTTCTTGATTTCGGCCGGTCCCTCATGTACCAGCACCCGAACTGCATCTTCGTCACACAAACCGGCGCCCGCAATGAGCGTATCTTCAACGTGATGCTCATATGTATCCTCTTTAAGCACGACAGCCGCAATACCGCCCTGCGCATACATGGAATTTGATTCCTCAAGCCCTCTTTTATTCAAAACGGCAACCGACAAACGCCTGTCCAGATTAAGCGCCGTATACAGGCCGGCCGCTCCCGCACCGAACACAACCACATCAAAATCCATTGTTTCTTGTATCTCTGTTGCAGCAACCGCATATTCTCTCATTACGTCATCTCCTGTTTCAACAGTCATTTGAGTTATCATACCACATTCACCACAAAAACAAAATATGTTTGATATTTTTTTCACCGTTATATCTTGTTTTAAAAACGCACAATAAAATGCCAAACAAAAAGGGCATGCCTTCTTAAAAAGCATGCCCGCACATCCGTTTATCAGCCGCTTAAGATGCGTATCAGAGAAGCCCTCGCCTGAACAGGATAAGATTCTGCCACCGGTCCGGTTGTTTCCACTTCTATCAGCACGCCCTCCTGCAACTGATCCGTATCTGCCTGTATCCCGTTTTTCAAAACGGCGGTTTCGCCATCCACCGTTACCCTTGCTTTGTCATATTCGGTATCTTCCTGCGTTTCACCTTCTACCAGCAAGGAAAGCGTTCCGTCCGGATTTTCACTGCGCGTGGTAATCTCGCCCCGCACGGCAATCTTTCCGTCCTTATCCTGTGGCTCCTGAACATTTTGTGTTCCGCAGGCACTCAAAACGGCAGCCGCCAATATTAAGACAACCGCAATCAGCCTTTTCACAACCCATCCTCCTCCATGCCTTCCGGCCACAGTCCTTTAGCTGTTTTTGTCAATTTCACGTATGATATTATATTTTCTTTCCGCTTCACTCTGAGCCGCTTCCCTTGCTGCATTCAGTTCTTCAAAATTACCCAGCAGCAGTCCGCTAACATATCCGCATAATCCGCCGTTTTTCACCATATCCCGGATCACCTTTTTCGCTTTTTCATTGTCCATCCCTTTTCGGTAAGGACGGTCTTCGGTAATCGCCGTAGAAACATCGGCTACCGCCATGATCCTTGAGCCCAACGGAATATCTTCCGCCTTCAAGTGGAAGGGATATCCCCGTCCATCCAGCCGTTCGTGATGATAGGCAGCCCAGGCATTCATGTCGCCCTGCTTGTCAATAACCTGCAAAGTGCGGTAAGTATAAAAAGTATGGCTGCGGATTGCGTTGAATTCATTTTTGTCAAGCGGTCCCGTCTTTTCCAAAATATCATTGCTGACCGCCAGCTTCCCAAGATCATGCAGATAACCTGCAATCAGCATCATTTTGCATTCATTTTCAGAAAACCCGGCAAGTTCGGCCAGCCGAACGGCAATTGCAGCCACACCGCTGGAATGCGTGGTGGTAAACGGGCTTTTAAAATCAATCACGTTCGACAGCATCTGTGTAAGCGCAATCGATTCGTCTATATCAAGTTCCAAGGTATCAAAATTCATCATCTGGGGCATCAGGGTCAAAAGCGGTTCATAAACAAGATCCAGCCATATATATTCATGCATGCTGATGTTTAAAAAAGCATCCATGATTTCGGGCGCAAAAAGTTTCCCCCGCCCTTCGAGCACATGATCGGTCACGGTTTTCATCTGTCCTATTGTATCGAGATCCGGTTTCAACTGCACGGCAATCCGGTCCGCCAGATGAAGGATATGGCTTTCCAGCGGCACTTCCATTCCTCTGAAAAATCTGCCTTCCCCTTCTTCCCAGGGCACATGATGAAAACGTATCATCCGGGCGATCCCGCTGATCGGCTCAAAATTCTCCAGCAAGGCGGCGCCCACAAAAGCATGTTTATGAATGCCTTTCATATCTTCGTTATCAATGATCTCCAGCTTTTCCTCCATAGAAAAAGCCCCCACGTCATGGAGCAGGCCCGCCAGCAGTACTTCCCGCTGTACATTTTTCTCAAGGCACATGCTTTCCGCAATCCGGTAACTCAAATAGGCGACCTGCCGGTGATGGTTTGTGATTTCGCTGTTGATCATATCCCCGATATTTGTCAGGCAGTAAAACAGGTCGAACATGTTGATGAAATTCTCTTTCATTGCATTTCCTCCATATCCATGGCTTTGTAATACTATTGTCTGGTCTCAACGGATCTTGACCCGGTCTGTCTTTTCAGGATTATACTTTTCTGTGCTGCATGAGCATTGCCCCTTTTGCGGTCAGTGCATCCGGAAATATTTTTGCAAAGACCCTCGTTGCTTTAATCAGACCGCCGGGCACGATCATAAAAGAACCTTTGAGCATTTTCCTGACCGCATATTGCGCTACATACTCACTCGGAAGCCCTTTCATGCCCATTTGCAAACCCGCCCTTTCGGAAAACCGCGTTGGAACCGGGCCGGGACACAGCAGGCAAATTTTCACTTTTGAACCGCTGCTTTTGTTTTCCTCATAAATCGCCTGTGTAAGACGGATCACATACGTTTTCGAAGCATAATATGAGGACATAAGCGGCCCGGGCAAAAAACCCGCCACCGACGCAATGTTCATGATCGTCCCATGGTTTGCACCCCGCATATCCCTGTAAAACAACTTTGTCAGAATATGAAGCGCCGTGATGTTTGTTTTGATCATTGCAAGTTCGGTCTCAAGATCGGTGTCTCTGAAAGATCCAAAAACACCGAAACCTGCCCCGTTCACCAAAATATCAATATTCTGATCTTTGCATTTTTCATACAGCTTGTAACAGTTTCTCTTTTTATCAAGATCCATGCTTATGATCTGCACCTCTCCGGCCGCTTCTGTCTTAAGCTTTTCCAAACGCTCTTTATTCCGGGCTACCGCAATAATATCATAGCCCAGCGAACTCAATTGCTTGGCCATATCATATCCAATACCGGAAGACGCCCCTGTTACCAACGCTTTCATCATTTCGCTTCCTTTCTTAAATTTTCTCCTGTTTTGTATTTCAGCAAAAGCCTGCTTTATGAAATATCAAGTGCAACTTTTTTCCCGGGTGCCGGAAATGCCTGCTCCAGCAACTTCAAATCTTCATCTTCCAGCGACAGCAAGGCGGAAGCGGCGTTTTGGCGTACATGCTCGGCAGACCCCGCTTTTGGGATCACGATCGCGTTTTTAATCCGCATTACAAATGCCAGCAAGACCTGCTCCGCACTTGCTCTATGCCTGCGGCCCACCTCCAGAACCGAAGGATCCTTCGCCAGTCCGCTTTTCAGCCTTCCTGCCTGTGCCAACGGGCTGTATGCCATGAGCGAAATATCTTGAGCCTGCAGCCAGGGTAACAAATCAAACTCGATCCCTCTGGAGCCAAGATGATAAAGCACCTGGTTGGTTTGGCACCGGTCCCCACCGGGAATCTTAAACAGCGCCTGCATATCTTCCGTATCAAAGTTCGAAACGCCCCAGCCTTTTATCAGCCCGTCCCGTTTAAGGGCCTCCATGCATTCCACCGTTTCCTTCAAAGGAACCGCTCCCCGCCAATGCAGCAAATATAAATCAAGGCTTCCTACGTCCATACGGCGTAAAGAAGCTTCGCAACTTTTAAATATATTGGCGCGTCCGGCGTTATGAGGATAAACTTTGGATACCAGAAACAAGTCTTTCCTTGGGAAACCACGGATCGCTTCACCCACCAACTGCTCAGCGGCTCCGCCGCCATACATTTCGGCCGTATCAATAAGCGTCATCCCCATTTGTATCCCAAGACGGATAGCTCCAAGTTCTGCCTCCCGCTTTGAGTGCAGCTCTCCCATATGCCAGGTTCCCTGGCCCAAACGCGGCACACGCCTTCCATCCGGCAGCATTAAGCTTTTGGATAAAACCGCATCTTTGATCTTTTCCCCGTCTATGCCCGCCATAAAAGCCTCCTTGTAGGGCCGCTTATCATCCCTGCCCCTCATCTTCCTCGGCAGACTCATAGTCAACCGCACCTTCGTAACCGTTTTTCAGAGCATTTTTTAGTTTTTCATTTACAGGATATTCGGTCGTCACTATACAAAGGGTTCCGGGCGCGCAATTCTCATATATCCAGCGCGCATCCGGCACCAGAAGCCGGATACAGCCATGGGAAACGGCTTTTCCCAGATTATCATATGAACTCATGCTGTAACTTTCCGCATCTCTCGCAGAATATAAAACAGAATGAAAATAAAAACTGCCCATCATTTGAGACCAGTACTGTGCATAACAGTTATAATCGGTAAAATACCCAAAACGCACACGGCTGCTGCCTAAATGGTACGTTCCCTCGGGTGTCCAGTTCCCATTGCCGCCGGTCGTGCAGATCATTACCCGTTCCAATACCTTATACTTTCCATATTCATCTTTGGAAAGCGCATATACACATTGATTATGGTAATCCACAATCAGCTTATAAGTGTCCGGTGGCGGCCAGGTGGTGACTTCTTCATAGTCTCCGTTGTCCCCTACCTGTTCTTCAAAGCTCGCTACCGAAGCGGGCGCATATTCATCAAGCCATGCCATTGTATACGGCAAAACCACCGGCGTAGGCTCAGGCGTTGGCGCAGGCGTAGGTGTAGGCGTAGGCTCATCAGGTGCAGGTGTTGCAGCCGGCGCAGGGTCATGGCCTGTCTCGCCGGTTTGCTCTGCAGTCTCAGCAGGCATATTGCCATCAAATATTCCGGTAAGCGTATCTTTTAAACCCGTCAGGGTGTGAATAACATTCGGAGCATCAAGGTCACCGGTTATATTCACACTGGTCAGCACAAATATTCCTGCCAGTATTACAATAAAAACAAGCACTTTCCGCAATGCCGGCAACCCCTTTCCATCGGCAAACATACCGCGCCTCACCGCCCGGCCGAGCCGTTTTTTCAGCAGTGTTTTTCAATATCGTATGATGTCCTGAGACGTCCCGTCGTTTATATTCCTAAAATTACCACTGATTTTAATATTATAATATAATTGACGCTATATTTCAATCCACTATGCATACCGCCCTAAAACACATACGCAGGACTTAAGTTCTTCTTTTTTCCGTTTTTGGGGCTTATATCAGGGCATGCATATCTTGCCGCCAGAAATCCCTTCAGAATTTTTCCCGTATTCTTCTCTCCTACTATATTACTGTGTACTATGGTATAATCTATTTTAGCAACTGAATTTCTCGAATATCGATTACCTTTATACAACACACTGTTGCCGCCAATCATCCTTTTGGGGTTTCTCCATTATGATCCGCTAAAATCATTAAAAGCAAATAATCTGAAATACGCACAGGGAGATGTTTTTTATGAAAGACACTGAACTGGAACTGCAATTGAGGATCCTAGAAGAAAGCAGATTTAAAGATATACTACAGGATTCGTATTTATTGAATGCAGGCGCTGCTACGCCAAAAACAGAACAGTACGAAACAATATATTTCGATACGAACGATCATAGGCTTCAGCACACAAAATATTCATTTCGAATCAGAAAATCAGATGAAACATATACTGCAACCATCAAAGAAAACGCATCCGGTGATTTTGGGGCTTTTACCCGGGGCGAATGGAGCCAGTTGCTTACGCAGAATAAACCTTCCATCCGGACATTTGCGGATTTGCCGATTGGGAAAACATTAAAAGATATCGTCGGCCGGAAGTTTCTTTTTCCTCAGTTTGAAACCCGCTACACCCGTACATATGCCAATGTAACAACTAAAGATAAAAGCGTCATCGAACTCGCCTTGAATATCGGCGAAATTTCAAGCCCCAGCGGCAAGGAAGACATTTGTGAGATCGAACTGGAATTGCATGCGGGGAACCCCTCGGCACTTTACTTTTTGGCTTCGGACCTTTCCAGGCGTTACCCTTTGATGCCCGAGGAAAAAAACAAATATATGAGGGGCCTTGCCCTTTCCGGCTTGGATCGAGCCTGCGAAAACCCGGGGGCTTCCGCCGCGCGGCTCCTCCCTCTTCCAAACAATAACCGAAAACAAAAAGAAAGGCCATCCATCCTGCAAATTCTGTTGGATAACATTAAAAAAAACCAGTATGAATTTAAACAGTCTCCAGACAGCCCTAAAACAACCCATCAACTCAGAACAAATGTCCGCCGGCTTCGTTCTGTTTTGTATATGATAAAGCCCCTGTTCGATCAGGAAGACTACCAAAATATCCAAACAGATTTAAGAGAATATGCGATTTTATTTTCAAAGCTAAGAGAATTGGACGTCCTTACAAAGCAATGGAAAATGTTTTTCAGTGCAAAACCGGATTTATCTGCAGTCACGCTTGACTTTCTCTGTTTGATAGATATGCAGCGCAAAAACGAGAAAAACGCATTGCTTCAGAAAATCGATGCCGGCATTTCCACCCCGGTTTTTATGAAAACAAAATACCTTATCGAAGTACTGAAAGAAACCAAGGCAAACACAAAAGCAAACAAATTTTTCAAAATCATGGAAAAACGTGTTTTAAGCACCTTAAAAAAGTTTAAGGATGATTACAGAAGCACCGATTTTCGGGACCCAAGAGCTGTTCATTTGCTTCGGATACGGTGCAAAAAATTAAATTATTCTTTGGGCCTCCTGCGTTCGAATTCCAAAAAGAAAACGGCTCTTCAATTAAAATTCAAAAAGCTGCAAAAATCTCTGGGGAGGCTGTGTGATATCAACAATCAAATGAGATTTATACAGGAACTGGCTTTGGATCCACACTATGATCCCTACCACGACGCTTTTGGGATTTTTACAGGCCATCAATCGTCAGCAGCCGTATCACTCCAAAAAAAGCTGCTTCATTTTAAAATATAAAATTGCCCAATCAATGCAAAGAAGGGATGGAAAGAATGGAAGAGAAAAAAGATGTTTTAGCAAAGCCTGACAAGAAGACCGTACAAGAGCCCCTCCAGTCAGAAAGCGCGGAAGAAACGCTTCAAACCGAAGGAAGAACGGATGCCCAGGAGAAAATTGACGAAGCTCCTCCTAAGGGCAGTTTAAAGAAGCAATCAAAACAAAGCTCCAAAAAGAAAAAGGATGATAAAAAAGCAAAACAAAATGTTGCAAAAGGTCCGCTGTGCAAGCTGGTTAAAAAAGATTTTCTGAAAGACCATTTTAAAGAATATAAGGCACTTGTTAAGGAGCCTGAATACATATGCAAAAAATGCGGCAGGCTCGCAAAAGACAAACGTTCTTTGTGTAAACCGGCTCGTTTGGAGTAACTTTATTGGATAAGAAAAAACATTTTGCAGCCATTTTACCTATGCTGCGCCGGCAAAAGCCGGTTGCTTCCCGCAAAAGATCCCCGCATATGATATGCGGGGATCTTTTTTCAAACGTATCGAATCACCTACTCATAACAGTCTTCCAAAACATTATAAACTTCTTTTTCATTCAAGTAGGACCCTTCGGGAGAATTTACGGCTGAATGCGCCAGCAAAGCAATATCTTCTTTTGGGATCCCGGCTGCTTTCAGCGTCCCCGGCATTCCCCATTCAATAAACTTATTTTTCAATGCCTGTATGCCCATCAACCCAACTTCAACATCCGTTTTACCTGAAGTTTCAATCTCAAAAACCCGTTTTGCAAACTGCACAAATTTGCCGGGGCTTTTGCGGCATAATGCTTTCAGCCAGGAAGGCTGAATGATGGCCAGTCCGGCTCCATGCGCGATATCATACTTTGCGCTTACCTCAAGTTCAATTGTATGCGCATCATAGTGCTTTCTGCCTCTTCCCACATCATTAAGTCCATTCAAGGCCATTGTGGCAGCCCAGCTCAGGTTTGTACGCATCGTAATATTGTCTGGCTGTTTTAAAACATCTTCGTTTTCAATGACCGTCAAAGTTACGCCTTCTGCAATCCGGTCCTGCATCGGCGTATTTTCAGTACCATCAAAATATTTTTCCAACACGTGGGAGATCGTATCCGTCATTCCGCAGGCCGTAAGATAAGACGGAACAGTCCGGTGAAGATTCGGATCTATGATCGCCACTTTCGGAAAACTTACAGCAAAATGAGAAGCATATTTTTGCCCCAGTGCTTCATTGGTAATCACACAATTCGTATTCATTTCAGAACCGGTTCCGGATATCGTGAGCACCGCAATCAACGGCAATGCTTTTTGGGCGCTCCTCTTACCAACAAAAAAATCCCAAAGATCCCCGTCGGCAAACGTAGCAAAAGCAATTCCTTTTGCACAGTCGATCACGCTGCCTCCCCCCAGGGCAACGACCACATCAATGTCCTCTTTCCGGCAAATTTCCGCCCCTTCATACACGGTAGATAGCCGCGGGTTCGGATCAACGCCGGACAATTCATATACCGCGATACCTTCCTGTTCCAAAAAATTTTTCACTCTGTCAAAAATCCCAAGCTTTTTTACCGAACTTCTGGTGGTCACAAGCAAAGCTTTTTTTCCGTATTCAGCGGTCTTTTTGCCTACAGCATCCAACTGATTCGGTCCAAATAAGATTCGGGTGGGGTTATAAAATTCAAAATTATTCATGCTTTGTCTCCTTCTTCTGAATTGATTTTATAGATATTTTTAAAACACCTTACATACTCTTTTCCGGTTTTAAAGCTTTTTCTGTTTTTTATAAACGCTTTGGCCGTTTTAATGACCGTGCGTTCGGCCTGTATTCGTTTGCCCGGATCCGAAATCGTAGTCAGATCTTTCACTTGGGCCAGGCCGACCGTTCTTCTCAAAAGTTCCACGCCCGCCACACCGGCCGTATCCGATAAAATTTCATCCAAAAAATATTCTTTATATCCCGGCGTTTTAGCCATGGGCTCACTTACATATAAATCAAAATCCCTTTTGAATTTTTCTTTGAACATATCTACGATATCTTCAACCGTTCGTTCTACCCAGCCAATATACCGTCTCTTCTGCTCTCCTTCAGGCATAGTCGCTTTTCCGTTCATCCACGCAAATATCATATTCGCAACAATATTGCCAATGTCATATCCCATCGGACCATAAAAAGCAAATTCCGGGTCCATCACTTTTGTTGATCCGTCTTTAATAAAAATGGATCCGGTATGAAGGTCTCCGTGCACCAACGACTGCGCGTTATCCATAAAATCATACTTTAGTTTAGCAACTTCAAGATGTAAAGATTTATCCTTATACAGTTCCTGCTGTACAAAAGACTTATTTGCATCCAAAACAATATTTCTTTTTAGGTTATTGAGATACGGTTCGGTATAAACAAGCGATTCGGTAATGTCTGCGCAAAGCTCAGGATTAATAAACTTTTTTACCAGCTGCTTTTTCCGTTTGGACTCCATGACTCTGTCGCTGGTCAGCAGCAACGTTCTCACCAAAAAAGTTGAGATATCCTCGGCAAAATGAGGAAAAGCTTCGTGCTTTAGCAAGGCGGTCCGCATCACCTGATATTCGGAAAGATCTTCCATGGCGTAGCACTTCATAACAGAGTCCACCAGATAAATCTTAGGCACCAGCCCCGGACAAAGTTCATCCTCCAGACGGAGCATTTCCACCTCAATACGGTTCCTGTCGGTAGAAATATGGAAATCCGTAGATATTCTTAGCTGTTCGCCCGCCTGCTTCACAATAACAGACCGGCCGGAGTCTTCATCCAGAACCCTAAACACATAATTCAGGTTCCCGTCTCCGATCTCCCGGCACCTAAGCCGCGCATCATTATCAAAAAAATCAAGTTTTTGCAGCGCATATGTTTTTACATCGTCCGTATTCATTAAAAAATACCGGTCAAACCGCGACACTTCCACCCCTCCCTTTCTACTGTATGAAGCTCTGTGCTGTTACGGCGTTATACCAGCTTGTCCAGTCTCATTCCATCCTTGGGCACCCATTGCCTGAAGTATTTAATGCTTTGCTCCAGTTTTTTTATAATCTCCCGTCCAGTCTCTATATTCGAGCCGAATATTTCAAAACTCAAATAAATATCTTTGCTCATCTCCTGTTGCAAAAGGCCCGGATTGGCATCATATGAATTTTTAAGCGCTTTAAGAATCCGATCTCCTTTTATAATTCCATTTTTGTTGGTCTCGGGGGTAAATGCCGCATGGCTGGAAGTCAGGCCATCCGTCTGCTGCATATGAATAATCGGGGAATAGCATCCGACCGTTTCGATCCACTTATAAACATCGCTGTCTTCCGGTTTGGAAAACAGATAGTCGTGCATAAAGATATCTGCTTGGATCTTTTCGATCAGGCGTTCCCTTTCCGTGCTCTCAAGCGTTCTTCCTTCTTCAAATAAATCCTGTGCTTTGTCGCTGCCCAACCAGACCCCCCTGTTATTCTCCCATGCAGATTCTATCTGGTTTTTTGAAGGCAGCAAAAATTTTCTTTGCCCAACCATATGCCCGACATCAATCGTCACATAACACGGCCTTTTGTTTTCTTCATAAACGCGGTTTAAAAAATCCCGTGTTCCTTCAATTGTAAAAGGCGGCTGTTGCGGCGCGTACATTTGCTCTACGCTCACCTGTACCTTGCCATGGTCATAAGCAAACGCAGCGATATCAGACATCTGGCCGCAAATCATATCCATCATTTCACGATAGGCAGCCGCTTCTTGCAGCACAGCATGTGGGATCGCAAAAAACGAAAATCCAAGACCTTTTGCGCCCATGGCGGCAATCTTTACTATCAGTTTTTTTATCCACTCCTCTGTAATCCTTTTGCGTATCCTCTCATCATAATGGGCCAGCCCCACCGTCCTGTATGTCTGGTATCCGGTATAAAAATTTACGAGCCGCATATCCAGATTATTTTGCTGAGCCACTACTTCTTCAAACCAGTCATCCATATAATCGTCACTGCAAAAAAGCGGATCGATTTCATTGTCCGTACTTGCCTGTACGTATTGAAATCCAATATCCCGTGCAATTTTCATCCACTCCTGTGGCCGAATCCATCTTTTAATCGCAAAGCAACTGTCTAAAACTAAATATATCCTGGGATAGTCCATCTTCATCTCCCGTTTTCCTTATCAGTTAAATAATTTTTTGTATTCTAAAAAGCGCGCATTCCAGTCTGTTCCTTCTTTCGGATCATACTGCGCGATCTGTGAAGATGCGGCAGAAATCGCCCTGCCTTCATGCAAACTTTTTATATCTCCCAAGGCCTTCATCTGCATCAATAAATTTCCAACAGACGTTGTCTCAACAGGTCCGGCCATCACCTGCACCCCCATGGCATCCGCCATCCACTGGCATAAGAGCTTGTTTTTAACGCCCCCGCCAAACACATGCAGGACTCTCGGAGCATGTTCCGTAAGCTCTGTCAGTTTTTCCTGGCAATCTTTAAACTTCAAAACCATGCTTTCAAAAACAACCCTGGCTACTTCTCCCATACTCTGTGGCCTGTATTGTCCCCTGGCTGCACAAAAATCTCCTACTGCACCGGGCATATTCGGATTCGCCAGCACAAATGCTGAATCCTGAACATCAATAAACCCTTTCCCGCCGCAAGCTTTCTGCGCCGCCAATACAATCTCGTCCCAGCTTACCTGTTTTCTTTGCTCGCGGTTCCAGCATTCACGGCATTGCTGAATAATCCAAAGGCCGGTGATCATATTGATCAGATTGTTTTTTCCTTCCACACCGCCCTGTGTGCCGAATCCGGCTTCAAAAACAGCTCTGTCCGTATTTACGGACTGTGTCTCTTTTCCAAACAGCGCCCATGTTCCCAGGCTGATAAATGCCCAATCTTTTTGATGACCGCTTAAAGGAACGCCTGCAATTGCGCTTGCGGTATCATGGGAAGCAACGCTTACCACCGGTACCTGCGGTATAGCAAGACGCCGGCACAACTCCTTGTTTAAATTGCCAAGAAGCGTTCCGGGCGTTCGCATTTCCAAAAAAAGCCTCTCAGAAATACCAATCTGCTCAATAAGTTTTTTTTGCCATTTTCTATTTTCCTGATCTACAAGCAGGCTCATGGTGGCATTTGTATATTCGTTAGCTGCCTCTCCCGTCAGATAATAATTCAATAAATCCGGAATCATCAAAAACCGGTCGGCGCATTCCAGTTCCCGCGCGCCTTCCCGCTGCAGTGCATACAAATAATACGCAGCCATAATCGGGTTTGTATTTGCGCCGCCCAGTTTAAACAATTCATATTCCCCAAGCGCCTCATCTAAAACCGATTTGTAGCGGTGCCTTAGTTCGTCTCGGTAATTAGCCGGATTTGCAATCAGCTTCCCCGCTTTATCCAAAAAGCCAAAGTCGCATCCCCAGGTATCAACGCCTATTGAGACAATATCCGGATATTTGGAAAACGCCTTCAAAAGCCCTACATCCAGTTCGGAAGAAAGCCTTAAAATATCCCAATAAAAGGTTCCACCGTAATATACCGGCCTGTTTTCAAAATCATGGACCACCTCCATGGAAAATGAACGGCCGTTATACTTTGCAACCAGACATCTTCCATGACTGGCCCCATAATCAAAAACTAAATACTTCTTCTCTTTCATTTAAAATACTCCCGGTCAACACACGCCTGTCTTTCTAATATTGTTCAAGCTTACCTCTAAGCTGCTGATTTAAATCAAATATTTTCTCACACGTCTGCACATCTTCTTTTCCGTCAATACTAGGAGTAACCTTATACGCCTTGGAAAGCCGCTCGTTCCATCGGGTGCATGCTTCGTTTGCTCCCCAAATGCGGTATACCTCATTTAGGTCCTCCGCTTCCCAAAACAAGACAGAAAAATTCTTATAATTGTAAATCAGCAATTCTTTTGCACCGGCCTTTTTGAGCCCTTCCAATACTTCCGGCCATGGATTTTTATGGAGATTCACATAATCTTCTACCTGATCTTCATTGATTTCTATAACAAAACAATACCGGTTCATAGCCATTTTTCCTTTCTTTCAGAAGCAAAAAAGCGGTCCTTTTTCTTATTGCTTCCTGCAAGTTCTACTTAAATACGGCTTCTCTCACGGCGGCAATCGTCTTGCAGGGGTCGCCTTCTTCAATCAATTCTCCCATCCGCTCAAATCCAATACGGTCCACCGCTTCATCAAACTTTTGCATATTAAGAACGCTCTGCCGCGTAGCTTCATACTGGTCTTCTCTGTAAGGAAAAATATCTACAGAAACGAACCCGTCATACCCTACTTTTCTCAGAGAATAAAACAGTTCAATATACTCCATATGACGGACAGATCCAACGATCATATCATCGTCCCAAATATTATAATTGTCGTTGGAATGCATCATAAATAATTTTCCGTATTTAGCCGCAATCTCAATATTTTGCGCCGCATTTTGCTGTGATTGGAATACATGCCCGATATCAATACATACCCCTACATTCTCCCTGTCTATTTCCGTGCACATCATCAGCGCCGTCATGGTGGTATCCACCAGGCTCCGATTCCTCGGTTCACGGATTTTTCCTTCTATGGTCAGTTTGATTTCGGGATTATAATCGGCCAGCTCACGAACGCTTTTTATTAAATAATCCCATTGTTTTGCATAGTTTGTCTGCATAGGGTAATCAAAACCGTCCTGCCCCAGCCAAAGATCCACACTGGGGTTTCCAACCAGCTTCGCGTTAAAATCAATATTTTGTTTCAGTTGCTTCATCGCCATCTTTCTTATTTGGGGATCAGCGGCAGAAACAGAACCTTTTTGCCATTTCCTTTCACCAAACAAAAGAGGCAGCACGGATGAAGCAACCAGACCGGAAGCGGTCAAAATTTCGTTTACAACTTCCGGGTCGGATAAAGGTCCGGTCGGTGCCTGATAAAGGTCGGCTCCGGAAAGCACCTGCATCTTTTCCAGATTTTTAATTACATCCGGAAACTCCACATTATCCAGTTCCGGATCTTTGTACCCACATTTCATGAATCTGTCGCTTGTCTGTCCAAGCGATCCAATAATCGCGCTGTATTTAATCTTGCTCATCGTTTTTCTCCTTGCACATAAAATTTATGAATGGAACACCAAAGATTCCTTATGAATGTCCGCGCAACAAATGCAAACTTTCTTCCGGCAGCAAAAAACGGCTCCCAAATCCAAACCTTTATATCCGCCGGCCTAGGCCGGCGGATATCGTGTTTCTCTTAAGACTCCATTTGAGCAGCGGCTGCAATCGCCCAGTTTGTTTCATCCATGCAGTTTGAAGCATCCAGCACCATGAACGGCTGCGTCACATTCTTGTCTACCGTCTCGCCATTCAACACTGCCACAGCCAGATCAACTGCGTTTGCTCCCATTCCAACCGGATCCTGTGCAATCGTCACGTCAATCTTGCCTTCTTCAATCGCTGTCAGCGCATCCATGATCCCATCAATGCCAATGATGTAAATATGGCCGTCTTCACCCGTCGGCACCATTTTCCCGGCAGCCTCAATAGCTTTTGCCGCGCCCAGGGTGCAATCGTCATTATGTCCGTATACTGCATCAATATCAGGATTTGCCTGCAAAATATTGGTCATAACATTCAAAGATGTTTCCTGATCAAAATCACCTGCCTGGCTGGCTACGATAGTGATGTCAGGATACTCAGCGGCAATCTGGTCATTGAATCCCTGGCCTCTGTCCTTAGCTGCGGACGTTCCCAAAAGGCCCTGGATCTCCACAACGTTTCCTTTGGGTTCGCCATATTTTTCCGTTAAGAACTCCGCAATTTTATCGGCTGCCAAAGCGCCCATCGCAACGTTGTCTGTAGCGATAAAAGAAGTATAGTTCCCGCTGCTGGAACCCCTGTCGCAGTAAATTACCGGTATGTTCGCATCTACAGCTTTCTGCTCCGCCGGAACAATCGCATCGCTGTCGATCGGATTGGCGATAATAGCGTCAACGCCCTGAGAGATTAAATCTTCCATCTGGGATGTCTGTGTTGCAATATCTCCGTTCGCGTTAACTTCTACAATATTGACCCCCAATTTTTCCGCTTCATCCATGACGCCTATACGCATTCCCACAAAGAATGCATTGGTCAAAGTAGACTCGCTGAATCCGATTGTGTAGTCTTCACTGGCTGCCGATTCCGACGCAGCTTCCGATGCGGACGCCTCTGTCGTCTCCTGGCTGGCTGAAGCCTCGGTAGACTCCGCCGGTGTTTCCTGGCTGCAAGCGGCTAGCGATACCACCATTGCGATCGCAAGTACGATCAATAAAACTTTTTTCATTTCTTATCCTCCTCTGATATTTCTTTTATTTAACCCTGCTTTTTGCAGCGTTAAATTTGTTTCATTCACTGCTTGTTACTTAACCTCAGAACGCGTCCGCAGCGTATCGATCAACACGGCTATGATAATCACCATGCCCCGGACCGTATCCGAGAAAAACGGATCCACATTTAAGATGTTCATTCCATTGTTTAAAACACCCAGTATCATAACACCGATAAAAGTTCCCAGCATGGTCCCCCGGCCGCCTGCCAAGCTAGCTCCGCCGATCACAGCCGCGCCAATCGCATCCAGCTCCAATCCTTCGCCTGCCGTTGTGATAGCGGATCCCAAACGGGATATCAGGATAATGGCTCCAATGCCGCAAGCCATCCCGTTAAACGTATACGCCATTGTCTCCACACGTTTTACATTTATTCCGGACAATTCCGTCGCTTCACGGTTTCCTCCCAATGAATATAAAGCGCGCCCGAAAGATGTATATTTTAGCAAATAAAATCCGACAATAAATACCGAAAGCAATATTACTACAGCCGTTGGGACTACCCCGCCTATATACCCGTTGCCTACAAACTGCATTTCAGTAGGCAACCCGGATATGGTCATCCCTTGCAGGTATACCATAGTCAGCCCTCTCGCAATACCCATCATGCCCAGCGTTACAATAAAAGCAGGCATTTTCACCCTGCTGATCAATAGCCCCTGGGAGCATCCAATGCCGATTCCAATGGCAACCATTCCAATAAACGCAACCCCCCAGGGCAGCCCTCCATGCTTGATCATTCCGGCTCCAAGCGCCGAACAGAGGGCCACAACCGATCCCACCGAAAGATCAATCCCGCCGGTAATAATAACAAATGTCATCCCGATAGAAACAATTCCAACGGTGGTGTTCTGTATAAGAACGTTATATAAATTCGTTACCGTAAGAAACCTGCTATTTAAAATTGCGAGTAAAGCACACAGTCCAATCAAAGCAATCAGCATCATGTTTTTTGCTATAAAATTCGAAACCCCCGACCTTTCCTTAAGATCTGTTGAGTATGTCGCTGATCTTTTCATTTTTTTATATCCTCCTCGATTGCATATTTAATAACACTTTCCTGCGACAGGTCTCCGCTGTCGAGTACTGCCCTCAGTTCTCCATCACGGATCACCGCAACACGGTCGCTCAGTTTAATGACTTCCGGCAACTCGGAAGAAATCAATATAATGGCAGTTCCGCGACAGGCAATCTCATTGATCAGATTATATATCTCCGACTTTGTTCCAACATCAATCCCTCTTGTCGGATCATCCAGTATCATGATCCTGGGATCTGTTTGAAGACATTTCCCAATGACCACTTTTTGCTGATTTCCGCCTGAAAGTGTGACAACCTTCTGTGCCCTGCTGGTACATTTTATTCCCAGCCGTTTAATCTGGCTTTCCGCCATTTTTTTGCTGTCGCTTGTATCCACATACCCCAGAATTTTTTGAAGCTTGTATATAAGCGGCAACACGATATTCCATTCTATATCCTGCTGCAGCACCAGCCCCTGCAGTTTCCGGTCTTCCGGAACAAGAAAAATTCCCTGTCTGATCGCATCGCTCGGGCTTTTGATATCAATCTTTTTTCCATTCAGATAAATCTCTCCGGCATCCTTTTTATCGGCTCCGAAAATCAGCCTCACCAATTCACTTCTGCCCGCGCCCACCAGACCCGCAATTCCGAAAACTTCTCCTTTCCGGACCGAAAAAGACACGTTTTTAACTTTTACTCCCCGGCTCAGTTCTTTTACTTCTAAAATAACGTCGCCCGGAACATTGGTTTTTTTGGGATAAACATCCGTTATCTCGCGGCCGACCATCATTTTTACAAGCTCATTCTCGTTCGTTTCAACTACGTCCCGCATTCCCGCATCTTTGCCGTCGCGCAAAACCTGGACCCTGTCACAGCATTTTGCAATTTCCTCCAGCTTATGGGAGATAAACACCACGCCTATCCCTTTTTCTTTGAGGTCTTTTATGATCTCAAAAAGGCGCTCCACCTCATGGCTCAGTAAAGAGGAGGTCGGTTCATCCATCAAAATAACCTTTGCATTTCGCGAAAGAGATTTCGCAATCTCCACCATCTGGCAATCGGCAATCGGAAGGGCCGACAATTCTTTTTTCGCATCAATATCAAACTGGTAAAAATCCAGCAATTCCTGAGCGTTTCTGTAAAGTTTTTTGTATTGTACCGTCCCAAACCGGTTTTTGGGCAAACGGCCCATGAAAATATTTTCGGCTACGGTCAAATTAGGATGCAGTTTTAACTCCTGATATACGATCGCAATGCCCAAATTCAGTGCGTCCTGCTTCGTTTCAAT
Organism: Christensenellaceae bacterium; assembly: GCA_036679405.1. GTDB lineage: Bacteria > Bacillota > Clostridia > Christensenellales > Christensenellaceae > JAEYKI01. The sequence continues at coordinate 57,943 of JAVBVZ010000005.1, forward strand.
ATTGACTTTCTCACCCTGCAGGTAAATTTCGCCCTCATCTTGTTTGTATGTACCGCTCAGTACATTCAACAAGGTTGATTTTCCGGCTCCATTTTCACCCAACAGGCCCAAAACCTCACCATCATTAATCCGAATAGACACACTGTCTAAAGCGCGAACGCCCGGAAAAATTTTTGTGATGTTCTTTGCATACAGCAATTCACCCATAAACTCACCTCATAAAAATCATCAGTAAACAGAATATAGCTTTCATTCTATATTTTTTATTTATGCAGTATTCCAATGTAAGGTTTAAAATTCAGTCCGAATATCGTTATATATTAAAAATTTAAAATAGCAGCGTCTTTGAAATCTTGCATCCGTTAGCTTCAGCCGGATGCAGCAGCCATACTGGTAACGTTCCCAATATGAACAGTTAAAAATCAGGTTGTACCCCTTTCAATCAATCTCCCTTTAAATATAATGTTCGTTTCCCCGCTGGTGATCCCGTTCAATTTATTTAACATCATCTGTGCCGCTTGCATTCCAAGCTGCTGAATCGGCTGCGCAATGGTTGTTAAATTAGGCTCAATCAGTTCACAAACGTTATTATTGTCAAAACCAATCACGCTCAGTTCCTTGGGAATTTTAATTTTATGTTCCTTTAAATATTTCATGGCGCCTATCGCCAGTGGATCCGCAGCAACCATAATGGCATCCGGCGGTGTTTTCGCATTCATCAGAGTTTTGGCCCCTGCATAACCCAGCTCTATTGCATCTAACTCATGCTCCGGTTTCGGAAAATATACCAGGTCTTCTCTGAAAGGCAGCCCGCACTTTTCCAGCCCCATTTTGTAGCCTTCAAATCTCGGAATAGTAATTTGCGTATCGCTTGGAAAATTGATATAAGCGATGTTTCTTCTTCCCTTTTTATATAAAAATTCGAGCGCACTTCGCGTGCTTTCAATACCCTCCGTCGCAACCAGCGATATTTTTTCTTTGGCTGCAAATTTTGCAAAAGCAAAATCCATAAAAACCATTGGAAGCCGTTTGGAAAGATTAATAAAATATCTTTCGGATCTTTCGCTCATTTTATAAGTACAATAAATGAGTCCGTCTATTTTGCGGTCAAGCAGCTTTTGTGCATACTTTATTTCATAGTCCGTACTGTTCTGCGTATCACAAATGATCACCATGTACTCTTTTTCGAAAATTACTTTTTCAACCGCTTTGTACATTTCGGTATAAAACAGGTTGGATGCATCCGGAATCATCATTGCAATCGTCATTGATTTTTGCGTACGTATATTTTTTGCAAAACAGCTTGGCTTATAATTCAGATTTGCAATTGCGTCGTATACAGCCTTTTTTGCCTCTTCACTTACAGAACCGTTGTTCATCACCCGTGAAACTGTAGATTTAGAAACTCCGGCACGCTTTGCAACATCCCATATCGTAATTCGCTTTCCGCCGTCCAATGAATCCCGCTCCAATAATAACTCAACTCCGAAACTGATTTTCAGTCCTGCGATCATTTGTTTTTTAACCGTCCGGACCCGTGGCTCATTCTATGGGAACGTTCCCCTTACCTGCCAAAAAAAATACGACCAACCGTTTTTAAGCCATACTTCTTTCTGTACTCAGAATAAATCGAAAAGCTGCATCTGTCAACAGTAATTTGAAAAAAAATCAAAAGGTGAATTTTATTTCAGCAATCCGCGAAATAATTTAACAACCCGAAAATTTTTTCAAGCCATTTATGTGAAATATAAGTTTTGAATCCTCTGACTTCCATTATTGGTTCCGGGAATCAAATAAGGCCCGCATGCATTCGCAAGCCGACCTATAAGATATGGTACGCCATCACGGGCTCGAACCGTGGACACCCTGATTAAGAGTCAGGTGCTCTACCAACTGAGCTAATGGCGCATATCAAGCGTTTTATATTCTATCATCCCGGGATGGAATTTGCAAGCACTATTCATCCATTTTTTATATGCAGTCCTTAAAAAAGATCAGAATATCCTCAAACACATCACGGCTTATCCTGTATCCGCCGGGGATCGTTCCTATACGTTTAAATCCAAGCTTTTCATATAAAGCGATGGCCGCGGTATTGTTGCTCAAAACAGCGTTAAACTGCAGCCCTTTAAAGCCCATTTTCCTGCAGCAGGCCAGCGAATGCAGTACAAGTTTTTCTCCGATTCCGTATCCCCGCTCTCCCGCTTTCACGCCATAAGAAGCATTTGCGATATGCGCGCAGCGCCCTGCATTGTTCGGATGCAGGATATACAGCCCCACAACTTGCTGCTCTTTTATGGCAACGCCCGTAAAGGATTGTGCTGAAAAAAATTTTCCCGCCTCACGCAAATCCATTGGCTCGTCCTGGGGAAAGCTTCGTCCTTCCAGTACAATGGCATTCCATATTTCCGTCATGGCAGAAAAATCTTTTTTTTCATATTTTCTAACTGTAATTTCCATCTTCCATCCTTACTTTCCCAGTTAAAGTAAAAACAGCCCGGCCAAAAGGCTGAAGGCTGCGGATTTCCCGAAAAGCCGCGGAACTTTTTGGGATGCGATTTTGGAGCGGGTGATGGGAATCGAACCCACGTGGTCGGCTTGGGAAGCCGAAACTCTACCATTGAGCTACACCCGCATAACGCAAAGGTAAAAAATAATGGAGCGGGTGATGGGAATCGAACCCACGTGGTCGGCTTGGAAGGCCGAAACTCTACCATTGAGCTACACCCGCATTTTGAAAGCCGAAACCTGCAAACAAGTTTCGGCCATTGCTTTTGGAGCGGAAGACGAGATTCGAACTCGCGACATTCGCCTTGGCAAGGCGACGCTCTACCACTGAGCCACTCCCGCAAATAACAATCCATGGTGCGGGCGAAAGGACTTGAACCTTCACGTCGTAGACACTAGATCCTAAGTCTAGCGCGTCTGCCAATTCCGCCACGCCCGCAAGATAATCCGCGACGCAAGAATTATTATAATAATTTTTCCGCCTTCTGTCAATAAGAAACCTGCTCTTTTCGCAAAGTTTCGCCAAAGATCTGCCGGTCCGGATCATGACCGTACATCCTTGTTGTTGGTCTCCTGCTTGGCAAAGCGGGGCACGCCGCCTGCCGGATTCCAGAGCGCTTCCGGGCATGCATTAATTTTTCTGCAAGTACGGGGCGTTTATTTTTGCCCATCTTCCTTTTTTTGTTCCAAAATATCTTTCAGCGATTTTTCATAAGGTGGCCGTGCAATTCCATATTCCGTAATGATTGCGGTAATAAATTCGGCATCGGTCACATCAAACGCCGGATTAAACACTTTAACGCCTTCAGGCGCCATTCTTTCCTTATACCACATTTCCGTCACTTCGTGTGACGGCCTCTCTTCAATATGGATCTCGCTGCCAGAAGCGCACTTAGGATCGATGGTGGACGTGGGTGCACATACATAAAACGGGATGCCGTAGTGTCTCGCCGCCATCGCCACATAAGAAGTACCAATTTTGTTGGCGGCATCTCCGTTCATAGCAACACGGTCGCAGCCTACAAACACAGCATTCACCCAGCCGTTTCGCATCACAGTAGGCGCCATATTGTCACAGATAAGGGTGGTATCCATTCCGGACGAGTGCAGTTCATACGCCGTCAAGCGCGCACCTTGCAGCAACGGACGGGTCTCGTCGCAAAACACCTTGAAATCGTATCCTCTTTCCATCCCAAGGTACATGGGAGCGGTAGCGGTTCCGTATTTCACCGTGGCCAGCTGCCCCGCGTTACAATGCGTCAGAAGCCCCATGCCGGGTTTTAAGAGCGAAAGGCCGTATTCGCCTATATTTCTGCAAACCTCAATGTCTTCCTCTCGAATAGCCGCCGCCTCTTCCCTAAGCAAAGAAACGATTTCCGGCACCGGCTTTTCTTTGTTTGCAAGAACCTTCCGGTCCATCCGGTCCAACGCCCAAAACAAATTCACCGCAGTAGGCCGTGCAGATGCAAGATAGTTTTTCGCCTTTTTAAACTGTGCGTAAAAAGCATCAAACTCTGTGGCCTGAATGTCCTTTGCGGCCAGATAGATTCCAATGGCCGCGCTCACGCCGATCGCCGGCGCACCGCGTACCTTCAGCAGGTAAATCGCGTCCCATATATCCTTTTGCTTGCTAAGACGCAATATCTCTGTTCGGTAAGGAAGCTGCGTCTGGTCTATGATCACTAGCTCATCGGTTTTTTCATCCAGCGCGACCGTCTCAAATTCCAATTTTTTTCCGCTCATACTATGCTTGTCCCTTCCTTTAATCTTTATATCCGTTCGGGTTGTTTGTCTGCCACCGGTAACTGTCCCTGCACATGTCTTCAATGGTACGGCCGGCTTTCCAGCCAAGTTCCCGCTCCGCTTTTCCGGCGTCGGCATAACAGACGGCAACGTCTCCCGCACGCCGGCCGGTTACCGTAAAAGGAATTTTAACGCCATTCACCTTTTCAAACATATGAAGAAGTTCAAAAACGGATACGCCTCTTCCCGTACCCAGATTATAGGTATCAATTCCGTCTTCAGGGAGCCGCTCCAGTGCTTTTATATGCCCTTCCGCCAGGTCGCACACATGAATATAATCCCGCACGCCGCTCCCGTCCTGCGTGTCGTAATCATCTCCAAATATTTTAAGTTCAGGTAATTTTCCGGCAGCCACCTGGGAAATATAAGGCATCAGATTATTGGGGATCCCGTCCGGATCCTCCCCCATCATCCCGCTCGGATGCGCCCCGACCGGGTTAAAATACCGAAGCAGGGCAATAGACCATGCGGGGTCGGACGCAACTAAATCTTTCAATATTTCTTCAATCATGAGTTTTGTGCGTCCGTACGGGTTCAAGACGCTGGTCGGCATATCTTCTTTTAATGGCATCGGGTTGCCTGTCCCATATACCGTTGCGGAAGAACTGAATATCAATTTTTTTACATCTGCTTTTTTCATGGCGGAAAGCAGGCTCAGCGTACCGCCAATATTATTGCGATAATATGCAAGCGGCTTCACGCAGGATTCCCCCACCGCTTTGAGCCCCGCAAAATGAATCACTGCATCCATATCTCCGTGCACATCAAAAATCCCCTGAAGGTCTTTTTCATCACAAATGTCTATGCAATAAAAATCAAGGCTGCACGCAGAAAGAGCCTGCACCCGCTCCAGAGATTCCATATTGCTGTTTGAAAGGTTGTCCGCCACTATCACCTCGTGCCCCCGCTCCAAGAGTGCAAGACAAGTGTGGCTCCCTATAAATCCGGCGCCGCCGGTCACAAGAATTTTCATGCTTCAAAATCCTTCTTGTTTTTTTAAATTATATCATAGCAAGCCGCAAAACGGAAAAGGTTTCCCTGTGTTTTTTCACATTCCTTAGAATATCAACGAATAACAAACCCATGCTTATCCTGTTTTAAAGAGGTATGCACGATTGATTCCGGCTATTTTTCGCCTCCAATGAAAACACCTTTCGTCATAGACAACAGGCATTGACAAAAGGCGTAAAATTACCAAAAATACATATTACAACTCACAGCAAAGATTATTTTCGGAATCCTGAACAAAATCAGTTATCGGGCTATAATCGCTTTCATAGCTTTTTGTATTTTTTCATAACTTTTTACGGCTCCGGGCTTGTCTTCACTCTTTATGGAATAATATATCTTTAGCTTAGGTTCCGTCCCGGAAGGACGGACAACCACGGAAGATCCGTTCGCAAAGAAAAACCCCATTACATCAGATGAGGGCAATTGTATAAAAGATATATTCCCTTGTTCGTATCTTTTAGACAAGAGATAATCACAAACAGCCTTAACTTTCATTTCCCCAATAGTAACAGGAGGGTTTTTTCTGAGCGTATTCATTAAAGTTTGCATATCCTGCATCCCGCCAATGCCATCAAACAAATAACTCTCCAGCTTTTCAAAATAATAGCCATATTTTCTATAAAGATCTTCCAATACGTCTATCAATGTTTTCCCTTGTTCCCTGTAATATGTAGCCATCTGACAGATCAGCATGGACGCAACAACCGCATCTTTATCTCGTACATATGAACCGGCTAAATAACCATAACTCTCTTCAAAGCCAAAAACAAAACGGTCCGCCTCTCCTTTTTCTTCCAGCAATCCGATCTGTTCGCCAATAAATTTAAATCCGGTCAGCACATTAATCAGTTCAATTCCATAAGCGTCGGCAATCGCCTGCGCCATTTCAGAAGTTACTATGGTTTTGATTGCCATTGCATTTTCAGGCATTTTGCTTGACTTTTTTTTCATTTTACACAAAAATTCAAACAGCAAAACACCCATTTGGTTGCCATTGATTAAAACATATTTGTCAGCATGTTTCACCGCAGCACCTACCCGGTCACAATCAGGGTCTGTCGCCAAAACAATGTCCGCCCTTTTTTCTTTCGCCATCTGTATCGCAAGAGCAAGGGCCTGCTCTTCTTCGGGGTTTGGATAAGGGCACGTTGCAAATGAACTGTCCGGATTCTCCTGCGCAGGTACCACCGAAACATCAGCCACCCCAATGTTTTTTAGAATACGTTGTACCGGTTTATTGCCAGTTCCGTTCAGTGGAGAATACACCACTTTCAGCTCGGATCTTGGAACATCATAAACGCTTTGCCGCAACACGGCGTTAAAATACGCTTCAATCGTGTCATCCGGGATGATTCTAATCATATCCTTACCAGAGAGCGCTGCATACTTTTCCGACCGGACATCTTTAAATATGTCAACGGATGCAATATGCCGGGTAATCGCTTCCGCCGCTTTCAAAGTGATTTGGCATCCGTCGCTTCCGTATACTTTATATCCATTATATGCAGCAGGATTATGGCTTGCAGTAATTACGATCCCGGCACTTGCTTTTAAGAAACGCACAGCAAAGGAAAGCATAGGAGTCGGCATCAATTCTGCAAATATATTCACTTTAATACCATTTTTCGCAAAAACTTCAGCTGCCGCTTGGGCAAACAAGCTTGAATTTTTCCGGCTGTCATACGCAATAGCAATGCTTGGGGTTTCAAATTCTTCATTAAGATACAAGCTCAGCCCCTGGCTCGCTTTTTTTACCGTATAAACATTCATCCGGTTGGTCCCCGCGCCAATAATACCGCGCAGGCCGCCTGTCCCAAAAGAAAGGTCACGATAAAACCTGTCCTTTATGGCTTCATCGTCTGATTGAATCTTTTGCAACTCCAAAGCAACTTCCTTATCTTCCTGTGCTTCTTGCAGCCATCTTTCATATGCTTTTAGATACAATTGATTGTGTCCTCCGTCTAAACAGTAGTTTTTAACAAAACGGCATCTCCCTGCAGGCTGTATACACCCATGCCCGCCGGAATAAAAATGCTGGTCCCCTGTGATATCTCTATTTTCTGCTCTCCATAAGACAAAACACACTCGCCTTTTGTACAAAGCAAGTTGTGAAAAGACCGGTCATCCGCCGCGAGCTCCAATATACCCCGCAACCGGATTTCATGCACAAGAAAGTCTCCGCAATCCAATACGCCGTTTTCATCAAACGCATATTGTTTGGGAACATCCAGATTGGCAACTCTTGCGGCCTTATCAATATGAAGATCCCTTGGCTGTCCTGACTGGTCTTTTCTGAAAAAATCAAATATTCTGTAAGTAATATTACAGTTATTTCCTATTTCAGCAACAGTCATCCCTCTCCCGATTGCATGGACTGTTCCTGAATCAATAAAAAAAACATCACCCGCATGAACAGCTACTCGGTTCAAAACCTCCAAAATAGATCCGTCTTTGGCGCGGCTTACAAATTCTTCTTTGGAAATTTTTTTATTAAACCCATAAAAAATCGAAGCATCCGGCTCACAGTCCATAATATACCATAGCTCCTTTTTGCCCGGCTGCTGCTCATTTTCGGCTGCAAAACATGCGTCCGGGTGCACCTGAATAGAAAGGTTATCCGCTGCGTCAATCAATTTTACCAATAACGGCATCCCGTTTGCACATTTAGCCGCACCCAGTACGCCGCATCCGTTTTCTTCCAAATATGCATCCAGTTTCTTGTTTTGGAACACTCCGTTTGTAATAATAGAAACACCGTCCCTATGGCAGGCAAGTTCCCAACTCTCCGCAATCGTTTCCAGATCCGTTTTTTTTCCATATTTCGCTGCAAGATTACGCCCCCCCCAAAGGTATTCCTTAAATACCGGGGCCAACACCATAGGATACAACATAATCATATACACTCCCGTGCCTTATTCCGCCAATTCTTTCGCTACATTGCCTATTTCCTTAGACATTCCTCTTTTGGCAATTAATATTGTATTTTCACGTTCCACAACAATTAAATTTTCCACACCAAGACAGACAATACGCTTATCACCATGAAGGTAACAATTTCTTGTTTCCTTGGCAATCACCTGCCCGTTGCAGACGTTTCCGTTGTTGTCTTTTTCGTGTTCCTCATATAAACTGTCATATCCGCCTACATCGCTCCATCCAAATTTTGAAGGGATACAGCATACCCTTTGTGTCTTTTCCATGATAGCATAATCAATCGAGATAGACGGGGATTCGCCAAACGCCTGCGCCACGCTGTCGTGATCTTCAGGGTCTATTCCTTCAAAGCTAGCATAGAGATCGGGAGAATGCTTTTCAAACTCTTCCAAAGCAGTCTTAACCCTAAATACAAACATACCGCTGTTCCACATATAATTGCCCGCCTGAATGTATTGCTTTGCCGTTTTCAGATCCGGCTTTTCATGGAATTCCAGAACTTTCTTCACCGTCTGATTTGGCGTATAGATCATATCCTCAATTTCAATATATCCAAACCCCGTTTCAGGGCGGCTGGGCACAATGCCGAAAGTTACAATATTCCCATTTTCCGCCTCTGCAACAGCTGCCTTAAGTCCTGATAAAAAAGCGTTTTCTTCTTTAATAATATGATCGGAAGGAGTCACCACCATAATGGCTTCTTTGCCATATTTCTTTGCCATATACAGCGCAGCCCATAATATGCAGGGAGCCGTATTCTTTGCCATGGGTTCTATCAACATATTGATCTTCCCGTCAAACTGCTCATCCACAAGATTTTCGTAAACTGCACCGGTAATCACATATTGGTTTTGAACCGGAATTAATTTTTCCAGTCTTGCACTGGTATCCACCAGCAAACTGTTTTTTGAAAATAATTTTAAAAATTGTTTCGGGTACTTACTGTCACTTAAGGGCCATAAGCGGGTCCCTGCCCCGCCGGCAAGTATTACACAACTTATCATTTTGCTTTTATAGATCTGTTAAATCTACCCTCCTGCACACAGGCTATATTTTATCATATTTGAAACATTAATTGTAGTGTATGTATCATAACCTATAGGCTTTCAATAAAATTCACTAACTTCTGTTTTATAATCGTGTATCTATAATTGTCATATACATATTTTTTTCCGTTTTGCGCCATCCCCTTCGCTAAATTTTTATTTGTTAATATAAAATGAAGCGCCTGCTCAAAATCATATTTTTCATAAAAATAAAGACCTGCATTGCTTTTTTCCGCATGCGCCTTTAAAACAATACTCTGCCCGCGAAGAAGCACCGGTACTCCGGCCGCCATCGATTCAAGGGTAACCAGGCTCAGACTTTCATATTTTGAAGCCAAAACGAGGGCGCTTGCCTGCTGCAAAAGGGCCTTTTTAGCTGACTCGTCAACAAATCCGATTGGCAGAAAGTCTTCCCCTTCCGGCAATTCCATATATACATTACCCGCCATTACAAGCTTCAGGTTTCCGGGATGCATTTTTTTATAATACTGAAAACATTCAATTAAGTCCTCACAATTTTTAGTTTGGTCAATCCTTCCGATATAAAGGATATAACGGTCCTTTATACCAAACTGTCTGCAAATATCTATATCATTCATAAATTCTCTATGGTCAATATTGATTGGCGCACCAATCACCGTACTTGGTATACGATGATTTTTAAATTGGCTCTGTACAAAATTTTTCTCTTCCTCTGTTAAATATATAAATGCTTTTGGTGCATTAAATTGCGCTTTAAAATAATTGCACCTGTTAAGAGCATCTTCATCATGGGCAGTTGGAATTAAAACTGATTTTTCAGGTGCCATCGGCAGGCCGAATGTTGTTGTATAATATAAATAGCCGGTAAAAACAATAAGCTTGAACTCCTGCTTATGTTCTTTTAAGTATCTCAACAATTCAGGGCATTCAGGCCCTATGCTTCGAAGCCATTTTGCGCACAGATCAAATTCGTTATACGGATTACCAAACATCTGAATCGTTAGTTCGGCGCACACTTCTTTGTCTCTTTTTTGTACGCTTGAAAAACGCACAACCTCAACACCGTTTTCACGCGAAGCGCCTTCAGGAAAAACATTTTCCCATGTGTTATAATCTAGAGCACACGATGTTAAAACCGTAATATCATAATCTTTTCTTAAAAGATCAACATACTGGGCACACAACGCCTCGCCTCCTCCGGAGATATCGGAGCTGTATCTTTGAACAACAAAACAGAGTTTCTTTTTTTTACTCATCAGCACAAACCTTTTCAACCAAATCACAAATTTTAGCGATAATAACATCCCATTTGTAATGCTTTTCTACAAACTTCTTTCCGTTTTCGCCGAATCTCTCTGAAATATCTTTTCTCTCTATGATTAGCCGCATAGCCGCAATAAAATCTTCTTGGTTATAAAAATAGAGACCGGCATCGCTCTTTTCCGCTTGGGCTTTTAAAACGGCGCAATGTGCATTCAAGAGCACAGGTACGCCCAAAGCCATCGCTTCCAAAACTACGATGCCCAAGCTTTCCTGCCTGGAAGGCAGCACAAGCGCCTTTGCATTTGCTATTGCTGCAAACTTAACCAAATCGCTTACAAAACCAAGTTCGATGATATCTTCCCTTTTCGGGACCGGCATCACGCCTTTCCCAACCAAAACAAGGTTCAAATTTTCCCTGTATTTTTTCTTATAGGCATCAAAATATTCAAGAAGTTCATTGCACCCTTTTCCAGAATCAATACGCCCCACGTATACAATATAGTCGCCTTTAATATTATATTCTTTTTTAAAAGGCACTTGTTCGATTTCTTTTTCATCCGGCAAGTCGACCCCTGCGCCGGTAATGGCAAAAGGGATATGGGCATTGCTGAACTTCTTTTGAACAAATTTTTTTTCTTCCTCGGTTAAAAAAATAAAAGCTTTTGGCAATAAATATTGAACAGCATAATAGTCGCATGCGTGTATCGGAGTCTCGTCATGGGCTGTCGGAATTAATATGGATTTATGAAGGACGTTCAGCATACAGGTTGTTGTACTGTAGTACAAGTATCCCATAAACAAAAACACCTCATAGTTATCCCTGTTATCAATAATAAATTTGTTTAAGCCTGGGCAAATCGGTCCGTTTTGCTTAAGCCAGTCGGCACATTGCTCAAGATTGTTAAAATCACGCGAATAGAATTCACCCGTTATTTTCGTAAAGCATTCTACATCACGGGTTTTTTCCGTATAAAAACGGTGTACGGTAACGCCGCTAATCTTCTCGACACCCGGCTTATACTCATTCTTCCAAGTAATATAATCTTTCGCACAGGACGTTGCAACATCAACATCATAAAACGGGAGCAGCTTCTCTGCATATTGTTTGGTAAGAAGCTCTGCCCCGCCATTCACTTCCTGTCCATATCGCTGCACAACAAAGCATATCTTTTTTTTTCGATCCATTTGTCTATTCATTTCGCAATGTGCTTTCTACATCAATTCCCTGATGCCGCAAATCAGAATAGATGTTTTTCATAATAGCGCGGGTATTTACCTCTCCGTCATAGGAAGGCGGTTCAAAGTCGCTCTTGAGCGAACTGCAGACCTGATCGTTATAAATATAAGATAATGTCTCCGATATGTTTGCAATTTCCGTCTCATTTACCAATCCTCGCGGCGCCAAATCATTCACATAAATTCTATACAAAATCTGCTCATTGAGCGTGACAATATCTTCATCAAAAATATAATCATAGTACTCTTGAGCTATTTTGCGTATATCAAGATTTTCCTTGGCATAATTAAATGCATTTTGCCCAATTTGTTCTCTTAGATCCGGATGGTCTATTAAATTTTGAAGATTCTCCTGTATCTCATTCTCTTCATCCAAAATCCCGACTTTGATACAGCAATCATCATCGACTTCTGAAAAGGCCCCGATATCTGTAACAATTACCGGCTTTCCCGCCCCTAAAAGACGCATAAAGCTGGCAGACGTTTCCCCGTGGTATGGATAGCGAAGATTTACAGCAATATCAGAAATCTTCATAAAATCCACAAATTCTTCCAAATCTACAAACCCTTTTATAACAACCTTGTCCGCAAGCTCATTCTCCCGGATAATTTGCATGGCTTCTTCCCTAATATCATCGTGCAGACAGCCCACAATATAATACTTCATTTTTGTATCCGGATTTTTCAAATGCGCAATTGCCTTCAGTGTCTGAATAATCCTTTTGGATATTGTGGCATGTCCAAAGGAAGCGATCACCAATTCATCTTCATGTATTCCATATTTTCTCCGAAGAGACTGCTTGTTTTGCTGATTTAAAATGGTTGCATAGATGTCAATTTTTTTAATAGGATAGCCAATATTTTTTTTGAGAAGCCTGCTTCTCGCATAGTCGCTGTGTACAATAATTTTCTTGGCAGGATCGGCAATAAAACGGTTCGCCTCAATCGCATTCATTATTTCAGGAGTCACTTTGTTTTCAAAAACTGCATTGACATATTCGTCTATATTGTCCAGTTCAAGCCGCATATATTCCCGAAAATCTTCCAGCGGTAACTCTCCAGATTTTGCGCAAGAATATAAAACAACGTGATAGTTAACATCATGGATAACGACCACTCCGGGATATTTTTTTATATACGGAAGCATATATAAATGGTACGGACTATTTCCCATTTGATATATGACCGCCGCATAATCGCTTGATTTCTCGGCAAAAAGCTCATGATTATATACCGATACATTCGGCGGGAAAACAACATTGCTTTCATAACCATCGTCAATAAAAACATCAATATCGCACTTGTTGCTCAAAGCTCTTATAATATCTTCACTGTAGTCCGATATGCCGGATTCAATTGGGTTAAGGGGTGTAAAAAAAGCAATCCCGGTATTTTTTACAACCTGCTTTGTTTCTTTTGCAGTCAGGCCTGAAATCGCCTTTAACGCACGGCTGGCAACTGTTTTCCATTGATACATATCCAACTTTTTTTGTATTGCCTCCGCAAAACCCGAATAATCTGTTTGCGTAAGGGCTCGTATCATTCCGTTTGTAATGTCATCAACGTCAAAAGGATCCACCAATAAAGCTGCGTCCTTTGCAATTTCGCCCAAACTGGAATTTTGGGAGGTGAGCACCGGTGTCCCGCATTTAAAAGCTTCCGCTACAGGCAGGCCGAATCCCTCATACTGCGATGTAAAGACAAGCAACTCTGCCAAATTATAAAACATCACAAGATCGTCAAGCGGAATATGATTACACACTAAGACGTTATTTCCAATATTTTCTTCTTGGCATATTTCAAGAAGCATCTTTTTATATTCTTCATTGGCAATACCCGTAACCAAAAACAAATACTGTGTTTTAAGCGTCTCAGGCAGCTTTGCATAGGCACGAAGGGTTCCAGGCACATTCTTTCTAAAATCAGCCCCACCCGGGAAAACCATAAATTTTTGTTTTATCCCATACCTGCTTAAAAAATCTTTTTTTTGTTTTTCCGTAATTTCTTTTTTGCAAAAGTCGCTTCCAACTCCGGAATAGATCGTCTGAATTCTATTTTCCGGGATACTTAAATGCTGCATCAAATCATTTTTTACACTGTCGGAAATGGCCAACAACAGATCGGCATGCTTTATAAATTCTATGGTATGCATATACCATTTTTTCAACGCCGGTTCTTTAAGGTAATCTTTGCTGAAAATGTACGGAATCAAATCATACATAATGACAACTAAATTAACATCTTCAAACCATTCCGTACAATAGCACATGAGTTCATCAAACGCTGAAGAAATCAAAAATGTATCTATTTTATTTTTTTTAATGAACGTCTTTATAACACTTTTCCAGATTTTATCGTATCCATTATCCCAAACGGTTCTGTGAGCAAGCAAATAGTTCCCTTCTCCGGAATAAAACGAACAATAATGTACGTTTGAGGGCAGTTCTTCCTTTTCCAATATACATTCGTCATAACAATTAAATATGAAATACTGGTTTTCTGTATCCTGCTCAAATATCTCCCGTATCAAATTTAAAGAATAAACACCCATGCCTCTTATGCGAGACGGTGTCGCAATGGATTGTATGTCAATGGCAATATTCATGCGCTATCTCCCCGATGCTGTTTTTGTTTGTTTCGCATCTATAAAAATACTGTTGATTCCCGTAAAAGCATACTCCTCATAGCCGTTCTCCACAAGCAACTGAAAAAGAGTGTTGTTCTTGCTTTTATGTGTTAACGCAACCCCATAACTTATCATCTCGGCCACAATAAACATAGGCCTGCACTCGCTAAAATCAATCGAATTGATGATTTCTATTTCTTTTCCTTCAATATCTATATTAAGAATCGTTGGCGGAAGTTTCATATGCTCTTTAATGATATCCATCACTGTTATTGTTTCAACTTCAACGGTATCAATGATTTTAAGCGCCGGATTAGCTGCGCAAAAATCCATAGCAGCCTGATGATCAGGGGTAGATAGCCCATCGCCATTTAAGATATAAAATTTAACCTTTTTTCCGGACGTTGTATCAATACACTTATTTAAAACAATGTCCCTGTGACGCACATTTCTAAGTTCAGGAATCAGCTTTGGGTTTGCTTCCACCAAAACCCCTTTTGCGCCTTTCGAATAAAAATAATACGTATTGCTAAGATCCATTGCATGATTCGCGCCTAAATCAAGATATGTAACGCTTTCCGCCGGGATACCCATTGCTCTTAAAAGATAACTTAGAATCGTATCCTCCCCGGATTGCGAATAACTCATTTTAATAAATGAAACGTCCTTGTTATACTGGTCCAAATCTTTTTGTGCGCTCAACATATCCTGCATGTCAACAGAACCGTTTTGGGTATATAAATCCATAATGGATTGAAGCTTGATATCCAGCTTTTCCAAACGGCCCATTTCCTCAAATCGGTTTGTTTTAATCTGAAGTCCTATATCCTGCCGCATTTCGGATTCGATAACATCCACTTTTCTTACAATTTGTTCCAATTGTTGCTCACAATCTTTTTTCGTTTGATTCAATTTCATTTCAAAATCTTGTTGTGTATGATTCAATTCGGTCTTAAAATTCTGTTGGGCAAAATCCAATTGCTCATTCAGCCGAACGCCATCTTTTTTTTGCATATAAGCGTCATGATTAAACTGGTTGTTTTTCTGCGCCAAAAGCATCTGTTTCAATACTGCATTGGCTGCCATTACATTATAATTTGTCTGCTGTTCAACAATTGGGCCTATCAGCCACGCCAAAGACTTCCTGATTGCTTTTTTGAACGCAACAATCGCTCTTCCCACTACTCTCTTATTGGATGAAACCGGTTTATAATACGCAATCGCCTTATATTTTTCCATTTCATCAATATAACTTTTAAGCTCAATAAAATCCTGACTCATCAACGCATTGGCCAGGACATTACTCCCTGCATATTGATTGCTCAGATTGTCTTTCATGGCCATAAATTTTTCAAAAATAATTTTTTGTTCAATAGAATTGATATTTGGCATTCTAAAAAAGATCCTTTCTATTTCTCCGTATCCGGCAATACCCAATTATGCTCCATACTAAAAAGTCCAACAGAACGGTCTTCAGATATAACGGTAAAATCCGAATAATGTCTTATAAAATCCAGCGGCGTTCCGTTTTCATCTACCACCGCCACATTCAGTTTATAATCTCCGGACAGCAACGGAAGCTTTTGAATATTATAAGTTACAACACCTTCCCCCGGCAATTCCGTTAAATAAATCCCATCAAGGTTCGTATTATTACCATAGCATACAACATCATCTGTTGTATAAAACCCCATTCCAAACATGTAACCTTTGCATTTATGGTGGACCTTATAATGAATTTTGATCTCCGCATGCTCGCCACCGCGCAGAATGCTTGTTTTTTCTCCATTATGATTGATAAAATATGCTTCTAAAATTTCAACAGCTTTTGTCCCAAAGCGATTGGCTTCATGCTCGGCAGGGACTTCTTCTTCCTCGCATTGAACAGGTTGTTCTGTATCTGCAGAGCAGTGTTCTTCATCTGCAACGCAGGTGTTTTCCTCGGGTATCGTCTCCTCTGCAGAAGATTGTTCTTCTAAAACAACCTGCTCTGTACATTTTTGCTGCTCGCTCTCCCTTTTTTCTTCTGCCACCAACTGTTTGATTTGCTTTTCATTCATATACTTCCGGTAAGCATCAACTGTTTTAATCGGAAGATCGTCTACCATTATTCTTCCTTCATTGACCCAAATAGCGCGGTTGCAAAACTTTTCCACCACGCTCGAATCATGCGTAACAATAACAATCGTAATTCCTTTTTCTTTTAACTTGTTAAGCTTTTTATAACATTTCGTCTGAAAATTAGTATCCCCGACCGCTAAAATCTCATCAATCAATAAAATATCGGCATCAACGTTTATTGCCACGGAAAACGCAAGACGCATATACATACCGGAAGAATAAGTCCTAACGGGATTATCAATAAATTCTTCCAATTCCGAAAAGCTGATAATGCTGTCAAGACGCCTGTCTATTTCTTTTTTTGACAATCCAAAAATCGATGCGTTCGTATAAATATTTTCTCTACCTGAAAGGTCCTGATGGAATCCTGCTCCCAACTCCAGCAAGCTGGATACTCGGCCATTAACCTGCAGGGTTCCTTGTTCAGGATAGTATATACGCGTCATAAGCTTTAAAAGCGTACTTTTTCCACAGCCATTTTCACCAATGAGCCCTACAACCTCTCCTTTTTTGATTGTGAGATCAATATTATTTAAAACCAAATGCCGGTGATATGATCTGCGCTTCCGGTGAATCACCTTTTCCTTTAAGGTCACCGCGCGGTCACCATATATTTTAAAACTCTTGCATAAATTTTCAATAACAATAACATCCATGTATCGCGGCCCTCCTAAAGCTCTTCTGCGAATTTCTTTTGAAGTTTTTGAAATACAAAATAGCCTACTACCAGAAAAGCTAAAGAAAACAATAATATGATCAGCAAATGATTAAATGCAGGCACCTGCTTGTAATACAGGATATCCCTGTATGCTAAAATAATACTGGTCATCGGATTAATGTATGCCAGCTGCCTGAACTGTTCCGGAATTTGCTCAAAAGAATACAGCACCGGCGTCATATAAAACCACGCCATTGTAAATATCCCCAGTATATGCTCAAGGTCTCTAAAGAAAACATTCAATGCTGAAAAAATAAAAACCAGCCCAAGCACAAAGAAAAATTCAATGATCATAATAATCGGCAGGTAAAAAGCAGCAGCAGAAACCCCGATCCCGGAAAATATGAGCGCTAGGAATACAACAACAAAAGAAAATACCATATTCATAAAATTGCTGCACACGGTAGATATAGGCAGTATAATCCTCGGAAAATAAATCTTCTGTACCAACGCACCTTCGGCCAGTATGCTTTGCGCCCCCGCCGTAATCGAAGTAGCACAGAAAAGCCACGGTATCAATGCTACAAATAAAAACATAGCGTAATTATCAACATTCACCACACGCATAATCACAGAAAATACTACAGAATAAACAATCAACTGCAAAATCGGATTTAAAAAAGTCCAAAAGAACCCTAAGACGGATCCTTTATAGCGAGTCTTAAGATCCTTTCGAACCAATCGGCTGATCATTTGCCTGTAATCCCAAATCTCTTTAAGCGACTTCATTAAATCTCCTTATTATGTCTCCAATAATCCAAAGTGTTTTTTAGCGTTTCTTCAATCGCAAATAAAGGGTAAAAGCCTGTATCCAGTTTCAGCTTTTCAATGCTGCTTTGGACAACAGGCAACTCTACCGGCCTGAATTTGTCCGGGTCCTTTTCTATTTGAATCTTTTTATCAGAAAAACAAATCAGTTGATGCAACAACGCTTCCACTAAATACGCTTTTCCCGATCCAATGTTATATACTTCTCCCGTCTTCCCCTTTTCAAGAAGCAACCTGTATGCGTGCGCAACATCCCGCACATCAGAAAAATCCCGTTTTGCTTTTAAGTTGCCAACTTTGATTACCGGCTCTGCACCTCTTTCTATCGCGGCAACTTGAGAAGCAAAATCGGGTATAACAAATCCTCTTGGCTGACCAGGTCCAGTGTGGTTGAAAGATCTGGTTAAAACAAGATCCATGTCATATGCTTTTAAGTAGGTTAATGCAATTTGCTCCTGGGTTGTTTTAGAAATGGCATACGGATTTATTGGATTGAGCTTATGCTCTTCTGTTATAGGGCAATCAGAGGGTTTTACAATCCCATATTCATCCGAAGACCCAATAATCAAGACACGTATAGACCGATCAATCTCCCGAACCGAATCAAGAAGATTCAACGTGCCTTTAACATTTATATCAAACGTTAATTGGGGATCCTCCCACGACCGTGCAACCGAGGATTGTCCGGCCAAATGAACAATTGCTTCAGGATTAACATCCTGAATAACACTTAACAGTGAATCCTTTTTAAGCAGATCAACAAATTTATGTGTCCCTTTTATGTCTGCGCCTTCCACTTCATAACCGCTATCAAGCAATTCGCGTTCAAGATAATATCCAACAAACCCATTAACGCCGACAATTAATACTCTCATCCATTATCCCCTGTTTATTTGAAAAACACATCTCATATAAAAAAACGCATCAAACAATTTTCATATCATGCTTTACCATCCGGTCAACCAGCTCATTAAAATCTATTTTCCGTTTCCAGCCCAACTTGTTTTCCGCTTTAGCCGGGCTTCCCAACAACAGTTCAACCTCTGCCGGCCGGAAAAACGCGGGGTTCACTTGAACCATTCTTTTCTTTGTTCCCGCCTTGACTGCATATTCATCTGCGCCGCTTCCATGCCACTCAAGTGTTATTCCGGCAGCATGAAAGGCCGCATCCACAAATTCGCGTACCGTCCTTGTTTCTCCTGTTGCAATCACATAATCATCCGGATTGTCCTGCTGAAGCATCAGCCACATTGCATAGACATAATCCTTGGAATGCCCCCAATCGCGCTTCGCATCCATATTTCCAAGCTCAAGGATTTCCTGTTTGCCGGCGCTAATATTGGCTACCGCATGCGTTATTTTCCGTGTTACAAACTCAAGCCCGCGGCGCTCACTTTCATGATTAAATAATATACCCGAGCATGCATAAAGTTCAAAACTCTCTCTGTAATTTTTTGTGATCCAATGCCCATACAACTTAGCTACTCCATACGGGCTCCGCGGATAAAAGGGAGTTGTTTCTGTTTGTGGCACTTCCTGCACCAATCCAAACATTTCCGAAGTAGATGCCTGATAGAAACGCGCATCCTGTTTTACAATACGTATTGCCTCTAAAATATTCAATACGCCAATCCCGTCAATATCGGCCGTTGCTACGGGCTGCTCCCAGGATGTTGCCACAAAAGACTGCGCAGCCAGATTATATACCTCATCCGGCATCGCAATTTTCATTGCATTGACCAAAGATACATAATCGGTCATATCTGCGTATATAAAATGAAGCTTATCCTTAATATGACTTACATTCCCATAATCCACAACGCTTTTTCGGCGCATAAGTCCATAAACGTTGTATCCTTTATCTAAAAGCAGTTCGGACAGATAGGATCCATCCTGGCCTGTTATCCCTGTAATCAATGCATTTTTCATATTAAACCCCTCCATTAAGCTTTGTAATTATATCATTATACTCTTTTTTTTTCAAGTTTTACAAATGGCTATTCACCTGCTGCAAAGGATGCCAGAAACGTTGACAGCACATCAACATTGTGGCCACTCGCGCTCAAAAAAGCCGCTGAGATTTCTTCTACGGATAACGCCGTTCCACGGAAACTATCCGACCATTTCGGGTCAACCACGGCATTTACACAGGCATCGGTAGAAGCATAGCACTTTATGTGCTGCACCTGAGCGCGTATTCCCGTCTGTAAATCGCTAAAAGCAATTAACGCGCCCGTTTCATCCGTCAATCCTGCATAATTATATGTCTCAACGCCGCCCGCCTGGGTATATCGCAGGTAATCCGTTTCCAGCATGGCTAATGCAAATGCCACTTCCGGTTTTACCCCTTCCTGTGCAGCCTCATTCATATACATCTGTACAAACTGCTCTAGTGATACTCCATAAGAGGTTGGGAACCCATTCTCGCCATATACGCCGGTCTCATCCACATAAGGATTGGCCGTTTGATACTGTATGAATAAATCCTGCAGTTGTCCTGCCGTGATCAAACTACTTCCCATTATCTGAGATTCCTGCACTTCATAACTTGCTTCGCTGTCCGGTTCTTCGCTCTCTTCTTCACTCGCTTCGCTGTCCGGCTCTTCGCTCACTTCTTCGCTCACTTCTTCGCTCGCTTCGCTGTCCGGTTCTTCGCTCACTTCTTCGCTCGCTTCGCTGTCCGGCTCTTCGCTCACTTCTTCACTCGCTTCGCTGTCCGGCTCTTCACTCACTTCTTCACTCGCTTCGCTGTCCGGCTCTTCGCTCACTGCTTCACTCGCTTCGCTGTCCGGCTCTTCGCTCACTGAACCTCCCGCCGTATTTTCCAAAGAATCCTCTGCCAAGATACTCAAACTGGAAGACGGAGCATATTTAAACTGCGTGGTGGCAACATACCCAAAATTGCCCATGCTATCCGTTGCAAACACATCCACAATATACGTACCCGACGCATAAGACCAGTCGCTCACATCCATTTGTGCGCCCCATTTATTGCTACCCAGATTTATGCCCGCAATCCATTTATTGCTTGCATGCCCCTGTGCGTAATTGTATACCAGGA
>JAVBVZ010000006.1:0-79957 GCA_036679405.1 Christensenellaceae bacterium
ATCCAAAAGAAATTGGGCTATATGTCCCCAAATGAATATCTCAGATCATTGAAAACAAAAAGGTTGGCGGCTGTAGCTTAGCAAATTGTCTACAAAACAGTTGACGTCCCTTGCCGCAAGTATTCAAGAACTTATTGGGAAACAGGCAGTTACTATTTTTTCAGAAATGTCTACGACCATTAACAGAGATTATACAAAAATTGGTATTAACAAAGGCAATGTACAGATTAAGCCTATTGTAGAATTTAATCATAATATCAATCAGCTTTTTAGTTTTGGAGTAACAGATACTTTAGGTTCATTTGAATTGCCCTTTGGTAATAATGGACTTGGATATAATAATCTGATTGCTATTTATCTTGTCCTCTTATGTCGCGATTGTATCAATCCGCAAATACATAGTATGGTGCTTCTTGAAGAGCCCGAAGCGCATTTACACCCCGCAATGCAATACAAGCTATTCAAGTATATTAACGATCTTCAAAACGGCGATAAACTACGGCAACAAATATTTGTTACAACACATTCATCCAACATTACTGCTGTAACAAATATTGAAAGCATTATTGATCTACATTATGATAGAGCAGCTCGACCAAACAATGTAGAATCAATAAACTTTGTAAATTTGTTCAATGCCGATAATGAAGATTCAAAAAATCATATCAGAAAATTTCTTGATGTAACTCGATCGGACATGCTTTTTGCAGATAGCGTTATTTTAGTAGAAGGTTTAACCGAAAAGCTTCTTATGCCAATTTTTATGAAAAAAGAAGGTTTGGATGTTGATGATAATCATGTCTCTGTTGTTGAAATGGGCGGAAAATGGATAAAGCATTTTTTATTTCTTTTTGACCAGCAACGAAAAACGAAGGCACTTTGCCTAACAGATTGTGATTACACTTGGATTGTATCTAATACTCTTAACACCCTACCCTATGCCTCACATGAGGCTACGCATGTCAGAGAATTAATCGATATTTCTTCATCAAACCCTTATGTTATGATTTCTTGCCAATGTAACCTAGATAACGGGGCCACATTTGAAGATCAACTTATGCTGGATAATTGGACAAATAAAGTCAATATAAAAAAGCAACTTCTTAATCTTGTGTTTCCAGAAGCACTTATTAATTTTGTTAATGACTATTCATTAACACTTCCGCAATGGCATAAAAATTTAAAAACTCTCCGTAAAGATACCCGTGAAAGTGTAGAAAAAACAATGCAACCCTTTTATGAGAAGTATTGCTCTGCGATTGACCGCGCTGAAAAAAAGAAATGGACAGCATTGTTTTTCGCTAATCTCTTTAGGAAATATGCTACCTCTCAAAAAGGAAATCTTGCATTATCTATTTTAACGGACGAAGCCTTATGTGCCTCGCTTAATACCCCGCGGTATATAAAGGAGGGGATCGAATGGTTAAAGAGCTAAATAATTCAAACTATTTACTGACAACCGAAGAAAGGGCGACACACTTTAAGGTATATGCTGGCCCTGGTGCTGGTAAAACTCATTTTTTGGCTAATAATATTAAAAATATTGTAGAAAGTGAATCTGTCATTACAGCATCAGAAAAGCGAAAAGTTCTTTGTATAACGTATACGAATGCCGCTGCAAATGAATTGAAAGCGAGATTAAGCAAAAACACTGACCGGGTTATAATATCAACGATACATAGCTTCATTGGAGAATACATAATCAAACCATATCAGCCATTACTAAAAAAGCTTATACAGGAAAAGTATCAGATCTCAGTTGATGAAGATGTACAACTCCACTCGCAAGTAGAGGGACGGGGTTTACTTTTTGGGAACCATCGCGAAGATATTTATGAGTATATTCGTTTATGTTTACCTGGAGAGGGCGAAATTCAATATAGCCGTGTTGCAATAGAAAGCGTTGCCTTATCACCAGATGACGAAAAAATATCCGCTGCTAATGCGATTAGGCCAGAACATCGTGTACCAATAAAAGAATATTTATGGAATAAAGCTGGGGTTTTGTCCCACGATGAAGTTTTGATATTTGGCCTCGCACTAACAAAAAGATTTCCGCTAATTCTATATGGCCTTCGTGTAGAATTCCCGTTTGTTTTTATTGATGAATTTCAAGATACCAACCCTCTGCAAACTAAGCTAATTCAGTTAATTTGCTCAAAATCTTCTGTTGCAGGTGTAATTGGGGATGCAGCCCAGTCTATATATTCTTTTCAAAATGCCCAACCGCAAGATTTTATTAATTTCACCATACCAGATGATGCTGTCCGCAACATTAACGAATTCATATTAAAAACAAATCGGCGTAGCAAAGACAACATTGTCAAAGCCGTAAATTATATGCGTCAGAAAGATACAAGCCTTTCAAATCAATTAACGCTAAAGTTAAGTGAAGATGCAGGGAAAGTTATCTTCTATATAGAAAAAACAGACCCACGCGCACAAGGGGATTTACCTGCACAAATACAATCGTTTATCGACAGTGGTGCGTATGTTTTAACAAGAACTTGGGCACAGACGTTTCAATATATACGGGGAATTGATCGAGCCCAATCACAATTGATCAATGACATTAATAACTTTTATACATATCAGCTTCATAGAGATTTCCGAAGGACAGTTTCCGAATTTCGAGATATCGCTTGGATAAGGGCACTAACTCAAATAGCGGAGTTGGAAAATGCCTTTAACCGGAAGTGCATCCCATCAGCATTCCGCGCCCTAAAGGGATTAATAGATGCTAAGGCAATCTATTCAAATCCTGCAAAGTTGCGAGAATTTATATCACTTTGGAATGAAATGATTTCTGCAATTGATGAAAACGATTCTCTGATTCAGAACTTCTCTGAAATAAATCGCCTGATGGCTGAAAACAAAGACCTGTGGAATAACGTTCGACTTATTGAAGAAAGCGAGATTTTACCAGACGAACCAAGCGAAGCAGATACGCGGATTTATGGTTTTTTGAACAATCTTCATTATAAAACTGGACGAACATTAGTAAATGAGGTTTTTTTAGATGACAGTAAATACATGACTGTTCACCAAGCAAAGGGTCGAGAGTTTGAAAAAGTATTAGTTTATATGGAACCAGCACGACCAGACGGAAGGGTTTCTTATTTTGATATGCTGGTCGATCCGGATACAACAAGATCAAATGAATATGACCGAATTATGTATGTTGCTATGAGCCGTGCTATTAACGAGTTGGGGATTCATATAAAAACGCAATCGGACTTCAATTCAGTTTGCAGGTCTATAGATAAGTGGTGTGAAAATAATCATATTGAACGCAGAATTTATGAAGTAGTTACTTTCTAATAATGATCTATTTCCCCATTTTATTTTAGTTCTTAACATATTTTCGCAAATAATAGCCGGAATAAATAACCCCGATTTTAGCCCCTTTTTTTATTTTTAGGCATTAAATTCATTTAAAAATATATTCAACAAGACTGCTTAAAAGCCTTATTATTAAAGGGATTTTTAATTTTTTTCAAGCGGGATTTAATAAAATATGGGGTTCGAATCCCACCTTCTCCGCCAAAAGCAGCAATAATATTTCTTAAATAGATCATCAATCTAAAAATTTTGGTTTGCTATCCAGATTTAAATATGTTTTAGTTTATTTTCGGATGGAATATCTTGATTAATTATCTTAAGTTTTGCAGTGGAAACAGCCCTTTGCCCATTTTTTTGCAATTTTCCAGCTGAATCCCATGCTGGTTGACCCGGACCATTGTATAGCACAATGGAATTACCATCTGGGAGAATTTTTAGTACAATCAAATATTCTGGTTCGCTGTAAAAACTGACTCTTTCAATTTGTGTAGCTTTTATTTGAACTTTTTTACCACATGGAGAAATTGCGTCATGAGTTTCTGTAGATGCGGGTAAAAGCTTTAAACCGAATTGGCTTGCAGCAAGCACCTCGCCAATGCTACCCACTAAATGACCATCTGGAGTGAAGTGTCTTCCCGGAAATTGATTTTCTAAATCATTTACTATGGCGTAGAGGTTTTTGATTTTTTCTCTTAGAATTTCATAAGAATTTTTTTTGTCAAGCATAATACATACCCCTTTAGTTGTTGAAAAATTTCAATATTAATTTGATTCGATTTTTTTATTTATAATCCTTTTTAAAATTCACAACCAATCATATCAGGTGTTCCGTAAATAGTATTTAAATAGGTTCTAACTTCTCTGCTAGGGTAATGGATTCGAACGGGCTTTTCCGCGCCGCCGGGGACGGATGGAGGGAATGAAGCATTCACCGAATAAATATGCAAAGAAGATTTCGAGTGGCTGCCGATATGGGGGGCAGATCAAATGGCCAAATCGTTTTCTTAAGTGGCGTCAAATATTCATTCGTAAATCTGTGTAAAAAAAGCCGGAAAATTTTTTACCTTTAAAGCAAATCCATTTCCGGCTTAAACAAAAATAATGATTATTATAAAATATTCTGTTCTTTACTCAATATTTGTCAGTACTGAAATAATGTTTGATTCCATTTCCTTTTGCTGAGAAGCTGTTAGCTCATCGGATGTCCGAACCACCACGGTACCTATAACGCTGTGGGAACCTGATGCAAAAATAGTGCCGTCAAAAGTGCCCAGATAATTGTTTCTGTTTTCCGCTTCTTCTGCTGTCGGGCATACTTCAATGCTGCCACCGCATTCGGTTCCTTTTTCAATAACGGTACTTCCGGGAACTGAATCTTGATCAATGAGGTCGCTTGAGAAATATACCTGAGCCGTGTATCCTCCGGCTTTATTTAAATTTCCATTTGGATCGTTATCTTCCGTTGCTGCGGAAATATCTGCTACATTCGGAACTTTGCCCAAGCATTCGATAATATATGACTCTGCAGGTGCATCAACCAATGCATATTGTTTGATGCTGTTTTCGAGATTCGTTTTCATTGCAGCAAGATTTTCCAGGGCATCTGTATAATCAATCTGATCCAGTTCGTCAGTTACCGCTGCAATTTCGTCTGCTGTTTCCGGCATAGCGGGGATTTCCATTTTAACTGCTTTGGTTTCCGATATTGCTGTTTCCAATGTTGGTATTAAAGTAGCGTCTAATGCTGTTGAACCTTCAGCAATAAGAGCTTCGGCATCCGAGACTGCTGTGTCTAATTCTGCGTTTTTATCTTCTGCCGTACTTTTTGCCGTATCATATTTATCAATAGCTGAAATCATTGTTTGGCATTCGGCAAGCCGGGATGAAGAATCTTTATAATCTCCAAGTTCCTGGTATACCGTTACTGCCGAAGCATAATTTCCTGCTTCCTGATAAGCAACCGCCTCTTTATAATCTGAATTTTTGCACCCTGTTAATCCTAAACACATCAGAGCAATTAAACATGCACATACCATTATCCTTTTCACTGTCGTTTCCTCCCTGTAGATAAATCTTTTTTAATCATACCATATATTCCACTTTTTTACAATCAAAGCAGCTTTATTTAAAAAATAATGGAGGATCAAAAGGGCTGTACCGTTCTGGCGGTTGCAGAGAAAGCGGCGCAGCCTGGATTACAAGAATGCCTTTTAAGGCTTAAGCCATGGAGCCCTGTGCGCGCTTAAGTATGGACTTTGTAAGCAATCAAATGTACAATAAAAGAGGGACAAACACGACAGTGTCCCGTTATCCAATCTGATCAGAGTATCCAGGGGGAACAGGTGGCGTATATACTGGATGCAGTAGAGGCGCGAAGCGGCCCGGTCAGGCATATCAATATGGATACGATCCGGCGTTTGTTTCGCAGGCGCCGGATGCACAGGCATATTTAAATAAAGCAAGCAAAATCAAATTACCCGCGGCCAGGCAAGCGGATATCCAATGCACGTATGCAATTCTTTAATGGCGGTTTCTTGAATATAAATTGGTTTGTTTTTTCGGAGGGATTCCGGAAAAAAACAGAACGCTGGGGAGATATTCAAACGGTCTGAAAACCAACGTTCAAGGCGGACCAAAACGTGGGCAAGCCCAAAGGAGGACAACCATGGAAGAGTCTGTTTATAAGGAAGCGATAAAAAATACAGAATGTGCTTTTGCATATCATAAGGCTGTTTTTGATGAGCAAAATAAAATGGTTGATTATATATTTTTGGATGTCAACGAATCATTTGAAAAAATGACGGGATTGAAGAAAGAAAATATACTGAATAAGCAGTTCTTAAAAGAAGTCTCACAGGATAAAAAGAATTCGAAAAAGTGGATCGGCATATATGAAGAGGTTGTATCCAAACAAACGATGATAGAGTTTGAAGAATATTCTGAGGAGTTTCGAAGCCATTACTATATAAGAGCTTATTCTACAGATAAAAAGCATTTTACAACATTGTTTTTAAATAAAACCTCTGAAAAAAAAGTGCAGGACATAGCGAAATACTATATTAATAATATAGGAGATAATATTGATTACAACAAGATATCTAAATTAGCCTATGAAATATCGGGTGGGTATTTTGTTGCGCTGAATTTATTTGATGCAGAGGGCCGTGATTTTACAACGGTCGCTGCGTGCGGCATGCCGAATAGCATGAATCGTGCGCTCGAGCTATTGCATTTTGAGCTGGTAGGGAAAAAATGGAAGCATGATCCGGTGCGGGAAGAAAAGATCAAGGACAAAGATATTACCCGTTTTGATAAATTGTCCGAATTGACGGGCAATATCATTTCTAAAAAAGCCGTGACGCAAGTAGAAAAGATTTTCAATCTGGGAAGCGTAATAGTGGCAAAAATAGATAAGGAAGGCAAGGTGATAGGCGACTTTACAATTTTATTCAAAAAGGGCCAGGAATTAAAAAACAAGGATCTATTTATGCTGTTTCTTTCCCAAACGGGTTTGTTTGTTCAAAAAACTCTGCTTGAAGAATCGTTGAGCACAAGCCAAAAAAGATTTTACGTACTGGCTGAATATGCTCCGGTGGGGTTTGTATCTTGCAATCTGCTGGGCGAAATAACATATGCTAATAAGAAACTGCTTGAAATATTGGATTCGCCTTCCTATGAGGCTACAAGTAAATTTAACCTGCTGCATTTACCGTCGCTGAAAAACAAAGGCTTTTCAGAAAAATTATCCAAATGCATGAAGGAGAACAGAGAAATTGTTTATGAGATGGATTACAAAAGCATGTGGGGCAAAGAAACCTGGCTGAAGGTGTATTATTCTCCTGTTAATGAACGTGGAAAAGTAATAGGCGCCAATGTTCTGGTGGAAGATATCACCGATAGAAAATTTTACGAAGATGAGCTGAAAGCAAAGGCTGAGCGTGATCCGTTAACCAAAGCATATAACCGTAACGCGTTGGAAACAGTAATATTAAAGAGACTTGGTGAGTCAAAAGATAAAAGCCTGATCAGCTGTATAGCAATAGTGGATATAGATAATTTTAAAGCGATCAATGACAATTACGGGCATAAAGCAGGAGACAGCATTCTGAAGCATATGGCCTACCGGGTTAAGCGGGAGCTGAGAGGAAAAGACGTTCTGATCAGAACAGGGGGAGATGAATTTTTAGTCTATCTGCATGACATAAAAAACAAAGAAAATGCTTCAAAATTCATAAAAAGGATTTTTGATAAAATATCCTCTGATTATAGAATTACAGATAATAATGACAGAGCGTTTACTTTATATGTCGGGTGCAGCATAGGGGTTTCTTTTTTTCCGAAAGATGGATTGGTTATAGCAGAGTTGGTTTCAAGGGCGGACGCAGCCTTATATAAGGTAAAAAACAGCGGAAAGGCAAATTTTTCTTTATATTGAGTCCGTAAAAACATGTTGAACATTGGAAGGTATAAGATCAAATTACCGGTCATTCGGTCTCAAAGTTAAAAAATTAACGGTTGTACATTGGCCCTGCCTGTTAATTGGCGGCTATCATAAACAGTAATATTAAAAACAGATTTAAAAAGAGCCCTGATATCGGAGCTCTTTTTAAATACGGTTTTTGATTATTCAAAAATAAGCTTTAATCTTTTTGC
This sequence comes from Christensenellaceae bacterium, assembly GCA_036679405.1. Classification (GTDB taxonomy): domain Bacteria; phylum Bacillota; class Clostridia; order Christensenellales; family Christensenellaceae; genus JAEYKI01. The sequence goes on from JAVBVZ010000006.1 coordinate 7,996, forward strand.
CGCAAGCTTTTTCGTTTTAACAAACCGGCGGTAACGATCACAACAATTCCTGCGATAAGGAGTATGATCAGCGTCGTTATGACCGAAGGATATTTTTCCGCAAACGGTTCAATTGAAACATGTTTGATCAGAATGCCAAGATATGCCCAGGCAAGAACGACGCCGTATGCAATATCTTTGAATTTAAGCACAACAAGGGCGCCGATCACAAAGCCTATAACAAGTATGATGTTTGTCCAAATCACGGCCGGGGCTGAAAAGGCATCGACCCCCGTGCTGACTAACAGAACGGTAACGTTTGCGATGGTGGCAATGGTGATCCAGCCGAAGTACACGCTGAAAGGCAAAAGCACAAACCATTTTTCTTTTCCGGAAAGAGGTTCTTTTCGGATGCGCAGGTAGGCGGCGATCAGGGTGATTAATATGACCAGCATAAGGACCAGGGAAAGAGGAATGACGTCGTAATGCCATGCGAATATCCAGGCGACGTTCGCAGCGGAAGACAGAATAAAGAAAGGGCCTATCCTGGCAACAGCGTCAGGGCTATAGCCGGTTTTGCCTTTGAATACGCCGAGTTGGTACAAAACGAACAGAGCTAAAAGAACATAGATAACGCTCCAGATAGAAAAGGTGATACCGGCCGGTGCAAATAAGTTGGCGTAAGCGTCGGAAATATCCTGGGGCCTGATGCCGTTGATTGGAAGAAGTACCGCCAGCATATTCACGATGACAACTGCAATAAAAGCAATCAGGTTTCCGATCCGCAATGATAGAGAATTGTTCTTATCCATTGTGAAATCCTCCCCATTATTTTATTATAATTTGTTTAAAACAAAAGATGATTTGTAATCTATTTAAACGGAGATTGGGGATGGTAAACAAGAAGCAAATGAACAGGCAAGGCTGTGGTGGGACGCGGTTAAAAAACATACAACTATTTTTTCGGTTTTCTGTGACCTTTTTAAAAATATTTGTTTCGTCAGAAGGATACGATGCGGTTACATCCGGGGAATCGGCCTTATATGCAAATATTATATTGAAAAAAGGAGTCGTTACCTAGAAATCCGGTATTAATCCGGTTCCAGGCGGTGAATTCCGATCTGCTCCAGCGGAACAATACTACTCATTAGATGGCTTATTTATATTGGAGAGTCCTTGTTATGTAGATGGAAAAGATAAACATTAATAATTGTAAAACCTTCCAAAACTTTTCGATGATATTCAATGGCGATTTAAATATTATCGTAGGCGGTAATGAAATTAGAAAATCCACTTTTTTAGAAAAAATCAACTTAAGAATGATAGATTAATTGTCAGGAACAGGAATAAGCTATCGCCATATCGGTTTAACGTGGACTCCGCTAAATAACAGATTGATGAACCCGGCTACACCTTTTTTTAGAAGCGGAATGTTCGTTAGTAAGGAGCTCCACGAAAGAAGGTCATTTGAGCATTCTAAAGCAGGTTTCTGTACTGCGAGGGGGCAACTCCTTCTATTTCTTTAAAAATGGTGGAGAAGTATTGAACGTTGTCATATCCGACAGAGGCGGCGATGTCATACAACTTCTTATTGCTGCCCATCAATTCTTTGGCTTTCTCTACTCTAAGCCGCATTAGATAGTGTGTAAATGTAGAACCTGTCTCGTTTTTGAAGAGTTTGCAAAAATAGCTGGGATTCAAATAAAATTTGTGCGCTACGCTTTTCATTGTTAGTGGAGCAGTATAGTTTTTATTAATATACTCGGTAATTTGATCTAACAGCCAGTGACGTTTATTTCCAATAAATTCACTGTATTGCGAAAGCAGAAAATCTACAATGTTCTGCAAGCCATTTATAAGTTTTTCCGGTGTGAAAAATGTTCCGATATCTTCGAGGGAGTTAATGCAGAGGGTTAAAAATTCATCGGAAGGCGGACCGGAGACCAGACAATCTTTAAAAAGTGTATTCATGACGTTTATATAAAACAATTTGATTTGAAGGGGTATGGGATTTTGGTTGTTTTGTCGCAGAAATTCTGCGATTAAAAGCTTCAAGTCTTTGGAAGCCGCAGCCTTATCACAGTTTTTTATATCGGAAGCGATTGCTTTAAAATTGTAATCAACGTAAATACTTTGGATGTCAAGATTATCTTTGTTATTATTTTTTTTGTAGTTTAGGATGCAGTTCCAGTTATTGAAGTTGTATGAATTGATTGCATATTTGGCGCTCTTAAAAGACTTTGATAATTCCAGAATATCTGCAACCTCGTCTCCTACGCCAAAAGCGATATTTGTGTTGAAAAGTTCGCTTAACTGCCGGGTTGCGTTTTCTAAAATGTCCCGTATGGATTTTTGCAGATTTTCTCCCGTCCGCAAGCTGAATAAAACAAAAACATTCAAATCTTCAATGGATAAAGAAAAAAAGTGTTCGCAGAAAAGTGGCAGGATCTCTCCCATAATATTGGAAATGCTGAAACTGAGCAGGGTGTCTTCCACATAATCGTTACTGTCCGGATTGGTAACAGAATTGGAATAGGCAATCAGGCAAGTGGCGGCCTTATAGGCAAAATCAATCCCAAGAAAATGTTTTAAACGAAGAATTGAATTGTTTGGCTGGCTGATCTTTCCAGTTAGCAAATCTGTAAGAACTCTGCTGCGAATTTCATCGGAATAACCGACCAAATCGTTAAACAACTCTTTTTCCTGCTTTTGGCTTTCAAATTCTTCTAATATATTTTTGACAATATCAATGAGTTCGTTTTCATTGATTGGTTTTAAAAGGTATTCCACTACACCTAATTTAATGGCGGAGCGGGCATATTCAAATTCAGTAAAACCGCTGATCAGGATGATCCTCGGATAAAGCGCGCTTTCGTTCAAAGCCTGCATTAGTTCGATACCTGTAATTTCAGGCATATTAATGTCGGTAATGATGATATCGGGTTCGTATTGAATGGACATCGAAAGGGCTTGTTTACCATCTTCCGCAGAATATACTTCGCTGATTCCAAGCGATTTCCAGTCTATCGTGCATAGCAAACGCTTCCTTACCCAATATTCATCATCAGCAATCAATAGTTTATACAAATCAGAAGCCTCCTTTATGTCAGGTTTGGCAAGAGTATGGTTACTTTGGTATATTCGCCGTAGACGCTTTGCAGTGAAAGGCCATATGCATCCCCATATTCCAGCTTTAACTGATAATTGATATTCCGAAGCGCATATCCCTTGCGCGACAGTGTTCCTTCAAAATCAAAATTATTGATATGCTTATTAAGCCATACCAAATCGGTTTCATGGATTCCGATTCCGTTATCCCATACTACGATTCGGATACAGCATTTCTCCTGATAAGCGTTGATTGCCAGACTGCAGTTCTCCCTTCGGTTCTTAAAGCCGTATTGGAAAGTGTTCTCCACGATGGGTTGCAGTAAAAACTTGGGTGTCAGACAATTGAGCAGGTTGTTTGGTATATCGTGCTCAAATTTGATTTTATAATTCAGGCGTATGTTTTGTACAATAATGTATTGGTTTGCCAGTTCAAACGCTTCCTGTAATGGAACCAGCCTCTTCCCGCCGGAAAGGCTTATTCTGAAAAATTTTGAAAGCGCCATGACCAAGTTGGAAATTTCTTCCTGGCTATTTATTTTTGCCATGCTGTACAAGGACTCGAGAGAATTGTACAGCATATGCGGATTGATTTCTGATTGCAGGAGCCGGATATTGGTTTCGGTGTTCAAGTTGTTTTTTTCGGTTATTGTGTGCACGAGGCCGTCTATTTCCTGCGCCATTTCGTTGAATCCGTTGTAGATCACTTCAAATTCATCGCCGGTGTTTGTCTCAAGCTGAATTTTAAAGTTCTTATTTTTCATTTCTTTCATAGCGCTGGCAAGGTTGTTTAAAGGACGGGCTGTAGACTGAACAAGGATGAGTGTAATAATAAAGGATGTAACCAGAAGACTTACGATCATAATAAAAAATACATCAAAAATGGAAGAAATGCTGTCCGTGACTTGTGCCACATTGATTGTAGTAATATAATACCAGTCTTTGTCGGGGGAGTATTCCCAGTTCAGGATATATTTTACGTTATTTATGGTTATTTCATGGTAAGCGGCATCATTGCTTTTGCTGATTGCAGAGAGAATTTGGTGGTAGGCGGGAACGGAATTTCCGATCTCGGTATTGTCGAGGGATGAAATCACATTTCCGTGTGCATCTATAATGATTGCATTGGTAGGCTTGAACTGAAATCCAAAGCTCAACTGATCGCTTATATAATCCTCTTCTAAGTTGGTCGTTAGGATAATATCCTCTTTGGAATTTTTTTTGTTGGTTAATCTATAATTCTTTGAAATGTTACGCGAAGTCATGTGTTTGCCTAAAATCGGGTTACAGACCAGGTTGTTGTAAGAATTGGATACCCCCCAACTGTTTTCGGGAATGGAAAGGCAGTCCATCGTATTATAGTTGACGTTATCAAAAAAAGTCATCTTGGAAACGATCAGCAAAGATCGTTCGGGGAAGTACAGGTAAAAATTATTAAAACCGTTAATGGTGTACGTATCTACAATCAGCGAGCTTGATACGGTAAAATCATATTGGGTGGCCCGGAAAATATCATCGGAGTCGATTGGAGGTTCGCTGTCGGTAACTTCTGGAATTGTTGCAAGATTTAATAAGAGGGATCTGCTTGCGTTATCCAGAATATCCAGCTTTGACTCAATATTCTGCATATTTTCATTTAAAGTCGTATCCATGCTGTTCGAGGCGTATGCCTTGATCGTGTTTTCTGTTATGGAAAACAAGATGATGCAACATGTAATGACCGGGATGATAAGAAAAGCGGAAGTTAATAAAAATAACTTAATACGAAATCTGTTTATCTTCACATTTTACACCTTTATATTCTAAATTTTTAAGATGAAATAAACCTTAAAACAATTGAATTTGATTTGCTATTATCATAATACATATGGAACGTATAATGCAAGATATTAGACGTGTGCAGCAATAAAGAAGCGAATATAGCAAACAAAAAACAAAAATACTCAATTTACAATAAAGCGTTTGCAAAAGTATGCTATAAATATCCAAAATCTAAAACAGGAGCGAAATAGTTATGATCAAAAATGTAGTTATCACAGGCGCTGCAAGCGGAATTGGCAAAGCTGCGGCCGAGTCGTTTTTGCGGCAGGGAGACAGAGTGTTTATGACCGACTGGAAAGAAGAAAATTTAAAAGCGGCTTTTGAAGAGTTGTCCCTCCTGGCCGGAGAGAACATGCTTTTTATAAAGGCTGCGGATGTATCAAAATGGGATGACGTTTCAAAATTTGCAGAAATGGTGGATGAAAATGGAGGATGTAACGTGCTTGCGAACTGTGCAGGCGTTTTCAGGGTAGGATTGCTGCACGACGCACCTGCGGAGGATTACGATTTTCAGTTTGACGTAAACGTGCGGGGGATTTTCAACATGAGCAAAGCGCTGATTCCTCAAATGCTTAGAAAGCAAAAAGGATCCGTTGTGAATGTATCGTCTGTCTCCGGAATGGGCGGAGACTATAATATGTCACTGTATTGCGCGACAAAAGGAGCGGTTATCGCTCTTACCCGCGCCATGGCAATGGATTATTCGGCGGGCGGCGTCAGGGTCAATGCCGTATCCCCCAGCGCGGTGAAGACCCCCATGTTTTTGGACGGATGCAGTACGGAGGTGCTTGAAAAATTCCGGAAAAACATGCCGGATGGCAGGCTGTGCGAACCACAATGGTGCGCAAACGCGATCTGCTATCTGGCTTCCGATCTGTCGGAACACATCACGGGGATAAACATGCCGGTCGACGGCGGTCTTTCCGCCTGGAACGGACAGCCAAATCAGGAAAAATAGACGATTTTTTCAAAGATAAATCCATCTGCCTGTAAGATGCAAAAATGCCGGGCACTTATAGATTTTGACAAGCAAAAACAAATATAGCAAACAAAAAACGAATTTTGTTTATTTACGAAATGTTTTATCACCAAGTATGCTAAAGTCACCCAATAAAAATTAAAAAGGAGAAAAGAAATGAAAAAAATCATCAGTATTGTCATTTGTATTGCCTTGATGTGCACACTTTTGATGTCGTGTACATCGCAGGCAGATCAAACGTCATCTCAGCAGGCATCATCGGCGGCATCCGCAGAATCGGCTGCTCCCAGCGAATCGGCTGATGCGGTTGAAGAATCGGTGACTCCGGATGAGTCTGCTGAAGAAACTGTCGGCAATGAAGGAGTAGAGGTGATTCCGGAAGGAGAGAAGCTTGAGAATCTGGATGGCAAAACCATTGCGGCTTGTGTGCTTCTGGAAGATCAATTTCAGAGGATGCTTCAGATCACTATGAAAAAAACAGCTGAGGAATACGGGGCCACGGTTCTTGAAGGGCACAGCGGCGGAGAACTCGACAAAGAAGTTGAACTGGTGAATACCTATACGACCGGCGGCGTGGACGGCATATGCATTTTCCCGGTCAGTTTGACGGGTTCAGTGGCCGCCCTTGAGAATGCAGCAAACAATGGCATGACCGTCTATTGCGCGAATATGAATATGGATGCCGACTGGCAGGCCGGATATGCTGAAATGGACCAGTATGGGATCGGCGTGAGTGTGGGTGAATATGCGCGCGCGTACATTGAGGAAAATTTTCCGGACAGAAAACCCAAAGTGGCTATTATCCAGTTTACCGCATTGCTTCCGGAGATGAGCAAGCAGAGGACGGACGGCTTTCTTTCACAGACGCAGGATCTTATCGAGATCGTACAGGATGTCGACGCATGGGATTCCGATACTGCAGTTAATACGGCTGCCGATGTTATGAGCGCAAACCCGGATCTTGACCTCATATTTTGTGCGAATGAAGGCGGTACGGTCGGAACGGTAATGGCAGTTAAGAATGCCGATAAGCAGATACCGGTATTCGGAATTGATACCAGCGAACAGTTAGCGAATATGTTACTGGATTCGGATAACATTCTCCAGGCACTTTGCGGCCAGGATCCCATTGCTCTTGGCGAAACAGCAATGACGAATCTTTGCTTGGCAATGATGGGGCAACCCTATAAAACAGGCATCAAACTTCCCGGTGTGCCGCTTACAAGGGAAGATCCGGAAGCGATCAACGCGTATAAAGATATGCTGAAAGAAGTATTGGGCGACGATCTGTAAAGTATTTAGCGATTATCGTTATGGATGAGCAAAGGCTAAAGAAAAGTTTGCGGCCGGAGAAAGGCCGCAAACTTTCCATGGCCGTTTTATTCGCAGGAGGCAGGCATGGCAAAAGTATTGGAAGTGAAAAATTTGACAAAAATATATCCTGGAACGATTGCGCTCGATGATTTTTCTGCGAAATTCGAAGCAGGGAAAGTTCACGCGCTTTTAGGGAAAAACGGTTCCGGGAAAAGCACAATGATCAAGATTATATCAGGTGCAATAGAACCTACAAAGGGCGAGCTTTATATTGACGAAACGAGGCTTTGTATCTCAAACCCGAAAGAAGCATTTGAACAGGGAATTTCAACGGTGTACCAGGAATTAAGCTTGGTCCCCGGTTTGTCCATTGCTGAAAACATATTTTTTGGACGTTTACCCAAAAAAAATAAATTGGTAATTGATTATAACCAAGCATATGCCGATGCATCTTTGCTTTTAAATGAATTGGGAATAGATATTTCGTCCAAAATAGCTGTTCGGGAATTGAATGTATGGCAAATGCAATTGGTAGAGATCGCCAAGGCAATGTCTTTTGACCCGCATGTACTGTTACTGGATGAGCCTACATCCGCGCTTGCGAGGCACGAAACGGAAACACTTTTCAGCGTCGTACGCGCTCTTAGGGAAAAGGGCGTTATTATAATATATATTACGCACAAGCTACAGGAAATTTGGGATATTGCGGATACGGTGACGGTCATACGGGACGGTAAACTGGTAGGGGCAGAAGATATCGGTAATCTGACCAGCGAATCCGTTATAAAAATGATGTTTGGGGATATTGAAACAAGAACAATCCCGGCAGAGCTTAGGTGCCAAAAAGAAGTGGTGCTCGATGTACGGAATCTTACGTTGGAAGGGCATTTTGAAGATGTTAATTTTTCTCTCAGGAAAGGAGAAGTGCTAGGTATTGCCGGACTTCTCGGCTCGGGCCGTACCGAGCTATTGCGCTCCATATTCGGTTCGCAGAAATATGATTCAGGCGAGGTGTTTGTGGAAGGAAAAAAGCTTTTAAAAGGCGTTCCGGTCAAAGGAAAAGAAGCCGGACTCGCGCTTACGCCCGAGAACAGGAAGGAGGAGGGCCTCATTCAGATTCACTCTGTCAGGGAAAACCTTGTTCTGGCCAGCCTGAAAGCAATTTGTCCAAAAGGGTTTCTTTCTAAAAAAATGGAAAACGAATTTACGTGTCGCCAGGTGAAAGATCTACAGATAAAAGTGGCCAACTTGGAGGTTGCGGTATCTTCTCTTTCGGGTGGAAACCAGCAAAAGGTATTAATAGGAAACTGGATCAACACAGGCCCGAAAATTTTACTTTTAGATGAACCCTCAAGAGGAATCGATGTAAATGCAAAGCAGCAGATTTTTGAAATCGTTTGGGAGCAAAGCAAACTCGGGGTATCGTCCATTATCGTATCTTCGGAGTTTGAAGAGCTACTTCAGACCTGTCACAGAATCATTGTTATGAAACATGGCAGATTATTTGAGGAGCTTTATCCGAATCAGACAGTTGTGGAAAAATTATATGCAAGATGCATGGAGGAATGATTATGGAAAAGATAGCATTAAAAACAAACGATGTGGGCGTGGGAGCATTTTTTAAAAAGCATGTTCTGGAATGCGTTTTGATTGCGTTGTTTATTATTTTGACTTTTGCCAACGAACATTTTCTGACGCTTGAAAACATCATGACCATACTTAGAAGTAGTTCGATGAATGGTATTATTGCCCTTGGGATGACCCTTGTCATTATATCGGGTGAAATCGATTTGTCGGTAGGCAGTGCGGTAGCCTTTTCCGGCTGCCTGGCGGCATGGCTGGTCAAATCTTTAACGGGGATTGGACTCGCAGATGTATTTGCAGTTCTGATAGCGGGGGCGAGTGTTCTTGTGATTGGATTTATGATCGGCATGTTTACCGCCTTGATGAGAAATAAGTTTCGTGTTCCAAGTTTTATTACTACCCTTGGGCTTTTGACCGTGTTGAGCGGTGGCGCTTATCTTATAACCGGAGGTTTTCCGATAACCAGTTTTCCGCAGTGGTACGGATATCTGGGTTCGGGTTTCATCGGGGGATTTTTTCCGTTCCAGGCAGTCATATTGATTGCTGTTTTTTTAATACTATACGTCGTTTTAAATCTTACCGAATTTGGACGGTCTGTTTACGCCGTGGGGGGAAACGTTGAAGCGGCCCGTTTAAGCGGTGTCAATGTAAACCGGGTTAGGAGTATTTCTTTCGGAGTGACCGGTTTTCTGGCGGCTCTTTCCGGATTAATGGTTTCATCACAGATTATGTCTGGCACGCCCTCTGTGGGTACGAACGGAGAGATGACAGCGATTTCGTCAATTATAATAGGCGGAGCCAGTCTCTCGGGTGGCGTTGGCAAAATTACCGGCACCCTTCTCGGGTTGCTTTTTTTAGGAATTGTATTGAATGGTATGACGATCATGGGGGTTAGTTCTTATTGGCAGCTGGTCGTTCGGGGCGCGCTTGTTATTGCCGCTGTGATGCTGAACATGATGGCAATTCAAAAACAAAAATAAAAATTGGTTGCAATCTTATGTGGCTGCGGTATTGGTTTTTATTAATATGAACCAATACCGTAGCTTAATTTTTTAATTGTGCATCGAAATTCAATGTGAGTAAAAGTCTTCCATCCGTATCATATAAGAACGAGAACGTACATCGCTGCGTCGGATTCAGTAGAAAGCTGCAATGCCGGATGCGCAGGCAGGTATATAACCGCGGGATATCTGTTGAAACAAATCCCTCTTCAAATTATTTGATTGGGCCCATCGGTAAATACGAAGATCACCCCATACTAAAGTTTAACGCCTATTTACTGGACGAAACCTGCAAGAGGCCCCTTTGCGTATCTATCAATACGGACGACCAGGGGGTGTTCGACACATCTTTGGAAAATGAATACGCGCTGATGTGCCTTGCTTTGCAGAAAATGAAAAAAGAGGATGGATCCGAGCAGTATCACACAGAAAAAATATACAAATGGCTGGATTATGTGCGGCAGCTTGGACTTGAGCAGTCTTTTTATAAGAAAATTTAATAAATGTGCATAAGGCAGTTGATTGTATTGAAAACGCTGTGTGAAAAGTGCAGCGTTTTTTGTTTTTCCGTTCGTTGCGGTTTTCCGGCTGCTTACGGTTAAAAAAGCGTCGTTTGCTGTACTTTGGTTGACGAAAACAAAGCGCTCTGACAAAATAATGATAACAATAAATTTGATTATTGCATGTTGCTTTTACATTCGGCAGTGGACGGCACCGTCGCCGCCCGGCGTATAAAAACAAAATAATTTTACTTAAATAGATTGCCATAAATGAAGACACATGTAAGCGGCGCGTCTTTTCCACTGCGCGCGGTCTTCTTTTTTGCGGGAAAGGAGGATTTTTATATGCTGGCATTACTCGCTTTTACGCCCATCATTGTGGCGGTCGTTCTGATGGCGGTATTTTCAAAGCCCGCCAAGCTGGCTATGCCCGTTTCTTTGGTTGTTGTTATCCTCCTTGCCCTTCTTGTATGGAATATGGACCTTTTAAGCACCGTATCTTCCGCGGTGTACGGCTTCCTGAAGGCAATAGAGGTGATGCTGATCATCTTTGGCGCCATATTGATTTTGAATATTTTAAGGGAATCGGGCGGCCTTGAAAGGATCAATGACGGGTTTGACAATATAACCGGGGACCGCAGGGTACAGGTCATCATCATCGGATGGATGTTCGGGGCCTTTATAGAAGGCGTGGCGGGTTTCGGCACCCCGGCGGCGCTTGCGGCTCCGCTGCTGGTCGGCCTTGGATTTCCTCCGCTTGCCGCCGCCATGGTTACGCTGATCCTCAATTCCACGCCGGTTGCCTTTGGGGCGGCCGGCGTTCCTACGCTAACGGCCATAGAAAACGTGCGGGATATGGTTGTTGCGGACGGCTTTTCCATAGAAACGTTCAGCCAATCGCTGATTCATTGGATATCCGGCATCCATGCCATTGTTGGACTGTTTGTGCCGCTTATTGCTATTATCATGCTTGTCTGTTTTTTTAAAAATAAAAAGCAGAGCGTACTTCGTTCGGTTGCGGAGATTTTGCCGTTCGCCCTGTTTTCGGGCGCCGTTTTCGTTTTTCCGTATGTCCTGATCGCTGCAACGCTGGGGCCGGAAATGCCGTCTTTGCTCGGCGGCCTGATCGGTCTTGCCGTTGTCGTTCTTGCGGCTAAAAGGGGTTTTTTGGTTCCTAAAAACGTATGGGATTTTTCAGATGAATACAAGCCTTTGAAAATAGACAGGCGGATGGAGCCGGGCGGGAAAAGAATGTCCATGCTGGTCGCGTGGATGCCGTATTTGCTGATTGCGGCTATTCTGATCATAACGCGCCTGCCCGCCTTTGGCCTTAAGGACTGGCTTTCGTCCATTCAGCTGAACGCAAACAATATCATGGGGGTAGAAGGGATGAACTATTGCCTCAAATGGGCGTATTCCCCCGGTATTTTCCCTTTTATACTGGTTGCCGTGATCACCCCGTTTATTCAGAAAATGAGTTTCAAAAAGACGCTCTATGCTTTCAAAACAACCGCAAAGCAAATAAGCGGCGCGGCCATCGCGTTATTCGCCGGATATGCCATGGTGCAGATCATGCTGGGCTCGGGGACAAACCATGCAGGGTACAACAGCATGCTGATAGAAATGGCCGCCGCGCTTGCGGGCGCGGCCGGAGAGGCGTACACTTTTATAGCGCCCTTCATCGGGGTGCTGGGGGCGTTTGTCTCCGGGTCAAATACCGTTTCAAACGTTTTGTTCTCGTCTTTGCAGCTGCAAACGGCCAATTTGCTCGGCCTGCCCGCCGTCATTATACTGTCCCTTCAGGTGATCGGCGGTTCCATTGGCAATATGATATGCGTGAATAATGTGGTGGCGGTCACCGCAACGGTAGGGATATCGGGCAAAGAAGGTATCCTTATCCGCAGGAATGTGATCCCCGCATTTGTTTATACGGTCATGGTCGGCCTGATCGGCTTTGTGCTGATCCAAATGGCTTAACGTATAAGGGCCGCTTCATACAAAATCCATTTTAAAAATTTTGTTGCAAACCATTTTAAAGCATGTTACCGTTCAGTCAGAAAATGAAAAGGAGTGGTAACATGACCTTCCGTATTGAAGAGATCCCCGAAATCCGCGTTGCATGCATGCAAAGGACCGGACCCTACGGAGCCGGTAATCATGCGCTTATGGAAAAACTGAAAGCGTGGGCCGCCGCAAGCGGACTTCTTGCGCGGCCTGCGGCCATTTTTGGCGTTTCGCTGGACAATCCGGAAACAACGCCGCCTGAAAACTGCCGTTATGACGCCTGTATTGCCGTTGCGGACAACTATGCGATCCGGGACGCGGCTGTAGAAGAAAAAAAGCTGCCCGGCGGCAGATATGCCGTTTTTGCCGTCGCCCATACCGCACAAGCGCTCCAACAAGCATGGGGAGAAATTTTTACGCAGTTATCGGCGGCGGGAAAAGAGCCGGATGCAACGCGCCCTGTTTATGAACGGTACGTTCCCGCTATGCTTGAAAAACGCTTGTGTGAAATCTGCGTGCCCGTTTAGCTGCGGCCCTGTGCGCCCTGCCGTTTTGCATATTTTCTTCCGTAAAAAGCCCCCGGCAAAACCGCCGGGGGTTTTTGCTGCTACGGAATTTGGGCGATACCGCGTTTGTAAAATGGGATCTTTGTTTTGGAACAAGCCTGCGGATCGAGACATCAAAAACAACATAAAACAACACAAAACAAATAAAAATCAAAACAAATATTGACTTTATACCATAATCATATTAATATGTATATGAATTCTCCATAATATATTATGATTTTAATGTATTTAAAGGTTATTTATGATCAAAACTGTTATTCGCAAAAAAATAGAAACGGAAGTCATAGGGATACTGGCGCAGCAGACGGGCCGGAGGTTTTTGCCGGCCGCCGCTTCAAACCGCCATGTGCACCTTTCCCGTGCGGATGTGGAGACACTTTTTGGAGCGGGCTATACGCTTGCGCAGCTGCGTCCTTTGTCGCAGCCCGGCCAGTTTGCGTGTGAAGAATGCCTTACGCTCAAAGGGCCAAAGGGGAGCATAGGCAATATACGCGCCCTTGGGCCGGAGAGAAAAGAAACGCAGGTGGAGATATCGGTGACGGATTCCTTCAAACTGGGTATCAGCCCGGTGGTCAGGATTTCCGGCGAACTGGAAGACACGCCGGGCGGTATATTGATCGGCCCCAAAGGAACGGTCACGCTTAAAAAAGGCGTTGTGGTGGCGGCCCGCCATTTACATCTTTCCGCAGACCAGGCGAAAGGGTTTTGTCTTAAGAACGGCGACGTTGTAAAGCTGAAGTCCTGCGGCGTCCGCGCCGTTATTTTTGAAAACGTTGTCGTGCGCTGCGGCGAAGGCCACGAAATGGAAGTCCATCTGGATACCGACGAGGCGAACGCCGCACTGATCAAAAACGGCGATTATATGGAAATCATTGATTGAAAGGGCTGAAATGGAAAACAATACTCCCAATTTGGATGCCTTCATAAATGATATAGTGGATCGGGTCTTAAATAAAATAGAACGCGAACTGCCCGAAGACGAAACGGTTCAGGGGACGCTTGCAATTTTTACTTCTTATGTCCCTTCGGCAAAAAGCGCTATTCGTACGCTTATCCAAAAATACGGCGAGGATATTGAATGTTCGCTGTTTGGGGAGGCGGAATTTGAGCATTTGGGGTTTTCTTCCGTAAGGGTATGCGACGGTATGGCCCAAAACCAGCTGATGCAGAAGGCCGCCGGAAAGGGCAGAATCGTACTGGTTACCCCCAAGCTTGGCCTTCTTGAAAAAATTGCCCAAGGGAACGACGACGGATTTGTGGAGCACGTTTTTTTGCGTTCGCTTTTGTGGGGCAGAAAAGCATGCATACTTTTGGATTTTGTTAAGCCTAAATTTAAGAGGGGAACCTTTTTTGAAAAAATTACGGACATTATAGATTCCCTGACCGCGATGGGCGTTGAGGTGTCAAGCTACACCTGTTCGGGAGAAAAAACGGTAAGCGCTTATTCGCTGGTAACGGAAAACGATGTGATCGCCGCCCAAAACAGGGGAGAGAGCAGTATCCTTCTGGCGGAAGATGCAATTATAACGCCGCTTGCGGCTGAAAAAGCCAGGGAACTCGATATAAGGCTGGATTGACGGAGACTTTAAAATGCTGATTGGAATTGTAAAAGGGAATGTTGTCAGCTCAAACAAAACGGACAGGCTGACCGGCGCGAAGATGCTGATCGTTCAGCCGGTGGATTTGCGTACCATGGAAGAGAAGGACGATTATGTTATCTGCGTGGACGATATCGGCGCTGGTAAAGGGGAACTGGTCTTCTGTGCGTACGGCAGTTCGTCCAGGCAGACAGATACCTCCCGGGTTTTTGCTTCCGATTATACAATCTACGGCATTATAGACAGTATAGACGTCAAAAACGCGCGCATCTATGATAAAACAGGCTCAAGGGAGAAATAGTATGCAATTGGCAAAGGTGATTGGAAGCTTGGTCAGCACAAGAAAAAACGACAAGCTGCATGGAATGAAAATATTGATCGCAGTCCCCCTGGATATGGATACGTTTGAAGAAAAAGGGGAACCCTTTGCAACGATCGATACGATCGGCGCCGGTGAAGGGGAGGTTGTGATGTGCGTGGGAGGAAGCTCTTCGCGCCAGACCGACCTTACGGATGCAAAGCCTGTGGACAATTCTATCGTAGCGATCATAGACAGTGTAGATATACTCGGCAAAAGGTGTTTTGATAAAGCGCAGGGCTTGGGGAAGCCTTCTGCGGAACCAAAAAGCGCGCCGCAAAACAGGCGGTAAAAAACAGTTTTTTCAAAGAAACGCGGCAAAGCAAATATAAGGAGAATTGATTGCAGATGAACATAAACGATGAACAATTAAAAGAGCTGGTAAAAAAAGCGGTCATAAATATCCTTGCGGAGACGGGCGGCCGGCCCGGTCCGGATGACGATAAAACATGCATCCTGTTTGAAGATGCCAATCAGGCGGTTGATGCGGCAAAAAGAGCGCAGAAGCAGCTTGCGCAGATGTCTCTTGAAAAACGGGGCCGGATCATAGCCGCCATGCGGAAAGCGGCCCTTGAAAATGCGGAGCATCTTGCAAAGCTTGCAAACGAGGAGACCGGATATGGCAAATGGCAGCACAAGGTGCTTAAAAACCGTCTTGCGGCGGAAAAAACCCCGGGGATAGAAGACTTGCAGACAGCAGCGTTTACGGGCGATTATGGTATGACGCTGATCGAAGGCGCGCCGTTTGGGGTGATCGGTTCGATCACGCCTTCCACCAACCCGACTTCTACGGTCATCAATAATTCGATCAGCATGATCGCGGCGGGCAATGCGGTGGTGTTCAATCCGCATCCGGGCGCAAAGAAATCTTCGCAGGAAACCATGCGCATCTTAAACGAAGCCATCGTTTCCGCAGGCGGGCCTTTTGGACTGATCACCTCGGTGAAGATCCCTTCGCTTGAGAGCGGAAAAACCATTATGGAGCATAAGGATATTCCTATCCTGTCCATAACGGGCGGCGAAGCGGTCGTTGCCGTCGCTATGAAGACCGGCAAAAAAGTTGTTGCGGCGGGCCCCGGGAATCCGCCTGTTATCGTAGACGATACCGCGGTCGTAAAGGAAGCCGCCAAAGCAATTGCCGACGGTGCCAGCTTTGACAACAATGTGCTTTGTGTTGCGGAAAAAGAGGTTTTTGCATTTGATTCCATCTTTGACGAACTGGTATCGGAAATGATGGCGCAGGGGTGCTACCTTGCAAAAGGCGAGGAGATAAGCCAAATTATCCGGACGGTCCTGATAGAAAAAAACGGGAAATATGTGATCAACCGTAAATATGTAGGGTCCGACGCCACCAAAATTCTTTCGGACAGCGGTATCGCATACAGCGGGGAGCCACGGCTGGTGCTGGCCGAAGTGGATAAAAACCATCCGTTTGTTATGACGGAAATGCTTATGCCTGTACTTGCCATGGTGCGTGTTTCAAATATAGACGAAGCGATCGGCGAGGCGTTCAGGGCCGAGCAGGGGTGCCAGCATTCGGCATTGATCCATTCAACCAATGTAAGGAACATGTCGAGAGCGGCGTCCGTTATGAACACCACAATATTTGTGAAGAACGCGCCTTCCTATGCGGGGCTTGGGTTTGGCGGAGAAGGATACGCCACGCTGACCATTGCTACGCCCACGGGGGAAGGGCTGACAAGCGCAAAAACTTTCACCCGCTCAAGACGCTGTGTGCTGCAGGGCGATTTTAGAATTGTGTGAGGACAACAGAGGATAATGGATTTAATTGAAAAGGTTCGCGCGGCAGGCATTGTAGGTGCAGGCGGCGCAGGATTCCCGACACATGTAAAGATCCGGTGCCAGGCGGAATACGCAATTGCGAACGGCGCGGAATGCGAACCGCTGCTCAGGGCGGACCAGCAGGTCATGGCGTTATATGCAAACGAATTGCTGGAGGGGATGCGCGCCGTGATGACTGAGACCGGCGCAAAAAAAGGCGTAATTTGTTTAAAATCGCATTACCATGAGGCGATCCGTGCCCTGCAAAAAGAAATTGGCGGGCGAAAAGATATCTCCCTGCTTTTAATGAAAAGCTATTATCCCGCAGGAGACGAGCAGCAGATTGTATATGAGGTAACGGGAAAAGTTGTTCCGACAGGAGGATTGCCGCTGGATGTGGGCGCCGTTGTGCTGAATGTAAGCACCCTGGTGAATGTGGCGCGCGCTTTGAAGGGGATTCCTGTTACGGAAAAATGCCTTACGGTCGGCGGGGAAGTCAAAAACCCTTCCACTTTTACGGTTCCTGTCGGCACGCCCGTAAGCGCTTTGGTTGCGGCGGCGGGCGGACCTGCGGACAGGGAAAACTATACGCTGATTTTGGGCGGGCCGTGCATGGGCCCTTTGAGCGACGACTGGGAAACGCCCGTTACCAAAACAATGGGTGGCATACTGGTCTTTAAGAAAAGCCATCCGCTGATCGCAAAAAAAATGCCGAACACCTCTTTGGATATCAAACTGATCCAGGCGGCCTGCAGCCAGTGCAGTTTTTGCACGCAGCTTTGTCCCAGGAATTCTTTGGGGCTGAATGTTAAACCCCATAAGGTGATGCGCGCGGTGGAAAACAAAAGCGGCACCCTGCTGGGCGACTTTAACGGGATTTTCTCCTGTTCCGAATGCGGGCTGTGCACTTATTATGCGTGCAATTTCGGCTTGAAACCTTCCGTTATGATGTCCGGTATGAAAAAAACGCTGGCACAGCAGGGGGTGCGCGCCAAGAAAGAAGTTTACGGCCGGCCGGACGGAGGACTGGAAAACAAGAAGGTACCCGTCTCCAGGCTCATCGGCCGCCTGGGCGTAGGCGCATATGACGTTCCCGCGCCTTTGCTGGAAAGCTTTCCCCAGGTTAAAAAGGTGCGGATACCGCTTAAAATGCATATCGGCACACCGGGCGTAAGCCTTATGAAACCCGGGGATACGGTTGCAAAAGGACAACTCATCGCGGCGGTCGGGGAAGACGCTCTTGGGGCAAATATCCATGCGAGCATATCCGGGAGCGTTGTGCAGGTGACAAAAGATTTTATTGAGATAGAAGCACAAGGGGGAGATCAGGTTTGAATGCTTTGGGAATGATTGAAGTTTTAAGCATACCTGTTGGAATAGAGGCCAGCGATGCGCTGCTTAAAACGGCTTCGGTGGAGCTGGTATCCGCGCAGACGGTTTGCGCAGGCAAGTTCATCTGCGTTGTTTCGGGCGAAGTTGCCGCCGTGCAAGAGTCGGTCCGGGCGGGCGCAAGCGCGGCCGGAGATACGCTGATAGACAGCATCGTGATTCCAAATATACACCAAAACGTGATAGAGGCCATCAATGCCTGCAGCCAGATAGGCCGGGTAAGCGCGCTTGGGATACTGGAGACCTATTCTCTGGCGGTGGCGGTCATTGCGGCGGATGCATGCGTAAAAGCTGCGGAGGTGCAGCTGATCGAAGTCCGGCTGGGGCGCGGGATGGGAGGCAAGTCTTTTGTTTTGCTGACCGGCGACGTAGCGGCGGTAGAAGCTGCCGTTCGGGCCGCGGAGAGCCTTGAAGAGGCCGGGGGAATGATGTCAAAAAGCGTGGTGATCCCTTCACCGCATCCCGACCTTATAAAAAGCCTGCTGTAAAAGACTTTGCAGCCTGATATAAATAACAGAATATAATTTATCAAATACAAGGAGTGAATCAAAAAAATGGATAAACAGGCATTGGGAATGGTAGAAACAAAAGGGCTGATCGGCGCGATTGAAGCGGCCGATGCAATGGTGAAAGCCGCCAACGTGACGCTGGTCGGAAAAGAGCAGATCGGCTCCGGTTTGGTCACGGTTATGGTGCGGGGCGATGTCGGCGCGGTGAAAGCCGCTGTGGACGCGGGCGCTGCGGCGGCCAAAAGAGTCGGCGACCTGTACGGCGTACATGTGATCCCGCGGCCGCATTCTGATGTTGAAGGAATACTCCCCGTCCGTTAAAGTATGTGGAGGGAATCTGATTGAAGATTGCGCAGGTTGTGGGGAACGTTGTTTCCACAATTAAAAAAGAGCACCTGAAAGGGTATAAGCTGATGATCGTTCAGCCCCTGGACCTGAGCGGCAACCCGCAGGGGGCCGCCAGGATCGCTTTGGACGGAGCGGATGCGGGCATCGGCGATATTATTCTTTTGAATAATGACGGCGGTGCCGCGGCTATGGTGATCGGCGATAAAAAACTGATCGCCGATGATACGATCGCCGGCGTCATTGACTGTTATACTTTTGATGGAAAAACAACCAATTTGAAATAAAGGATGCTGAAAAACCAAATGCCGACCGGGGCAAAACAAAGCGGTATCCGTTTTAAAACGGATCAACGCTCAAAGGTGCAAAAAAGGGGCAGGGGGCGTTTCGTACGCAGACACCTGCCGGTAGGCCGCTCATCAATACCCGGAGGCAGCAGATAAATTTTGGGTTTAAGGCGGAGAGAAGCATGTATATTGGAAGAGTTGAGGGAAACGTAGTTGCAACGGTGAAAGACGAAAGACTGACGGGTATAAAACTGTTGGTTGTCCGTCTGATTGAAAATGGAGTTCTAAAAGGCCGGATCATCGCCGGAGATGCAACCAGGCAGGCGGGCGTTGGAGACCTTGTATATATGATTGGAAGAAAAGAAGCGGTCCTGATGTTCGACTGCAAGCCGGCGTGCGATGCTGCGATTGTCGGTTTTATTGACGATTATAACAGGGTGCTTTAAGAAAGCGGAAACAATACGGTAAAAAACAAAGGAGAATGAAAATGGAAAAACAAGCTTTGGGCATGGTAGAAACAAAAGGACTGATCGGGTCGATAGAGGCGGCGGATGCAATGGTTAAGGCTGCGAATGTTTCTTTGATCGGAAAACAGCAAATCGGTTCCGGCCTGGTGACCGTTATGGTACGGGGCGATGTCGGCGCGGTGAAAGCTGCCGTGGACGCGGGCGCAGCTGCTGCAAAACGCGTGGGCGAGCTTTATGGCGTGCATGTAATACCCAGCCCGCACGACGATGTTGAAATGATCCTTCCTGCCATGGCAAAAAAGAAATAGGTATTTAGGCCGGGACGGCCGCGTTTTTACAAAAACGCGGCTCTCCCGTTCGCAAAAGGGTGCGCAATAAAAAAAGCCGCAAATAAAAAGCGGCGTGTTTCTTTTGGGGCCAGGCAGGATGCGCGGATATGCAGAAGGTGAATGTGTGGATGCTATGCTTTGTCCGCCGGATCATCCTGCGCGCATTCAAAGAGGCTGATGTTTCTTTGCTTTAAAAACTCATGCCATTCTGCATTCAGCGGTTCGTCCGCCACTACTACGTCGATTTTATCAAAACCGCAGATGGATACGAACGACACGTTGTCGAACTTTGAATGGTCTGCGATCAAAAATGCTTTTTTGGCACGCTCAATCAGCAGTGTGCGAATAGCCGCGATCTCTTCGTTTGCGTCGGTGATGCCGTGCTGCATGTCAACGGAACGGCAGGATACAAAGGCTTTGTCCACAAAATATTCCATAATAGTCTTTTGGGCGCTTTTGCCGGTAAAACTGGAGTATTTATTTAAAAATGTCCCGCCGGTTGATATAAGGTGGATGTTGTCGTAATTTGACAGGTAACTGGAAACCTTAAGGGAATCTGTCAGTACCGTGATCCGTTTGTTTTTGATTTCACTGCAAATATGAAAAGCGGTCGTGCTGGCGTCCAGCGCGATGGTGTCTCCGTTATTGATGAATTCTGCGCATTTTTTTGCGATCTTTTGTTTGTTCGGCACCAAAATAGTTTCCCGCAGCGAATCGCGCAGGTCGTTTACAACCCCGTCCTGTATGTATGCCCCGCCGTATGTCCGTATTAAAAGGCCGGATTCCTCGAGCGATTTAAGATCCCTGCGAATGGTTTCCTCGGTAACGGAGAAAAGAGAAGCGAGCTCGGAAACGGTAACGTTTTTCTGCTCTAAAACCAGTTCTCTTATTTTGTTTTTACGGGTAAGTGCCAGCATAAAATAATCCTCTTGAAAAAAATGGGTTTCCTATATAAGACATTTTATAGAAAAAATACAGGTTTGTAAATACTTTAAGGGGAAAAGCATAAACTATTTTGGGTAAAACAAACAAAAAACAACACAAATACAGTATAAAACAATATTTGTGTTGACACTGATTTAAAAAAAATATACTATATTCTTATACAAGACTATTATAGAAAATGAGGTACATACAATGTCTCTATATCCATCTATATACGAAGCAAAAGAGCAAATAATAGAAATTGGAAAAAGAATGTATATGAAAGGCTTTGTTGCGGCGAATGACGGCAACATCAGCTGCAAGATTTCCCCTGACACCATTCTGACAACGCCTACAGGGGTATCAAAAGGATTTATGGATGGGGATATGATGGTAAAAATGACTCTGGATGGAAAAGTGCTTTCGGGCGGACCGTACAAGCCGTCCTCCGAAGCAAAAATGCATCTCAGAGCTTACTTGGAAAACCCGGAGATCATGGCGGTGACACATGCGCATCCGCCTGTTGCAACGTCGTTTGCCATTGCGGGGATCGGGCTGGACCGGCCTATATTGACCGAGGCGATCATGGCGCTGGGCAGTGTGCCGGTGGCCAAATACGCGACGCCCGGCACCGACGAAGTACCGGATTCCATAGCGCCTTTCTGCAAAGACTACAATTCGGTCCTGCTGGCCAATCATGGCGCGCTTTCATGGGGCAACAGCCTGATGCAGGCTTTTTACAGGTTGGAATCGGTTGAATATTTTGCTACTATTATGATGTATACGGGTAATATTATCGGGAAATCCAATGTCCTGAGCTGTGACCAGGTCGCGCCGCTTTTGGAAACAAGAGCTAAATTGGGCATTAAGGGCGGCGGCATTCCGGCCTGCGCGCTTCAGCCGACAAACGACAAGGATGTCCTGCCGCAGTTTGGAACCATTGAGGGTTGCATGTGCGGCGGTGACAAAGCAAAAACCGTGTATGGAGGTTCGGCTGCCGAAGACCGGCCGGACGAAGAAAATGTTGACGAACTGGTGGACAAAGTTGTCCGCGAAATTTTAAATAAAATTCGTTGAAGAGGTAATTTGCTTAAATGAAGCATATTATAATCGGAGGAGTGGCGGCGGGCATGTCCGCGGCATCCAAAATAAAAAGGGTGCAAAAAGATGCTGTCGTCCATGTATATGAAAAGGGAGAATTCCTTTCGTACAGCGCTTGCGGGCTCTGCTACTATATTGCGGGGTATAACGATGACCACGCAAAATTAATCGCCCGTTCAAGGGCACAGTTCGAAGCGCAGAAAATCGAAACCTTTTTGGGCTTTGAGGCGGTCGGCGTGGACGTTTTGAACAAGGTGGTTTCTGTGCGGGACTTGAAAACCGGAAATGTTCTTAAAGATACATACGATAAACTGATGATCGCCACCGGGGCCGAGGCAATACGGCCGCCGATCGAAGGCATTGATAAAAAAGGCGTCTATACTTTAAAGACGATGGAAGACGCGCTGCGGCTGAAAAAAGAGATCGCGGGATATGGCATCAATGATGTTGTGATCATTGGGGGCGGCAGCGTGGGTATTGAAATGGCGGAAGCCATGCACGCCCAAAAAAAGCGCGTTGTATGCATAGAAGCGGCGAGCGACATACTGCCCGCTTTTGATGGAGAAATCACCAAACTCGCGCTTTTTGAAATGGAAAGCAAAGGGATAAAAATAAAAACGCAGGAAAAAGTTCTGCGCATTAAAGGGGGCGGCAGCGCCAACGCCGTGCTTACGGACAAAGAAGAATATATTGCGGACATCGTTATTGTAGCGGCGGGCATAAAACCGGCCACCGCATTTTTGCAGGATACCGGTATAGCTATGGAAAGCAACGGCGCCATTATAGTGGACAGGCAGATGAGAACGTCAATCGCCGATATTTATGCGGCGGGCGACTGCGCCCTGGTATACGACCGCATAAAAAAGGAGAATGTTTATTTTCCGCTTGGAACCGTCGCCAATAAGTGCGGCCGGATTACGGGAGGAAATATGTGCGGCGCCGGCGAGGAATTTGAAGGTACGCTTTGCTCGGCGGCCATCAAGGTGTTTGACCTGCAGCTTGGGCGCACGGGACTCGGCGAAAAGGAAGCGCGTGATATGGGGTATAATTACGGAACGGTGTTTGTGGAAGCGCGCAACCATCCCGCGTATTATCCGGGCCATGAGCCGCTTATGGTTAAAGTGATCTATGAAAGGCCTTCTAAAAAAATATTGGGGGCGCAGCTGTGCGGCAAAGACGGCGCGGCGCTCAGAACGGACATTTTTGCGGTTGCAATACAGGCGGGGATGACCACCAAACAGCTTGGCGGAGCGGATCTGATTTATTCGCCGCCTTATTCGGGCGTTTGGGACGCTGTGCATATTGCCTGTAACGCTGCAAAATAGGAAAGCGCAGCCGCAAAAAAGAATATATGTCAAAAAACCAGGCTATTTCTGATTTTTTTGTTTCATGGATAGTGTGGTTTTTTTATGTGTAAAAAGCATTGCCGGAAGCTTCCCCTAAAAGCAAAAAGAACAGGGCGGATAAGCGGAAAGCGGGATTATGAAACATAATGCATAAAATGCCATAAAAAAACATTGAAAATAAATTTGTTTTTTGCAGACGGCCTGTTTAGACATGAAAGAAAGAAATTTATAAAAAATCGCTTTATAAAGCGAAAAAATAGAATTTTTATATGCGCTTCACAAAGAAGAGAGGTCTTTTTAAAACTTTCGAAAAGAAAAAAGAAGAAAAAAAACAAAAGAAAAAGTGTTGACAAAAAAAGAATACAGTGGTATATTCATTTCACAAAGAAAGATAAAAGTCCGAAGAAACAATTAAATAAAAAACTGTGTTTATAAATTGAAAACATTATTTGCATCAGAGTTTCGTGTGTTAATTGCTACGGTATTAAACGCGCGCATAAAATAAGGAGGAATGAAAAATGAAAAAAAGCATCTTGAGTGTAGTAGTCGCAATCGTGCTTGTAGCTGCATTGTTTACCGGCTGCTCAACGCCTGCGGCGTCTGATGCATCTGCGTCTGAAAGCGCATCTGCGTCTGTTTCCGAAAGTGCCGCACCGGCTGAAACTTCTGCTGCGCCCGCTGACAGCGAAGCCGCTGTGGACGCGGATGAAATTGTTAGTGATGATCTGACATTGGATGATTACACGCCCGCAAAAACGGAATACAATTTCTATTTTACGTACAAACTGGTACATCCCTGGTGGGACGCTGTCGGCCTGGGACTGGAAGAAGCGAAAGAGCAGTATGCCGAAAAAGGCATCACGATCAACTATGAATATACGGCTCCCGTAACGCCGGATGCCACCGATCAGGTGAGCAGGCTGGAAACGGCTGCGGGAAGAGGATTTGACGTAATAGGCGTTGATGTAAACGACATAAAAATCGTCACGCCTATCATCAACAACCTGATTGACCAGGGCAATAAAATAATGACATTCTCAAGTTCGGATGCAACAAAAGAAGACGGATGCGAGCGTATTGCCTATGTGGGAAACACGCACAATTACCAGGACGGCGCCGATCTTGCGGAAATCCTTGCTGAAAAAATCGGTTATGAAGGCCAGGTTGCCGCTTTGGGCGGAACGATAGGCGCTCCCTGCCACGAAGACCGTATTGCCGGTTTTAATGATGTGATGGCAAAATATCCGGATATCGAAGTAGTGGAAATCCAGTATGATAACGACCAGGTCGAACAGGCGCTTACCTACACCGAAGGGTTCCTGCAGAAATATCCCGACTTAAAAGGCATCTTCTGCAACAACATGAGCAACCCCATCGGCGCCGCACAGGCGGTTGAAGATGCAGGCAAAACAGGGCAGATCGTTCTGGTGGGCATGGACCATGACAAACGCGCTCTTGAATATTTAAGAGACGGCGTGATCACCGCTCTTGGCGTACAGGATTGCTTTAAAATGGGATTTGACACCATCCAGGTAGCCGTTAAGATTGCAGACGGCATACTGCCGGGAGACGACACATATCCCGAACAGACAGAAGAACAGACGACGATCGTTTATCAGGATGGCGCACAGGCCCTGATCGATAAACTGTACCCGAATTCATAAAAACCTATACCTGATACCTAAAAAGGCTCCATTCTGCAATATTGCAGAATGGAGCCAATTTAACCAAGCAGTATTGTTCATGTCTGGAGGAAGCTTATGAGTGAATATATCTTGGAAATGAAAGGAATAATCAAAGAGTTTCCTGGAACACTTGCGCTGGATCGTGTGGATTTCAGCATTAAAGCCGGCGAGATTGTTGCGCTGATCGGTGAGAACGGCGCTGGAAAAAGCACACTGATGAATGTGCTGATGGGAATCCATCAGCCGACCGCCGGAGAAATCATATTGAACGGCAATAAGATTGAAAATAAATCGCCGTATGAGGCGTTGGAAAAAGGGATCGGCATGGTACCGCAGGAACTCAATCTGGTGCGTGACGTATCCATTGCGGAAAATATTTTTTTAGGAAACCATAAGAAAAAAAACGGTGTGGTCGACTGGAAGAGCACCACTGAAGACGCAAGGGAGATCCTGCGTCAGCTGAATGTGGATATCGACCCGAGGCAAAAAGTGAGTGAGATCAGCGCTGCCTACCAGCAGCTTGTTTCCATAGCGAGAACACTGGTAGTCGGATCGCAGATCATTATATTCGACGAGCCCACTGCGTCGCTGACTTTGAATGAAACAAAGCATTTATTTGATAATATACGAAATTTAAAAAAATCAGGCAAATCGATTGTTATTATTACGCATCACTTAGATGAAGTGGCAGAACTGTCCGACCGGGTGAGCATTATGCGCGACGGGCGCATGGTGAAAGTCGGAAACACAAATGAACTCAGCATTGAAGATATGATCTTTCATATGGCCAATAAGAAAATAGAAAAGAACAAAAAGGCCGAGAGGCATTATTCTGAGGAAGAATTTTTCTCGGTCAGTCATTTTACAAGGGAAAATGAGTTTGAAGATGTAAACTTTTCGGTCAGGAAGGGAGAAATCTTTGGTGTTGCGGGACTGGTTGGCGCGGGAAGGACGGAACTTTTCAGCTGCATTTACGGGCTGACCAGAAAACAGAGCGGAACCCTTAAGATGGACGGCAAGGAAATAGAGATCGGCTCTCCTGCCGCCGCCATCAGCAACGGGATCGGGCTGGTGCCCGAAGAACGCAGAAGACTTGGGATGTTCCCGGTTTTGCCGGTTTATGAAAACCTGATGATGCCATCTTATGATACAATAAAGAACAAAGGAATTATTGACTTTCAAACCGCCAAAAAAATCTCGGACGAATACATAGGGAAGCTGAGGATCAAGACGCCTTCAAATACCGCTTCCATCAAAAGCCTGAGCGGAGGAAACCAGCAAAAGGTGATTTTGGCCAGGTGGATGGAGAAAAAGGTTAAATTGCTCATATTGGACGAACCCACCAGGGGCATAGACGTTCGGGCGAAGGGCGAGATTTATAAGCTGATCCGGGAAATGGCGGACAGTGGCATAACCATTATAGTGATTTCATCCGAAATAGAAGAACTGCTCATCATTGCGGACAGGATGATGGTTATGTTTAACGGAAAAGTAAAAGGAATTATTACACCTGATGAAAATTTTGCGCGCGAAGATATCTTAAAAATAGCGCTGCAGTAATTTTGGGATTACGGAAGGAGAATTACCCATGGATCATAGTTTGAAAAAGAAAAACTTTGGCCAAATTGTTGCAGGCAGTGTCAGGCAACTATTCAAATCAACTGCCGGAATGGTGTTTGTTGTCACAATCCTGCTGACGCTGGTGGTGAATTTTGCAACGGGAGGCAATTTTTATACGGCATACAACATTTCGACCTTTACAAGAGCGGCATCATTTACGATTATTGTAGGATTTGCGCAGACGTTCGTATTGCTTTTAGGCGGTATAGATCTTTCGGTGGCCAGCATTGCGGGGCTGTGCAGCATGATTTTTGCCATGCTGATTTTGGTGCTGGGCGTGGACCCGTATGTCGCCATAGCAATTGCGCTGCTCGCGGGCATAGGAATGGGCGCCATCAACGGATTTTTTATTTGCAAATTAAGCCTGACGCCTTTCATTGTGACGCTGGCAACCAGCGCGCTGTTCCGCGGTATTGTGTACGTTGCGACCAAGGGCGTCCCGCTGACGGGTATTCCGGAGTCGGTTACCGTGATCGGGCAGGGGTCGCTCGGGTTTTTGCCCTATCCCACGCTTATTATGATCGGCCTGGCCGTTGTACTGATATTGACGCTTAAATATACTTCTTTTGGAAGGCATGTATACGCGGTGGGCGGCAATGAAGAAGCTTCCAAAATTGTGGGTATCCGCGTAAACAAAACAAAAATGGGTGTTTATTCCCTGGCGGGCCTTCTTTGCGCCGCAGCGGGCGTGCTGATGGTGCTTAGGATGGGGTCCTCCCAGGTCAATATCGGAGAAAACTGGGTCATGCCGTCCATCACGGCGGCGGTTTTAGGCGGCACCTCCATGAATGGCGGCAGCGGCGGCATAGGCGGAACCATCGTCGGCGGATTTTTAATGAGCACGATCGCTTTCAGCATCAGTCTGCTCGGCATATCGTCTTATTGGGATCAGGTTGTAACAGGCCTGGTTGTGCTGGTTGCGATTTCTATTGACGCGATCCGCAGGTCGAAACAGGCGTCTTTATAAGAGGGTTTAAATAATGAAATATGGAATCTGTTATTGCTACTGGAGCCGGGACTGGGAAGGAACGGATTATCCGGATAAAATAGAGAGGGCCCGGAAATGCGGCTTTGACGCACTTGAGATATTTTTTGGCAGGGTGCTGACCATGCGGCAAAAGGAAATTGACAATATTTTGGCCGCCTGCCGGGCAAACGATATTGAGATGTATTGCGTGGGCGGATTCGGACGGGAGCAGGACCTTTCTTCGCCTGATCCGGCGATGCAAAAGGTTGCTGTAGAAAAGGCAAAAGGACTTATCCGGGCAATCAGCCGGATCGGCGCCAAAAACCTTTCCGGGATCAATTACTGCGCGTGGTGCAATTTTGACAAACCGCTGAATAAAGAGGAACGCCTCAAAAGCGCCGCAAAAGCGCTTCGGGAGGTAGGCCTGTTTGCGGCAGACTATGGCGTAAGCTGGAACATGGAAGTGGTGAACCGTTTTGAAACCTATTTGCTGAATACGGCAAAAGAGGGACGGGCGCTGGCGGATGCGGCGGGAAGCCCGCAGATCAACCTGCTTTTAGATACCTTTCACGGAATGCTGGAAGAAGACGACCTGGCCGCCGCAATCATAACCGCAGGAGATAAACTCGGGCATTACCATGTGGGGTCCAATAACCGCAATTTGCCGCGTGCGGGCGGCTTTCTGCCCTGGGACAAGATCGGCAGTGCGCTGCGGGAAATCGGATATGACAAGTGCGTGTCGTTTGAACCGCTGGTGCATACCGGCGGCACGGTGGCGGAGGAAGGCGGCAGCGTATGGCGGCCCATGCTGCCCGAAAATGTGAGCGACGCAGCGTTGGACAGTATGCTGATGGAATCGCTTGCGTTTGTCAAACAGAATTTTGAAGCCTGAACGGTGCGGCAATAAAAAGATTTTTGGCAGGAATGTTTTGCATACAAAAGACAGTTTTGAGGATGAAGATGGAAAAGTATTTTATTGGCATTGATTCGGGAACAACCAGCATAAAAGCGGTCCTGTTTGATCTGGCCGGAAATGAAATTGATAAAAAAGCATATCCCCTTAAAGGTATCTTTCCGGAAGAAAACCAATATGAAGAGGATATGCACGAGATATGGGACAAAGCCCAAAAGGCTATACGCTACCTGACCGCAAAGTATCAAAAGGAGAGCATTGCCGGCCTGGGTATTACCGCCCAGGGAGACGGGCTGTGGCTGGTGGATGAAAACGGAGAACCCGTGCGCAACGGCGCCTGTTTTTGTGACGGCCGGGCGGCCGATATTGTTGACAAATGGGTAGAGGACGGCACCTGCGACAGGCTGTTTGAACTGACGGGGACCCGTATTTTTACGGGAAATCAAAACGGGATCGTCAAATGGATGGAAGCCCACGAGCGGCAGAGCCTGGAGCGGACAAGGTATTTTTTACACTTAAAGGATTATTTGTTTTTTAAGCTGACCGGTGAAATGACAACAGATGCAACAGACCAGTCGCTGATATTGATTGATCCGAATACCAGGCAGTATCTTGACGAAGCGTTCGGTATTTGCAGAATGGAGCAATACAAAAACAAATATCCGCCCATCAAGACGGCTTTGGAAAATGTATTTTCCGTTTCCAAAGAAGCGGCGGATGAACTGGGGCTTCCCCAAGCCCTGCCGGTTACATCGGGTCCTATGGATGTAGCGGCCTGCGCGCTTGGAAGCGGGGTGATTGAGCCGGGGCATTGCTGCTCCATTATCGGCACGGCCGCCTTGCATGAAATGGTCATAGACCGTCCGCTTGCCGACAACGTGAAGGCCGGGATGACGGTAACGCATGTGATGGAGGGCAGATGGCTTCGCCTGATGGCTTCGCTCGCGGGAACGCCCAACATTGAATGGATGCTTGATACCTTCGGGAAACAGCTCAGGCTGGATGCGGAGGCGGCCGGTGAAGACATTTACGCTTTTATGGAAAAGACGATCGCCCGGATACCCATTGGGTCGAACGGCGTGATGTACCATCCGTATCTGCTTGCGGGCGGGGAGCGGGCGCCTTTTACGGATTCGCGCGCGCGGGCCAGCTATACCGGGATCAGCGTAAAGCATACCCTGGCGGATATTGTGCGGGCCACCTATGAAGGCGTGGCCTTTGCAATGCTGGACTGCTACCGCCATATGCCCCTTCCGATCAAGCAGGTAACGTTATGCGGCGGCGGCGCAAAGAGCGCGGTGT
The DNA here is from genome assembly GCA_036679405.1 of Christensenellaceae bacterium. Lineage (GTDB taxonomy): Bacteria > Bacillota > Clostridia > Christensenellales > Christensenellaceae > JAEYKI01. Next base: position 37,777 of record JAVBVZ010000006.1, read on the forward strand.
GGTGCCAGATGTTTGCGGATGCTCTCGGCACAAAAATTGTGACGGTAAAAGGAGAAGAACTCGGCGCAAAAGGCGTGTTTATCAATAACGCCGTGGTGCAGGGGTACTATCAAAGCTACAGTGAAGCGGCCTTGAAAACCGTAGAAACAGACAGGGTGTTCAAACCGGATATGAAAAACCATGAAACGTATATGCGGTTTTATGAGCTGTATAAACGTACGTATGAACTGATCGGCGAAACGTGGAAAATGCGGGCTGCATTTTTAAATTTGTAGAGTGGTACTATTAAGATGACATATGAAAAAGAGAGGACGGCCATTATACGGGCCTGCCGCCTGATGCAAAATATGGAATATTTTATCGGTACGTGGGGAAACGTAAGCCTCCGTGCAGGAGAGCATATCCTGCTGACGCCGAGCCGGGTAGACTATGACGCCATGCTTCCGGAAGATATTGTTGTGATCGATATGGACGGCAATAAGGTAGAGGGCGGGCGGAACGCCACCTCCGAAAAAGAAGTGCACAGGCAGATTTATCTGATCCGTGAAGATGTGGGCGCGGTCATTCATGCGCATACGCCCAAAGCCATGGCGCTTTCCGCCTCCAAGATACGGGAGGTGCCCTGCATCGTGGAAGAAATGTCCCAGCTTCTGGGCGGATCCATTCCGCTTGCAAACGAATATGTGCCCGCCGAGCAGCATCTTCTTTTGGGGCGGACGGCCGCGGAGGCAATTGGAGATAAAAACGGCGTAATACTGCGTAACCACGGTCCGGTTTCCTGCGGGAAGGACCTGGACGAAGCAGTCCTTTCGGCACGTATCATGGAGAAGGCCTGCGCGATATACCTGTTGCTGCTCGGGCAAATGAGCATCCGGGAAATTCCGGAAAAGTATATAGCGTCGGAAAGACACCGCTTTTTATATACTTACGGAAAAGAAAATACATAATCATAAGCGTAGATTTGCCGCCTTTGGGGTTTTTATCAAACGAAGGAAAATACATGCAAAAACAGCCTGTGTTTTTCTTCGGAAGTTTTATGAAGAGAAAACAGAAGAAACATTTTTAATAGGAAATATGGTATAATGTATAAAATATGTATATTAGTAAACTGTGTGAGGTCCCAATCATATTTGTAAATGGAGAATAGAAAATGTTCAAAGCTGCGCGTTTGGCAAAAATTAAGGAAGTGATTCTGGACAGAGGTCAGGTGGACGTTAGTACTTTGAGCGCGCTTTTAAATGTTTCTGATGTGACCATCAGAAGCGATTTGGAGTTGCTGGAAAAGGAAAAGTTTATTTACAGAACGTACGGCGGCGCCGTGCTGAACGAAGACTATTCCAAACAAAAGTCCGTACAGGACAACGTGACGGGGAGCGGCCTTGAATATGACCGCAATAAAGAATATATCGGGCAGATCGCCGCGGAACTGATACGGGATAATGAATGGATATTCATTGGACAGGGCACAACCTGTTATTATGTGGCGCGGGCCTTGCTTGGCAAAGAAAACGTGAATGTTGTGACCAATAATCTGTATGTGGCGGGGGTGCTTTCTCAAAACAGGAATTCAAACGTGGTCGTAACCGGCGGCAACCTTATGCACAGCCAGATGTCGCTGACAGGCGATATGTTTTTAAAGTCTTTAAAAAATATATTTATTGCAAAAGCATTTATCGGCGTGGGCGGAATCGATTTTGAGAGCGGGTATACCGTTTCAAATATGCAGGAGTACAATATGTACAACTGGATCAAAAAAATTTCCAAAGAGATCATCATCGTGGCCGACTATACAAAATTTGACCAGACGTCCCTGATGAGTGTCGGACCGCTTACTTTTGCGGATACAGTCATTACCAATGAGAACATATCTGAAGAATATAAATCCTATTTTTTCAAAAATGGTGTCAAAATATTTACTTCATACCGGATAAAAACGTCTTTAATAAGGGGTGAGGAAGAGTAATGCCGCAAGCAGTACTCAGACTTTCTGATGTGTCGAAGTCCTACAATGAGATAGAAATTCTTTCTGGAATTCAGTTGGAATTGTTTTCCGGACAGGTTTGTGCGCTCATTGGAAGCAACGGCGCGGGAAAATCCACCCTGACGAAGATCATTACCGGAGAAGTGCAGGCGACGAGCGGAAAAATATATTTGGAAGGCAAAGAAGTGGATATCCCTTCTCCGTATGCTGCCAAGCGGCTGGGTATCGTCAGCTGTCCGCAGGATATCGTTGTGTTTGGGGAACTTAATATTACGGAAAATCTGTTTTTAGGCAGCGAAATCAAAAAGAACGGCATACTGGACTGGCACAGCATGGAAGAGGCTACAAAAACCTTGCTGAAAAGGCTGGGGATAGAGGCCGATCCCAAAAGAAAAACCAAAAATCTTTCCCTGGCGGAAAAATATCTGATTCAGTTTGCGCGTGTCCTGCTGCTTGAGTATAAAGTGGTGGTGCTGGACGAACTGACGGATTCGCTGACTTTGGCTGAAGTACAGATTGTTTACGACATTATCCGCGAGCTTAAGGAGAAAGGCGCACTCATCATTTATATCACCCACAGGATCGAAGAAGCAATGAAGATTGCCGATGTGGTTACCATCATGAAAGACGGGAAGATCACGGCCGTCCTTTCTGCGGAGGAGATGCAGCAGGATATTATTGTAAAAAATATGCTGGGGGATGACATCAAAAAACATTATCCAAAACTTTCGGTTCCCAGGCGGGAGGTTGTGCTGAAGGTAAAACATATACGGAACAAATTTTTAAACGACATCAGCTTTTCGCTGCGCCGTGGGGAGATACTGGGAATTGCCGGGCTGGTGGGCTCGGGGCGTTCCAGCCTGTTAAAGGCGATTGTCGGCCTTGATAAGGTGGATTTCGGCGAGGTGGAGGTACTGCCGCAGAATCCCGGCCGGAGCAAGAAAAAAATAGGCCTGCAGTATAACAGCCACATAGGGTTTATGCCCGAAAACAGGGATGCGCAGGGTTTGTTTATGGATTTCTCCGTTTCGCACAATATTACGATCAAACGCCTTGATAAGGTTTATAGGGGCAAATGGATCTCACTGGCAAAGGAAGATGAAAAAAGCCAAGATGTCGTCGGAAGGCTGGGGATCAAAACAAAGGATATCCATCAGCATGTGCGGTATTTAAGCGGCGGGAACAAGCAAAAAACGCTGGTGGGCAGAAACGTATTTTCCAACTGCAGTATCTTTGTCTTTGATGAACCGACCAAAGGCGTAGATATAGCCGGAAAGGTTGAAATATATAATATTATTAATGAACTGATCCGCAAGGGAGCCGCCATCATACTGGTTTCGTCTGATTTTTCAGAACTTGCCGGTATGTGCGACCGGGTGCTGGTCATCCGGAAAGGAAGCCTGGTGGCGGAACTGAACCAGGCTGAGCTTACGCACCAGAAACTTTTTTTGCTGTGTAAGGAATAAGCGCGGCGGGCGCCGGGCCGGATAAAAGATCCAATAAAAAAACTATTTAAGCCTTTGATATGGAGTTTTTTTAAAGCCCTGGGGTTTTGTGTTGCCATTTTAAAGAAAAATACGGCATTGCCGATAAAGGAGAGTTTTTAAATGAAAAAAATCATGAACGACGCAAATGATGTGGTAGAGCAGATGCTGGAAGGTTTTGCGGGCGCGCATTCCAGGTATTATGAAAAGTTGCCCGGCATAAACGGGGTCGTTTTTAAAAACAGGCGAAAAAACAAAGTGGCGCTGGTTGCCGGCGGGGGAAGCGGGCACGAACCAATGTTTTGCGGCTTTGTGGGCCGCGGCCTGGCCGATGCCGCGGCCTGCGGAAATGTTTTTGCCTCGCCCGATCCGGGAACAATTTATGAAACCGCAAAAGCCGTGCACGAGGGAGCGGGCGTCCTGTTTTGTTATGGGAATTATGCGGGGGACAATATGAATTTTGATATGGCCGAAGAATTGCTTGGGGAGGAAGGGATCAAAACCGCGCATGTACGGGTTTGGGACGATTGTGCTTCCGCGCCGCCGGAGCGGACGGCAGACCGCAGAGGCGTTGCGGGGGACGTTTATGTTTTTAAGATTGCCGGCGCTGCCTGCGACCTTGGATATTCGCTGGCGGAAGCGGCGGCGGTGGCTGAAAAAGCGCGGGATCATACCAGGTCGCTGGGCGTCTCGACTTCTCCCGCGACCATACCGGGGCTTGAAAAACCTACGTTTGAACTGGGGAGCGATGAAATTGAATTCGGGATGGGCATCCATGGGGAACCGGGCGTGATGCGGACAAAAATGCAGCCTGCCGATGATCTGGCGGACGTTATCTTCAATAAAATAATGGACGATATGCCGCTTCATAGCGGCAGCGAAGTCTGCGTACTTGTAAACGGCCTTGGGTCGACCAGCATTCTTGAAATGTCCATTGTTTACCGGAGGGTCGAAAAAAGGCTTCATGAACTGGGCGTGCTTATTTATGATGCGGATATCAACAGCTACTGCACCTGCCAGGAGATGGGGGGCTTTTCCGTTACGGTTATGCAACTGGACGAGGAACTCAAAAAATTGTACGACCAACCCTGCCATACCCCTTATTATGCGAAGGAGGAAAAATAAAATGGAAATACTGACGGTTCAAAATGCAAAAGGAATGATTTTGTATGTTGCGGACAAAATTATAGAAAACAAACAGTATCTGACCGAAGTGGACAGCGCGATCGGTGACGGGGACCACGGCATCGGAATGGAGACGGGTTTTAAAAAGGTTAAAGAAAAACTGCCGGGTGAAAGTTTTGATTCTGTGAACCGTGTTTTTGCGCTGACGGGCAGGAGCATGCTGATGTCTATGGGCGGCGCTTCCGGCGTTATTTTTGGGAGCATGTTTTCCGAAGGGGCGAAAGCCCTGGAAGAAAAAGAAGAATTCGGCCCGGAAGAATTTGCAAAATATTTCCGCGCTTCGCTTACCGCGATCAAATTGCGGGGGAAAGCCGCGGTCGGCGATAAAACCATGGTGGATGCCCTGGAACCGGCGGTGGCCGCCCTGGAAGCAAACACGGGAAAAGGGTTTGACGGTATGCTCAAAGCCGCTGAGGAAGCCGCTTTTTCGGGCGTGGAAAAAACGAAAGATATGGTTGCGAAATTCGGCAGGGCAAAATCGCTTATGGAAAGGGCGGTGGGCTTTCAGGATGCGGGCGCGACCTCCGTTTGGATCATATTCAGATCTATGAGCGAATATGCAAATGCCTGCTGAAAGCGGGTAGAAAATCCGGTTCATACAAAAACCCCGGCGGTTTGGCCGGGGTTTTTTATGCCGCATGGCCGGGTGTTTTTTTAAAGCTGCCATCCGGGAGACACGCAAAAGGAAGAGCGATTGATTAGAGGGTGAAAACAGCAGAGGATGGCTTTCCTTTTTTATTGATATAAGTGGTATTTTAAATATTGGGCCGTGTAACTGTCTTTGTTTTTGATAATTTGCTCGGGAGTTCCGCAACATAGAACATTTCCGCCGTCTGTACCCCCTTCGGGGCCAAGGTCAATTATATAGTCCGCGTTTTTTATTAGATCCAGATTGTGCTCTATGACGATTGCCGTATTTCCGCTTTCGACCAGCAAATGAATAATATCGATAAGGATGTGAATGTCGGCCATGTGCAGTCCGGTGGTTGGTTCGTCAAAAATATATATTGTTGATCCGGTCGCCGGTTTAAGAAGCTCTGTTGCCAGCTTCGCACGCTGGGCTTCGCCGCCGGACAAAGTGGTAGATGATTGGCCCAGCTTGATATAGCCAAGCCCTACCCGGCACAGCGTGCCGATTTTTCTTTTTAATCTGGGTATATTGTCAAAAAAAGCCCTCGCTTCATCGGCTGTCATGTCAAGAACATCGGCAATATTCTTGCCTTTATAAAAAACTTCCAGGGTTTCCCGGTTGTAGCGCTTACCCCCGCATACGTCACAGGGGACAAACAGGTCGGGAAGAAAATGCATGTTGATTTTGACAAGGCCGTCGCCCTGGCAGGCTTCGCATCGGCCGCCTTTTATGTTGAAGGAGAAGCGTCCTGCACCATAGCCTCGGATTTTGGCATCCTTCGTTTGAGAAAACAGTGTTCGGATATCATTGAAGAGACCCGTGTACGTGGCCGGGTTGGAACGCGGTGTCCGCCCAATCGGGCTTTGGTCTATATTGATCACTTTATCCAGATGCCTCCAGCCCTCTATCCTTTCGCATTTTCCGGGGTGTAATTTGGCATGATTAAGTTTGGAGGCAAGGGCCTTGTATAGGGTTTCGTTAATAAGACTGGACTTGCCTGAACCCGATACGCCGGTGACGCATGTCAGGGTGCCGAGTGGTATGGATACATTAATGTTTTTCAGATTGTTTTGAGAAGCCCCTTTGATTACCAGAAAGTGTCCATTCCCGCTGCGCCGGTTTTCTGGAATGGGAATATGCCTTTTATGAGATAAGTACTGACCGGTTATCGAGACTTCGGACGCTGCAATGTCGGACGCTTCGCCCGTCGCGACAATATTTCCTCCCTGGATTCCCGCGCCCGGCCCTATATCGACGATCCAGTCTGCCTGCCGGATGGTTTCCTCATCGTGCTCAATCACGATCAGCGTATTTCCCAAATCTCTGAGATCCTTAAGTGCGGACATCAGTCTGGCACTATCCCGCTGATGAAGTCCGATGGAGGGTTCGTCAAGGATATACAGAATGCCGGTCAGTCCGGAGCCAATTTGTGTTGCAAGACGAATACGCTGCGCTTCGCCACCGGATAGTGTGCCTGCCGGACGCGAGAGCGTCAGGTAGCCGAGCCCTACGGTGCTTAGAAAAGCAAGCCGGGCACCTGCTTCTCGTATGATGGGCGCGGCAATGGACGATTGCGGGCCATCTAGCTGAAGCGTGTTAATAAAATGGCTGGCTTCGGCCACGGGCAGTTTGCAAAAATCGGCAATGTTGAGACCGCCAATGGTTACGGCCAGCAGTTCGGGAATCAGTCGGTCGCCATGGCAGTCGGGACAAGTTGAATCAGAAAGAAACGGCGCAAGGTTCTGTTTTGCAGTATCCGTTTCTGCTTCCCGGAAACGTCTTTCAAGAATGTTCGTAACACCGCTGAATGCTTGATATCCTTTCATGGCACCATACCTGTTGTTGTATTCCACGTACAATTTTTTTCCTTTTGTTCCGTACAGAAGCGCGTCCAGTGCCTCTTTGCTCAATTTGGAGACAGGTGTATCCGGGTCAAAGCCGTATTGTTTGCCTATTGCGCGGTAGAAGGCGTTGCAGTAAGAGCTTGGATCGGTATTTGACCATCCGGGAACGGCAAAGGCTGTTTTGACGGGAAACGATTTATTTGGTATGATTTTTTCGGTATCGGCTACTAAGAATGATCCGAGGCCAAGGCAGGTTTTACATGCGCCATACGGACTGTTGAAGGAAAACATGCGGGGGGAAAGCTCCCCCAAAGAGACGTGGCAATGCGGACAGGTAAGGCTTTGGGAAAAAACAAGCTCTGTATTTTGGTCGGGGCAGTTTACATACACCAGGTCTCCGGAGAGTTGGAGCGTTGTTTCTATGGAATCGGTGAGCCGTTGTGACAAACCTTCTTGGACGGTCAGCCTGTCTACAACAATATCGATATTATGGGTTGTGTCTTTATTTAAAGATATCGGGGTTTCTAAAGTGTAAAAGACGCCGTCCACGCGCATCCGTGCAAATCCGTTTCTGCGCATTTTTTCAAAGACTTTTTTATGTTCGCCTTTACTGTTGCAGACAATGGGAGCCATCACCATGATTTTTGTTCCAAAGGCAAGCGCTAAAATCTGATTCGCAATTTCATCTACCGATTGTTTTTTGATAGCCTTTCCGCATGAGGGGCAGTGCGGCGTGCCGATTCGAGCCCAAAGCAAGCGGAGGTAATCATATATTTCCGTTATAGTTCCCACTGTTGACCGGGGGTTGTTGGATGTTGATTTTTGCTGTATGGAGATAGCCGGGGAAAGCCCTTCTATGGAATCCACGTTCGGTTTGTTGTGCTGTCCAAGGAACATACGCGCATAGGAAGAAAGAGATTCAACATAGCGCATTTGTCCCTCCGCAAAAAGCGTATCGAAAGCGAGACTGGATTTTCCGGAGCCGCTCACACCCGTGAATACCGTAAGCTTATTGCGTGGAATCTGAAGGTTTATGTTTTTCAGATTGTTCTCCCGCGCTCCTGTAATTCGTATATATTTATTCATGGCTTTACCTTTCCGGTGTTGCAATAAAAAAGCAGCGCACATGTTGGCAACAGGACTTACGTTTACCAAACTGCACGCTGCAGTTTTATTTTACCATAAAAATTTTTTTGAGTGTAAGCGCAAATTTTAAGAAAATATGCCGCTGTGTATTATTCAATATAGCCTTTACAGCTGTAATTGTTATATTGTTTTTTAAGCTTAAGAGTAACCGAATGATCCGGCATTTCTTTTTCTTCAAGGATTTTGTATTTTGTGTGGTTGCGCTCCAGCAGAGCCTTATAATGGGTAAGTTCTTCTTTGAGCGCGTGAGCCGCCGCAGCCGGTCCGGTGTCCTCTTTTGGGAAAAAAGTTATGGTCATTTCCAAACATGCAGATTGTATGCGTTTCATATGCTTGCCTCCTGTTTCATATAATCTCCCGGAGCATAGTTTATATATTGCCTTTTGAGTTTGATGATTATTGAGCCGTCCGCTTGCGGTTGTTCGCTTTCTATTTCGTATTTACGGTTCTTCTTTTTCAAATAGAACTGAAAAGTTTCCAGTTCGGTTTTGGTTTCAAACCTGACGGTCTGCAACAGACAGGCATACTGGATTCGTTTCATGTTTCTCACCTCCTTCTGGCCGGCATTGAAAAAGTGAGAAATGCGGCCTATAGTTGCATATCCAGATAATAAATCGATATAATAAGATTATTTAACGTAATATGCTTTATAATATCTATTTTAGCACCTGATTTTTTAAAAATGTAAGTTAAATTTTTTTTAAAGTGCAAAAAAACGCTTATGTTAACAAAAAAGCGTGTGCTAAAATAGAGCCTGATGGCGGCAGAGCCGCTTCATTAAAATAGACAATTGTTTTAATAAAATTATAAAAGGTGGAGTAAAAGCTATTGGAAAGACTTTCTTTTGGTTATGTGAAGATATTATCCGGTGTTGCCGCAGGCAGAATAGGCCGGTATGTTATGGATGAACGTGAAAGCGGAAAGGCTAAGATATATTTCGGGTATCATAACGATAGTTTGCGGTTTCCGAATTACAGAAGTTGCAAAGTTATATCTAAAACGAACCTCACAAACAATATATCCAAACAGGACCTGATCGATAGATACTATTCGGTTGTCCAAGAACTCAACAGCGTAGACGCAAACAGCAATAGAAAAGTAAAAAAGTATTCGGCGCAACATACGGATTTAATAACGGAGTGTAATATAATCCGCGGTTTGTTACGCGAGCGTTTCAGTATCGCTCTGCTGAATGGAGAGCAGGCGGACAAAAATACAATACTGCTTTTTTCTTTTATGGATGCTCTTTGGGTCAATGATTTTTCCCTCGGATTGGTTGAGAAAGGCTATGATGTCGCTTGGAACGATCATGAGGAATCGATGGCGGATTGTAAATGGATTTTTAAAGATTATCTTGTCAGGTGCGGTACTTTTATATTTATAGCGACAGGGAATTCGATACGACAGTCCTGGTTCATGGATGATTTTCGTTATTTTAAAGGCCTTGCCGGTTCCGGTCCGCATCGTATTATTTGTGTGAAAGCCGATGAGTCGCGCGTGCCGGAAAGTATTGGAACGGCATTTGATCTGCGCAATCAATTTAGCGATATATATTATAAAAATTTTGAAGCCTTGATTGACTCTATGGAAGGTTAGCAAAACAATCCAAACCGGATTGTTTTGCTGGTCTGCTTATAAACATTGGGCAACGAATAAAGTATAAGACTCCGTACGATATTCATAGAAATCGGAGCAATGCTTACCGGCAGTAAATTTGTAGCGCGTCACGTAAAAAGGCGGCGCATCCTTTCTTTATGTCGTCGTAATATTTTTTGAAGCGCGGGTCGTCCACATAGGCCTGCGCCAGCGCAAGGTGCGCTTCTTTTGAGTAATGGGGCCAAAAATATGTAAGCCACTCCTTGTGCAGGGCGCAAACCTGCTGTGCGCATTCGCCGGCGGGGTCGCCCTGCTCGAATGCCGTTTTCAGCAATTCGTTGATTTTTTCAGATAATTCCTCCGTCCGCCCGTATTGTGCGGCCGTCCATCCCGCCATTTTGGCGCTGCTGGCGTCTATAACGGCATTGCCGAACCTTTCGCGGATTTCTTTACCGTACTTGTTTTCGTTTTCTTCAATCATTTTTTGTTTGAAACCTTCAAATTTTTCCTGGTCTGTCATTGTTATACCTCCTTTGGATGCGGCGATCGTTTTTTGAACATTTTCAATCAGCAGCTGGAGCCGCTGTTTTTTGGCCTTCAGGGCGGACAGGTGTTCGCGCAGGGCCGCGTTGCGGTCGTAATTTGCTGAAAGCATGATTTTTTTGATTTCATCAAGCGGTATCCCAAGTTCGCGGTAAAAGAGGATCTGCTGCAGCAGATCCGCTTCTTTTGAGCTGTATACCCTGTAAGCGTTGCCGCTTGCGCGCCTGGGCGTCAGCAGCCCGATCTCGTCGTAATACCGCAGGGTCCGGGTGGTGACCCCTGATAATTTAGCCAGTTCGTTGATTGTGTATTTCATACTGATCCCTCCATCATCTGCGCCGGTGCCGGATGATCTATCCGTTTGATTAATTGAAGTATAAACGATTACGCAGCGTGAATGTCAATGGGTTTTTTGAAAAAAATATGTAATGCTTGCCGAGGGCGGCGTGGGCGCTGCGGTACGCGGCGGAACCTGTGCGCTGTTTGTCTGGAAACGCATGCAATAGAAATAGAAATGTTTAATTGTGTGTTTTTAAAAGAAAAAACCTAAAATTAAAAAGAATATAGTTGACTTTTTATATGTGCATGCATATAATAACATAAAAGAACATAAAAATATGTGTGAATATGATAAAATAATTGAAAGAAAGTAAAGAAACCGGCCGGAACAAGAATCAATCAGCATGGCGATTCTGACAGAGGCGAAGCGGCTGGGAAATATATTATGTAAGAGGTGGATAGCTGTGAGTAATGAAATCATTCTGGAAATGGAATCTATCACAAAAACTTTTCCGGGAGTCGTGGCGCTGGAAGATGTTCAATTTAAACTTGAAAAAAGTTCTGTCCATGCGTTGATGGGGGAAAACGGCGCGGGAAAGTCCACATTAATGAAGATTTTAATGGGCATCCATCAGCCGGATAAGGGCAACATTATCTATAAAGGCAAAACCGTGAAAATTCATAACAGCCGCGACGCCCTCCGCATGGGGATTTCAATGATCCATCAGGAGTTAAACAATATTCAAGAAATGAGCGTTTCGCAAAATATATATTTAATGCGCGAACCCGTCAATAAAGTGACGCATTTGGTTGACTTTAGAAAAATGGACGCAGACACCGCAAAGCTTTTTGAGAAACTTAATATTACCGGCATTTCTCCAAAAGCCCAAATCAAGAACCTGAGTATAGCGCAGTGCCAAATGGTTGAGATTGCAAAAGCCGTATCATATGATTCGGACATCATTATTATGGACGAACCGACAAGCGCGATTTCGGAAAATGAAGTCGAAAAACTTTTTTCAATTATTGAAAATCTGCGGCGGGAGGGGCGCGCAATCATTTATATTTCTCATAAAATGGATGAGATTTTCAGGATATGTGATCAAATCACCGTGCTTTGCGACGGGAGATTTGTAGGCGCCGACGCAGCAGCCAACCTTGACAAGCAAAAACTTATAAAAATGATGGTAGGGCGTGAATTGAACCAGCTTTTTTATAAAAAGACCGTCCCGATAGGAGAAGTATCCTTTGAAGTTAAAAATCTGACTAAAAAAAATCTTTTTGAAAATATCAGCTTCAGCGTTAAAAAAGGAGAAATACTCGGAATTGCGGGCCTTATGGGATCCGGGCGCACAGAAGTTGTTGAAACTATTTTCGGAATGCGCGGCCGCTACGAAGGGGAAATACGCAAAGACGGAAAAGTTGTGAATATCAGGAGCCAGCAGGACGCCATAGATTATGGGATCGTACTGGCGACGGAAGACAGAAGAAAGTATGGACTTGTTTTAAACCAGTCGGTAAAACATAACATATCGCTTCCTTCACTGAAAAGGATGAGCAAATTTATTGTTAATGAAAATAATGAAAACAAAGAAACACAAAAAATGATAGAGCGGATGGGGATCAAAGTGGCTTCGCCGAAATCGCTTGCGTCGACATTATCGGGAGGGAACCAGCAAAAAGTGGTCTTGGCAAAATGGCTGATGACGCTGCCAGATGTACTGATACTTGATGAGCCGACACGCGGGATAGACGTTGGAGCGAAAGTTGAAATTTATAAGATCATGAGCGAGCTGGTGGCGAATGATAAGGCGGTCATCATGATATCGTCCGAGATGCCGGAAATCATAGGGATCAGCGATCGGATCGTGGTAATGCACGGCGGCCGCGTTACCGGAGAACTGGGCCGTTCGGAAGTTACTCAGGAAAAAATAATGGAATTAATTGCAAACTAAAGGGGGAATCAAGATGGAAAATATAAGCAGTAAACTTGTAAAAAAGAATGTCGCGTCAAGCGTAATGTCCAAGTACGGAATCTTTGTTGTTCTTATAATTTTATTCGTAGTACTGTCATTTGCGACAAATTCATTTTTTACGGCGCAAAACCTGTTGAATGTGCTGCGGCAGATCAGCATAAACGGCATATTGGCCATTGGCGTGACGTTTGTCATTATAACGGGCGGAATTGATTTATCGCTGGGATCCATGCTTGCTTTTGCAGGTGTTGTGGCGGCTTCTTTTGCACATCCCGAACCGTTGTACCCGGTGGCAATGATCGTTGCTATCGGTGTAGCGGTGGGAGCGCTCAGCGGAAGCGTGAATGGCAGCCTGATAGCATTTTTCAAAATACCGCCGTTCATAGCTACGCTTGGCATGACTACTATTGCCAAAGGCTGCGCGCTGGTTTTCACGGATGGCCGCTCGGTCATCGATCTTTCAGACCAGTTCAAGGTTCTTGGACAGGGAACGGTGGGCATCGTTCCTATACCGGTCATTATATTTCTTGCGGTGATATTTCTGGGATTCATATTATTGCATAAGACCCGGTTTGGAAGATATGTATATGCAACCGGCGGAAACGAGGATGCTGCAAATGCTTCCGGGGTAAACACCAGAAAAGTAAAGTTCATCGTGTATACAATGGCGGGAGCTTTATGCGGCCTTGCGGGAGTCATGCTTGCCTCAAGGACAAGCGCGGGATCGCCCGCCGCGGGCGTAGGGTATGAACTGGATGCCATTGCCGCAGCGGTCTTGGGGGGGACGTCGCTTGCGGGAGGAAGAGGCGCTATCCTGGCCACCATTGCGGGTGCGCTTATTATGGGGGTGCTCAGTAATGGTCTTGATATCCTGAATGTTTCGTCTTATATACAGCAAATCGTAAAAGGCATCATCATTGTAGGGGCGGTACTGATGGATCAAATGAGCAAAAAATGAGTTGATTTTAGGGAAACCTAAAAAAAAATATGGAGGAAAATAAAATGATGAAAAGAGTCTTACTTATTCTCATGGCATGCATGCTGGTGGCAGCCCTTGCTGCCTGCGGTGCAGAAACGGCACAAGAAGTTGCATCGTCCGAAATCCAGGCGACTGCCGCAGCTGAAGAAGCCGGCGGGGCAGATGTGGCCGCAGATGCGGCTGCACCCGAAGACAAGGTGAAAATCGGGTTGTCATGGTTTTCTATGTCGGAGGAATACCTGGCAAAAATCTATACTGAATTTGAGCAGGCCATAGAGGACCAGGGCTTGAGCGACACGGTCGAAGTGATCCTGCTGGACAGCAATATGGATGCGGCAAAGCAGAATGAACAGGTGGATAATCTGATTGTACAGGGAGTAGATGTTATCATTATGATACCCTTTGACAGGGAGCAGCAGGTTCCCGCCGTTGAGGCTGCCGCCGCCGCCGGTATCCCGATGATCGAACTGTGTGCAAGCACCGCTGCGGAAGATATAAGAACGACGTATGTGGGATCGGATGATACCGCTTCGGGCAGAATACTGATGGAATATTTAGGCGAGCAGGCGGGCGGAAGCGGAAACATTGTAAGGATACATGGGCCGGCCGGCCAGAATGCAGAAGTTATGCGCCATCTGGGCATGGAAGAAGTATTGGCCGATCAATTCCCCGACATGGAAATCGTTGCGGACAAAATTGCAGATTGGGACCGTGCGAAAGCCATGAGCGCTATGGAAAATGTTCTGCAGTCCGGTATCGAGGTGGATGTCGTATTTGCAGAAGATGACGGCATGGCCATGGGTGCCCTGGAAGCAATAGAGGGCTCAGGAAAAGAAGGAAGCATCATCATCGGCGGGATTGACGGCATACCGGATGCCCTGAATGCCGTGAAAGACGGGCGTTTAACGTGTACGGTTTACCAAAATGCGCGGGCGCAGGCCGAAAAAGCGCTTGAAGTTGCCCTGCTGGCCGCTTCCGGCCAACAGCTCGAGGCGTCGTACGATGTTCCTTATGAACTTGTGACCAAAGAGAATGTTGATGAATATCTGAACCAATAATTTTAAAATAGCATGATTCATTGTCCGGGGGGGATAAATCCCCCCCGGATATAGGAGTATACCATTATGTTTGACTATTATCTGGGCGTAGATGGCGGAGGATGCAAAACACATTGCGCATTGTTTTCAAAGGAAGGCCGATTGGTAGATTTTTTAAAATGGGGAACCACAAGCCATGAGTTTTTGCCGGGAGGATACGAGGCGCTTAAGGCCGAACTGAAAAAAATGTTTCAGGAACTCCGGCAAAAAAATAATCTTGATTGGGACAGCGTGTACGTTGTATACGGGCTGGCAGGCATAGACAGCAACAAGCAATGCGCGCTGGTGAGCGAGTATATCAGAGAATGCGGGATCAAAAACTTTTTTTTGTGCAATGATTCATTCCTTGGGATCAAAGCGGGCTGCGAAAAAGGGTGGGGCATATGTTCGATGAACGGTTCGGGTACCGGAGCGGGAGGCATAGATACCGGCGGGAAGACTTATATGGTGGGAAGGCTGTTTGAATTATCCGGTGATTATGCGGGCGGCAGGATACTGGGGTCGGAAGTCATAAGCTGCGTTTATGATAACCTGTTTCGGAACGGCCGCTGCACCGTGCTTTGCGAGTATGTCATGGACAGGGCAGGCGCCGGCCATAAAGAAGATCTGATGGAAAAAATAGTGAATGGCGTAGCCGAGCACACGATAGAAGTGAAAGAATTTGCGCCTTTTTTGTTTCAGGCGGCGCGCAGGAAAGATGAGGTCGCTTTGGGTATTTTGGATAAGTGCGGCAGGCAAAATGCACGTGATATCATAGCGGTTGCAAAACATCTTGATTTTCCGCGCAATGAAGAAATACCGGTGGTGCTTATTGGCTCGCTCTATACAAAGAATGAGCAAAACGCAATCATAGATTCCTTAAAGGAGGCTCTTAAAACAGATGAAAGCGGCTATAATTTTAAATTAAACAAACTTTCCGTTGCGCCGGTGGCCGGAGCGGTATATTGGGCGATGGAAGCGAACGGGCAACAATTTGACAGAGAAGGCATAAGCAGGCAAATTGCCGATTCTCTTTGATATTGAATGAAATATTGGCTTGGCCGATTGACTATATTTATATAATTTTTGAAAGGAGACTAAATTATGGAGTTTTTAAGCTTTATCCCTCAAACGGATGATTGTGATTTTGAAAGAATAAAACGCGCGCAGCGCCATATGAATGACAGGCGGGCCACAATATGTCCCGAACGGGCAGAGATCATTACCGAAGTATATAAAATGACGGAAGGCGAGCCTCAGGTCATCAGGAAAGCGAAAGCCTTCTCGGAGATACTGAAGCGGATGAGCATTTATATTGAAGAAGATATGCTTATTTTTGGCAATCAGGCAAGCGCAAATTTTGCGGCTCCGGTGTTTCCGGAGTATTCATACGAATGGGTAATAGAGGAATTGGACGAATTTGAAAAAAGGACGGGTGATTCCTTTGAGATATCCAAAGATACAAAGCGCCGGTTAAAGCAGCTTCAAACTTACTGGAAAGGCAAAACACATCAGGATGAGGTGAATAAAAATCTTCCGGATATCAACAGGCAGGCTGAGAGGCAGGGTGTTCTTCACCGTGGCGGCATAAGCATGTCCGGCGACGGGCATATCATTCCAAACCATGAATTTGTTCTCAAAGCAGGCTATGGCGGGGTGAAAAAGATTGCCCAAAATAAGCTGAAAGACACAGGGCTCACGCAGGAGCAGAAAGATTTTTATCATGCGGTCATCATTGCAATGGACGGGGCGCTGGCTTTTATAAAACGTTTTGGCGTACTTGCTTTGCAAATGGCGCAGCGGGAAGAGGATGCGAAACGCAAAGGGGAACTTTGCTTAATAGGTGAAATGTGTAAAGATTATATGGAAGAAGGCGCACGCACCTTTTATGAAGCTGTTGAAGCGGTTTATATGACGCATTTACTGATGATGATAGAAAGCAACGGACATTCGTTTTCATTTGGAAGGTTCGACCAGTATGTTTATCCATACTATAAAAAGGATATGGATGAAAAAAAGATCACAAAAGAAAAAGCGCTTGAATTCATTACGCACTTTTTTATTATGACCAATTCACTTAATAAAGTGAGGCCGTGGGATCACACCCAGTACAGCGGCGGGTATCCTTTATACTCAAACCTCATTGTAGGGGGCATGCGACCGGACGGCAGGGAAGGAACGAATGATCTATCCTATCTGTGCCTGGAAGCAATGAATATGAGCAGATTGCCCGAGCCAAATCTCAGCGTCCGTTTTTGTGAATCCACACCGCACAGCCTTTTGCTGGATGCCGCAAGGCTTATAAGAAAAGGATTCGGCATGCCTTCCGTATTTTGTGATGAAGTCGTCATTCCTGCTATGATGACGCTGAATCTTGATGTGAAAACGGCCCGGGACTATGCTTCCATGGGGTGTGTGGAAACGGCGATCCCCGGTAAATGGGGACACCGCGCAACCGGGATGACATATATCAATTTCGGCAAAGTTTTTGAGCTTGTAATGAACAACGGGGCCGATCCGGGATCCGGGATACAAATTGTAAAGCTGAATGGAAAAGATGGACGCGATGTGGCGTATCAAACGTACGGCGAGCTTTGGGACGCCTGGAAAAAAGCGCTGAAATTCTATTTTGACCTAGCGGTTCAATGTGACCTTGTTTGTGATAGATCTTTAAAGTTTCACGATGCCGATCCGTTTGCTTCTTCTTTGATCGACTGCGCGCTTGAGCGTGGCAAGACGTTAAAAAATGGCGGGGCGCAATACGATTATGTCAGCCAGTCCAACATTGGGCCTTCGGTTGTGGGCGATTCGCTTGCGGCCGTAAAAAAACTGGTTTTTGAAGACCGTTTGCTCACCATGCGGGAGATGAAAGATGCGTTGGACAATAACTTTGAAGGGCAGGAAGGGGCGCGGGTCAGGCAGCTTTGCAGGCATGCGCCTAAATTCGGAAACGATAACGACTATGTGGATCATATTGTAGCAGATGTTTATGAATCCTATCTTGAATTGCTGCCGGGCTATCAAACGGATCGCGCCGGCTGCGGACCCATTGGCTGCGGATATACGATGTCTACCTCCAATATAACTTCTTACGTCCCGAACGGGTTTGATGTCGGGGCTACTCCGGACGGCAGATTGGCGGGCAAACCGTTGAATGAGGGCGCTTCTCCTTGCCTGGGCGCGGACAAGGACGGGCCGACGGCAGTCATAAATTCTATTTCAAAGCTGCCGAACGACAGAATTGCCGGCGGCCAGTTGTTGAATATGAGGTTTTCGCCGGGGGCCCTTGCGGGGGAGGAGAACCTTGAAAAATTTACAAACTTTATAGAAACGGCCCGGGACAAAAAGGTGTTTCATAACCAATTCAACATTGTGGACTCAAATGAACTGAGAGCTGCAAAAGAACATCCGGAAGAGCATCAGGATCTTATGGTAAGAGTGGCCGGGTATTGCGCGCTGTTTTCTACTCTTATGCCTGAAGCACAGGATGCTATCATAGAAAGAACGGAGCATTGCGGAGACTGATGAGCGGACATAAAGGCATGATTTCAAAAATTCAAAGGTATTCTACAAAAGACGGGCCGGGTTTGCGCAGCACGGTGTTTATGATGGGATGCAATTTACAATGTGCGTGGTGCTCAAATCCGGAACTGATCGATGATGGCGTTAAGATACTCTATCATCCGAATTTTTGCACAAAATGCGGCCGCTGTGCAGAGAAGGCAAAGAGCCATTCCATCAAGTTAACGGATGGAGGATGTGTGATCGATCGTGATAAATGTACAAATTTGGATGAATGCGCCTCAGTATGTTATTTTGATGCTTACGAAACGGTCGGGTATGAGATTGGGGCCGGGCAGCTTGCCGATACCCTCAGGAGAGACAAAGCGTTTTATGACCGTTCCGGCGGAGGTGTGACTTTTTCGGGCGGCGAAGCCGCGCTGCAGGATGCGTTTATTATTGAGACGGCAAAAATACTGCATGAAGATAAAATCCATGTAGCGCTGGATACCGCGGGCTTTGTTCCCTGGGAAGATCTAAAAAAGATCATTGAAAATGTGGATATGGTGTTGTATGACATAAAAGCCGCAGACCCGCGAATCCATAAAGAATACACGGGCGTCGACAATCGGCTTATTTTGGAAAATGCGGAGAAGATTGCGTGTATGA
This sequence comes from Christensenellaceae bacterium, assembly GCA_036679405.1. Classification (GTDB taxonomy): domain Bacteria; phylum Bacillota; class Clostridia; order Christensenellales; family Christensenellaceae; genus JAEYKI01. The sequence goes on from JAVBVZ010000006.1 coordinate 56,667, forward strand.
ACGTCCCGATGATTATAAGGCTGATTATTGTTCCGGGGATCAATGATTCTTATGAAGAGGTCATGCGGCGGCTTCAATTCATAAAAACTTTAGGAGAAGCGGTCAAACAGGTTGACCTGTTAAAATACCATAAACTGGGCGAAAGCAAACGGGTGGGCCTTGGAATCAAAAACAAGATGGAAGGCACTTCAGAGCTTTCGGATAAGGTAGCTTTGGAATATTTGAAAATTGCTCAGGACATGGGATTTCATACGACGATCGGGGGATGACGGTGTATTGCCTTAAGATTGCCACTAGGGATAATTTTAAAGTATAATAAAAATAAAACAATCATAACCTGGGGGGGAAAACAAATGGATGCTGCCCAAAGAAGGATGGAACTGTTTAAAATACTGCAAGAACAGGTGACAGTGGAAATCAATGATTTGTCCCAGCGCCTTGGCGTATCTTCTATGACAATACGAAGAGACCTTGCGTTGTTTGAAAAGCAGGGATTGGTTGTCACCAATTACGGCGGCGCATATTTAAACAAAGGCGCGGGGATCGAGCCGAGCTTTGCGTTAAAGCAGGGGCAGATGGCGGAATCCAAGCAGTATATGGCCCGTGAAGCGGCAAAGCTGGTAAAGGATGGCGATTCGGTCGTGCTGGATTGCGGCACGACTCCCCTGCAAATCGTAAAGCATCTTTTAAAAAAGAGGATAACGGTTATCACAAATTCATGGCCTGTTATCAATTATATTCAGGGAAATTCAAAAATAAAGCTTGTGCTGGCCCCGGGCGAATACAGTGAGATTTCTGCCGGGGTGATCAGCAGTATGACAATAGATTTTTTTAAAAACTTTTGTGCGGACGTTGTATTTATAAGCACGCAGGGTTTCAGTATAGAACACGGAGCAACCGTCCCGGATGTTGAAGATTCGGATGTTAAGCGTTCGATCCTGAACAGTGCAAAAAAAAGGGTGCTTGTTGCCGATCACACAAAGTTTGAGAAAACTTATTTAGCAAAGCATGCGGACGTGACGGATTTTGATGTGATCATTACGGATGAACAAACGGATCCGCAATATATTTCAAAGCTGAAAAAAGTTTGCAGTCAGGTTATTATTGCTGACCGGGAAGGCAATGAAATTTAAAATGTGAAGACGGAGGAGCGGTATTGAAAAAAATAATCGTAGCGGACTATGGTGAGATGAGTGATTTGTCGGGGAGAATGTTTGCAGATTTTATAAAAAACAATCCTGCTGCGAACATCTGCCTTCCGACAGGAGGATCTGTTGAAGGCACGTATGAAAAAATGTGCGAATATGCAAAAAAAGAGCATATCAGTTTTAAAGGGATATCGTCTTATAATATGGACGAATATGCAACTTTAAGCAAAGAGAACGAAAACAGCTATTACTTTTTTTTAAATAAATTTGTCTACAGCAAAACAGATATAGATATAAGTAATACATTTGCGCCCAAGGCGGACGAGGCGGATCTGCAAAAAGCATGTGAAGAATATACCGGGCGGATAAAAAACATAAACGGATTTGATTATATCCTGCTCGGAATCGGCACGGACGGACATATTGCCTTTAATATGCCCCGCAGGGACAAATTGTTATTAGATACGCATATTGAAGACCTATCGCAGGAAGCTGTCCGGGCAAACGCAAGGTTTTTCAAAGATATAAGCGAGGTGCCAAGGCAGGCGCTGACCATTGGCGTGGGACTGATCATGCAAAGCAAAAAGATTGTTCTGGTTGCCAGCGGCAGGGCGAAGGCAAACGCCGTCGGAAGGTTTCTCAATCATCGGGTGCTGGACCCCATGCTTCCGGCTTCTGTATTATGGATGCATTCAGATGTTACGCTTGTTTTGGACCGGGATGCTGCAAGCGAAATCAAAGAAGGGGTAAATTGATACTTGGGACAGCTGTTTGGAACGGATGGGGTGCGCGGGGTTGCCAATACTGAAATCAGTTGTGAGCTGGCGATGGACTTGGGGCGCGCAGCCGCAACGGTCATAGCGGAACGGACAAAACGCAGGCCCGCTGTGCTTGTTGGAAAAGATACGCGTATTTCGTCCGACATGCTTGAAGCGGCCGTAACGGCAGGTTTATGTTCGGTTGGCGCGGATGTAATACAAGTCGGCGTGGTTCCTACTCCGGCGCTTGCCTATCTGGTTTGGCAGGGCAAGGCCGACGGCGGAATTATGCTTTCGGCATCCCATAATCCTTATGAATTCAATGGTATAAAAATATTCGGGCCGGATGGGAAAAAGCTTACGGACGGCGAAGAGTCTGCGATAGAAGCAATGGTTCGGAGCAAAGAAGCCCCATACCCTGTATGCCGGGGAAAGGAAATCGGAAAAATTGAAGAGGATGGGGCGCTCGTTGATACATATATAGAGCACATTGCCGGTACGGCGGGAAGCGGCCTTGGTAAATATAAGGTCGTTGTGGACTGTGCGAACGGGTGCGCGGCCCAAACGGCCGAAAAATTGTTTCGCAGAATAGGAATAGAGGCAGAGATCCTGAATGCAGCATCCAACGGGATAAATATTAATGAGGGCTGCGGCTCCACCCATATTGAGCATTTGTCTGAAATCGTCTTGAAGGGCGACTATGATATCGGCATATCTTATGATGGCGACGCCGACAGATGCCTGCTGGTTGATGAAAACGGGAAAGTGCTGGATGGAGACACCATTCTGGCCATTCTTTCGGACGATTTTAAAAGGCGGGGCAAGCTAAAAAGCAATGTCCTTGTTTGTACGGTTATGAGCAATCTCGGATTGTTTGAATATGCCGGATCCAGCGGTATCAAACTGGAAACGACCAAAGTGGGAGACCGGCATGTTCTCGCAAGGATCAATGAAAAAAATTATTCAATGGGCGGAGAGCAATCCGGCCATATTATTCTTGCCGATCATATGCCCACGGGCGACGGCCAGTTGACGTCTGTTCAAATACTGCGCGTCATGTGTGAATCGGGGAAAAAACTTTCCCGGCTGGCCGGTATGATGCGGCGTTACCCGCAGGCAATAAAAAACATCCGTGCAGATGATGCGATGAAGGCAAAAATGCAGGATGATCCTGAAATTAAACGGATGATCATAGAGGCTGAAAAACGGTTGGGAAAGGACGGCCGGGTTTTGGTCCGTTCATCCGGTACGGAACCGTTGGTCCGTGTGATGATAGAAGGAAAAAATGAGGAGCAGGCAGAAAGGCTGGCCTCCGGATTGGCGGACCGTTTGGAGAAGCGGCTTTTAGAGTTTGTACGCTGAAAGAGGAAGGCCGGTCCGGCCTTCCTGATCCCGGCGCGGCTAAGGCGCGCATTTTTTAATGCAAGGCCCCCAAAAGGAATACTTTTCGGGGCCTTAATATTTGCCGTATTCCCGGCGGGCCCGGAGCATGAGCAGATAATCTTCCAGCCGGATTTCCTTAAATACGGAATTGCAGGTGGAAAAAATATATCCGCCGCCCGGCATTCCGTTTTCAAGCGCGTATTTTGCGGAGCGGAGGATGCCCTGCCGGTCTCCCTGCTGGAGCAGCGTGCTGTCCACATTGCCCATGAGCGCGCATCTGCCAAGGGTCTGTTTTTTTACGACTGCGATATCCATGCCGGCAAGCGGATCGACGGAGTGTATACAATGGGGGTTGCAGTCAAGCAGCATATCCATGATGGGCGCAATATTGCCGTCCGTATGCTTAATGACAAACGCACCGGCTTTACGCAGCGCGGCGGTCTGCATTTTTAAAAACGGATAGATGAATATTTCAAACTGTGCGGGCGACAGGAACGGGCCGGTATTGAAACAGTAGTCCGAACAGTTATACATGACACCCGCCCCCGCGTCGATCATCTGCTTCATTTGGTCGACCGCCCACAGGGTGTTTTTTTTGGCGAAATCCAGCATTTCATCTTTGCGGTCGGCCAGGCTGTAGGAAAATTCAACCATGGAAGCCCCGTCCGGGATGGGGTAGGTTGCATCGATCCCCGCGGCTACCAGTATAAAGTCGCCCGCTTCCCTGCAGATGTTTCGGATGACGTACAGTTCGTCTTCAAGCGTCTCATAATATTTTTCTCCCGGCGTATAAAGCGGCGTGGGCGTTGGGTGGACCGTGATTGCGGAATAATCCAGCTTGAGGGCGGTTTTAATATACAGGTCAATATTTTTGTTAAGGGCCTCTTTTTTTTCCCGGGCGGAAAGCGTGCGAAATCTTTGGCCCAGCACAAGATCTTCGCCCAGCAACTGGCGGGTGAGTTCAAAATCTATTTCCATGGTGGGAACCATGTCCGGGGTCCCGCCCTGAAGAGCGGTGACCGCACGCTGTTTGGGAGTCATCAATTTAAGTTTACCTTCCCTGGTCATTTTTTTGCTTCTTCGATCATTGCATAAATATTTTCCAAAGGCGTTTCGCCGCCCACCTGGTCTCCGCTGCCGATGATATACCGGTTGCTGGCGCAGAACGCTTCCTTGATTTCCCGAACCTCCGAACGGACTTTTGCCGGGCTCCCAAAAATCAGCGTTTCCACAGTATGTACGTTCCCGTTGAACGTTACTTTGTTACCGAGGAGATCCCGCACCTTTTTTAAACCGGCAATTCCTTCGATATCGCCTCCGGACGGACGCTCGAACGGGCAAACGGCGTCAATCCCCATTTCAACGAAATCCTGAACCGATTCTATGGATTTGCCGTGGAAATGGATATGCAAAAGTTTGCCCCGGCTGTGGATTTTCTCCGCCATTGCGCGGATATACGGTTTATCCCATCTGCACCACATATTCCGGCCGATCAGCGAATTGCAGGAGTAACTGCATCCAATCATAAAACTTTCAAAAGAGGTGTTTTCGGACAGTATATCAACCAGGCGCAGCTGATATTCAATATATTTTTTCCGGTAGCCTTCCAAAACGGCCGGATCTTCGTCCATAAAATACAGCACGGCTTTTTCAAAGCCGAGGAGCCCGGCAAAAAAATCAAAAAAAGGCAGGCCGCACCAGGCTTCTAAAAGAAAGCTGTCCCCGGTAAGCGCATGCTCGCGTTCCATATCCGGGCAGCTAAATTCGTTTTCCATATCAAGAAGCATATCTATGATCCGGGGGAGCTCTTTTTCGTTTTGTACAAGAGGCTGCGTGACCCAGGAGGGCTCCTCGTTGGAATACATCTTTTTGGAGGTATATATATTCCCCTTATAATTGTATTCGGAAGTTTCTTCATATCCGTTTAAGCTGCGCCGGACCACAAGGTTTTGGTTTCGGACCAGAGGAAAAGAGAGGCCCCAGCCTTCGCATTCAAATTTTTCAAATACGTATTTAAGGCTTTGCCAGAAGGGAATTTCCCGCTCAAATTCTATCATGGGAACCCCAAGGATCCTGGCGGGAAAATATGTCCAGAATTCAGGCGCGACCGGCGGCCTGTCGCTCGCAAGTCCCCGGTAGGCGTTCAGCATCCGGGATTTCGGCGTATGGTTCATAGCGTGACCTCCTCTGCGGCGCGCATCATGGCCAGCACGTTTTCAGGCGGGATGGAAGCGGTCATGGTATTGCAGGTAGAAAGGATCAATCCCCCGTCCTGCCCCGCGGCAAGGAGCGTTTGGTGCACGGCGTCTTCTACCTCCCGGGGTGTGCCGAAACACATTGTATGGTCAAGATCAATATTGCCCCACAAACACAACTTTTCGCCCACACGTTTTTTAACGTCGGCGATATCCATGCCTGCCGAAGGCTGCAAACTTTGAAGACCGTCAAAACCGCATTCCACGTATTTTTCCAGCACAGTGTTGATATTTCCGTCCGAATGCGCGAACACCGGAACGTTTTTATACTTTTTGATTTGGGCGACCGATGTACGGTAAAAGGGAAACACCAGCTCGTCCATGATACGGGGAGGCAAAAATACACCCGAATTAAATGCAATGTCGTCCGCAAAGAAAATGGCGTCCGCGCCGTTGTCTATAAAAAGCCTGGCTTTTTCGATTTCGTATTCCATCACTTTTTCGGCCATTGCAATCAGATTGGATGTGTGGGTCAGAGAATACACCATAAAGTCTTCCATATCAAACATTTCGTCCAGCATGGAGACCGGCCCGCCGATCTGGCCAAATACGAACAGATCGCTTTGCGTTGCGTATTTTCGGACCAGCGAGGGATCTACCTTTGAAATATCCGGTTTGCGGTAGGCGCGGGCGTCGGCGATGTCGCTGACCGGCGGTTTGGTGACATGCTTGCTTGCGCTTACAATATATTCATAGCCGTAATTGGAACGGTAGATCCTGCGGCCCCCGGCATCCAGGCCCAACGCTTCAAAGGGCCAGTCGCCTACGTTAACAAGATCCATGCCCAAAAAGTTTCGCGTTTCAAGGTCGCGCTCAAAATGCTGGTAATCATTTGGGTAGTTTTTTTGAAGAAGTTTGTTGCTCAGGGTCCCGTCGATCCAGGTTTCGCCTTTGGGGACCCGGTCGGCTTTTTTGTGCCGGATTGCGGACCAAACCCGTTCTTTGTGATTCATTTTAAATACTCCATTAATATTTTTGCCATTGCATCGTAGCATGCGGCGTTCGGGTGGATGCCGTCCTCCGTATATCCGGGGAGGAGGGTCCGGCCGTCCGGGGCGCAAAGCCCCGCATGGTAATCAATATAGGCCAAGCGGTTTTGGCATGCGCTTTCCCGCAGGAAACTGTTCATTGCGAAGGTCATTTTAAACCTTGTCTGTTTGTCAAAAGGAGGCGCAATATCCGAAGGGATGATGGAACAAAGGATAAGAGGGATGGCGGCCTTTTTACATTTTTGGATGATCCCCAGGATATTTGCTTTGTAATTTTCAAAAACTTCCTGGACGGGCCGCCCTTTTTTTCGCCACCAGTGGTCGTATTCGGTCTGCGTGATATCGTTTGTGCCGATCATCAGAAAGCACTTTTCAGGACGGAGCTGAATGCAGTCTGCGTCCACGCGGCGGAGCAGGTAGGTTGAATCATCTCCGCCGATGGCCCGGTTTACAATGAAAAGCTTGTTTCCAACGTATGCGGGGATATCCCAAAGCTGCGTAATGCTGTCGCCTATAAAAAGGGCGTTGATTTTTTTGTGCAAAAACAAAAGCTGCTCATTGCCGAAATCAAAGTCCATGCGCCGGTTGTCTGCGTGGACCGTTTTGCCGAAAAGTCCGGGTTTGATCAAATCTTGCATGCCTTCACCTACTCACCTACAAATATTTTTCAAGTTGATTCATATGCTCCGGCGTAGCGTCAAAAAGGGATAAAAGAAGCCCTTTTGCACCGACGCGCTTAACCAGAGGGGCAACCTCTTCCGCCCGGCAGAACAGCTGCACCGACCGGCCGCTTGCCAGAATCTTTTCCACCAGGGGATACCAGGGCGCTATATCCAAATGGCCTGCGCCGGGCACCCACTGGATGGCGCGAAGATTTTGTATGCTCAATATGGAATCAAGATGTTTGAGCGCGGCCGGGCCGTCTAGGTGATACAGCGGATAATCCAGGCTGTTGATGCATTTTTTTATATAAGGAAGGCAAAAATCGTCGTAAAAATCTTTGGACAGCATAAAAGAGATATCATCCTGAACGGGAAAAGTGCTGCCCGGCGCCCAGATGCCCGCCCAGCTCGCCATGCCTTCCTGATGAGCGGATATCAGAGTATAGAGGCTCTCTTTTTCACGGATCCAGATATCGCAGACTGCGGAGAGGCAGGCGTGCGTATCGCAGGGACGATCTATCATTTCCATCAGAAGGTTTTGCTCTCCCATCATGCTGCCCAGCGTGTCACATATGCCGCCTAGCGCATAAAACGTTGTGCTGACCGAACTGTCGCATGCCGACAGTTCGGTCAGGGCGTGCATATTGCGGTACCACAAAGACTGTTTGCGGATGCGTATTTCCTCCGGCTGCGGGAGCGAATCGAATACGGGGGAAGGCCATACGGTGTCCGGGCTCATCGGGCGCATGGGGCAGCCCAGCGCGCCCGCCATTGCGCTGGACCCAAAATCCACGTAATGGTGCGGGATCGCGCAGCCGTAATAAGCCGCCTTGGAACAGCGCTTTTTAAAAAGCCCGAAACGGACCGCGTTGCTGTTCCAGTATGCTTCCAGGTCTGAAACCGGCGGCAAAGGGGAAGAATATGACGTGCCCAGGATCACGGGGTCTGCCTGCCGCCCGTTATGCCACCAAGCATGAAGAAGCGCTTTTGTTTTTGCATTCAGGTTCTGAAACATAAGGGCGATTGCTCCTTGTTTTCTGTTATATCAAAAATTCTAAAGCAGATCACCCTCCGGGACAATTCAAAAAATTATAGATATATATTCAAAAAATGCAGATGCGTCTTTGGATTGTAAGGGCAGTTATAAAAACAGGACGATTTCTACAATATTTGAAATTGAACGCATCAGATGGAAAGACATAGAATAAACATGTTCAATTTTTTATTATATCTGGAAATGGAGAGTGCAGTATGAAAGCAGCTTATATTAAGGCGCCGTTTGAATTTTCCGTAAAGGAAACAGCGCTTCGCGAGATCAAAGAAACAGAGATTGTGGTAGATGTGAAAGCCTGTGGGGTGTGCGGCCACGATCTGATCATGGCGCGGTACGGCGCCGCGGAAGAACAGCAATTCGGGCATGAAGTCGCAGGGGTTGTATCCAGGACCGGCAGGCTGGTCCAAAACGTTTCTGTCGGGGACAAAGTTGTCCTGGAAAGCGGAACGTTCGACCGGTTTTCGGACAATGCAAGGAACGGCAGGGTGGATCTTGACAACAAAGGGCCTAATTTTTGGATAAAAGACGACGACAATATGGGCTTTGCGGAACAAATGATTGCCCCCTGCGAATGTGCGGTCAAGTTTGACGGCCTTGATTTTGACGAGGCCAGCCTGGTGGAGCCGCTGAGTGTGGCGCTGGACCTGCTGAAGACGGCCGATATAAAGATTATGAACGACGTCCTGGTAATCGGCCTGGGGCCTATCGGACTGATGGCCGCAAAAATGGCCAGGGAATGCGGCGCAAGGAAAGTGTACGGGGCCGAGTTTTCGGCCTGCGGGGCCAGGATTAAAGCTGCGGAAAAGTGGGGCCTTGACCATGTGATTCTGACCGACCGGGAGAAAATAGGCGATTTTATTTTTGATAAAGGCGGGGTGGACCGCGTTTTAGTCACCGCGCCGCCAAGAGTCATCCCGGAGGCCCTTGGGGTATGCAATGTAGGCGGCATCCTTGCCTTTCTGGGCATTGAATACGGAGAAAAAGGCCTTTTCACCGTGGATTCCAATATGATTCATTTTAATAAACTGCAGATAAGAGCTTCCCATGCGTCTCCCGCGCTCTACTATCCCGAATGCATTGAAATCATAAAAAGCGGTATGGTGCCCGCCGCCGACCTGATTACAAGCAGGTTTGGGATCGACGATCTTAGAAAATCGGTGCTTGCGTTTGAGCAGGACAAGGAGAATTCCATAAAAGCGGTTATGGTAAACGAATAAGGAAAGGGAGAAAAATGAAATACGGAATCATAGGATGCGGAAATATTTCCAGGTTTCACTTCGGCGCGCTTGAAAAAATCGACGCCGAGATTACTTATGTGGCCGATATCAATATGGATGCCGCCCGGCAAAAAGCGGAAAAATACGGCGCCAGGGTCACGGACGATTACAATGAACTGATTGCTTCTAAAGAGGTGGAGGTCGTGTGTATTCTGGCGGCAAGCGGCATCCATCGGGATGCGGCGCTGAAGTCAATTGCCGCGGGAAAGGGCGTGATTTGTGAAAAGACGATGATGAACAATGCGCAGGATGCATATGGTGTTGCAAAAGCGGCAAAAGAAGCGGGAACCGTCTTTTTTGCATCCTATATGAAACGCTTTTTTCCGGCGGCGCGGAAAATGAAGGAATTGACCACGCAAATCGGAACTGTGTTCAGCGCCAATGTGCGCACCTACCAGTGCTGGGGCAATTTATATGCGCCCGGGCACGGCTGGGATCTGGACGCGGTTGTAAAGGGATACGGCGGGGCGATCATCAAATGTGCAGCCAGCCATATGCTTGATATGACGGTGTTCCTTCTTGGAAGGCCCGCCGGCGTTTTTGCGGATATTGACTATTGCCCAAATTCAAATTTTGACCGCAGGGCGACGGCGCTCTTTCAATACGACGGGCCGCTGGCGGTGACATTTGAAGCGGCGGCGCATCCTCTTGAAAAAATTGGGTACGAACGCAATTCATGGGACGAATTTATTGAAATAAACGGGACGGAAGGACGGCTTAAATTTTACACGGTCATGTGGGACCACCCGGAAAATAACGGCGCGCTGATCGAGTATTATGACAACAGGACGGGGGCGCAGACTGAATACAGGTTCGACGCAATGAATCCGTTTGACGCGCAGATCGCTTATTTTAATGAGTGTTTTGAGAACAGCGAGCATGGTTCGCCGTCCGAAACGGACGGGTATGTGGTGGATGAGCTGATCGACAGCATATACAGGGCAAACCGTGAGAAAAAGATGATCGGCATAAACTGGAAAATATAGGAGCAATCAGGATATGGATAATTATGATGTGGTGGTGGCGGGCACAATTTGCCTGGACCTTACCCCGACTTTTAAAGAAGTGACCGAAAGCCGTGTGCAGGACATTTTTGTGCCCGGAAAGCTGAGGGATATGGACAAACTTTCAGTATCCACCGGCGGGCCGGTTTCCAATACCGGCCTCAATTTGATCAAGCTGGGGATCGGAACACGGTTTATGGGAAAAATAGGCCGGGATTTTATTGGAAGCGGCGTGCTTGGACTTCTTGGCAAGTATGACGGCGCTGCCGACAGTATGCGTGTGGTGGAAGGCGAGGATACGTCTTATACGGTGGTGATCGTTCCCAAAGGGTTCGACCGGATCTTCCTGCATTGCGGAGGCGCAAACCATTCGTTCGGCGCAGAAGATATCGACTATGATGTTGTGAGCCGGGCGAAAATTTTTCACCTGGGGTATCCGACCATTATGAAACGGCTATATGAAAATAACGGTTCGGAGCTGATCAGGATATTCAAACGTGTCAAGGAACTGGGCGTAACGACTTCACTTGATATGTCGCTGCCCGACCCGAAAGGTGAAAGCGGCAGGATGGACTGGGACGCAGTGCTGCGTGAGCTTTTGCCATATGTGGATATTTATTTGCCCAGCGCGGAGGAGACCATGTATATGATCGACCGGCCGGAATACGAACGGCTGCTTGAGAGCGCGGGCGAGGCGGATATGCTGGAAAATCTGGATATCAATGCCTTAAGCGGACTCGGGAAACGCCTGCTTTCTTACGGTTCTAAAATTGTTGCGGTCAAATCGGGTGTAAAAGGGTTTTATCTTGCGACCGCAGGCGCGGACCGGCTGAAGAAAATGGGCAAAGCCGTTCCGGCGGATATGGACAACTGGGCAAACAGGGAACTGCATGAAGAAAGCTTCAAAGTCCCGGTGGTATCGGCAACCGGGTCGGGAGACAGTGCGATCGCCGGATTTTTGGCCGCCTACCTGAAAGGGATGCCCATAGAAGAAGCCCTGAAGGCCGCCTGCTGCGTGGGAGGTCAGAACGTACAGGTGCTGGACGCCGTTTCAGGCGTAAAGACTTTTGACGAAACCGTCCGCCTGATGCGGAGCTGGCCCAAGAACAAGCTGGCTGTTGCGGGAGATTACTTCAGGTATATACCGGGAAAACAGGTTTTTGCAGGAAAAGGAGACCGTTTACATGGCTAAAGGATATATTGTGCCGCATACGCACTGGGACCGTGAATGGCGTTACCCCCTCTGGCACAGCACCGAAAAGCTCGTCACAATGATGGACGAGCTTTTGGAGATTTTAAGCACGCAGCCGGACTACAAAAGTTTTATGCTGGACGGACAGATCATTCCTCTGGTGGACTACCTGTCCTGCCGGCCGGAAAAAGAGGAAGAAGCCGTCCGGCTGGTCAAAGAAGGCCGGATACTCATCGGGCCCTGGTATACGCTTCCGGACCTTTTCCCGGTATCGGGGGAAAGCATTGTAAGGAACTTGATTAAAGGAAGGGAAGCCGCAAAGAAATTCGGACGGATCTTAGGCGTTGCCTATGAATCGTTTGGATGGGGACAGCCCAGCCAGTTTCCTCAAATTTATGCGGGTTTTGGCATGGATACCGTGATCGTGGCAAAAAAAGTGGATCCGGCGCGCGCGCCCGACTGCGAATTTATCTGGGTGGGAAAAGACGGGACCGAAATGCTGGCGACCCGGCTGGGAAACGAGGCAAGGGCAAATTTCTTTATGCATACCTATATGGAAGCCATGAACGGAAAACCATATAAGGACGACGGATTCAGGCTCCGGTACGGCGACGGCGATCTGGTGTTTCATCGGGCGGATATGGAAAACTGCGAGCAGGATTACTGTAAACTGACTCGTTCGCAGAGGGTGCATAAAGAAAACTTGCGGGCCCTTGCGCTGGATGCCTGGAATGCAATGGAAGACACTCTGCTTGGTGAAGACAGAGTATTGATGGACGGTTCGGATGCGACGACGGCCCAGCCGCAGATTCTGGAGCTGATTGACGCAATAAACCCCCTGATTAAAGAGGACGGCATTGAATTTGAAATGTCGTCCATTGAAGAGTATGCCCGGATATTAAAAGAAAAACTGGATCCAAAAAAGCTGAAGCGTGTTTACGGCGAACTCAGGGACGGCCCGCCGCAGGCCCTTACCGGGAACGCGCTGATGACGCGCCCATATATCAAGCAGCTTAACCGCAGGGCGCAGGCCCGGCTTTTTGACATTGCAGAACCGCTCTCTTTTCTGGCCGCGCAGCTTGGAGGAGCGTACAACAGCCGGTATCTGAAAAAAGCGCTGGAATACATGCTCCTTGCGCATTCGCACGACAGCATCAACGGCGTTACGCAGGATAAAACAGCGCAGGATGTTGTCTGGAGATTGAATCAGGCCCTTGAAATTGCAGATGTTATAACGGATGAGTGTTTGAAAACAATTTTAAAAAATCTTGATATGGACGGATTTGCCGAAGACGACATACTGGTAATGGTTATGAACCCGCTTCCTTTTCCAAACAGGGAAGTCGTCCGGTGCGCAATCGATATTCCAAGGGAAAAAGAAATATGGGATTTTGCATTGCGGGATACGGAAGGAAAAGATGCGTGCCTGCAGCGGATATCCAGGGACGAAACGGTGCTGCCGGTAACCAGCCTGCATTCTCGCCCTGAACCGTTTTATGCGGACAGGCACGTGGTTTTGTTTGACACGGGAGAACTGCCGCCCGGCGGGTATAAAATTTTTAAAGTCGTGCCCGTGTCTTGCATGTCGAGGAAGATAGAGGCATGGGCGGAACCGAGGAAAACAAGGGGGAAGGAGATTGCGGTATCCGCAGGTGTGCTGGAAAACGAATATCTAAAGGCCGAAGTGGCTGCGGACGGGACGGTCGGCGTTCTGGATAAAAAAAGCGGAAACGTGTTTAAAGGACTGAACCGCTTTGAAAGCACGGGAGATGTCGGAGATTACTGGATCTATTATCCGCCTTACAACAATTGCACCCTCTCTTCCGCCTGCGGCAGCGTAAAGGTGGGTTTGGTCGAGAATACGGAACTTGCGGCAACGATACGCGTGCAGATCAAAATGGAAGTGCCCGCCTTTGCAAACCGGCCGCGGCATTATGTGCAGGGAAAGAGCGAGCGGGCTTTGGAGCAAACGGTTGTGCCGATAGAGGTTTGTTATTCTCTGCGCGCAAAAGAAGACTTTCTGCGGGTGAATGTAAAGATCAAAAACACGGCGGAAGACCACCGTATGTCCGTTTGGTTCCCAACGGGGATCGCGGCAAAAAAGGTGTTGGCAGACGGCCATTTTTGTGTGGATGGAAGAGACGCGCTGCCGGGGAAAGATGAGAGCGGGCGTTATTATCCGGAAATGGCCACAAATCCGATGCAGACTTTTGTGAGCGTAAGCACAGAAGGCAGAGGATTTGCCGTAATCAGCAGTTCGATCGGCGAATATGATGCGGCGCGCAGGGAAGAACTTGGGCTGACACTGTTTCGTGCGGTTCCAAACAGGATATGCACGGAATTTAGAAGCTTCTCGGAGTATGGCAGCCAAAAAGGCGGGCAGTGCCTGCGGGAGCTTGTTTATGAGTACGCAATCCTTCCGCATAACGGAAATACGCAGGAGATTTTAAGAAAGGCGCGTGCGTTTAATGTGCAGTGCCTGCCGGTGCAGTTTTCCGTTTGCACAAAAACCAAAGGAGCGCTCAGGGCAATCCAAAGCTTTTATGAAGTGCAGGGCGCGTGCGTTTCCGCGCTGAAGGAATCCGAAGACGGCGCCGGATGGATCCTGAGGCTGTATAACCCTGCGGATTCAAAAAAAACCGCAACGCTAAAATTTGCAAAACCTCTCCAAAATGTATGGCTGACGGATATGGCGGAGCAAAAACAACGGAAGATCAGGCCAAAAGAAGGGGAAGTGAAAATCGAAATGGCCCCGTACAAGATTTCAACTTTGTTTTTTCAGTTCTAAACGGAAAGACGGCGGTCTTAAGCCGGGCCGCCATTTTTTTGCAAATTTTTCCGGGCGCAGCCGTATGCCGTGAGAAGCGCCGTTATACGGGATAAAAAAGTCACCTTCTGATTTCGCCCGGGTTCTGGCCGGTGATTTTTTTGAAAATCGTATAAAAGTAGCTGATGCTGGAAAAACCGACTTTGGCTGAAACTTCGTTGGCTTTCAGATAGGTCGTCTGGAGAAGGCGGCTGGCCTCTGAGATGCGTTTTTCATTTAAGTAATCGGAAAAGTATTCTCCCGTTTCCTGTTTGAACAGCCGTCCGAGGTAAGCGGCGTTTACGCCGATCAGGTTGGACATTGTTTTTAAAGAAATGTTGATGTCGTAATATTTTTCCTCCACGTAATCGATGACGGTTCTTACATAATATGAGTAATTGTTGGAATAGTGGTCGGACAAATGGGAGACGACGTTCATGCAAAAATCATACAGCAGAGATTTCAGTTCTTCCTGGGTGGTGATGCCCTGCAGGCGTTCATAGATCTCGTCTTTTGTATTCTGGAGAAATTCGGGAGACAGGCCGGACGAAGAAAGCCGGTGCAGAACAAAAGACATGATATCGATGATCGAGTATTTGAACGTATCGGGTTCTACGCTGTAATTTCCGTTTTCAACGTCGGAAAAAAGCCGGTCTATATTCTCGCGTATCCCTTCCTTATCCCATTTTTCTATGCTGGAAGCAAAATTGGTAAACAGAAGCGGGGCTTTGCCGCCCTCGAAAGAGGTGTTGTATTTATCATAGGAAAAAATGCGGTCGGACCCGTAAACCAGTTGGTAATTAAGCAATTTGACGGCCGTGGTATATGATTTTGAAAGCATCCGGTGCGATGCGGCCATCTCTCCGATGGAGGCGACGCCGTGAATGGAAAGAAAGCCGGCCAGTTTTTCCAGGCAGGTCTGCATCAGAAGCTCTATGGTATGCTGGGGCGTGTCTTTAAAAAGAAGGACCACATTGTTATGACTGTCCGTGAAGACATAGCATTTTTCCCGGTTGCCGATGATCTCTTCAATGATATTGGACGATGCGTAAAGTTCCCAGCGGTCGCTGCTTGCTATTTTGACCGAAACAAGGCATACGAACATTTTAGATGAATTAAACGACAGATTAAGGATGTCGCATTTTTCCCGGAATTCTTTTAGGGATATCCCGTTGGTGACGATCCTGTTCAATGTGTTTTTCTGAAGGTAATCAACAAATTCCCGCTGTTCAATGGAACTTTTTATGCTGCTTTCAATGGTTCCGATGATCTCTTTCATCGCGCTTTTCAGCTCTTCCGTATCCACCGGCTTTAAAAGGTAATTGACGGCACCGATCTTCATGGCTGAGCGCACATATGAAAAATCGTTAAAACCGCTCAGAACGGCGACTTTGATATGCGGGTATTCGACGGAAATTTTTTGAAGCAGTTCTATCCCGTTCATTTCAGGCATTTTGATATCCGTTAAAATAATATGCGGCTGAAAATGGTCGACCAGGCCCAGCGCCTGCCGGCCGTTTGAGGCTTCGCCCGCCACCTCAATCCCCAGGTCTTCCCAGTCAATAATTGTTCTTAAGCCGTTCCGGATAGCGGATTCGTCATCCACTATCATGATCCTATACATACTCTGCCTCCCTTTGTTTTACCATTCATAGAGCAGCGGCAATACTACGGTTATTGTAGTGCCGAAATCCTTTTTGCTTTTGACGGTCAGGCCGTATTCATCTCCGAAAAGCAGTTTGATCCTTTCATGGACATTCTTGATCCCGATGCTGCAGCTTTGGAAACTTGCTTTTCTTTCGCTGAGCGCGGCATTGAGCTCGGAAAGTTTTTGGTCGTTCATACCGCAGCCGTTGTCCGAAACAGACAGTAAAAGGTGGGTTTTAAGGATCTGCGCGGTAATGATGACCCGCCCGCCCCGCACGGTATTATCAAGGCCGTGGACGATAGAATTTTCAACAATGGGCTGCAACACCAGTTTTGGAACGCCAAGGCTCATCAGCTCATCGGGAATATCGAATTCGGCGGCAATACTTTCGTTGAAGCGGAAACTTTGCAGGCGCAGGTAAGATGCAATATAATCAATTTCATCTTCCAGGGACACGATTTTATTGTTGAAAGTGGTTTGCCACCTGAACATATTCCCGAGCAAAGAAAGCATCTGGGCGAGGTCGGCTTTGCCGTCGGCCACGGCTTTCATGCGGATGCTCTCAATGGTGTTAAAAAGAAAATGCGGATTAATTTGCGCCTGGAGCGCGTTGATCTCAGACGTTTTTGTTTTCATTTCGGATTCATAGTTGAGTTTGATATAGGTGTCAAGCTGTTCGCACATGGTATTAAATGCCTGGGAAAGCAGTCCGATCTCGTCGGAAGAACGCACGGGGAGGCGCACGTCGAGATTGTCGCCGGATATATTGCTGATCTTGTTTGCGATCTCGGTGATCTTCAGGTTATACATGCGCAGCAGCCGGTAGGTTATAAAAGCAATGGCGCAGATGCTGATAATAAGCAGGATGATCATCTGCAGGCGGATCAGATTGATGTCGGTATGCAGGTCGGCCTTGGAAACGGCATTCATGACCGTCAGACCGGACACGCCCACGTTTATAGCGGTAACGTCAAAATCCGGGTCCTTCTGGTAAGTGTCCATCAGCGTGCCCATGGATTGCTGATAGTAATCGGGGTTGGACGAATAAACGATCTCGTCCTGCTTGTTGGAAATAATAAAATTTCCTTTGAGGTATTGGGACGTATCCAGGTAGGAACTTTCAAAAAAACTGCTCGGGACGTTCATAATAAATATGCCGACAATAGATTTGCTTGGAAAAGCCGTAGGGTCGTATATCTTGCCGGCAATGGAAACAACGGGAACGGCGCGCGACACATATTCGGGCGCCGGGTCGTAATAAATATACATATTGTTATCCGACGCAAGCAGGCGGCGGATGGGCGCGTACTCAAGATAAGAAAAACTGGGAGACACGACCCGGCTGTTGGAAGACGAAGAGGAATAAACGGACTGGTTGTTTGTGACCAGGATATATTCGCTGATATCGCTGTCCGAACTGATAACGCTCAGCAGGTAATTGTTGATATACTGGATAACGTTATAGTCGTAGGCAAGGTTCGGGTCTGCGTCTATGGATGCAAAATATTCTCCGATATTTCCGCCGGAATGCATCAGGTTGGACAGGTTATACGCAAGGTTGTATTGGGTTTCTGTAAACTCATGCAGTTTTGCAGAGGCTTCTTTGCCCAGGCTGATTTCCCTTTGGATGGTGGCGGTGGAAAATGAAGAGACCACAATGCCCGAAACAATGGACAAAATAATAGATGTGATAATGATGTTGGCTATGGTGATTTTAAAAAAAAGCCCCATGCCTTTGAGTTTGTCTAGAATTTTTAACAATTGAAACTCCGTTTTTGATGGTTTTTTATAATTGTATTATAGCAAAATAAATTCTTTTAATCATATTTTATATAAATTTTTAAGTAAAATGTACAATTTAAAGAATAAAAGGCCTCTCTCAGGCTTTTTTAAGCCGGCGCGGGCGGAAATCTTGTATAATTACTTTAAGATATCTCAAATAATTGAAATTGAGCGTCCCGGCGGCCGGGGGTTAGAATAAAAGAAAAAATCTATGGAGGAAAAAACATGAAAAAAGTATGGGCAATCTTGATTATCGTGGCGCTTGCTGTCGGCATGCTGGCTGCCTGCGCTGCGCCTGCGGCAGAGGAGAGCGCATCTTCTCCGGAGGAAACCCAGGCCGAAGAAAGCGCGGCGGAATCTTCCCAGGCTGCGCCGGAAGGAGAACCTGTCACTATTACATGGGCAGTGTTTGAAACGGACAATTTTACGCCGGAATTTTATCAGGGGATTATTGATGCGTTTGAGGCCGACAATCCGGATATTAAAATTGAAAAAGTCTTAATGGTCGGAGATTCGCGTCCGCAGTTTTTAAAAACGCTGCTGGCTGCCGGAACTTTCCCGGACGTGACCGTGGAAGCAAATGACCTTGCGAATATTGAAGGCGTGTTTGCGGAAGTGCCGGAAGAGATCATTTCCCGTTTTGAAGAAGGCGCCCTAACGAAGTGCTTTGGAAAATATACTGTGATCCCCGCAGCCAAGCAGTACCGGATCCAGTGCTTTTACAACAAAGACCAGTTTGAAGAAGCGGGCATCACCGAAACGCCCAAAACATGGGACGAATTTGTTGAAGTGTGTGACAAGCTGACTGCCGCCGGCAAAACCCCGCTGATCTGTGGCGGCGCGAAAGACATTTGGGCCACCGGGCTTTATTGGATCGGCGGCGCCAATCAGGATATCATGGAAGCCTATCCGAATTTTAATGAAGATCTTTTGGCCGGAAATGTTACGTGGGCCAATGATACCGCGGTCGAGTCCATCACCGCATGGCAGGATCTGGTGAAGGCGGGCTACTACCATAAGGGATCCATGTCTTTTGATTACGGACAGGCGGCGGAAGAATTCCAAAAAGGGTCGGCAGCAATGATGTTTGACGGAAGCTGGGCGGCCGCGGGCGCGGATGCGAGCGATAATTCGAACCTTGGTTCTTTTGTGATCCCCACGCCGTTTGACAACCATTCTTACGATACCGCAAATATTTACTGGGGCGTGTCTGAAAGCTCGGCCAACAAGGAAGCGGCTTTCCGGTTTGTGGACTATGTTCTTGGAGGCAACGAAGACGTGTACAGAACGTTCCTGCAGGCAGACGGATATGGTTCTACAACCAAAGAAGCTGTCACTTATGAGCAGGGCCCGGTTATGACCGAATTCCTTTCAAATTATGAAGGAAGGACGCTTGTTCCTGAAATCACGAAAGTGATCGGCGACGGAGCGATCCCCGCCGGTCTGGAAGACATGATCAACAAGGCAATGCAGGCAATTTATACGGGTGCGGATGTGAAAACAGAACTTGAAAAACTGGATACGGAGACACAAAAACTGTTGGCTGCCGCTGAATAAAACAACAGGATCTATCGTTCAGCCTTGGCCTTGTGCCAAGGCTGAATTTTTAGGAAGGAGCGAAAAATGAGAAAAGAACAAAAAGGCGGCCTTATGCTGAAGCAAAAAGATTCCGTGTCCTTCGCGTTCGTAACCCCCGCGCTTGTTGTTTACGTAGTTATGCTGATTATACCGATTGCCATTGCATTTGGTTTTAGTTTTACGAACTGGAACGGGGTTGCGGTTACGCCGCCCAAATTTATTGGATTCGATAATTACGGCGCTCTCCTTTCGGATGTCCGTCTTAAGGAGGCCGTTGGAAATACAGTTCTGATCACGGTGGTGGTTGTCCTTTCCGTAAACGTTATAGGTTTGGGGCTTGCACTGCTGCTGAACAGGGCGGGGCGCATGATCACCCTTTCAAGGAGCGTGTTTTTTGCGCCGTACGTGCTGAGCACGGTTGCGATCTCCTTTATCTGGCTGAGCATATTGTCTTATACAGGCGTATTGAACAGTTTTCTTATATCAATAGGATTAGAACAGTTCACAAGCGATTTCATAGGAACGAAAGCGGCAGCCTTAAGGAGCATATGTCTAGTTGAAATATGGCGCACGCTCGGATTTCACATGGTCATTTATCTGGCGGCCCTTCAGACGGTGCCGCAGGACTTATATGAGGCGTGTACGGTGGACGGGGGAAGCGGATGGCATAAATTCAGGTATGTTACGCTGCCTCTGATCGTTCCGGGCATAACGATCAGCTTTCTGATGAGCATCATCAATGAACTCAGGATGTATGACATTGTAAAAGTCCTGACGGACGGCGGGCCGGGATACGCGACCGAAACCATTACCTATAATATCGTTACGCAGGCTTTCGGCACAAATATGCTGGGATACTCCTGTGCGATCGCGGTATGCCTGTTTGCAGTGATTGCGACCATAGCGGTCATCCAGATCCGAATTTCTAAAACAAGGGAGGTTGAGTATTAATGAACGGGAGAACAAAAGCGCGGAATATTGCGCCAAAGATCATTATTATTGTGGCTACGATCATTGTTGCGATCCCCATTTATATTGCGGTCGTCAATGCTTTTAAGACAACGGATGTGATTATGCAGTCGCCGCTTTCACTGCCGGTCAACGGAACGTTTGACAACATTATCGGCGTCTTCACAAACCCGAATGTGGACATCTGGGAGATGTATTTCAATTCGGTCATGATCACGCTTTTCGGCAGCGTGGGATGCATTGTGATTTCCGCAATGGCCGCCTATTATCTGGCGCGGTCGAGAAAACAGAAAAGAGCCTCCAAGCTTTACGTGTTTTTTCTCTTTGGGCTCATGGTTCCCTATATTATTGTATATGTCCCGCTGGTGACGATTTTTAAATATGTCGGCGTGATACACAGCCTGCCTATGCTGATCATGGTATTTATATCCGGGAGCATTTCGTTTTCCGTATTCATGTTCTACGGGTTTATAAAAACAGTTCCCAAAGAACTGGAAGAAGCGGCCGCCATTGACGGGGCGGGACCGATGCGGACATTCTGGTCTATCATCTTTCCGCTTTTAAAGCCCTGCACCACCACGGTGGCCATCTTTATCGGGCTTTCAATGTGGAACGACTTTATGACGCCTTTGATCATAGGTCAGTTTAAAACCATAACGGTTGGGATATACACGGCTATCGGACCATATTCTTCGGATTGGGGTACGGTTTTTGCCTTTGTGCTTGTCGGGTCTATACCGATCATTGTGGCGTATCTGATTGCACAGAAACAATTTATCAGCGGGCTGACAGCAGGCGCCCTGAAAGGTTAAGGAGGAATACTATGGCAAGTTTAGCGCTCAAGCATATTGATAAAGTGTATGAAAACACGGTTCAAAAAAAGAAAAAAAATGAAAAAGCGGTGGCAGCAAAACCGGCAAACGCCGTAACCGATTTTAATTTGGAGATTGAAGACAAAGAGTTTTTGGTGCTGGTCGGTCCTTCCGGGTGCGGAAAATCCACCACGCTCAGAATGATAGCGGGGCTGGAAGAGATCACGGCGGGAGAATTGTTTATTGACGGAGAGATCATGAACCACATCCCCTCCAAAGACAGGGATATTGCCATGGTGTTTCAAAGCTACGCGCTGTATCCGCATATGACGGTGTTTGACAACATGGCGTTTGCGCTCAAATTGAGAGGGGTTCCTAAAACTGAAATCCAAAACCGGGTGGAGGAAGCGGCGGAAATATTGGAACTGACCGACTATCTGAAACGCAAGCCCAAGGCATTGTCGGGCGGGCAAAGGCAGCGTGTTGCGCTGGGGCGGGCCATTGTGAGAAAACCAAAGGTTTTTTTAATGGACGAACCATTGTCCAATTTGGATGCAAAATTGCGTGTTGCCATGAGGACGGAGATTGAAAAACTGCATAAAAAACTGGAGACCACGTTTATATATGTGACCCACGACCAGATAGAGGCTATGACCATGGGGGACAGGATCGTGGTGATGAAGGACGGTTTTGTACAGCAGATCGGAACGCCGACCCAACTTTATAACCATCCCCAAAATAAGTTTGTAGCCGAATTTATCGGAAGCCCGCAGATGAATGTGTTTGCTGCAACGCTTAAGCGGGAAGGGGAAGAGGTTTTTGCGGTCTTCGGGCATAGTTCGATCAAAGTGGATGTGCAGATGAAAGAAGAACAAAAAGATGTCTTTTTGGGGATCCGGCCGGAGGACATTTATGCGGGAGAGGAAAACCTGTCTAAATACCCGGTACATTTGGAGGCGGAGATGGACGTCTGGGAAACCCTGGGCTCCGACATCTATCTTTATGTAAAAATACAGGGAGTCGACCGCACGGTAACGGCGCGGGTGCATCCTTCGTTTGACAACAAAGGCAAAAGCGGTATGACGCTTGCCCTGGATACGAACAAAATGCATATTTTTGACGCACAGACCGAACAGGTGATTTTGCAGGAGGGTAGGGCATGAAAAGAAGTCTGATCAACCGCAGCATTGACGGCTGTATCCGCGTGCTGGAAGAAAACAATTTTAAATTACCCGGCTTTGCTTACTACTCCGTTCAGGAGTGGCAGGAAAAAAAAGAAGACGTTCAGATGATCAGGAAAGTTATGCTGGGCTGGGATGTAACGGACTTTGGAAACGGAAATTTTGAAGAGATGGGAGGGGTACTGTTCACAATACGGAACGGAAATGCAAAGGATGCTTCGCTGGGTACCCCTTATGCGGAAAAAATCATTGTCATGAATCCGGGGCAAAGGCTGCCCGTCCATATGCATCGCGTAAAAACGGAAGATATTATCAACCGGGGCGGCGGCGTATTTAAAATACGGCTTTTCAATTCAACAAAAGACGGAGAAGTGGACAAACGTTCGCCGGTCAGGGTTTTATGCGACGGCATAACGCATACCGTAAACGCGGGAGAAGAACGTACCATCACCCAAGGCAACAGTATTACCCTGACGCCCGGGATGTACCATACATTTTGGTGCCCAAAAGAGAGCGGGACGGTGGTCATAGGGGAGGTTTCTTCGGTGAATGACGATCAAACGGATAATTATTTTGCAGAAGAAGTCCGCAGGTTTTCAAACCTGGAAGAGGATGAAAGAGCACAATGGATATTGTGCAATGAATATGAAACATTTCTGGATAGCGCGGAGGCGGATCAATGAAACGGTACGGACAGGTGATCGGGATCAGGGCGGAGGAAAAAGAGCGGTATAAAGCGCTGCATGCAAATGCGTGGGCGGGGGTGCTGGCCAAGATCAAAGAATGCAATATT
>JAVBVZ010000007.1:0-17111 GCA_036679405.1 Christensenellaceae bacterium
GGTGATGATTTGTTCTTCTGTGAATCTTTTCTGCATGAGTTTGTCCTCCTGGATAATTTATTATATCATCCGGACTAACTCTTTTGCTGGTTCAATTTTCGGGGAGAAGGTCACATTCGCCCGGACATTTAAAAGGAGCGATCGGGTATTCGATATCGGAGGAAAAGACGATGGATAAACATGAAAAGCTGGAATCGGTAACCGGGTACGTTTTGAATGGCAGTAAAACGGAACGCGGCGGCGTCCGTTATATATCCGGGATCAACTGTTTTCCGGAGACAGCAACGGAGAAGATGGTTGCGACCAAGGGAAAATACGGTAAGGTGGACAAACGCCTTGCGTACCATATCATCCAGTCGTTTACGCTGGGGGAAATCACGCCCGAACTGGCCCACGAGATCGGCGTCAAATACGCCGACGCTTGGTTGGAAGACTACGAAGTAGTGATCGGCACGCACCTAGACCGGGGGCATTTGCACAACCATATTTTGTTTAATTCGGTATCCTGTGTGGATGGCAGGAAGTTTCATATGAACAAGGCCGAGTTTTATACCAAGCTTTACGGAATCAGCAACGATCTATGCCGGCAATACGGGTTATCGGTGATCGAGAACATCGATAACAGGCATATGACCTATGATGAATGGGTGAGGCGGTACGGCAAAGGCGGTCGCACATTGCGGGAGATCATCCATTCGGACATACAAGAATGCATTGCGGAAGCAAAAACGGCGGGCGAGTTTTTTATGCTGTTGGAGAACATGGGCTATGAAGTGGACACGTCGGGGAAATACGCAAAAGTGCGGCCTTTGGAGCGGGAACGGTTCTTCCGGCTTGCAACACTGGGATTTCCGGACGATGTGCTGCGGGACCGGATAGCGGGCAAACAATTGGGGCGGCGCAAGGCAAAACCGTTATACTACAGCCGAACAAAACGGCGGAGGATGGCGAGAAAGCTTACTCGCATTGAGGCTATGTATGTACGCTGGCTGTTTGTGCTGGGAAAAATAAAGGCAGGGAAGCCGTGTGTGCAAGTACCCACAGGCGAACTCCGAAAGTTTGAACGGTACAAAGAACAATTGAAATTTGTCTCTGAAAACCGGCTATCCGGGCTGAGAGAGGTGATTGAGTGCAAGGAGATGACGACCAGACAAATCAAGAGATTGGACGAGGAAAAATTCAGGCTGCGGGGGGCAATGCGGAAAAATCGGGGGGTATTTGCGGCTCATAAGGATTATATGCGGTATTTGCCTATCGCGAATAAGCTGGTGGGTCAACATAGGATGTGGTTTGAGGAAGCGAAGGAGGTTTTGCGGAAAAAGGGCTTTGAAGAACAGCCTGAAAAGGTCGGGATAAAACGTGCCGAACTGCTGGACGCGGCGGCGCGGAATAAAAGGGAGCTTGCCCGGCTACGCGGCAGGGTGGAGATGCTGGATGGCATTGTTGAAAGCAGCGGGCATATACGTGAACAGATAAAAAAAGAAATGGAGGAAAAGGAAAAATGGAAGGAGAAGCGGCAAGATTCATTATTCAGGGAACGGAGATGAGCATAACGGTGGCCAAGGAATCGGCAAAATCGCTTGTGCAGGCGATCGCGTTTTTCAGGGCGCTGGCTGAGAAGGAGAAACTGTTCGGGGAGGTATCCCGAAAAGGGATGCTGAAAACCGGCGAACAGCTTTCCATCGTGATTATCCCTCAGGATAGGATGTCGGAATTCATCCTGCGGGCAAAGTATTATGGATTGCCCTATCATTCGGTGGACGTGCCCGAAAATGGAACTTGCGATATCATGATCAAAAAATCGGATACGGAGAAATTCAATACAATCATGGACCGAATCGGCGTCGTGCGGGATAATGTTTCGGAGGTAAAAGTGGAAGACGTCCGGGAAAGCGTTAAAGACAAGCTGAAAAATTTTGCTTCCAGAGACGCGAAAGGGATGGAGAAGCAGTTTAACGATTTGGCGATGGGCGTTAAGGAGATGCCCGGAAAGGAAGTGTAGTGTGAGGAGCAGAAAACTGGGTGGCATCATAGCGTTTTGGATCATCTTTCTTGTGGTGCTTTTGTACTTGGCGGACAAAGTGGCTATGAGCTATTATGTGGGAATATCGTATGCGGACTTCAAAAGAGGATTTATGCAAACCATCGGGGAACCATTTGTTATAAAGGCGGCTGAACAATCGGCCGCCTTTTGCATGATCGCTGTAGTGATCTGGCTGGTGCTTCTGGCGTCCTACATGGTGAGCTGGGGTAAGTATATGCGGGGGCGCGAGCATGGCAGCGCGGACTGGGGAAGGACGCGCAAGCTGCAAAAGAAGTACGCCCAGGCAGAAAACCTGATCCTTTCCCAAAACTTAAGGCTGGGGCTGGATTCACATATCCATCATAAGAATTTGAACGTACTGCTGCTTGGCGGATCGGGCAGCGGCAAGACGCGCGGATATGTGCTGCCTAATCTCATGCAGGGGATAGCGGATTATATTGTGACCGATCCGAAAGGCGAAATTCTGCGCAGCACGGGCGGGATGCTGGAGAATATGGGATACCGGATACGGGTTTTGAATCTGATCGATATGGAGAAGTCAAACCGTTATAATCCACTGGCTTATGCCAGGAGTGACACGGACGTGATGAAAATTGTAACCGACTTTATTAAGAATACAACGGATAAGCAAACGCAGAAGGGCGAGCAGTTTTGGCAGGACGCCGAAAAAGCGCTGATGCAGGCTTTCTTGCTATATCTTTTCCATGAAGCGCCGTCATATGAGCAGAATTTCGGTATGGTGCCTACCCTCCTGCAATATATGGTTATAAACGAAGAGGATGAGGGATGTGCCAGTCCTTTGGATAAGTTGTTCAATGACCTGGAAAGCCGGATCCCGGAGCATATCGCTGTCCGGCACTGGAAGTTGATCCGCAATTCACCCGCAAGGACGCTTAAGTCTATCCGGATCACAATGGCGGCGCGTATCAGCAAATTTTTGGAGAGCAGAGTAGCCGCGCTGCTGAGCGAGGATGAATTTGATTTGCGCAGCCTGGGAGGCGGGCAGAAGACGGCCATATTTTGCGTGCTGCCGGATAATGATACGACTTTTAATTTTATTGCCGGAATGCTGTATTCGCAGTTGATCAAAGAACTATATTACAAAGCGGATCATAGCGATATGGGCACGCTGGAACGCCCGGTACTTTTGATGATGGATGAGTTTGCGAATATCGCCTTGCCTGACGACTTTGACCTGATATTGGCGACATGCAGGAGCAGGGGGATTTCTATCAGCATTATTATTCAAAACCTGTCCCAGATTAAGGCGCTTTTTAAAGATAAGTGGGAAAACATTGTGGGGAACTGCAATACAATGGTGTACCTGGGCGGCTGCGAGCAGGCGACAAGGGAGTATGTGTCCAAAGCGCTGGGTAAGGCGACGATCAATTATCAAACAATAGGGAAATCCAGCCATAATTCGAATACGAACATCAATATCACCGGCAGGGAACTGATGACGCCGGATGAGATCCGTACAATGAAGGATGATGAATGCCTTGTGCTTATATCAGGCGAAAAGCCGGCTGCGGATAAGAAGTTTGACCTGATGCGGCATAAAAACATCGGGCAAACGCAGCAGGGCGGAGCAAAAGCATATTCATTTGTTCCAGACCGGGCGGAGAGCTACGACGATTATGTGAAAGAAAATGAGTAAGGAGGATTTTGAACATGAATAAGTGCATAAAACAGAAAAAAGCGTTTTGGATTGCAGCGGTTTCGCTGCTTTTTTTGAGTCTTCAAAAGATTGCATATGCCGCGGATATTGATATGCAGCAGGGTATGGACCCTTTGCAGGCCTTGGGGAATCTGACGTCCTTTATCCTGACCATCGTCACGGGCATTGGCGTGATCGCGCTCATATGGGGCGGCGTGCAGCTTGCACTTGCTCTCAAGAGCCAGGATGCGTCTCAGCGCACGAACGCTATTCTTTTTCTTGCGGGCGGCATGATCATGGTAGGCATCCGGTTTGTGCTACAGGCTATTGGTGTGACGGTTAGTTAATATGAGATGGGGTGAAGGGATTGGAACAGGGAATCGTTGATTTGCTGCAAAACGGGCTGAATTTATGGAACACTTTTTTCGGGGATATTCAGGCCCAGCTGCAGACAACGCCGGATACATTCGCGGGCGGGGAGCCGTGGTCGCTCGTTTCACAAATCAATCACGGATTGCAGGGAATAGGGTATGGGCTTCTGATACTGTTCTTTCTGCTGTCCTTTTTCAGGACCACGACCAATTTTAAAGAGCTCAGCTTGCAGCAGATCATCGGCTGGATGGTGCGGTTTATTCTGGTGAAGTTCCTGATCGACTACAGCATAGACCTTCTGAACCTTATTATCAGCATCTCCATGGGAGCCAACTCCGTTATTTTTCAGTTTTCGGGGACTTTTATGGAGGCGCAGGTGCCGCAGGATGTGATCAATGCGGCGCAGGCTGTGACGGATGCCGGATTCGGCGAAAGGCTGCTTGCATTGCTGCAGGGGATACCTTTGGCGCTGTTGGCGTTTATCGGCGTGGCCGTTATTTGGGTCGCGGGAATCATTATGGTGGTTGTGGTGTACTTGCGGTTTTTTAAGGTGTTCATTTATTCGGCGATCGCGCCCATACCGCTTTCAGCTTTTGGAAGCCCGGAGACAAGCAGTACGGGAAAGCATTTTCTGAAAGCCTATGCCGCCGTGTGCCTGGAAATCTGCGTGATCGCGCTGGCATGCGTGATATACAATGCGATCATGTCTAACTCGGCGCTGATGTTTGATTCCTGGACAAGCATGGGAGGGGACAGCGTGAACGACCAGTTTTGGGGTGTAACTCTGAATTATGTCCTGTCCATGGCAATGCAGACGATTTTGCTGGCTATTGTGGTGGTGAGCTCAAATAGGTTTATCAAAGAAATTATCGGGATATAGAAGAGAAAAGTGTGATCTGTCACTGATTAAAGGCTTTATAAAATTTTCGGTGAAGAAATGTAATTAAGATAGTTGCTAAAGTTAAAAAAGATATATGTATTATCAACTCAATTTAGTTACCGAATTAATAAGCCGGTAAGTCGGTAAGAAACCGGTTTTTTTGCAGCGGCTGTTAAGCTATTCAGAATTTTATAACAACGTTCAATGCTTCATGAACTTTACCTGCCGTTCTAATAGCTTCCGAAATGTCATTGAGAACAAATTCATGTGAGATTATTGATTCAATATTATAATTACCGCTCTCCATCATTGCCATGACATCCCGGACATCCTCTGGCATATATCCTCCGCTGCCAATCAAGGCCTGTTGAGAATAGGTTAGTGATAGTATATCCACTGGCCTTTTGCCTGCAAGCACCGCAACGACTACTATGCGGCTTATCATTTTGCCCATTTCCTGATACTGTTCCAGAATAGAAGGTACACCTGCAGCATCGATATAGATGTCGACATTTGCAGTCGGACCAGACAAACTGGGAGCGATGCCAAATAACTGCACTGCTTTTTCTTTCAAATCTTCTTTTGCAGAGTTGCATGTCTTAAAGCCAAGCGACTTTACTTTTTCCAAACGGAAATTAGAGATATCGACAACCATGACTTGGTCACAACCAAATTGCTTGAGCGCAATTGCCGCTGCAATCCCGATGGTTCCCGCACCGAAAACAATGGCACTTTCACCTTTTTTAGGTTCTGATCGCCTGGCGGCGCGGGTTCCAATCGTGAAAGGCTCAATCAGGCAAGCTTTTTTGCTTGAAATCTTGTCGCTGACGGTATAGACTTGTCTGTTCAATTCAGCATTAGGCACCAGAATATACTCTGAAAAGGCACCGAGTGTGCCAGCACGTTTCATATCGCCTTTTGCAAGAAGAGGATAGGGATAAACACGCTGGCCAACTTGAATATCATGGACATTTTTTCCTACAGAGGTTACTTCAGCTACTGTTTCATGGCCAAATTCTCCTCCGATCGTTATTTTATGACCGGTATTGGGGCCATGGAAAAAAACAGCCACATCCGAACCGCAGATGCTTGAATAAATATTTTTAATGATAATATCGTTATCTCCGCAGACAGGCGTGTCAAGGTTAACCACTTTGATGTCGCCTTTTCCGTAATAAATTGCAGCTTTCATTAATATATCTCCAATACTTCTAGAAAAAGATTATCGCAACACTTGCCGTTATTATGAATTAAATATAATATTTAAGTAGAGAGAATACAATCATCAATTTGTATTCAAGTGTTGTGATAATAACAGGAGAGGGATTCCATGAATAAAAAAAACAACCAGCGGTTTATAGATAATGATAAAAAAATTGAAGAATGCTATATTCGCATGTTGGACACAACCGATATAAATCAAATTACTGTCCGCTCTATTTGTCAGGCAGCCAATATCAATCGAACCACATTTTACACCCACTACCAAGATGTCTATGATCTGCAAGATAAACTGCAAGAAAAAATGAATTCACGCATTATGGCGCTGTATGATATTAACAAACTAACTGGTGCTTTCTTCACCACCCCGGAATACTTTTTGCCGTTTTTAAATTTTATACGGGAACATCAGAGCTTCTACCGTGCTTGCTTGAATAAGCGGACAAGTTTTCCAATTAAGATCGGATTTGAACCTTTATGGAACAAGGCGGTAAAACCAATTGCTATTCAAAATGGAATTATTGCGGAAGAAGAAATGGTGTATTATTTTGTGTTTTATCAGGCGGGTATTACCATGTGTCTGAAACGATGGGTAGATCATGGTTGTCAGGAACCAGCGGAGCAAATTTACAGTTATTTTTTAAAGTGTCTTCCTGATCTTAATATACAAAAAAAAATATAGAGGAGTGCCGTGGTTTTTCTAAATGTATGTACTTAAATAAAATTAAAAAACAATAATATATCGACCAGCATGAACCGGCAAAATAGCCGGTTTTTTAGTGCTTTTTAAAAAGGAGGATTAATAAAATGCAGATCAAAACAAACAAGGATGTAACGGAATATGAGGAAAACGTGTTCATCGGAATGACTATGAGGCAGACGCTGCTGGGATTTGCCGGGGTGGCGGTCATAGCAGGAGCGTACTTTATGACGTATAACCGCATGAATAGTAATCTCGCAAGCTGGGTGGCTATCGGACTGGGGCTGCCCTGTTTTTTGTTCGGTTTTGCCAAACCGCATAAGATGAAGCTGGAAAAGTTTCTGGCTATTTGGTTCAGGTGTAATTTTTTGGAGCACAGGCGGCTCCCGTTCAAAACGGAAAATAAATACTATAAGGCTTGCTTTAACCAAGAAAAAGAACAGGAGAAAAGGAGAGTGAAAAAGCATGTGGATTCCAAAGAAAAGTAACGAGGTGTTCTATCTGCCAGATTCAGTGCAAAAAGCGGTCCCGATCCTGGCATGGCACCCGAACGGCATATTTGAACATAACCGGGAATATTCGATCAGTTGCCGGTTTACGGATATCGAATATGCGGCGTCGGATGAGGGCACGCAAAAGGATGTGATCATGCAGTATGAGGACCTTATCAAATCCATAGACACAAACGCGTTGACCAAAATTACGCTCATCAACCGCAGGGTGGACGCGTCCGAGTTTAAAAAGGCACTCAATATACCCAATCAAAGCGATGGGCTGGACGTTTACCGTCATGAGATCAACAAGATCAATCTGGACAGGGCGACGGTAGGGAACAACAGCATTCTACGGGACAAGTATATCACTGTGAGCCTGCCCAAAAAATCGGTGGAGGACGCGAAGGTTGCGTTTAACCGTATGGAAGGGAATCTGCGCAGTTATTTCAAGGCTTTGGGAAGCGAATGTACGCGGCTTTCAACGCTGGAGCGCTCAAGGGTGCTGCACGATTTCTTCAAGCCGGGGCAATCGCAGTATTTCAAGCTGGATATGGAATCGGAGCGACTACGCGGTCATGACGTAAAGGACTATATCTGCCCGTGCGGAATGGATTTCCCGCCCGACAAAAATTATTTTAGGATCGAAGGCCGATACGGGCGTGCCCTGTTTCTGGAGACGTATCCGGCGATCCTCTCAGATACGCTGGTGGCCGAGCTGATGGACTTGCCCAAAGAGATGGTATTGTCAATTGATATGATATCCAAATCCAGAGACGAAGCGCGGCGCATTGTTGAAAAGAAGCTTTTGGGCGTCAATACCGAACGGGCGAATTCTACTAAGATGGCGGCAAAGCAGGGGAACTACAATGCGGATCCACCGCAGCATCTGGAGGAATCAAAACGCGAATATGAGGAATTGCTGTATGACATGAACAGCCGGGACCAGCGGCTGATACTGGTGCAGATTACAATCGTGCATATGGCCGATACGCTGGAGGAACTGAACAGCGATACCGAATGGCTTATGTCGGTGGGACGAGGGAAGGACTGCCAGATCGGAGTGCTCTGGTACCGGCAGCGGGCGGGGCTGGATACCGCGTTGCCTTACGGCCTGCGGTATACGGAAACTCTGCGGACGCTGAAATCCGAATGCGCGGCCATACTCATGCCCTTCAACACCCAGGAAATTTGGGACCGGGAGGGTATTTGCTACGGGATCAACCAGATATCCGGAAACCTGGTGGTGTCGGACAGGGGGATGCTGCAAAACGGCAACGGATTCATACTGGGCGTTACGGGCGGCGGGAAATCCATGCTGGCAAAATCAGAATTTGTGCAGGCGTTCCTGAAATACCTGTTAGATGACTTTATTATCATCGATCCCCAAAGGGAGTATTCGCCGCTGGTCAGGCTGTTCGGCGGGACTATCATCGATATATCAGCAGGTTCAAGAGACTACGTGAATGTAATGGACATGTACAGCGGTTTTGAAGGAAAGGATGATGCGATAAGGATCAAGAGCGAGTTTTTACTGTCTCTGGCTGAGCAGTTTATGGGAGCCGTGGGGCCCAAGGAAAAATCCATTATCGACCGGTGCATCCGGAAACTGCTGATGCAGCGGGAGAAGGTGTGCACGCTGGTGGATCTGTACGACATGCTGCTGGAACTGGATATGCCCGAGGCGAGGGAGATCGCCCTGTGCTTTGAGATATTCGTAACCGGCAGCCTGAACACCTTTGCCCATGAGAGCAACGTTGACTTGAACAACCGGCTGGTGTGTTTCGATATCAGGGACTTGAGCGATACTATGAAGCCTATCGGGATGCTGGTGGTGATGGACGCGATATTATCCCGCGTTGCTCGTAACAAGGCCCTGGGAAAGCGCACCTGGGTCTATTTTGACGAGATGTGGATGATGTTCCGGATGAAATACACCGCCGAATTGATGGATACCTTCTGGAAGTTGGTACGTAAATACGGCGGGTTCATGACCGGTATAACCCAAAACGTGACCGAGGTGCTGGAATCCAGCCATGCGCGGAACATGCTCTCCAACTCTGAATTTGTGCTGATGCTGAACCAGTCCGCTACGGACCGGGCGACGCTGGCAGATTTACTGAACATATCCAGAACGCAGCTTTCGTACATCACCAATGCGCCGCAGGGGTGCGGCCTGATGCGCCGGGCCGGGGCTTTGGTTCCTTTTAATGCGGCTTTCGACACCAGCACACAGCTTTACCGCGCCATGACAACT
This sequence comes from Christensenellaceae bacterium, assembly GCA_036679405.1. Lineage (GTDB taxonomy): Bacteria > Bacillota > Clostridia > Christensenellales > Christensenellaceae > JAEYKI01. The sequence continues at coordinate 9,623 of JAVBVZ010000007.1, forward strand.
AAGATGGAGGAGGTGGCTAAGTTTGAGCGTGAAAGGAAAGGTACTGCTGAAGCAAAGGACGCATGATCTGAAGAACATCAGCAGGGATATCAAATTTATGGGAAACGCGGCAGGCCATTCCGTTAAGGGAATGGCCTCCGGGACAGACCCATCCGAAGCTGAAGCAAGCGCTGTGCACAGCAGCGCGGAGACTGCAAAGAATACGGCAAAGGTTGCCCGGCGGTTGTATGCCGGCAGCAAGGCGAAGCGCCGGATAAGCAGCCTAGAGGAAGGCGGGATGGAGACCGGAAGTGCGTACCGACACGGGGAGTACATATCCCAAAAGGGAATTGCCGGAATGTCTTATGGCGATCCGGACGCAAAACTGAATCACTGCACAACAGCGAATAATACGCAGTTGCGGCGGATGGAGCAAAAGGCGATGCATCCGGGGACGGAAACTCGGAGAAGGAAGACAGCGGCAAACACGCAAAAAACTGCGGTCAGGTCGACTGCAGCAAAGCAGGGAGCCAAAAAGGCTGGAGATGCTATTCAAAGAAGGGTCGCTTCCATAGGAAAAAGTTTTGCAGGGGGTTTCAAGTGGCTGCTGCCCTTCTCGCTGCCCATGGTGGCTATTATTCTGGTCGTGCTTGTTTTAATGGGCGCGCTGATCTCGGTGATCTCGCCGCTGGGTTTTTTCTTTTCGGATAACAATACGGATAATACTTATTCTGTCAATAATATCATCGGTCGGGTAAGCCAAGACTGGTATGACGAACTGGCGGCGCAGCGCGAAGATTATGAGAGCATGGGATATATAGTGAACGTATCATATAATACCGGGGTTGGGGACGGTGTGGAACGCGTCGATAACTGGAAGGACGTTCTGGCCTTATATGTTGCCCGGAACACGGATATGAATAAAAACCTGATCGAATTGAGCGATTCCGATGAAGCAGGCATAAGAGATCTATATTTTAAAATGAATCCGATCAATGTAAGCACTCGGGTGGAGGAGGCCCAAAAAGATGGAGATACGGAAGAAGTTCAATATGCGGATATTTCCGTATCCAACCTGCGCTATGTGCAGATGCTTCCCGAATATCCGCTGGATTCCTTTCAAAACAATATGATCGATTTTCTTATGCGTTCGGACATGAATGCAACATGGGCGGATATGGGAATTGATTTTAGCGGGGGTACAAATTTAAACGTGGATGTAAATACCATCATTCATGATTTGCCTGTTGGGAGCTTAGGCAGCGCAATCGTGCAGGCGGCTTTAAGCCGGCTGGGAGATCCGTACAGCATGGAACTTCGCGGACAGGGCAATTATGTTGATTGCTCTTATCTTGTACAATGGGCCTGCGCGCAGGCGGGTATATCGATTCCTGGTACGGCGGCCGAACAAGCGCGGTATTGTGCTGAAAATAACAGGGTAATTGACGCAAGTGCATTGCGGCCGGGTGACCTAATATTTTGGAGTTATCCCAATAATTCAAGAGTAGCAGGGCGGTTTATGGATATTGGGCATGTGGCCATATATGTCCAAAATGGAATGATGATCGAGGCTGCACCGAGTGCGGGATGCGTGACGTATAGGGCGGTTAGTGTGCAGGGGGAGCCTTCCTTATATGGGCGAATAGTAAATAATATTCAATGAGTGGAGACAGACAAGTGAAAAAAGAAACAAGACAGTATTTCCAGATCTTATTTTTTTATGTTTTGATTGATGTGATGTTCGGCTTTTCCAATAATAAATAAAATAGCTGCTGCGGACATTCCCAATCCGGCAATTTGGGATACCCATATGGGAAGGGTGAAATAAAAAACAATTATTAGGGCAATTTCAATCATTGCTATGATTTTGCCATTTCTTCTGATTCTTGCCGTATGCGCTTTGGATGATTGCCTGTTGGGATGAATAAAAGGTGCAAACAGAAAAGACACAACGAAGGTTACCGCTATTTCGGATATAAGAATCCAAGGGTAATCTTGTATAAAGGGCAACAATAAAACACAGCCGACAGCTAATAGTGTCGAGTATATCAGGCAGACAATATGTGAGTTTGCATGATGCCCGCCAATATTTACTCTGAGCGGCAGCCAAAACAATTGCCATATTAACATTTCTAGTGGTTTGCCCATTATAAATGCAATTGCAAAAACGATGATATTTGAAATGATTTCGTTGAGAGTGCACTCAATACCATACACAATTATTTCTTTATCGTTGGCGCTGGCACCATCTTTTATTAAATGATCTGCAATTCTATTGGCCAATTTATCCAACATAATATATTCCTATAAATCCGTGAAAGAACTTAATACCGTGCCCAAATATTTATCGCCAATGGGAATAGGTATCTGTTCCTGTGAGCGCATAAATAGATCTTTGTTTTTTATAAGGACTACATGCGTCATATTAACCACATAAGAACGGTGACACTGCACAAAAGATTTTGGTACTTGAGACAAAACAGAGGAAATATTACCCTTATATTTATACGGTGACAATTTTGAATTCAGCGTGTGAATGACAATATAATTTCGCTGGGATTCAAAATACAATATTTCTTTGCAGGATATAAATATTTCCTTACCGTTATACAAGTATTTAAAATACAAGTGTTTAAAGTGATTATTGGTTGCAAGAAGATTTATACAAGCCTCAATGTTTTCTTTTTTGATTGGTTTTTCAAAATAATGGAGTGCAGATACGTTATAACCATCTTGTACATATTTAAAATCGGTATGGCTTGTCAAAAATGCAATGGCGCCTTCATATCCGGCTTCTCTTAATTGCCGGGCGGCTTCAAGACCATCAATTCCGTCTAATTTAATATCCATGAAGATCAAATCATATTCACTACACTCAGAGCAATAGCGTTTTACTATTTCTTCTCCGGTATAAAAAGATGCAACTTCCAGTTCCATGTTATCTGGCTTCCATCCGAATAAAGTGTTCTGTAAATCTTCCATGTAGATTTTTTCGTCTTCAACAATCGCAATTTTCATTTTTTTCCTCAATGATTTTGGTATGGCAAAAATACGAATACAACAAACTGGTGATCGGTTGGAGAAACTTGAATATGCCCGTTGTGGTCATTTGCTATTTTCCCCACATGTTTTAAGCCCAATCCATGACCTTTTCCGCGCTTGCTGGTTATAAAATTTTTGTTATATTGACCGTTGTAATTATTGATGATTTTGATAACCAACATGTTTTCTTGGCGCTTAATATTTAAAGAAATATAACGTTTTTCTTGCTTCGCGGAGAGTTTTATGCATGCCTCGACGGCATTGTCTAATAAATTGCCTAATATGGAACAAAGATCAAGGGGGGAAATGGGTATCTGGGTAACATCTTTAATATTATAATCAAAAGTTATCCCATTAGATTTCATGATTAACATTTTACTGTATATTAAGGAATTCAAGGTGGTATTATCGGTTAAAACAATGTCCGTTTTCTCTTGATAGTGCCCGTTGATCTCGTCAAAATAGTTGGATAATTCATTGTACTCTTTCTTGGCCAAAAGAATTTGCATAACGCCTATATTATTTTTAAAATCATGCCTGATTTCTCTTATGCCATCAATAGCCAAAGCTAAATTGTTAAAATAGGCGTGTTCCATTTTTCTTTTTTGTGTTTCAAGTTCATAGGTCATGTTCTCGTGTGATAAAACACCAACCCGGGTGACAAGGAAAAAAGTAGAGAAAATAATTACCAGAAAAGTGATGCATACAAAAATTTCACCCGCATCAACAATAGTGTGCCCTTCTGATAAAGGAATCACCGTATGGTCTATTAATATGTCGACGGACATTGTTCCGATAATCAATATTATTATGAGTAAATTTTGTACTGAGCGCGGGATGGTTAGCTTGTTAGTTTCTTTCTTGTTTTTTGTATTGGCGAGAAGAATACAAGATATGCATATCACCAATATATTAATAACTGTAATCCAAAATCTTTCAGGCCCATATTGTACAACGCTGTCTAAATTTGTTTGGAAGAGTTGCGGAACGACTGTTAATGAGATAAAATCTGCAATCGCTATCAATAGTATGGGGACTAAACTCCACATTAATTTTTCTGAAATGTTTCCTTTGAAAATTAATACGGAAAACGTGAAGAGCAATAACGCAACAATGTAGCGATTTGCGTAAACAGTAAAACCGGGAGTTATATTTATTGCCAATGTAAGGTCAATATAATTCAGAACACTCAGGATTATGGTGAAAGCTATAGTGCCCCAAACGATATATGTTTTTTTCTGCGGAGAAACGCCTAATTTTTTATATAACAAATAGAATTCGGCGACTATTGTTATGGCGTTAACAAATATTTCCCATATAAACCAAGGATTCATAGAACAATACCTTTACATAAATAGTCGATAAAAGAATAATACTAAAAAAATGATACCATGAATGTGCCGTGTAGACAATTGTTCGTAATAGATTTGGTGTACCGATATATGGGTTTTCGTACCCGTTGCCTTGAATAGCATTTTGATTTCATTTACAATTTTACTATGTAATATTATATGAAAGGAGGAAAATATTGTGAAAAGCATCAAAAGAACCGTATCAAAAAAAATGGCAAAATCATTTATAACAATGGCGGAAATTTTTTCAACATTAGGATGTCAGGGCAGATCGTATGAACCCAAAATGCCGGAAAGGCTCAAAAAATAGTTTAAGTAAACCCTTCAACAAAGTGATACGCACATAGTTTTGGTTATATTTCTGAAATAATTATCCAGGGAACTAAAAAAGGAATAGAAGAGTACGGTAATGCCGGGTCTTGAATATTTAAGGCCCGGCAAGTTGACGGGCATTGTTTGTACAACCCTCTCTAACAACATCTGTGGAATGAAGATTAAATATAGATGAACCGGTTTATGGCATTTCTTAAATTTGTGCAATAGATAGGTGATTTATATATTGGGATGAAAAATGAAAATTCTTGATGTTTTTAGATATTTACGGTCCTATAAAAAGAAGGTAATGATTATTATAGTTTTTGCTGTAATAATATCATTTTTTTCTGCATTGTCACCGATTATTAGTCAACAAATGATTGATAATGGTTTGGTAAATCTGAATTTAAATATTGTTATTCAGAGTGTTATTTTATTAATTTTATGTGCAATTGGTTCCAAAATAGTTGAATACATGCAAAAGAAGATAGAGATTTCCATCAATAATGCTTTAGGAAAAAAATTGAAGATGAATGCATTTGAACATGGAATGAAATTAAAGTCGACTTATTACAAACAACATGGATTTTATAAGACGCTTGGTGATGCACAATATGATATACAGAATATTTTGAGCATTACCCAAAGCAATGTTTTATCGCTCTTTGCAGTAATATTTAAGACAGTGGGAGCCTCCATTGGATTAGGATTATTAGATTGGAGACTGTCGCTATGCATTGTAGCGCTCATACCAGTTAAGATTATCATCAATATTTTTGTATCAAAAAATATTGAGCGTTTAGGAAAAGAATGTATGGAGCAGAACAAAAACTACAATTCTTGGTTTGAAAATCTAATTGCTGGGATTATTGATATAAAATTATGGAATCTACGAAAGAAAAAAATGAAAGAATATGACACAATCATTGATGGTATAAATGATTCGCAAAAGAAACTGTTGATGATGCATGAAAAAAACAGCCTTTTTTTTGAAAGTACGGAGCAGATTGTATTGAATAGTGTATATATAGTCGGCGCCTTTTTAATTATCGGAGATTCATTAACACTGGGTAAGCTGATCGCATTTTTATCATTTTCTACTTACCTATTAATGCCTGTGAATATAATCTTTTATTTGAGGACGACCCTTAAGCAGCTTAAACCATGTGTAGCAAGTTTAAAAGCTTTTTTTGCATTAGAAGAAGAGAACTATGATTCCGATTATTATTTAACAGAAGAGATTGATTGTATTTGTTTTAAAGATGTGACTTTAGAAGTAGATGGAAAGACCCTGGTTAAAAATTTAAATTTCACGATTCATAAGCATGAAAAAGTCTTGATTTTTGGCGATAACGGCAGCGGAAAGTCGACAATACTTAATTTGCTTCTCAGGCTTTACGAACCGACAGAGGGTCAGATTTTATTTAATAATATCTCCATTAGTGAGTTTAATATTGAAGATTATAGGAATCTGTTTAGTGTTGTTCGGCAAGATATACATCTGTTCAAGGGAACAATACATGAGAATGTATTTTGTTCTCTTGAAGAGAATCAAGATAGTCGGTTAAACGATTTTGAATATAGCTTTTGCCGCGAGCTAATTAATAATTGGGAAGAAACGGCAAAGATATCAGTGGGGCAAGATGGAGCTAAGCTGTCTGGTGGTGAAAAACAAAAAGTTGCTCTAATAAGGGCTCTGCAAAAAAAAACAAAAATACTTGTGCTTGATGAGCCCACTTCTAATTATGATAAGCATTCTGAGCAATGTTTGGAGGAATTCATTAAGAATAACAATGATTATGATTTTTATTTTATAGTGTCACATCATAAAGAAACCCTTGGATTTGTAGACAGAATTTTAACAGTGGAACATGGAGAGTTGAAAAGCATCAATAAAATGAATGAAATAGGAGCGTAAGGGGAAAGGAAATGAAAAACGAAGTTGTTTTAAAATGCTTTAGTACAAAAAACAAAAATTATATTTATGACAGGAGTACAAATGCTATTGTTTCTATTCCATATGAAGATTTTATTCAATTGAAATCTGTTGAACATGGTGGCATCACACCATTAAACAGAAAAGCAGTTGAGCGCTATAGGAAGAAGGGACTACTGGAAGAAAATGTTGTAAGGCAGATTAAGCACCCGGCTACTGATTTTCTTGAACATTACATGAATAATCGGCTTGCAACCCTTACGTTACAAGTAACGCAGCAATGCAATTTAAGATGTGATTATTGTGCGTTCTCCGGCCTTTATGAAAATAAGAGGAAACATGCAAACCGTAGAATGGATTTTGAGACTGCAAAGAAGGCCATGGACTTTTATTTTGAAAGAAATCGGGAAAAAAGAGAGGCGCACATATCTTTTTATGGAGGCGAGCCTCTGTTGGAGTTTGGCTTGGTTAAACAGTGCGTTCAATATGCAAAACAAAGGATGAAAAATAAAACATTGACATTTGGAATGACTACAAACGGAACTCTTTTGAAAGACGATGTGATTCAATATTTGGATGAGAATAAATTTTCTGTTGCAATAAGCTTGGATGGGTCAAAAGAGGAGCATGACGCAAATAGGCGTTTTATTAATGGCGGCGGCACCTTTGACATAATTATTGATAATGTTAGAAATATAAAAAAGCATTATCCCCAGTTAGATAAAAGAATTCAATTTATAACAGTTATTAATGACCTTCTCCCCGAAAATTGAACCAGCAAAAGAGTTAGTCCGGATGATATAATAAATTATCCAGGAGGACAAACTCATGCAGAAAAGATTCACAGAAGAACAAATCATCACCA
>JAVBVZ010000008.1:0-113212 GCA_036679405.1 Christensenellaceae bacterium
TGGTGATGATTTGTTCTTCTGTGAATCTTTTCTGCATGAGTTTGTCCTCCTGGATAATTTATTATATCATCCGGACTAACTCTTTTGCTGGTTCAATTTTCGGGGAGAAGGTCAACCAAATCATCAGCCAGCTTTTCTCGCCGGAGAGAGGATAAAACTACAAACCGGCTAAAAAACCGGGCAAGCGGCATCACAAACGACACCTCGATTCCCTGTCCCCAGCTTTTTCTCCCACGCGCGTTCCGGATCGCTTTGGCGGATTCCGGGGACGGCAGCCTGAGGACCGCGGCAATGATCCAAAACAAACCTACGGCCAGAAGTAAAATAAAAATCAAATACAGCATGGTCAACCAATCACCTCCTAAACATCCAGCGGCCTGTTGACTTTGATTGTCCGCAAAGCCGCCAGGAACAGCGCCGCTATCGCGGCTGCCAGCGTTATTTTACCCGGCACGGTTCCAAACAGCAGCGCCGTATAATCCGGTATAATGAACCCGATCAGCAGCGGCACCAGTACGACCAGCAGCACTTCGGTGATAAAATAGATGTAATTGCTTCTGACCAGCGTATCCAGCTCCATTTGCAGCCGTTGGGTCATGGACATACGTTTTAGGATCGTGCTGAGTACTTCGCGCAAAGCCCTGTCCGTCTGGCATTCCATGAGCGTGTCGCACCAGGCCTGCCAGTACCGGTTGCGCACTTTGCCGCGCATCTTCCGGATTGCATCCGTTACATTCGGATCGATCATCTCAACATCGGATAAAAATGTCCTGAATATTCCGAGCATGGGTTGCTGCAGATTAGGCAGCGATTCCCGAACCGCCGAAATAAAATCCTCGTTCATCCTATAGGCGTTGGTCACGACCGTCATTGCCGTCTGTGCACCCTCCCCCGTCTTCCGGATATACTGAACGGTGCGAAAACTGATGAACACCAGCGGCAGCATCGCCATCACGGGAACCAGCACCAGCGCAAGAAACACATTATCCAAAGCAAGGCCAATAAGCGCGCCCGAAACCGCAAGAAAAACAGCCGCCAATCTGTACTTCGGCCACTCTTCTCCCAGCCCTGCGCTTTCAAGCATTTGCTCGGCCTGCAAAATGCGCCTTCGAATGACTCCCGGCGGTTTTCCCGTAATGGCCTCAATCTTCTGCCGCCGCTTTTCCGCACGTTCAAACGGCTCGGTGATCTTGGCAAACACAGAAGGGCCGATGCCGAACAGAATAAAAAAACCTGCTGTCAGAAGCAGGGCAATGAGTATACTCACCGCATTCATTATATTTTCCCCCCGTTCTCCAATATTGTCCGCTCAAGACGCTCCGACGGATGATTTGCTTTGTTGTGGCTGTCCGTTTTCCGGTCGTATTCGAATAGGACACGGAATGCTATCTCCGTCCCTGTCCACTGCACTTCCGCGATGCTCATGATCTTGCGGCTCTCATCCTCAAGCTGTTTTGTATAGCAAACTACAGGAAAGGCTTCATAGATCGTTTGCCGCAGCAGATCGTCCGCAAACGCCCGCGCATACTCCGATTCCCGGCAATACATCAGCATCTTGGAATAGGTCTTTCGCACGTTGCCCGCGTGGATGGACGTTGCAACCGCATGGCCGGACAATGCGGATGATAGAGCCGTATACGCTTCCTCACCCCGCATTTCTGCTACCGCGATAATATCCGGCGTGAACCGCATAAAACGCCTCAGCAAATGATTCTGGCTAATGGTATACTGCCTGCTGCTCGACTCACGCGTCCGGGTATGGATCACGGATGAAATAATTTTGCCGCTCTCACCCCGCTCCACCAAATTCAGTTCCCGGTTTTCCTCCATGGAAAGAATCCTCTTTTTGTACGTAAGCTTTGAAAGCAGGTATTCCAACAGTGTTGTCTTACCGCTCCCCGTTTCCCCGCTGATCACAACGGAGATACCGGATTGCAGACAGTTTTGGAGAAACTGAAGCTCCTCCCTGGTTGCGGTCTTTTCCTTCAACAACTCTTCTTCGGTGATCCGGACCGCCCTTTGCCGGCGTATCACAAACGCCACGCCCACATCGCTGTCCACCACCGGATAGATCCATGCGGAAATACGTACCCCGCGCATGAAATATGAATCCACATCCGGCGTACTTTCATCCAATTGGTATCCGCCCAGCCGCACCATCTTTTTGATCGTATCGATCGCGTGTTGCGGATTTCTGAAATGCTCCGGATATTTGATCGCCTTTTTGCCCGCGTACACCACTTCAATATCATCCCAGGAGTTGCCCCGGATTTCTTCCACTTTATCGTCGTACAACAGCGGCTCCAGAAAGGCGTATCCCGCCATGTCCCCAATCAGACGGTCCGTCAGATCTTCGGGCATATAATCCCTGTACGAAAATTCTCTTGCCGCCACATGCTGCAGCACGATGTCAAAAAGCGCCTTTTTTGCTGCCGCGTCCTCCAGCGTTGCCTGCAATTCACCGGCATAATTGTCCGACAGATATTGTTGTACTTCCTTCAGGATGCTTTCGTATCCGCTGTCCTCCGGAAGGTTCGCCTTGTTTTCATCCTTGACTATGAAAAAGGACGATAGTTTCTTACCCATGGCTATCCTCCCGCTTTTTAAATGCTAAAAGGTCGTCTGCTACCTTGCGTACTTCTTTGTCCCATAACTTGCCGGTCTTCCCCTCTTTAGCAAAATCCCGCCCACAGGCTATGGCGTAAAGAAGTTCGTTTGAAAAAGGGAAATTGTATTCCACCTTCCGCTCGGACGTTTTTTCGAACGCACCTATGTCGTGCCAGGATTGGGTTTTTGATAACGCCATCCGGACAGGGCACTCAGATGCTTTAAACAGCCGTCCCATCGCGTAGATACTGTTTATCCCCTCAGCGTCGCATGTCGTTATATACAGCGGCAGGTCCGCCCGTTCAACCGAAACCGGCAGAAACGGGTCCGTCCTTTGTCCGGACAGATCGATCACAATATGGGAGACCTCCTTTAAAGCTTCTTCAATGAAACATTTGGCTTGCTGCGTGTTATCTAAATCCACCGGATACGAAAACACATCGTCCAACATGGATGTCCCCGCAAAAAATAGGTTGTTTATTTTTTCATGCTGCTGTAAATATTGTGTGACGGGCTGACGGCTTGCAAGCGACAGGTAATGTCCCAAAGAGCGAAGGCCGCTTTCCTGCCGAATGGTGGTGGGCAGCGTCATGTCCGTGTTGATCACAAGCGTGAAATCGTCCCTGGCCAGATACCCTCCGACCGCCCTGGCAACGCTTGTTTTTCCGATGCCGTCACGTCCCATAATGCTCAAGACCATAGCTGCAGATCCTCCTTTTCAATATAATTCAAACGCGCCGCACCGCGCGCGACCAGCACCAGATGCAGCGTTGCGCCGCTGTTGATCTCCACCAGTTTTTTTGCCTGGTCAGCATCAACATAAAATGATACCGTTGCCGGGATCGCGTCTACGCCTGTTTCACCATCGCTTTGATTCCCGCTGTATATCCCCGCCACCTCAACATATTTCAGTTCGTCCGGCAGAATCGCGTTATCGGGTATTTCGGGAACCGTTGTTGGTGTTGCCGTAGGCGAAGCCGTTTCGGACGGGCTTTCGCCCGCATCTACCGATGGTTCAGGCTGTATAGCAGCAGTTAGAATAGAAGTGCTTGTCCCCGTACTTTGCTTGCTCGGAACCGCATATACCGAAACCAGATCGCCCGGTTTCAATGCGCCCGACAATCCCGCCGCTGCGGAAGGTATTGTTACGGACACGATCATCTTATTGCCGGTTACACTGATTCCCTGCTTAGTAAGCTGCACGTCCGACAGTTTGGATGCCGTTACATAATCTGCCTTGCTGATAAACCGGCCCGTGTATTTTCCGATCACATCGTCCGCTTTTGAAACCGTATCCGATGGAATGGATTGCGCAAATACCTCGGCGCTCTGCACCATGTCCGCGGTGATTTGCGTTCCCTCCGGAATATCCTGCATAGCAATCACTGCGTCCGTTTTTTTATACTGTTGTTCATTGTATTCTGGAATGAGTACAAACCCTATCGCGATTGCAAGCAGGATGCACACCACCGCCAATACTGTTCTTTTTTTCAACTACATCATCTCCCTAACAATTAAAATCGCGGCCGCAGCGGGCGCATAAAACGCGCCCATAGCCACGGAGTCCGCCGCCCGTTTGCGGGCAATGAAAATATATATGAACGCCGCCATACCCATAAGTACCAGCGAAATACAAAAATCCGGCAGCCTCAGGTACAACGCGGAAACAAACAGCAGCTTGACGTCCCCAGCACCCAGTAAGCCTTTTTTCCACGGGATCAGCAGCAGAAGCGTCGCTCCCGCCGCCGCAAAGCTGCAAACGTCAAACTGCTCAAGCAACGCAAAAAGGGCGATCGCCAGTAGTATAGCTATCGCCCTGTTGGGAATCCTTCTGTCCCTCATGTCCCAAAACATGCAGTATATCAAGAAAAACAAAAAACATCCGGATAAAGCCGGATGCCATATGGCAATACTATTCATTTGTTTGTTCCTTTAATATCCGACCGCCGTCACGCGGTCATACATATTCCCCGACACCGTTACGCTGTCCGGCAGGTCCGCAAACATCTGTCCGTTTGGCGACCACGCGCCAAACGCCGTGCAAAGTACGGTATACTCCCCATCCGGATACCAGAGAGGAATATAATGCAGGGGCATATTTGCCACGCTATATGGATTGATCGGATAACTCCATGTGTTTGAAAGCCCACCCAGTACATCGGATATCATCTGTTCGTAATACCCGGTATAACCGCCGACGTCCATGCCGTAGCCGGTTTCCGGATAGGTCAGCCACAAGTCCTGTACGCCCACCAGCTTTTCAGGATGGTCGTAGTTGGTTGTAAGCACAGCGCCTGCAGTCTGCTCCACCCCGAAACCCGATTGCACGGTATCGCCGTCCGCCACCCGGCTATCCGGCTTAACTGTGAAAGATACGGAAAGGGCCGCCGTATAGGTATGCAGCACATAATCTCCGCTCTCGTATCGATATTCCTGCCATATATGGGTCGTTGAATCGGGAGCGTCCGGCACATCTTTCAAAACCTTGTTATTGTTCAAAAAGGTTGCTTCCAGCCCGCTGTCCAAAGCGTCAATTTGCTGCGGCGTATGAAGCTGCGTTACCGTTGCCAGACGCATCATGGTATTATTGTTCTCGTTGTATTCGGGTATCGTATTGTTCGGATCAACCTCTGCTGTCATAGTGATTTCTCCGGACAAATCGGGCATGGTTACCCGGAATACCGCCAGATTACTGTCCACTGGGACTGGAATATTGGTGTCATATGCCATACTCCCAACCGTAAACCGCACTGGAACATTTGGATTGCCGATCAATCCGGTATTGTTCACAGTTACTGCAATTACTGCATCCTGCCCGGCGATATAATCATGCACCGGAAAATCGCAGCTAAAATCAGGCTTGGCTGCTCCTATCGATATATTTACCGTCGCACTGTTATTGCTCTTTGATATTTCGTCAACAACGTTTGCCGCATCCGCCGTCACTGTAACAGGAACTGAAATATTGCTGCTTGATACGGGGGCCTTTGCCCTGAAAGTCAGAGTCGTTGTTGCATTAGGTGCAAGATTGGGTATCGTCCTATCTCCCATATCCACGGCGGTAAGCTGCGGAGCGGATATCCGTCCGATACATGCTCTTCCCGTACTTATTGAACCGATATTTTTCACTGTAGCCGTAATCGTAATATCCTCATTTGCCTCATAGGATGCTTTATTGGTTGTCAGGCTTGTGATGGTCAAATCCGCTTTATTAGGCGTCGTCACGCTGAAACTTACCGCAGGTGTAGAAATATTACTGCTGGTAATGCTTACCCGTTCATCAGAAGCCACCTGCCGAGTATATTGTCCGGAAGACCAGCCTACGTTGTAGAGATCAACGGTCGCCGTCCTGTTGATGTATGTGCCCGTTGCCCTGGCGGTAAAGGTTTTTGCGGAATTTCCCGATATGGGAATTTTGATCTGTATCGTCTGATTCCCATTTGCGTCAAATACGCCGGTATACCCGCTAACGATCGTCCCGGCGGGAAAGCCGCTGGTGTCCAGGGAATAGTTGTTTGTATAATATGAGGACCGGTTCGCACCGCCCACCATCTGTGGCAAACTGATCCGGACCATCGCGTTAAAATATCCGCCGTCGGCCGTCACATTCTGCGTGGAAGGAGACGCGACGAGCGGTTTTGGGCTGCTGTTCGCAAGATATCTTCTTGCGTCTTGTCCAAGTTGATAACAAAACTGCGCTGTCGCTCCGTTTGCGGCCGGTCCTCCGTACGGCGAATAACTTGCGTTTTCGTATCCCCCTTTGAGCATAATGCCTAGATTCTGAATGCATACATTGGTTGCATACTGTGCCTGCTGCCAGTTGATTCCGTAGCTCATATACGCGGTGCTTCGATTATACCCCTCCAGGAGTACGATTGCGACCGCCACTTCAGCTTTAATGTTTGTAATACCGCTCACCGCATATATCGGCCCCCAGTTGCTGTAATCGTTACCCGATCCTCCTATTCTGGGATAGATGGTATAAGGGTAATTTCCTATGGAACCGCCTGCCCAATCCCATAGTTGAACGGGACAGCCCCGGGGCGTATCGGGCGAACCGCCCTGATTAGGCGATTGTATCGGATATGTATAATACGTGCCGCCCGGACCCGTTATGTAATACAACGATACATTTGCGCCGTTGATATATGTGTATTTGATCATATTGCCGCCCGAATACCTGGGGGCATCGATGGTGCCGGTCGTAATATATGCGGACGCAACAAGAGGCATGGCTAAGGTAATGATCATTATGGCTGCAGTGATCAATGCCGTAAGCATTTTCTTTTTCATTTGAACTGCAAAACCTCCTTTACCTAAAAATCTTGATATTAAAAAAAGCCCCGGTTGCATTCCAGGGCCTGCAATGTATTATTACCAATTGCCGATACCCGGTAAGTCCGGGTCAGGCGGAGCCGGTGTGGGCTGATTGTTTTCGATCCAATCACGTGTATCGTCGATCGTCTGCTGTTCATCCCCCGACGGGCAGGGTGTAGGCGCGCCGGTAGGCGCTGGTGTTGGTGTTACGGTAGGTTGCGGTGTTGGCGCTGTTGTGGGATTTGGCGTAGGTGTACTGCCGGTACTTGTGTCCACCCCTCTCGATGCATTGCTATTTGTTTCTGATTCTTTACTTGCCGGTGATGACGGCTTCGGGCTTTCTTGAACCGATGGGGTTGGCGCATCGCCGGCTGTTTCGCTTGGTGATGGCGCTACGGAATCGGCCGGAGGCGTTCTCGTAGATTCGGGCATTGCCGTTATCGCTGGTTGTGAATCCGATGGCTGCGCTTCCTGAGTCACCTGTAAAGCTGTCACCGGGCTTGACGGATCACCACTGCTTACATTTACGAAAATGATAACGGCGGTAACGGCAGCACAGCTTGCCATAATCAGAATTTTATATGCTTTCTTCATTCTTTATCTCCCCCCTTATATTTATCGTCTTTGATTTTCATTATATGAACAGGTAGTTATATTGCAATGTTGTCTAATCAGTTCATAAAAAGGATATGTGACCGCAGCGTCATTGGAATGTGCACATAACTGTAATCTTCCGTTAACCGCCACGGCATCACGACGTCCAGATTAGCCTTTAAATTCAGTACGTCACCGCTCGTCTCAGCCGACAGATTGCTTATGGTATAAATCCCCCTATACCGGTAACCGTTTGCTTCCACCACAAATCCCGCGTCTTCAAGCCGCTGCTTTATGATTCCCAGAGCCGCATCATCCGGCACCGTAAACACCAGGTCCCGTACGCTGCCGTCTTCCTGTATTTCATCAACCGCTACACTCACCGACCGCTCCAGCAGACCGCGCGCATGGCTTTCAGCGAAATGCACGCTTCCTACGGAAAGCACAATAAGAGCCATCATAACAAAAAGGGGTATGATGAACAGCAAAAGCATCATCGAATCCCCTTTTTCTTCTTTCAAAAACTTTTTCACGGCTTATAATACACCTCGCTTATTCCGCCCGCACTTGCGTGCAGCGTAACTGTGACCGGCCCGCTTCCCGTGAGTCCGGGATTGATGATCGGGATCTTAACTTTCTTTGTAAGCATTACTGTAAAAGGCGTCCTTAACTGCATCGTTTGATCCGTGCTATTGAGCCACGCCGTATCCCAGGTGATGCTGTCAATCGTAATGCCGCTTGCCGTCTGCAGCCGGCTGATTTCCGCTTCCACTTCATTCCCCACGCGTCCGGTCACCTCCGCGACATGTGCAATGGATTTCGCCTGTGCGTTCAACGTCAATTGGGTGGTGAAGATAGGAAACATAAACAAGAACGTTATGGCAACGCAAAGTATTATCGGCAGTATGATCATCAGTGACACAACCTGCGAGCTGCCCTTTTCCTCCTTCAAAAATCTTCTCACTTTTCTTCCTCCCTTTCGGCCAAATTCATGCCCTCCGCTGTCCGTCCCTGCGCAAAGCCCATACGGATTGTCTGCATCATATAGGCGGACATTTCCGTATTCAGGATATATGCGAGCTGCCCGTCGTTCAAGCCCTGTTGCAGCGCCATCCGTATCTGGTACATCTGACGGTTATTAAACCTGCCGTCCGCATACATGCAGATTTTATCCATTCCAAGTCCATTCTTTAATCCGCTGCGGATCTCCATCATCTGCTGCTCATCAAATTCCGGTTTTGCGTAAAATTCCACCTGCTCTAAGGACAGTTTGTTTTCCGCAAATCCCCAGCGTATCTGCGCCATTTGCTGTGGAGTAAGCTCACAGCGGGCTAAAAGCGCGATTTGTTCATCCGTCAGCCCCGATTTCCGGGCAAGGCGGATCTCCGCGATCTGTGCAGGTGAAAACGAATCAAGCCGGATTCCATCCATATCCTCTTCCGGCTCCGCCTGCTTTACGAATGCGTTTTGAGACCATGGGTTATCCTGCATCATCTCCAGCCGCATCATGGCCATCTTGCGCGGCGAGAGCTCCGGCTTGGCAAATAGCATAATTTGCTCGGGCAACATATTTTCTTCCAGCCCCAAAAAAATTTGCCGCATTTGCTCCAGACTGTATTCCGGCCGGGCATAAAGCGCCACTACCTCCGGGTTCCACCCTGCAAGATATCCTCTTCGGACCAAGTCCATTTGCCCGGCGTTAAACCTTGGCTTCGCATACCGTAAAACTTTTTCAATCGGCAATTTCTGCTTGATTCCGAGCCGTACTTGCTCGGCCTGGTCAAAATCAAATTCCCCGTTTTCCATCATCGCAATCTGCTCGGCGGTAAATCCGTCCTCCTGCGCCAACAGCCGCTGTGCTTCCCTTAGCCTGTCCATCTGTTTCGTCCCTTCTTTACCGTTCCTCACGGTCCATTTTCACATCCCGTTTAGGTGGTCTCGTTATCCTTTCTGGTTCCGCCGGAAGCGCCATGATCCGGTCTCCCATTTTCATAAATATCTCCGGCTGGGCAAACTTCTCTTTGTACTTTCCCATTAACTCCGGAGAGAGCGATGCGAAGTTGTCTTCGCCAAGGCCGCAGATGAAAAAGGTTCCGGCCAGGATATCGTATATTTCTCCGTTTTCATCCCGCAAAGCCCGGTTCAGCGGCATTCCCAGAATTTTTCCCTCATCATTGCACACGACGGCCACAGGATCTTCATACGGGTAAACGGCCTGAATCAACCCGCCCACAACTTCCTGCATATTATTAAGGCCCCCGCCGATTTCCGCTTCGCGAGGGGCCTTTCCGGGTTCCACTATTAAAACGTTCATTTTTAAGCTCCTTTCTTTATCGTTCCTGCTCCAATTGCCTGCTCCGCTGCCACCTGTCCAGCAGCTTTATAATGGTGTCTTCCATCTGCTTTGGTGTGTAGCTTTTAGGGAAATACTTCTTAAGCTTGTCGCCCGTCAGAATAACTCTTTGGACCTCTTTCTTTTCTTCGGACATGATCGCGTCCATGACGTCAGTGGAAAGCCGTTCCTCCCGGCTGTATTTTTTCAGCCTTTGCGCCTGTGCCAAGGACGGAGTCGCCTCCTGCTTCTCCATTGCATCCAAAAGCAACTCTTGTTCTTCCTTTTTCAGATAAGATAGCTCCACGGCAGGATTGAATGCGATTTTTTTGCTGTCCACCATATCCATTATTTCAGGTACAAGCTCAGTGAGACGGATATATCTATGTACTTGGTTGCGGCTTTCGCCTGCTTGCTGGCCAACAATATCAAGCGCCTGCAACTTCATCCCAACTTGGGATGAAGTTAGATCTTTCCGTTCTCCCTGATGTTTTATTGCTTCCAGTTTCATCTTGTATGCCAGTGCGCGCTCACTCGGCAGGATGTTTTCCCGCTGCAAATTGCTGTCCACCATAATGATCACAGCGGCATCGTCGTCCATCTCCCGCACGATCACCGGCATGGTTTCCTTGCCCGCCAGTTCACAGGCACGCTTGCGCCGGTGGCCCGCAATTAATTCATACCCTCCATCCTCCCGCACGCGTGCAATAGCCGGAACCAGCACGCCGTATTTGGCGACGCTTTCCGTGGTATCCTGCATCGCCTCATCGTCCATGACCTTGAACGGATGGTTTTTGAAAGGAAACAGTTCGCTTAAGGGGATCTCCATAACTTTTTCGCGCAGGTCATCCGCGCGGGCTTCATCGTTCTGAAACAGATCATCGTACGAACTCAGCTTTATGTTTTTCACGTTGCTTTTCAATATTCATCACCTCCCCTGTCAGCAATCTATATGCTTCCGCGACTTTCCCGTGCGGGTCATGTGCGTAGATACTCTTACCTTCCGCGCTGATCTCCGCTGCACGTACCGACAACGGGATAAGGCTGTCAAAGATTTTCAACTTGCCACCATAGGCTTCATGCAGTAAAGCCATGATATCTTTTGCATAGTTGGTCCGTTCGTTTACCATTGTCAGCAGGATGCCGTCGATCTTTAAATTGGGATTCAACTGCTTTCTCATTCGGCCAATGGTTTTCATGAGCTGCTCCAGCCCTTTGAGTGATAGGTACTGGGCTTGTACTGGAATGATAACGCTGTCCGCCGCGGCCAGAGCATTGATCGTCAGCATAGATAGCGAAGGCGCACAATCCAGCAATACATAGTCATATTGTGGCTTTACACAGTCCAGGTATTGCTTCAATACAGTTTCCCGGCTCATGGCATTGACCAGCGATACCTCCATGCCGGAAAGCTCGATGTTTGCGGGCATTAGGTCAACCCCTTCCGTATGATGCAGGATACCTTCTTGAGGAATTACGGGTGTGTCGGCCAGCACCTTGCCCATAACGGTTGCCAGTGTTGCCGACAACTGGTCCGGATGAGAATATCCCAAGCTGATTGTCAGGCTGCCCTGCGGATCGCTGTCAACCAAGAGTACTTTACTCCCATTTTGCGCTAGCCCAATTCCCAAATTTGTACATGTGGTCGTCTTCCCAACGCCACCCTTTTGGTTCGCTAAGGCGATTACTTTGGTCATTTTATTTACCCCCTTAAATACAAAAAGGTCGTTTGCTAAAGGCAAACGACCTTTTTTCAATGATCATTTCTATTGGTTTTTTCCCTAAACTTTATCTAACTAATATGAATCATTGGGCGCTCATAACCCAGTAAATTTTATTAGTATAAATTAGGATGTTTTTTTGAAAATACTTTTTCCTACTAATCCTGTAATTCAAGTTTTTTTGTCCGCAACAATCGTCCCTAAAATCTCATCAACACACTTTTCCAAATCTCTAAGAACTTCTTTTTCCCAAAAATGAAAAACTGACCAGCCCTTTTCTTTTAAAAGAGCATCATTACGGATATCTCTAGCTATATTTTCTTCAATTTTTTCTATCCAGTATTCACGATTCGATTTCAGCTTTTCCTTCCTATTCTCCCAGTCATATCCATGCCAAAACTCACCATCAACAAAAATCGCGATTCTACTCTTTGTAATAGCGATATCCGGTGATCCTGGAAGAAGGCGATAATTTCTTCTATATCTTATACCCCAATTCCATAATGCTTTGGATAGTATTGTTTCCGCTTCTCCCTTTTTTAGTTTTACTTTTGCCATCCGCTTGGATATTTCTGGTGTAGTTCTAAGTTTTTGATGTTTCATTTTTTTATCTTCGGTAAATAAATACCATCTTCTACCCATCTGATCCATTCTGGCGGAGCACTCGGTGAAAAAAGGCCCTGCCCTGATTGCAATTCCGAAATCCATTTATAGGCGATTCTATTGATATTTAAAATTGTAAAAGTAGCTTGATAATTTTCAAAACATCCGGTTTCTAAAATGAATTTTTGACGATTCAAAAAATGTTCCGGTGGTTCTTCAGCACATCCAGGGACCGCTAGTCCTTGAAATTTAACATCCCGCCCTTCTGTCTTCTGAAAAATAAATACAGGAGGGATTAGAAAACGATTTTCTTTCAACAGATTGCAAAACACCTCTTCAAGAAAAACATTGCCTTTTTGTTTAGTATTCAAAATATCATTTCCTGGTTTTCGATTGTCACCAAAATATGTATATATCCCTGTTTCTTCATCCAGAAAATCCTGCCATTCGGGTTCTTGTCCGGTTGAAAACAAACAAACATAAGCTAATTGCTTAACTGGTTGTCCATTGATTTGTTGCCTTAGTCGTCTAAAGCCGCCTGCATTTCCAACATGGAGCAGTTTAGATATTACTTCTCCGCTAATATGCGATGGATTCGAACTGGTATAAATAGTCCCAGCAACGAGGTCACTATTGGAATGTTTCATCATATGTACTCCACCCTAAAAATTATTTATTAAGTATTCTGATTATTCATGCTTAATTGAATGTATTTCGTAGATTTGTGACTCGACCAACCAATTTCCTCCTGTGCTTTCAAAAAGTAAAGAATATGGATCAGAAATAATTTTAAACTCATTTGTCTTTCTATTGAGCAAATATAGAAAATAGTGGCCTCTTTTACTCTTTGCAGACTCAAGTTCATTGCGTGATATATAAAAAGAAAAAGAATCATCAGCACAACTTTTTACCTCAATGAACTTATCTGGAACATCCGAAGTGCTATTCATATATGATGCTATATCGTATCCAGCCGTAACATTATAAATAGATATACGCTCAGGTTCTTTTGATATATCGTTAAGAATCAATAGTTTTTTTTCATATTCCATAGCAGCGACCTCGGCACAACTGCCTAGTTGTTCTTGGATGGATAATTTCTTTTTTAGTTCAGATAAGCTGGTTTTTCTTTGTCCTGATTCGTCACGAGCTAGTCTTTTTCTTAACAATTCTTTTTCAAGAAAATAAATATAATTATCTTTGAGCTGAATAATATCCATTCCATTCAACAACATTATTAAGCCAGATAAATTCAATTCAACATAATTGCGTTTTATATAATACTTAGCTTCTGTCTCGTCATATTGTATTTCTCCTTTATTTATAAATGAGAAGGCATCAGGATAGTTGTTGAGTAACATTTCAAATAGTTCTGCAATAAATGATGCTTTGTCATCAATAAATATACGTTTGTAATGCATTTGCGATTTCGAATCATATTCAATCAGAGATGTGTCAAACAAAAGTTGAACTGAGTTCTTCTTTGACTCTACATCCTTATTAATATTTTCTATATCAATGCAAGTAAAGATAGATTCACCAATCTGGCTATACAACTCAAACAATTCATCTATTGTTAACAGTTTTCTAAATATTTCGCAATTTACGCTCATAGTACTCTCTGATGATTGCTTTAATATCATCTTCATTGTCCTCTAAGAAATCCGCATTTTTTGAAAGCAAGGGGATTTCTTCGCTATCAATCAACTTAAGCATTCGCTCTTCTTTTTCCTTTACGCGGTCATATGTAATAGAATCAATGCTATCTTGAGCATGTAGGAAGTAATAGTTTGTAACATCGGTCTCCTTGAGTCCCACACGATGGATCCTATCCTTAGATTGCATATATACGCCTGCATTATATCCTTGTTCAAGATATAAAGCATTATGACATGCTTTATGAAGTGAAACCGACTCTCCCACAGCATGAGGATTTGCTATAACAACAGACAATTCACAATCATTATGAAAATCTATTATTATCCTCTCCCTTTCTTCCTGAGACGTACCCCCAAACAAGATTTCATTCTTAATACCATTTTTTGTTAAGTGTTCACTTAAATCTAAACAGGTTCCTATAAATTCGCACCAAACCAAAAGCTTTCCACCTTGTTCTATGATTTGATTTGCAAGATCCTTAGCTAAAATAAATTTACTTGGAACTTCTTTCTCAGCATAATGCCTTATGAGAAAAAGTATATTATTATCAACATCGATTTCATTTATTAACGGAATGAATCGTTCCTCTTCATCTTGGCTATCATAATAATCATCCAGAGGTTTATTCAATAAATTTGGATTTGATGCTGCCTGGCGCAATCTAATCAACGCGGATTTGCGAAACATCTCTGCCAACGAAGTGTTTTCAAATGCATGTACCGCCATATTTTCAATAGCATCATATATTGTTCTTTGAATCGGAGACATAGAAACAGGAAATGGTTCATGGAATACTGGTTCCGGTAGATGAAGGTCAGATTTTTTTACCCGGATAAAAAATGGTGAAATCCGTGAAATCAAATCCGGTATTCTTCTATCATTTTCTGTACGACTCATTACATTAAGTTGAGGAATGGAATACCCAATAATATTATTGGCCGGCCAAATAAATTTATAAAGATTATATAAATCTACATAACTATTGGGTGCGGGTGTGCCTGTTAAAATAACGCGTGATTTCGCATGCTGTGATAATGATAATGCTGCATAGCTCTGAATACCATCCTCAACATTTTTGATACGATGAGCCTCATCTAAAACCACCATGACACGATTGTTCTTTAAAAACCGTTGAAGAATTTCTTTTCTGGCATCTATACTCCCATAGCTTGCAATAATTATGTCTTCTTCGACTACGGATCTTAACAATTTTTTCTCTATATAATCTACAGAAATACCACCCTTTATTTCCAACACTTTTGGATCTCGATCATAACATTCTTTAAATTCGCTTTTCCATGCTAGGAAAGCTGCAAGAGGCCCAACCACTAAAAGCTTTTCAATTTTTTTCATTTCATCTTTTGTATTTTTAAGCAACTCATATGCGGCCAATACAGTTGTAGTTTTCCCTGACCCTGGAACAGAAAAATTGCATGCATTTTGAGAAAAGGCTAAATGATATGCTGACAGTAATTGAAATGGCTTAAGGGTGCGTTTGAATCTATCTTCATCCAGGATACCAATGAAACTCTCAAGCTCAATTTTTACTATCTCATTATTCCGTATCTGTAATGCTTTTTTAGAAAACTCAATAAATTTTTCGGCCTCCTCTTTGGCATCTGTAATTAAAGATTCCGACTTATGGTCTGAATTTATCTTACAAGCTAGTCTTTTGGTGAACAACTCTAATATATCGAAATAAAGTTGATTAACATCCGCATTATCAAAAGGTATTTCTACCACATCATCATGAACTATACCATTGTTGATGCTTTTGACATATATATTTAAGCCTCGCAATTGAAAAAAACTAAAGTCGATTGGCTTTAATATAAAAGCACTGTTGTCATCGTTAACGGTCAATTCAATAGTCCTCATAAGATATTAATCCACCTTTTGCTTGATTCGACCAATTCGTTTTTGAATATCACGAATCGCATCAAGAAACTCATCGGAATCATATGTGTCTTTGCTTCCATTAATTGACATATCTTTTTCCAGCTTGCTTAATTTCTGTTGAATTGATTTTAGTATTTCAATTGGCAATTGTTGTGCTTTTTCATCTTGAATTCTCCCATTCTCAATACCATATAATCTATTTAATTCCTTCTTTACCTTGCCAATATAATCATTCTGCCTGATTTTAGAAATTCCCGATTCGTCCTCTTCAGGATAATCTCTGCGATATTCATCAAACGATGCAACCTGATTATTCTCATCATCAATGGCACTTTTTTCTTTGTCTCTAAAACTCTTCCATTGCTCCTCATCTGAAAAAATCTCTTTGAATATACGAAAATCATGTGTGGGAATGTTTAGGCGTATATAATCAAAGAAAACTATTTTTAATTCAATTAAATCAAAATTATTAAATGCCCAACCTTTAGCGCCAGCCCTCCCATTCTCATAACTATTAATCAGTCTACGTAAGCTAAGAAATGCTTCTTCTCTTCCATTAAGGGCTGTATATATGCCATCTTCTCCGATATATTTCAAGTATTCGTCCATGTAATCATATACTTTTAACCATACTTTAACTATGGATGAATCACCTTCAGTAATTGACGCAAAATGCGAAGCTATTTGCTTTTCTGTGAAACCCAATTCATTCTTTTGTATATACGCTGCTATATATTTTTGAATAGGATCATATTCTACTTTATCCTCAATTCCAAACTGATAAAAAGACTCGTATTCGATGATTTCCTTTCGTTCCAATTGGGCTTCATCTAAAATAACTGCTTCAAAATGATCTAAGCCAACAATACTATTTTTTTGATCTTCATACTTATCTGGATTTCGAATGATTTCGTTTAAAAGTCTGAAACGTCTATTTCCCGCCAGTATAATACCATCTGCTGTAACAACTCCAGGTTGCAATTGTCCATCCTTGATTAGAGAATAGAGTGTGCTTTGGTTTTTATCTTTTTTTTCTTCCCAAATAAATTTTTCTATTGCTTTGAGATGCTCTGGATTTTCATCACTCAATCTACAGCCGAACCGCCGTTCAAGAGTCTTAGCTTGGGTTAAAAATCTGGTGTTGTACGGATTGTATATTAGATACTGTAAAGGAATACTATAAACTGGCATCCTGCCTTTTCCAGGAACTTTTGTAGAACTAATCGAAGCACCTTGTTTTATTTCATCAAGATTCTTCTTGCGTGCCGCTTTTGTAAGGGGAAAGTTCTCTCCGATTATAGCCATTTCTTTTTCCTTTCTTGATACTGTCCCATTAAATCTAGCATTTGGTTAATGACATAGTATCCTAATAAAATCGCTTTGGGAAACCGTGGAAATTCCTTTGTAACCTGAATCAACTGTCCCGATTCTTCCTCATTTACATTATCTTTTATAAAAAGCTTTACAGACTCTAGTAATTCATACGGTCCATAACATTGCTGCGTCGAACGAGAAGCCGAAGTCATACAATAGACTTTTTGAAACTCGTCAAAAGACTTACAAAGATGGCCTTTCTGCGAAGCAATGAAAAGTTCAATACGCTCTTGCAATTCTTTGTCCCATAGACTTGAGAATCCTGAAGGCTGGTATTTTTTTGCTTGAACCTTTCCTTGACTGTAATGAATTTCCGCTGTCCATTGAAACATCTTCTTCTCAAAATCTGAATGATAGTTCGTCAACTCAACCCTATACGCTTTTATGATCATATACGGGATATGATACTTGAATTTCGAAACATCTCTTTTGGGTCGTTCGACCTTTTGTTCAAACTTAGCATTATTTAAATCCACAAACGGTATATCAGCATCATGTTGTATTGGGATATATCCTTGTGGCATAGATTCATTCACAGCACTAGCAATAGCTTTTGCAATAGCGTATGCCAATTTTGGGGGCACCGCGTTACCTACCAACGTATGCTTAATACCCTTGGACTGCCCATAAAATTTATAATCAATAGGAAAACTCATCATGCTTGCTGCTTCTCGAACTGTAGGCAAACGGTAACCACCATCATTTGTTCGTAAGATCATTGATTCCCTTGAGCATGCCGACATATTAGCCATAACAGTCCTTGACGGATTTTCAAGATTTTCAGGAAAAGACATTTTTCCCATATAGCCTTTATCTTCTTTTAGTCTCTTAGCTATTTTCCACTCAAAGGGTGCAAGCCTATAAACATATTGATGATCCGATACCTCATCACGCGGAAGAAAAAAATCGGGATAGTTGCAATCTTGGATGCTTTTTTTATTTTGATCTAAAGGATATCCTAATGATTCTAAAACCGATTTCAAGCTCTTAACACTATCGTCATCACAAATTTCTTTGATTTCTGGAAATTCCCCGCAAAGAAACCTTGTTCTATTCGTGGGAGCACCAAAATATTTAGCATTATAAATACTAGAAGTATCGTTAATTACTTTTAAAGTAAAGTTACTTTCCAATTCCAAATCAGAAGCAGCATATTCACTTTGTAAAAATTTTTTGATATTAGGAACATTCTCTAAAATCCAATAACGTAAAACTGAATCTTCCTTAAATTTTTTCCGAGCTATGATCCTAAGATACGCCTTCAATAATGCAATTCCTAAAGTTTTATCACCATTTCCAGATTTATTGGAATTAGAAAATGCTACACAAGGTGGTGATCCAATGATTACTTCCGTATCTGGAATCAGACTATGGAATTCTGAATCAGGTAACTTTGAAATTCGAATAACATCATCTTGAATGACCTTGCATTTTGGTTTGTTTGCTTTATATGTATTGACCGCTGGAAGCCACTTATCGACTGCAAAACAAACATCAAATCCAGCTTGTCTAAATCCTTCCGAAAAGCCTCCTGCGCCACAAAAAAAATCAGCTACTTTCATTACTAATTTTCCTTAAAAATCATATATTTTTACATTTTATACACAATAAGTTTTTTACTGCAAATTTACCTATTGTTCTCTGCATTTTTATTGCCATATATTGTTATAATATCATATTAACATTTAAGCTACAAGATATTGACGAAAAATAAATAGCCTTTTTTCACATCGGACGAATTGAAAAGCTTTTGGATTTTTTGTTTCACACATTACTAATAAAGTTATCTATTAATGTCTCAATAAATTGAAAGGAGATATAATGATGAATCTGGCTATCAAATCTACAGACATCTTTGATCCCAATACTTATTGGAAAGTCAAAGAAAAACTCGATCGAAATCCCAAAAGAATAAACCGAAATGTAATCTACAGAGTTACCTTGAAGTTTGATCGAAGCGCTTTAGTTGATGAACGTATGATGGCTTTCTCTATCCCTGAATCCAAATCACAACAATATCCAAATAACGATGTTAAAGACCATATCCATTACTTGCTCAACCTTCAGCTTAAACGCGCTTCACGCGCATGCAAAAACGCTGGCATTCAGTCCCATCACTTTTCAATAAACGGTGATGATTTAACCGACAGCAAGTCACTTGTTATCATCCTGAAAAAAGAAACCAAAGAATTAATGTACCAAGGACGCGGGAAAAACAAAAGGGTAATGGATGGCTATTGCATTGTACCTGATCTTCCTGGTATACAGCAAGAATTGGCTAAAACACTGGCACAACAGCTTATTAACGATATCAAAAGCGGAAAAATTAATCTTGAAGATTTCCGAGAAAAAGATTAAAATAATGCTCATCTCTTTTTTCTGCATTCAATCATTGCTGCATTAGATTTCCTTTTTGAATTTATCATCTACCAATAGCCTTGATATTGATGTGCGGCAGCACTTTGCCAATACGGCTTTTCTCGAATAGCAAGTGCTTAATTGTTTCTCTTGAAATGATAGAATGTGTAAGCTGATAAATACGCAAAATGGAAGCGACCCCTTTTACAGGTACTTCCATTTGTGCGGATATTGTGGTGGAGGCGACTGGAATTTTGCGTCCATCGCACAACATTAAACTCTGGCTTGGGTTATCACATATTCCTGCTTTTTATTACGACTTCCTGGAGTCGTTAAAATTTAATATTAACATACTATATTTCGTTTTCCCAATCAACAATATTTTCATTTAAATCTACTAAAATTTCATAGGCATTACAAGAATACAGGTCTTTTTCACAAGCACATAATATTTTATTTAAGCATCCGGGTACATGAAGTCCATTTATGATATAAAGCGACTTCACAATAGCCAGTATTATTTCATGACGTTCTTTCTCATAAAGCTCCCACAGATATTTCTCAAGGTCCTCAATGTTTTTTAAATATATGTCAGACTCAGATATTCTTTCGATTAAGGGAGCGGTACTCATACTCATCCTTGCCATCGCACTTATAAAATTCTTATCCATCTTAATATGTCCGTTTTCTTCCCTCAAAGTCAAATGTTGAATATTATTTCCCATAAAAACATCTCCTTATTTGCATAGTAATTTGGTCCATTATGTCCATTGCATTCACCTTTTTACATACTGATAAAATAAAAAATGTAGTCAAAATGTAGTCAAATCCATAAAAATGCAGTTAAAAAGCTAAATTTTCTAAAATATAGCAAACAAAAAACCCCAACAAATGGCTTTGTAATGGGGTTTCTTCTTGGCGTACCCGAAAGGATTCGAACCTTCGGCCTTTGGAGTCGGAGTCCAACGCTCTATCCAGCTGAGCTACGGGTACACAGCGCTGTATTCGCATTTCAAACACAGCCATATTATTATACACCATTTTTCAAAAAATGTGCAGATGTTTTTTTGTTTAAAGTACTTTGGAAAGAAAATCCTGAAGACGCGCATTTTGAGGATTCCCAAAAAATTCTTTAGGCGGCGCCTGCTCCAATATTTTTCCCTGGTCCATAAACATGACGCGGGTCGCAACCTCGCGGGCAAAGCCCATTTCATGGGTCACCACCACCATGGTCATGCCTTCGTCGGCCAATGTATGCATGAAATCCAGCACTTCTCCCACCATTTCCGGGTCCAGGGCGGAGGTCGGCTCGTCAAAAAGCATTACATCCGGCCCCATAGCCAGCGCGCGCACAATGGCTACCCGCTGTTTTTGCCCGCCGGAAAGCTGTGACGGGTATGAATCCGCCTTGTCCGAAAGGCCGATCCGCTTTAAAAGGTCTGTCGCCTTGTCGTTTGCCTGCTCGGATGTCATGATTTCCAGTTTTACGGGCGCAAGCGTAATGTTCTGCCGCACCGTTTTATGCGGAAACAGGTTGAACTGCTGAAACACCATACCCATTTTACGCCGCACTTTATCCACATCCACACCCGGCAGATTGATTTGATTCCCTTCAAACCACACTTCTCCGGAGGTTGGCTCTTCAAGCAGGTTCAGGCAGCGCAAAAAGGTGCTCTTTCCGCTTCCGGACGGCCCTACCACCACGACTTTTTCGCCTTTTTCTATGGTTTCCGAGAGGTTGTCCAGCACCACCGGACCTTTCCCGAACTGTTTTACCAGATTTTTAACTACGATCATTTTTCATTTCCTCAAAATTTCATCGGCTGTCGCTTTGGGCAAGCTTACGCTCCAGTTTTTTGAGCGCCCAGCTGATCAGCATAACAATGCCCAGATACACAAGCGCAATAAATATAAGCGGGACCAGCGCGTCGTATGTCCGCGACCGGACCAGCTCCGCCGCGCGTGTCAGATCCATCACCGCCACATAACCCACAATGGAGGTTTCTTTGAACAGCACGATAAATTCATTGCCCAACGCAGGCAAAATGTTTTTGACCGCCTGCGGAAATATGATTTCCCGCATGGTCATGCCGCCCGTAAGCCCCAGCGAACGCCCGGCTTCCGTCTGCCCTATATCTACCGACTGAATCCCCGCGCGGACGATTTCCGCAACATATGCGCCGCTGTTAATACCAAAAGCCAGGGCCGCCACATACGGCGCCGCGCCTTTGGAAGCCGTTGCAAAAACAATGTAGTACATAATCAAAAGCTGCACCACAATAGGTGTGCCACGAATCACGGTAATATAAATATCGCAAATAACTTCCAGCCATTTAAGGCGTTTATGCTGGTGAGCGCTTACTTTTGCAATGGCCACCAACGAACCGATAACAACGCCCAAAACAATGGCGATTCCCGCAATCATCAGCGTAATGAGCAGGCCGTTTACAAAAAGCATCCACCGGTTGTCCAGAACAAGAGTCGAATAGATCTGTCCCGGGATATCGTTAAACATGTGTCTTCTCCCAATCAGCCGGGCTCCGCACCGGGGAAGCCCCGCAATTAAAATCCCACAGCGAAAACCATGGGATCCATAAAATAAGATAGAGATATTATAGCAGAGAAATGAAAATCCGCAAAGGAAATTTTTTTCCTTTGCGGATTTGCCTGATGATTTTTATTTGTTTTTACTCAACAACCGCAGCCGCTTCCGCATGGCTTGCAGTCCATTCGGCAACCTTTCCTTCGTCCTGCAGTTTCGCAATCACGCTGTTTACCACTGCCAGGAAATCTGTATCTCCTTTTTTCACCGCAATGGCGTACTGCTCATCCGTGAAAGGCTCGTCGATCAGTTTCAGCTGCTCTTCATTGGAAGCCACAATGTTCTGGGCCGGCAATTGGTCTAAAATCACAGCATCCAGTTTGCCGTTCATAAGATCCATGGCCGCTTCCAGGCCGGTCTTATACTGGCTCACTTCTGCGCCTTCAATATCCGAAGCATAGATGTCGCCTGTTGTTCCAAGCTGAACGCCAATAATTTTCCCATTCAAATCGTCTACGCCGGTGATGTCTTCGTTATCCGCAGCCACAATAATCAGCTGGGTAGCATCCGCATACGTATCCGAGAAATCTACGCTCTCCTTGCGTTCGTCGGTCACGGTAAGGCCCGCGGCGATCATGTCGCCCTTTCCGCCGATAAGCGCCGGGATCAGGCCGTCAAAGTCCATGTCCACTACTTCCAGCTCAACGCCGATCTCGTCCGCAATTGCCTGCGCCATGTCCACGTCCACGCCCGCCGGTTTGTTGTCCGAACCCAGGTATTCATAGGGCGGGAAAGCTGCGTTGGTCAGCATAACCAGTTTTCCGGCTTCTTTGATTGCGTCCAAAGAACCGGCGGCGGCAGTTTCTTCCGGCGAAGCGCTCTCTTCCGGCGCAGCCGATTCGGATGCCTGGGCAGATTCGGATGCGGATTCACTTGCCGCAGGCGTTTCGCTTGAACATGCCGCAAAAATCATTACGCACATTGCTACGGCAATCAGGATTGCCACAAATTTTTTCATATTCAATTTCCTCCATATTTAAAATGTTTGTATCAATATCGAATAATTATACCATTAATCCGTGCAAAATCAAGAAAAAACATACGCTCTTTGCATTTTGATTCGGCAAAGCGTATGTTTTCCCCTTCTGCTCAAAGCACAAAAAGAAAGAGACCCTCAGACATCCGGATCAACCAGAATATCGTTTCCTTCCACCTTTACAGGATAAACTTTTTCGTCTTTTACTTTGATTTTTGAAAAAAGCACTTTTGCGCCCCTGACCGACCGTCCTGTACGGACATCAAATTGCGCGCCATGCTTCGGGCAGGTAAGAATACCGTTTTCCATAGGATTTTGGTGGAGAAGCCCACCCATATGCGTGCAAACGTTCGAAATTGCGTACACCTTTCCATCTACGTTTGCAAAAAGGATATCCACGCCGCCCACCTCTGCTCTTTTGGTCGTTCCCTCTGCCAGCCCTTCCATATCTGTCGCTTTTATAAAACTCATTTCTCCGGCCTCCGATTACTTTTTTATTTATATACACCGTTTTCAAAATCAAAAACCGCTAAAGCGTCCGCAGTTCCGCAAATACCGCATTGCGCAGACGCCTGCGCTATAGATTTAATATTTTTTTCTTGGCCTGGGCAAATTCTTCTTCCGTTAAAAAGCCCTGCCGCCTTAGTTCGCTCAATTCTTTAAGCTTGCCAACCAAATCTCCGCCGCCTTCTGCAGCGCTGTCTCCTGTAATTTTTTTAAGCTCTTTGCAAATTGCCTCTGCCGTTTCATGACAATAGGTATACAGTTCAGAATCTTTTATTTCAGGGGCAGACAATATTTCAATATTGACTTCCGGCTCTTTAGCGTCAGATGTCAGCAGTTTTATTTTAACCGTTTTACGTGGCAATATACTGGAAAGCATCGCTTCCGTATACCCATAAACAAGGCCGCCCCCAAAGGAGCTATCCCATGTGGCTGTCTCTTTGATCTCAACTTTTTTTATTTGGCTGCATTCCCTTATAACAAAGTTTTGGTTTTCATAGGTCGGAGAACAATAATAGCGCGTTTTTTCTCTGTTAATAGCAAATATCCTGCCCTCATACTCTCCGCACCGGACTGAAAAGCCCGGAACAAAATTGTTTGCTTTAAAAAAATACGGTTCGATCCTTCTTAAATTATCCATCCGGTAAAACTGGCCTTCCGTGAAGCAGCGGATCGCTTCTTTTTCTATCGCCATAAATGAACTCTCCGGCAGTTCAATAACGGTGTCTTTCCCGCATCTTACGCAAGAGGTTACTCTTGCGCGGCTGACGGTTCCGCAATTTTCGCAAACGAAAATCGGCATGTCCTTTTCTTTTCTCATTTTTTCACCTTTGTGCCGCTTTTAATTGTTCCCCTGTTTTTTAAAGGATGCCCCGGCATGTTTCAGTAAGCTTTTTACATTATAAAACAGTCTAGCATGTTTTCTTCATTTCTTCAATTTAAGCCCTGTAAGCATTCCTGCACCCGCGCTTCATAATAAAAAGGCCCTCCATCAAGGGGCGGCTTTTTTAAGCAAATATTTTTTTCATACCGTCAATGCAGGAGATGAGCCACAAAACTTTGTTTGAATGTTCCCGTTCGCTGTCATACCATGTGAAAGGCAAAACCGCTTTAAAAAGCGATTATTAAGATTTTTCACTTTTATTGCCGGCTGGTTACATTTATTCTGTTTTTTAATGCATGTAATGTTTTTACTCTAATTGAGTCCGCGTATCCATTGTTCTATAACCGGCCTCACTTCTTCTCCAACAACAATTCCCATATGTGAAACGCCGTCTAAAATCCGTATATCGGTATCAGCTTTGTATTTGGAAATTTCCGGTTCAAACTCTTCCGCTATATTTGATTCATCGGCGCTTCCAACCAATAATAAAACATCTTGTTCTATGCGTTCAAAATCTTTTTTATAATTTTTAGGGGCGTAACCGGTATTTAAACGATAGGAATAAGACAGGGTTTCCGTGCCATCCCTGTACTCTTCCGGCATATTGAATGAAATCACCTCTAAATCATTAAACCAGTTGATTCCAACATTATTAAGCATTGATAAACCAATAATGCGAGGCGTATAGGGAGATGCCCAGTTGGAGTTTTGATTGATGGTTGGCGCATTATATTGCAAAAAGGGAGATAGCAATAAATACGCGTCAGCCAAGTCCCCATATTCGCTTCCGGCAAATCGTATTGCGAGGCCGCCGCCGGATGAATGGCCTCCAATTATTATTTTTGATTGCGGATGTTGCTGTTGAACCATTGCAACAAAATCAGCTAAATCATCATTCAGTTGCTCAATATAATCAATATCCCCTCTTCTTTGCGTATATAGACCATGGCCCCTTAAATCCGGAGTATAAACATGCGCTATATTTTCTGAACTGATATAATCTGCTAAAGGTAAAAAGTATTTACTGTGCCACCCTGATCCGTGCAACAATATTAAAACACAGTCAGACTGAGAAGGATAATAACGATAATATAGTTCGGCATCATCTCTGGCAGAAAAAGAATCCAACGCAGGCAACGCCGAATAGTCAATCGCCAGTTCATCAAACCTCAGACCTTCCTGGTTTGTTGTTTCTGCATTTCCTTTTATGATTATGAGAGAACCGGCTATAACAAAATATACAGTAATTGAAATTGCTACAAATATAATGATCTTTTTTAAATTTTTTTTCATACATATATACTATTTCAAATATCCAGGGGTGTCAATAACATAAATGTAAATTAATAGCATAAAGGTAAATTTATCCATTTTTGGCTGTGGCATTGGCGGTTAAATTAAATTTTCATCAATAAATCTTTTTACGGCAAAAAAATACTCCTTCAATTTGCTTTTGGCTCATTGAAAGAGTATTTATCACCATGTTATCATAATTGGGTTTTGGGATTTTCTATTGCCCAACACCCTAAAGACGGCTCAAAAATTCTTATTTTACGCCGTCAATGTAGGAGATGAGTTCCAAAACTTTGTTGGAATAACCCCACTCGTTGTCATACCATGCAACCAGTTTTACGAAGTTGTCATTGAGGCTGATGCCTGCGCCCGCGTCAAAGATGCTGGTGCGGGAATCGGTGATAAAGTCGCTCGATACAACGCAGTCTTCGGTGTAACCGATGATGCCCGCGAATTCTTCGGATTCACTCGCAGCTTTCATGGCCGCTTTGATCTCGTCATAGCTTGCGCCTTTTTCCAGCCGGCAGGTCAAATCAACAACAGAAACGTCGGCAGTCGGTACGCGGAAAGCCATACCGGTCAGTTTGCCGTTCAGGTCGGGGATAACTTTGCCCACCGCCTTGGCAGCGCCGGTAGAAGACGGGATGATGTTGAAAGCAGCGCCGCGGCCGCCTCTCCAGTCTTTCTTGGAAGGACCGTCCACCGTTTTCTGGGTGGCCGTAGTCGCATGCACGGTAGTCATGAGGCCTTCTTTGATCCCAAAGTTATCATGAATCACCTTTGCAAGGGGCGCCAGACAATTGGTGGTGCACGATGCATTGGAGATGATATCCATATCCGGCTTATAGGTCTTGTTGTTCACGCCCATTACAAACATGGGAGCATCAGCCGAAGGAGCGGAGATAACCACTTTTTTCGCACCGGCTTTGATGTGCGCTTTTGCTTTTTCGGTAGTGGTGAATACGCCGGTAGACTCAACAACGTAGGTCGCGCCCACATCGCCCCATTTGATGTTTGCGGGATCCATCTCGCAGAACACCTTTATTTTTTTGCCGTTCACGGTAATGCTGTCGTCGTCATTGGACGCAGTTCCGTCAAACTTTCCATGGACGGTGTCGTACGTCAGCATGTACACCATATATTCGGGATCGATAAACGGGTCATTGATTCCCACGATCTCAATATTGTCCATTTTCTGGGCGGCACGGAACACAAGACGTCCAATGCGGCCAAAACCGTTAATTCCAACTTTGATTGCCATTTTTAAAATCCTCCTTCAAGATAAATATAACAAATATTATTTGTTTTAAACATACATAAAAAATTATAATGGAATCCTCCCGTCTTTGCAACAGGTTCTTTTTGCTTTAGGGCAGGGTTTTTCCTATTATATATAGCTATTTCTCTTTTTTAATGAAAAAACTTTAATATTCCCGGCAACTGTTGTATAATCTTTCATGTCAAAAAGTTTTTAAAAAGAGACTAACAGGAGGATTTATTCATGCCATTAGTAACTTCCAAAGAAATGTTTAAAAAAGCATACGCGGGCGGATACGCCATTGGCGCATTCAACGTCAACAACATGGAGATCATCCAGGGCATCACCGAAGCCGCTCAGGAGCTGAAAGCGCCCCTGATCCTTCAGGTTTCCAAAGGCGCCCGCAAATATGCGAACCCGGTTTACCTGCGCAAACTGGTGGAGGCCGCCATTGAAGAAACCGGCCTGCCCATCTGCCTGCATCTGGACCACGGCGACAGCTATGAGCTTTGCGTTTCCTGCATTGAAGGCGGCTTTACCTCGGTCATGATCGACGGTTCCCACCTTCCCTTTGAGGAAAACATTGCCCTGACCAAAAAAGTTGTGAAGTATGCGCACGACCACGGCGTAACGGTAGAAGGCGAACTCGGGCGTCTGGCCGGCGTTGAAGATGAAATCAAGGTGAAAGCCGAAGATTCCAGCTACACCCAGCCGGATGAAGTGGAAGAGTTTGTTTCCAAAACCGGCGTAGACAGCCTGGCCATTGCCATCGGGACCAGCCACGGCGCCTTCAAATTTAAAGGCGAACCCAAGCTGCGCTTTGACATCTTAGAAGAAGTATCAAGGCGTCTGCCCGAATTCCCCATTGTGCTGCACGGCGCTTCTTCGGTTATTCCCGAATTTGTGGAGATCATCAATAAGTACGGCGGCAACATGCCGGGCGCACAGGGCGTTCCGGAAGAGCTGTTGCGCAAAGCCGCGACCAGCGCAGTGTGCAAAATCAATATCGACTCGGATCTGCGCCTGGCCATGACTGCTTCCATCCGCAAATACATGGCGGAAAACCCCTCGCATTTCGACCCGCGCCAATACCTTGCGCCTGCCCGTGACGCGATCCGCGACATGGTAAAGCATAAGATTAACGCGGTTCTCGGCTGCGCCGGAAAAGCGTAATTCCAAAGGCATCTTAAAGTTTTTGCACAAAGACCGGGAAACCGCTCTCAAGCGTTTTCCCGGTTTTGTTGATATTTCAAATATTACAAAAGTATTAAATTTATTAAAAAACGCTGTACATCTTTGAGCGCTTAGTGTATAATGAACCCAATCTCAAGAACAAAGATCAATGGAGAATTATATGAAGAAATCCGCATTTAATGCTTTTCGAAAGGGGCCCGAAAACCCTTCCGAAAAAACAAGCCGTTCAAGAAAAAAACGCGTGTTCAGCGCTTCCTACAGCGCCGGGCGCTCTTATAGCGGGGGCGAACCCAAAAAAAAGTTTGCCTTTTCTGGTTTTAAAATGCCAAAACTGTCCAAAAAGGTTCTTACTTCCGTGGTGGCCATTGCCATTGTGGCGGTGACCGTCCCGGTTATTTTTGCTACGGCGGCAAACAGCAACGAAGTCGCCAAAATTGCTGAAATCTCCCTGGACCCCGCACCTTCTACAGATGTTCAGGATGATACCAGCGATCTTTTTGAAGGCGTAAGCGAATCTCCCTCTGCCGACGAGGCACTGGATGCCACAACGGAAGGCGAACTCACGTCCGAGCTTACCGATTCCGTAACCGACGGCGCAGCAGAAACACAGGCACAGGACGCCGCCACCGCTACGCCGGTTCCGACACAGGATCCGACATCCTTATACACTACCTTCTCTTCCGGAATGGAAGATCCGTTTGTTTCCATCATCCAGGGACGGCTGATGGATCTTGATTACATGGAACCGGACGAACCCACCAACCTGTTCGGCCCCATCACTTCTCTGGGCATCCAGTATTTCCAGCGTAAGAACGGCCTGCCGGTAGACGGCGTTGCCGGCCCGGAAACGCAGGCCCTGCTTTTTTCGGAAGACGCGCTGTACTACACGGTTTCTGAAGGTGCGGACGGCCTGGATGTAGAATCTATACAGGAACGCCTGGAAGAGCTTGGTTATCCGGTAAGTTCAACCGGATATTTCGGTACTGAAACCACCTCGGCGGTCCAGTACTTCCAGCGCATGAACGGTCTTACGGACGACGGCAACGTGGGCTCGGAAACGCGTGAAATGCTTTATTCAACGGAAGCCGAACCGGCCGCAGAAAAACGCAGTTCGTCTTCTTCCAGCAGTAGCAGCGGCAGCAGTGAAAGCAGCGGCGGCAGTTCCGGCTCGGCGCCTGCGGCCAATCCCGGCAGTGTGGAAGCCTTCATAGCGGCGGCGGAAGCACAACTGGGCGACCCGTATGTGCGTGGCGGAAAAGGCCCAGATTCGTTCGACTGCTCCGGGTTTGTATATTACGCACTCAACGCCAGCGGCAACGGCATTGGCTATATGACTTCCGGCGGCTGGGCAAGCTCCGGTTACACACGCATCGGCAGCATCAGCGAACTGCAGCGGGGCGACATTATATGCGTAAGCGGCCATGTTGCGATTTATCTGGGCGGAGGCTCCCTCATTCACGCCTCTTCCTCAAACGGCGCGGTGGTTTACGGAAACATCAATTCCAACTACTGGTCCAGCAACTGGATCTGCGGACGCAGGCCCCTTTAAAAAAAGCAATGAAAAGGCATCTTTAAAAGATGCCTTTTTTTATGCAAAAAAAACAGCTCTGCCCGCTTGATGCCGCGCGCCGAAAAAGCTATACTATTGTTAAATATTAAAGTTTCCCAATTTATATATCAATCCTCAAAGGAGAAAAAAGATGTTTGATGCAATCAGCGTAGGACATATTTGTATTGACCTTACCCCCGGCATTCCTCCGCGCGACGGCGGTATAGCGGACATATTTGTGGGCGGCAAGCTCACCAACGTTGGGAAAATGGAATTTTCGACAGGCGGCAGCGTATCCAACACCGGCATAGCGCTTTCACGCCTCGGCCTGAAAACGCCGCTGGTTGGCAAGATTGGCGACGATATGCTGGGCAGCGTGATTGCGGATCTGGTTGAAAAACAGGGCGGCATTGCCGGCCACCTGATCACCGCGCCGGGAGAAAGCTCTTCTTACAGCGTTGTTCTTGCTGTTCCGGGCGTGGACAGGATCTTTCTGCATAACCCGGGCACCAACGATACTTTTGATACCGGCGATGTGGATTTTTCCCTGGTTAAGAACGCCCGGCTGATGCATTTTGGCTATCCTCCCCTTATGAAAAAAATGTTCCGTGAAAACGGCGCGGAACTCCTGCTCCTTTTTACCCGTGCAAAAGATGCGGGGACGGCTACTTCCCTCGACATGACGCTGCCCGACCCTTCTTCCGAATCCGGCAAGGCGGACTGGCTGCGCATCCTTTCTTCCCTTTTGCCGTCGACCGACATATTTATGCCCAGCATTGAAGAAATTATCTACATGGCAGACCGCAACACATACGACGCGCTTAAATCTAAAGACAGCGACATTTTAAAAAACCTGGATATTGATTATATATCGGATCTGGGCGGCCGCCTGATTGCCATGGGCTGCGGCATCGTTGTTTTAAAATGCGGAACGCTCGGCTATTATGTTAAAACGTCGGATCGTTCGCGCCTTTCGCAAATGGGCCGCGCCGTGCCCGCGAATATGGATGAATGGGCAGATAAAGAGCTTTTTTCGGGCATCTATAAGGTGGACGACTTCAAGTCCGCCACCGGCGCCGGAGATACCAGCATAGCCGGATTTCTGGCCGCCGCCTTAAGCGGTTATTCGCCGGAAGACGCCACCAACATTGCCTGCGCAACCGGCGCCCTGTGCGTAACTTCATACGGCGCGGTGGATGCCATTGAACCTCTTGAAAGCATCCGGCAAAGAATCAAGGCGGGGTGGGAAAAACGGCCCGTCCCGTACGCGGGGACACGGTTTGAGTATAACGCCCAATCCACCCTTTATGAAAAAAGATAAACCGTCCCGTATTCTAACCTTTTAGGGGCGGCGGAGATACAAGCGGCACCGCTTGCATCTCCGCCGCCCTTTTTGCATACGCCCCTGCGGAAGGTGCAACTTTATTCATTTTTTCACTTGACTTTTGATCTGTTATTCGTTACACTTACCCTAACAAAGACCTTACTTATCATCATCCGGCCGCGTCTTACAGAATATCTTTGGCGGCACAAAGGTAATAAAGCAATGAAATACTGGTGGCGCAAAACTGTATATCAATTCAATAATTCAGTAATTCCGCCCAAAGGCGGGCTTACGCAAAGGGATTGTATTGCCGTTTAGCGCCGGTTCATAAGTTTTTTGAAAAGCTCTTATCCTTGAAGCGTAGGATAGGAGCTTTTATTTTATACCATAAAAAGGAGTGAGAACCATGACAAAAAAAATTCCCTACCGAACTTATTTAACTGAAGATCAGATGCCAAAGTACTGGTACAACCTGCGCGCGGACATGAAAGAGCAGCATGATCCTTATATCCATCCGGGCACCATGCAGCCCGCCGTCCTGGACGATTTTCTGCGTGTTTTCTGCCAGGAGCTTGCCGAGCAGGAACTTAATACGACCGACCGGTATATTGAAATCCCGGAGGAGGTACAGCAAATCTACCGTACCTACCGCCCTTCCCCGCTCATCCGCGCCTATAACCTGGAAAAAGAACTTGATACGCCCGCCAAAATTTATTTTAAATTTGAAGGAAACAACACATCGGGCAGCCATAAACTGAACTCTGCGGTCGCGCAGGTCTATTATGCCAAAAAACAGGGCATCACCAGCCTGACCACCGAAACCGGCGCCGGCCAGTGGGGAACCGCTCTTGCCATGGCGTGCGCCTTTTTCAAAATGCCTCTGACCGTTTTTATGGTCAAGGTGAGCGCCGAACAAAAACCCTACCGTAAGGCCATTATGGAAACCTACGGAGCCAAAGTTATCCCCAGTCCCAGCGACGCCACCGACGCGGGCCGCGCGATCCTGGCCGCCAACCCGGACTCTACCGGCAGCCTGGGGACCGCTATTTCCGAAGCGATCGAGGTAGCCGTTAAAACAGACAACTGCCGTTATGTTCTGGGCTCAGTTCTGAACCAGGTCCTGCTCCATCAGTCCATCATGGGCAGCGAAGCCAAAATTGCCATGGACCTTCTGGGCGAATATCCTGATATCATCATCGGCTGTACGGGCGGCGGTTCCAACTTTGGAGGCATTATCTCGGAATACATGGCCGACAAATTAAACGGCCGCGCCAATCCTTATTTCATTGCGGTG
Source organism: Christensenellaceae bacterium (assembly GCA_036679405.1). Lineage (GTDB taxonomy): Bacteria > Bacillota > Clostridia > Christensenellales > Christensenellaceae > JAEYKI01. The sequence continues at coordinate 32,342 of JAVBVZ010000008.1, forward strand.
GAGCCCCGTTCCTGTCCTTCTTTGTCCCGCGGAAAATATGCCTACGATTTCTGCGATACCGGAAAAATGACTCCGCTTGCAAAAATGTATACGCTGGGCAGCGATTTCAGGCCTTCCCCCATCCACGCAGGCGGCCTCAGGTACCACGGTATGTCTCCTCTGATCAGCAAACTGTATCATGACGGCTATATTGACGAAGTGCAGGCAGTGGGCCAAAAAAGCGTGTTTGAAGCGGCCACCCTCTTCGCGCGGGTGGAAACCATCCTCCCCGCGCCCGAATCCGCACACGCTATCCGCTCTGCGATAGATGAGGCCGTCAAATGCCGGGAGAGCGGAGAAGCCAAGACCATTTTATTCAACCTGACGGGAACCGGGTACTTTGATATGTCCGCCTATATGCAGTACAATTCGGACGGCATGGTAGACTACATTCCTTCGGACGAAGAACTGCAGAGCGGATTTGATTCCTTAAAAGATATCCCTTTGAACGCAGATATCTGAGCGGCCGGATATTCGTGCCCCCTAAAAAGAAAGACGCCTTAATTGTGCAGTCTGCATAACCTTTAAAAAGTCCGCGGCTTTAAGCGTCCGCGGGCTTTTTTTGCCCTTTTCCCGTATGACGCATGACGGTGAACGCGCATAAAAACAAATGCTTTACGCAAGTTTGCTCCGCCATCCCGCCATGTTTTAAGATTTTCTTTCAAATGAATATTGAACTTCATTTGCGGCCTTACAGTATATATTTTTATATATATCACCCCTTTGAGTGATATTCCCCTCCGCTTTTTATGGTATAATATTATTGACTGATCCATATCAAAACGCATATTTACCTTAAAAAAAATTCTCTTTCGGAAAGGGGTAAATACCGGCAAATGGACGTTTCAATTTTCTTTGGCCATCCGGCTAAAAAATCAAAATTTTTGCGGAATCATAAAAGCAGCGCCTGCCCTGCCGTGTTTTGGTATCGGCTCAAAAAAAGGAGGGATTTGTAGTATGAAAATTAAGCGCTTGCTCTGTCTGATGACAGCCGTCCTTCTCCTTCTACTGCCTCTGTCCGCAGCCGCGGCGCAGGAAGAAGAGATGGACACCCGCACCATGGCCATGCTCAACAAACCCGGCGTGGTGCTTTTGTACACGACCTGGTCGGCGGATGTCATTGTGCCGGATATCGCAATAGATGAAGTCATCTACGACGATATGTGGACAAATATTGAATCTCAGCTCAATTCGGGCGAAATGTCCGACCGGCCGGAAAACTATGTTGCCGCTTATATGAACCTGATGACCGAATGGCTGCCGTATTACGCCTACCTGGCCAGCGACGGTTATTCTCAGACCATGTCCGTATCCTATATGGGCACGGGATTCATCGTTACGCCGGACGGTTACATTGTAACCAATGCCCATGTGGTGGAAACGGACGAAAACGAACTGATTTATGAATTTGCATCTCAGGTTGCCTACGACATTGTGATGGAAGAAGTGGATTACCTGGTGAGCGATCTTTCTTCCTATTACGGCGCTTCTCCTTCCCAGGAGCAGATAGACGCTTTCACAGCCATGTACTACGACCTTTATGCAAACAATATGCAGGTCACCAACCTGACCGGCGATTTTGAATGCTACATGGGCAACGTTTCGCCGGGAAGCGATGTTTCTGCCAAAGCGCTGACCATGGATCTGCGTAAAAAAGGAGAGACCATTCCCGGAAAAGACATAGCGATCCTCAAAATTGACAAAACCAACCTTCCCACCGTTACGCTTGGCGACGACAGCACGCTGAAAACAGGCGATACCGTATACGCCATGGGGTATCCTGCCGTCGCAACCCTTAACGATATACTGGATATCGACCAGGCTATTCAGGAACCAACGCTGACCGGCGGTATCATCAGCGCCAAAAAGCAGATGTCGGGCGGCTGGGACATCCTGCAGACAGACGCGGATATCCACGGCGGGAACAGCGGCGGACCGCTCTTCAATGAAAACGGCGAAGTTGTCGGCATCAATACTTTTGGTGTAATCGACGAGAGCGGAGACATGGCTTCGGGCATGAATTTTGCGGTGCCCATATCGGTCGCCAAACAATTTTTGAACGAAATCAACGTAACCCCTTCCGAAAGCGATTTTACCCGGGAATATAAGCAGGCCGTTGCGCTTTACAACCAGGGAGACTATAACGGCGCACTTGAAATTCTGCGGCGTATCAACGAGATCAACCCGGGATATCCGGTTATTGCAGAACTGCTGTCCGATACCAGCAGCAAGGCCGCATCCCAGACGCCCGCGCCCTCGGCATCTATTCAGCCGACGGCCGCTGCTACGCCGGATGCGCTAAGCGGTCCGGGATCAAAAGAACCTTCTTCCACGCTGATCATCATTGTGGTGATCATTGCCGCAGCCGCGGCAGTGGTGATCGTGCTGCTGATTACACGCAAACGCAAAAACCCGCCCCCTTCCGCTCCCGGAACTACGGGAACAACGGGAACGCCACCGCCCGGGCCGGGCGCCGGGCCTCCGCCGCCTCCGCCTCCGGCAGGAGCGGCGCAAAACAATACCGCAGATACGCAGGCAGCGGCTGCCTGTCCCAACTGCGGCAAACCAGTGGAGAAAAACGCCAAATTCTGCCGCGGCTGCGGCGCACAGCTTGAGTCCCATTGCGTCAACTGCGGCGCGGCGCTTAAGCCCGGCGCCAAGTTCTGCCCCAATTGCGGCGCACAGCAAACAAAATAAAAAAGCATCACAAAAGAGCAGGCCTTTTGGCCTGCTCTTTTGTGATAAGGGTCTCCTGAAAAACTGAAAAACAATATACTTTTAAAGTAAAGGCTTCTTTTGTCTTTTTTTATCCCCTCAGCCAGGTTTCGTCTATTTCGGCGGCAGTAGGCTGAGCGGGGTCTGCATCGAGGCCGGGGATATACTTGCATGCCTCGTGCAGCACGGCGGAAACATTGGCATATACGCCGGCACAGTGATGTACGTAAGGCCCGGTCACCAGCTGGCGTTCCCACCTGGCCCAGTCGCCCACTTCAAACCAAACATATGTCCCGCGGGTAGACGGGCCATCCGTTGTTTTTCCTTCTCCCATAAAGAGCTTATAGTCTCCGTGGTCTCCGTCAAAACGCGCAATGGTAATATTTCCGTCTTTAAGCTGCCACTCGCCTGTACCCGCACATTTGGACGGCAAAATAAAATGACGCCCGCCAGTCGCTTTTTTCAAATCTTTTGCGAGCTCCATGGGAAAATTCCCGCAGTGCCACAACAGTTCGGCGTTGTCGTTTTGGGGGTGCCGTACGGTAAGGTCGGCAAAAAAAATGGTATGCCCGCCCGCGGCGGCGCTCAGCATCCGCGCGGTGATCGCGCCGTGGATATCGGTTTCGCAGGTCACCGGGATTCCTTCTTCCGTTAGCAGTCCGTGAGACATACAGGGCATCAGATGGATCAGGTCCTGCATCGCGTCCCAGCACTGAACGGCCACTGCGTTGCAGTGAAGCTCCGCGCAAAGCTCTTTCAAAGCGCATTTGAGCGCGGCAATCTTTTCGATCTCTTTTTCGTCTCCAATGGGCGAACAGTCTACCCGGTCCATTTTTTTAACGGTTGCCGCGAGGTCCTCGCCCTGTTCTTTGATGATTTTTTCCATACGCCACATTACGTCGGGCAGCGTCACCGGCACCACCGGAATGCCAAAGCGCTCCAAAAGTTCGCCTTCATTCACGATCATCGTGCAAAAATCTTTGGGACGCGTGTCTACCTGTAAAATGCGCGTTTCAAAAAATGCTTTTACGGCGGCGCAAACGCTTATAAAATTCTTCATTCCGGTTTTATAGCTTTGGTCTGAAAGCGTACTGTTGGTAAGATAGGTATACGGCACATTGTAACGCCTGAGAATCTTCCCGGTCGCAAACAGGCCGCACTGGGTGTCCCGGCTGCGGATGCCGTCCGGTTTGGGCGCGTCGTCCCGCGGCCCCCAAAGCAGCACCGGTTTTTTTATCTGGGCCGCCACCTGCGACACCAGCGCTTCCGACCCGAAATTGCAATGCGGAATAAACAGGCCGTCTACATGGCTGTGTTTCATTTTGGCTATGACCGGGGCTACATCTTTCTGGTCGAACAAAAGCCCTTCTTCATTGATATCATCTATATCCACAAATTGTGCATCGTACGATTCAAGATCTTTTAAAATCATGTTCTTAAAGCGCTGCGCCTCTTCCTTAGAAAAAACGTTCCTGCGGGTGGACACCACGCCGATTATAATCTTTTCCATCACAAACCCTCCGGTTATAAAATAAATTTTGATTGGGCAAGAAACCCAAAGAAACCAGGCATCTTTTGGGGAATCCCACAAAAAAAGAAGCCTGTACAAAAAGAGAAGCTTCTTTCATTATAATCGTCATCTCCGCAAAAATCCATTAAAAAATAAAGAAGATTTACAAATACAGAGCCTCCAGCAGACGGCTGCCCGTCCTGGTTTTGAATATATGTTCTTTCACGCTCTGCACAGCCTCTTTTTTCATTCCGTCTTCATAAATATTTACCAGGAAATCTGCTTCCACCAAGATCTGAAAATCCGGCGCATCTATTTTGGAATAACTGTGATGGTTGCCTACCAAAAATAAAACACGCTCCTGATCCTGCTTTTTCAGCGCAAGCCCTTCGAGCAGGCCTCGGGCAACGGCCGGGCCTTCCGTTTCCTGATACCTGCCGTCCGCACAACCGTATTTGCGTTCAGCCTCACGGATACCGATATCATGAAGAATCGCCGCGCTCAGCAGGATCCGGCGTTCCGCTTCTCCCAAGTTTTCCCCTTTTGCGATCATACGGGCAAATCCGTATACTTTCAGCGCATGTCCCACGCGTTTTGGGTCTCCTTCAAACGTATCCGCCATTTTGAGCAACAGCGTGTCTTCCATTCAGGGCACCTCCGTCAATCCAGATAAAAATAATATGACCGTTTAAGATATCCGTCCTCATAGCGGTCCAAACATCTGCGCAGAAAGCGCTTCACCGCCGCTTCATCCATCCCTTCGCTTTCCGTAAGCGTTGAAAACTGCTTTTTCTCCCGGGCGGAAGCCTTGTCTTTCAAATACCCCCATACATGCCGGGCCGCATTTTTCTTTGTACCGTCCGTTCCCGCAAGCGCCAGGGCAGCGTCGATCCTTTCATAAAACGCAACGGCGTCAGCCGTCCCTTTATCCTTCAAAAATGCGCGCAGTTCATTATAACAGGTTTGGGAGCGGCTCAAAACCATATATTTATACCGCGCCCATTCCCGCTCCAGCTCGGCGGTAGGAACCCTGCCCAAAACCGCCTTCATGCATTTTACGGTCGAAAGGTTTTTGTCTTTCACTTCCAGCATAATATCGACCTCCAATTCCCGGATGCTTTGATAAAACGCAAGAAAACGGGCGGCGTCAATGGTTTTTGAATGTGCGCCCCGCCGGCCGCCCGGCTGTGAGTAATGCAGTTTGGGCCGGCCGTCTTCTTTCCCCCAGGTTGCCGCGCATGTTTTGATCCACGCCGTCTCGCTTAACGTTTCTTTGGGCGGGCACAGTGCATGATGCAGATTATCAAATATAACGGGAAAACCCGTATGCGCCGATAGTTCAAGCACGTCCTGCACCGTAAAAACCTTATCATCGTTTTCCAGTGCAATACGGCTGCAGACCGCTTCGGGCAGTTCTTTTGCACGGCGGATAAAGGCGCTCATCGCCTTTTTTTTGTCTCCGTACGCACCGCCCGTATGAAGCACGACTTTAGATTCCGGCGTCATGCCCAGGGCCTGCAAAAAATCCGCATGATACGCAAGGTCCAGCAAAGCGTTTGCGGCTACCCTCTCATCCGGAGAATTTAAAACAGTATATTGCCCGGGATGCATGGATACCCGGATCCCGGCTTTTTTTATTTTTTCTCCGATGCTTAAGAGCGGCTCTGCGAACTCACGCTTCCAGTCAAAATGGACGGCCGGATGCGACGCAAACGGAACAATGTCCGAACTAATGCGGAACAGCCGGATCTGGTTTTCCGCATTATATTCGATCATGCGCTCCAGGGCCCGCAGATTTGCGGATGTGATGCTGCGGATATTTTGCGCCGACGCATTTTTCAGCCGGCATCCTTTGATTCCGACCCCATCCTCGCCGATCACGAGGCAGGCATAACCAATACGAATCCCCTTTTCCTCCTGCTATTTGAGCAGCGCCAGATATTTCCCGTACCCTTCCTCCTGCATCTTCTCAGCAGGTATGAAGCGCAGGGACGCACTGTTGATGCAGTAGCGCAAGCCGCCCGTTTCGGGCGGGCCGTCCTCAAAAACATGTCCGAGGTGCGAATCCCCATAACGGCTCTTAACCTCTGTCCGCATCATTCCCGCGCTCATATCCGTTTTTTGCACCACCGCATCCGCATAGATGGGGCGCGTAAAACTGGGCCACCCGGTACCCGAATCAAATTTTTGGGAAGAGGCAAAAAGCGGTTCCCCGGTTGCAACATCCACATAGATCCCCCGCTCATGGTTGTTCCAATACTCGTTTTGAAACGGGGGCTCCGTCCCATTCTTGCGGATCACGGTATACTGCATGGCGGAAAGCCTCTTTCTCAGTTCTTCTTCGGCCGGTTTCTGGTAAGGATTTTTCTTTTTTTCAGCCAGCGCCCGTTCGGCTGCAGAAAGATCGATATGGCAGTATCCTCCCGGATTTTTCTCAAGATAATCCTGATGGTAGTCTTCAGCCGGATAGTAATTGCGAAGCGGCTCCGCTTCCACCACGATGCTCTTTGCATATCTTCTCTGTTCAGCGGCCAGGGCGTGGTCTATTACTTCACGGTCCTGCGCGTCCCTGTAATAAATGCCCGTCCTGTACTGCGTTCCCGTGTCATTGCCCTGCCGGTTTAGGCTGGTCGGGTCTATAATCATAAAATAATAGGATATCAGCTCCGCAAGGCTCACCTCTGCAGGGTCGTACGTTACCCGGACCGTTTCCGCGTGCCCTGTCTGCGCAATATCGTAATACCCGGGCTGTTCCGTCTTTCCGTTTGCATAGCCAACGTCCGTTTCCGCAACGCCGGGGATTTTCTTAAAAAACGCTTCCACGCCCCAAAAGCACCCGCCGGCCAGCCAGATGCTCTTAAAGCCTTTTTTCATATCCGTGTCCATGATTTGGTTTTCTCCTTATATCAGTCCAAAGAAAATACAACCGTTAAAAGCATTTTGAAACGTGTTGCCGCTTTTAAGGCATGGCTGATATCTTTGGGCATCAGTATGGCCTCCCCTTCCCGGACGATGTGCTCTTGGCCGTCAATTATGATTTCGGCGGTGCCTTCCAAAACGTAAACCATTGCATCTCCGCCCGAAGCATGCGAGCTGATCTCTTCTCCCTTGTCAAAAGCAAACAGCGTCAGGCTCAGGGGTTTTCCCTGCGCCAGCGTACGGCTGACCACCTGGCCTTCCTGGTAGTCAACCAGCGATTTCAGTTCCAGCGCCCGGGATACTTCCATATTTCGGATCAATTTCTTTTCCATAAGACTTGTTCCCTTAAAACACCATTTTTTGAATTCCAACGCCCGGGATGCCGGTAAGCTTTGCTTCCAGTTTTGCAGATTCTTCTCCCGCATTGTCGGTAAGTTCAAGGATAATCAGGCCTTTTTCGCTGCATGCATCTCCTGCCGTCTGGTGCAAGCCGATACGCGTTTGAATATAACAGCCAAATTCCGTTAAAACATCCTGCACCGCGGTCGCCGTGCTGTTCCTCTTTTCCAATTGCACTCCCATAATGATTTTAGCCATTTTTAATCCATCCTTTCCATTGATACCTTTTTATACTCCTGCGTGCTTTTATCACGCCGAAAAAAATATGCTTTTCCCCTTCAATTATACGCTGCCCGGCTGGCAAAAAACAGTAAAATATTTACTTTTAAAAAAGGCCCTGCCGCCTTTTTAGAATTCTATAATAAAATACACCTTCCCTCTGCCGCCTAAACATTTTCCTGCGCCGCGGCTTTTGGGGCCCGGTACATTGTGGAAGAAAAAGGGATTGCTTTACATATTTCTTGAAAAAAAGAGAATAATACTATAAAATGTTAGGGAAGATGGCAACTTGAAAGCAACATTTTAGATGAATCCCCCAGGATCACTTATTCGGGGATATTTGGTAAAAACGGCTGCCGCTGTTTCCCGCAGGCTTGTTTGAAAGGCGCTCTTTCATGAATGAGATCTTTTACAAATCAGTTATAGGCGAATCGCAAATCGGTTTTGCATATCAAAAAATGCTTGCGGACGAAACCGGCTCACCCTGCGACTATGAGATCATTGATGCCAACGCGGCTTTTTCGGACATTGTGGGGATTCCTCTTGATGACATCATTGGAAAAAAAGCGACCGAGATCCTTCCCGCAGTTTTTCAGAACCCCTGTAAATGGGTGGAATCCTTTGGGGACCTGAGCCGCCGGAACAAGACGCTGGACCTGCAGACCTACGCCCAGTCGCTTTCGAGCTGGTTTCATGTCAAGGCCTTTTCCCCCGAGCCGGGTTATGTGGCCGCTTTTTTCAGCAATATTTCCAAAGAAGCCAACAACGAAAGCAATCTTGCCGAATTTTTCAATGCCAATCCGGACCTTTTGTGCATCATGGATACGGAGGGCAACTTTATCCGCATCAATGAAGAATGGGGGTCTTCGCTCGGATATGATAAAACCGAGGTGGAAGGCAAAAATTTTTTTGAATACGTTCTTTCTAAAGATTTAAAAAAATCGCGCAACGCTTTTTCTCAGATATCCAAACAATCTCCAAAGCTCAACCTTTTAATTCGCAATCTGGCCACAGACGGGTCTTTTAAATTTTTTGAATGGCGCGGCCAGCTTAAGGATGGTTTCATTTTTGCTTCCGCACGGGATGTTACCGCCTCTATAGAAGAAAATAAAAAATTCGAACGTTTAACCTCCACCCTGGAGGATTTCCTTAAAATGTCCGCCCAAACCATTAACCACCAGCGGATATCGGACACCCTTCTTTTTTTATCAGATGCAAAATACGTTGCATTTGCGCAAAACATGAGTACAGGCGAAGGCTACCGGCTTTCTTCCATATCCGGCTCTTTTGATAAAGAAACAGATCGGACTGCCCGTGATTTCGTACAGAAACTGATGACTGCCGTTCTGCCTGCAGACCAAATGGAACGCTGCGGCAAACCGGGCCAGATGATTACCACGTACTCCGGCTTTAAAGAATTCTTTGGCCATGTCGGCAAGTTCGATCCTTCTTTTTCGGCGCCTCTGCGCATGGACACCGGCGAACTGGTCTTTTCCAAAATAATAAAAGACGGCGCCGACCTTGGATATCTGGTCATGGTTATGCCAAAAGGCGTCCCTTTCACCCAGCATGGGTTTATCAGCGTATATACCCGCGGCGTAGGTCTTCTGATAGACCGTGTCCGTACGGAAGAAAAATTTTCCCAGAGCCAGCGGATGCTGCGGGAAGCGCAGGCCATCGCCCGCCTGGGCCGCTGGGAATGGGACCACGATACGGGAAACGTTTTCCTTTCGGGCGAATCTGCGCGCCTTTTCGGCCTGGGCGATACGCATCTGACCCTTCCCTATGAAAGCCTTATGGAACGCATACACCCGCTGGATCAAAAAAGGATTCAGCAGTCCAATGAGGCGTATACGGCATTCGGGGACACGCATGAGATCCTCTACCGCATCATTACCCGGACAGGCGAACAAAAGTGGGTCAACCAAACAGGCCGTACCTCGCTGGATGAAAGCGACGCGCCTCTCCGCACGACCGGCACTATGCAGGATCTCACCGGTATCAAAAACGCGGAAGAAAAGATAAAGGAACTCTTAGACCAGAACGAAACCATCTTCAACGGAACGCAAAACGGCCTGTTTTTGATCCGTGTCGTAATGGGCAGCCGCCGCTACCGCTACTTGAAATGCAACAATTCCTTTGCGGATTTCTGCGGCATCCATGCGGATGCTTTTGCCGGAAAAACACCGGAAGAAGTATTTGGTGACCGGGTGGGCGGCAAATTCAGCAACGCCTTTGGACAGTGCCTGAAATCAAAAGAACCTTATTCATACGAAGAAGCCGTCTCTCTTCCGGCGGGAAGCCGTATCTGGTCTTTTGCGCTTACCCCCATATTTGACAACAACAAACCCATGTTCATTGTGGGTTCCATAGAAGACATTACCCAAAAAAAGACGGCCGAACGCGAGATACGCGCCAATTTGCGCCTCAATAAAGCGCTGCTGCGTCTCAGTACGTCGGGCGACCAGTCTACACAGGAAATACTGAGTATTGCGCTTGAGCAGGCCGTCCGCCTGACCCAGAGCCGGGACGGATTTGTGATGCTGCCGAACGCACAGCCGGACGGAGCCGCTTTGTGGTCCTGGTCAAGAAATACGGCCCAGAAATGCAGCGTGCCCGAAGGATTTTTTAAACTGGATGTATCCAGGGCCGGTATATGGGCAGAAGCGATCCGCTCCAAAAAGCCTGTCATGATGAACGATTTTAAAGACAGGGAAAATTCGGAGCTGCCCGAGGGGCATATCCCTGTACGCCGTTTTCTGTCCGTTCCTGTTCTTGAAAACGGACAGGTCGTCGCAGCCGTTGGAATTGCCAACAAAAAAGCGGAATATACCGAACGCGACCAGATGACGCTTTCTCTGGTTTTAAGCAACGTGTGGGCGCTCATTCGCCGCAAACGCAGCGACGAACTTTTAAAACAGGAAAAAGACCTTTTTAAAACGACCCTTTTGTCCATTGGGGACGCGATCCTCGCGACCGACCAGGACGGCAAGGTGATCGTTATCAACGAAGTTGCACAGGAACTCACCGGTTTTTCCAGCAAAGAAGCCATTGGCAAAAAACACGAAGATGTTTTTCATGTTATTGATGAAAAAACACGCAAACGGGTGGAAGCGCCGGTTCCAAGGGTCCTTAAGACCGGCAAGACCATCGCGATTGCCAATCATACCATTCTTTTGTCCAAAAACGGCAGGGAATATCCCATCACCGACAGCGCCGCGCCCATCATGGGTGAAAACGGGGAGATACGCGGTGTTGTCCTGGCCTTCAGGGACGTTACGTTTGAAAAAGAAAAAATGGATGCGATCCGTTATTTAAGCTATCACGACCAGCTGACCGGTATATTTAACCGTCCGTTTTTTGAAGAAGAATTAAAGCGCCTCAATACCAAACGCAATTTGCCCATTTCCATTGTGCTGGCCGACGTCAACTGCCTTAAACTGGCCAACGATGCATTCGGGCACGCCACCGGTGATAAGATCCTCAAAAAGTCGGCGCGCATCATTCAAAACTGCTGCCGCGGAGACGATATATTCGCACGGGTGGGCGGCGATGAATTTGCCATCCTGCTGCCCCGCACCACGGCCGAAGACGCAAAACGGATCGTAGACCGCATCAAATCCATCTGCGCCACCACCCAGATACAGTCGGTGGCCCTTTCCATCTCTTTTGGGATATCCACCAAAACCGAAGTGCATGACGATATCCGCCAGGTCCAGAAAAAGGCCGAAGATAATATGTACAAAAACAAGCTTCTTGAGAGTCCCCGGACGCGCAGCCGCACGGTAGACTCCATTATAGCGACCCTATACAAAAAATACGCGGTGGAAAAAAAGCATTCCCAACGGGTCAGCGCCCTGTGTGAGGCCGTAGGCCGGGAACTCCATTTAAACAGCTACGAGATCAAAGAAATGAAAAACGCAGCTTTGCTTCACGATATAGGCAAGATCGCCATTAAATCAGAAATTTTAAATAAGAGCACCGTACTAAGCGACAAGGAATGGATGGAGATCCGCCGCCACCCCGAGATCGGATACCGGCTTTTAAGCTCTCTCAGCAATTATTCCTACGTTTCGGAATGCATTTTGGCGCATCACGAGCGTTATGACGGCACGGGGTATCCAAAAGGCCTTTCCGGAGAAGAAATTCCTATCCAGCCTCGTATTATTGCGCTTGCGGAAGCCTTTGATTCCATGACAAGGGAACGCACCTACCACAAAGCCATGTCCGACGAAGCGGCTATTGCGGAAATCCGCCGCAATGCAGGCACCCAGTTTGACCCGGACCTGGTGGAAGTTTTTATTAAAGCTTATTCCAAAAACAAATTTGCAGACACCAGGGCAAAATAAACTTGGCCCCGCCGCCTAAAACCCGTTTTCCGCCGTGCAAAAGTGTTTACAGTAAAACATAAATCAAAACGGCACAGGAGGCATATGAACATGAAAACAATTTATACAACCACCATGACCAACACAGGCGGCCGCCATGGAACGGCAGTTTCTCCGGACGGCAGCCTTAAATTTCAAATGGCCGTCCCGGCGCAGATGGGCGGAGAGGGCGCGGGAGGCACCAATCCCGAACAGCTTTTTGCAGCCGCCTATTCTTCTTGCTTTGGCGGCGCACTTGAACTTGTACTGAGCCAGGCGCACGCAGAATATGAAACCGCCACCGTCCAGGCAGATGTTTCGCTGGTGGAAGACCCCGCCGACAAAGGCTGGATGCTGGCCGCCACCATTACGGTAAGCATTAAGGGGCTTTCTTTGGAGCAGGCGGAAAAATATGCCCGGCTCGCCAACAAAGTCTGCCCTTATTCCAAGGCGACCAAAGGCAATATAGCCGTTGAGGTCAAAGTAGCCTGATACTGATTTTCTTAACTTTTTTAAAAACGCCCATTTAAGGGCGTTTTTCTTTATCCTTTTTCAAATTTACAAAATCTTCATTTGAAAATCCTGCTCAAATGTGGCATAGTTAATATATAGGTCTATCTCGAAAGGCAGGTCAAATGGATAAAATCGCGGTTATTTATAAATCCAAATACGGCAGCACGGAACGTTATGCGTCGTGGATTGCGCAGGAAACGGGCGCCGACCTGTATAAAACTTCGGAGATCACACCGGCAAAAATGAAGAAATACGACGTGCTCGTGTTTGGCGGCGGCCTTTATGAAGTCAACATTCTCGGAATTTCGCTTTTAAAAAACAATTATGAAAAAATCAAAGACAAGCGGATCGTTGTCTTTTCGGTCGGCTCTTCGCCCGAATCACAGAAGGCCATCTCTTCGGTCATGGACAAAAATTTCAGCCCGGAAATACAGCATGCCATCCGTTTTTTTCATTTACGCGGCGCGCTCAATTACGATAAAATGAGCCCAAAGCATAAATTTATGATGCGTATGCTCAAAAGAATGCTGGACGCAAAAAAACCCGAAGACCTTGACGCGGACGAACGCGGTATTTTGGAAACTTTTGGCCAGAATACGGATTTTACAAACAAGGATTCCATCCGCCCCATTGTGGACTATATCAAACAGGACTAACCGGCCCCATCCATCCGCCCCAAATTCATTTATTTTTTTTTAGATTTGCAAAAGAGCCGTTTGCAGCCGGCATATGCCGTATTGACAAAACGGTATTTTATGATACAATGAATTTAGCACTCGCTTTGGCTGAGTGCTAATAATTTTGATTTTACGCCTACGGGCAAAACGTATATACTTTAAACTGAAAGGAAGGATATTATGGCAAAAAAACAATTTAAAGCCGAATCCAAACGGCTTTTGGACCTGATGATCAACTCCATCTATACGCACAAGGAAATTTTCCTGCGGGAACTGATTTCCAATGCGAGCGACGCGATCGACAAAACATATTACAAAGCGCTTTCTGATGAAAACATTGTTTTCAACCAGGACGACTATTACATCCGCCTGACGCCCGACAAGAAAAACCGCACGCTCACCGTTTCGGACACAGGCATCGGCATGACCAAAGAAGAACTGGAATCCAACATCGGCACAATTGCACGAAGCGGCTCTCTCGACTTCAAAACCAATAATGAGAAAAAAGACGGCGTGGAAATCATAGGCCAGTTTGGCGTTGGGTTTTATTCCGCCTTCATGGTGGCTTCAAAAGTCACGGTCATAAGCCGCGCATTTGGCCAGGAAGAAGCCACCAGATGGGAGTCTTCCGGCTCGGACGGATACACCATAACGGCCGCCAGCCGGGATTCGGTAGGCACAGACGTCATTTTAGAACTCAAGGACAATACCAAAGACGAAAAATACGATGAATATCTGGACACCTACGCCCTTAAAAACCTGGTAAAAAAATATTCGGATTTCATTCGCTACCCTATCCGTATGCAGATGGAAAATACCCGGCTTAAGGAAGGCAGTGACAAAGAATATGAAACGTATACGGAAGACCAGGTCTTAAACAGCCGCGTGCCCATCTGGCGCAAAAACAAACGCGAACTCAAAACGGAAGATTACGAAAACTTTTATATGGATAAACACTTCGGGTATGACAAGCCGCTCAAAACCATCCATGTTTCGGTGGACGGAACGGTCAGCTACACCGCCCTTTTGTTCATTCCTTCCCGCGCGCCTTTTGATTTTTATACAAAAGACTTCCAAAAAGGACTGGAACTTTATTCAAACGGCGTTCTCATCATGAACAAATGCGCAGACCTTTTGCCCGATTATTTTGGTTTTGTGCAGGGGCTGGTGGATTCGCAGGATTTTTCGCTCAACATATCGCGTGAAACGCTCCAGCACGACCGCCAGTTAAAGTTTATATCCAAAAAAATCAAGGCCAAAATCAAATCGGAACTTTTGGCGCTCCAGAAAAAGGACCGCGAAAAATACGAAGCTTTTTACCAGAACTTTGGCCGTTCGCTGAAATACGGCCTGTATAACAGTTACGGGTCGGAAAAAGAATTTCTTCAGGATCTTTTGATGTTTTATTCATCCAAAGAAGAAAAACTGGTCACTCTTGCGGAATATGTGAGCCGCATGAGCGAAAACCAAAAATATATTTATTATGCGGCCGGCGAAAGCAACGAAAGAATTGCAAGGCTCCCGCAGACCGAACTGGTTGCCGACAAGGGCTTTGAGATCCTCTATTTCACCGAAGATGTAGACGAATTCGCCATCCGCATGCTGGGCAGCTATACGGAAAAAGAATTCAAATCCGTCTCGGGCGGAGGCGATCTCGGCCTGGACGAAGAGAAAAAAGACGGCGAAGAGGCCAAAGATGATGCAAAAGAAAACAAAGAGCTGTTTGATTTTATGCATGAAACGCTGGGGGATAAGGTGAAAGAAGTGCGTCTCTCCAGGATCCTTAAATCACATCCGGTCTGCCTGACCAGCGAAGGCGCCCTGACCATCGAGATGGAAAAGGTTTTAAGCACCCTGCCCGGCGACCAGCAGGCTCATGCCGATAAAGTTTTGGAGATCAATCCGAATCATGAGATTTACGGCGTTTTGAAAAAAGCTTTTGAGGAAGACAAGGAAAAGCTGAAAATGTACACACGTCTTCTGTATAACCAGGCATTTTTGATTGAGGGCCTGCCTATTTCCGACCCCGTCGAATTTACCCAGGATGTTACAAAGCTTATGAAATAACCACATTTTATAACCCGCTTAAAAAGCAGGCAGCTTAAAAGCTGCCTGCTTTTTAACATTTTTATCCCTACTCCCGGCCGCCACCTGCGGCCCGCACTTTAACTTCACGTGCTTCCGCATAACTGGGTGATCTGCAGCAAATTGTATCCGAGCCTTGAATCGGCGCTGGGCGTGATCTGTATCACTACGTCAAACTGCGCGGCGCTGTCCGCGGTAAGAGTTATGAAAGCCGCCTGATTGCTCAATGCCAGATCCGTCATTGCAAATGAAACATCTCCAAAATCCGAACGCCCGACCAGATACTGTGCTCCGGCGGCGTCATAGCTTATGTCATAGCTGGTCTGCAGCTCGGGCAAGACCGCATCCGCGCCAAAAAAATCCCTGAACAGCGAAAGCATGTCTTTTTCCCCCACGACCAGGGTACCGTCTTCCTGCCGCTCATAGTCTGCGTCGCCGTATGCGTTCAGGTACTGGTAGATCACCGCCCACTTTGAAACGGGGCCTATTTCCCCAAACATCATATCGTCCGCCGCATATGCAGCCTGTGCGGCTGCCAGCAGCATGGGCGACATTTTTTCCACCGCGGCGTTCGTGTCTCCGCCGAAATACTCATCGTACTGCTCCGGAAACACCATATCGCCCGTGTCTATCCCTCCCGTCTGCGCGGCTGCGGACAGCTGCGGCGACGTTTCCGGCTTGGTTTCCCCGGACGCACTCTGAAGCGCCTCCGTAGGCTGCGCTGCGGACGCAGAAGGGGTTTCGCTTTGCACGGCGGACGGCCGGGCGCTGCCGGTTGCCTCTTTTGCCGGAGAACATGCCGCCAGTACCGCTGCCAAAATGAACAGCATAACGGCAATTATTGCTTGTCTTTTCATCTTTTGTCTCCTGAAGTTTTAATTTATGGATATATGATAAACCCTACGGGCGCACATCAAACAAAAGCATATGAGCCCAACAAAAAATTTTTCTGCCTATATTTGCATCCGTCCCATTTTTCCCATATAATACTATTAATGACTATATATATTTTTTTATTTTGATAACTCAACACTTTTAAAAAAACAGTAACATAAATGAATCAATTCTATACACCAATAAAGGAGTCCTATAATGAAAAAAATTTCAATCCTGCTTGTCATATTTTCTTTTTTATTTTTGTCTTCCACTTGTTATGCTATTGGCAAAACCGTTGAGGTACCTGAATTGGATCTTTCCATGAACATCCCGGATAGCTATACTGCCGTTACCCGCAATACCGGGAGCGATTCAGAAGCAAACGCTATCTTACAAGAATATGGTTATTCCGTAGAATCGCTTCAGGATCTCATGAAGCCCAATCATATTTATTTGGATGCCCTAAACTATACAGATTCCAGTGAAATCATTTTGGTCTCCGTAGAAAACGATGAATCTCCCGAACTAAAAAATTTCAGCCAATCCGACATTGATGATCTAATCAGTCTAATGACCTCCGGAAGTTTAGAAGATTATTATACGCCCGATCCGGAAGCTGTCATATTGGAAGATATAAAGCTTACCTATGAGGGTCAGGAACTAATTAACGATACGCTTTACCTTGTTTTCTCTTCTGCATCTACACAAGAGGGCAATACTGTTTATACAAAAAACTACTTTACCATTACCAGAAATAACGGCATTACTATAAAGCTTTTGTCATATAACGTCCCTCTTTCGCCAGAACAAAACGAATTGCTTTCTTCTGTTGTGAACAGCATCTCTTTTTCTTCCCCCGAATCGGACATCCTCCCTTACCAATCAAATAAAAGCTCAGAAAGCAATTTTTCTGAAATAGGCTACAAAATTCTCACGTGGGTTATAGCTTCAGCGATTATTATCCTTATCTCACTGACTGTTTCGCTCATTAAGAAAAGAGCAAGCAAAAAAGATACGGATATCCCCGCCGGCCAATCTGCATCTCCAACAAATAAAAAAGCACCTCATGAAAATGGCAATGCTGATATCTCTGATTCTGATAAAAACGATTCAGATCCTAATATTTCATTAGACAAAGAACAGATATATTGTAACCACTGCGGAAAAAAATTACCCTCGGGCAGCGCGTTCTGCCTTTACTGCGGTAAAAAAGTTAAATAAAAGCAGAGCGTACAAACCGGTTTTTTTAGACCGGAAATTTATTGCATAACGTCCACATCCGCAGTAAATACAAGGCCCTTTGCCGCAATCTTTTTGATCTCGGGTAAAACTTCCTCAATTTTCCCGGGCGTATCGACCACTTCAATGGTCACCGGGAGATCCGCGCTCAAATCCAGGATGCGCTCGGTATGGATGCGGCCGCTTTTGCCGTACCCTTCAATCCCGCGCGTGACCGTCGCCCCTGCAGCGCCCAGTTCTTTAAGCCGGGCCACCAGCGCCACATACAGGCTCTTGCCCTTGTAGACGGCATCCTCGCCTACGACAATTTTTAAAAGCTTATATCTTTTCATTGCCTCATGTCCCCTTTCCTTTTACACAATGCACCCGGCTAAAGCCGCACCCGCAAAATACCCCGCGATCCCGACCGCGAGCGAAAATAAAATGTAAAAAAGCGCGTTCTTTTTTTCGTTATCATGAAAAAGTTCAAAGCCCTCATACATAAATGTAGAAAACGTCGTATACGCGCCCAAAAAACCTTCAACCAGAAAAAAAAGCAGGTTTTCGCCGGGGTTTAGCCCCACCACCAGGCCCAGCAGCAGTGCACCGGTCACATTGACAAAAAAGGTGCCCCACGGAAAAGCGGCGCCTCCCTTCTGTGCAATCCACCTGCCGATCGAATAGCGTGTCACGCTTCCGGCCGCGCCGCCCAGCGCAATCAGTGCCAGCTGCATCTATTCGGCCTCCTCTTCTCCGGGGAGGGTACGAGCCGTTTTCAGCTTCCTGCGCTCAACCTCCCGCGCCAGTATGATACCCAGGTATGCGGCCCCAAATCCGCAAACCAGCGTCAGCACAATATACAAAGCGGCCGCGGCCATAAGGCCGGAAGCAATCAGGTCCGCCACTTCCCGGCATACGCCTGAAAAAGTAGTGAAGGCGCCGAGCCCTCCGGTTGCAATCCCCAGCCGGAGCGGCGGGCTTATACGGAAAACTTCCAGCGTAACCGTCAGAAAAAAGGCAAGCGCAAAACAACCTGCCAGATTTGCAATCAGCGTACCGGCCGGAATGGGCGCCCAGAGGCTATCCACTCCGGGAGCTGTCAGCCAATGGCGCAGCAGCGCACCAACCGCACCGCCCGCAGCAATAAAAACGTATTTCCGCACACGCTTACTCCTCTTTTGAAATTCCATATAAAAAGCCGATGCCTCCTGCCTCATATCCCGGAAAAGCCCGGCGGCTTTCCGGAAAATTTGTTTACCAGAAGTCATCGGCGCATTCGCACCCCTTTAGAAGGGTTCCTGCAAAAACGCGGTTCGGCCAAACGGCCCGGGAGAACCTCACTCCCTTATCTGTATTCTAAAGAGCCTTCGTTTTTTTGTCAACTGTGGGCCGGCCTGCGGCCCAAAAGGGCCGCAGGCCGGATAACGAGAATCTCTTTCCTTATTTGGGTTCATACCCTACCACTGTCCATATGCCGGTATCGTCCTGGCGTACCAACTGCTTTAAGCAAACGGTGGAAGTAGGCGACTGGTCGTTATCGACCTCAACTACCGCTTCGCCGCCTTCATTTTTTGTGACCTTAAAATCTTCATACGGGATCGGATAATCCCCTTCGATCCCGCCGGGTTCCATTTGTCCTCCGACAAACACCTGCGCCACAAACGCAGGATCCAGCCGCCAGGGGGAATGCCCTTCATCCACACTCTTTTGGGAATCTTCTTCCGTGGCCATATCATAGTCTACCGCTACCGAACAACTCTCCCCCCCCTGGGAAGAAGAAGCAGACGTATCCGAAGAAGCGGCCGCCTGCGAAGCCGTTTCGGATACAGCCGTTGTGCTTTGGGTGCAGCCTGCCATAAAAAAGACAACCAGCACAAAAGCAACCGCCGCAATGTACATTTTTTTCATTTTTCTATCCTCCTTGTTTTCCGGAATCATCCGTATGCTTATCCCCGCGCAGATCCATGTAAAACGCCGAGTATCCTCCCTGCGGGATTACAGCCTGCATCAAACCATTTCCAAACGTTTATTCGATTTTCAAAAACCGCGCATTTACCGAAACAATCACCGTAGAAACAGACATCAGTACGGCTCCCAGCGCAGGGCTTATGACAATCCCCTGGCTGTACAGAACGCCCGCCGCCAACGGGATGGCCACGGCATTATATGCAGTAGCCCAAAACAGATTCTGAACCATCTTTTTGTAAGTTGCACGTGAAAGTTTTAAAATATTTATCACATCCAGGGGATTGCTCTTTACAAGGATTACGTCCGCCGTTTCCACGGCGACATCCGTCCCTGCGCCGATCGCGACGCCCACATCCGCCTGCGCCAGCGAAGGCGCGTCATTCACCCCGTCCCCCGTCATAGCAACGACCGCACCGCTATTCTGCAATTTTTTTACTTCATTTGCCTTGTCAGCCGGCAATACTTCAGCCAGGATGCGCTTAATGCCCAGCGCACGTCCCACAAAAGACGCGGCGTTTTGGTTGTCCCCCGTAAGCATCACCGGGTCGACCCCCATCTCCAAAAGGGTCTGCACAGCCTTTTGGGCCGTTTCCCGCAGACGGTCCGCAAGCGCGATCACACCCAGCACTGTTTTGTCTGCCAAAACAAAAACCACCGTTTTCCCCTGCTCAGCCAGCCTGCCGTACTCTTCCTCGTCAAATCCGATCCCTTTCTCTCTTAAATACCCGGGGCTGACCACCGCAACATCGCGGCCGTCCACTTCGGCATGCATACCCTTGCCCGTAATGCTTTGCGCGTCCCGCGCATGTAAATGCTCTATTTTGGATTTTTCTCCTTCTTCTACGATCGCCCGGGCGATCGGATGGGCGGAATCTTTTTCCACCGCATATGCAACGGAAAGAATCTCTTGCCTCCCGGCGCCTTTCTCCAGAATATCGGCCACGCCGAATGTTCCGGCAGTCAGCGTTCCCGTTTTATCAAACACCACCGTATCTACCTTCCGCGCTTTTTCAAAAGCCGCCCGGTTGCGGATCAAAAGCCCTTTTTGCGCCGCAATGCTGGTGGAAACGGCCGTTACCAGCGGAATGGCCAGTCCCAGTGCATGCGGGCAGGATATAACCATTACCGTAACCGCACGTTCTATGGCAAAACTGAATTCCTGGCCCGCGCCCAGCCACACGCCAAAAGTCAGGGAACCTGCCCCGGCCGAAATATAAAACAGCCACTTTGCGGCCGTATCCGCCAGCCGCTGCGACCGGGACTTGGAGGCTTGCGCGTCCCGTACCAATCGGATCACCTGAGACAAGAAAGTGTCTTCCCCCACCTTGTCCACACGGAAACGCAATGCGCCTTCTCCGTTCACGCCCCCGCCGATCACGGTGTCTCCCTTCTTTTTGGAAACCGGCGCTGATTCACCCGTCAGCATGGCCTCGTTCACCGAAGACGTTCCCTCAATAACCGTGCCGTCAATAGGAACTTTCTCTCCCGGTTTCACCAAAACGGTATCCCCCTCCTGAAGGCTGTCCACCGGAACATCTCTGACCGCACCTTCCCGGCCGACCAGATGCGCCTCTTCCGGCATCAGGGCAGCCAGGGAAGAAAGTGCTTTGGAGGCCCCCATTACCGAACGCATTTCAATCCAGTGGCCCAGAAGCATAATCACAATCAGCGTGGCAAGCTCCCAGAAAAAATCTTTTCCCTGGGAAGTGAACACTGCAAAGCTGCTGTAAATATACGCTACGAATATTGCAAGCGAGATCAGCATCATCATGGCGGGCGACTTCTTTTTAAGCTCATCCGCCGCGCCGGTAATAAAAGGCTTGCCCCCGTATATGAAAAGCACGGTTGCAAGCGCAAATAAAATATATGAGTCTCCTGTAAAACGCCAGTCGACCCCCATAAAAGACTGGATCATGGGAGAGAGCAGCAAAATAGGCACCATTAACACCAGCGACACAAAAAAACGCTTTTTGAAATCACGCACCATCATTTCATGATGATCGTGTCCTCCCGCACCGTGCTGCGCATGTCCGCCGCTTTGCATTCCGTGTCCTTCATGCGCCCGGGGGGCGTTGCCTGCATCCATATGTGCATGCCCCTCCATGCCGCCGGCTTGTTTGTTGCCGTTCATATGATCCATATGTGCCTCCCCTGTATAAAGATATATTTTTTATCTTTATAAACAGAAATTGTGCTTTATAAAAATAAAAAAGGCCGTTTAGGCCTTTTTTATTTTCCTTAAACACTCTTTTGCAAACCGCCGGACCGTTTTTTCCGTTCGGGACTTCTTATAATGGCAGTTTAATCATAAAACCCCATGCAATGTCCCCGGCCCGGATAGCCGGTTATTCCAAGGCCGTCCGGTTCGTCGTCCGACGCTTCATCCGCGCGCAGCGCCGGACAGTAATCCATCATTTCTTCTATGTTTTCTTGCAGCCTGTCCGCTTCCTGCCGGGAAATGGTCCCGTCGGCCACCTTTTCATTTAAAATTTCTTCCATCCGGGACAGACGCTCTTCCCTGAACTGTTTGAGCGCATCCAGGGTTTGTTCCCGTTCTTCCCAAGCCAGGGTCGCCCGGTTGCCGTAATTTGTGCCCCTGCCCGGCACGGGGCCTGCAAAAGCAACCGTTACGCCGGCCGCCGCAACCGCCACGGCTAAAATTACCGCAAATATGATTTTTTTCATGTTTCATCCATCCTTTCGAACTTTATAACAATTTATATAATTTTCTTATCCCGTATCTTTATGATATGGAACAATTGTTATCGATTTGTTAGGATTTTCCGAAAGATTCTTTAAAATCTGTTTTCCTTCAAACCAGGATGGTATAATACGATTGGAGGCACCAAATGGTTCATATTTTATTAGTGGACGATGATCCGAGGATCCGTTCCATCATACGCGAATACGCACAGACGGAAGAATGGGACTTTACCGAAGCCAAAGATGGCGGCGAAGCTCTTTCTGTGCTTTCAGACGGATCTTTTGACCTTGTTGTTTTAGATGTTATGATGCCCAAAACAGACGGCTGGCAGGTTTTAAAACATTTGCGCAAAACCAGTGCGGTCCCCGTTATCATGCTGACGGCCCGCGTGGAAGAATACGACCGCCTTTTGGGGTTTGATTTGGGCGTGGACGATTATGTAAGCAAGCCGTTCAGCCCAAGGGAACTGATTGCACGGATCAAGGCGCTGCTGAAACGCTCCGGAAACACGCAAAACGAACCTTCGTTTTTGGATTTTGGCGGCCTCGCCATCAATTTCAGCGCCCATTCGGTACAACTGGACGGTACAAATATCTCCCTCACCCCCAAAGAATATGACCTGCTTGCTTTTCTTTCTTCCCACCCCGGAAACGTTTTTACCCGCGACCAGCTTTTAAACCATATCTGGGGATATGACTATTATGGCGACGCGCGCACAGTAGACACCCATATACGAACGCTCAGGGAAAAGCTGGGGCCGTATCACAGGTTTATTACCACAGTGTGGGGGACGGGGTACCGTTTTGACACGGAAGGAAATCAATCTTTATGAAAATAGGCGGCAAATTATTTATCGGTTTTTTGTGTATGGCCGCGCTGACCATCGGCCTGCTCTGGCTTATTCAGGCCGGTATATTAAAAGACAGCTATGTAAACGAAAGGGTGCGGACGGTCCAAGGCGCTCTAAAACAGGCTTCTTCGGCAGAAAGCCTGGATTTTTCCGCTATGGAAGAAGATCTGAATGCCTACTTCCTTTTGATGGATGCGGACGGAGGGGTAGAATACAGTTCGGAAAACATGCCCATGTCCGGCATGATCGCGCGCCAATGCAGAATGATGGCGCCGGGTTTAGACGGTTCTTTTGAGCGGTTTTCGGCCATGGGCGGCAGCGAACAATATGCGCTGGTCGGCTACCCTCTGATCTCGGGCGGCACTCTCTTTGCCGTTTTCTCCCTGACCGATCTTCAAAATGCAGCCGACCTTCTTATGCGGCAGCTTTGGATTGTAACTGCGGCCCTGATCGGTTTTTCCGTTTTTCTGGCTATTCTTCTTTCCCGCAAATTTTCCCGTCCCATACGCGAGGTGACCCGCGCCGCACGGGAGCTTGCTTCGGGCCGTCTGGACGTTCACCTGTCTGTCCCTGTCCGTTCCAAAGACGAGATCGGCCAGCTTATCTGTGCGCTAAACGACCTCAGCAAACAACTTAAGATAACGGATAATCTGCGCAAAGAACTGATTGCCAATGTCTCGCACGAACTGCGCACCCCTCTTTCCGTAATTCAGGGGTACGCCGAGACTGTACGCGACGTTACCTGGCCCGACGCCGACAAACGCACCGACCAGCTCACCACCATTGCCGAAGAAGCAGAAAGGCTCAGCCGGATCGTTGCGGATATTTTGGACTATTCGAGATTGCAGGCAGGCGAAGAAAAAATATCTCCCACTGAATTTGAAGCATCACCGGTTATTTTGAAAATCATTAAATTAAACGAGCCGGACGCAGCGGCAAAAAACGTATCCATCACGCTGAGCGCCCCGGACATCAAAGTCCGTTTTGATAAAAACAGGTTCAGCCAGGTCATAATGAACCTTCTTGCTAACGCAGTCAGCTATGCAAAAGAAGGCTCTGAGATCCTTATTGAAGTAAAAGAAACAGGCGGATCGGCAAAGATCTCCGTTCAAAACGAAGGAGAGGATATTTCAGACGACGAACTGGACCGCATTTGGGACAGGTATTACCGCGGGTCCGCTGCAAATACGCCGGGCACGGGTTTTGGACTCTCCATTGTAAAAGGGATCATGGATATACACCAGTCCGCTTACGGCGTTCAAAGCGAGAACGGAAGCACCGTGTTTTGGTTTATGACGCAAAAAACATAAACCTTCAAAAAATGTTCGTAAATCCTTAACAAAGTTCTAACATCTCGGTGTTACCCTTTATGTAGACAAAAAACATTTTGGAAAGGGACCTTAAAATAATGATGCATTATTTTTACGGACAGCATTTCGCCTATCCCATGATGGGCTTTGGAGGTGGATGGATTTTGTGGATCCTCGGTGCGCTTTTGATCGCTTTGGTAGTCTTTGTGATCGTGCGCATGGCAAACGGCCATGGGCACAGCGAATCCTGCCATGCGGAAGAAGCTCCTTCGGGCAAAGAACTTGAAAAATCGGTGGCGCTTCGTATTTTAGATGAACGTTACGCCAAAGGTGAGATTACAGACGAAGAGTATAAAACAAAAAAAATGAATCTGTTATAAAAAACAGATCCGGATCAAGGTCTCAAAAAGCCGCCTTCCCCCCTTTGGGCGGCTTTTTGCTTGTCAAATTTTCTAACTGCCGTTCCAACGTTTAAAGGACATGATGCATGCCTAGTCGCTCAGCATATGCCCCATTTTTTCTTTTTTTGTTTTCAGATAAAACGCATCCACTTCATTGGGCCTGATTTCAATGGGAACCCGCTTGCGGATATCCAGCCCGAAGGCTGAAAGCTCATAGATTTTAAGGGGATTGTTGGTCAGCAGGCGCAGTGTTTTTGCACCCAGATCCCGCAGGATCTGCGCGCCGATAAAATATTCCCGCTCGTCTTCCGCAAAACCCAGCGCCAGATTGGCCTGCACGGTATCCATGCCATCATCCTGCAAAGCATAAGCCTTCAGCTTATTCATAAGGCCGATACCCCGCCCTTCCTGACGCATGTATAGCAGGATTCCCCGCCCTTCTTCTTCAATGCGGCAAAGCGCGGAGGACAGCTGGTCGCCGCAGTCACACCTGAGCGAGCCGAATGTTTCCCCGGTCAGGCATTCCGAATGCACCCGGCATAAAAGATTTTCACCGTCGCCCACATCGCCTTTCACCAAGGCCACGTGATGCTCGCCGTTTAAAAGATTGATATATCCGTACGCCCTGAAATTTCCGTATTTGGTAGGCATTTTAGCCGCCGTCATCCGGCAAACCAGGACTTCGCTTGTTTTGCGGTATTTTTTTAAATCTTCCATCGGGACGGCATGAAGACCGCCTTGTTTTAAAAGGGCCTCTTTCCCCTCCCTCGCGCCGCACATAAGGCCGCATTCGCCCAGGCCGGCCAGTCTCAAAAGATCCACCGCCGCTTCTGCAAATCCGTCCGTTCCGAGCACGCCGTTTTTATCAGCCACGACCGGCGCCAGATGCCCCGGCCGCACAAAATCATGCGGTTTCGCGCCTCTTTGCGCGCATTTTTGGGCCGTCAGGGCAATCCCGGCAGGCGATGCCGGATCTTCGCTTCCCGCAAAATCAAGCGTTACATCAAGATCCTTATCCTCGCCGCAGACATCTTTAGCAAGGGGCTTTGGAATCTTGAGCGAGCAGGCCAGGTCTTCGCCTATGGGCATATATATTCCCGCCCGGTCTCCGTTTGCCTCCATAAACCGGATTATTTCTTCTTTTGCGCCCTGTGCCGCGCAGACCAAAGCGGCGCCCCTGTCTCCGCCGTCTATCAAAATAATTTTTCCCGCTTTTAAATCCAAAAATGCATTTTTGACTGTATCCATATTTTTATATACGCTCCTGTTGCTGTATTATGAAGTATTTTTTTAATTATACCATGATTTTTTTTATTTTCTTTCCCGGAATTTTGCAGGCGGGACGCCCTTTTGTTTTTTGAAATTCCGTATAAAGGAATTGACCGATCCAAACCCCACCTTCTCTGCAACTTCATGTACGCGCAGGTCGCTCTCACACAGCAGGTCTGCCGCCCGATTGATCCGCACGATATTCAAATATTCATGCGGAGAATACCCCGTATATTTTTTAAAAATGCGAATCAGATGATACGGGCTCAGATGCAAAAAGCGTCCCATATCTTCCACGCTGATATTGTGCTGATAATTGAGATGGATAAACGCATCCGCTTCCCGGATCAGCTTTTGTGCGCCGGTTCCGGGCGGCGTATCCGCGCAAGCGGATTTGGCCATACCCGTCAGCAGGCCGGTGATCGCGAGGCATATTTCCATGCTGGCCACCGGTGAATACGCCATTGAGCGGTCAATAATGCGCTGCATCTGCCGCTCGGTTTCCTCGGCGTTTTGCATTTGCACAACGGCTGCCGCCTCCCCGCCGCGGATCGCGTCAAAATATGCCGGGCAGCCCTGCCCGCCGAACCGCACAAAATAAGATTCCCAGTTCTCCCCGTCCGTTTGGTACCGGTTGGACGTATGCATACAATCCAGCAGCATCATACTGCCCGCCTCCAGGGCAAAGCGCTTTCCGCCGACTTCCAGTACGCCCCTGCCCGCCACCGTATAAGTCATCACATATCCTTCCAGGACCCGGTTGATGGTATAGTAATCCGCGTTTGCATAATAATGCCCCGCACAATACGAAAAAAACGGAAGCGTCTTGGTTATTTTATTGTTTGAAGTGATCACGCTGCAGGATTCTTCTCTGATATCCAGTTTAAATTCGCGGTCAAGCATATACCCACCTCTGCTTTTTGCGCTTTTGTTTATTATATCATCCTTCCCGCACCCTGTTCAACGAATGGGCCTTCACTTTCCTCTTTTCTGCATTTTGTCAATTTATGCACACTTTTAGTCAATATTTAATGATGAAAGCTTCTCTTAGGTGCGTTACACTGACATTGAAAATTATTTTTGGGAGGTATGGCAATGAATTCACGTGAAAGGGTTCTCAGAGCCTGGAAAATCAAGGAGGGCCTGCCCGACCGCGTTCCGCTGCAATTTGACCTTTGCCGGAGCCTGCAGGATCATTTTGCCGCCAAACTGGGCATCCCTTCCCGCTACACGAACAATATTTACGAAGACGTCACCTACCGTATCAGCGGCAACGAGGTGCGCCTTGCCATGGGCAGTGACGTTGTGATAACTGGCGCTTCCGAACGGCTGGGCTTTGAACCCCGGCGTTTTGAAGACGGAACCTGGCTCAACGAGTTCGGCATGAGAATGAAGGAAGGCGACATTTATGTGGAAGTGGTACAGTACCCGCTGGCCCATGTTGAGAGCGTTTCCGACATAGACGCCTACGAATGGCCGGACCCTTTGGAGGCAAGCCGCTACACGGATGCCGAACACTACATCAAAACATACCGGGATGAGTACCTTGTCATCGGCGATATCGAGGTCACTGTCCTCTCTCTGGCACAGCAACTGGTCGGCATGGAAAAACTGCTGCTCGATATGGCCATGGAAGAAGAATATGTTGAGCCGCTTTTTGCACGGTGCGCAGACTTCCAGACCAAAATAGGCCTGGAGCTCATTCGCCGCGGTGTAGACGCTATTTGGCTGGGGGACGATTTTGGGTCTCAGACCAGTCTTCTCTTTTCTCCGGATATGTTCCGCCGCATGCTAAAGCCGCATTATGCAAAAATGCTTAAGACTTTCAAAGAGGCCAATGCGGATGTCATTACCATCCTGCACAGCGACGGCGCCGTTAAGGCCCTTCTTCCCGATATCCGGGAAATGGGGATCGAGGTTTTCAATCCCGTCCAGCCCGACGTACCGGGGCATACCCCGGAAGAAATCAAAAACGAATTCGGGGATACTTTTGTGTTCTGGGGCGCGATCGACCAGCAGCACCTTCTGCCCCTTGGCACGGACGAAGACGTTGCGGCCGACATCAAAAACAAAATCGACGTTCTGGGCCGGGGCGGCGGTTACATGATTGCCCCCGCTCATATCCTGCAGCCCGACGTATCGCCCGAGCGGGTTGAATTTTTCATAAAAACCTGCAAAAAGTACGGTTCCTATAAGTAAGAAAGCCTCAAAAAACATTTTAAACGTTCCGCAGTAAAAAAGGAAGCTTAGTTAAGCTTCCTTTTTATTTCAGTTTATTTTGTCTCAAAATCGTGCCAGGGTATATCCACCGGCCGGCCTTGATTGATGATATCATCAATATGCAAAAGCAGGGGGAAGTCCTTTGCCCGCGCCCGCCCGAGGTCGATCATCCGCCGGACCGCCCGCGCCGTACGCGTTGCGATCACTATGGATTCCAGCGTAACGCCGTCAAGTTCCCGCATAGCCTGCTCAAAAGAAAGCCCGCGCCCAAGCAGCGTGCCTATTTTACGCGTTCTTCCCCCGAACACAGTCACATACAGGTCGCCCGCGCCCCAGACAATGTTTTCGTCCCCTCCGCCGATCAACGCAAGCAGGGCGCGCATTTCCCGCACGCTCTGGGCGAACAGCGCAGCCTGAGAGTTGTAGTGCACCGCGCCGGCTCCTTCTTTTTTTTCGCTCAGGCCCACCGCCAGCGTCACGCCCAGCGCATACGCGTTCTTCATAGCCACAGCACACTCGACCCCCACCACATCACGCGAAAGGCTCACATGATAGTACGGCCCCGCAAACAGCGCCCTTATTTTTTCAAGCTCTTCCATATCGCCGCCACAAAAACAGACATGCGTCTGGTCCCGATCCGCCAGTTCATAACTGGTACACGGTCCGCCCACCGCATAAAGTTTAAGGTTTTTTTGGGGCAGCTTTTTTTGGTACAGATGCGGATAGGGCAGCATTGACCCGTCTTCCATATCCTGCATGCCCTTGGTAACAGACAGGACCGGAAGGCTTTCGGGAATCACCGGCAGAATATTCTCACAAAACCAATCGACCCCAAAGCTGCTCACGCCGCCTACCAGCAGGTCTGCGCCATCAAGCGCCCGGGACAGTTCTTCTATCTGATAATAACGGTATCCTTTGGGCAGCGGGCGCCTGAGTGTCAGATGTTCGCCCGTTTTTCTCGCATGCTCAATAATCTCCCGGTCCAGATGCGTTCCCACCAGCCGGATCTCATTGCCGTTTTCGAATGCCGGCAAAGTGATGGACGACCCCATCATCCCCGAACCTACAACCGTAATAATCGCCATTTTTTCTCTCCTTTTTTCACAATAATTTTACTATAGCAGAAAAGCCGCCCGAATGGTAGCCGGGCGACTTTTTATTTTTTATGCCTGTCTGCAAGTTCTTTTCATGTTTTTCTTTCAAAAAGGCTTTTACGCTTTTCAAAAGAAGTTTAACAATAAATATTAGGTATTTTTTACTCTCCGCTCCGCCGGGCATATGTTGCCCGGCCCGAAACACAAACAATTTTTATTTTCGCGGAAAGGAGTATTCAATTCATGAAACAGAAAAAAAACGCGAATCTGAATCCCTCCCAGGCAAAAGAGCAATCCGCCTACCAGTCTATGGATTTGAAAGAGGCCCAGGAAAAACTCGAGTTTTCTCCGGACGGTCTTACCGATGCACAAATCAAACAACGGCAGGAAAAATACGGCTTCAATGAAATTGAAGAAAAAAAGTCCCATCCCGTTTTGAAATTTCTTTCTTATTTTTGGGGGCCTATTCCCTGGATGATCGAAGCCGCCATGATATTGTCGGCCATCGACCAGCATTGGCCGGACTTTTACATTATCCTTGTCCTGCTGCTGGCCAACGCACTGATCGGATTTTTTGAAGAATACCAGGCCGGCAATGCCATCGCCGCGCTCAAATCGCAGCTGGCCATTAAAGCCAAGACCCGGCGCAACGGCAGCTGGTCTACGCCCCCGGCCAGA
This sequence comes from Christensenellaceae bacterium, assembly GCA_036679405.1. Lineage (GTDB taxonomy): Bacteria > Bacillota > Clostridia > Christensenellales > Christensenellaceae > JAEYKI01. The sequence continues at coordinate 62,373 of JAVBVZ010000008.1, forward strand.
GAACTTGTGCCGGGAGACCTGATCCGCCTGCGTCTTGGGGATATTGTTCCGGCGGACGCACGCCTTCTTGCCGGAGATCCTATCCAGGTCGACCAGTCCGCGCTGACCGGAGAATCTCTTCCCGTCACACGGGAGCAGGGCGATGCCGTATTCTCCGGTTCCATTATCCGGTAGGGGGAAATAGAAGCCATGGTTTATGCAACCGGCCAAAATACCTATTTCGGTAAAACGGCCCAGCTGGTGGAAGAAGCCAAGGTGGTCAGCACTTTCCAGCGCGCAGTACTCAGGATAGGCAATTTCCTCATTATATTTGCCGCAGTGCTGGTGGCGGCCATCATTGTCGTTGCCCTTCTGCGCGGCGATGCTGTCCTGACTACGCTGCAGTTCGCTTTGGTTTTGACGGTCGCCGCTATTCCGGTCGCCATGCCAACTGTTCTTGCGGTCACCATGGCGGTAGGCGCCAGTCTGCTGGCCAAGAAAAAGGCGATCGTTACGCATTTGGCCGCTATAGAAGAACTTGCGGGCGTAGATATCCTCTGTTCGGATAAAACCGGAACCATCACGCAGAACAAGCTTACTTTAGGCGATCCTTTTCATATGGAAGGCGTGTCCGATGAACGTCTTATCCTTTGTGCTGCGCTCGCCTCCCGCAAAGAAGACAATGATACCATCGACCTTGCCGTGATCGGCGGCCTGAAGGATGAAAACACCCTGTCCGGCTATGAGGTTCTTCATTTTATGCCCTTTGACCCGGTACATAAGCGCACCCAGGCGGATGTGCGCGGACCGGACAAGAAAACTTTCAGCGTGACCAAAGGCGCGCCGCAGGTCATTTTGGAGCTGTGTACAAATCGGGATGAAGCCGGGCCGGCTGTGGATAAGGCCGTATCCGACTTTGCGCTGCGCGGCTACCGTTCGCTGGGCGTAGCTCTGGCGGAAGAAACAGGGAAATGGTCTTTTTTAGGCGTTCTTCCGCTGTTCGACCCACCGCGCGAAGATGCAAAAGAAACCATCCAAAATGCAGCCGACATGGGTGTCAAAGTTAAGATGGTCACCGGGGACCAACTGGCCATCGCGCAGGAAACCGCAAAAAAACTGGCCATGGGAACCAACATTATGGATGCCCGTATCTTAGGCGATGAATCCAAAAGCGAAAGCAAGGAAGTTACAGACGCTATACAGAAAGCAGACGGTTTCGCACAGGTGTTCCCGGAACACAAATTTAAGATTGTGGACATCCTTCAAAAACTCGGCCATCTGGTGGGCATGACGGGAGACGGCGTAAACGACGCGCCCGCTCTTAAAAAAGCCCAGTGCGGCATCGCTGTTTCGGGCGCGACCGACGCGGCCCGTTCGGCGGCGGACATCGTCCTCATGACCCCCGGCCTTTCGGTGATCATCCAGGCCATTCGCGAAAGCCGCAACATTGTCCAGCGGATGAACAGTTACGCCATTTACCGCGTAGCCGAAACGCTGCGCGTGCTTCTCTTTATGACGCTGGCTATCCTCGTGTTTAATTTTTACCCCCTGACCGCCGTCATGATTGTTATACTGGCCCTCATGAACGACGGCGCCATTTTGTCCATCGCGTACGACCATGTCCAGTACCGTGAACGACCCGTCACCTGGAACATGCATGAAATGCTGAGCATTGCTACCATACTTGGCATTGTGGGGCCCATCGCATCTTTCGGGCTCTTTTATATCGGCATCCGGGTGCTCGCTCTGGATCAGAATCATTTGCAAACCATGATGTACCTTCTTTTGTCCGTTTCCGGACACCTCACCATATTCCTTTCCCGGACCCGGGGGCCTTTTTGGTCTATCCGCCCGGCCAAAATCTTGTTGCTGGCGGTGCTGGGCACCCAGGGCGTCGCTACCCTTTTTGCAGTGACGGGCATTTTCATGAATCCGATCCCCGTAACGCTCGCACTGCTCGTTTGGGGATACGCGCTCGTCTGGTTTTTCCTTACAGACCGTATCAAGATCCTTGCTTACAGGTTTATCGGGAACAAACAAAGCAAGACCGCAGCAAGTCCGGGCCAAAGCGCCTAAAGCCGCTTTCCTTTTATCATTTCAGATGTATCTGCCCGATTTAAACTGAAATAAAAGCATCCAAAAAGCCGCCTTTTTCAAGACGGCCTTTTGGATAAACGCAATCCCCACACAGATTGCCCGGTAGTCACTTTAAAACAGATGCCGTAAAAAGCCCCGCAAAATATCCGGCAATATATTTGCCGCGCTACTTCACACGGTACAGCCCGTCTATTTCCGTGCGGTAAAACCCATTTTGATCCGCAGCTCTTCTCATATTCTCATACAAAGTTTGGGGCACGCCGTAATACCTTTTGCTGATCCCGTTTTTAAAGCTGATCGTCAAAATGGAATCTTTTGAGTCGTAATCAAATATTTTGATTTTTCGTCCGTATAAAAGATTCGTATTCATAACGTTCTCCCTGAGAAATTTTAGTAATTTATACTTAATATACACGTGTTTCCAATTTTGAAACATTTTTTTGATCATTTCAGGGAAATTTAACAATTATATTGCTTGCAGTACGGGTCACGGAACTTCCAGCGCCTTTACGCCGTTCATGATCATCTTATCCAGTATATCCGCCATCTCATCCGGCGTTTCCTGCATCCCGTTTTTCAGCCATTCTTCAAACATACCGATGCATCCGTAAATAAAAAATGCGTAAAAATGCTCAAAATACCTTGTGCTCTTGGCATTGTATATGCGCGTCCAGTAATACAGGCAGCGGTCGCGCACCAAATCTTTTAATTTGTTTAAAAATTCAAGATCGCCGTTCGGCCCCATCAGAGCCAGGCACAGATCCGCGTTTTCCGCCAGAAAACTGAACACGTCGCTCATCACCGGGGAAGGCGTCCCCCCATTGGCCCCTTTGAGTCGAACGATCTCGTTAAAATCTTCAAACATTTCGTTCTCAAGCTGCTCGACCAAATCATAAATATCCTTATAATAAAGATAAAAGGTTCCCCGGTTAATATCTACAAGATCCGCAATCTCGCGTACTTTAATATTTTTAACCGGTTTCTCCTTTAAAAGCTGTGTGAGCCCTTTTTTTAATTTATCTTTCGTCCTGCGTACACTGCGGCTTTCAGGCTGTTTTTCATTCATAATTTTCCTCCAATTTTGCCAAAAAAATTAACAGATTTTTCATATGTGTCGAACTTTCAACAATCAAAAAAAAATTGTTGGTTGCATTTTACCCTTCCAATATATTAATATTAGTTAATAAATCAACTCTTGTAAATATTTTTTATAAAATTTTTAGCGATTGTACTTATTTGGAGGTGGAATGCAAATGGCATTTAAAAACTCAATTAAAGCGGCGGGAGCGAATGTAGCGTTTTCGGCGGCGTTTAAGTATCTGGAAAAAGATCCTGTAAAAAACTTTCCCAAGCTTATGAAGTGGGCGGACACGTTCACCAAAGGCAACGAATGGCACGGTGCCGTCGGCCTTTTCCAGGAATGGTTTGACAAGGAAACCTGGCAGGGCGTTTTAATTAAGCGCGTTCTTCAGGATGTGGATACCAATTACTTAAAACGTTTTATCTTAAACTTCTTTTTGAACTCCGGCGTAAAGGGCATGCCCATCGCACGGGAAAAAGGCAAGGAAATGGGCGTAAACGTTCCCTGGGCCATTTTGATGGATCCGACTTCCGCATGCAACTTAAAATGCCTTGGATGCTGGGCTGCGGAATACGGCAAACATTACAATCTCACTTATGAAAAGATGGATGAAATTATCACCCAGGGGAAAGAATTCGGCGTTTATTTCTACATTTTCTCGGGTGGCGAACCTCTTGTCCGCAAAAAAGACCTGATTCGCCTAGCGGAAAAACATAACGACTGCGCATTCGGCGCTTTCACCAACGCGACTTTGATCGACGAAGATTTTGTGCAGGATCTGCTCCGCGTAGGAAACTTCACCTTCATGATCAGCGTGGAAGGCACGGAAGAAGAAACCGACGCGCGGCGCGGCAAAGGCACCTATGCCAAGATCATGCGCGCCATGAAACTTTTGAAAGACGCCAGAATTCCTTTCGGATATTCCGCATGTTACCACAGCAAGAACTACGAAACCATCGCGAGCGACGAATGGAACGATAAGATGATCGAAGCCGGCTGCCTTTTCGGATGGCTGTTCACTTACATGCCTATCGGCAAAGACGCCCTTGTGGACCTTTGCGTTACGCCCGATCAGCGCGCCTATCTTTATAAGCGCGTTCGTGAAATGCGTGAATACAAACCGATCTTTATTATGGATTTCTGGAACGACGGCGAATATGTCGGCGGATGCATTGCCGGCGGACGGCGGTATTTCCACATCAATTCCAACGGCGACTGCGAGCCCTGCGCCTTTATCCACTATGCAACGCACAACATCAACGAATGCACGCTGGAAGAAGCGCTTAAAAGCCCGCTGTTTAAGAAATACCAGGAAGGCCAGCCTTTCTCGGACAACCTGCTTCGTCCCTGTCCGCTGCTGGATAACCCTGAAGCGCTTCGAAAAATCGTTAAGGAATCGGGCGCCAAGCCCACGCAGGACCTTGACCTTGAAGGCGTGGATGTACTCACCGCAAAAACGGACAAAATTGCGGAAAACTGGAAACCCAGAGCGGATGAAATTTGGTCCTGCGGCCACTACCCTTTCAATGCAACCATCAATGCCGTTCTGGACAAGAAGGTTGACACCACCTGCGGCGGTACCTGCGACTGCGGCAACCTTGGGCATCTTAAGGTAGACCGTCCCACTGAAAAACCTTCTAACTTAAAATAAGCAAACAGATTCTGTTTTATTGATTCATAAAAATGCCCCATACAACAGGTATGGGGCATTTTTATTTCACCTTAAATCTGCTTAAAACACAAAGCAACTTTTGGGAGCGGCCGCGCGCCTCACCCCTGTGACAGTCCATAGGCGCTGTCTATTTCCTGCACAAAAATAATTCCTTTGCCCGGCTGGTCTATCTGCAGGTCTGCGCGGATCGCCTCTGTAATGGCCTGGGTGAGTTCTTTTTCGGCCACAACCAGAACAACTTCTTTTTCAGGTTCAATATTCATGGAAAACAGTTTCTGCGTCTCGTGAATTCCGGAACCCCGGGCATTGATGATCGTCCCGCCCCGTGCGCCCGCCCGCGTCGCCGCGTCGATCACATTTTCCGCTTTCCCCTTGTCCACAATTGTAAAAATTGCGCTATACATATAATCCCCTCCGCTCTTTTTTAAGGGCGCACATCTGCACCGATTGTGCGCAACGCCAAAAACGCCTGCCAAAGGCATAGCGAAAATCACGCCGTGATTGGCCCTGTGCATATGCATCTCCCGTCCTACCGCCTCCATCGCCGCCTGGCCGCAGGGTTCTTCCGCCACCATTACGACCACTTCTTTTCGAACATCGTTTAAATCAAATGCCGCAAGAATAGGATTTTTCCCCGTTCCGGTCCCCAAAAAAATCGTTCCGCCAGAGACACCGCTTTTTTTGGCGATCTTCAAAACCCTGCTTCCGGCTCCAAAATTCACAATGGCGCAAATCAGCATGAATTTTTTGACTGGCAACTCTCTATCCATTTGACTTAACCGTTTCCTTTCCGGCTTTCCGCTTATACACGGCGCCCAATATCTGAAGTGCAATGATCGGCGTCAGCGCAACCGTTGCAATCATGCCAAATCCATCCACCAGAACATCCGCCCCTTCCGTTGCCTGCGCGGCTCCTTGCGCAAACGCCAGTATAAAGGTGGCCGTCATAGGGCCGGATGCAACGCCGCCCGAATCAAACGCCATGCCCACAAAAAGTTTGGGCACAAAATACGACATCACGATACAGGCCGCATATCCCGGAAGCAGGTAATGCCAAAGCTGTATACCGGGAACCAGTATCCTTAATATGGAAAGCAGTACCGCAAGGCCTACGCCCGCGGCCAGGGCCGGCAAAACAATCTGCCTCCTCACGTAACCGCTGGTCACATCCTCAATTTGGCGGGTCAGAATGTAGACGGCCGGTTCGGCCAAAATAGTCGCAACGCCCAGCGCAAACCCTACGATTATCAAAAAAACCTTATTGTCCATCCGGGCCAGTTCAAAACCCACGGTTTCTCCTACGTCCATAAATCCGGCATTAATGCCGACCAAAAACAAAACCAACCCCCCAAAAGTGTACGCCAGCCCTACCAAAACCCGCCTGAAAGTTTTGGCGGGCAGCTTCAGCGACACCGCCTGAAACGCCAGAAAGATCAAAAACAGGGGCAAAAGCGCAAAAAAAACTTCCGCCGCGATCGTACTGATCTCTCCAAAATGAAAGCCCGTCTCTCCGGCTGCGCTTTGGGCGCTTTGGACGAGTTCCGCCGTTTTGGGACCCGCAAAGATGCTCATGACCATCATTGCGATCACCGCACCGGCCGAAGCGACGGCAACCAAACCAAAGCTGTCCTTTTCCGACGATTTGCTGTCTTTTTTCATAGCCGACACACCCAATGCCAGCGCAAGAATAAAGGGAACCGTCATTGCGCCTGTCGTTGCGCCCGAAGCGTCAAAGGAAATGGCCATAAATTCCGGCGTTGTAAAAAAGGATAAAACAAATATGATTCCGTAAAGCACCGTCAAAATAATAAAAAGCGGCACATTATATACGATCCTTATCAGGCCGAACGCAAGCAATACCGCAATACCGACCGACACGGCAAGCACAATGGAAAACTGAGAAAGCATGCCGGATGTTGCGGACTCAACCTGTCCGGCCAGTATATGAAGGTCTGGTTCGGCAAGCGTGATAAAAAATCCGAGGACCACACCCGCTAACGCGACGATCCATACCTTGTTTGTGCGTGTAATTGCGGCGCCCACATACCGTCCGATCGCGCTCACACCGACATCCACCCCCAGCAAAAACACGGAGAGGCCGGCCAGTATCATCAGGACCCCGAAAAAAAATCCCCATAAAACGGACGGCATAAGCGGCGTCAGGGTAAAATGAAGCAGTAAAACGATTGCCGTAATGGGCATTACCGCATATAATACCTCTTTTAATTTTACAAACAACATACTCAATATTCAACGCCCTTATTTTTTACGCCTTGCGCACCGGATTACCTCTACTCAACTATTATACGGTATGTCCCGGGGTTTATAAAGAGGGGATTTGACCAGCTGGCATACAACGTGCCCTACCCCTACCGAACCCGGCAATACGCATTACAGCGGACGGCCTGTATCGGCTCTAAAGAAGAACAAAAAGATTCTCCCGCAACATGCACGGGAGAACCTTTGTTTTTTATGGATGCCCGCCTTACCGTCCGTTCAGATATTTTTCCGTCCGCAACGCGGCGTTCTCTCTTAAATTATAGAAATAGAACGGATAATCAAAACTGTGAAAGACGCCTTTTCCAAACACACTGTTCCCAGGGGCCAGCGTATCGACATCCGCCGTGCTGCAAATCAGCGCAAATTTTTCCTTGTCAATGCACGCATCGGCATAATCCATTACCCGCATATAGGTTCCGTCTTCATTCAGGACAACCGATCCGTCCTGATTCAGTTCGATAGAGCCGGCGTTTTCTGCAGCGCCGGCCGGCGTTTCGTCCGTTTTCCAGTTAACAGGGTTTATCACCAACGCGCCGTCCAGTATTACAGGATTCGCTCCTTCAACGGTCGGCGCCTCGGTATTATAAGAAATAATAACACCGGTATCATCCGCTCCCTGCGCAAATTTCAAATGCGGATTCTCCTCAAGAAAATCATCCGTTACGGAATATCCAATAATATAAGCTGCAACCATACGCTCATATATCTCAGGATGCTCCTGCATATATTCGGAAAGAAGATACATCATCATATTGGAGCCTTGGGAATGTCCTGCCAGGATAAAGGGCCTCCCGTTATTGTAATGCTCGATATAATAATCAAACGCCGCAAAAACATCTTCCTTTGGCGTTCCCTGCAAGAGTTTATCCTTATCTTCTTCCGAAAGAGAAAGGCAATATGCCGCATCCGCTTGCCGGTACAGCGGCGCGTAAATATTCCCGACCGTTTCGAACGCCACCGCCTGCCGGTCGTATGCCAGGGCTGCACCTTTTGCCATTTGCGCATTGTCTATAGCGCAGATATTCGCGTCGCTGTCGTCTGATTTTTGATACTGGGAACCGTACAAATAAAAAACATCAACCGCTTCATCGTTATTGGCCGGAAGAGAAAGCCAATTGGACGTATCGGCGTAATCTACGCTTTCCGTCTGACTGCTGCAGGAGATCATTCCCAAGCTTAAAAGAACAGCTATTACCAATGCGAATTTTTTTTTTCACGATCCATCGCTCCTTTTTTAACCGGTATATATTTTACATAAAGATAAAAAGATATTTTGTATGATCATCATAGCATATTTCATGTTAAAAAAAGCGGAACCTTACCACATGGTAAGGTTCCGCTTTTTTTTAAAACATTTATCTCACAGGCAAGCAAATCACGAATGTCGTGCCTTCCCCTTCTTTACTGAACACCTCTATTTCCCCGCCCATACCGCGGACAACACCGGCCGCAACGCTGAGCCCCAGGCCCAAACCTTCTGTTGTACGGTTTTTGTCTCCGCGGTAAAACGGTTCAAATATCCTGCCGCTCTTCTCCGCATTCATCCCCTCTCCGTTATCCTCTATTCTGATTCGTAGTTTTTCCTTCTCCCGCAAACAGGAGATCGTTACTTTTCCGTTTTCCCGGTTATATTTTAAAGCATTGTCCAAAAAATTATAAAACATCCTTTCCATCTGCAAGGAATCCGCATGCAAAAAAACTTCTCCCGCTTGCCATACGGCAGAAAAAGAAATGTTTTTTTCTTTGGCCAGCAAGGCATACTGCGCGGTCACTTTATCAAAGCATGCCCGCAGATCCACCCTCGCTCTCTTTTCAAAACCCGATTCCAGGTTTAAAAATCCGTTGATATTGTCCGTCATTTTTTCCAGTACGCCGACCGCTTCCCCGCTTAGGCGTGCGCACGCTTTTCGTTCGTCTTCATTCATTTCATACTTACTGAGCATTTGATTGTTTATTTTTAACACGGATAGCGGCAGTTTGAAATCATGGCTGATGCCACGCAGCAGCATAGCCCGCTCATAATCGGTCTTTTTTTTCTCCATTTCCTTCATTCTTCGAAAAAGCGCCAGCATAAACACGCCAAAAAAGACACACAGGTAGAGAACAGCCCCCAGATATGCGCTGTGCACATAAAAATTGACCGGCCCGTTTGCAAATATTCCCAGGATAACCAACTGGCCATAAACTACAAGAGAAGCATATACCGGATTATTGACCAGTATGATCTTCGCATATGATTTCCGATACGCAACGCCGGCAACAGCCAGCCCGAAAGAAAGAAGATAAACCGCTGTCTGCAAAACCAGATAAAGTTGCGGAGACCGGGTAAGAACAACCGCTGCCGACAGTGCGGCAAATCCGGCAATCAGTACCGCCATTTTTTTTAAAGGAACCTTGATTTCCAAAAGTTTCAATATGATCCAAATGGGAAGCACTGCGTTCGCGCAAGCCGTCAGGGTATTTAAAAATGAGAAATCTTGAATCGGCAATTCTAAAAGCGCCGCCAGAAAAGCCGGTTCGCCCATAACCAGCGCTCTAAGAACAGAGACCCCGCCAATCAGGGCAAATATCCAAAAAAAGCGCAGGTTCCGGTTCCATAGTCCCCACGCAACGCTTCCGGCAGTGATAAAGACCAGCAAAAAAAACAGCAGCGCGTCGACCGTTGTCCGCACCGCAAGCCCGCGCTCCATGGCGGCGGTTGGCGCCAGGTACATCAGCGTGCCCGCCGCCCCTGTACCCGTAACGGTGATTTTGTTTTCCTCTTCCGGCTCCAAATCAAACACTTTATATATATACGCATTATTGAAGCCGGCGGCAAAAGGGTCCGCATTCTGGCTCTCCAGCCTCCCGTTTATATATATCTCATACGGAAAAGCCAGATTGTTAATCATCAGCGCTACGCTCGTCCCCTCTGTTTCAACCGTAAAAGATTTCATGTCGTCGCCGGAACGGACGCCTTTGAGGGCGTATATCTCCTCTTGCATCTCTCGGGCCGCAAACCCGTTATCTTCCGCCACCAGGGATTCTCCCAAAAGGTTCACTGCGCTGAGCAGCAGAATCACCAGGCAAAAAACCGCCAGTGTAATTCCAACGGATGCAAGCGTGCGTCTTTCCACAAGCTTATTCATACTTTTCGCCCTGCTGCCGGCCAAGAAGTAACTGGTATCCTTTGTTATAAATTGTCTCTATTGTGACCTCACGGCTTCCAACATCCATAAGGTTTTTCCGCAACCGCGCAACCAGCGTGTGCACGCGCGTGCTTTCATCAATTTTTGCAAATCCCGATATTCGTTCCTTGTCCAGATATTCCTTTCGCCCAAAGGCCTCGTATAAGTTTTTAAGCAAATTGATCTGGCTTTTCTGTATATAAAACGACCGGCCTCCGCAGGCCAGCAAATTTGTTTCGGTATTAAACCGGATATCGCCTATTTCAAATTCGTTTCCCTGTAAAAGAATCCTGCGCCGCATGGCGTTGAGTTTATAAATGAGCTCGAACAAATCAAACGGCTTGGTAATATAATCGTCTGCTCCGTTTTCATAAGCCATCCGTTTGCTTGCTTCATCATCCAAAGCCGTCAGCATTATAATCAGAGCGTTCCCGTTGTTTTTAAAAAAGCGCACCAGCTCAAGCCCGCTGCCGCCGGGCAGCATGATATCCAGCAAAATGATATCCAAACGATGCCCGGTGTACTTCTCCCGCGCCGTTTCCGCTGTCCCCGCCCCTTCGGCGCCGTACCTTTCCTTTCTCAGTACATTTAAAACGCTTTGCCTTAAAGCCGCATTGTCTTCAACCACAAGCACTTTGATCTTCATGCGTACCATCTCCTGCAAAGGATTTCTTTAAGCTTTTTTTATTATACCATTTTTACGCCCCAAAACTTCTTTTGTTTTTGCTTTCACTATCCTCTTTAAGCGTATTTCTCACAAATTGCATCAAAAAAAAGGCCGCTCCAAAGGGCGGCCTTTTTTTGATGCGTTCTTTTTAAGCTTTTTTTGCCGGTTTAATTGCCAACATTTCAGCCAGGAAGGCAATGCCGCCCACCAGCAGATAGATGCCGAACACAACCTGCAGCGCCCATATGGCCGCAAGAGGAGAGATCAGCAAGAATGCAGCCAAAATAAGGTTGATGATGCCGCTCGCGACCAGCCATCCGGTCGACATGCCTGCCTTTTTATACGCCCCGACAGAAGTCAGCTGATTAATACCAGCCATCATTGCCAGGAATCCAAGCAGGAACGAGAACATGAATGCACGGTCAATAACGCCCATAGAAAGCGCCATAATGCCTACTATAACTAATAAAATTCCGCTTGCAAGCGTCCATCCCTGCTTTGCGCCGCTGGGTTCCCGGATAAATCTGATAATTTGGAAAGCACCAAAAATCAGAATGCCGATTGCAGCAATAAACTGCAGGCCAGCCGCTGAGATCAAAGGCCATATAAAGAATAGTATACCCAGTACGATCATGCAGATCGCCACTACAATTGCCGCCGTCCGGTTGCCTTTTGTAATCTTCATAGCCATGTCTTCCATAACGTCAAGTGTCCCTTTTGGCTCGTTCTTTTTTTCTTCGCCCATATCGAAATCCTCCATTCTTTTTTTGTTTATCTGTCTATTATTTTACTGAATATTCCGGTATATGTCAAAAAAGTTTTTCATATTTAAAAAACATTTTGCATATGCCGATACGATTGCACCAGACTAACGCACATCCTTGGAAAAATGCTGATAATCTTTGTCTCCTTCCCAATCGCCGCCCCAGCGCCAGCCGCTTTCGGCGAAAAGCTGATAACAAAGATCATCGTGCCCGATCATTCCGGGCAAGGCAAGCGAGCGGTCCAGATATTCTATGCCGGCCTCGGGCACGACCCGCTCTCCGTCGACATACGGATTTTGTACCGGGTTTATATCGATCGCGGCCCCGTAACTGTGCAGGGAAAGCGTGTCTGTGCCCGTTACCACCCGGTAGTTAAAAGCGGATGTGTTGTTTGCCGCCATGGAAAGGTTGTCGTCTCCCGGTTCTCCGTAGTCATCCACCAGGCGGACAGAAGCAAACGGGTACTTTGCCTTGTACAATTCATAGAAAATTTCCGCCACTTCCGCCGCGAGCTGTGCATTTACAATCAGCTCGCCGTCCTCGTGCTCTTTACCTTCAAAATCAAAATATTTGAGCCGGATATACCGAAGGTCGTCATAGGTGATTTCAGCCTCCCCTTCCGGAAAACTCATTCCCGTAATGCGCCCTTTGAGCGCGCCGGTGAGCGGCAGGTAATAAAACCCGTCCGCAATCACGCCCTCGGCATCCTCCTGAAAGACGCCCCATTCGTCGTCCGCCGAAGGCGAAGGCGAATCGGAAGGCGTCTTACCCGGCGCCGGGCTCAGGCTCTGCGCTATTTCCGCTTCCCCGGATACGGGCGCAGGAGAAACATTTTCGTCCAAAGCGGAGCAGGCCGAAAGAAAAAGTATAATAACTATAAATATGAAAATAAAACGGATAACTTTCATGACGGACATTCCCTTTCAGGGTATCCCCATAAAAATTATAACATGAATAAAAAGATAGAGAAAGAAGATTTTCGCCTTCGCACCGGGCCCAAAAGCGGTTTCCCTTTCTTCTTCCCTTATCTCCCGTTTAAAACTGCTTTATCCAAGGATCAGGCTTCTTGACCCGGAGATGCGCAAAAAACCGCTGATCACTTCCCGCACACGCACGTACACACTTTCTCTCGCCTTTTCTTCCAGTCCGCTTTCCTCTATTGTATTTTCATATGCCTGGCGAATCTCTGTGCCCACATTGATTTTTGTAATGCCGTTTTGTATCGCCTGCAGGATATAGTCCTGTTTGATGCCCGAGCCGCCATGCAGGACCAGAGGTACGTTCCCCGTTATATCGCGCAGTGCCCGTATATGGGCGATATCCAGCTTGGCTTCCGGTTTTTTCTGCCTGCGGACATTTTCCGCAATCGCACCGTGCACGCTTCCGGCCGCAACGGACAGCCAGTCGCAGCTCGACTCTTCTACAAAGCGTTTTGCTTCCTCCAGGTTTGTAAACCCTTTTTTTGTCCTGTACAATTCTTCATAAGGGATATCGCTGTCTCCCGTTGCATGCCCCGCTACCGCGCCCAGTTCGGCTTCACAGGGGATGCCGTTTTCATGGGCAAAATCCGCCGCCTGCTTTGTAGCGGCAATGTTCCCTTGCAGATCCAGCCTGGATGCATCTATCATCACCGACTGGTAACCTGCCTGGACCGCTCTTTTTAAGATGGGCATATACTCCACCTGAAGGTTGTCCTCGTCGATCACCGGAACGTGGTCTAAATGCAGCATTGTATGTTTCTCATTGTAATGCTTGAAATATTCCTCGGCCACCGCTTCCAAACTTTTGGACTCAAACTTTTCCCATTCCAGCCGGGCCACCTGCACCATGGCAATTGCGTTTTCATCCACAATTGCGTCTATAACCGGTTTCATCATGGGCAGGTAAGGGATATTGAAAGCAGGTATGATTGTTTTTGCCTTCTGCGCTCTCAGCATGATATCTTTTGCATCCATTGTTTTTTCCTCCTGTTATTATAAAATTGATTACATGAAAAAACCTGGAAACCAGGCTTTTTCATGGGGAATAAAAAGCAAGATTATCTTGGCTTTCTATGCTAAAAATACCGGCCCGTCAAAGCGAAAGGACGCCGTACCCCAAATAAGTGGTATACGCTTCTTTAAGGGCATCCGCCCAGTGACCCGAAGTAACGCTCACATGGTGCCTGAATCCGCTGCCCGCAATCCGATAAAGCTTGTCCTGCAGATTGTCTATCCTGGCAACGCCTCCGGTACCAAAAAATTCTTTTTCTATAGGATCACCGGTAAAGGCGCCGTTGTCAATATAGGAGACCATCTCGCCGTCTTCTGTTTTCAGGCTGGAATATGTCATCGGCATCGGCTTGATATGTCCCTGGTTAACGCCCCAGCTTACATTGTCGCCCATTGTTTTTTTGAACATTTTGTGCTGCACGATCTCGCCCGGGCCCACCATCATTTTGTTGGGTACCGGCCCGCAGTGAAACAAAATACACTTGTCCGGATCGTTCCCGTAATTATTATTAAAATCAAGGCAGGTACCGGCATCCTGCGATGCGCTTACCAGCGCTTTCATGGAGATTGCATTCGCTATGTCCATCTCGCAGGCAGTCGCAATACCCCGCTCATTCAGTTCGCTGATCAGATTACATACGGAAATATTCATTTCCCGCTGAAATTCGTCCCAACAACGTATCGTCATGCAATCCGTATTTAATTCCTGCGCAATCTGGTCTGCCGCCAGACTCGCCCGTACCATTTTATTAAACGCATCCCGCGGCGTTTTAGAAAAATCGGCATATTGCTCTAAATATTTACGGCGGTTTTCAAAATCTTTTGAAGCCTCGTCCATCCCTTTCATACGTAAAAAGAAATCCGAAAGATCTATCGTTTCGACGGTAATGCCGTACTTCTGTGCGGTCAGTTCATCAAAACGCATGGTTTTAAAAGCAGACACCCGCGCGCCTACCGCCGCAACGGTCAGTTTTCTTAGAGAGCGCACCACCCGGCACACCGCGCCGAACTTTTTAAGTTCGGTTTGGAATTCCCCGCTGTCCAGGGCCACCACATGCGATTTTGTGAGCGAAAACGGAATACGGTACTGGTATAAGATATCGGTGATCGCCAGTTTCCCGCAAAAAGCATCCCTGCGCCGTGCAAAATCCATCTTCCCGATCTCATCCGGACACGCCTGGATCAAAATGGGGACATCCGCTTCCTCAAGGGCAGCGACCGTTGCGGATTCGTCGCCGAAATTCGCAAGGCAAACGATCACACCGTCATATTTCCCCTTGTTTTTTTGCAGAAAATCTGCAAATATTTTCCCTTCCCGAACCGTCTCGGCCGCGCCATGGCCGGTCAGGCCCGTATCCATAGCAATAAAATCAAACCCTGCGCCGCGCACAGCTTTTTCAAGCTGCAGCCGCGCCTCGTCGATCACTTCATCCGGCATAAACGCACGGTTCCCATAAAACAATGCAAATGTTGTCATAATACGTTCTCCTTTTCCCGAATCACTGCAAATCCACTCTTTTGTCCGCTCATCATTCATCATATGAAAGGGGCGTTTTCCGCCTGACTTGCTGAACGATACGATAATTTTCCGGCTTGACATCCGAATGCACACTGTTGGAAGACGCAAGAATAAACCTTCCGTTGCGTCCAACCGTGCCGATCACACGTTTTGTTTCGGCGGCGATCTCCTTTTCACTGAACGCACACAGGGGCTCGTAACAGTTGATGCCGCCCATGACCACCAAATTGGGGTATTGTTCTTTTACGGCGGTAATATCCATATTGGCGGACGGGTCCAAAGGGTGAAGCACGTCTATGCCGGTATCAACCATGTCATCCAATATCTCGTTGATATCGCCGCAGCAATGTTTAAAACAGAATGCGCCCGTTTCTTTTACCGCCCCCACCACCTTCTTAAGTCCCGGCAGGAAAAATTCCCGGAATTTTGCGGGGGACACAAGCAACTGGTTTCCACCGCCGTAATCATCGCCCAGCAAAATAAAATCCGCTCCCAGCGAAACCGCTTTTCGGGCAAGCGCAATATTATGCTCTACCGAAATATCCACCAGCTTATGCACGGCCTTGGCATCTTCAAACATTGCAACAAACAGGTTTTCCATACCCATAAGGTAATATGGATAGTTAAAGGCATCATGGATATGCATCCCCACCAGCCTTTTGCCTTTAAAGCGCTCAATGAGCCGCCGTAAAAAAGCAAACCGGTATTCGTCTTCCGGGTCGGGCGCCTGATAACTCCATACCTCTTTCGGGGTTTTTATGGGATAGTCTATAATAGCTGAAACCACTTCCCTGCCCTGACGGCGGACCGTACCCCATTCGTTACGGAAAATTCCTTTTTCCCCATCCAGCACTTCGTTACGGTAGAGCCTGGAAGGCGTATTGGTGATCACCGCATCCAGATCCAACATGTCGCACAGCGTCATGTAATCGGTTGTGCCGGTAAGCGCACGGATGACCGCAGTATCGATCATAATTTCCATGGACGGCGCGTAATCGGTCCTCTGCCTGCCCAGCGTTGCGATCATTCTTTCATAACCATTCAAAAACAGCCTCTCCCTTCCTTTTTGCCGCCTTCATTTATTTTTGGTAAAAATTTTTTATTGTTTTATACAAAGTTCTGTATTTTTCATAATTCTCACGGTACCGGTCGCGGTTTGCCCGGTCCGGCGAATAAATTTTTGCGTATTTGATCAAATCGTTCTGCGCTTCTTTTATCGTAGCGTACATTCCTATATTTTTATAACACACCAGCGCGCTTGCCAGGGTGCCTGCCTCCCGGTTTTCAGGGAGGTATACGTCCCGCTCAAAAACATCCGCGCGTATCTGCATCCACAGAGATGATTTTGAACCGCCGCCCACCGTGATGATCTTTTTTGCGGTGATGCCCGCGGACTCCATGCATTCCAGAATGGACTTCATGTCGTACGTTTCGCCTTCCAAAAATGCCCGCATCACATCGCCGCGGGTATGGTTAAGGCGCAGTCCCGCAATGGTTCCGGGCGTCATGTTATCCATATAAGGTGTTCCGCCTCCCGCCAGATACGGTATGAACAATAAAGACGTAGGCTTTTTAGGCGCTTCTTTTGCTAAAAGATCATATACGTCCGGCAAATGAGCGATATCTTTTGCAAAGTTGTCCCGAAACCATTTTACAACACAGCCGCCGGAAATATTACTGGCATACGTCACGTAAACATCCGGATCCAGATATGGAATCATAGGCAGGCTGCAGTCCATCATATATTCCCGGCGCACATCGCCTGAAATCACGCTGATCATACAGTCTACCGTTCCCATGCCGTTGGCAATATCGCCCGCCTTGCTTGCCCCGCTGCCGATTGCCGCAAAAATCTGGTCGTGGCCGCCGACGATCAGTTTTACGTTGCCGCTCATCCCAAGTTTTTCCGCCGTTTCTTTACTGACGGTTCCCGCAACGCTGCCGCTGGGCACCGGCTTTGGCAAGACGGCAGGGTCTATTCCCGAAAAAGCGACGCCTTCCTTCCACCACTTCTTTTTTCTTATATCAAACATTGCGCTGCGCGCTGCCAGGGAGTAATCACACACATGGTCCGCGCCCAGCATATAAGTAATAAAATCCGTAATGAAACAAATGCGCCGGACCTTTTCCATCACTTTTGGACGGTGTTTTTGCATCCACCTGATTTTATAAATGGCAAACATCCGGTCAACATACTGCCCGGACACATCATATATCTCGCGTTGGGGAAAGGCCCGCATCAATTCGGCGCATTCCTCGCTTCCCCGGTTATCCATGTATATCATGGTTTTTGCAAGAATATTATCCGCTTCATCCAGGCACACAAAAGATTCGCCAAAAGACGTCACACAGATGGCACGTACCTTTTTGCCGTCACAATTGCGTGTGGACTCCGCCAGCACCGCCCATGAACCCTCCAAAATGACATGCGGGTCCAGTTCATACATTCCCTCGCCGCTGCTGATAAGGTCATATTCCCTGTAGGCATGACCGACAACATTGGCGTGATCGTCAAAAACCGTACTTTTTACACCGCTTGTACCAATATCTAAACCTATTACGAACATGTTTTCTGCGTCTTACCTTTCAGGCATATTGGGATACTCGCTGAACAGCGGATACAAAGCAGGTTCATCTTCCTCAATCTCAGGAAAACGTCCCACCGGTTCAAAAAAGCGGTTGTCCACATTGTCATCGTTCGTACAGGACACCTCTCCGATCAAACACTTGCCGCCTTCCGCCCAAAAACTGTGATACTGCCCGGTCGGCAATGTAATGCTTTGCCCGCGCGCAAGTTCCAGCCGTTTTCCCGCGGGCACTTCAAAGGCCCGGCCATCCATATAAACGGTCACCGGTGTTTCCAGCATTTCGCCGTCCGGACCGGAGTTATAGCATTTGATCACCAGCAGACCGCCGCCGCGGTTGATGATATCTTCCATCTTCTTCCAATGGAAATGGTACGGCGTTACCTGGCCTTCTTCGCTGATCAGAAGCTTTTCCGCATAAGGCTTTTTGTACTTCGGGTTATTGAAATTTCCGTTCCGCAGCGTTATCATCAGCAAGCCCTGGCTGAAATAATCCCCGCTGCCGAAATCCGTTATGTCCCAGCCCAGCATGTTATCTTTTATTTCATCATATTCGCTGTTTTTGGTTTCCCATTCTTCATAGCTCCATGTAACAAACGGAGGCATGCTGAAATTTTCTTTTTCAATAAATGTAACCGCATCGCGCATGATCTGATTGATTTCTGAACGTTTCATAATTGTCTCTCCTTATATTGATATTTATGAGGAATCCCGCCAGACTACGGCTTTGCGGGATCCCGAAGCGTTCTTATATTCTTATCCTACAACTTCTTTTGCGCGACGGGTTTTGATAAAGCTGTCAAATGCCACCGCTGCAATCAGCACCATTCCTCTTATGAACTGCTGCACATATTCGTTTACCGAAAGCATGGTCATGCCATTGGTCAGAATGCCCATGATCAGCACGCCTACGATAACCATATGGATCTTTCCCTGGCCGCCCGACATGCTGACGCCGCCCAGCACGACCGCCGTAATCACATCCATTTCATATCCGGTTCCGGCGTTTGGTTGTCCCGAATTCACACGGGCCAGCAAAACGATCCCCGCCAGCGCGCTCATAAAACCGGCGATCGCAAATACCATAAATTTGATTTTTTTTACATTGACGCCGGACAGCCGGGAAGCTTCCTCATTGCCGCCGACGCCATATACATGCCGCCCCGCTCGCGTTTTGTTTAAAAACAGAATGCCGAATGCAAACGCCGCCGCCATAATCAGCACCGGGATCGGGATAACCCCGAGATAGCCCTGCCCGAGATGCGTGAATTCTTCATTGAATCCAAATACAGGCAGCCCGCCCGTGATGATATAGGCAATGCCGCGCACCGAGGTCATCATGCCCAGCGTAGCAATAAACGCCGGCACTTTCAGCTGTGCAATGAAAAAGCCGTTGGCAATTCCCATACCAAGGCCGCACAGGCACATCATGACCGCAGCGGCTACAGGGTGCCAGTTATAGTCAACCATCAGCAGCGCCGATCCTACCCCCGCAAACCCCACGATAGAGCCGCAGGAAAGGTCTATGCCGCCTGCGACCATAACAAACGTCATGCCTACCGAAATAATGCCTACAATCGATACCTGCCGCAGGATATTGAAAATATTGTCGGGCAGCAGGAAACGGTTTGAGAGAGATGCAAAAATAATCATCAAGGCGACCAAAACAAAAATAATGCCGTAACTGCCAAGTATTGTGGTCACTTTTTTCCTTTTGTTCGCTTTTAAGGTTAAATTCTCTGTTGCGCTGTTTGTGCTCATTGTTGTTCTCCTCCTATCAATCCGGAAGCATATTCTAAAATCAATTCCTGGGAGAATTCTTTTTTCTCAAGTTCTCCAACGATTTTTCCAAACCGCATAATCAGTATTCTGTCGCTCATCCCGATCAATTCCGGCATTTCAGACGATACCATGATAATGCTTTTTCCTTCCACATCCGCCAGATGGCGCATCAGGTTATATATTTCCTGTTTTGCGCCCACATCAATCCCGCGTGTCGGCTCGTCAAATATCAGTACATCACATTGCGTGGCCAGCATTTTTGCAAGAACGACTTTCTGCTGGTTCCCGCCCGACAGATTTTTAACAAGCTGATTGATGCTGGGCGTCTTGATGCGCAGTTTGCCGACATATTCATCCGCAATGGCCGTGTCCTTTTTTTTGTTGATAAACGGACCGGTCATCGCCTGCTTGAGCGAACTGAAGGTCACATTCTCTTTAATGGAAAGCCCAAGGAACACGCCCTGGTTTTTACGGTCTTCGGGTATCAGCCCGATCCCTTTTTCCAGCGCTTTGCTCGGATGCTTTGCTTTTAATTTTTTTCCTTTCAGCGTCAGGTTGCCGGACAGGATTTTGTCTGCGCCAAAAAGCGCCTGCATCACTTCGGTACGCCCGGCTCCGACCAAACCGCCGAATCCGAGTATCTCTCCTCGTTTCAGCTCAAAACTGATATCATGCACTTTTTCACTGGTCATTTGGTGCACGTCCAGAATTGTTTCTCCCAGATCTTTTGTGCGCGGCGGATAATTTTCCCCGAGTTCACGGCCGACCATATACGCAATCAGCCTTTTGCGGTCTATATCGGCGGTATTTTCGGTTGCAATATATCTTCCGTCGCGCATCACCGTTACCCGGTCGCAAATTTCAAATATCTCTTCCATCCTGTGGGATATAAATATAATGGTGACGCCTTTTTCTTTTAATTGCTTCACTATGTTAAAAAGCACTCTTGTTTCATTGTTTGTCAAAGGTGCTGTGGGTTCGTCTAAAATCAGTATTCGAGAGTTGGCCGAAACGGCCTTTACAATTTCAATAATCTGCTGATAGGCTACGCCCATGTCGCTGACCCGGATGGCGGGGTTCATTTTGATCCCCATATCTTTGAGCATGCTGCTGACTTGCTCGTTCATCCTTTTACGGTCAACAAAAATTCCTTTTTTTTGTTCTTTCCCAAAAAATACATTTTCCGCAGCCGACAAATACGGTACCAGGTTGAATTCCTGATAAACGGCGGAGATCCCTTTTTCGATCGCGCTGATCGGATCCAGTTTTTGATATGATTTCCCTTCCAGGATGATCTCGCCGCGTGTCGGCTCTATCGCGCCGGTCAGCATTTTGATCAGGGTAGATTTTCCCGCGCCGTTTTCCCCTGCCAGCGCATGTACTTCTCCCTTTAAAAACCCGATCGATACATCGTCAAGCGCCTTGACGCCGGCATAGTATTTACTGAGATTACGTACTTCCAAAATATAATCTTGCATGGTAATCCTCCGCTGTTCCTATCGGATATTTCTAAATATTCCGGCGCTTCTTAAAAGAAACGCCGGAATATTCAATTTTCTTAAGTTTATTCCTCGGAACCCAAAGGTGCCCATCCCGCTAAAACATCTTCCTGCCATACCGGTTCCATTGTGAAATACTCGACAGGCGCTTCTTCGGGAATCCCGTTTGCCAAAAATTCGGTAATGAAGTCCACCGCATCCATACCCGTCTGGTAAGGAACGATATCTACTGTTGCACGGTAAACGCTTCCCGGCTCCTTCATTTTTTCAATTGCCTCGGGCGTTGCGTCCGCACCGCCTACAAAGAACGTATCCGAATCTCTGCCCGCGGCTTTCACCGCTTCCAGCGCGCCCAGCGGACCCGCGTCGTTATTTCCTGTGATAACCATCAGGTCAGGATACTGCTGCAGATAATCTTCTGCGATCTGCATGCCTTTTTCCGGATTGTCGCCTGCCTGGCGGCCGACGATCGTCGCTTCCGGGCAAAGTTTTTCAATTGTTTCCTGTATGCCGTTTCCGCGCTGCACAACCGCTTCCACATTATCCTGAGAAATGATCAGTACTTCCGCCTTGCCGTCCAGCTTATCGTTGATCCATTCCGCAGCGTTCGTGCCGATCGCCACGCCGTATTGATATTCGTCAATGGTCAGTATGGCATCCGCATTATCAATGACCTGCGCAAAAGAAATCACCATGATCCCTTTTTCATGCAGCTGGTCCACAACCGGGATCAGGGCATTGGAATCAATGGGGCAGGCTATGACAGCGTCTACACCCTGATTTCCAAAGTTTTCAAAATCAGAAACCTGTTTTGCAACGTCATACCCGGCGTCCACAACGGTCAGCGTATAGCCCAGTTCATCACATTTTGCCTGTGCGCCGTTCATGACCGAAACAAAATACGGATTGGCAAGCTGCGGTATGGACATGCCGATCACCACGTCGCCGTCTGCGGCCGCAGAAGACTCTGCTGCCGAGGCCTCTTCAGATGCCGTTTCACTGGCTGCCGCCGAGCTTTCACTTGCTCCTGCGGAAGACTCTTCAGCCGGCTGCGAGCAGCCCGCAAATGCCAACACCGATACCAGCATCACTACTATCAGAAATGCTACTAAATTTTTTCTTTTCATTTCTTCTCCTCCTTTTTTTATATCATAACGCTATTGCGTTTCTGATTCCTTTTCTTAAGTCGTACTGCGGATGATGAGCTCCGGTTTTTCCAATATGATTTTTCCGCTCTCCTCCGCGCCCTTTTGTTTCTTTATTTTTTTATCCAGCATCTCGAGCGTTCGCTCGCATATCCGCTGCAGCGGCTGCCGCACGGTAGAAATTGGTTTTTGCGCAAGTTCTGCAAACATCATGTCGTCAAACCCCGCCACAGCAATGTCTTCAGGAATACGGACGCCCCGCTCGTTCAGCCGTTTTAAAATCCCGATCGTCATGATGTCGTTGATACATGCAATCGCATCCGGATTTTGCTTAAGCAGGACATCTGCAATGTCATATCCTCCCTGGAAACGCGCCTGATCCGCAAAAAAGACCCTGTTTTCATCCGCCGCAAGCCCCTCCTGTTCATATGCCCTTTGATATCCTCTCTGGCGCAGCTGCGTAAAGTGGACATCCATGTCAACGCTTACAAAACAAATTTCTTTATGCCCCAGCTTTATAAGATGACGGATCATTTCATATTCGCCCTGTTCAAGGTCGCACATCACACATGAATAATTTCCTTTTACGCCGTTTGTCCATTCATCATAGTAATCGGTGCAAAAAATCGTCGGTATGCGTGCCGTCTTTAAAATATCAAGGTGTTCCGTATTGGGCTTCTCGCACAGCATGGGCACAATGATCACGCCCAGCACCCGGTGGGATGCGAATGTTTTTACAAAAGCTTTCTCCTGGTTGCTCTTGTTGTTGGAAATCCCAAGCAACAGCGTGTACCCCATGCCCTCCGCCAGCGTTGCCATTTTGTCTACGATCGCACTGTAAAAGGGGTTCACAATTTCGGGGACCATCAGCCCAAGGCACTTGCTGTCGTTCGTAACCAGGCTCCTTGCCGAATGGTTTGGCACGTAACATAATTCACGGGCAACCATACGAACTTTCTTTTTAGTCTTTTCGCTGACCCCCGGCTTATTGTTAAGTGCCATTGATGCGGTCGATACAGCTACACTTGCGGCTCGCGCAACATCCCGAATGGTACTTTTCATTCATTACCCCTTACCAGCACCTTAAATTTGGCGCTCTAAAATCATAAACAAATGCCTTTTGTTCAAAAATGATGTAATTTTTTTCTTTTAAATTGGTATATTATTATCCGAAACGTTTCAAATCTTTAGCTTGATTATATCAACATTCAGTGGCATAATACTAGTATAATAATATCAAGAATTAGCATTATTGTACTTTTAGAATAGGATTATGCTATGCCTGCACGTATCGATACTGAAAATTTGCAAAGCCTGATACGCCATTTTTACATTGCTACACAGTTGCGTGTGGCCATCTTTGATTTTGATTTTAACGAAGTGATTGCTTGGCCCAAAGAAGAAAATGTGCTGTGCCGCCTGATCAAATCCACCAAAAAAGGCTGGAAACGCTGCCGCACATGCGACCTTTCCTCCCAATTCAGAGTCAAGCAGAATATTTATAAAAATTACATATACACCTGCCACGCCGGCCTGTTCGACGCCATTGCCCCTATTATGGACAACCGCCGCATCATTGGCTATATGATGGTCGGACAATGTGTCCCGGGCGATATGCCCATTCAAAAGGCATGGAATTTTTCCCTTAATTCCTGCGAGGATATTCTTGATATTTCAGACATTAAAACCGAATACTACAACCTGCCCCGCCTGACGAAGCAGCAAATGGAAAGCTGCGTTCAGATCATGAATGCATGCGCGCTGTATATCGGCAACAAAAAATATGTGAACCCGGACCATGACGAAATTTTTACAAAAATCAAATCATATACAGACATCCACCTGTCTGAAGACCTGAGCGTAGAAACGCTTTGTTCGCAGCTCTTTTTGTCCCGCAATCTTCTTTTTAAAACAGTTAAAAAAGAAACCGGACTGACGCTCGGGCAGTACATTCAGGCAAAAAGGCTGGAACAGGCGCAGTCTCTTTTAAAAAACAACGAACGCTCCATTGCGGAGATTGCCGAATTGTGCGGGATATCCGACTACAATTATTTTTCGCGCATATTTAAAAAGCAATTCGGCATAACGCCGCGCGACTACCGCCTGAAATGGAATGCGAAAAAAGAGCCTTAGACACGCGCCTTACCGGCCGGACGGCGCTGCATATCCCCGGCTGCCGGGATATGCGCGTTTGAAAATTTTCAAAAAGAAAGCCCCTTTCAGTTTTACATTCAAACTGAAAGGGGCTTTAAAAAAATAGGAGGAATCAGAAAAAAATACAGACCGGGCGGCGGCAGCAGTCCTGCTTTAAAAAGCCCGTCCTTTCATTTTTACTGAAGTGATTTCTCAAATTTCTTTTTGCCGGGACACCTTTCGGGAACCACGCGCCACTGGCAGACCGCGCACCGCAGGCATTTGCCCACGTCCCGGCCCGCCTCCGCGTCCCGCGCCCAATTATAATTGACCAGCGTACCCGCGCCCACGCAAACCATATCAACGCCCGTCTTCTCTATAATGTCCCGCGCCATCTCGCCGGAATCGATTCCGCTGACCGCAAAAACAGGGATGCCCACATTTTTTTTGATCTCCTGTGCGCCGAAGATCAGTTCATTGAACGGATACTCTTCCGGTTTTTGGGGCTCTGATTCCGCAAGGAACCCAAACGAGACGTTCAAGAAATCCGCGCCGCTCTTTTCCATCTTTTGCGCATGCCGTATGCCGTCTTCCAGCGTCGGTTCAAATATTCCAAGCCGCACGCCGGTGATAAAGCTTTCCGGAAGCTCTTTTTTAATTCTTTCAATCACTTCCGTGGCAAACAGTTCCGGCTCCCTGCCGTACGCGTCCGTCCGCCTGTTCACCCGACTGTTCATAAACTGGGAAATCAGGTAGTTGTGGCAGGCGTGCAGCTCAACGCCGTCGTAACCGGCCTCATATGCGCGCCGGGCGGCGGCAACAAAATCGTCCTGCATTGCGCGGATCTCCGAAAGGCTCATTTCTCGCCCTTTTTTGTCCGACTGGTCAAAAATAAAGAAAAATTCGTAATCACTCGGCCCGGGCGTCGTTTCGGTCAGACCCACAATACCCGCATGATGGATCTGCATAATAATAGGAACGCCCTGCTCATGCACGTTTCGGGCAATTTCTTTAAGCCCCTGCACCTGAGCGTCTTCCCACACGCCGAGCTGGCTGTCGCACACCCTGCCGTCCTTATGGATGCAGGTCGCCTCCTGTATAATCAGGCCGGCTCCGCCCTGCGCGATAGCCGTATAGTGCGCAATATTTTTTTCGCTGACCCTGCCGGTATCGTCGCTCCAACTAAAGCATACCATGGGCGGAACGCCGATCCGGTTCCTTATGGCGGTCCCTTTTATATCAAAAGATTCAAAAAGCTGTTTCACGCCTGCACCTCCGCTTATTCGTCCTTAGGATACTGAAACACGTGGCTCATCATGCTTTCCGTTCGGTCATAAAAATGGCTTTTGTTTTTTACATCCAGCGGGATCCCCACGATCATCTTTACTTCTTTTGGAAACAGGCCCATTTCCCGGGCCGCGAGGCCAATGGAAAACATCATCCGGTTATCAAGGCGCATATCCGCCGCCCGGCTGACCACGCTGCCGAGCGCAATGCCCAGATCGATCCCGTTGAACATGCACGGATGACCCGGTTGTTTTGCCTTTTTTGCGCAGTTTTCAAACCCGCAGGAGCCGCACGGGCTCACGCCCAGCACGCCGTACTTTGTGCCGATGAGCAGCACGCCTTCGCTTATTTTTACGTCCCGGCCATCCCGGCCGACCCACGCTTCATATTTGCCGCTTTTGTGCATTTCAATCATTTTCTCGCCTATTTTTACCGCGTCTTCCCTGGGGGCAAAAGCAATCACCAGGTTATTGACGGCGCACGCCTTTGGCGCCGTCATCGCCGCGTTCATCAGCTGCTCCGCCGCGGCACGCACCCCGTCGGAAGCGGTTTCGGGCTGATAGATCAATGCCATTTTTATTTTCCCTCCAACCCATCCATAATATTTTTTGCAAACCGGTAAAGGTTTGCCTCTCCGTAAGGTTTTGCCATAATGGAAAGCCCCACGGGAAGGCCTTTTTTGTTAAATCCGACCGGTATGGAGATTGCCGGAAAGCAGGAATAACTTGCGATCCACGTATAAGCGCCGTAGGTCAGAAACGGGGAAAGCCGGTGGCCTTCCATATCCATTTCCTCTTCCCCCCTGCCGATATCGCATGCGGTGATCTGCGTGGTGGGCATCAAAAGAAATTCGTTTTCGCCCATCGCGTCCAAAAGCCTTTTTACCATCTCGTTTTTCTTTCTTTCATCAAAGATATATTCTATTGACGAAACATCCCCGGACTTGAGGCGTTTGTATACCTGGTCGTAAATACTGCCGCGGTGCTTTTGAATATCTTCCTGGTGCACGGAATGCGCGCTAGCCATCAGAAGGATCTGGTGCATTTTTTTGAGCTTTCCAAGGTCCCCCAGGTTTACCCGGGAAATCTGCACGCCTTTTTCTTCGGCTACGCCGACCGCGTCCATACATTTTTCCCGGACCGCGCCTTCAACGGGCCCTTCAAAAAATTCGCCGGCAACGGCGGCACGCATCCCCCGGACAGGTTTTTTAAGCGCACGCGTATAGTCTTTGCCCTGCATGGGCGCGCTTCTCCAGTCCAAAGGGTTGTAGCCCGCAATCGCGTTTAAAATAAGCGCGTTGTCCAGAACCGAACGCGTGACCGGCCCTACCACGTCTACCGATTCGCAAACCGGAAGCACGCCCCGGTTGCTCACAACAGAAAAGGTCGGCTTTAACCCCACTGCGCCGCAAAGCGCGGACGGAAGCCGGATGGAGCCGCCGGAATCGGTGCCCAGCGCCCCGGGCAGCAGATTGCCCGCGACCGCGGCGCCGCTGCCCGAAGAGGACCCGCCCGACACCTTGGTTTCGTCATACGGATTTTTCACCGGACCGCCCAGCGAAACCTCTCCGGTCGGCCCCAACGCAAACTGGCTGGTGTTGGTTTTTATGCTGACGTTCGCGCCGGCCTCCTTCAGCTTTCCGACCACAAACGCATCCTCCTTCGGGAAATTGCCCTTGTATGCGTCGCATCCGTACGTCGTTTCAAGCTGCCTGGTTTCTATAATATCCTTTACGCCGATGGGAAGCCCTTCCAGGCTCCGCGCCTCCCCTGCCATATAACGTTTTTCCGATTCCTTTGCCGAATCCATTGCAATGGATTCGTCAAAAGCGGCTATCGCGTTTAAACGGCTGCTTTGTATGCTTTTTACCGTATGGCGGATATACTCTACCGGCGATAGTTTTTTTTGGGAAAACAGCTCCAGCAGCTGTGCGCATCCCAATTTTTCCAAATCGCTCATTTTACCGTCCCCGCTTTCATTCTGCGCTTTTGCTCATGGACGCCCGCAGCGCTTTTGTAGCCTGCAGGTCCACTTCCATTGCCGCTTCATCGATCACCACACCGTAATCCGCCTGCGCGTTTTCAAGAAGGGTAAACCCGTCCAGTATATCGCCCAGTACCATGGCCGGATCTCTCTCAAGCGGATCTCCGTACCCGCCGGAATTGGGCGATTTCACCTCTATGGAATCCCCTTTCATAAAACGGATGGCTTCAAACTTGCTGGGCATGGGCATTTCGCCTTCCCTGCCGGGATTTTTTGTGAGCGCGCTCGCCGTTCCGCTTTTGCCTTCATAAATGCCTTTGGGACGGTTGTAATGTCCGTCGCCCTCGCATCCCAGAAAACCGTCCAACAGATAAGTCGTCTCGCGCACAACGCCGATGCCGCCCCTCCACTTGCCGGGCGCCGCCGGTTCGGGGCGCAATTCATATTTTTCTATGCGGAGCGGATAATGCCATTCGCTTTCTTCCACCGGCATATTGCGCGTGTTGGCAATCAGGCAGTCCACCGTGTCCATGCCGTCTTTTCCGTAACGTCCGCCATAGCTGCCTTCCGTGACTTCCGCGTACAACCAGTACTCGCCCTTTTCGGCGTCAAAGCCGTTATACACAAAGTAATGCAGGTCGGCGGAACATCCCGCGCACACATTGTCGGGCATTGCGGGCGCCAGCGCATTCATAATACAGTCGGCCAGCCGGTTCACCTGGTTGAACCTTGCGTAAACCGCGCGGGGAAAGTTGGGATTAAAAATGCTTCCCTTGGGCGCTATAATCTCCACCGGCCTCTCCAGCCCTTCGTTTTGAGGGATGTATTCCCCGTGTTTTGCCGCGTCTAAGAACAGGGAATGGATAATGGTGTTGATGGCCGGTTTGGTGCTTCCGGAAAAGGGTACGTTGCAGGCGGAATATACTTCGTCGTTCGAACCCGTCAAGTCCACCGTCAAGCTGTCTCCCTTGATGGTCACGGTGCAGGCCACTTTCAGCCGGGTATCCAGATCGATGCCGTCGTCGTCCAGATAGGTTTCCGCATAATACGTTCCGTCCTTGGCCTTTGCGATCTCGTTTCTTAAAAGCCGCTCGGTATAGTCAAACCACTCTTCTTCTGCCGAAAACACAAGGGAAAGCCCGTATTTTTCTATCAGTTCCAAAAACCTTTTTTTGCCGTGCTGCGCGGACGCGATGAGCGCGTCTATATCATTGGCGTTCATGGAAGGCGTACGGGTATTGTCCAGTATCATCCTCCAGAGCTGCTCGTTTCTTTTTCCGTTTTCATACAGCTTGAGCGCATAGTAAAGCCTTGCTTCGGCTACCACGTCGCTCGCTTTGATGGCAATGCCCGAACTGGGCGCGCCCACGTCGCAGACATGCGCGTTAATGGCCGAATACGCAATCAGCTTTCCTTCATAAAAAACCGGGACTACAATCTGCACGTCCGGCGAATGCGACGCGCCGTAATACGGATGATTGTGGATAATGATATCCCCTTCGTTGATATCGCCTTCCAGCCGGGTCAGGATGCCCCGTATATACCCGCCCACCGAACCTGCGTGCATAGGAGAATTTTCGCTTTCACATATCTGCCTGCAGGAAAGGTCGCAGATACCGGCGCCCAGGTCTTCGGATTCCCTGATAATACTGGAATACGACATGCGGTAACAGATCATGCCCATTTCCTGCGCAATGGTTTTAAAGGCCCCGCCCAGCACCTGCAACGTTACGGGATCAACGGGGACTCTGGGTATATCCGTACCAAGAATATATTTTTTTGATTCACTCATTTTTAAAACCTCTCCTTTTTATCTTCAGTCAACGTCCACCACAATGATTCCGTAATCATTGACTTTTGCGACGCATCCGGGCTCTATCAATATGGTTGTATCCATCTGGTTGATCACGGCCGGGCCGGCAACCACATTGCCCGCTTTCAGCTTGCTCCTGTCATAAACATTGGAGTCCATCTCTTTGCCCTGTCCTTCCACTTTAAAGACAATTTTTCTGGAATCGATATGCGCCCCGGACGGATCTTCCGTGCCTTTTTCGATCGTCCTGATTTCCATTTCGGGCATCACGCCGACGCCTTCCACCCGTATGGTGGCAATTTCCACCGGCGTCTGCTCGTAATGTTTGCCAAAGAAGTCCATATGCACGCTGTGAAAATCACTCATCATTTTGTCAATGCTTTCCTGCGTGATCTCTCCGTCCGCAACCGGCACCCTGAGCTCATAGCCCTGTCCCTGATAGCGGCATTCCGCGATCCGTTTGATGGAAATATCTTCTTTTGCGACGTGGTCGTTCACCAGGCGCTCATAAGCCTCCTGTTCCAGCTTGTCGTAACTTGCATTCAGCTTGTCAAAATCTATATGGGTGGAAAGCTGCATTTCCGTTTTTGAATAGTCATACAACAGGTTCGTCGTCACTAGGCCGACCGCGCACAGCGCCCCCGGGCTTACCGGGATCACAATTTTTTTCATTCCGAGCAGCCTTGCAACACTGCAGGCATGCAGCGCGCCCGCGCCTCCGCAGGCAAACAGGGCAAAGTCCCGCGGGTCAAGTCCGCGGCGGACGCTTTCTTTTTCAATGGCCTGGATCATATTATTGTTCATGATATCAATGATCCCAAGCGCCGTTTCCTCGGGCGTCTGCCCCAGTGTTTTGGAAAGCTTATCTTCTATCGCCTGTTTTGCAACTTCCGGCTTGATGGTCATGCGCCCGCCCAGAAGCTCTGTCCCCAGGCGTCCTAAAAGGATGTTTGCGTCGGTCACGGTAGGCACCGTTCCTCCTCGCATATAACACGCCGGCCCGGGCACCGCCCCCGCGCTTTGCGGGCCGACCCTGAAAAATCCGCCTTCGTCAATATAAGCCATGGAACCGCCGCCCGCGCCGATGGTCGTAATGTCCACCATGGGCACCATTGCGGAAAAACCGCCTACCTGCGTATCCAGCAAATGTTTCATGCCGGGTTTTAAGTCGCACAGCACCGAAAGGTCTGCGGAAGTCCCGCCGATATCCAGCGTAATAACATTTTTTACATCGGTCAGCCCGGTCGTCCATATGGCGCCCAGCACGCCGCCTACCGGGCCGGACATCAGCAAATGCACCGGTTTTTGCGCGGCCGCCTCCCCGGTAGCCACGCCGCCGCCCGACTGCATCAAATGCAGGTTGGCCTGGGTAAACCCGGACTCATTGAGCGTGACCAGCAGGGAATCTATGTATTTGGCCGTTTTCGGCCCGACATATGAATTCAGGCAAGTGGTCGTAAAACTCTCGTATTCCCTGAACTGCGGCGCGATCTGCGAACGCAGGGAGATATACGCCTCCGGCATTTCTTCTTTGATCATCTGCGCAACCCGCTCTTCATGCGCGGAATTCAGAAAAGAAAACATAAAGCACACCGCAACGGCGCTTATCCCGTCTTTTTTCATTTTCCGGATCGCATCGCGAACCTGCTGCTCATCCAGCGTTTTATAAACTTCCCCGTCCGGCGGCACCACCCGTTCGGTCACGGTGTGGCGGTCCCGCCGCTTCACCACCGGGTCGGCCTGCCAGGGAAGTTCCTGCATCACGCTGAAATTGTACGGGCGCTTATGCCTGGCCGTATGCAACACGTCCCGAAACCCTTCGGTGGTGATCATGGCCACCCGTGCGCCTTTGCGCTCCAAAACCATATTGGTCGCAATGGTCGTCCCGTGAAAAATTTCATTTATTTCTTCCGGGCGGGTCCCCGTTATCTGCAAAAGCGCATCTATCCCGGTCATGATCCCTTCGGAAGGGTCTTCGGGCGTTGTCGAAACCTTGTATACCTCAACTTGCTTATCATCCACGTAAATAAAATCTGTAAATGTGCCTCCCACATCTACGCCTATTCTTTTCATTTGACCGATCCTCCTCAAAAATATTAAAGTAAAACTATTTGCGCGCCTCTCCCGCCTTCATTCTTTCCTGGTTGAGTCTGAGCTTCGCCTGCAGCATCTCCCGTTTTTCCTCCGCGCGTTTCACAAGAACGGAGAAGACCACCGCAAGGATCAGCGCAGCTCCATAAAATACGTCCTGAATGCTGGACTGCACGCCCATCAGCGAAAGGCCGGTCGTGCCCGTAACCAGAAAATAAACGGCAATAAGGCATCCCCACGGATTGAACCGGCCGGGGTAAATGATGGTAGAACCCAAAAACACCGCCGCAAAGGCAGGCATCAGGTACGCAAACCCCGAACTGGGATCCGCGCCGCCCATCATGCCGGTGTATAAAACACCGGCGATGCCCGCGATCGTTCCCGAAGCCACAAAGCACCAAAAGCGCACGCTTTTTACTTTGATCCCCGAAAGCTTGGCTACATTTCTGCCTCTGCCCACCACCAGCACTTTTTTGCCTGCGGACGTAAATTCAAAAAAGTAAAAAAGCGCTACGCAGGCGATCAGCGCGTAAAAGAACACATAAGAAACGCCGCCCAGTTTTCCCAGATACACCGCATCTTTCAGCGCCTGGTCCACGCCGGATATCGTCTGATTGCTGATCTGCAGTATAATGCCCGCCAGCAGCGTCTGCATGCCCATGGTCACAATAAACGGATCGACGCCCAAAATCGAAACGATTGCCCCGTTTGCCGCCCCGACGCCCGCACCCACCGCAATGCCGATTGCCACGGCCGCGCCGATAGGCACCTGGAACCACACATTCAGCACCGTTACAATCATGCTGCTGAGCGTAAGCGTGGCCGCAACGGACATATCGTAATCTCCTGCGATCAGCGGTACCATGATGGCCAGCGAAACCAGCACAAGCACGGCTTTTGAACCCAGCATGCTGGCGATCGTCGTCCATGTAAAAAATTTATCCGGCATCATAACGCTGTACAGCACAAACAATGCCACCCAAGCAATAATGACCACATATTTCTTTAAAAAAGCGTTTCCAAGGCCTTTTGTCTCTGCCGAAGAAATACTGTTCTTGTTCATTATCAAAACTACCTTTCTATTCAAAATCAGCCTGCGGCTGCCGTTTCATAACACAACTTTGTAATCGCTTCTTTGCTGATTTCTTTCCCGACCAGCTCTTTAACGATCCTGCCTTTGACAAAAATCAAAACCCGGTCGCAAATCTGCTCAAGCTGCTCGTAGTCCGAACTGGAACAAATAACCGAAGTCCCGAATTCTTTCACCGTTTTCTCGATCAGCCGGTAAACCTGCTGGCGGGCGCCTACATCCACGCCCTGGGTCGGTTCGTGCAAAATGAGCATTTCAGGATTGGTCTGTATCCATTTTGCAAGCAGAACCTTTTGCTGGTTTCCGCCGGACAATTGCCCAAAGCCCAGCGTTTCATCTTTCGGGTGCACCTCGTACTCGTCCACAAGCTGTTTTGCTTTTCCGGACATTTGCTTTTTCTGCAGGCGCGCAGGCCTGAACAGATGGAGCACCTGCATCAAAAGATTATCCTGCACGCTCAAATCACTTATGCCGCCAAAATCCGCCCGGTCCGCCGGGATCAGAGCCATCTGCGCCCGGACCGCTTTTGTAGGACTGAATTTCTGAATGTCTATTTCCTTCCGGTTCAAAACCATGCAGCCGGACTTTCTTTCATTCGCGCCAAAAAGCAAATAAGGTACTTCTTCAAACCCGGAGCCGACCAGCCCCGTTATCCCAAGCACCTCACCCTTGTAGATCTTGAAATCCTGATGCTCTACAATGTCTCCGCTAAGATCCCTGATCTCTATGACCTGTCCGCCGTCTTCAAAACAATTCCTGTTTTTCTCCTCCACATGGTATTCGTCCAGTTTCTTTCCTAAAATACACTCAATAATATCCGCTTTTGTCACATTTTCCGTTTTGTCTCCGCCTACGTTCAGCCCGTCCCGGAGCACGGTAAAGGAATCCGTCAGCTCCATCACTTCGTCAATATCATGGGAAACGAACAGCACGCTGATCCCTTCTTTTGCAACGGTCCTGACCAGGTTAAACAGAACATCCACTTCCGTTCTGGGCAAGAAAACCGTCGGTTCATCCAAAACCAGCAATCCTCTTTTTTTGGAGGACGCAATTTTGTTTCTCCTTATATCTTCCACCGCCCGCAGGATGGCCAGCATGGCTTTTTGGACGGCGCTCATTTTCTCCACCAGCATATTTGCATCAATATCTATGCCGTATTTTTTAAACGTTTCCTGGGCGGAATGCCGCTCTTTGCTCCAGTTGAAATTGATCTTTCCACCCAAAGCGATCTCTGCAATATTCCAGTTTTCAAGCACCGTCAGGCTGGGAATGAGCCCCAGGTTCTGATGCACAAAACTCATGCCGTATTCGGCGAATTCGCCGGGTGAAAGGGGGAGCCTTACCCGCTCCCCATTCACCCAAAGCTTTCCGCCCTTATCCGGCTCGTGAAAGCCGGCCAGCACTTTGATCAAGGTAGATTTCCCGCAGCCGTTTTGGCCCAGCAGCCCGTGGATTTCCCCCGGCCGTATCACCAGGTCGACTCCCTTTAAGGCCATTGTCCCGCCAAAAGTTTTTGAGATATTGCTTAAATACAACGTCGTGTCGTTTTTTGATATTTTTACTTCAGGCATATTAACCTCCAAACCAACTACAGGTCCGTTTTACGCACGGGGTATAAAGCGCCCTCTTATGAAAGCCCCCAAAGGCTCTGATAAGCGCCCGTGCAGATATCGTCCAGGAACCCGCCGTATGTCGTGTCTCCGTTTTCGTCCAGGTTCCGCTCAATATTGTCCGCATTCCAGATATACAGCGGAATGCCGGAATCATCAGGAATATCAAGGCCCGCCGCGTCTCTCATCATGCCGTCCATATTGGCGTAACCGATCCACATAAGGCTTTCGCCCAGATCCATGTCCACGCTTCCGTTTTTCACCATGGTCAGTATGCCGGGCGATCCGTTGAAGCTTGCACATTTCACGGTGTCCTGCACGCCCACCATTTCAATGGCCGGGACCACATAGGTAAGCATGTTGTCATAATCCGCAATAATATAATTGATGGTCGGGTCGGACTGCAGTGCGGACTGCACTTCTGTCTGCAGTTTGGTCGCCCAGTCCGTAACCGGGATCTCTATGATTGTGTACTGGCCCGGGGCGTAATCTGCAAATGCGCTTTCAACGCCGTCTTTCATGGGCTGCTGGGCTTCCAGGCCGGTGCAGTTGATGACCAGGCAGTTGATGTCTTCCGCGCCGACTTCATTGATGGCATACAGGCCCATCGCCCGCGCCGCTTCCTGCATGGGCGCTTTAATATTGAAATCACAGCTGTTGGTGCCGTAAGAACTTCCGACAGATTCATAATGCGTTGTGTACACCTTGATGCCCGCTTCCTGCGCCAGCGTGATCTGCGACTCAAGCGTCCGCGGGTCTACGCCGCCTTCCAGCTCAATGTAATCGTACCCCTGGGAAATGGCCAATTCCATGCCCTGGATCCATTCGTCCACGGTGCCGCCGTTTTCATAAACAAACAGTTCAAATCCAACTTCTTCGGCAACCAGCTGCTCCGCTTCGTAAATACCTACGCTGAACGGATTGGAAGACGACTGCGGCAATACAAAAACCTTTTTTCCTTCCATTGTTGCCTTTGCGTCAAAGGCTTCCCCTTCAAAAGTAAAGGTGGGATCCTCATAATACTGCGCAAGTTCCTCGGCCAATCCGGCCGGTGCTGCGGCTTCCTCCGCCGCCTCCGTTGTTTCTTCCGCCGCTTCCGTGGCCTCTGCCGACTCGGAAACGCTCGCCTGCTCCGTTGCAGTCTGTTCGCTTTCTCCCGCAGACGAGCATGCCGTGAATACAACCAGGGCAGCCGCCAGCATCATACATAAAGCAATCATCCAGAACCTTTTCATTTTTTTCCTCCTTAAAATAATAATTCTTAATATATTCATTCAATGTACGGTAGCGGAGTCAGGCATCTTTGATCAACTCGTTGCATATTTACACTGAACCCATTAGATGTAATTGATTTATATTATATATGCGTTTTCCTGTTTGTCAATGTTTTTTCGAAATTTATTTTTGTTAATATTTCATTTTATAATTTATTTATCGGAATATTCCTAAATTTACCTATATTAATTGCAATTTAACATTTATATAAATTCATTTATTTCCATCCTTCTAAATTTTAAAATATTGATTTCATCTATTGACATACAATGAAAATTTATTTAATATATAGTTAGTTCATCTATTACGTTTGGTGAAATTGAAAAATTGCGGCAAAGGAAGCCTCCGGGCGCCAAAAAAACGCCGCAACATGAGGAAAGGCTCAGAAAAATGACAAAAGCAAAACATAAAATATATATTTTTTATTTGATGATCGCCATTTTGGCTTTCAGTTCATTTGAAGTGTCCAGTAAACTGATCGGTTCCCAGATCAATCCCACCCAGCTCACCTTTTTCCGTTTTTTGATCGGCGGCCTGATCCTTCTGCCTTTTACAATAAGAAATATACGCAAAAACAAAATAGCTTTTACAAAGAAAGATTTTTTTATTTTACTTCTTTTGGGCTTTATGCTGGTATTCGTAAGCATGAATATGGCCCAATACGGAATTGTTTATACCGCCGCCAGCGTTTCCGCCGTTATATTCAGCAGCAACGCCATATTCGTTTCGCTTTTTTCCGCCATCCTGCTCAAAGAGGCGCTTACCTGGAAAAAAGTTCTGGGTCTGCTGATCGGCGCTGCCGGACTGGTCATCACTTTCGGAAATATTTTTTCCGGCCAGGAGATCAGCCCAACGTACATTTTGGGCATCGTGCTGGTGGTAACTTCCATGCTGGTATTCAGCCTTTATACCGTTCTCAGCAAAAAAACGGCAAAAAAAATAGGAAGCCTTACCGTAACTTCCCTGTCTTCCATTTTGGGTTCTTTGACCCTTCTCCCGCTCATGGCGGCCACCGGAGTCAACCCGTTTGACTTTGACCTCTTAAGCATTCTTCCGCAATTCCTTTATATTTGTATTTTTGTCACCGGGATCGCGTATTATTGTTATTTTGAGGCCATCGCCCATCTTGATACCAGCCTTGGTTCCATGACCTTTTTCATAAAGCCTCCCCTGGCGAGCATCCTTGCCGCCGCTTTTTTAGGGGAAGTGATCACGTCAAACATCATTATCGGCATTGTTTTGATCCTGATAGGAATGTTTATTGTTATGAAGTCCCTGGGCAGGTCCGCCGCTCCGGGGCTGGAAAAAGGGGCTGCGATGCGCATCCCCGATAAAGACGTTTAAAAATTCTTTTTTGCTCCAATCCGGCCAAAGGCCTGTATCTTCACGTTATTTTTAGCCGCTTATATCTGAAAATTTAACAAGAATGGAATCCTGCCCTCTCACGCTTTTGGAGGCGCTTTCTTTGCCCTTCCCCGTCAGAAACGTAAACGCAAGGCGCGAAACCGTCTGGTAGGCCACATCCGGGTAATCGTAATCTTCCGCATGATAGATGAAATGCCCAAACACGCCCCGGTTTGCATAAAAAAGCATTTGGGCAATCTGGGCGGCGTCAACATCCGTTTCAAATTCTCCGTCTTCCTGTCCTTCCCGTATAATTTCCCGTATGGCGGGAAGCCTGTCGCTGTCAATAAAATCGGTCGCGCTCTGCGAAGCTAAAATATGCTTCATCACGTCCCTGTATTTCAAAAAAGGATAATTGATCAAATAGGCAAAATAGTTCATAAGGCGCGCGTATCCGCCTTCTTTTTTCATTTGCTGCGCTTCATCGCTTTTAAAGTAATCGGACATCTTTGGGAGCATTTCATAAAGCAATTCGTCTTTGGAATTAAAATAATAATAAAACGTTCCTACCGTGATGCCCGCGTTTTTTGATATTTCGTGAACGGAAACATTTTCAAACCCTTCAGACTGGATCAGCTTTTTTCCGCAGCTTATGATGCGTTTTTTGGTTTCAATTGCCTGCAATGCGCGCGATGATAACTTTTTCTTCGCCATTACAGCCTCCTTCAACATTGTATATTCCCGTGTTTTTTCTTTTTTCCCCAAATACTCTATTTCGTCTTCCAGGTCCGCCAGGCGTACTTTTGTGGCCGTCTCGTTTTTCAGGACCCTGGCGTCCCAGTCTTCATGCGATTCTTCCGGCCGTTTTTGAAGACAGTCCAGCGCCAGGATCACATCCTCCCCAAACCCTTCTTTACGCAGGGCGTCCAGGGAAAATCCCGGCATTCCGGCAACATCATGCAATACGCCGCAGATCCGCTCCCGGCTTTCCTTTTGGGACATCATCAGCCGAAAAGAATGGAAGATTTCAGGTTCTGCAGATCTATTCACTTTTTGCGCATGCGCCTTAACGGCGATCTGAATGGCACGATCAAGCATGATTTTATAAAGCCGTTTTCAAATTTTTGGGCAGATCCCTTAAATTTTTTCCCGCGTGAAAACAGCGCAAACCTTTCCTTTTAATAATATGGTCCGGCACATTTTATGTCAAGCTTTGGATGCACGCCAAAAAGCTTTGCGCTTTTTTTGAAAAACCCGAAAATAAAAAAAGCCCCGAAAAAACTTTTCGAGGCGTCTTATTGTCTGGCCGTAAATGCTACCGGGGCAATCGCCAAAAGGCCTATTGCCGCGGAGGCCTCCGCCGGGGCATCCGCTGCGGCAGCATTTTTGAAGGGAAGTAATACGACCATTTTTATGATAAACGGCAACAGGCGGTCTTAAACCAGTTCAAAAACGAAACACAATTTAAATGGTTTTTTAAAATCCCGCCCGCATCGGCCAAGGCCGAACGGATTGCCGGCAAACCCTTAATCAGGCGGTCCGGGCAGGCATACGGGCCCGCCGGGGCCGTTTTGATTGCGCCCGCCGCGCAGCACAGACAGGCTCTTGGGCTTTGTTGTATTATTGATAGTATATACTATCTTTTATATTATTCTATCACAGGCAATATTTTAAAGTCAATGTATTATATATGATACATTTATTGTTTTATGGTGCGTACCGGCCAATCTATCAATTATTTAAATAAACAGCCGCGCAGGCAGCCACTAAAAAAAGCCCGCTGGGGCTTTTAAACAGGCTGTTAAAAAACAGGCGGGCGGCTCTTATGCTTTCAGCTTGCGGTAAACGTAATTTCCAATTACCTGGATCACCTGTACCATCGCAATCAGCGTGATCACGGTTACCACCATGACGCCTTCGTCAAAACGCTGGTAGCCGTATGTCAGCGCAACCGACCCAATGCCCCCCGCGCCGACCGCGCCCGCGACCGCCGTACTGCCCAGTATTGCGATCATTGCAAGAACAATATTGGAAACAATGGCGGGCAGGGCTTCCGAAAGCATTACGCGGAAAATGACCTGGGTGTCCGTCAGCCCGAAAGATTTCATGGCCTCCAGCAGTTCTTTGTCTACTTCCAAAAGCGAGGTCTCAATCAGCCGGGCCGTAAAGGCCGTCGCCGCAATGGTCAGGGGGACGATCGCGGCGGATACCCCGATAGACGTATGCACCAGCATTTTTGTAAAGGGAAGCAATACGACCATTAATATAATAAACGGAAAAGAGCGGACCACATTGACAATAAAGCTGAGCACGCTGTAGATGGGCTTGTTCTGCATCATCCCGCCTTCGTTGGTCACCACCAGCAGCACCGCCAGCAAAAAGCCAAGAATACTGCTCAATATTGCCGAAACAAGCATCATTTGAAGCGTAGCCGTGAAGGCAGGCCAAAGGACCTCCTGCACAAACTCCATTCCATACCTGGCCAATAAGCCTCCGTCAAACATGTTTCTTACTCCTCATTTCCCTGCTCCGCGTTTTGCGCAAGCACGTGGTATATATGCCACACGATCCCGTTTTTCTCCAGATACGCCTGTGCCGCGGGCGCATCTTTTTCATCAAAATTAAGGATCAGCGTACCCAAATGCCGGTCCTGGTATTTCTCCATTTTTCCGCCCAGCACGGCAAAATCCATCTGCAGTTCCCGCGCAAGGCGGCTGACCACAGCGGTTGAACTGTCTTCATCCGAAAGCATGATCTGAATATTCACGCCACCTGCGGAAGGAATGGAATCCTCCTCCCCCATAAAACGGCGCAGTGCATCCGGCTGGTTCCGGAACAGGTCCACCACTTTCCCGGACACGCTGACCCGTCCGTCGCGCAGTAAAGATACATTCTGGCATACTTCGCGCACAACGGCCATCTGGTGCGTCACCACCACAATGGTTATGCCCATTTTTTCATTGATCTCGCGCAGCAGCTGCAATATGGACTGCGTCATGGCAGGGTCAAGAGAAGAGGTCGCTTCGTCGCACAGCAAAAGCTTTGGCCCCATTGCCAGGGCGCGCGCAATTGCCACCCTCTGCTTTTGTCCGCCCGAAAGGGTTTTTGTTTTTTCTTTCAGTTTGTCCGAAATGCCCACAATGTCCGCCAGTTCATGCACCCGTTTATCTATATGGCTTTGGCCGTACTTCCAGCAGCGCATTGGAAAAGCAATGTTTTCATAAACCGTCTTTCTGCTCATCAGCGCAAAATGCTGGAATATCATTGCAACATTTTTCCGGTATTGGCGCATTTCGGTTTTGGACAGCTTGTTTATTTCCACATCATCCACCCGGATGCTGCCGACCTCATAGGTTTCAAGGCCGTTGATACAGCGAAGCAGCGTGGACTTCCCCACACCGCTTTTGCCGACGAGTCCGTAAATATCGCCGTCCGCAATGGTAAGATTGATATCTTTTAAAACGGTCAGATCCCCAAACTTTTTTTCCAGCCCGCTTATTTCTATCATGCAATTCTCTCCCGGCTTTTCAGGCGGGCCGCCATGAAAGCGGCCCGCCGCCAGCCTTTTTTATTCGCCTGCCTGCGTGCTGAAAACAAATCCGCTTGAAGGATCTATATAATTCTGCGCTTCTTCAGACGTATAAGCAGCAATCATATCCGCAACCCACGGCTGATCCTGGTTCTCGGGCAGTATGCACAGTCCGAGCGCTTCATCCGTCATCGGGAAATAGGCAATCTGGTTTTGCGTAGGGTCGATCCCATTGGTTGCCATTGAATTGGAAGTACCGGTCACAAAGGTATATTCATCCATGTTGTTCCAACGGTTGCTGTCGCTTGCTATAAATTCATACCCGTGGGGGTTGTCTACAATATCCAGCTCTGTATACAGGCTGTCTTCCGGCGCTTCGTCGGTCAGCGTGATCAGCCCGGTAGAAGCAATGTTCTGCAAATCAAGGCTTTTGTTGGCCGCGTCTTCGGACGTGCCCACTTTGCCGCCGTCCGGAAGGTCTTCAATGGAATCCGCCTTCACGGAGTACAGGCCCGCATAATATTCCCACAGCTTCTGGACCATAATAATATCTGTTTCATTGCTTGTGTTATAAGCATCCAGATAGGGCTGATGCTGGAACAGGTTTACGTCTATGGAGCCTTCGGTCAGGGCAACGTTGGGGGTCACATAGTCGTCAAACATAACGACGTTCACTTCATACCCCATCGCTTCCAGGGACGCTTTGCCGGAATCCACGCAATCCAGCGCGTTGGCGGTGGTCCCTATATTGATCACCGTTTTTGCGGCCTGGTCCGCACTGGCGGAAGCTTCTTCTTCCACGGCGCTTGCGGTTTCGCTGGCGGCCGGGGACGCATCGCTTTCGCCGGTTGCCGTATCGGAAACGCTGCAAGCGGCCAAAAGCACGGCGGCAAAGGCCACCACCAAAATAATTGATACAAGTTTCTTTTTCATTCTTTTCTCCTTTATTCCAAAAAATTTATTGGTCTTTTTGGGCAAACTTTTACTGTGCGGCCCCGCGGTTTTCAGCCTCCCCGCTGCCAGAGCGCGCACGTTTTCATAAAAACGGCTCCTTCATTGATGCAAAAAAGCGCAAAAGGAGCACACCTGTGTATCATATATAGTATATTTTTATCTAATAAAATTCTAACATAGCCTCATTTTAATGGTCAACATATTATATATAGTATATTGATTGTTTTTCACGCATCAGATATAATATATATAAAAAAAATTAATAAATGAACGCGTGCAGACGGCAAAAACCGTGCACACAGGCAAAAAAACAGGCCGGAAATCAGAAAGAAGCTGGTACGCATGGAAAAAGTAATTGATTATTTATACCGGAAAAATCACCGTATGATCAGCCCGATCGG
Source organism: Christensenellaceae bacterium (assembly GCA_036679405.1). Classification (GTDB taxonomy): domain Bacteria; phylum Bacillota; class Clostridia; order Christensenellales; family Christensenellaceae; genus JAEYKI01. Next base: position 104,111 of record JAVBVZ010000008.1, read on the forward strand.
CGCAAGCCCCAGGCAGGATATTGATTTTCGCTGCCTTGGGCGCATTGCGATGGCCACCTCCCTTGGCTTTGAAGAATACCAGGCAACGCCTTTGTTAAAAGCGGTAAAACCGGGCAGCATACAAAGCAGGGCAGATCTTGACCGCATTATAGCGGCGCGCAGCTTTGACGACACCGCTTTTTCAGGCGAAGTCGCCGCCCTTGGCGCCTGCTTCCGGGAAGATCCAAACGCTTATACAGGCGGCGGTTCTTTCGGCCCGCTGACGGCCGCCTCCGATATCCTGGGGGCGGGCAGCCTTTTGCGCAAGATTATTAAAGAGCCGCAAATGGTCAAGGACCTGGTTTCTTACATCACTTCTTTTATTGCGGACCTCGCGAAGCGGGAAGGCGAAGCGGGCGCAAAATTCTACTGGATCGCGGAACCGGTGGCCTCCCTGCTGCCGCCGCAAAAATTTGAAGCGTTCTGTGGGAGGTATTTAAAAGAAATCTTCACCGCGTCCGGCGTGCCGGGTTACCTGCATGTATGCGGCCCCACTTTAAAGCATACCCGTTATATGGCGCAGACCGGCGCCCAGGTGCTGAGCATTGATTCTGTGACCGACCTTTCAAAGTGCATCCGCATGGTGGATGAAGACGTGGTTATTATGGGCAACATAGACGTTGCCATGATGCAGCTTGAAACGCCCGAAAACGTACGCCGGGCGGTAGAAGAAGCGTGCGCGGAAACCCAAAATTTAAAAAACTTCATTTTAAGCACCGGCTGCTGCATGATGGAAAACACCCCGGAACAAAACATTCTCGCTTTTATTGAGGCGGGAGAATCCTACCCCTGCCGCAGTAACGATGCGCTTTTCCACATCCGGCAGATGATCCGCCTTTGCCTTTCGGGCAGGCGCGAAGAGCTTGAAAGCTATGCCGCAAACAACCAGATCCCCGGCGAATGGGTGCAAAGCGCGCTTTTAGAACACCAAAAATTTGCCGCGGTCCAAAAGGAGCAGCTATGACGGCCTCAAAAGAAGCGTTATGCAAAAGCATATCCGACCATGTTTTTCATATGGAAGAAGAAGAGGTCTCCGCAGCGTGCAGGGAATACGTGCAGGCGGGTTACCCGGCGCTGCAAGCCATTATGGACGGGCTGGTGGACGGCATGTCCCGCGCCAACGCTTTGTTTGAAAAAGAAGAGTATTATATAGCCGAACTCCTGCTTTGTTCGGATGCCATGTATGCCGGCCTTACCGTCCTGCGCCCGCATCTAAAGGAAAGCGGCACAGCCGCAAAAAAAACGCGCGTTGTGATTGGCGTGGTGGAAGGCGATATACACGACATAGGCAAAAACCTGGTACGCATTATGCTGGAGGTCTCCGGCTTTGAAGTTTTTGACCTGGGCGCAAACGTTCCTTTGCCGCAGTTTGTTAAAAAAGCAAAAGAGACAGATGCAAAAGTCATCTGCCTTTCCACCCTGCTCACCACCACCATGGACCGCATGGCCGCCGTGATAGAGCTTTTACAAGAAGCCGGTATCCGTGACACGGTGAAGGTGCTGGTTGGCGGCGCGCCTGTCTCCCAAAAATTTGCGGACCTCATTGGCGCGGACGGCTATGCAGAAAACGCCGCCCAGGCCGCCAACCTGGCCAAAAAGCTGACGGAAAGCCTTTAATCTAATGCGCACTGTTTTTTAAGCTTGATAACGTTTTTTCAATTTTCTTTTGCAAGCGCTAAAAAAAACGCAAGTGCCGCCGGAATGATCCGGTCGTTAAATTCATAATTTTTTGTATGCAGCCGGGGCCAGGCCTCCCCCGCGCCGATCCCGGCCATAACGGCCTTTGCCGCCATGCCGTAATACGCAAAATCTTCCGACCAGCGGAAGGGCTCCGGGATCTTGACGCACGCAAAGCCTTCTTTGCGGCAAATTTGCTCTGTGCGCCGGGTTTCGCCCGCGTCGTTTACAGTTGCCGGAAAGACTTCTTCAAAAGCAAACTCTACGCCAATGCCGTCCTGTGCAGCCTGCATGCGGGCGTTTTTTTTAATGGAAGCAATCAGCTTTTCCATGTCCGCATCCTGCCACGACCGCAATGTAAGCCATACATTTGCCTCCCCCGCAGCGATGCCGAAGGCTTTCTGGCCGATCTTTGCACCGGCCAGGGTAACCATAGCCAGGCCGCCGTATTCCTCTTTGTCTTCCAATTCCGGTAAAAAGGCCGTAAAACGCGCGGCGGCAAAGCCCGGATTGCGCCCGTCTTCCGGATACGCCGCATGGGAGGGCGCGCCTGTAAAACGGACAGCCATTCCGCGGGAAGCGCAGGCAAACGTTCCCTCCCGCAAAAGGACGGCGCCTTCCGTATATCCGGGAACATTGTGAAACGCATACGCGCGCGCCGCATTGTATTTGCTTAAAGCCGTGCTGCATTCCCTGCCGCCTTCCCCGGTTTCTTCCGCATGCTGAAAAACCAGCAGTATATTTTTATGAAACGTCCTGTTTTCAAGCAGCATGCCCAACCCCGCCAATACGGCGCCGTGCCCGTCGTGCCCGCAAAGGTGAGCCGCGCCTCCCCCGCTGGGCAGCGCATCCATCTCCGCGCGAAACGCTATGGTCTCCCGCGCGCCCGGCTCTTTATGGAGCGCGCAAAACCACTGCCCATTATCTTCTATATAAAGGGAAGTATTCCCGCGCAGGAAATCCGCAAGGCGTTTTTTGGTTTTTTGTTCTCTTCCCGAAAGCTCCGCCAAACCGTGCAGCTCCGCCCGCAATGCATAAACTTTATTTAACAGGGACTGATCCATCGCCAAACCTCTTGTTTGCATTTGAAATAGCATTTTTGTATATTTGTTATTGTATGCGCATTTTACGCAATCCGCAATGGCTGTGCGGAAAGGCCGGTATTTACGAAGAGGAAAAGTTCCGCTACAATAAACAAGGGAGGTGCAGTTATGCAGTCTGTACATGATTTTTTAAAGAAAACGGGAACCTATTACCTTGCCACCGCAGAAAACGGCGAGCCTAAGGTGCGGCCCTTTGGGACCGTCAATCTTTTTGAAGGCAAACTTTATATCCAGTCGGGCAAGAAAAAAGACGTTGCGCGGCAGATTGCCCAGAACCCAAAAGTTGAGCTTTGCGCGTTTGACGGCGAAACCTGGCTGCGCGTTTCCGCAACGCTGGCGGAAGACAACCGGACCGCGGCGCAGGAAAGCCTGCTGGACGCATACCCCTCCCTGCGCGGGCGGTACGCCGCAGACGACGGGAACAACGTTGTCTATTATTTAAAAGACGCCACCGCCGTATTCTATACCTTTGGGGGCAAGGGGAAAACGGTAAAATTCTGATGCCGGAATACGCCAAAAAAGGAACTGAGTGCTGATGAAAATAAAAGCCGTCTCTTTTGACATTGGACATACGCTCGTGCGCTACAACAATCCGCTGAACTGGAAACCGCTGTATGCGCCCGCCCTGAAGTCCGCTTTTCAATCATGCGGGGCCGATTTACAAAATAAAGAAATTGCGGCCGCCACGGCCATCCTTATGAAATACAACACAAGGGAAAACCCCCGCGAAAAAGAAGTGACTTCCGAGGCCATTTTTACAGAAATTCTGGACGCCTTAAAACTGCCGCACAGCCTGCTGAATGCTGCGCGAAAAGCGTTTTACGGCTTCTTTCAGTCCGGCGCCGTTTGTTATGAAGATGTAGCCCCCGCGCTGCGTTACCTTGGGTCCAAAAATATAAAACTGGGGGTGCTGACAGACGTTGCCTACGGCATGGACAATGCTTTTTCCCTTAAGGACATAGCCCAAATAAAAAACTGTTTTGACGCAATTTTGACCTCTGTTGACGTTGGTTACAGAAAGCCCAATGCCGCCGGGTTTTTAGCGCTGCTCCGGGCGTTTGACATCTCCCCGCCGCAAATGATATACGTGGGCGACGAGCAAAAAGATATTGCCGGGGCAAACGCGCTCGGCATTGTTTCCGTTTTAATTGACCGGAAAGGCGCATCTCCGGACTTCGGACAAACATATACGGTTCAAAGTTTGATGGAATTAAAAGAAATTGTTTGAGGGGCCGGGAGCGCTTGCTTCATATTTTTGTCCGATTCAAGGCCTTCCTTAAGAAAATATAAATCCACACCCAAAAAGGGTTGCTTTTTTTTGGGGCCCCGTAATAAAAAGACTCACCTCTTGCGCCGCCAAGGGCGGGAGGTGAGCAATAGCATATTGGAGCATGATTCGTTTTCACACATCTATCTGTCTATTCGTTTTTAGTGATTAGCCGGTAATGATTATTTTGGGAAAATCGTCATAAAAGAGCGGGAACGCATCATCTATCGAAACCAATTCCTCTTCGTTTTGTACCTTTTCATTAAGTTTGCGCATCGTATATTCCTTCCAGCCCTCTCTGCTAAAGCTAAAACCCAAACGGTTATAAAAAGGTTCGGTCGAACCATACGCCGTATGGCACCAACTCATCGGATACAGCGAATCATATCCCCAGATATTAAAACCGTTATCGGCATAAAGATCCGGATCGGCGTTATCGATGCCCTGCAATCTAAACACGCCTTCGCCCGTCCATCGCTCATACATAAACACGATCACTTTGGCTGTTTCTACAATCTCCGTTTCATCGTTAAAAACACCTACAAGAAGGTTGTAATTCATAAGGGTAGCCGGCGTTCCGATACGGCTTATCATGGGCGCCATAGATTCACTAAATTCGGGATAAAGCATATCGGTTGGCGCCTCAATCATCTCACCGGTATGCACATTATATTCTGGAGCATAGGCTGTTTCGACAGGTTGCATTTGCAGAAAATTGTATATATGCAAAAAACATTCATAGAGCGTGGTTTGAATTTCATACATATTGTAAATTTCAGCATACTGCCTTTCACATTCCCGTATAGATTGCTTTTGACTTTCGTCATAATTGCCTTCCGTTCCGCCGCTGAGACTTTCTGCAATCGACTGATTGGTTGCTTCAAGTGCTAATTTTGAAAAAGGTGCTCCCTCACCGGGGAAAGCGGTCGACAGCGAATCGATAATGCCAAGATTTGCAAAAAAGGGATCATTGATATCAAAAGTATCCGAAGGTTGCAGCTCATAGCTGTTTCCTCCGTCCTTAAAAATCACTTTCAATTCTGAAGACGGCAACCGTGTTTCATTTTGTTCCTGACCCGCGGCAACGAGTTTAAGCGAATTAACGTACCCTTCCAAAAGCATTGCAACGCCATATTTTTCGTCCAAACGGCTTTCATCAACCGAATAATCAATTAAGATCGCAAGCAATGAATCGCTGATAGCAAAATCCGACAGTTTAAGATCCATCACGCCGTCCCCACTTATACCATGCGGGGCATAGTATAGCTTATCCCCAACGCGAATTAAATCGTTTGCTATAATCGAATTCAGTATAAAACTTATTTCTTCATCGGATAAAACGGATGTATCCGCCATACCGTATATTGAACTCCCGCACATACTTGAAAGAATGGGGAGAGCGGGGCTTTTACGGCCGGTGGCGACGGTTTTGCCTTGCTCTATATCGTATACGCCGTAAAATTGCCCGGTTTCATCCATCAAATTTTCAAAGGCAAAGTCGACCAAATTGCGCTTATATTGTTTTTGCAGCTCCATATCGCCTTGAAGATTGCTGTTATAAGAGCCTGAAGATAAAGTAGCAAATGCCGGGATAAGGCCCTCGGGGACAACCGCATATTTGCCTTTTACTTCGCCCGCATATTCCCCTAAGTCATAAAAGGCAACCGGCATATTGACAGATCCGTCAGGGTTTACAACAAGCCCTGCAAGCTCACCGCCCCCAATCCGAGACCCTACTTCATTTAAGACAGCCTCTGTTTCGTTTGGAACTCTCTGGCCATCGTTCGGTTCATGCAATAACGATAAAACTTCGTTTAAAAGATCATGCTCCGGACGGTCAATTTTTTGCGCGATCTCGCTTGCGATTGTTTCACTTAATTCATCTGCTCCCCATAAATCGGCGGAGAGATTCGCAAAAGTCGTACCCGGTAAAAACTGCAGCGTTAAATCTTTTGCCGCGCCCTGAAACTCTGCGTAAGGAATGGTGATCGTAACATGCGTGCCGTCTTGCTCGGCATATTTTCGCAAATCTTCGCCAAGTTCGGGCATATCGACCGGCACGATATCACCATCCAATTGACTGCCCACGCCCTCCGGCGCACGTTTGATGTTTTGGGCATGATGAAGTGTGATAAAATAGCCCTTGTCATAGTCAAAAAAAGCGGGGTGCAGAGGGTGAATGGTTTCGAGGAGATCAAATTCTATAACGACCTGCGCAATCTTGTCTGCATTACTTCCATTTATATACCAGGCAAACGTCGGCATATCGGGGGTGTCAAGCTGCAAATTGTTCATTTTGTCCTGATTGAACTCAATATAATAGGCGTCGTCTCCGGATGAAACAAGTTCTGCTACCGGCGTTTCCATTTCTGTGACAAAATCGGGATCGGCGTCTGCATTTAAGGGTTTAAGAAATTGCTCATTCTCCGATACGATAGCCTGTAACGCCACGCTCTTTATCAAGGGAACGGGTGTTGGCTCGGGCGTCGGCTCGCTTGTCTGCGCCTGCTCACTCTCGCTATCTGCCGGCACTTGCGCTTCGGTCACGTCACCCTGCGCAGTACATCCGCAGATCAATAATATGACTAATAAGAAGGGTATAATCTTTTTCATAGATATATCTCCTTGAATAACGGAATGCTAGTAAATAGTGTAGCATTATTATACAAAAATATCAAATTGAAGAAATTAGGGCGGTTCGTGGGGGAAAAGGCCTTGCGGAGATACGGGAAATTGTTTGAGGGGCCGGGGTCATCCTTATGTCACGTTCTCATTAAGCCAACGCTTTAAAAATTCAAGCTGCGCGGGCGTATGAAAATAATGTTCGCCATCCTTCAAAACCGTCAGTCCGGCGTTGAATTTTTCGGCAAAATCCCGCACAACCTCCATTTCCGTCAGGCTGTCTTTTGATCCATACAAAATTGCGGTGGGCGGATCCCATTTTTGAACGGGGTTTTCTTTTACATAGCAATAGTAATCCCAATCAAGCACTTCCCCGCCGGGGACCCGGATTTTTTTCTTTTCCTTTAAGGTTTCTTCATTTACATGAGACCACTGCATCATGTTTTGAATGAGGCGCTGCATATTAAGGACGGGAGATAAGAACAGGCAATTTTTTAAAAAACAGTCCTTATACGCAAGCAAACTGAAATATGCGCCTATGCTGGTTGCATACAGGCTAATGGTTTTCCAGTTCTCTTTTGCATAGCGCCAAACGGTTTGAAGGTCCCGCACGCCATTCCAAACATCAAAAGGAGCGGGGTCGCCTTTCCTTTCGCCATGCCCGGGAAAATCAAAACTCAAAACCTGCAAATTTTTCCGGGCGGCTACCTTTGCAAATCCCGCCGCTTCTTCTTTGCATGATTTTTGGCCGTGCACAAAAATATAAAGCCCTTCTGACTTTTCGCCCCACACAATAGCGGGGATATGGTTTATTTTTATTGGTTTGTGTGTCATACGTTATGCTCCGGAAAATAAGAATACATGCGCGACCCCAAGCCGGCATGTTTATTTTAGAATGGAAAGGAAGGGGTGTCAATTGGGGGGGTGATGCATTGTTATTAGAATTGTAACCCTACTATTTAAATTGTTGCCTATATTCTATATATGCTCTTCTCCATGTTCTTACCCAAGATCCATCATTCCGCATTTCTTCCATCAAAATTTTATTATCATCAATCTCTATCCATTTTTTCTCAGCTTTTATTAAAGCCTCTTCAATGTCCAATACACCACTTTCAATCTCCTGATTTAAATCAGCGAACGCAAACATGAATTGTCTCCAAGAATGTGCAAGCCATGGATTACCTTCACCTTTCTCTATCGTACAAAAAATCAATTCATTATAAGGGTTTTTTGTATGTGATAAAATATCGGCCTTTTTTAAACGTATTACATCTGTCTCTCGAAAAAAACCCAGTATCGTTTGATCAAAATAATATGGTAGTTGCCCCCCACCTTCAGACGGTTCATCAAATCTTGAACTCGTAAACCTTCTTAAATTAAAAAATTTTCCTGTTGTACAAATATCGGCTCCTGCTGCTTTCCATAATAAAAACTCCGAAGAACAAAACCCAATTATTGTTTTCAATCCGGAACGCTTTAATAAATTAATAAGCTTCATGCCACCTTTCAATTCATCAGAATTTGAAAGCTCCCGCCTTGGAGTAGTGTTGCTTATAAATATTAAATATAAATTATTCGCTTTTGTCCGACTCAATATTGTTGCAATCTCAAAAGGTCTGTTTTCATCTATAAGATCAGTCAAATTAATTATAACCGTTTGATAGGATTTGATAGAAGTGCCTTTAAGTTGATTTGTTTGCTGTTCGCACAATTGAACCATTAAAGAATAATATTCATTATTGTATAGGCCCGGTAAAAACGCCGGAGAGCATAAATCCTTTATATTTAATCTCCTACATGTTTCATTTATCTTGTTAATTATTCCGTCCCACCAAGCAAGATTTGAAAGATCCGCCGTATCAACATCGCTAGGAAAATAGGCCCAACTCCGGAGTCTTTGTCTTTCTGTATGAGGAAAATATAATTGCGGATCAAAAATCCATTTGAAATTCTCTTTTCCTCTATCCGCTTTACTTAATATTTCTTCTTCAGTATAATTCACTGGACTTAGGATAGCCCCACGGAATTTATTCAATTCAGGTGTATTTATAAGGTTAAAAGTATGGTGTCCCATTTGATGATAAATACTCATATTTTTATCCCTCTGGAATTTTATTCCATTCATTTGATAAAATATCCGTTGTTCGAAATCTATTTATAGGCCATTCCTGAACCATTTTAATTAATGGATTAAGTTTATTACTAACACATACTTTTTTAAATTCTTTGCTGATTTCTTCACGCTCGCTAACACGAATTACAACATCCTCTGGTTGATCTGACCTTACCCCCAATTTTGCACCAAGTCAAAAGTTAGTCCGGGCTGATTTTGGGTATCGTTTTGATTCAGCCCAGCAGCATATTCTGCTGGCGTAAGATTGCCTAAAGAGC
>JAVBVZ010000009.1:0-33924 GCA_036679405.1 Christensenellaceae bacterium
AATATATGAACATGAAACATCTGGAAAATACCGGCCTGGAGTCGGATTTTATAGCTGGCTGACATTATTTAAACTTGGCTGCAAACGAATTTGCGCAAAACTATTGACGGTACCTTATTTTTATGTTTCTGCTTCCCACATCAATCGTCAGCAATGTTTGGTCACCCCGATTTCTAAAACAATCTTAGTACATATTCTGGTACATTGTGTAAATAGGCAAAATCATAGCGATTACGATAAATCCAATGATTGCCGCCATAATCACAATCATCAGAGGCTCAATCATCGAAACCATTTTCTGCAACGCAATATCTGCCTCATCGTCATAAAAGGCCGCCGTCTTGGATAACAGCTCGTCGATCTGTCCGGTCTCTTCTCCTACCGCGACCATTGATTTAAACATGGGCGGAAATATGTCAAATTTTCTGAGCGACTGGCTCAGCGAGAGGCCTTTTTTAAGATCATCCACCATAATGTTGATACAACTCGTCACCGCCCAGTTGCCTATTACGCGGCCTACAACTTCCAGAGAAACAAGCATGGATATTCCGCTGGAGGTAAGCGTAGAGAGCGTATGTGCAAATTTTCCGGTCACAATGGTACGGCGCATTTTTCCGACAACAGGCATTTTCAGCATGCCCATATCCCATGATGTGCGGGTAGAGGGCGATTTTTTGAGCAAAAAGATCAGGCCTACGACGCCACCGACCACCAAAACAACCAGCCACCATTTCTCCAGCATAAAATCACTCATGGACAAAAGCAGTTTGGTAGGTGCGGGCAGTGTACTCAGATCCGTATACATGGACAGAAACTGCGGCACCACAAAAGTCAGCATACCGACCACCACACAGACGCATAAAACGGCCAGAATAATCGGATAAGTCAGCGCGCCCCTGATTTTGGCCCGGGTTTTGTACTGCTTCTCAAAATAATCCGACATCCGTTTCATAACGGCATCCAGCGTACCGCTTTCTTCGCCCGATTCAATGGAACTGATCAGATAAAACGGAAATGCGTGCCCCTGGTTGCCCATAGCCTGGTGCAGGGAGAAGCCTCTTCTGACGTCGCTCATTACAGATTCCAAAATGCTTTTGAGTTTAGCGCTTGAGGCCTGCTGCGACAAAACATCCAGGCATTTTACCACGCCGATTCCGGCATTCAGCATTGCAGAAAACTGCCGGCAAAAAACCGACAGTTCTTTTAAGGCAATCCGTCCGCCCAGGCCCTGCGGCGCTTCCGCCTCGCCCTGCGAAGAATACGACAGACAATAAAGCCCCGTCTGCTTGAGCTGCGCTTTGAATTTTTCTACCGTGTCGGCTTCCATGGTTCCCTGAACGGTTTTGCCATCCGGACTTAATGCCTTATAAATATACCTTGCCAAGCAAAACAACCCCCGCTTTCCGTTTGCCGGTATGCCTCTGAAAGTCAAAAATGCTTTTCAAACTAAAAAAGGCTATACTTATTCATAGTATAACATATTTATATATTTTTCAAAACAGCATATTTAATTTTAAAATCGTCTTTATTCGTCAAAAACACGTTTGATGACACGCGCAGGGTTCCCCGCCGCCACAGAATCCGCCGGGATATCCCGGGTCACAATACTCCCCGCTCCAATCACACAATTGTCGCCAATACTGACTCCCGGACAGATCACCGAACATCCGCCTATCCACACATTGTTCCCAATGCGGACCGGTTTTCCATACTCCAGCCGGGAACGCCGCGCCTGCGGGTTCAAAGGATGCGTGGCGGTATAAATATGCACCCCCGGCGCCAGCATGACGTCGTCGCCAATATCCACCGCGCATACGTCCAGGATTACGCAGTCATAATTCGCAAAAAAATGATCTCCCACGGTTATGTTAAACCCATAATCGCAGCGGAAAGGCCGCTCAATATGAACCTCCCCGCGGGCACGGAGCAGCTTTTTTATAATCTCCCGCCGTTGTTCGTCCTCTTCGGGCGCAGTGCGGTTAAAGTCATCCGCCAGTGCTACCGCGCGTTTGTGCGCACGAACCAGCTCAGGGTCACGATGATCATACAGTTCTCCCGCCAGCATTTTTTCTTTTTCCGTCATTTATGCTCCTTATGAAAGGCCGCGTTTTGCCTTTTGCAAGAAACGGCCCGTAATATCACCCGACGGTCAGCTGACCTGCACCGTAAGAGATAGCCGTAATCGCAATACCTGCCACCAAATTTCCAAGAATAATAACAGGAAGCGCTTTTTTAATTTCCATGTCCATCATTGCGCCCAGCAGGGACCCCGTCCATACGCCGGTACCCGGCAAAGGAATCGCAACAAATGCAAATACCGCAAGATATCCGTATTTATTGATCTTTGAACGGTTCTTTTCCACCTTGCCAAGCAGCCAGTTCGAAAACCGGTTGAAGACTTTGACTTTGCTTTTTGCCATCCAGTGAATGATCTTCTTAATAAACAAAAGTATAAAAGGTACCGGGATACAGGATCCCAGATACGCCAGCCAAAATGCAGTCCACAAGGGCATCCCTAACGTCAGATATCCAATCGGGATTGCTCCTTTCAGTTCAATAATCGGCAATATCGCTGTCCCGACCACTTTTAGATAGTCCATGATGGGCAAAATCGCCCCTGCATCCGTCATAGTCCCTCCGTTCCGCCTTGAAGCATGATCCATTATGAGGATTTCTCTTTTCACACGTTGCTATTTTAACATGCACCCGCCCGTTTGCCAATCAAAATCAGTGTATTGTTTACACAACCGTAAAAAATTTTTTCATGCAACCGCGCCCACGCCCTATTCAGGCTCCGGTTTTCAAAAAGCAAGCAAATCAGTTGACAGATCAAAAAAAATCATATATAGTGTTCTTGTTATGGAACACATGTTTCTTGTGATACGGAAGGTAGAAAAATGGAACTCATAGAACTGCTCACCAACTTCAATCTGACCCGGCAGGAGGCTACGGTATACATTGCGCTGAATACCGAAGGCGCGCTCACGGGATATGAAGTATCCAAACTTACGGGCATCTCCCGTTCCAATGCATACACGACCCTCGCTTCGCTAGTTGAAAAAGGCGCCGCGCTCACTATAGAAGGAACGGCTACCCGTTATGCGCCTTTGCCCGCCGGGGAATTCTGCCAAAACAAAATACGCTTACTGACCCAAATGCAGGAGCAGATACTTACCGCAATGCCGTCTTCCCGGGAAGAGACCGAGGGCTACATTACCATTAAGGGCGACCGCCACATTAATGATAAAATCAGTAACATGATTCAAAGCGCACAAAGACGCCTGTATTTCTCACTTGGCGCCGCAGCCCTTCCTCCTTTTAAACCGGAGCTCAAATCAGCTGTAAAAAAAGGCCTTAAGGTAGTTATTATTACAGATGCTCCCTTTTCCCTTTCCGGCGCTATTGTTTACCGCTCGGATTCACCGCCCAGACAGATACGGCTGATTACGGATTCCACTACGGTTCTTACCGGCGAGATCGGCACCGGTGAAGATGCCGCCTGCCTGTATTCCAAGAAAAAAAATTTGGTAGACCTCATCAAAGAGTCTGTTAAAAATGAGATAAAACTGATCGAACTGTCATGCAAAGGAGAGATATCCACTTGAAAAAACCGTTTGTAACTTTAAAGCAACTTGAAGAAATCACAAAAGAATATCCCACACCCTTCCATCTATATGATGAAAAAGGGATCCGGGAAAATGCCCGGGAGCTCAATCGCGCTTTTTCCTGGAACAAAGGGTTCCACGAATATTTTGCGGTCAAGGCCACGCCCAATCCCGTTATCCTGCAAATTCTCAAGGAAGAAGGCTGCGGCGCCGACTGCTCATCGTATACCGAACTGCAGCTCTCCTCTGCAGTAGGCCTTCAGGGACGGGACATCATGTTTTCTTCCAATGCCACACCAGAGGAAGATTACCAGCTGGCCTCCAGGCTGGGCGCCATTATCAATTTGGATGATATTTCGGATATTGAAGTTCTGAAAAGCGCTGCCGGCATTCCAAAAACGCTCTCGTTCCGTTACAATCCCGGCGGAAATTTTACCATCCAAAACGACATTATGGATAACCCGGGGGAAGCCAAATACGGACTTACCCATAAACAGATAATAGAAGCCTTCCGGATAGCCAAGGAATACGGCGTCAGCGAATTCGGCCTTCATTCTTTTTTGGTCAGCAACACTACCCACAGCGAGTACTATCCCGTACTGGCGCGGATGCTTTTTAAGCTTGCGGTTGAACTGAAACATAAAACAGGTATTGCCGTCTCCTTCATCAACCTTTCCGGCGGCATCGGCATCCCATATCTTCCCGGCCAAAAAAAGGCGGATATCGCCAAAATCGGCGCGGGTGTGCAAAAAGAATTTGAAAAAGTGCTGGTGCCAGAAGGAATGGGCGACGTTGCAATCTATACGGAGCTCGGGCGCTATATGCTTGGCCCCTACGGCGCGCTGGTTTCCCGTGTCATCCATGAAAAAAACACGTACAAGGACTACCTTGGCCTGGACGCCTGTGCGGCCAATCTTATGCGGCCGGCCATGTACGGCGCCTACCACCACATCACAGTTGCAGGCAAGGAAGACGAACCCGCCAAACATACATACGACGTGACCGGCGGCCTGTGTGAAAACAATGATAAATTCGCCGTAAACCGCAAGCTTCCCAAAACAGATATAGGGGATCTTGTCGTCATCCACGATACCGGCGCTCACGGCTTTTCCATGGGCTATAACTATAACGGCAAGCTTCGTTCGGCCGAACTCCTTTTAAAAGAAGACGGCAGCGTACAAATGATCCGTCGCGCAGAAACGCCCGCGGATTACTTTGCAACATTTGATTTTATGGATCTTTTCTAAACAAACATAAAAAAGAGAGCATTCGCTCTCTTTTTTCACTGTTTCGCATATTCAAACTGCTTTTTCGGCCATCCGGATCAGCAGTTTTTTAACTTTTTCGGAATTCTCCGCCATTCGCTGCATAACCAATTCAAAAGATACGGATTCTTCATCATCCTTCCAGCAATCATAATCCGTCACCATAGCAATAGACTGATAAGGGATCTTCAGTTCGTTGGCCAAAGATACCTCGGGCACTGTGGACATATTGATCAGCTCCGCACCCAACAACTGAAACATTTTTGATTCGGCTTTTGTAGAAAACCGCGGTCCTTCAATGGTAACCATGGTCCCCTGCTCATGGTGCTTAAACCCAAGTTCCCGTGCCGTTTCAATGCACTTTTTCCGCAAGTCTGCGTCAAAAGGCTCGGCCATAGCCGTATGGACTACTTCTTCCTCAAAATATGTCAGCGTCCGAAGCTTTGTCCAGTCAATAAACTGGTCCAAGAAGACCAGGTCGCCGGGCTCCATCTCCGCTTTCAGAGAACCGCAGGCTGTTGTTGCAAGAATATGCGTGCAGCCGGCCTCTTTGAGCGCCCATATGTTTGCCCGGTAAGGCACCCGGGTTGGCGATATGCTATGCTCTTTGGAATGGCGGGCCAAAACGGCCACTTCCGTCCCCCCGATGGTTCCGCACACCAGCTTGTCAGAAGGCTGTCCGTACGGCGTATCCATATCAACCAATTTGGGGTCTTTTATAATATTCGGATCATCAAGGCCGCTTCCGCCAATAATTCCTATCTTCATATTATTCTCCATCGTAACTCACCAAATAATGCAATTTGTATTTTGACAACTTTTCACTGCCGCCCAAAAAAGGCAGGTCCACAATAAAACTTGCGCCTACAACATTTCCGCCCAGGCGCTCTACCATTCGTACCGCCGCCTCTACCGTACCGCCGGTTGCCAACAGATCATCCACAATCAAAACATTCTCACCTTTTTTTATGGTGTCTTCATGCATAGTAAGAACATCTACCCCGTATTCTTTTTCATAGGTTTCCTTGATTGTCTTATAAGGCAATTTTCCTTCTTTGCGCACCAGACTCACGCCGCAACCAATATTATAAGCCATGGGTGTTCCCAGCAAAAAGCCGCGGGCATCGATGGCTACAATCTTATCGATATGCATGTCGCTGAACGGTTCAATCATGGCATCCACCACATATTTTAAAAGATCATGATCCTCCAGCAAAGTGGTAATATCTTTAAAACTTACACCTTTTACCGGCCAGTCGGGCACTTCCCGAATATACGGTTTTATATTCATACAGCTTTAGGTAACCTCCTTTAATGACAGCAAATTTTGCGTAAATATCCGCAAGCATGCGTTTTAGCCTATTGGAGTATAGCATGCTTTATTTTAAATTTCAAGACATCCTGCAGCCAAAAAGGCTTTTCTTCTGCGCTTTTTAAAGGCTACTCTTTTCCCTTTTCCTTATTTTCCGGAGGGAAGATTTTCATCAGGACCCTGATGATCACAAAAAATACAGCCAGCACAATAAAAACAGTACCTATGCCTACGCCCATCAGTCTTAAAGCATCCATCAACATACAAACATCTCTCCTTTCAGATTTTCCAGGTAATCCGCAAAAGGATCAACCCATCAGCATAGAAATCAAAACCGCTCCCGCAATGACCGATCCGATCTGCCCGGATACGTTTGCCCCGATCGCAGGCATCAAAATAAAGTTGGACGGGTCCTCTTTCTGCGCCATCTTCTGTACAATACGTGCAGACATGGGAAAAGCAGATATGCCGGCCGCGCCGATCATCGGATTCACCTTTTTCTTTAAAAACAGATTGATAAATTTAGCAAAAAGGACGCCGCCCGCAGTGTCAAACACAAAAGCCAAAAATCCTATGCCCAGTATCAGCAGTGTATCCCATTGAAGGAACGTACTTGCAATCATTGTAGAACCGATCGTAATCCCTAAAAGAAGGGTCACCAGGTTGGCCAGTTCGTTTTGGGCCGACTTGGTCAGCCGTTCCAGAACGCCGGACTCCCGTATAAGATTTCCGAACATCAGCGCCCCTACCAGCGGAACACCGTCCGGCGCCACCAACCCGGTAACAAGGGTCACAATAATCGGAAGAGCAATCAAGACCGGTTTTTTGATCTTCTCGTCTTTTCCCAGATCCATCCGGATCCTTCTTTCCTCCTTGGTGGTCAACGCACGAATCACCGGCGGTTGAATAATGGGTACCAGCGCCATATACGAATACGCCGCTACCGAAAGCGCACCTATATATTTGGGAGCAAACAAATTCCCGACAAATATGGTAGTAGGCCCGTCCGCCGCACCGATAATACCGATTGCCGCCGCCTCTTTTAGGTCAAATACGCCCGGGATCAGATACATGGAACATAAAACCGCCAGCATCATTGCGGCAAATATCCCAAACTGGGCCGCTGCGCCGTAAAAAATCATAACCGGCTTTCTTAAAAGGGGCGAAAAATCTATCATTGCGCCGATTGCAATAAATATAAGAAGCGGGAACAGTTCGGTCGCGATCCCAATATTCTGCAGTATCTGCAAAAACTGAGGCTCTCCCATAGAATTCTGCAACACGGTGGCCAAAGGAAGGTTCACCAGGATACAGCCGAATCCAATGGGCAAAAGGAGCATGGGCTCGTATTTTTTCACAATGGCCAGCACAATCAGGACAATCCCGATCCCAATCATCACTGCGCTTTCCCATCCGAAATTTGCAAAGCCCTTAAATAATACGCTTGTGTCCATCCTTTTTTCTCCTAAACCAGAATTTTTTGCAAGAAAGGCGGTTATACATTTAAAAGCGCCTGCTTTAAGTCTTCTATTATATCATCAATATTCTCAATACCAACAGACATTCTGACAAGTCCGGGCGTAATACCGCCCGCGGCCAGTTGTTCATCCGTCAATTGCCGGTGGGTGGAGCTTGCCGGATGCAGAACGCTTGTCCGCGCGTCGGCTACGTGAACCACAATGGCCGCCAGCTTCAGGCTGTTCAAAAAGCGCATGGCCGCGCTTCTTCCGCCCTTCACTTCAAAGGAAACCACACCGCTGCTTCCGCCCGGCACATATTTTTTTGCAAGATCATAATAAGGATTCCCGGGCAATCCCGGATAATTTACAAAGGCTATCTTTTCACTTGTCAAAAGAAACTCCGCCGTACGCAGTGCATTTTCAGAATGCCGCTTCATCCGCAGTGCCAGCGTCTCCAAACCCAAATTCAAAAGAAAGGCCGCCGTAGCCGGAGGATATACTCCCATATCACGTACAAGCTGCAGACGCGCCTTGCTCAAATAGGCTGCGCTTCCAAAAGTTTTTGTATAAGACACGCCGTGATAAGATTCATCCGGCTCGGTAAGGCCGGAGAATTTCCCGTTTGTCCAGTCAAATTTTCCGCTGTCTACAATCACGCCGCCCAGCTGCACCGCATGCCCGTCCATATACTTGGAAGTAGAATGCGTCACAATGTCCGCGCCAAACTCTATAGGCCTGCACAGAACAGGGGTTGCAAAAGTATTGTCCACAATCAGGGGCACGCCGTTTTCATGAGCGATTTTCGCCATCTTTTCGATATCCAGCACCGTCAGTGCCGGATTTGCAATGGTTTCTCCAAACAGGGCTTTTGTGTTTTTTCTGAAAGCCTTCCTTACAGCCGCCTCATCCTGCTGGTCCACAAAAGTCACCTCTATGCCCAGCCGTTGTAAAGTTACGCCGAACAGATTGACCGTACCGCCGTAAACGCTTGCCGCGCTTACCAGATGATCGCCCGCACTTAATATGTTCAGTACGGACAACATGGTTGCCGCCTGTCCGGAAATTGTGCACAGCGCACCTACACCGCCTTCCAGTGCGGCAATCTTTTTCTCCACGGCTTCAACCGTCGGGTTGGATAATCTTGAATAAAAGTGTCCTGTTTCCTCAAGGTCAAAAAGCCTGCCCACCTGCTCAGCCGAATCGTATTTGTATGTCGTGCTCTGAAATATCGGCAGGACCCTTGGCTGTCCGTTCTCCGGTTTATATCCTTCCTGGATGCATTTTGTTTCTATTTTCATGTGACTCTCCTTTGTTTTTCACTGAACCACGCAATACCCCGCGCCTACCAAAGCATCAATGGCCATTTCCAGCTTGCGGTCCCGTACCAGAATATAGTCGGTATCAAACGTTGAAACCACAAAAACGCCCACCCTTGCCTTGGAAAGCGCCGCCGTGATCCCCGCAATGATCCCGACCAGAGCAAAATCAAGCTGCCCCATCACTTCAAAAGCCCGAAAGCCTTTTTCGCTTTGCAGCGCAGTTGCAGGGACATGCCTGGTTTCACAGACCAAAGAAATCTCCCGTCCTGTAACCGACAGCGTAAAAAAGCCCCTGTCCAGATTTGCATGGCGCACATCGCTTAATTGACAGACCGAAAGGTCCAATTCCATCAGTCTGAGTGTTACGCTCATTTAAATTCCGCTCCTCTCTTTATCCTCACGCGCCCTTTTGGGCGCCGCCGTTTTCAAAACCATCTATATTCTTATTCCTGCCTGTTATCATGTATCCGCTTTGTTTTCTTTTCGCTTCGGGGCAAAACGCCCATGGCGAAAGCGCGCACCCGTATGCGCAGGCCCATAGCGCGCCGAACCTGATTAAAGACTTCTTCTTCTATAGCGGTGAAGTCCATCCCGTTTTCCACCTCCATGGAAAGCTCTATCTCGTCTTTCCCTTCAAAATGGTTGATCTCAATTAAATATTCACTGCTTACCCCGTCGATTTTGCGCAGTACGCCGTCTATTTGAGCGGGATAAATATTTACGCCTTTTACCTTCACCATATCATCCGTCCGGCCCTGAATGCGGTCATGCCGTGGATACGGGCTTCCGCAGGCGCATGTGCCCGGCAGCAGGCGTGTCAGGTCATGGGTACGGTACCGGATCAGCGGTCCGCCCTCCTTTTGAAGCGTTGTGATCACCAGTTCGCCCAGCTCACCTTCCGGAAGGTTTTCTCCCGTCACCGGATCAATGATCTCAAAATACAGATAATCATCAAAATAATGCAGCCCGCTGTGCATCTTGCAGTCGATGGAAATTCCCGGCCCATATACTTCCGTCAATCCATAAATGTCGTGAACGTCTATCCCAAGACCCTCACAGATGCGGCGCCGCATCTTTTCTCCCCAGTGCTCCGAACCGATAACGCCTTTTCGCAAATATATCTTGTCTAAAAGCCCTCTTTGCTGAACTGTTTCCGCCAGCAGGAGCGCATATGAAGATGTTGCCGTAATCGCAGTGGATTTTAAATCCATCATCATTTTGAGCTGCTTTTCGGTGTTTCCCGGTCCCATCGGGACCGCCATGGCCCCCAGCAGTTCACATCCGGCCTGAAATCCGATCCCCGCTGTCCAAAGCCCATATCCCGGAGTGATCTGTATCCGGTCCTTTTCCGACAGCCCGGCAAACTCATAACAGCGTTTCATCATGATTGCCCAGTCGTTCACATCCTTCTGTGTGTATGGGATAATGACCGGCTGGCCGGTCGTTCCCGAAGAGGAATGTATACGCACAATCTGCTCATCAGGCGCGGCCTGTATGCCTAATGGGTACGCATCTCTGAGATCAGTCTTGTCGGTAAACGGAATTTTCCTGATATCCTGAGGCGTTTTGATATCTCCCGGTTCAAGGCCCCATTCCTTATACCGCCTGCTGTAAAATTTACTTTTGCCTGTCCGCACCAACTGGTCTTTGAACAGTTTAAACGCTTCTTCTCTCAAGTTTTTTCTTACACCTCGCAAGCCAAATTTATTCCGGCGTCAAAAGCCTTTTCGTTCATTTTTAAAACTTTTTGTGGGAGCAATGTTTCCATTGCCCTACGGATCTCTCCCATATCAAAAGGCAACATGCCCATCCGGGAAGCCGCGGCCAGCATAACCACATTCAGCGTTTTAATGCTTCCGGCATCTTCGGCCGTGCCGCTGCCATCCACAAAACAGGCTTCAGAATTCATGGAAATATATTCAATGATCTTATTTTCATCATATGTCTCTTCCAATATGGAAGAGGTGACGGGCGGCATCGGGCGGGTGTTCACCAGACACTTTCCGCCTTTTTTGAGACGGCATAAATGGCGGGCCGCCTCGGAGGGTTCAAAGGCAATCAGAACATCCGCGCGTCCCACCGGGATCAGCGGGCTTTTATCTTCGCTGTCAATCCGCACATGGCTCACCACACTTCCCCCGCGCTGCGCCATACCAATGGTCTCTCCCGTACGCACACACAGTCCTTTATCTGCCGCCGCTTTTCCAAGTATTTTGGAAGCAAGCACCGTTCCCTGGCCTCCAACACCGGCAATTAAAACATCAAAATTCATTTTCGCACCTCCAGGCGGATTGCTTTTTGCGGGCAGGTCCCCACGCAAAGCGCGCATCCCATGCAAAGCGACCGAGCGATCTGGATTTTCCCCTTCCTGACCGATATTGCCGGACATCCAATTTCGCGGATACACTTTTTGCACCCGCTGCAATCCCCGCCTATTACCGCATAGGCTTTCGGTTTCATCCGGGCCGCGCAGTCCGAATCAAACACCAGGACGGATGGGCCGGCCGTATCCACAGCTTTTTTGACTGCATCTACCGCAGATTCCGTATCAAACGGGTTGAGCCTCCTGACATACGCCGCACCGCAGGCTTCGGCCAGCTTTGCAATATCAACCGCATGTGAAACCTCACGCATCATGGTTTCTCCCGTACCCGGATGGGGTTGATGCCCGGTCATGGCGGTGGTAGAATTGTTCAGCACCGCTATCGTTATATCCGTCTGATTATATACGGCGTTTACAAGGCCGGTAATCCCGGAATGAAAGAAGGTTGAATCTCCTATAAAGGCAATATGTTTGGCTTCATTTTTTGCATTCTGCATTCCCTGGGCCACCGTTACGCTCGCCCCCATGCACAGACAGGTATCCACCATATTAAGGGGAGCCGCATTGCCCAGTGTATAACAGCCGATATCTCCTGTGAAAACAGCGTCTTTCCCTCTCATTGCTTTTTTCACCGCATAAAAAGCGGCCCGGTGGGAACATCCGGCGCAGAGTACCGGAGGGCGGACGGGCAGATCGGCACAGGACGCTATCTCCTGTCCGGCCGGCTCGCTTCTTCCAAACACTGCGCGCAACGCACGCTGCGTTTTTTCATAACTGTACTCACCCGCTACCGGCGCATGATTCGTTCTCTTGCCCAGTATTTCAACATCCAGATGATTTTTCCCTGCCACTTCCAGTAACTTTTGCTCAATCACGTCATCCAGTTCTTCAAGCACCAGTACCTTCTTTACACCTTCCAAAAAAGAAAGCGCCAATCCTTGCGGGAAAGGGTATACCGCACCCAGTTTTAAGACCTTCACGCGGATATCCATATCACCCAAAACCTCTTTTAAATAGCTATAGGCCATGCCGCCCGCAGCTACACCGAGCTCTCCTTCACCCCATAAAGCATTGAACGGGCTTTTATCAAAAATCTGCGCAATTGCGCGCTGTTTTTCTTCCAGTGCGATATGGTTTTTATACGAAAGCGCAGGAAAAATCACCCATTTCGGATCTTTTATAAATCCTTCGGCCTGCGTTTTCTTTCGCATCTCTTCCACGGAAAACGCCTCCGTCGAATGACAGATTCGGGTGGTTGGGCGCAAAATAACCGGGAGCGCGGTCCGCTCAGACAGATCAAAGGCATATTTCATCATTTCATAGGCCTCGCCCGGTGTGGAAGGATCCAGCACAGGCAAATTTGCATGTTCCGCAAACCGCCGGGTGTCCTGCTCCGTCTGCGAGGATATCGGCCCCGGGTCGTCCGCAACCAATACCACCATGCCGCCTTTAACACCCAGATAAGCCATGCACATCAGCGGATCGGCCGCAACGTTCAGTCCCACCTGTTTCATAGTCACCAGCGTCCGTGCGCCGCACATGCTCGCGCCCGCAGCCACTTCCATTGCCACTTTTTCGTTGACGGACCATTCAACATATATATCGCCGCCATTCAGCTCAGAGACCGTCTCAAGCACTTCGGTAGAAGGCGTCCCCGGATAGCCGGATACCACCCGGACACCGGCTGCAACCGCGCCTTTTGCCATCATCTGATTCCCAATCAAAAGCTGTCCGCTCATCCGCAAAAACCTCTTAAATCATCAATTTTGAAAATATCCACTAAAAAATCCGCCCATCATATGCAAACAGCATAGGCGGATCATCATTATTCGGCAATCAACTGCTTTAAACCCGACCCCTGAAAAGCTGTCGGTTTTTTCAGAAGTCCCGCACATCGCCCCGGAAGGCCCTGGCCCTTTCCGGCAGGCTCTGTAAAAGCTTGTTTCTTAGCTGCAGCCGCCCTTAAAAAGTTCCATCACATCCTAATAATTCTACCCGAGTCCCCCTTCGCTTGTCAAACAATATTTGTTTGCTCCGCGCGGTTTTAATCCGCCCGCAAAGAAACGTTTATCGTCTTTTAAAAACGCTTGCGGCTGTAACGCGACTATAATATGTATACAAACGCCCAAAAAGCGGAATTCTTCATTGACATTCGCATCAATTTGATATACCCTGTATGTTGATTAAATAAAGTATAGAAAGGTCGTGAAGATAGGGTTGGCAAAAAAGCTAGAATTGTACGGCTTTAACAACCTCACAAAGTCACTTAGTTTTAACATCTACGATGTGTGCTATGCAAAAAGTGAGCGCGAGCAAAAAGATTATATAGAATATATAGATGAACAGTATAACTCAGAGCGTTTGACCAAAATATTGTGCGACGTTACAAAAACGATTCAGGCTCATGTACTGAACATTTCCAAGCAGGACTATGATCCGCAGGGGGCCAGTGTTACTATTCTGATTTCGGAAGAATTGATCCAGTCCACCAAAATCGACCAATCCTGCAACAAAGGCGACCTTATGCAATCCCGGGACACTATTCTTGCGCATCTTGACAAAAGCCACGTGTCCGTTCACACGTATCCGGAATACCATCCGGATAATTCCATTGCTACTTTTCGTGTGGATATCGACGTATCTACCTGCGGCCAGATATCGCCCCTGAAGGCTTTAAATTACCTGATCGGCAGTTTTGATTCGGATATCATCACCATTGACTACCGTGTTCGCGGCTTTACCCGCGATAAAGACGGCAAAAAACTGTTTATGGATCATAAAATATCCTCCATACAGGATTTTATTAAAAAAGAAACTTTAAAAAAATACGACGCGATTGACGTAAACGTATATCAGGAAAACATGTTCCACACCAAGATGCTCATCAAAGAGATCGAATTACAAAACTATCTGTTCAATTCAGATGCATACGAACTGCCGCCCAAGCAAAGGCTGCTGGTCACCAACAGCCTCCGCAAAGAAATGATTGAAATCTTCAGCGGCAGTAATATCTACGGATGACAAAAGGAGAAATCATGGACCGCCTATCCCAGTCAAATGCGCCGATCTATGAAGCCTTGCTGGAATACAGGCAGAAACGCATTGTGCCTTTTGACGTACCGGGGCACAAACAGGGACGGGGCAACCCGGAACTGACGGATTTCCTGGGCCGGCAAGCTCTGAGTGTAGACGTAAATTCCATGAAGCCTTTGGACAACCTGTGCCACCCCGTGGGCGTGATCCGCGATGCGGCCGGGCTTGCGGCCGGGGCTTTTTGCGCTTCCCATGCTTTTTTCATGGTAGGCGGTACTTCTTCAGCCGTACAGGCCATGGTTATGAGCAGCGTCCGGGAGGGCGATAAGATCATCCTGCCGAGAAACGTACACAGGAGCGTAATAGGCGCACTTATCCTTTCAGGCGCACGGCCGGTGTACGTAAACCCCGGCCTCGACAAACGTCTGGGGACTCCCCTTGGAATGTCGGTGGCTGACGTAGAACGTACCATTTGTGAAAACCCTGATGCAAAAGCGGTCTTTGTGAATAACCCGACTTATTACGGCATCTGTTCGGACATTGAAGAAATCACGCAGATAGCGCACCGGGCCGGTATGCTTGTTCTTGCGGACGAAGCGCACGGCACACATTTTTATTTTGGAGAAAACATGCCTCTGCCCGCCATGCGTGCGGGCTGCGACATGGCTTCGGTCAGCATGCACAAAACAGGCGGTTCTCTCACGCAAAGCTCTCTTTTGCTTTTAGGCCCCTCTGTGAATCCGGATCATGTCCGCCAAATCATCAATCTGACGCAAACCACCAGCGGTTCTTACCTTTTGATGGCTTCCCTTGACATTTCCCGGCGCAATCTTGCGCTGAGGGGCAAAGAAATCTTTGCGCGCGCAGCCTCTCTTGCCGAGTATGCAAGAAGCGAAATCAATAAAATAGGCGGATATTACGCTTTTTCCAGGGAACTGAAAAACGGCGATACCATTTTTGATTTTGACGCCACCAAACTCTCCGTTCATACGCTGGATTTGGGACTGGCGGGGATTGAAGTATACGACATTTTAAGAGATGATTACGGCATACAGATAGAATTTGGGGATATCGGCAACTTTTTAGCTATTATTTCGGTTGGTGACCGTGCGCTGGAAATAGAGCGTCTGGTCTCCTCCCTTTCCGAAATCAAACGCCTGTACGCAAAAGACCCGTCCGGCATGTTTGACCACGAATATATCCCGCCGTTAGTAGAACTTCCGCCCAAACAGGCTTTTTATGCGGCGCAGGTCTCCCTTCCGATCGCAAAGTCTGAAAACAGGATCTGCGGAGAATTTGTAATGGCCTATCCGCCCGGCATTCCCATTCTTGCCCCCGGCGAGCGTATCACCGGGGAAATCCTGCGCTATATCGCTTACGCCAAAGCAAAGGGGTCTTTCCTTACCGGAACAGAAGATCTTAAAATAGAGAATATAAAAGTATTGGAGGCATAAAAAATGGAACTTTGGTATACCGAACAGCATACGGATAACGTACGCTTTTCTATTAAGATACAAAAACAACTTTTAAGCATGCAAAGTGAATTCCAGCAAATAGACATCTTTGATTCTCCTGAATTCGGCCGTTTTCTAACACTGGACGGCCTCATTATGCTTACTGAAAAAGACGAATTTATTTATCATGATATGATCGTCCATGTGCCTATGGCGGTCAATCCCGCTATCAAAAATGTGCTGGTCATCGGCGCAGGCGACGGCGGAACTGTCCGCGAACTTACCCGTTATCCCTCCGTTGCGCACATCGACCTTGTTGAAATCGATAAGATGGTCGTGGATGTTTGCATGGAATATCTTCCGAATACGGCGGGATGCCTTACCGATTCCCGTGTTCATCTCCATTTTGAAGACGGGCTGCGCTTTGTGCGCTCCAGGGTTTCGGAATACGACCTTATTATTGTAGATTCCACCGATCCGTTTGGTCCCGGCGAAGGCCTTTTTACAAAAGAATTTTACGGCAATTGCCATAAGGCACTGCGTGAAGACGGGATTTTGGTTAACCAGCACGAGTCGCCTTACTATGACTATTATGCCAAATCCATGCAATCCGCGCATCAAAAGATCCGTGCCTTTTTCCCGGTTTGCAACGTTTACCAGGCGCATATCCCCACGTATCCGTCGGGGCACTGGCTGTTCGGCTTTGCGTCAAAAAAATATCATCCGCTTACGGACCTGCATGCACAGGAATGGAACGCCCTCGGCCTTGAGACCAAATATTACAACACAGACCTGCACAGAGGCTGTTTTGCTCTGCCGAATTATGTAAAAAAACTTTTGGAGGATCAAAATGGAAAATAGTTCTTCCTATTTTATTGGCTGCGACAAACCGTACCGTGAAGCAAAAACCGTGCTTTTCGGCGCGCCTTTTGATGGAACGGCATCTTTCCGCCCGGGTTCCCGCTTTGCGCCTTCCGCTATGCGGACGGATTCCTGGGGCCTTGAAACATACAGCCCTTACCAGGACAAAGACCTTTCCGCCGCGCTTGTGATCGATGCAGGTGATTTGGAACTTCCCTTTGGCAACA
Source organism: Christensenellaceae bacterium (assembly GCA_036679405.1). Classification (GTDB taxonomy): domain Bacteria; phylum Bacillota; class Clostridia; order Christensenellales; family Christensenellaceae; genus JAEYKI01. Next base: position 16,860 of record JAVBVZ010000009.1, read on the forward strand.
GTAAAAAAGTACTGGACGCTGTCCACCAATTTTCCGGCAAGGTCCTTGCGGACGGGAAAACCCCCTGCATGATAGGCGGAGAACACCTCGTGACCCTGGGCGCTTTTCGCGCCGTACATGAAAAATACCCGGAGGTCTGCGTCCTGCATTTTGACGCACATACCGATCTTAGGGACGATTACCTTGGCGAATCTCTTTCACACGCAACCGTCATGCGGCGCATCTGGGACATTGCCGGAGACGGCCGCATCTGGCAGTTCGGCATCCGGTCGGGCGAAAAACATGAATTTGAATGGGCAAAAAAGCACACCTTTCTTACGCCTTTTGATTTCACCGGCCTCAAGGACGCCGTCCATGCGCTTACCGGCAAACCCGTTTATCTTTCACTGGACCTTGATATTTTGGACACATCTGTCTTCCCGGGGACGGGCACACCCGAACCGGGCGGCGTTTCGTTTAAAGAACTTCTTAGCGCCCTTTTCCTTTTAAAACCGCTAAACATTGTCGGCCTGGATGTCTGCGAACTTTCTCCCCCTCAGGATCCGGGTGGCGCTTCTACCGCCGCTGCCTGCAAAATCCTCCGGGAACTACTTTTGCTGGTTTGACTTTTTTCCATATCAATTAAAGGGGCTGTCTAAAAAACAGCCCCTTTAATTGATATTTTTTAGTGTAAAATAATGCAATTATTCCATTATTTATGACTCTTTTGCTAATTTTATGCTATAATAGCAATATTATCACAAAGGAGGAAGAATCATTGAAAAAAGTAGTGATATTCATATTATGTGCCGCTCTTTCATGTGCAATTTTTGCAGGATGCGGTAATCAGCCGGCAGAAGAATCGGCAGCGGATACCCAATCAACAGAATCCGCTTCCGCCGGGTCGGCACAGGATGATGAGGCAAATGCGGACGGCACCGCCGAACCGGAACCTTATGTGTTGGACGCAGAAGAAAGATTGGGCCAGTTCGTATATGGAATTTCATCTTCTTTCCGGGCGGAAGAAGATACGGACAGTACGCGTTACTATATTTCAGATAATAACAGCGATGGTTTATTTCAGGTATCCTATTATGATATAGATTTTGACGATTTGTCGGATGATGCTGCATTATTGGCATATAAAGAAGAATTTATTGCCGGTATTGAAGGAAATGAGAGTGCTTCAAATCTAACATCGGACCTTGATGTAGAAATAGAGAATTTACCTGCAATGAAATTTGAATACGACTATGATATTGATGGAGAAAACTACAGAACCGTCGGTGTCGGCATTTTTGTTGATGACGGCTTTTATGTATTTTCTACATTTGAACCGGATTCCGGCGAAAGACGTCTTACGGCCACTTTCCCGTCTATTAAAGAAAGTATTTATGAATATGTGCCCGAAAATGACTTTATAAAAAATGAAGAAGTACGCACCCAACTATACACATTGAGCAATGATTTTAAGTTTGATGAAATTATTGCCCTGGCCGATGCGTATATTGCAGAAAATTCTCCAGCCGAATCAGATACCGTTTACGCAATCAAGCAAGCGGCTGAAGAAGCAAATGCCGTGATACCAAATTGTACGATTGTAACGGATGAATTTGAAGACGATGTTGTTTTATACGGCGGAGTAGACTCCATAAGCTCCAGTGTCAATTTCGTCCCGTATGTCGGGGGAGGTCATCATGTATATGATGTGCCAGCCACAGTAGGCTTCAAACAGGACGATTGGCTTTTCTTTGAGAATATAAAAATAAAGGTGGCTGATGACGAGTATATCTCTGATTCATTTGATTACTTTGATGTTGTAAGAGACGTTATCAACGGAGGCACTATTTTGGAAGAAGCAGACACCTCTTTTGACTTGGAAGACGCAGAAATGATACTAAATGCAGAAGCCCCGATTATACGTTTTACAGGAGAAGATGATAAAACAAGAGATCATGAAATGACCAGCGAGGAATTGGATTCCCTGCAAAATGTATATATTATAGCCAAAAGTACAAACACAATTTCAGAAACTATCAGTCAATGGGTTGAAGAAAATGCTTAAATCGGGTCCAAGTCGGTAGAAGATTTTAAGTATAATTTATCCTACATAACCAAAGGGCTGTAGCAAAAAAAATTTGCTGCAGCCCTTTTGGGGGTCTATATAATTCTTTTGCCTTTTGCATAAAAGGTTTATAAAAATATCTTCTGGTTTTCGGGTGAACGCTTATAAAGTACAAATTTTCTGCCCAATACGGAAACGCCCTGCGCGCCGGTCAGGCGGCACAGCGTATCACAGGCCTCGCGCGCGTCCATTTCGCAATTCTGCTGCACCGAACACTTGATCAGTTCACGCGCCTCAAGAACGTCTTTAACCTGTGCTGCAAGATTTTTCGTGATCCCGTCTTTGCCAATATACACAACAGGCTCCATGGACTGCGCCATTGCACGCAGGCTTGCCCTTTGTTTGCTTGTTATTTTTTCTTCTTTCATTCTTTTCTCCATCTATTCTATAAAATCAAATTCTTCGCCGCCCAAACGAACGGTATCCCCGTCTTTTGCGCCGCGTTCCTTCAGTGCGCGGATCACGCCCATATCTTCCATAAGTTTATGAAAATGCCGCATCGATTCAAAGTCGTTCGGATCAATGCGCGCAAATATGTCTTCAATCAAAGAGCCGCTTACACTTAAAATACCGTCTTCATCACGCGTAATCTCCATTGTCAGCGTTTCTTCGTCCATTTCCCATTCTTCGGTCACGCCTTCCTCTTCAAAAACCTGAGCGGGCGGCAATGTTTTGAGCACGTCCGCTATCGCATATTTCAACGCAGAGACGCCCTGCCCGGTCGCAGCCGATACGGCGTATATTTCCTTGTTAGGATAGGCTTCTTTTAACAGCGCAAGCCAGTCTTCCGCCCCGGTAACATCCGTTTTATTTGCGGCAATCAGCTCGGGCAACTTTGCAAGCGCAGGGCTGTAATGCAGAAGCTCGTCCCTGATTTTTTGGTAATCTTCCAGCGGGTCCCGCCCCTCGCTGCCTGAAATATCCAAAACATGCACAATCATACGCGTACGCTCAATATGACGCAAAAAATCATGTCCCAGTCCCACGCCGGTATGTGCGCCTTCAATCAGGCCGGGAATATCCGCCATAACAAAATCGGCTTCTCCCGCACGCGCAACGCCCAGATTGGGCGCCAGAGTCGTAAAATGATAATTATCAATTTTAGGCCGGGCGGAAGTCATTTGGGAAAGCAGGGTGGACTTGCCTACATTCGGAAACCCAACCAGCCCCACATCCGCAATCGACTTGAGTTCCAGCCATACCGTATGCATTTTTGTTTTTCGGCCGGGCGTTGCAAAACGCGGCGTCTGGCGTACCGCGTTTGCGAAACGCGCATTTCCAAGGCCGCCTTTTCCGCCTTTCAGAATGATTTTTCTGTCTCCGTCACGAATATCCGCCGCGATTCTTCCGGTTTCTCCGTCCACCACTACGGTTCCTGCCGGTACGTGGACTTCCAAATCCGTTCCGTTCTTACCGTGCATATTGCTTCTGCCACCGTTTTCCCCGCGCCCGGCGGCATATTTTCTTTTAAAACGGAAATCCATCAGCGTGCGCATATTTTTATCCGCAACAAAGATCACATTTCCGCCCCGTCCGCCGTCTCCGCCGTCCGGGCCGCCCGCCGCCACATATTTTTCCCGGTGAAAAGAGACCGCTCCGTCTCCGCCGTCTCCGGCCTTAATGGTGATTTTTACCTTATCTACAATCATGTCTATCCTTTTCTCTTCTGCACCGGCACATCAAAAGCGCTAGGGCATAAATCGGCCACAACACAGTGCGCGCAATCAGGCCGCTGCGCGTGACAGATCCGCCTGCCGTGCCATATCAGCCAATGATGCGCGTCTGCCCAATCTTCTCGCGGGATCAGGCTGCACAGTTGCTTTTCTATAATAGCAGGATTTTTGGAATTTGCAAGACCCATTCTGTTTGCCACCCGGCCCACATGGGTATCCACCGCCATCGCCGGAATACCAAAAGCATAGGCAAGCACTACGCTGGCCGTTTTTCGTCCTACGCCCGCCAGCGTAATCAGTTCTTCCATGCTGGAGGGCACGTTTCCACCGTATTCGTCTACCAGCCTTTGTGCGCAGGCATGCAGATTTTTTGCTTTTGCCTTATAAAGCCCGCAGGTCCTGATGATTTCTTCGATCTCTTGAACATCTCCTTTTGCAAGCGCGTGTGCGTCTGGATAATGCGCAAAAAGATCTTTGGTAATAATATTCACGCGCTTATCCGTACACTGCGCAGCCAAAATGGTTGCAATCAACAGTTCATATGCGTTTTTATACTCAAGCGCGGAACGCGTGTCCGCATATTCCGCAGACAAGCGTTTAAGTACTTCATTGCTTTTCGTGTTCATAAACCCTCTCCGTGCCCGCAAAACCGCCGGGCAATGTAAGTATATCATATTTTAAATTAAAAATATTTTCAAGCATCCCGCCGCGTGCGTGCGTAAAGTTTAAAAAAGCCCCGAAAGTTTTTTTGTTTCGGGGCTTTTTATCCTAATATCAGGAAAAAATCAATAGCGGACGGCTAGTATACAGCATCAGTAATTTGTCGCTATCAACTCAAAATAAGCTTTGGGATGGTTACATACCGGGCAGACCTCGGGCGCTTTCGGGCCATAATGGACATGTCCGCAATTCCTGCAATGCCAGGCTTTTTCTCCTTCACGCTTAAAGACTTCACCGGATTTAAGGTTTTCAAGAAGCTGCTTATAACGCTCTTCATGCATCTTTTCAATTTTAGCCACGCCTTCAAACAAGGAAGCAATCTTGTCAAATCCTTCTTCTCTGGCCGTCTGGGCAAAATTCTTGTACATATCCGTCCATTCGTAGTTCTCACCGGCTGCGGCTGCCGCCAGATTTTCTTCGGTGGTCCCTACGCCGTCATTCAAAAGTTTATACCATATTTTTGCATGCTCTTTTTCGTTCCCGGCGGTTTCTTCAAAAAACGCCGCTATCTGGTCATAGCCTTCTTTCTTTGCGACGGATGCAAAATAGGTATATTTATTCCGTGCCTGCGATTCCCCCGCAAACGCTGTCTGCATATTCGCCTCTGTTTTAGATCCTTTTAACTCTGCCATGGTTATCCATCTCCTTTATATAATTATTTTTTATGTAAAACTAATTTTTTATCCTGCATTTCGGGCAAATACCCTTAAAAACAATATCGTGGCTTTCCATATCGTAATCTGTCATATCTCCCACCATCTCGTCTATCCCCTGAATATACGGAAGATCTATATCAGAAAAACGCCCGCAAATCTTGCACTGTATGTGATAATGTTCGGCCGTATTAAGGTCATAGCGGTCAGCCGCGCCGGGCACTTCTATCCTGCGGATGTTGCCCGTATCCGAAAGCTGGCGCAAGTTACGGTAAACCGTTGCACGGCTGATTTCCGGATAACGCGCGGTAATATATTCATATACCTCTTCCGCAGTGGGATGCGTCCGTATAGATTTCACGGCATCTTCAACCAGTTTTTTCTGCATTGTGTTCCTTTTAATCATCTCAATCATCACCAATGATTTATTATTTAAAGATATTATATATCAATAAGTAATAAATGTCAATAATAAATTTTATTTATTCTGTCCATAATATGCGCCTTTTCCATGTTTACGTAAAAAATGCTTATCCAGTAAGTTTTGTCCCATAGGCTCCGCCTTTCCTGCAAGCGCAGCCGTCCCGTATGCCATATGCGCCACCTGCTCCAAAACCAGTGCATTTTCTACCGATTGGGCCGCGCTCCTTCCCCATGTGAAAGGCCCGTGCGCAGCCACCAGCGCGGCGGGAACATCCATGGGGTTTATTTTTGCAAAGGCTTCAACAATCACTTTTCCGGTGTTTGTTTCATAGCCGTTTTGTATTTCATCTCTTTTAAGTTCACGCGTGCAGGGCACCTCGCCGTAAAAACAATCCGCATGTGTTGTTCCAAGAGGCGGGATCCCCATCTTTGCCTGCGCCCACATAGTTGCCCATTTTGAGTGCGTATGGGTAATTCCGCATACATCCCCAAAATTTTTGTATATCTCAATATGCGTAGGCGTATCCGAAGAAGGGCTTAACCTTCCCTCGGCAATTTTACCGTCCAAGTCTACGATCACCATATCGGCCGGACGCATTGCATCATAAGAAACACCGGAAGGTTTGATCACAAAAAGGCCGCTTTTCTTATCCAGTGCAGAAACGTTTCCCCAAGTCAGCACCACCAAACCGTATTTCACCAGCAGGAGATTGGCCTCATACACTTCTTTTTTCAGTTCCTCAAGCATTCTTCTCTCTCCCTTTCCGGATGGCCTTTAAGCGTTTCATCACATTGTTTTCTCCCCGGCCGAAGTAATCGTGAAGCTTTTCATACTCTGTATACAGCAAATCATATATTTTTGCATTCTCTTTATTTGGGATATATTGCTCATCTTTAAGCTTTCCCATTACGCGGGCCGCCTCAAAAACATTGTCAAAGCCGCCCTTTGCGGCACCGGCCGCCACTGCGCCAAAGATTGCCGCACCCAGCGCGGGGCCTTGCGCGCTTCCCGATATCCGGATAGGCTTCTTAATGATATCCGCATATATCTGCATCATAAACGGACTTTTTTCGGCAATACCGCCGGCGGCGTAAAATTCATCCACCGCAACGCCGCTTTGTTCAAAATTTTCAATGATTTTCCGGGTGCCGAATGCGGTGGCTTCCACCAGGGCGCGGTACATTTCCTGCGGACGCGTCTGCAGCGTCATGCCCAGCATCATTCCCGTAAGGTCCACATCCACCAGCACCGAACGGTTCCCGTTCCACCAGTCAAGGGCTAAAAGGCCGCTTTCCCCAGGCTGAAGTTCTGACGCCAGCTTCTGTAAATATTCATGGATACTCATGTTGCCGCTTTTGGCCATTTTAAAATATTCTTCAGGGACGCAATTGTCTACAAACCATGCAAAATGATCGCCCACACAGGACTGGCCCGCTTCATAGCCAACATAGCCGGGCAGGATCCCGTCTTCAACCGCTCCGCAAATACCGGGAACACTTTTTTCTTCTTTTCCAAGAATCATATGACAAGTCGAAGTTCCTATAATGGCAAGCATCTTCCCGGGTCCGTCAATTTTCACGGCCGGAACGCACACATGCGCATCCACATTTCCAACCGCTACGCTGGTCCCCTGTACAAGGCCGGTCAGCTCCGCCATTTCGGCGCTCACGCCACCTGCCCGTGAGCCGAGCGGTGTGACCGGCCCAAGTTTTTCTTCCACTATATTTTTCATTCGCGGATCCAGCGCTTCAAAAAATTCCGGAGAAGGATACCCCTCCCGCTTATTCCATATTGCCTTGTAGCCTGCCGTACAGGAATTTCGCGTTTCACGGCCCGTAAGCTGCCAGACGATCCAGTCGGCCGCTTCTATAAAACGGTCCGCCTCATCATATATATCGGGCGACTCTTCCAGTATCTGCCACACTTTTGGAAACATCCATTCGGAAGATATTTTTCCGCCGTAACGCGCAAGCCACTTCTCTTTGCGCTCCTCTGCAATTTTATTCAAAAGGTTTGCCTTATCCTGCGCCGCATGGTGTTTCCATAGTTTTACATAGGCATTGGGCACGCTTTTGTACTCCTTAGAAAAACATACCGGCGTTCCGTCGGCCCGTACAGGCAGGATCGTGCAGGCCGTAAAATCCACCCCTACGCCTATAATATCCGAAGCATCTGCTCCGCTTTGCCGGATAACATCCGGAACGCAGATTTCCAAAACTTTTAGATAATCCCTGGGATGCTGCAGTGCAAAATCCGGGGGCAGCTTTACGCCGCAGGTCATCTGTTCCGCCATCACCCCGTGCGGATATTCATATTCGCTTACCGCTACTTCTTTCCCAGTGGCCACATCCACCAGCAAAGCTCTCCCGGACAGCGTACCATAATCGATTCCAAGCGCGTACTTGCTCATTTGTTCTTCCTCCTCGCGGCAATTTTTCTATAACATTAGTTTATCACAATCTGCCTTTGATATACCAATATTTTCTGCCGCATCCCGCCGCTTTTGTTTTTGCTTAAAATACGGGGGTTACAATCTTTAAAGAAGGAAGCGCACAAATCGCCCTCATAGCAAAAAATGGCCGGATGCGCTTTGCACCCGGCCAGTATTAAAGGCTTTTTTTATTCTTCGCTCTGCGTATCGGCGGATTCATCACTCTCTTCAGCCGTAATACCCAGTTGCTCGTTTAATATTTCAATCGCTCTTGCAAGCTGTGTGTCTGTCTCACGGGTTAAAGAAACCGTCCCGCTTGTTACTTCCGCGGGGAGTTCCACAACTTCATCAGGCGTCAGCCCCACACCGTTGATATTTCTTCCGTCGGGCGTATAATACACTGCGGAAGTCAGCTTCACGCCGCCGCCCGAATAAGGCATATCGAGTATGGACTGCACTACGCCTTTTCCGTAGGTTTGCGTGCCAACCAGCACGCCTCGCTCGTCATCCTGTATGGCGCCTGCCAGTATTTCGGAAGCGGATGCGGTATCCCCGTTGACCAAAACCACAATGGGGATTTCGTCGTATTGATCGTCCACCGTGTATTCGTCACGGTTTCCGTCTTTGTCCAGCGTATAGCATACCAGCCCTTCGGGAAGGATCATATCCGCTATTTCAACACATTCTTTTACCGACCCTCCCAGGTCATTACGGAGATCCAGGACCATTCCTTTAGCATTTTGTTCCTGCGCAAACTGAAGCGCGGCTTCAAATGTTTTTGAAACATCCCCGTGAAATTCGGTAATCGTCACATGCGCAATATTGTCGTCCAGCATGGAATAGAACACAAACTGGTTTTGCAGCTCGGCACGAACAATTTCCATAGTCACTTCCTGGCCCGTTTCCGCAGGCAGCACAGTCAGCGAGACGGCTGATCCGACCGGCCCTTTGAGCAAATCGTCCAGTTCGTCCGCTCCGACGCCCTGCACGTCCACATTATCAATCTTAACAATCAGATCCTGTTCTTTGAGCCCCTGCTCCTCCGCAGGTGAACCGGTGTATACCTTTACCACTTTGAGATACCCTGTATCCGCATCTTTTGACACCAGGGCCCCTATGCCCACAAAAGTGCCGTCGTTCTTTTCATTGTATTCTTTATATTCGTCTTCCGTATAATATACCGAATACGGATCATCCAGCGCGGAGACCATTCCTTTCAGCGCACCATTTACCAATGTCTGTTCATCTACGTTTTTATAGTAATATTGATTAATCAGCGTTTGCAGGTCTCCTACATCCAAAAACTGTTTGATGGCCTGGTAATCTTCATCACTCAGGCGCACCTCGCCGCCGCTGTTTTTTTCGGTAACATAGTAATACGTAAAAGTTGCCGTGGCCACACAGGTAGCAAGCGCAACCGCAACGCACAAATAAATGACCTTCTTCAGTTTCAATCGCTTATCCTCCTAGCCTTAGAGAGCAGCTGATACCGTGCCCTCCCTGGTTTCTTCCAAATAAATCACATTTTCCGTCAGCCGGTCAAAAGCATCGTCGTGGCTGATGATAAATATTTGTGTAAATCCGCCCAGATTGCTTCTTAAATTCTGGGCCAGGTTTTGTTTTTTCTCCGCATCCATATTTTCTGTCGGTTCGTCAAAAAACGCAATGGGAAGCCCTGCAAAGCTGGTCAGCATGGCTATTCTTACACACAGGGCGGCAATCATCCTCTGCCCGCCCGAGAGCTGGTTAAAACTCCTTACGCGCGTTTTTCCTTTATAAATATCCGTCAGCTGGGCATCGTACTCCGTATCAAAACGCAGGACCGCCCCGTCTTCCGCAACCTGGGCATACATCCTGGCCGCAAAGGCGGATATTTTTCTGGTATACATTTCCGCCACCCTTCCGCCTGCCTGCCGAAGCAGATCGGCCAAAAGTTCGGCCTCGGATGCTGCGCGGGAAAATTCCTTTTCCTTGGCGCCGTATTCCTCAATTTGGTGGCGGGTCTCTTCCATTTCTTCAATATCCCGCGCCAGGGAATCCATTGTTTTTTTGCTAAGGCGTATCTGCTCTTCCGCCCTTCCCGCTTCGCCGCTCAGGCGCAGCAGTTCCTTCTGTGCAGACTGCGCATCCACCGTAGTGCCGCCCAGCATTTTTTTTATTTCGTCACGCCGCACTTCGCCTGCACGCGCCGCGCTGATCTCTGTTTGAACGGCAGCCAGGCGTTTTTCAGCCTCGCCCAACGTTCTTTTGGCGCTTTCCGCAGCTTTTTGCGCGGCCGCGCTTTTGGCCGCGAGCGCACGTTCCCTTTTGCCTGCCTGTCCAAAAAGAAGGTCTGTATGGCCTAAAAAAGCCTCGGACTCGGTGCGGATGTCCCGCTCCAGTTCCTTAAGGGCAGAAAAAAGCGTTTGGATCTCTTCTTCCGCGTTGCAATACGCAAGAAAAGCCGTCGCTTTGTCCGGCGGCATCCCGGCTACATGAAACTCCGCTTCCAAACCGCGCACCGCGTCTTCATACGCGCGGATATGTGCATCCCACTGCATATTTTTAGGGCGCTTAAGCACCTTTAAAAAGCGTTCTTCCGTTTCTTCAAGCCGTTTTTCCAAGGGCGTTACGCGAGATAAAAACTGCTTCCCCTGCATTTTTTCACAGGTTTCGCCAAAGTATGGGCACAGGCCGTTTTCCAGCTTACGGGCCTCAGCCTTGGCTTCCTCAAGTGATTTTATCACACTTTCGCGTTCATATGCAATTTTTTCTGCCGTCCCTCTTAAATATTCCGAAACCCCTGCGGCATCTTTACGGATAGCCGCAAGGGCAGCTTTTACCGCTTCCAAAGCCAGCCGGTTTTTACCCGCCTCTTCCTCCGCCTGCACGGCAGCGGTTTCTTCCTTCTGCAGCTCCAAAAGTTCCTCTTTTATTTTTTCGATCGTTTTTTGAGCTTCCCTTATGCGCGTTTCTCCGTTTTCCTGCAAAAGGACAATCTTTTTCTCCAGCATTTCAAGTTCGCTCGTCAGATCATAAACTTCCTGCGCCTTCTTTTTCTGCTTGGAAAGAAGGAAAAGTGCTTCCTGCATTTTCGCCATTGTAACGCTTAGGTCTTCCAGTTCTTTTTTCTTTGGTTCAAGCTGATTCACTGTTCCCGCCAGAGCAGCCGAAAGGGTTTTCAGTTCGCCCCTTTTCCCCTGAATGCTTTTTTTCAGGGCATTCATATTTTCACGCGCCCTGTTGAAATCCGCCACTCCGAATATTTCATTAAAGTATTCAATACGGCTCCTGCGCGCGTATTCAAACGGAGCTTTAAACTGCCCCTGCCGTACACCGATCATGTCGGTAAACAATTTGTCTGTTTTTTGTTCGGGCGGCAGCCCCATTGCGTCCTGCAAAAACGCCACTTTGTCCCGGTCGGTCATCAGGCCCGCGACTGCCTCGCCGTCGCAGCTGATGGTCCATTTGCGCCGGGACGCCTCCTTACTCACCGTTCTGAGCACTTCATAGGAATATCCGTTGGCAGAAAAGGTTACACATACTTCGCCTTCCTTCTCGCCTTCACGAAGCAAATAAGAATGTATCCCGCCCGCAAAGCCCGTGGCCGTTACATTGAATAAAGCAAACCCCACCGCCTCTATCAGTGTGGTTTTTCCGGTCCCGTTTGCGCCTTTTATAAAGTTTACGCCGCTTCGAAAAGAGATTGCGGCAGCGGCATAGCTTTTGATATTGGCAAGCCGCACGCGGTCAATCACCATTCCGGCTCACCTCCAACAATCCCGTGAGCGCCAGCTCGGAATCAAAACTGGCTGCATTTTTTTTGAGTTCCATTGCAAATGCCGCCAGCTTTGCGGCGCGCTCTTCTTTAACGCCTTTTTCGCTTAAAAGTTCAAACAACACCGCGCGTTCAAAAGATTCCCTGTCCAGCGTACCCGTTTCTTCTCCGTCCGCTTCTCCCGTTTCGGTCACCAGTGTGATTTCACAAAAAAGCGCCCCGCTTTTTTCAGCCAGTTGCTCTTCCATTTCTTTTTTATCAGCCAGCGGTCCGCCCGTTTTCAGCGTAACGGCCAGCACCGGATTTCCCGAAAGTTTACCGGACTTTTTAAGGATTGCGCCCACAATATCTGTTTCCTCCCGCGCATCCATGCCCAAAAAAACATACGGGCGCACCGGAATATCAATAAATTCCGTTTTGCCCGCAAGCGTATCTGAGACATAAAAACCTTTTTTATCCTTGCGCATGGCTTCCCGCGTGTCTGTATATTCGGTAGATCCGGGCATAAAAACTTTGCCCAGCATTTCTTCCCGGCGGTGGATATGCCCCATCGCCACATAATCTACCCGGTCAAACAGGTTTTTCAAAAGCTCAATATCCATCCGTCCCATGTCTTCTGTAAATATGTTTGAAAATCCCGCATGGAGCATAAGCACGGTGTACTCTTCACTTTTTTTTAGCCATTCATCTAGCTTTTTCAGATAGGCAGAGCAGGCCGCGCCGGGATACCCCAGGCCGATCAGCCGCACACCGGACGCATGCGCCACGCACCCTCCGTCCGGCCCGTATTCGGCAAACTGTTCGTCACGGTCCAATGCATCCGGTTTTAAAAGCTTTAGATACCCGCGTCCTTCCAGAAACCGCAGCCAGGAATCCCTGTCGCGCACAAACGCCCGGTCGTGGTTTCCTTCAATTGCAAACATTTCAATTTTCGCTCTTTTCAAAATATCAAGCACCCTTACCGCCTGGGACAGGGTTTCCGAATTAATGGTCCGCACATCAAAAATATCCCCGCTGGCCAAAACAAAATCCACTTTCTCACGCACCGCATATTTTACGGTATACTCAAAAGCGCGTACCATATCCAAAAAGCGTTCGTGGTGCCCGTACGCGTATTTTCCTAAATGCAGGTCAGCCAAATGCAGAAATTTTGCCATAGATTGCCCTCGTTTTTTTCTTCTCATCCGGCCCTGCCCAAATCAAAACATTCGGGAAACTCCGGCATAATCTAAAAGGGACACAGCGTGTCCCCTGATTCACTTTTGTAACGTTAAACAGAGTTGCCCACTTTATAAGCATACTGCACCATTGCCTGATGCCTTGGACATTCGGCGGATGTTTCATGCACCTTGCTGTTTAAAAAATGGATACAGTGGTGTCCGTTGAAATTATTGCCGTCAATGGTCCAGGCTAAATGTGGCATACCGTTAATGGAGGCCGCCATGGTCACATCGCCTACCGTGACCCACACGGCCCTGCGGTCCCAGCTCCAGGAGCCGCCGTAGGCTTCCTTCATCTTGGCGGTATCCTCCGCGGTCAGCGGCTCGCTGTCCGCATGGTACCATCCGCCCATCCGTTCTTCCCGCCAGGAAATGCCGGTTTTCACATCGGTCACGGTGCAAATTTCTCCCACCGAATAAATATACTGCGCCTCGCTCCAGGGCGTTAATTTTACCCCTCCCTGTATCCCTGCCCGCGCTGCCGCGGTCTGTATGATATTATTGTCGCTGTAGAGCATTTCCAGGGTCTGTGCGCCCGCAATCCCGTCTGCCGAGAGCCCCGCCGCATCCTGAAAAGATTCTACCGCCGCCTGGGTCATGTCACCGTAATACCCTGTAGAGCTGGCAGGTAAAAACCCGCGTTTTCTAAGCTCGGTCTGCATTTTGGTGACCGCCACGCCTTCCATGCCCAACTTCAGAAGGTTGGTAGGCTGCTTGGCCGAGCTCACCTTCACGTTTTCTTTTTTTGTAAAGCCGCCGCTTCCATCTTCCAGAGAGATATAGTAAAAGTCTCCTTGAATATCGGTAATGGTCACGCCGTCACCCGCGTTTGCAGTGATGATTGCCTCACTGTATTCGGTTGGCGTGCGGGTCAGGGCGCACTGGTCTACCAGCACGTTTCCCACCATCATATCGCTGGAAGGCAAAAATACATATTCGCTGCTGATGTAGCCCCGGTAATTGCCGTATATGATCCTATACCAGCCGTCTGCTTCCTCGCAAAAAACGCCTATTCTCGTCCCTTCCTGCAATTTGAGCACAAAAGGCGAATCCACCGTAGGCCTAAGCCGCATATTCACATCGCTCGCAATGACCGTCGCCTCCTCAAAAGAGGCGATCGCATCCGCGGTTTTAGGAAAAACGCCCATTACGCCCAGCGCAATGCCCAGCGCACAGGCCACGCTCCAAAACGTCCTGCGTCTTTTTTTAGAATACGCAGCGCTTATCCATTTCCTCAATCGTCGCATAAACCGATAGCCCTCGCATTTTATTGCCCTTTGGCAAAGATGCAAAAAATTTATGGCTGCAGGCCGCCTGATGAAAGAGTTGCTATATAGCCGGCAAGCCTTTCAAGATCTTTTTCATACGTCGCGGCCAGTTCTTTTTTATAAATAATACTGGCCGGATGATAAAGCGGAAACAGCGTCCGGCCACTTTTGGTGGAACGGACGGCGCGCCCGTGGTACGCGCCTATTGCCGCACTCATATCGTTTAAAACGCTTTTTAAGGGGATGCCCCCCAGTGTTACCAAAACTTTCGGGTCTACCAGGCTGATCTCTTCCATTAAAAAATCCCGCTGCGCGGCAATTTCTTCCGGCTTTGGCGTACGGTTGGCCACGCTTCCCCATTCGCTGATCCGGGTAGGACGAAATTTTACGCAGTTGGTAATATAAATATCTTCCCGCGCAAGACGGATGTATTTTAAGAACATATCAAGGTTCTTTCCCGCCTTGCCCACAAAAGGGCGCCCCATCTCCACTTCCGTTTTGCCGGGCGCTTCGCCGATCAGCATGATGTCTGCATGCGGGTTTCCTTCTCCCAGCACCAGGTCCTGGTCCGGAAAAGCGTCGCGTATCTTTTGGTATAATTCCTCAAGCATTTTTCATTCCTTAGGTTTTTGATACGGTTTTGTTTATTATATCAAAAAAAGGGAGGGTTTTATAGGGGGAATGTTGGAGGGATGCTGTCAGAAGCGGAATACACTTAAGCATTAATTAGAACACAAATTTAGTAAATGGATTCTTTTGTAATTTTAAATTACTCCAATATTCTACAATAATTATTATAACCCTTTATTTTCCATTAAAAAAATAGAGCCTTTTACTTCTTGGGGTACACCTCGTTTACCGAGGTTCGCTTCCAAAAAATCAATAAAGGCTCTGCTAGAATCTTCTTAAACTATTATTAAAATGTAAAGAAAGCCTAACGGACGGTCTTTCTTTTCCGCATTCGCCTTCTACGCCCGTGCTGGCGTTCAGTAAACGTTCGCCCTGCTTCATCATGCTTTGACGTGCGTTCGGTTCCGTTCTCAAAAAATCACTTCCCAAGGCGGTGTATATAAGCTATGCCTCTTCATTCAAAAAGCCCTGTATGTCCCGTATAAATTTGAGCGCGCCATCTTCAATTTTTGCGGTCAGCGCGTCTATGCAGTCAAAATCAGGATTTTCGTCCAGCACATCTTCAATAATGGCGTCCACCCCTTTCCCCGCTTTTGTGATGGGGGTTTTATCCCATCCTCTTTCCGTAAATAATTGTACATATTGCGCCTTTATCCGCCGGTTGCCCGCGGCCAGCCATGCTTCAAAGCGCGCTTTTTCATGGATGAATACAATGGCAATCTTGAGCTTCCTTCCCCGCAGGTCTGCCGGAGTAAATGAAAAATAGGTCATGTCCATATAGCCGGGGTAAAGGCTGCCCGGAACAGTATATTCGGGGTGTTTGTCCGCCAGGCTGTTTTTTATCTCCGTCATGGTATCCATAAGCCCCTTGTACGCCTTCACAATATCCCCTTTTTGGATTTGCTTTTTATACTCGGTCATATACTCATTTAACGTCCTCATTATTAGCCTCCTTCTTTCCATCCGCTTCGAAATTACAGTTCTTCTATATTTGGTATATCATTCCAAAATAGAATTTTTCTTTTATAGGCGCATCTTTCAAATTTTCTTCCAAAATGGTACTATAAAGATAAATTCTCTGTTAAGGCGGTACGCACTATGATTGATTTTTCCAAACTTACTCTGAAATCGGCTGGCAAGCTGTTTGATTATTCCATTCTGCCCAAGCAGACCACCGAGGCGGAGATCCGCGCAGGATGCAGACAGGCCGTCAGGTACAATTGCCGCGGGTTTTGCTACTCTTCCACCTATTTTACAAAGATAGTGGCGGACGAACTTGCGGGCACGGACGTGCAAAACGGCGCTGCGGTAGGTTTCCCCTTTGGGCAGCAGTCTGCGCGCCTTAAAGCCCTGGAAGCGGAGGAGGCCATGCGCCTCGGCGCAACGGTCCTGGACTGCTGCATGAACGTAGGCGCGCTCAAAGACAATAAATATGCCGAAATCCTAAAAGAATTCAAAGATTTCAAATCTGCGGCCGGCGCGGCGGAGACCAAGATGATCCTGGAAGTTTGCTATCTCACGGATGAAGAGATCAAGGCCGCCTGCAACCTGGTTGCCGAAGCCGGTATAAACTGGGCAAAATCCTCCAGCGGGCAATATGAAGGCCCTTCCATGGATCAGGTTCTTTTAATGGTTGACACCCTTAAAAAAACAGATACACGCGTCAAGGTCTCCGGCGTCAAATTCCCCCGCCCACAGAACGCGTGGGCGTTTTTACTTGCGGGCGCAGAATTAATCGGCAGCCGCGAGGCGCCGGATATCATAGATTCCCTTCCCGCCCTGCGCCGCATCGGCATGATCCCAGACCGCGAAGAATAAAAAGAATCTCAGGGCCAAAGTGTGACGTACACTTTTTTATTTCCTGCTTTCCGCCTTGTAACATACAACGCCGCCCTTTTCCATAAAGACATTTGAACCACTCCAAATAAGAATTGTCGTTTAAAATGAAATGAAATCTTCTTCTTTATAAATTTCGACAAAAAACACACGAAACCTTTATTTTACATTTTTGTTATATATATTTTCACATCCGCTGCTCTTTGCCGAAAACGGCAAAAAAGAAGCCCCCTTAAAGTGAACTGGTATAATGATAGTGGACAGAAAAAAGTCCACTATCATTTTTTATGGAGGAAGAAAAAATGGGACGACCCAAAGGAGGAACAAACCGCACTTACAGTAAAGAATT
>JAVBVZ010000010.1:0-2502 GCA_036679405.1 Christensenellaceae bacterium
AATCCAAAAGAAATTGGGCTATATGTCCCCAAATGAATATCTCAGATCATTGAAAACAAAAAGGTTGGCGGCTGTAGCTTAGCAAATTGTCTACAAAACAGTTGACGTCCCATCAGCAATTTTAAAAATAATATTTAAAACCAAAACAATCACTAATGCTATATTAATATTTTGTAAGGAAAATATTTTTTTCATACTAAATAACAAATGGTGCCTCCTTTCTTAAAATGCCTAATAATTTTTATATAAATTTTATTAGAGTAATTGATTTAATTTAGTTAATAGTGTAATTTCGACAAAAGTAATATTATTCCTTTTTTTGATACAATTCTTTCTTCGTCAGGCGGGCCAAGGGGGGGATTCCGAATCTCCCCCCTTACTGGCCCCCCGACACCCCCTTAACCCCCTTCAAACGGCCTCTGGCGCAGGGATTCCTTTGTTGCTTGAGTTCACTCTATGAATAAATTAAAAGAGACAAGCACTTGCTTGCCTCTTTCATCTTCTAAATCTTATTTTTCTAGCAAAAACGCCGCAATCTCCTTAACCGTATCGGCAATCAGCACGCTTTTCTCCACATCGTCTTTGCTTTCATAGCCAAAACCGTACATCGCGGCAATAAAGTCTATGCCAAGTTCGGCAGCGCCTTCCTCGTCATACTTGCTGTCTCCAATCAAAAGGATCTCGCCCTCGGGATTTCCCATCTGCTTTAAAGCCCGCTTTGCAACGTCCGCTTTGGAAAGCACGCCCTCCTCGGCTACCCGCCCGCAGATCACAGGAATATAGCGCTCCAGCTTTAAATTCTCACAAACGACCTTCAGCTTGTCCTCCACCCGAATGGATGTTACCGCCATCCGGGCGCCGGACGCCTGCAGTCTTTCAAGCAGATTCTCTATTCCGTCAAACAATTCAATATCCATATAATGCGTCTTGTTAAAAAATTCCCGGTACAGGTCCACCGCCCGGTCAATATACTCTTCCGGAAGCCCAATAATCCTGAAAGAATCCGCGAGCGGCGGACCTATAAACCTGTTGATCCGGCTTAAATCCGGAGCATCCAGCCCCAATTTTTCGTATGTATAAAACACACATGGCAAAATAGCTTTGGAACTGTCCGACAGCGTTCCGTCAAAATCAAACAATATCGTGCTGTATTTCATTTCGCTCGTATTCCTTTTAAAAAAACTTTTATATTTGATTATAGCAAAAATAAAACAATTATAAAAGCGCCTGGGGGCATTTTGTCATTCCGCCCAACAAGCGGCCTGCGAAAAAGCTGCCTCATTCATAACCTTTATATGATCTGCTTTCCGGTAACAAACAAGAATTTATATCCATTTTGCATGTTCCGTTGCAAATCGCCTTGTTAATTCATTGACGGCAAGTTCAAATCAACTTATAATGAAAGATATAAAAGGGAAATTTTTGGGGAGGTGCAATATGCAAAAAAAAGATTATTTTCGTTTGTTGATCAGTATCATTCTGGCAGTTATCGGCATACTTACAATCTTCAGCCCCGCAAACGCCATGTTTGCAGTGGTTCTTATTTTGGGAATCATCTTCGTCATTTGGGGAGCCGTTATTATTATCCGGGAATTTAACGCCCGTTCAAAAAAGGCGGCCTCGCTTGATGAGGGACAAACAAAAAACAAGAAATCCTTGCCTGTTTGGGTCCGGATCATTTTGGCGGCCTTACTCCTTGCGGCCGGCATTCTGCTGCTTGTTTTTTCAACGCCGGCCAAAGATGTTTTTATGCCTGTAATCATAGGTTTCTGGGCGCTGGTGACCGGGATATTTGCAACCATCAATGCCGTCGGCTTCAAAAAGAAGAATATGGGCGCGCTTCTTTCCATTATTGCGCTGGTCGTAAGTTATGTTACATTTATTTGCCTGCTTGCATTCTCATTTTCCGACCCCGGATTCACGGCTTCGCCGGCAGGGGGCATATTCCTTCTGATTTTCGGCCTAATTACCGCAATGGAAATTGCAATATCCAGCCGTCAGAAAAATGCAGGTTCTTCTAAAAAGGTTAACTAGATTGTTCCCGGATTCTTTCTGCGCTTATTTTGTATGCACAGTGGATTCCAATTATTTCTTCTTTTTTAATCAAATGTATATATAACATTTATTTTACAAAAATGCCCTGCATTTAAATTGACTGCATTGTTAAAATTGCCCTATAATAAAAACATCTTACAAATTAAGGAGGTGCATCATGCAAAAAAAAGATTATTTTCGTTTTTTTATCAGTATCATCTTAGCGGCCATAGGTTTGTTTACAATTTTTAGCCCCCTTGCTTCCATGTTGGTAGTGGTTATCATTCTTGGGGTTGTCTTCATCGTTTGGGGCGCTGTCATGCTTATCCGCCAGATCGTAGCCGGATCACGCAAAAATAAATATCCCCCGGCCTAGCCGGGGGTATTTCTTTAACGGGCATAGCCCTTGACTACTAGCTACGCCTAAAGGGCGTTACACGATCTGGCACATGCGATTCTGTTACTTGC
>JAVBVZ010000011.1:0-38009 GCA_036679405.1 Christensenellaceae bacterium
AATATATGAACATGAAACATCTGGAAAATACCGGCCTGGAGTCGGATTTTATAGCTGGCTGACATTATTTAAACTTGGCTGCAAACGAATTTGCGCAAAACTATTGACGGTACCTAAAAATACCTAAAATTAATACTTGAGTTTAGTAGAGCGTTTTAAAAAACGCCTTACAAAAAAAGCCGCCCGGCCGGGCGGCTTTTTATTTGTTTTATGCTTTTAGCACTTGCCTTCAGAGAGGTTTTTGTAATAATTGTAACGCTCTTTGGCTTCTTCGGCTGCCTGCTCAAAGAGTTTGTCCGCAAACTGCGGGAACATCTTTTTGAGCGTGGTGTAGCGGGTTTCACCGTTGATGAATTCAACATAGTCCGCAGTGGGCTCTTTGGAATCCAGGGTGAAGGGGTTCTTGCCGTCCGCCTTGAGGCGCGGGTCGAACCTGTAAAGCGGCCAGTAGCCGGCTTCCACAGCGCGTTTTTCTTCCTTCTGCGAATGGCCCATGTTGATGCCGTGGTTGATGCAGGGAGAATAAGCGATCACAATGGAAGGACCGTGGTAGCTTTCCGCTTCCAGCATGGCCTTTAAGACCTGTGCCTGGTTGGCGCCCATTGCGACGCTGGCCACATATACATAGCCGTAGGTCATGGCGATGGCGCCGAGGTCCTTTTTCTTTACCTTTTTGCCCGAAGCCGCGAATTTTGCGGTCGAACCGGTCGGCGTGGCCTTGGAGGCCTGGCCGCCCGTGTTGGAATAAAGTTCGGTATCCAGCACCAGGATGTTCACGTTTTCACCCGAAGCAATGACGTGGTCGAGGCCGCCGTAACCGATATCGTATGCCCAGCCGTCGCCGCCGATGATCCAGACGGATTTCTTGACGAGCAGGTCTTTGTCCGCAAGTATGCTCTTGTAGAGGTCTTTTGCGGAATCGTTTTTGCAGGTAGAAAGCGCGCTTTCAAGCGCCGCGGTCACCGCTTTGGAAGCCGCTTTGGATGCGTCGCCTTCTTCGCAGACAGCCAGCCAGTTTTGAAGCGCTTCCGTAGATGCCGCGTCGCAGCCGTTTTCAACCGCCTGCTGCGCAAGCGTTTTCAAAGCTTCGCGCCGCTGGGTCAGAGCAAGGTTCATGCCGTAGCCGAACTCCGCATTGTCTTCAAACAGGGAATTGGCCCATGCCGGTCCCTGGCCGTTTTCGTTTTTGGTGAACGGGCAGGACGGGGAGTTGCCGCCGTAGATGGACGAGCACCCCGTTGCGTTGGCAACGAGCATCCGGTCGCCGAACAGCTGGGTAACCAGCTTGACGTAAGGCGTTTCGCCGCAGCCTGCGCATGCGCCCGAGAACTCAAACAGGGGCTGCAGGAACTGGCTTTCCGGAACCAGGTTCTTTTTAAAGTCGATCGCCGGGCGCGGAAGATTGATCGCGAATTCCCAGAAACCTTTCTGTTCTTCCTGAACCTGCGCAAGGGGCGTCATAACGAGCGCTTTTTCCTTGGCCGGGCAGATGTCCGCGCAGTTTCCGCATCCCGTGCAGTCCAGCGGAGAAAGCTGCATACGGTACTGGTAACCTTCTTTGTCCTTGCCGCGGGCGGCTTTGGTCACAAAGCCTTCCGGCGCCTTTTTCATGTCTTCTTCCGTGATCAGGAAGGGACGGATGCAGGCGTGCGGGCAGACATAAGAACACTGGTTGCACATGATGCAGTTGTCCGGGATCCACTTGGGCGTATTGATGGCGATACCGCGCTTTTCAAACTGCGTGGTGCCGGTGGGTACAAAGCCGCGCGGGTCAAACGCGCTGACCGGCAGGTCGTCGCCTTTTAAAACAAGGATGGGATGCACGAATTCGCGGAAGTATTTGTCGTCCGCTACCGCGGCAACCGGAGCGCCCTCTTTGGTGGTCGCCCAGGATTCGGGGTATTTGATCTCTTCGATCTCGGTTACGGCGGCATCCACTGCCTTGTAGTTCATGTTGACGATCTTGTCGCCTTTTTTGCCGTAGGTCTTTTTAATGGCTTCCTTCATATAGCGGATGGCGTCTTCCTGCGGAATCACCTTGGCAATATTGAAGAACGCGGACTGCATCACCATGTTGATGCGGCCGCCGAGGCCGATGTCGCTTGCAATTTTGATTGCGTCGATGTTATAGAATTTAAGCTTTTTGGAAGCGATTTCATTTTTCACGAACGCCGGAAGCTGCGATTCCATATCTTTTTCGGACCAGGGAGAGTTTAAAAGGAATATCCCGCCCGGTTTGATGCCGGCAAGCACGTCGTAACGCGTGATGTAGGAAGAATTGTGGCAGGCCACCAGATCCGCCTGGTCGATAAAGTAGGAAGACTGGATCTTGGATTTTCCAAACCGCAGATGGGATACCGTGATGCCGCCGGATTTTTTGGAGTCGTACTGGAAGTAGCCCTGTGCGTACATGTCGGTATGGTCGCCGATGATTTTAATGGAGTTTTTGTTTGCGCCCACCGTGCCGTCCGAGCCGAGGCCGAAGAACTTGCAGCGGAACAGGCCTTCCGGCGCGGAGTCGATCACTTCGTTTACCGGAATGGAAGTTTTGGAAACGTCGTCGTCAATACCCACGGTGAAGTGGTTTTTGGGAGACGCGGACGCAAGGTTGTCAAATACGGCTTTCACCATGGAAGGCGTGAAGTCTTTGGACCCCAGGCCGTAGCGGCCGCCGATGACTTTGATGCCGGTGATGCCTTTTTCAAACAGCGCGGAGACAACGTCTTCGTAGAGCGGTTCGCCCAGGCTGCCCGGCTCTTTTGTGCGGTCAAGCACCGCAATGCGTTTTACCGAGGAAGGGATCGCGGACACAAAAGCGGAAATGTCGAAAGGACGGTACAGGCGGACCTTGATAAGGCCGACCTTTTCGCCGCGCTTTGCAAGGAAGTTCACCGCTTCTTCGGTCACGTCGCAGGAAGAACCCATGGTGATGATGATGTCGGTCGCATCGGGTGCGCCCGCATAATCAAACAGATGATACTGGCGGCCGAATTTCTTTGCAAAATCGTCCATGGCCTGCTGTACAACGGCAGGCGTCTTGGTGTAATATTCGTTTGCGGCTTCCCTGTTCTGGAAGTAGGTGTCCGGATTTTGCGCCGTACCCTGCTGGTGCGGATGCTCCGGATTCATTGCCCGTTCGCGGAAAGCTTTGATGGCGTCCCAGTCCACCATGGACTTAAGGTCGTCATATTCCAGCATTTCGATCTTGCTGACTTCGTGCGAGGTCCTAAAACCGTCGAAGAAGTGCAGGAAAGGCACCTTTGCCTTTACGGTTGCAAGATGAGAGATCGCGCCCAGATCCATCGCTTCCTGAACGGATGCGGATGCGATGAGCGCAAACCCGGTCTGGCGGGTAGACATAACGTCCGAATGGTCGCCGAATATGGAAAGAGCGTGTGCGGCCAGGGCCCTCGCAGATACGTGGAACACGCAGGGGAGCAGCTCGCCCGAAATCTTGTACATATTGGGGATCATTAGGAGCAGACCCTGGGATGCCGTAAAGGTGGACGTAAAAGCGCCCGCCACCAGCGAACCGTGCACAGCGCCGGAAGCGCCGCCTTCGGACTGCAGTTCGGATATCCTCATCGTCTGTCCAAAAATGTTTTTTCTGCCTGCTGCGGACCATTCGTCGCAGGCTTCCGCCATAGGCGAAGAGGGTGTGATCGGGAAGATAGCGCCGACGTCGGAGAACGCATAAGCAACGTGTGCGGCGGCGGTATTTCCATCAATGGTTTGAGTTCTTGCCATTTATAGTTGACCTCCTGTTTAAATAATGATAAAAACTTTTCAACAATATCTTATTATATATATATATATTGTAAAAATCAAGGAAATGAACAGTTTAAGAAGGTAAATCTTGTGCAAAATTTGCTTTTACAATGCTATTTTACGGTAGGAGCCCTGCGGTACATGCGGCGAAAGGACCTTCTCTCCTCCAAAGGGAGCACCGGACTGCCCATGCAGCTGACATTATAAAAGGTACTCTCTAAAACGCTTACATGCCTGTTGCCGCGGATATAGTCCAAAACAAGCTCCATATAGCGGGCGCTTTCCGTGTTTGCTTTTTCAATGGCGCGAAAGTATTTTGGGTAATCGTGCAGCCCCTGTACTTCTTCTTTTTTCTTATAGATGAACGCATAGATGTCGAAAGACAAAAATACGTTTACCACGCGCAGCCAAAAACGCTTTGCGCGCGACGGCCGGTAGGTGGAGCGCATGGCGCGCGACCACCAGGTGTAGCAGCGCCTGAGCGCATTAGGCGGAAGCCGGTAGCCGTCGTAGATCCGGGCGGCCATGTGTTCGTGGAACGCGTTGATCTCCTCTTCGTCCGTGATCAGGTGGAGGAGTTCTTTCTTGCGGTTTACGTTGCGCGCGTCCATATGAAAGTATTGGCTTGCATACATCACATCCAGCGCCTGCTCAAGGTAGGTGTGGGTGGAAATGTTTTTGGTGTCGCGGTATACGTGCGCGTGGACATATTTATCCAGGCAGTAGTGGCTTAAAAATCCGCAGAAGTAGGCCATCAGGCGGTCGGAATAATGCTCTTTTAAGTATTCGGCCGCGCAGACAAGGTACTGCGAGGGCCGCGCGCGGTGCTGCAGCCAGCCGTAAATCTTTGTTTTGTAGGAAATGGGCAGAAAATAGAAATGGTCAAAATAAACAAAGTCGGTGCCCTGCGCGCCCGAAAGGTATTCGGGCATATGGCCGGTTACGATTGTTTTGATTACGGGATCCTGTATTTCTTTCAAAGCGGCCGTACAAGCCAGTTTATGTGTCAGGTATGCGGGCATAGTTTTTTCAGACCTCGCCGGATGATTGCCGATGCAAAAAGCAGCTTTCTTCGTGCGCCTCCAAAATGCCGACGCTTTGCATGAAGGATTCCACAATGGTTTTGCCGATGAACGTAAAGCCGAAGCTTTTCAGCGCCGTCATCAGTTTTTCCGGATCGTGGAAAGAATAAACAAACTTAAAAAACGACGTGCCCTCTTTAAGGATACGCTCGGTGGCCCGCGCGTTTGCGCGGACTGCAAAAATCTTCTTTTTGTTGCGGATGATACTTACGTCTTCCAAAAGAGAATCAAGGTAATCGTCCGAAAGGCCTGCGGCCGTGCCGATTGTAAAATCATAAAATGCTTTCCGAAGGGCGTCCCGCTTAACGAGGACCGTCCGCCAGGAAAGCCCCGCCTGAAAGATCTCCAGGGAAAGTTTTTCAAACAACTTGCTGTCATCGGTGACAATTTTGCCGAATTCTTCGTCGTGATAACGCACCAAGAGCGGGTCTTCTGCCCATTTACATCTGCGATGCTCCATCGTTTACTGCTCCTTTCGGAAAAAAAGACCTTAACCATTCTAGCATAAAATGAAACAAATGTATAATTTATTTTTGATTTATGATAAAATTAAGGTTAACAATCCTGGGAGGGAACCTGCTTGGAAAAATACTGGAGCCGCAAAGCGGCCTCGCTTACGCCGTATACGGCCGGCGAGCAGCCTAAAATAAACAACCTTATCAAACTGAACACCAATGAAAACGCCTACCCGCCTTCCCCGAAGGTTTTGCAGGCGATCCGGGCGGCCGTAGGGGCGGATTTGCGCAAGTACCCGCCGCTTTATATGGACGGCCTGCGGGACGCCGCAGCGCGGGAAACCGGCCTTGCGGCTGAAAACATTTTTTGCTCCAACGGCTCGGACGAGGCGCTGGCGCTTTGTTTTCTTGCGTTTTTTGATCCGGGCGAGCCGGTGCTTACGCCGGATATCACGTACAGCTTTTATCCCGTATGGGCGGATCTCTTTGATATTTCACTTACAGAAGTACCCCTGAATGAAGACTTTACGGTGCCCGTTTCCAAAATGACGGGCGGCCGCGGGGGAGCGGTGATCGCAAACCCGAACGCCCCCACCGGCATTGCCCTCTCGGCGGGAGAGGTGGAGGAGATCATTAAAGGCAGCAAGGGCGTGGTCATTGTGGACGAAGCTTATATTGCCTTCGGGGGCGAAAGCGTGATGCGCCTGGTTGATAAATACGACAACCTGGCGGTGGTGCGCACGCTTTCAAAATCCCATTCCCTGGCCGGTCTCCGGGTGGGGTACGTTGCGGCGAGCCCCGGCCTGATCCGCGCGCTTATGGCCGTCAGGGACAGCTTTAATTCCTACCCGGTGGATTCGCTTGCCCAGGCGGGCGGCGCAGCCGCGCTTGCGGACGGGGCGTATTACAAAGAGCAGAACGCAAAAATTATACAGGCGCGGGAATATACGGCCGCAGCGCTGCGCAAGATGGGCGTTTTTGTACTGCCTTCCGCGGCAAACTTTATATTTATAAAACCGAAGGTCCCTGCGAGGGATGTTTTTACCCGTCTGCGGGAAGCCGGTATCGTTGTACGGTGGTTCGACCGGCCGCGCATCAGCGGGTATCTGCGGGTCAGCATTGGCACCATGGAGGAAATGGAATGTTTTATAACGGAAATGAAGCGCATAGAAGGCGCTTTTTAGAAAAACGGGACGCCGGGGAGGCGCGGTAATGGATATCGGCATTGTGGGCCTCGGACTCATTGGTTCTTCATTTGCCCGCGCGGTAAAAAAGCATACGGGATATTCGGTTGCCGGATGGGACGCAGACCCGGATGTTTTGTCCGCTGCGGTTTCGGACGGCATTTTAGACGAGGCCGGTGAAGCGGCCGCGTGCGCCTGCGGTATTGTGCTGGTGTGCCTGTACCCCGTGGATGCGGTGCGTTTTATAGAAGGACACCCCTTTGCGCATATTGTGTGTGACGTGTGCGGGGTCAAGGGGTTTTTGGCGGACCGCCTGTCGGACAAGGTTAAAGGCTATGTGGGCCTGCACCCCATGGCCGGGCGGGAGTTTTCGGGCTACCGGGCGGGAAGCGCGGATCTGTTTTCCGGCGCCAGCCTGGTTATAACGCCGGATGAAAACACGCATGAAGCGTATGTGCGGGAAGTTTGCGCGTTTGCACGTGAAATAGGCTTTGAGCGTATTGTAAAAACAGATCCCAAAACGCACGACCGCGTGATTGCGTATACGTCCCAGCTTGCGCATGTGGTGTCGAACGCTTATGTCAAAAGCCCTTCGGCCTGCGAATACGTGGGCTTTTCGGCAGGCAGTTTTGCGGACCTAACCCGGGTGGCGCGGCTGGACCCGAATATGTGGACCGAGCTTTTTTTGGAAAACAAAGAAAACCTCTTGGCCGAAATAGACAACTTAACGGAGCAGCTTGCGCGCTACAGGGAGGCTCTTGAAAAGGAAGACGAAAAGGAGCTTTTCCGCTTGCTCAGCGAGGGACGCGACAGGAAGAACATGCTGGATGCGCTTTTGAAAAGCGCGCCCAAAGAAGAATAGCGCGCAAAAAAAAAACGGCAAACACTTAAAAATAAAAACGGGCTTTTAAAAGCCCGTTTTTTTTTGCGTTTAAAGGGGAAGAAGGGGTCAGCCCTTCAATTTGTTGACGGCGTTGATATAAGCCAGGATAGAAGACTCTATCACGTCGGTCGAAAGGCCGCGGCCCCGGACCGAGCGGTCGCCGCTCTTTACTTTGACGGTCACTTCGCCCAGCGCGTCTTCGCCGTCCGAAACAGAATTGATGCGGTAGTCCGTTAAGTCGAGCGGCATTTCCGCAATCTGCTCTATGGCCTTGTAGGCCGCGTCGATGGGGCCGTCGCCCAGCGCGACTTTTTCATGGATAGCGCCTTCGCTGTCCGTTAGTTTGACAATGGCGGTGGAGTTGATGGTGTTGCCGCTGTTGACCACAAAACGTTCCAGCTTGAAATGTTCGGTCACAACGGTGGACTTGTGTTCCACCAGCGCTTCTATGTCAAAGTCTGTTACTTCTTTCTTTTTGTCGCACAGGGCCTTGAATTCGGCGAATGCGGCCTCCAGTTCTTCGGGCGTCAGTTTGTAGCCCAGTTCGGAAAGGCGGTCTTCAAACGCGTGTTTGCCCGAATGTTTGCCCAGCACCATGGTGTTGGTGGGCAGCCCGATGGACTGCGGGGTCATGATTTCGTAGGTCAGGCGGTTGGCCAGCACGCCGTGCTGGTGGATGCCGCTTTCGTGCGCAAACGCGTTTTTGCCTACGATGGCCTTGTTGCTGGGGATGTGCGAGCCCGTAATGGTGGCCAGCAAGTGGCTGGAGCGGTACAGCTGGGTGGTGTCTATGTTGCAGGTGGCGTTGAAATACGGTTTGCGGGTAGCGAGCGCCATTACGATTTCTTCTAATGCCGCGTTGCCCGCGCGTTCGCCGATGCCGTTGATGGTGCATTCAATCTGCGTTGCGCCCGCCCGCACGGCCTCCAGAGAGTTCGCGACCGACATGCCCAGGTCGTCGTGGCAGTGGACGGAAATATCCACGTCGTCGATACCGGGGACGTTCTTTTTCAGATAGTCGATCATCTCATACATTTCCTGCGGCGTGGCGTAACCCACCGTATCCGGAATGTTTACGACCGTCGCGCCCGCCCGGATAGCGGTTTCGACCGCTTTGGCCAGAAAATCATGCGGGGTCCTGGAGGCGTCCTCCGCGGAGAATTCCACGTCCGATATCCGTGCTTTTGCATAGCGCACCATTTCGTCTATCCGCTCCAAAACCTTTTCCGGAGCCATTTTCAGCTTGTACTCCATATGCAGGGGCGAAGTGGCGATAAACGTATGGATACGCGGCGCGGCCGCACCCTTCAGCGCTTCGTAAGACGCGTCGATGTCTTTTTGCACCGCGCGGCAGAGAGAAGCGACGCTGCAGTCCTTAATGGTGTTTGCAATCGCCTGGACCGACTCAAAGTCTCCGGGGCTTGATACCGCAAAACCGGCTTCGATCACGTCGACGCCCAGGATTTCCAGCTGCCGCGCAATTTTCAGTTTCTCCGACAGGTTCATGCTGAACCCCGGCGCCTGTTCGCCGTCCCGCAGTGTTGTATCAAAAATTTTAATTGTAGACATAATTTTACCCTCACAATTCCAAATAGAAATAATAGCCGTTTTTAAATTTTAAAAACCAAACAATAAAGATAGATAAGAAATGATCTACGCGAGGGAATGTTTGGAAGCCTCAAGACTCCCAAGGTACCTCCGGCAGGGAAAATGCAAGGAAGCGCCGAACAGAGCGGATGAAATGTTTATGCAACTGTTTTTCATAAGAACCGGCCTCCTTGTTTAATCATACGATCCCCAAAGAATTTTTGGAGCGTAATTGTATTTATAGGGCAGTATACATTATTTTGCGCCCCTTGTAAAGTGAGAAAATCAAACTTTTTTTGTTTTTTTAAGCGCCGGTCAGTCCACAATGGTGGTTTCGCCGCGTGAAATGCCCGTAAGGCCGGTACGCACCAGTTCTATGATGCCGTATTCGCCCACCAGCGACAGGAAAGCGGCGTTCTTTTCCGGTTTGCCGCTCATTTCGATGGTCACGGTGGTTTTGGAAATATCCACGATGCGCGTGCCGAAGATGGAGCAGATCTCTATGATGCCCGCGCGCTTTTTGATGTCTGCGCGCACCTTGACCAAAATCAGTTCGCGAAGCACGGTGTCGCTGCCTTTGAGCTGTTTGATCTTGACCACGTCGACCAGCTTTGCAAGCTGTTTTTTGATTTGGTCCAAAACATATTCGTCGCCCTGTAGGCCGATGGTGATGCGGGAAAGTTCTTCGTTTTCGGTTTCGCCCACCGAAAGCGAACTGATGTTGTATCCGCGCCGGGCAAACAGCCCCGAGATCCGGGTTAAGACGCCGGATGTGTTTTTCACCAATATGGACAGTGTATAAGTTTTGTTCATGCCGATATCCCCTTTGCAATTCACCGTTTGATAAAATGATAGCTTTAATAAAAAAGATTGTCAAGCTATAGCGGAAGGAATAAAAAAAGGTTTATTTATCCGCAGGGCGCTGGCGGCCGCGTTTTACAGGGCACCTGATTGTAATGAACTGTATTGCGTCTGCAAGCGAAGCGCCGCCGGTAACGCGGCAGTGGATCCATCCGCCGTTTTTGCCGCACGGATAACGGTTTTTCCAGCATTCCTGCGCAGCCGCCGAGAGCAGGGGCAGCCTGCGATTTGCGGCGGGCACGTTTTTGTCTCCTATTTGAAGCGTAACCGTAAAGGCGCCCTTTTCAAAAAAAGCATAACAAAGGTGTTTTGTTTTATGGGCGTACTTATATCCCCAGCCGTATGATTTGCCAAAGGGAAATTTTAAGTCGCGCTCAAGGTCGTACGCCCCGGCCAGGAACGCTTCAAGTTCGTCCAGCGCCGTTTGCGCTTCCCCGAGCGTTTTGCGAATGTCCTGCACGGACGGGACCTCTTCTTTGTTTTGCATCCGCTCAAACATTTGAATCTTCCCCCTGTTTGATCCATTATACCATGAAGAGGGAAAGAAGGCTTTATTTTAATGGTCCGCCGGGAAACATTGCAATGCATAAAAAGGATTTGGCCTTCCCTTGTAGAAGTTTTTAACATATGTAAAAATAGTTTGCAGTGAGCGTTTGAGAAAAGGAAAAGAGGCGTACCAAAAATGCAATACAAAGATCAGATAAGAAAGCTGCACGACATGATTGAACAAAGCGGGAACATTGTTTTTTTCGGCGGGGCGGGCGTTTCCACCGAGAGCAACATCCCGGATTTCAGGAGCGCGGACGGCCTTTACAGCCAGAAATACAAATATCCGCCCGAATATATGCTCAGCCATACTTTTTATGCGGGCCACACGGACGAATTTTTTGATTTTTACCGGGACAAGATCCTCTGCCCGTGGGCAAAACCGAACGACGCGCACAAAACGCTTGCCCGCCTGGAGGCGGCGGGAAAGCTGAAAGCCGTGATCACCCAGAATATAGACGGTCTGCACCAGGCGGCGGGCAGTAAGAATGTTCTTGAGCTGCACGGGTCGGTGCACCGCAATACCTGCGAACGGTGCGGACGGCATTACCCGCTGGAAGCCGTCCTTAAAAGCGCGGGGGTCCCGCGCTGCGAATGCGGCGGGACAATCAAGCCGGATGTGGTGCTCTATGAAGAAGGGCTTGATTCCAAAACCATTGACGACGCCGTTTCTTTCATCCGGGCGGCGGACCTGCTGATCGTAGGGGGGACCTCCCTGGTGGTGTACCCTGCGGCCGGGCTGCTGCGGGAGTACAGCGGCGGGAAACTGGTGCTGATCAACAAAGGGAAAACGCAGTATGATTCTTCTGCGGTCCTTGCGATCGATGAAAAAGTGGGGCAGACGCTCCGGGCGGCCTGGCCGCCCGAAGACGCGCAGGCCTGAGCGCAAAAAATGTTTGCGAGGGGCGGCACGCTGGTACATATATAAATAAAAGAAAAGGCATTAAAGCTTTTAAACTTTGGGCAGATACTGCGGCCCGCCGCCCGGCTTTATGAGCGCGGACGGGCGGCCGCCTGAAAAAGAGAGGCATGCATGAAACCGCTGTTATTTGTGATTTTCGGCGCAACCGGAAATCTGACCTACAAAAAACTTATTCCCGCGCTGTTCAGGTTTTACCTGCAAAACCTTCTTCCGCCGGTTTTCTGGATCATAGGGATCGGCAGGCGCGAATATGATGACGATATTTTTACGCAGGAGCTTGTTTCCCATATGGATCTGGAAGGGGAAGAAGAGGCGTGGCGGCGCTTTGAAAAAAGCATCCGCTACTTCCGGTTTGATTTTGCGGGAGACCCGGACGGGTTTGCCCGCCTGGGCGGCTTTTTGTCCGGCCTCCCCGGCGCGCAGGGAGGGGCGGACACCCTTTTTTATCTGGCGACCGAACCGGGATTTTTTCCGGTGATCGCGGACGGGCTTGCAAAAAACGCCCTGATCAAAAAAGGAGATCTTTCGGGCAAGATCATTTTTGAAAAGCCTTTCGGCAAAAACCTGAAAACGGCCATTGAATACAACAATACTTTAAAAAACCTGCTGGACGAAAAGCAGATCTTCAGGATAGACCATTACCTGGGCAAAGAGATGATCCAGAACATTCTGACCGTACGGTTTACCAATACGATTTTTGAAAACATATGGAACGCGCAGAGCATTGAAAGCGTGAAGATCCTTTCCCTTGAAAACGAAGGGGTGGCCGAACGCGCGGGCTATTACGACAAAACGGGCGCGTTTTCAGACATGGTGCAAAGCCATTTGCTGCAGACATTGTGTTTGGTTGCCATGGAAAAACCGGAAGATTTCAGCGACGAAGCGGTCCGCAGCAGGAAACTTGAGGCCCTAAACAGCATTGCTTTTGACGACGCGTTTTTGTTTGGGCAGTACGACGGTTACCTGGAAGAATCCCGCATCCCGCCCGATTCAAAAACGGAAACGATGGCGGCGGCCAGGGTCTGGGTGAATACGCCCCGTTGGAAGGACGTTCCGTTTTATGTGGCTACGGGCAAAAGGATGGGACGCAAGCTGATTTATGTGCTCATAACCTTTCGTGAAACAAAGACCCCCGGAAACCTGCACCCGGGAAAAAACAAGCTGAAGATCAGCGTGTACCCGGACGAGGGCATCAGCCTTTCTTTTAACGGGAAAGCGCGCGGGCTCACGGACGACATAGAGACCGTGCAGATGAATTACTGCCGTTCCTGCGGGGTTTTCGGCAATACGCCCGAAGCGTATGAAAAATTGCTGATGGACGCGTTTCACGGAGACGCGACGCTCTTTACCCGGTGGGATGAGGTGGAGGGCCAGTGGCGCATCGCCGAAAAGGCGGCGCAGGCCAAAGCTTCCCTGCCGCTGCTGATATACAGGGACGCCCGGGACGTCGGGCAGGCGCTTTTGGACCTTTGGGGGGAGAAAGTCATATGAAAAAAGAATATATTGATATTTCCATGGAGATCGGCCCTAAGATGGCGGTATACAAAAACCGCACGGAAAACAGGCCGAAAATCAATACTTACCTCAATCATTCGGACAAAGGGGTGCAGCAGTCCGCCGCCTGTATGGACCTTCATACGGGCACGCATGTGGACATGCCCCTGCATATGATTGCGGGCGGCGCGGATTCCACCCATTTTCAGCTTGAGAGCGTGTGCGGGCTTTGCCGGGTGCTGCAAATTGAAAACGACGTGCAGGCGATCACCGAAGAAGTGCTCAAAAAACAAAAGGTATGGGCGGGGGAGATTGTGCTGCTCAAAACCAAAAACAGCTTTTCCGACATATTTTTAGAAGATTTTGCGTATCTTGCCGAGTCGGGCGCGGCCTACCTGGCCGGAGAAGGCGTCCGGGCCGTCGGGATCGACGCGCTGGGGATCGAGCGCGCGCAGCCGGACCACCCGACGCATAAGATTTTGCTGGGGCGGGGCATCCCCATTATAGAAGGGCTGCGCCTGGGGGCGGTCCCGGCGGGCGACTACGAGCTTTTATGCCTGCCGCTCCGTATGGCGGGCGTGGAAGGGCTGCCCGCGCGGGCGGTGCTGACGGCGCTGTAGAAAACGTGATAAAGCCCCCGCTTTTTTGTATAAAGAAGGCGGGGGCTTTGTTTTTCCACAGAACGTTCATGAAACCTTCATAGCGCCTACGCGCGCTTTTCACAAATGGGATCTATGATAAAAGCATAAACAAGAAATAAGCAAGAAAAAAGCCCGAAGGCGGGCAAAAAATCTTTTTCATAATGATTCCTCCGGTAAAAAGCATATGCGGCAAGCGCGTATGCTTTTTGCATGCCGTCCCGGCCGGGCGGGGCGTCAGGGTTTGCGCGGGGAGGGGGCCGCCGGATTTTCTATACGGGAAGCAATGTAATTAGGGACTTCTTGTTTTGCAATGCCGAGCGCGACGGAAAATTCGCTCATTAAAAGATCTTCCGCCTGTTTTAAGTATTTTTCGTCCGTCTGGCCGAGCTTCTGGTTTTGCAGGCTGGCCGCCTGCTTTTTTGCGTATATGGATCTTGCGAGCATCACGAGGTCGGCGCAGGCATAGCCTGTGATCTTATCTTCATAATGCTTTGCAAGTTCCTGCAAATGGTGGTTATAGTATGCCTTGGCCGGCATCCGGGGGATCTCGTCGATCAGGCGCTGTGCCTCCCGCGCCGATATGACGGGCCGGATGAACGCTTTTGTGTCGACGGGCGCGTAAATCACGCAGCTGTCCCCAAGGGGCTCAAGAATATAGTAAAGGCGGTCCGCTTCGCCGATCTCTTTTGGGACGCGGATATCCTTTATTTTGCAGATGCCTGTTTTTGCATATACAACGTAATCGTTTGTTTTATACATGATTTCTCCTTTCATATGGGTTTGTGATCATTCCAGGGGCGGTGCCCGTTATAATATTTTTTTGAGATGTGCGCCTGGCTGGCTTCGTCCAGCGAACGCAGGCGTTCAAAGGCCTGCCTGCGGCTTTTTTTAAAAGTGCAGTTTTTTCCCAGGCAAACGGGAACGTCCATATATCTGCACCTGCCGTTTTCAAGAAGCCCGTTGCAGTCCGGCAGTTTTAATAATTCAAGATCAGAGTATCTTGTGTATACGGCCATTTCATTTTCCTCCCTACCGGCGGTTTTTTTACGCCCGGGCCATCCGGGTTGCCCTTTCAATTTTAACATTTCTTTTTTTTTGGATGTAAGTAAAAATTCAGCTTCCGGGCAAAAAAATTTGAAAACCCGCGGGTGAAAAAGGACCGCGCAAACGGTTTGGGCAGGGATTTGGAAGAATAAAAAAGCTTACATCCGCGCCAAAACGTGTGTTAAAATGAAGGCATAAACAACGAGTTGTGTTGGTCACGTAAGTCCGGTTGATCGACGCGGCTCTTTTTTTTAAGGAGAAAAAACAATGCCGAAAACAAAATTTCAAACGCTCATTTTTTCAGTTATGATGGCGGTCGCCATGGTTTACGGAATGGAACTTTATAACGTTGCGCTCGCCGCGGGAGGGCTTAAAAACGAACTGTTCGCGTATCCGTTTAAAGATATGCTTCTGATGACGGCCATCGTCATCCTGCTGGAAAAAACGGTCGGCGGGCCGGTCGCAAAAAAACTGGTGCGCCGGGCCGTTGCGCCGGATACAAAAAAGCCGCTTGCGGCTACGCTTTTTATGTCGGCGTTTACCGTTTGTGTGATGTGCCCCATGATGAGCCTGGCGGCAACAATACTTTTTAAGGACGCAAAAGAGCAGTTTGTGTCCGTTTGGCTGCAGACGGCCGCCAGGAATTTTCCGATGGCTTTTTTCTGGCAGATGTTTTTTGCGGGGCCGCTGGTGCGGTTTTCTTTCCGCCGGATCTTTGCAAAACAGCTCGCGGCCGGGGAGGAAAGGGAAGAAGGATAAAGACGGCTGAAAAGCGCCGCGCCGTTTTGGGGACGGGTCATTCTTCCTGTGCAAGCAGTCCGCGGATAAAGGCGGTTTTGGCCCGGGTATAGCCGTCCCGGTCAAACCGGTATTTGGCGGCAAGCGCGGCCTTGAGCCGGGCATAGGCCGCGGCTTCTTTTGGATGCGCGCGCAGGCGGTCCCGAAAGACGGTCTCGTCCTGCCTGCCCGGGTAGCGTATGTGCAGGTGGTAAGCCTGCCCGGTATATCCCGCGGGGCCGTAGCCTTTCATAAACATCATATGGGGCGCGGGCCTGTCCGGCTGCGCGGAGAACGCGTAGCCCGCTTTTTCAAGGTTTTGCCGCAAGGCGCGCAGATCTGTATTTTTTTTGACCATCATTAAAATATCCACCACCGGCTTGGCAGAAAGGCCGGGCACGGCGGTGCTGCCGATATGCTCTATGCCCGCCACGTTTTCCCGCCCGGCCGCGCGTGCAAGCTTTTGGCTTTCCGCGTAAAAAAGCTGCGGCCAGGCCGGGTCGTAAGGGCAGATCCGTATGGGGAAAAGCCGGCCCAACTGGGCGCGGGTCATGGCGCTTAGGTCTTTTTGCATATGCCGCCTCCTATTTGAGCAGCCAGCGCACAGCCTCCCCGGCATCTTCAAATACGCCGAACTGGCTGCCCTTGTTGGATTCGCCCGCCCATTCGCGGAAGCGGTTGCTTTGCCTGCCCAAGGGGATAACGGCCGCGGTTTTGATGCGGTAGTTTACAAACTTTTGAATAACGCCGCCCGCCGTTTTTGTTTTTAAATCAAAAAACGCATCCGAAAGCGCCTCTGCGTGAAGCAGCAGGTGCGCGGCTTCGTGTTCGCCGCAGAGGGCCACTATGTCAAGCGCGTCCGCCTCCGCCTGCAGGGGGGAGGGCAGGGAGAAAACCTCCAGATAGGGGGCTGTGCCGTTTTTTTGCAAAATATAATTCATGTTTCTTTTTTCCTCTTCTTTTTTGTTTTCAAACAGTTTTTGGCGCAGGGAGCGCACCCAGGCCAGCTCCGACTTAAGCGAGCCTGAAATGTTTGTAAAAATCATCTCCCACAGCAGGGCCTCCCGGGGCGTGCGGTTTGGCGCGCCAAAGCGCCGCGCTTTTTCCTGCTCCATCGCCAGATGAAGGCCGAGCTCTTTTTCATAGGCCGAAATCAGGGCAAAAAGCCCGTCCGTATCAAGGAGGTCCGCCCAGGCCAGCTGCACCAAAAAAGGTTTCCTGCATTCGGGCGCGTTTGGCGGCGCCGCCGTAAAGTTTTTGAGCGCTTCGGCGCCCGCCTGCGTTAAGGAATAGATTTTTTTAAGAGGCGTTTCACCGCCGTGCACCGTGCGGCTTTGTACATACCCTTCTTCGCGAAGGCGCATCAGGGCTTTGTAGATCTGGTTGTTGTTGCCCGACCAGTGCATGAAAGAAGAATTTTCAAATATTTTTTTCAGTTCGTATCCCGTGGCTTCCCGCCAGCTCAAAAGTCCCAGGATGGCGGATTCGATAGACATAAGCATACCTCGCACTAATAACATATGTTATTAGTAACACATATAGGTGGCTTTGTCAAGTTTTCAGCATAAAGGCGAAAAAAGAGGCGCCTGGCGGGGCATTTTTCTGGTTTTGTTTTTATGCTATAAAAGGCTGGAAACAAACGCCAGGGTCCTATCTAAAGGCAGCGAGTATACAGGCGGCCGGCCAGGAATTCTAAACCATGTCAAAGGAGAATATGCCGGTGTTTTGAACACTATACGATTTATAGAATTGCTTTTTTAACAGAACAGAACCATGAGGTCAAAATGTGCGTCCCCAAATTGGAATATGACAGAATCAACGTGAATGCAAGCGGTCTTTTGAAATACAAAAGGCTTTTCAACAGATACAGGTATATGGATTTTGAAATTTACCCGGGATAATCTTATTGAAATCTCTTTTGGTGCACGTCTCCGCAAAGCCTGTAAGTTTGTTTTTTGACTATAAGGCAGCCGTGATTTCTTTCTGCACTTTTTTGGTCAGTTTTTCAAAAACCAGTTTATAGGATTGGCCGCAGAGGTCGCGAAGCACATCTTCGGGGAGGCTGCCATCCAGATAAACGCTGTTCCAGCAACGCTTGTTTAAATAAAAGCCGGGAATAACATCCGGGTATTCATTGCGCAGTATTTCTGCGAATACCGGTTCGCATTTCAGGCTCAACAGTTCACGGCCGTTATAGCCTTTGTATTCCGGACCGGGCTGGCAGGTTGCCGCAAACATTTTACCGCCAACAAGATAACGCACCCATTGCCATTCGGGTTTGTAGTCCCTGGCAGCTCCCGGTTTTGAGAGCAGGTATTCATTGAGCCAATCATATTTATTCATAAAATGCTATTCCTTTCTTTATAAAAATTGCAGGGGCACCGGCAAGCCGCGCCGCATATACAGGGCGGTTGCCCAAGCCCGGTTGGACGCTGTTTTAAGGCCGGTCTTTGACTGGATTAAAATAATATATTTTAAAAGTAACATATTTAAAACCGTTGTCAAGCTTAAAAAACCTGTGGTATTGCAATGGGGATTTTCCAAGAAAGGCATAAGAGGAGACGGCTTTATGACGCCGGGCTGTGATCATGCCCAAAAGCGTATATTGATTTTTTTTGGGCAAGATGATAAAATGACACTGCTGCACTTTTGGCAGCGTATGTCTCTGTAGCTCAGCAGGATAGAGCGTCCGCCTCCTAAGCGGAAGGCCGTGAGTTCGAATCTCGCCAGGGACGCCACAATGCCCTTAAACATTGCGTTTCAGGGCATTTTTTTTGTTAATCGAACATCTGTCCCTGTACCCCCCAATATTGTATATAAAAATAGAATTGGAAAGCAGGTCTTATGCAGACCGCAGGAGAGTCTGTGACACTGGTGGACGGCAGCCTAACGAGTTTGCGGGGCGTTTGTTATAAGTGTTTATCCAGCATCCGGTCAGCAGCTGTGCTTCATGCAGCGAGCCGAAGATTTCTCCATTTGGAAATTCATCCCGCTTCTTTGAATGAAAGCTTTCACAATAGCCCTTTTCCCAAGGGCTTCCGGGTACAATATCGCTTCTGTTTTATTCTGTTGGACATAGCGTGCTTATCATGATTGCCGGAACTTCCGTCAGCTTTATTAAAAAACTATCCGCATCCGAAAAGTATGGAAAGTATAATAAAATATTTAAAATTTCCATGGGAACGGTTATATTGCTACTGGCGTTTTACATGTTCTACTTGGGATCTTGATAGGGTAAACCTGCTGCTCAAGTATCTCAGGCTATTTATATTAGCTTGTTCCCGAAAGCTTGCTGTTCATCATTTGAACTTCATTTTTTATGATCTCCTCGGTAACTTCCAGTAGGCGTCTTACCTCATCGTCTTTGATTTTATATATTATCCGGATGCCGTCTTTTTCGGAGACCAGTATCCCGGCGTCTTTTAATATTTTGAGGTGCTGTGAAAGGTTTGACTGGCTGAACTCTACGTTTTCCTTCAGCACACAAACACACTGAGCACCATCTAAAAGACTCATAACGATTTTCATCCTGATAGGATGTGCAAGTGCTTTATAAATTCTTACATACATATCTTCAAGCGTCATGCCATTCTCCAATACATAAGCATATTATTAATTAATAAATACAAAATAATAATATGCTAATCAAGCATGCTTGTCAAATAATTAATCCTATTATTAGGGTTCTTAATAAACAGGGGGGGCAAAAAATAATAAAAAAAGATTTGACTTTTCATATTATATTATTATAATTATATTAGAAAATACTAAATTGATAATATATAAATGTGGTTTTGTGGAAACAAAAGCAGATATCTGGATCGTTGGCGGTGTGTTGCCGCGAAGAACGCGAAGGGGATAAAAGCGGCCTCGAATTACAACGCTGTGCCTGTATGCGTCTATCGCTGCCCGAGTGCGCCGGGGAGGCTTGCGGCGATTCATAAATAAACAGAGAGGAGGAGACCGTCGTGGAGGAGAAAGAAAAATATGGTTTTATTATGTGCGTATGCACGGGAAAGTGTCCCGGCTTTAATGCAATGGACATTTGGGATTTTATCAATCAGGTAAGGGTTGAACTGCCCGTAGAATATGGGATCATTCATCCGCAGCTTTGTGAGGAGGATGGAGACAGGTTTTTTGCCGATTTTCTGAAAGCGCACAGGAAGATAATTATCGGCGCATGTGCGCCAAATATGCAGAGAAAGATGTTCAGACAGGCGTTTAAGGATGCAGGGCTGGATATTGAAAAGGATGCCGTTATGCTTGATATCAGAGACATGACCAATGAAAAGGCCTTTGGGGTTGTAAAAAACGCGCTTAAGGAATTGGGATTTGAGGGAGATGAAGAGTAATGAGCGAATCTACATTTATGGGTGTTCCAAGAGAAAAGATCGACTGGAGCCCGGGAATCGATTACGATAAATGCAACTACTGCATGGAATGCGTCAAATTCTGTCCGCATCAGGTGTTTGAAGTGAGGGAAAACGAAGAGAAAAAGCTGGTCGTTAAAAACCCCGGCAACTGCGTGGTGTTTTGCAGAGCGTGCGGTAAAACCTGCGGAGAGGACGCGCTTTCATTCCCGGACAAGGGAGAGACAACAAAAAAGATCAAAGAAATACGGAAAGAGATGGAAGAACATGAGTAAAAACTTTGCCGTTTTGCCGTGTAACGGGCTTGATAAATGCGCGGGCTGCGTTTCCGGAGAGATCGCGCGGCAGTTATCCGAAAAATCGGCAAGTGATATTATATGTCCGGTTTTTTTGAGGGTTGCCGACGCAAGGTATAAAAAAATAGCGGAGGAGAAGCCGTTGCTCGTTGTGGACGGATGCGCGACACGGTGTGCCAGCAAGCTCGCTGCGGAAAAAGGATTAAAGGCCGCAAGCAAGATTACGGTTACGGAGGAAGCGAAGGCCAGAGGGATTGGCCTTAGCGATTCCATAAGATTGGGCGAGCAAGAATTAAAATTCGCGCAGCAGGTGGCCGATGGGCTGTTACAGGAGCAAACAGTTGAAGCGGAGAAAAGCCAATTTGCGTTTCCGGAGCGCCTTGAATACGAGACATACAGGAAGGATAAGTTTTTATTCCGGTTGCCGAAGGAAGGCTTTTATTTTAACGAGAATGATTGCTGGGTGTATGTTTCCGGCAATATAGCGCGGGTCGGCGTGACGGACTATGTGCAGCAGAGCCTGTCGGATATCATGTTTTTTACGCCGCCGGCGGTCGGAACAGAAATCGAGCAGTTTGGAGAAGTGGGGACCGTCGAATCGGTGAAGGCGGTTTTTGAGGTTGTGTCTCCGGTTTCGGGTAAAGTGACCGCGGTGAATGAAGCGCTTTCAAATGCGCCGGAGATGATCAATCAAAACCCATACGAACAAGGCTGGATTGCCGAAGTGGAGCTGACTGATTTTGAAACCGACATAGAGCTTCTTTTAGATTTTGACGGATATTTTGAAATATTAAAAAGAAAGGTCGATGAATTTCATGCCAGATAAGATTATGGTGATCCCATGCAGCGGTATGGGCAAGGTTTACGGACTGATCAGCCGCGAAAGTGTGCTGAAAACTGTTGAGGATTGCCCGGATGAAGCGGCTACGATGTGTCTCGCCTACATTGTAACAGGGGATGAAGAGGCCGGGCGGAAGATACAGGGCAAAAAATGCATTACGCTGGACGGCTGCCCCGCCATGTGCGCCGCGAAAAGCGTAGGGCTTGCAGGCGGCGTCATCGAAGAAAAGCGCAGGGTCATTGATACGTTCAGGAAGCACAAAGGCGCAAAACCAGGCACCCCAACTGAGCTGACCGGTGAGGGATGGCTGATCGCTGATGAAATTGCCGGAGAGATATGTGAAACGGTAAAAGAGCTTGCTAAGGAGAATGGAAATGGCAGATAAAAAAATCAGTATTGGCGTTGTATCGTGCAGTGGAGAGGATTGCCTGGGTGGCACGATATCACGACTCGCCGTGAGAAAAATGATGGATGAGATCCGTCCGGACGAAACCGTTACGATTTGTCTGCCCCTCTATTTGGCTGGAGGAGAGGAAGAGCGCAGTTTTGCAAAGGACTATCCGACCATCGTAGTGGATGGTTGCTCAAAATGTTGTGCCAAACGGGCGACGGAAAAGTACAGCGGCAGCGTGAGCGCTGCGCTTGACGTTTCGGATATCATAGGCAATGAAAAGGC
The DNA here is from genome assembly GCA_036679405.1 of Christensenellaceae bacterium. Taxonomy (GTDB): domain Bacteria; phylum Bacillota; class Clostridia; order Christensenellales; family Christensenellaceae; genus JAEYKI01. Next base: position 21,428 of record JAVBVZ010000011.1, read on the forward strand.
CGGGGAAGGGCCCTTATCAACACGCGATCTGACGGATGAGCACAGAGGAATGGTCGGTAAAGTGGCAAACGAGGTAAGGAAGAATTTTGAAGAAGTCTATAACGGTTATCTTAAAAACGCTGTTGTGAAAGGGCTTGACCAGTCGGGAAGAACCCCTTCCGGGGGCTGTGGCTGCAAATAGGTATATACGGAACGGGATATGGTTATTAAAATATTAGGCACGGATTGTCCGAGCTGCAAGAGACTTGAACAGGCCGTTAAAGAAGTTATCAGTGACAATAATGTAGATGCTTCCGTTGAAAAAGTGGAGGACATTCAGAAAATAATGGCGTATGGCGTAATGTCCACACCGGCTCTCGTAATCAATGAAAACGTAAAAGGGTTTGGCAGGATCCCGAAAAAGGATGCGATCAAGATGTATATTGAAGAAGAACAATAGCCGGAAAACGCGCATGCAAGAAGCGGCAGACGGATTACAATTTATCATATGGTTCTATTCCGGATAGAAGCGTTGAAAGTTTAAAAATTTTATTAAATTCTATTATATTATTAAATATTGAATTCATAAAGGAGATCAACTATGTCAAAAAACTGGTACCCGGTGATTAACCAGGAAAACTGTATAGAGTGCGGTTCATGTGTGAATTTCTGCCCGCATGGCGTTTATGAAAAAGAGAGCGATAAACCGATTGTGCTAAGCCCCGAAGAATGCATAGAAGGATGCCACGGTTGCCAGGGCATTTGCCCGGCTGAAGCTATTACGTACTTTGGAGATGCTGGCGAAAAGCCTTCAAGCGCATGCGGCTGCGGCTGCAAAGGCAATTGCGACTGTTAAAAGAGGCATTGCAATGATCTCTTCCGACCTTTAGTGAAAAGTATTTAAGCAGTCTGACCCCGTATAAAGCACATGGAATTAGAGTTGGAACAAATGATAAAATGGCTCTAAAAGAAGGTGCAAGAAAGAGATGGGGAAAACAAATTATATTGCAGAGAAAATTATCGTGAGGCTGCGGGAAGTGGAGGTTTTTGTGCGCGGCGCATACCGCGGGCGGAAAATTGGATAGGCGCTCATGCGGGCGCTGGAGAGCGAAGCGGGGCGGCAGGGGCATTCTTATCTTGTTTTGGAAACGGGCGACCCCCTGGTTGCGGCCACCGGCCTTTATAAAAAGATGAGTTACCGCCCCATAGAAAACTACGGCCCGTATGCGGATATGCCAGGGGCCCTTTGTATGGGCAAAAAAATAAGCGGTTAAAAAGTGTTTTTTGGCCTCAATATACAAAAAGATACAAGAGGCCGGGCAGGTGGATGCCCGGCTTTTTTTGAAAAGGGAAATCCGGCGCTGCATGAATACTTGACAAGTCAAATAATTTTGTTTATAATTTAGTTGATAAGTCAAGTAAATGGAGGCGACGGTCTTTGGAAAACAACCATATAAAAAGTATTGGCAAATGGATATCTATTATTCACAGGCAATCCCAGATCTACATAAACCGGGAACTCAAACCCTACAATTTGAATTCTTCGGAATACATTTATTTAATCAATCTTGCGTCCGAAAACAAAGGGGTGAACCAGAAGCATCTATCCGACATGCTCATCATTGACGACGCGCTTACAACCAGAGTAATGAAGAGTCTGGAGGGCAAAGGGTATATCGTCCGGGAGAAAAGCCAAAGCGACAAAAGGGCCTATAATATAAAGCTTACGGAAAAAGGCGTCCGGATACAGCCGGTTATTATAAAAACGCTCAAGAAGTGGACGGATACCATTTCCGAAGGCATGGATGAAGCGGAAAAAGACGCTGTGATACAAAAACTTACAGCCATGTCCCAAAAAGCCCTCAGGGCAACGAGAGGGGAATAATATGGGAAGGCTGAAAGCCACTGTTTTAATGCTCTCTTTGGTCACGGTGATGGCGGGCGCGGCCGTGGCGCCCGCATTGGGGCCCATAGGGGAATATTTCAGCAATGCGGACCCTCTTTTGATCAAACTGATCGTCACCCTGCCGTCGCTGTTTATTATTTTTACGTCGCTGCTGTTCAACGTGATAGCAGGCAGGCTGAACGCAAAAACAATTGCCGTCCTTGGGCTCGTTCTTTATATTGCCGGCGGCTGCGGAGCGGGATTTGCGGACAGCGTTTACATGATCTTGGTATACAGAAGCATTCTGGGCGTGGGCGTAGGGCTGGTCATGCCTTTGTCCACCGGGCTGATCGGGTATTTTTTTGACAAAAAGGAACAGTCCAAACTGATGGGCTATTCTTCTGCCATGAACAACCTTGGAGGGATCATTGCCCTGGCCCTTTCGGGCTTGCTGGTGTCGGTCAATTGGCGGTACAGTTTTGCAATTTACCTGCTTGGGCTGGCCGTCCTCATTATGGTCATCCGGTTTTTGCCGGGCGAAAAAAAGACGGACGGAACAAAAAAAGGCATCGATAAGGACAGCGTCCGCAAGATACTGCCTTATGGAGCAATGATGTTTTTGGGTATGATCGTGTTTTACGCGGCGCCGTCCAATTTTTCTATGGTTATGACACAGGAAAGCCTGGTTCCGGTTTCTATGATCGGGCTGCTGATGTCGGTTTTAAATGTCACTTCTTTCATCATTGGGCTGGTGCTGTCCGCCGTTGTAAAAAAACTTGGGCGCACAACCAAGTATTTTGCGCCGGGAATGATGGCGGCGGGCTTTTTCAGCCTGACATTTTCAGGCAATATTGCTGCGGTCATCTTTGGCATGTTTGCCATTGGCGTAGGGGTGGGAATCCTGACGCCGCTGATGTTTTCGCAAATATCTTTTCATGTGGATAAAGAAAAAATGACTGCGGCAATGTCCGTTATGAGCGCCATGTTGTATCTGGGGCAGTTTTTGTCTCCCATCCTGATAGACGGGCTTCAGTCGCTTTTGCACCTGCAGGCCCTGCAAACGCCGTTTTATATTGCAATGGCCCTGGCGGCCGTGCTTATGGCAGGCCTTACGCGGGTCCCGGTTTATACCGCGGGCAATGAACCGGGCTGACCGGGCCCCTGCCCGGGCAGGGCGTGCGGGAAAAAACAGGCACAAAAACAAAGGGCCGGGCAGGCAGATGCCCGGCTTTTTTTTAAGGCCATGCGCCGCCGCAAAACAGGACATTTGCTGTCCTGTTTATGTTATACTGCTTAGAGGAGGGATGTTTATGCAGATCAATCGCCTTTTTGAGATTGTTTATCTTTTAATGGAAAAGAAGACCATGACGGCAAAAGAGCTGGCCGAACATTTTGAAGTGTCGGCCAGGACCATCCTGCGGGATGTGGGCGTGCTTTCGTCGGCGGGTATCCCCGTTTATACGTCGCAGGGCAAAGGCGGCGGGATATCCCTGCTGGACGGATACGTCCTTCATAAAGCCATGTTTTCCGAGGGAGAGCAAAAAAGCATCCTGTTTGCGCTGCAGGGGATGGCGGCCGCGCAGAACATAGAAACGCAGCCGGCCATCAGCAAGCTTAAAAGCATATTTGCAACGCAGAATACCGACTGGATAGAAGTTGACTTTTCGCGGTGGGGCAGCCGGGAGGAAGACAAAAAGAAATTTGAGCTTATCAAAGCCGCGCTTTTAGGCCGGGAGGCGCTTGCGTTTTTTTATTCCAACGCATGCGGACAGACTGCCGCGCGAAAGGTTTACCCCCTAAAGCTTATGTTTAAGGCAATGGCGTGGTACCTGTATGCATGGTGCACGCAAAAAGAAGGCTACCGGGTCTTTAAGATAACGCGTATGCAAAATATTGAGCGGACAAGGGAATATTTTGAAGCAGGCGCATTTTTGCCCCCGGAAGAAAAAAACGGCCGCGGGGAGCCGCCCGATTTTTACGGAGGAAAAAACCCGAAGGAAATAAGCCTGAAGCTTATCTTCCCGCCCGGCCTTGCGTACCGCGTATATGATGATTTTGATGAAAAAGCTATTACAAGGGGGGAGGACGGCTTTTTTACCGTTACGGCCGCTTTCCCGGACGGGGAGTGGCTGTTTGACTACCTTTTGTCTTTTGGCGCGGACGTGGAGGTGGCGGAGCCGCCGGAGATCCGTGCGCGGATGGCCCGGACGGCGCAAAAAATAATGCAAAAGCATACGGATCAAACATGACGCACAGATGTCATGTTTGATGTGCTATTATGGGGATAAAGACGGGAATCAATCAAATGGGAGGAAAAACAAATGAGTGAAACCTATTGCCAGTGCTGCGGGATGCCGCTGGGCGCATCCGGGGAAATGCGTGGCACAAAGGCTGACGGCAGCGTAAGCGCAGACTACTGCAAATACTGTTTTGAAGACGGCAAGTTTATTTTTAACGGCACCATGCAGGAGATGATTGAAATTTGTGTGCCGCATATGCTTTCGGCAAATCCTGCAATGAGCGAGGACGAAGCGCGCGGTATGATGCAAAAAGTCCTGCCTACCTTAAAGCGTTGGAAGGAAAATCCGTAATGGAAGCGTCGCGGGAAGAGCTGATCGCCCCCTGCGGCATGGACTGCGCTTTGTGCATTGCTTACCAGGCCCGGAGGTATGACCTTGAAAAACAGGGATTTCATAGAAAGTATTGTTCCGGATGCATCCCTCGGGGGAAAGGCTGCCTGCACATGGGCGACGCATGTTCCGCTCTTCGGGATGGACACATCCGCTTTTGCTTTATGTGTGCTGATTTTCCCTGCAAACGGCTTCGGGCGCTGGATAAGCGCTACCGTTCCAAGTACCATATGAGCATGATCGAAAATCTTACATTTATCCGGGAGCACGGCACGGCGGCGTTCCTTGAAAGGCAGAAAGAAAAGTGGGCCTGCGGGCGGTGCGGCCATGAGGTCTGCTGCCATAACGGGCTGTGCCTTTCATGTGATCTGGACATATTGCGCCACAATAAAAAATACCGGTGGGGGGCGAGGTAAATGAGCGAAGAGTATATAAACCTGACGGCAGAGAATCTTGCGGAAGAACATCTGTGCTGTGCCATTGCGGACAAAAAACACCAGTGCGGGGTAGAGGCGAAAAAAATGTGGCTTCAAAAAAGGATCCCCGAAGGGCACGTGTTTCGAAAGCTTGATGAAAAAGGCAAGGTGTTTATAGAATATGCGCCGCTTGAAACCGCCTGGACGCCTGTTTTGGGAGACAATTATATTTATATTTACTGTCTTTGGGTCTCGGGCAGGTTCAAGGGCAGGGGGCATGGAAAAGCGCTGCTTTCCTACTGCATAAAAGACGCAGAAGCGCAGGGGAAGTCCGGCGTGTGCGTTTTGAGCGCCAAAAAGAAAAAACCGTTTTTGTCCGACAAAAAATTTATGGAGAAATACGGTTTTGAAGCGGTTGATGAAACGGGAGGCTATGAACTTTTAGCCCTGTCCTTTGACGGCAAGAAACCTGCTTTCTGTGAAAGCGCGCGGCGGCAGGCGGCAGGCGGCCGGGGCCTGGTGGTTTACTATACGGCGCAGTGCCCGTATAGCTTGAACTGTATAGAGCAAATGGAAAGCTATTGCGTGGATAACGGCGTCCCGCTAAAGACGGTTTGCGTGGATTCCCTTGAAAAAGCAAAATCCGTTCCCTGCGTGTTTAACAATTGGGCGGTTTTTTACGATGGAAAGTTTGAAACCATCCACCTGCTGAACGAAGGGTATTTAAAAAAGTTGCTCAGGGCGTCTTCATAAGCAAAACGCGGACGTATAAACGGGCGGGATATTTATTTGAAAAAAAGAGCCGGGCAGGGAATGCCCGGCTTTTGCGTTTGGAAAAAAGCTCGGCCTCTATGCTTCTTTTTTGCGGATCACAAAATACATGACAAGGGCAATGATGCCCAGGGCCGCCGCAACGACGATGATCCACCCGAAAATACCAAAGGCACCGCTGTTTTCCGCTTCTGCGGCTGGTGCCGCTTTCATCCACGGTGGCGACGGTTTCGTTGCTGCTGGCCCCGCTGTACGGATGTGGATCTTGTATTCAGGGTAACGGAAGTCACGGCGATGCTCCACTCGGCATAAAGCGTTGTGTCGGCGCTTGGCGTTAAGCTGCTGCCCGCCGCATAGTGTGTGCCTTTGCCGTTCGCTTGGGTATTCCAGCCGTCAAAGCGGTAGCCGGTGTTTGAAAATCCGTCACCGCTTTTAACGGTTAAGGATTCGTCCGCAAATTGATAGTCGTTTTTCGGCCGGGCAATCTCTTTATGCGGGGCATTGGGCAAAAAATGTCCCCCGGATCTGCCGCAGGGGCAGTATTTTAAAGATAATATGGCAAAATGTATTGTGCTTATGCGCCTTCGTGTTATAAAATAATGCAAGAGGTGATAAAATGTTTAAGATAAACCACAATTTTACCAAGCTTCAGGGAAGCTACCTGTTTTCCGAAATTGCAAGGAGAGTTGCGGAGTACAAGGAAAAGAATCCGGAACATCAAATCATTCCCATGGGAATCGGAGACGTGACCAGGCCGCTTACGCTTGCCGTGACCGGTTCGCTTAATAAAGCGGTGGATGAAATGGGCAGGGCGGAAAGCTTCCGCGGATACGGCCCCGAGCAGGGATATGATTTTTTAAGAAATAAGATTGTAGAATTTGATTATAAAGCCAGGGGCGTTTTGGTAGCGCCGGACGAAGTGTTTGTTTCGGACGGCTCCAAGTGCGATACCGGCAACATTCAGGAAATACTGGGGGAAGGCTGCGTTGTTGCGGTGACCGACCCTGTGTATCCCGTGTATGTGGACACCAATGTGATGGCCGGACGCGCGGGCGATTATGATGAAAAAGAAAAACGGTATACAAACCTGGTATATCTTGAGACTACTGCGGAAAACGGCTTTGAGCCGCCGCTGCCCCGGGAAAGGGTGGACGTGGTGTACCTGTGTTCCCCGAACAACCCAACGGGAACGGCCCTCAGCCGTGCGCAGCTTAAAAAATGGGTGGACTGGGCCAATGAAAACGGTTCGCTGATCCTTTTTGACGGCGCGTATGAACGCTTTATTACAAGCGGGGACATCCCCCACAGCATTTATGAAATCCCGGGCGCGCGGACCTGCGCGATAGAGTTCAGGTCTTTTTCCAAAACCGCCGGGTTTACGGGCACGCGCTGCGCGTATACCGTTGTGCCCAAAGAGCTTTCGGGGGCGGATGCGGACGGCAAAAAGGTATCTTTGAACGGCCTTTGGCTCCGCCGCCACACCACCAAGTTCAACGGCGTATCCTATCTGGTCCAGCGGGCGGCCGAAGCGGTTTATTCGCCCGAAGGCAGCCGGCAGGTCATGGAGAATATAAACTATTACCTGGGCAACGCTAAAATCATACTGGAGGCTCTTGACAAGGCGGGCATCCGGGCGTACGGCGGCAAAGATTCGCCCTATGTCTGGCTGAAAACGCCGGGCGAAATGACCTCGTGGGCGTTTTTTGACCTGCTTTTGGAGCGCGCCAACGTGGTGGGCACGCCGGGCAGCGGGTTTGGGCGCGCGGGAGAAGGCTATTTCCGCCTGACCGCTTTTAACACCGCGGAAAACACAAAAGAAGCAATGCAGCGGGTTCTTGCACTGAACCTGTAGGCACCGGAACATAAATAATTCAATAAAAGGATGTGAAGGAAATGAAAGTAGCAATCATAGCGGCGGCTGCCTCGCCTTATACGGTGAAGTGGGCGAACGTGCTTGCCCGGAAGGGGGAGCGGGTGACGGTTTTTTCCCTGCCCGAAGACAAGCCGGAAACGCCGGAATTTTTAAGCGAGGTTTCTATAAATTATCTTGGAATGTCGCGGCTGCAGGGCGGGATAAAAAAAGATGTGCCCGAACTTAAGCGTATGCTTGCGGCCGGGAGTTTTGATTCTGTCTGTGCGCTGGGCGCGCTGGACTACGGCGTGATGGCCATGAAAGCGGCCCACAAGTTTGCCCTGGGCATTTTGGGGCCGGACCTGACGGCGGCGGCCCTGGGCGCGCAAAAAGGACTTTTCAAAAAAGCGGTGCGCACCGCGGGCGCGGTTGTCTGCCCGAGCGCGGTTGCAGCGGAGAAAGTGAAAAACATCTATAAAAAAGAAAAAGAGATCGTGGTGGCGCCGCCCGGCGTGAATATTTACACCTTTGACAAACGGGATGTGGAAAAAGAAGAAGGCGTATTTACGGTGGGATGCTTAAAGACGCTTGAGCATGCAAGCGGGATAGACCTGCTTATTGAAGCGTTTGTGAAATTCAAAGAGGGCTACGAGGGTACGGCGCAGCTCAAACTGTACGGCAAAGGGAGCATGGAGGCGGCGCTTAAACAGCAGTGCGCGCAGGCCGGTATTTCGGAAAGCGTGCATTTCATGGGCGCGCTGCCCAATGAACGGATGCCCCAGGAGATCAATAAAATGGACGTGGTCGTAAACCCGAGCCGCAGCGAACTGTTTGGCGTGTCCACCGTTGAGGCGATGGCCTGCAAGGTGCCGGTGATCGCAACCGATACCGAAGGGTCTTCCGAGATCATTTTGAACGGCGTGACGGGCTTTACGGTAAAGGTGGGCAATGCGGGCGCAATGGCGGAGCGGCTTGCCGAAATGGCCGAAGACCCGGAAATGACGCAAAAGATGGGCGAAAAGGCCCGCGGCGACGTGGAAGACTTATATGAAATCAATAAATGCGCCGAAAAATTTATGAAGGCGCTGATGATGGTCCAGAAATAAGCGGACGTTTTAAACGTTTGCGGCACACAAATGAATATGGACCGGGGAGCTTGCGCATGCAGGCTGAGAGGAAGTAGGTTTTGGCTTCGACCCGCATACCTGATTTGGATAATGCCAACGTAGGGAAAATCTGTTTTTTTAAAAGCGGGATATCCAGCAGGGGTAGCCCGTTTTTTTTGCGGGATCCCCGGGCATCCAAGGCGGTTTTGCGGAGCGGGCCGGATGCGGAAAAGGAGAAAAAATGAGTGAAATTAAAAAGGCAGGAAAAAGGGATTTGAGGAAAATGGTGCTTTGCGGAATGCTGGCTGCGGTGGCGGTGGCCTGCTCGGGGCTGTATATCCCCATAGGGGCGGCCAAGTGTTTTCCCGTCCAGCATGCGGTGGACCTGGTGGCCGCCGTTCTTTTTGGGCCGTGGTACGCCGTGGGGGTCGCTTTTGTTTCTTCCGTTTTGCGGCTTTGCCTGGGCACGGGGACGCTTCTTGCGTTTCCGGGCAGCATGATAGGCGCTTTTTTGAGCGGGTTTTTATTTTATAAAACAAAAAGCCTGCTGGCGGCTTACGCGGGAGAAATAGCGGGCACCGGGATTTTGGGCGCGCTGGCGGCCTATCCGCTGGCGTCGGCGGTTTTGGGAAAAGATGCGGCCTTCTACGGCTATATTGTTCCTTTTATCATAAGTTCGGCGGGCGGCGCTTCGCTGGCCATGGTTTTGGTTTTGGCCCTGCGCAAAACAAAGGTTTTAAATCTTGAAAAGCGCTGACAGCCCTTTTGCGGAAAGGCAAAGCAAAAAAAGGCTGCCGCGCAGGAAAAAGCGCGGCAGCCCGGGTGCCTTGTTTTAAAAGAGTTATTTGATGCGGCGCACTTTGATCATGCCGGGGATCTTTTTAAGGTCGCCGAGGATGTCGTCGCCGATGGGATCGTCCGTGTTGAGGACGGTGTAGGCGATCTCGCCTTTGGATTTGTTGATCATGTCTGAAATATTGATATTGCATTTTGCAACGATATTGGCGATCTGGCCCACCATATTGGGCAGATTTTTATGAATGAGCGTGATGCGGTAGTCGCCGTTTAAGGGGACGACCTGGCATTCGGGCAGGTTTACGGAATTTTGGATGCTGCCGGTCTCCAGATAGTCCGAAAGTTCCTGGGCGGCCATCATGGCGCAGTTGTCTTCGCTTTCGGGCGTGGAAGCGCCAAGGTGCGGGATGGCAATGATTTTTTCATGCCCCAAAAGTTCGTCCGCCGGAAAGTCGGTCACATATTTTTCGACCGTGCCGTTTTCCAGGGCCTCAAAAAGCGAACTGTGCTTGACAAGGCCGTTGCGCGAAAAGTTTAAAAGGACCATGCCTTTTTTCATTTTGGTGAATTCATGCGAACTGATAAAATTCCTGGTTTTGTCCATCAGCGGGATATGCAGGGTAATGTAGTCGCTTTCGGACAAAAGCTCTTCCAGGGTGTCCGCCCGGCGGGTATGCATGGAAATGGACCAGGCGCGGTCCACCGATAAAAACGGGTCGTAGCCGATGACCTGCATGCCGATAGCGGCCGCGGCGTTGGCTACCAGGATGCCGATAGCGCCAAGCCCCACTACGCCGAGCGTTTTGCCGCGCAGTTCGGGCCCCACAAACTGGCTCTTGCCTTTTTCCACCAGGCCCGGGACCTCTTCTCCGCGCCCTTTTAAGGTTTTTGCCCACTCAACGGCGGGAAAAACATTGCGCGAAGCGGCCAGCATGCCGCACAGGACCAGTTCTTTTACGCCGTTGGCGTTGGCGCCCGGGGTGTTGAACACCGCAATGCCGAGCTCCGTGGATTTATCCAGCGGAATATTGTTGACGCCCGCGCCCGCCCGCGCGATGGCCAGCAGGTTTTGGGGAAACTCAATTTCGTGGCAGTTTGCGCTGCGTACGATGATGGCGTCAAAATCTTCATGCCCGGAGGAGATGTTATACTTTTCCTTGGGCAGGTAATCATATATCACATTTGATATGGAATTCAATTTTTTGATTGAATACATTTTATTCTCCTTTATTTGTTTTCAAGTTCAAAGGCTTTCATAAAGCTGATAAGGGCGTCGACGCCGGCTTCGGGCATTGCGTTGTAGATACTTGCACGCATGCCGCCCACCGTGCGGTGGCCTTTTAAATTGACCAGCCCGGCCTGCTTTGCGCCCGCAATGAACGCCGCGTCCTTCTCCTCTTTGCCGGTGACGAACGGAACGTTCATGATGGAACGGAACTCTTTTTGCACCGTTGCTGAAAACAGGGAGGATTCGTCTAAATAATCATAAAGCTTTTTAGCTTTGCGTTCGTTGATCTTCTGCATTTCGGAAACGCCGCCCAAAGATAGCAGCCATTTGAACACCAGGCCGGCCATGTAGATGGCGTAAGTCGGCGGGGTGTTGTAAAGCGAAGATGCGTCCGCATGCGTTTTATAGCGCAGCATGGTGGGCACGAAGGCGGGAAGGTCTCCCGGGATCATGTCTTCTTTTATAATGACGATGGTCACGCCCGCCGGGCCTATGTTTTTCTGCGCGCCCGCGTATATGAGCGAAAAGCGGGATATGTCGAACACTTCGGACAGGATGCACGAAGACATGTCCGACACCAGCGGTAAAGAGCCCACGTCGGGCAGGGCGGAATAGCGCGTGCCGTAGATCGTGTTGTTGGAAGTGATGTGCACATAATCCGCATCCGGCGTAAAACTGGAGGAGTCAAGAGACGGGATGTACGAAAAGGTTTTGTCTTCCGAGGAAGCGACAACGTTTGCGGTCAAATATTTTTTGGCCTCGCCGATCGCCTTTTTGGACCAGTTGCCTGTGTTTACAAAGTGCGCCTTGCCTTTTTTGGCGAGGTTTAAAGGCACCATTGCAAACTGGGTGGAAGCGCCGCCCTGCAAAAAAAGAACCTTATAATGGTCCGGGATCGCGAGCAGGGTCCGAAGGTCGGCTTCCGCCTGCCCAATAATGTCTGTGTAGTCTTTTGAACGATGGCTCATTTCCATTACGTTCATGCCGCTGCTGCCGTAAACCAAAAATTCCGCCTGTGCCTTTTTCAGGACTTCTTCGGGCAGGCAGGCCGGTCCGGCAGCGAAGTTATAAACTCTTTCCATCCTCAATTCCTCCTTGAATGAATCGAAATAAAAACATGGATACAACCGTAATTATAATCTCAATAGGGCCGCTTTTCAACTTAAAATTTGTTTGCTATAATAGTTTTGTCACGGGACGGGCCCGAAAGAAACGTCGGTTTTTTACGGAGCCGCCCAAAGAGAGGTGAAAAGTTTGGATCTTTTCAGTGCAAACGCACAGGGAAAATCGCCGCTGGCAGACCGTATGCGCCCCCGGACGCTGGACGAATTTTTAGGCCAGCAGCACATTGTGGGAGAGGGGCGGCTGCTTCGGCGCGCCATCCAGGCGGACAAACTGGGATCCAGCATTTTTTACGGGCCGCCCGGGGTGGGCAAGAGCACGCTTGCGCAGATCATTGCCAATACCACGGGGAGCGATTTTTATAAGCTGAACGCGGTGACTTCCGGCGTTTCCGATGTGCGGGAGATCATAAAAAAAGCGCAGGACGCCCTTTCGATGTACGGGCGGGAAACCTTTTTGCTTTTGGACGAATGCCACCGCTGGTCCAAGGCGCAGTCGGACAGCATACTGCCCGCCATGGAACAGGGCACGATCAAGCTGATCGGCTCCACCACCGAAAACCCCATGGCCGCCATGACCAGCGCTATTCTTTCCCGCGTACGGCTTTTTGAGTTTATGCCCATTGAAGTAAGCGACATTAAAAAAGCCGTTGAAACGGCGGTCCGCGACCCGGAGCGCGGGTTTGGGAACATGGATCTGGACGTTGAAAAAGAAGCGGTAGCGCACTGGGCCCATGTTGCGAACGGCGACATCCGTACGGCTTTGAACGCCCTGGAACTGGCGGTGCTGACCACACGGCCAGACCAAAACGGAAAAATAACCATTGACCTTGAAACGGCGGAGCAGTCCATTCAGCGGCGGGTGGTGCAGATGGGGGAGGACGCGTATTATGATATGCTGTCCGCTTTTTGCAAATCGCTGCGCGGCTCCGACCCGGACGCGGCGCTCTTCTGGTTTGCGCGGATGGTGTACGCAGGGGTGGACCCGCGCGTTCCCGTGCGCAGGATGATTGCCCATGCGTCTGAAGACGTGGGGCTGGCCGACCCCGGCGCACTGGCGCAGGCGGTGGCCGCATGGCACGCCCTGGCCGCAAACGGGATGCCCGAGGCGCGGCTCAATATTGCGCAGGCCATTATTTACATCTGCGAAGCGCCCAAGTCAAATTCTGTGGTCATGGCGGTAGACAAGGCTTTCCACGATGCGGAACATACCAACCGCGCGACGGTGCCCGCGTATCTTGCGGACGCGAACTACAAAACGGGCGACAAAAAGAAAAAGTGCGGGGAGTACAAATACCCGCATAATTACGAGGGCCACTATATCCCCCAGCAGTACCTGCCGGACGAACTGGCGGGCACGGTTTATTACGAGCCCTCCGCCCAGGGATTTGAAGAGGAGATCAAAACGCGCAGGAAAAAGCAGGGCAGGTAGCGCGCCTTTTTGCGCATAAAAATAAATTCAGCATATTTATAAGCCGGCAACCTTTACACTTGCAGCGAATACGAATATAATGTAAGTTGGCTTATTTTTGTAAGGAGAAAACCGGATGTACAAGAAAGTATCTACAGACCTCAATTTCACCGCTCGGGAGCTTGAAACCATTGATTTTTGGAAAAAGAACCACATTTTTGAGCGCTCGAGCGAAAAAAATAAAGGCAAGGCGGAATTCACTTTTTACGACGGACCGCCGACCGCCAACGGAAAGCCGCATATCGGCCATATCCTGACGCGGTGCATCAAAGACCTGATCCCCCGTTACAAGACCATGCAGGGGTATAATGTCCTGCGTATTGCGGGTTGGGACACGCATGGCCTGCCGGTGGAGCTGGAAGTGGAACGGGCGCTTGGCCTTGACGGCAAAGAGCAGATAGAATGCTACGGGGTGGAACCCTTTATCGGCGAGTGCAAAAGCTCGGTATGGAAATATAAATCGGAATGGGAAAAGATGTCCGAGCGGGTAGGCTACTGGGCGGACATGGAACATCCGTATATCACCTATGAAGACGACTATATCGAATCCGTATGGTGGTCGCTTAAAGAAGTCTTTAAAAAGGGCCTTTTATACAAGGGCCACAAGGTAGTGCCTTACTGCCCGCGTTGCGGAACGGCGCTTTCCTCCCATGAGGTGGCGCAGGGGTACAAGGATGTGCGTGAAACCTCCATATTTGTGCGTTTTAAAGTCAAAGGCGAGGACGCAAGCCTGCTGGCCTGGACAACCACGCCCTGGACGCTGCCTTCCAACGTGGCGCTGTGCGTGAACGCCCGGGAAGAATACGCGCTGGTCGAATATGAGGGCGAAAAGCTGTATATGGCGGCGGCCCTGGTGGAAAGCCTGTTTCAGGAAAAGGCAAGGATCATAAAGACATTCCCGGGCAGCGACCTTGAATATAAGGAATACGAACCGCTTTATGCGTTTGAAAAGACCGATAAAAAAGCGTGGTACGTAACCACCGACAGCTATGTCACGCTGTCCGAAGGGTCGGGCATTGTGCATATTGCGCCCGCCTTTGGCGAAGACGACGCGCGGGTGGGCAACAACTACGGCCTGCCTTTTGTGCAGATGGTCAAAGACGACGGCACGTTTGACGAACGCACCCCGTGGGCGGGCGTGTTTGTAAAGGACGCGGACAAAAAGATCATAGAAGACCTTAAAGCCCGCGGGCTTTTGCTGCGCGAGCTTCCCTACGAGCACAGCTATCCTTTCTGCTGGCGCTGTGACACGCCTCTTTTGTACTACGCCAGAAGCACATGGTTTATCCGCATGACCGCGGTAAAAGACCAGCTGATTGCAAACAACAATTCCGTCAACTGGATGCCGGAGAACATCAAAGCGGGCCGGATGGGCAATTTCCTTGAAAACGTTATAGACTGGGGAATCTCCCGCGAACGCTACTGGGGCACGCCCCTGCCGGTGTGGGAATGCGAGTGCGGGCACATCCATGTGATCGGCAGCAGAAAAGAGCTGGCCGAGCTTGGCGGCGTGCGCGAAGATATTGAACTGCACAAGCCCTATATTGACGGCATAAAAATAAAATGTGAAAAATGCGGCGGGGAGATGTCCCGCGTGCCCGAGGTGATAGACTGCTGGTATGACAGCGGCTCCATGCCGTTTGCGCAGTGGCATTACCCGTTTGAGCATAAAGAAAAATTTGAAACGCATTTTCCGGCAAACTTTATCAGTGAAGCGGTGGACCAGACACGCGGATGGTTTTATACCCTGCTTGCCATCGGGACGCTGATTTTTGGCCGCGCGCCTTTTGAAAACTGTATTGTGCTGGGGCATGTGCAGGACAAGGACGGCCTTAAAATGTCCAAACACAAGGGGAACGTGGTAGACCCGTGGTCTGTGCTTGACAAACAGGGCGCCGACGCGGTGCGGTGGTATTTTTATTCGGCCAGCGCGCCCTGGCTGCCCAGCCGTTTTTATGACGAAGCGGTCTCGGAAGCGCAGCGCAAATTTATGGGGACGCTGTGGAACACCTATGCGTTTTATATTCTGTATGCCGGGATAGACAGCTTTGACCCGACCGCGCACGAACTTGCGCCGGAAAGCATTATGGACAAATGGGTGCTCTCCCGCCTGAATTCTTTAACAAAGAGCGTGACCGGCCATCTGGACAACTACCGGATCGTGGAGAGCGCGCGGGAACTGGGCGCCTTTGTGGACGAACTTTCAAACTGGTATGTGCGCCGCTGCCGGGAACGCTACTGGGGCAGCGGGATGGAGGAAGACAAAGTAAGCGCTTTTATGACGCTCTACACCGTCCTTGAAACCCTGACCCGGCTGATTGCGCCGTTTGTGCCGTTTGTTTCCGAGAGCATATACCAAAACCTGGTGCGCAGCGTGGATAAAAACGCGCCTGAAAGCGTGCACCTGTGCGCGTACCCCAAAGCGGACGAAGCCATGATAGACAGCGAACTGGAAGCAAACATGGACGCGGTCCTTAATGTGGCGCAGCTGGGGCGCGCCTGCCGCAATACGTCGGGCATCAAAAACCGCCAGCCGCTTGGAAAGATTTATTTAAGCGGCATAGGCAGCCTGCCCGAAGCGTTTTTGGACGTGATCCGCGGCGAGCTCAATGTAAAAGAAGTGGAACTGGGCGCGGCGGCGGAAGAATTTATTTCTTATGTGATCAAGCCGCAGCTTAAAACGGTGGGCCCGAAATACGGAAAACTTTTAAACGGGATCCGCGCGCATCTGCAAAATGCGGACGGGGCCGAAATTGTAAGCATTGTGCGGGGCGGCGGGGTGTACGCTTTTGAAGTGGACGGCCAAAAAGTGGAGCTTTCGGAGGGCGACCTTTTGATAGAGCCGACGCAGAAACCCGGATTCATGGTGGAGACCTCTTCAGATTATGCGGTGATCATAGACACGCAGCTTACGCCCGAGCTGATTGAAGAAGGCTACGTGCGGGAGATCGTAAGCAAGGTGCAGACCATGCGCAAGGAAGCCGGTTTTGAAGTGACCGACCATATCCGCCTGTATGCAGAGGGCAGCGAAACGGTTATGGACGTTGTTGCCAAAAACAAAGAGATGATCGCAAGTGAAACGCTGGCCGGCGAAGTGGCGGCGGGCGCGATGGGCGGCTACCAAAAAGACTGGGATATCAACGGCCAGGCGGCTACGCTGGGCGTTGAAAAAATATAGGCAAAGAGCCTTAAAAACTTCACGGCAAAAAATACAAAAAATAAATATCCCCCGGCCTAGCCGGGGGTATTTCTTTAACGGGCATAGCCCTTGACTACTAGCTACGCCTAAAGGGCGTTACACGATCTGGCACATGCGATTCTGTTACTT
>JAVBVZ010000012.1:0-80317 GCA_036679405.1 Christensenellaceae bacterium
TGGTGATGATTTGTTCTTCTGTGAATCTTTTCTGCATGAGTTTGTCCTCCTGGATAATTTATTATATCATCCGGACTAACTCTTTTGCTGGTTCAATTTTCGGGGAGAAGGTCACGCTTCATTATGGACTCACGCATCGCGTCCGCTTTTTCAAACAGTTACCGCTCGCGTTTGTCTCATCTTCAGCGAATGTCCGCCTGCGCTGCATCACGCACTGCGTGCGCTTGGCTCCACTCCGGCTCGTCCTCTGACAAAAAAACAAACGATAGTTTAAGAAGATTACGACCACTGAGCCAAAACGTGGCTTGCGTAACCCCTATCCGGCCTTACAAAAAGCCCTCCCTTTTAAAGGGAGGGCTTCTTTTATCCACAATGTATTATAACTATCAATTAAAAAACGCAAGCCTTTAGTCCACCTGTGCGTCCGGGCACTTCTCTTTAAAAAGCTTCAAAAACCCGTTTACGTCCCGCGGAGAAAGATACCGTTTTAAAACGCGGTTCACATACAGGGCAAAGCGCGGGCGGGGCGCTTCCCCGCGGGCCCATATGCCCATGGTGGTTTTGATGCCGGTGATCTGGCGGTATTCGTATTTTTCAAAAAACGGCCCGACCGCCACCACCAGATAGCCTTCCCGAAATTCACAGTAAGACCTGAGCCAGAAATACGCAACCAAAAACACGCCGCCGGCCCAGACCAGAGGCAACGCATACGGCCCGCCGCCCAAAACCACGGACTGGATAAGGGGCACGCAGGCAGACGCAATGACCGCCCAGATGAGCACGCCCACCCAGAACGCCCTGTAGAAGGGGAAACGGGCTTTTTCATTCAGTTTTTCCGGTACGTTTATATTGTCTGCCATCAGCTTTCAACAAATTCCTTTGCAAAGACATATTTTTGACCTATAATTAATTATACCCAATTATAACCAAAATTAACGAAGGAGGCAAACAAAAATGGAAAACTGCAAACTTGACGGTCTGGCACACATAGGCGTTTTTGTGGCAGACATAGAGGTCTCCAAAAAATTCTATACGGAAATACTGGATTTTAAGGTGATCGAAGAAGTGGATCTTGACGATCCAAACGGCGTAATAAAGGTTGCGTTTGCAAAGAACGGCGGCCTTGTTTTAGAGCTGGTCCAGTTTCCAAAAACCGCAAAGAAAACGGACGGCCCGGTAGACCATATTGCGTTCAATGTTAAAAACATTGAAGGGGTGCGCTCTCTTCTTGAAAAGCGCGGGCTCGTATTTGAAGAAAAAGAGATCACCCACGCGCCAAACGTTTTTCCCGGGGGCAGCAAATGGATCCTTTTCCGCGGCCCGGACGGCGAGCACCTGGAGCTAAACGAACGCCTGTCCTGACCGGGACGAAGCGCCTTTTAAAACCGGACAAAAAAAGAGCGGAACTCCGCTCTTTTTTTTATTTTTTTTGCGCTTATTCCTTTTCTTCTGAAGGAGGCATTTCGCAGGCAATGTTTTCGCCCATGTCGTCCGCTTCTTCGGTTTCTTCTGCGTTTGCCTCGTCCGGCACGGCGCCTTCCTCTTCTTCCTCTTCTTCTTCCACAATGGTCTCCACGCAGACCACTTTGTCGCCTTCTTCAATTTTCATGAGGCGGACGCCCTGGGTGTCCCTGCCGAAGACGGATATGTCTTCCACGCCGGTACGGATAACCACGCCCGCGTCGTTGATCATCATAACGTCTTCCGTGCCGTCCACCACCAAAATCCCGCACATGAGGCCGGTTTTTTCCGTAATGTTGATGGTTTTAAGCCCGATGCCGCCCCTTGTCTGCTGCTTGTATTCTTCTGCGGCCGTCCGTTTGCCGTAGCCGTTTTCGGTGATCACCAGCACCTGTTTTCCGGGCTCTATAATCCCCGCGCCGATCGCGCAGTCGCCTTCGCGCAGCGATATGGCGCGCACGCCGGTCGCCGTGCGGCCCATGGGGCGCACGTCTTTTTCATTAAAGGTGATGGACATTCCCTGCCGGGTGCCGACAATAATGTTTTGCTCGCCGTCCGTTTTCAAAACGGCTATGAGCTCGTCCCCTTCCCGGAGGCCGACCGCAATCAGCCCGTTCTGGCGGATGTTGGCATAGGCGCTCATCTCCGTCTTTTTAATAACGCCGCCCCGGGTGACCATGACCAGATTGGCCTGCTGGTCGAATTCCGAAACCGGGAACACTGCGGATATCTTTTCTCCGGCGTCCAGGTTTAAAAGGTTGACGATCGCCGTGCCTTTGGCCTGGCGGCCCGCTTCCGGGATCTGGTATCCTTTTTGCATATATACCTTGCCGAGGTTTGTAAAGTAGAGGATCTGGTTGTGGGTGGAGGTAACGAAAATGTTTTCCACAAAATCCTCTTCCCGGGTAGAGAGGGCGGTGATGCCTTTTCCGCCGCGCTTCTGCGAACGGTAGTTTTCCAGGCTTAAGCGCTTGATATACCCAAAATGGGTAAGGGTGACCACCATTTCTTCCCGCTCTATCAGTTCATCCAAGTCGATCTCGTCTTCCACAAAGGTGATCTCCGTGCGGCGGTCGTCCGCATATTTGCGGCGGATCTCCGTTAAATCTTCCTTTATGATATCCAGCACCATTTGGGGGTTTGACAAAATGGCTTCCAGATGCGCGATGGTTTTTTGGATTTCTTCATATTCCGCAAGGATCTTGTCCCGCTCCAGCCCGGTCAGGCGCTGCAGGCGCATGTCCAGTATGGCCTGGGCCTGGATCTCGGACAGGCCAAAGTTCTCCATAAGGGCGGCGCGCGCGGTAACCGGATCCGGCGATTTTTTAATGAGCTCTACGATCCTGTCTATATTGTCGAGCGCAATGATCAGCCCTTCTAAAATGTGCGCGCGTTTCCTTGCTTTTTCCAGTTCAAAACGTGTGCGGCGTATAAGAACGTCTTTTTGATGCTCTATATAGTAGTAAAGCACTTCTTTTAAATTAAGCACCCTGGGCTCGGAATCTACCAGCGCGATCATGATGACCCCAAAGGTGTCCTGCATCTGGGTATGCTTGTAAAGCCTGTTTAAAACAACGTTCGCGTTTGCGCCCCGCTTGAGTTCTATCACGATGCGCATGCCCGACTTGTCCGACTCGTCCCGCAGGTCCGAAATGCCTTCCAGCCGTTTTTCACGGACCAGTTCCGCAATTTTTTCCACCAGCGACGCTTTGTTGACCTGGTAGGGGATCTCGGTCACAATGATCTGTTCGCGTGATTCGCCCAGCGGCTCTATTTCTGCCCGGGCGCGCACGCGGATCCGGCCCCGGCCGGTTGTATAGGCTTCGCGGATGCCCGAAACGCCCCGTACAATGCCCCCGGTGGGGAAATCCGGCCCCGGCAGATGCTCTATGAGGCCTTCTATGGTAATGTCCGGATCGTCTATCAACGCAATGGTCGCGTCGATGACTTCGCCCAAATTATGCGGCGGTATATTTGTGGCCATTCCCACCGCAATGCCGCCCGTTCCGTTGACCAAAAGGTTTGGAAACCGGGCGGGCAGGACCGTCGGCTGCTCTAAGGTCTCGTCAAAGTTCGGGTAGAAATCCACCGTATCTTTATCTATGTCGCGCAAAAGTTCCATGGTGATCTTGGACATGCGCGCTTCGGTATAACGCATGGCGGCGGCGCCGTCCCCGTCTACCGAACCAAAGTTCCCGTGGCCGTCCACCAGCATATGGCGGATGGAGAAATTCTGCGCCATGCGCACCATGGCCTCGTACACGGAAGAATCACCATGCGGGTGGTATTTACCCAAAACGTCACCCACGATACGCGCGCTTTTCCTGTACGGTTTGTCCGGATACAGGGAAAGTTCGCTCATGGAGTAAAGGATGCGGCGGTGCACGGGTTTCAGCCCGTCCCGCACATCCGGCAGCGCACGGTTTATGATGACCGCCATGGCGTAGGAAATGAAGGATTTCTTCATTTCATCGTTTATATCTATCGGAATAATTCTATTTGCGTCCAAATTCGTCTTCGCCTCTTTCCACGCTTAACTTATATATCCAGATTCGCAACCATTTTTGCGTTTTGTTCTATGAATTCCTTACGCAGGCAGACGTTGTCGCCCATCAGCATATTGAAGGTTTCTTCCGCGTCGATGGCGTCTTTTAAGTCCACCTTCAGCAAAATGCGCTGTTCCGGGTCCATGGTGGTGTCCCAAAGCTGCTCCGCGTTCATCTCTCCAAGGCCTTTATAGCGCTGGATAGCGGCGCCGTCCCCGATTTCCGCCAAATGTTTTTTCAGTTCTTCTTCGCTGTATAAATATTTTTCCGCTTTGCCCTTGCTCACCTTGTAAAGCGGGGGCTGCGCAATGTACACATGCCCTTTTTCTATAAGCGGGCGCATGTAGCGGTAAAAAAAGGTGAGCATAAGCGTGCGGATATGGCTTCCGTCCACGTCCGCGTCGGTCATGCAGATGATTTTATGGTACCTGAGTTTTTCCACATCAAACTCTTCGCTGATCCCCGCGCCGAACGCGGTGATCATGGCTTTGATCTCATTGTTGGAAAGCGCCTTGTCCTGCCGGGTCTTTTCCACGTTTAAAATTTTTCCGCGCAAAGGTAAAATGGCCTGGAAGCGGCGGTCCCTGCCCTGTTTGGCGCTGCCGCCCGCGCTGTCGCCCTCTACGATAAAAATTTCGCACTTGGAGGCGTCTTTTTCACTGCAGTCCGCCAGTTTCCCGGGCAGGGCGGAATATTCAAGCGCCGTTTTGCGGCGGGTCAGTTCCCTTGCTTTTTTCGCGGCTTCCCGCGCGCGTTTGGCGGTCAGGCATTTTTCAATGACCGTACGCGCCATCTGCGGGTTTTCTTCCATAAAGGCCGCAAGGCCTTCGGCCACCACGCTGTCCGTTAAGGTGCGCATTTCCGAATTGCCGAGCTTTGTTTTGGTCTGCCCTTCAAACTGGGGGTCCATCAGCTTGACGCTGATGATGGCGGTAAGGCCTTCCCTGATATCTTCTCCCGAAAGGTTGTTCTCATTTTGTTTGATAAATCCGTACTTCTGGCCGTAATTGTTCACCACCCGGGTAAGCGCGGATTTAAAACCGTTTAAATGCGTGCCGCCTTCATGGGTGGAAATATTATTGGCAAACGAATAGATGTTCTCATTGAACCCTTCGTTATACTGCATGGCCACCTCGACCACCGAAGTGCCTTCGTCATTGGTGGAGGTAAGATAGATGGGTTCGTCAAACAGGGGGGACTTGTTTTTATTTAAGTACTTCACAAAAGACTTGATGCCGCCTTCATAGCAGTAGACCCGCTCTACCTTTTTTTCGCTCCGCTCGTCGCGCAGGGTTATTTTTACGCCCGCGTTCAAAAACGCCATTTCCCGAAAACGGCTGCAAAGGGTGTCAAAAGAAAATTCAACCGTTTCAAAGATCGTATCGTCCGGATAAAAACGGATGGAAGTTCCCCGGCCGTCCGTTTCGCACACCGTTTCAAGCTCTGTTGTCTTTATGCCGCGCGAAAACTCCTGCCGGTATTCGAATCCGTCCCGGCGGACGGTGGCGATCAGTTTTTCAGAAAGCGCGTTCACCACCGAAACGCCTACGCCGTGCAGGCCGCCCGAAACCTTATAGCCTTTGCCGTCAAACTTGCCGCCGGCGTGCAGGCGCGTCAAAGCCACCTCCAGGGTGGGGACGCCCGCGATGGGGTGCATGCCGACCGGAATACCGCGGCCGTTGTCGTCCACCTGGATGGACCCGTCCGCGCATAAGGTGACTTCTATATGATCGCAAAAGCCGCCCATTGCCTCGTCTATGGAGTTGTCTATGATTTCGTAAACGAGGTGGTGCAGCCCTCTTTCATCCGTTGAGCCTATATACATGCCCGGGCGCTTGCGCACGGGTTCAAGGCCCTCTAAAATTTGAATTTGACTTTCGTCGTAATTTTCGGCGTTATTCTGTCCACTCATTTTTACATCTCCCCGCAAGGGTAACCGAAGAAATGGGAGAATAGAAAAAATCTATTTCCCCATCTTTTTCGACTACCACAATTGATTTTGTTTCCCGAACCTTTTGCTGTTCTTTTTTTTGCTTACTGTCGTCTGAAATTTTATATTTTAATTTACTTGTTTCCAAAAAGCTGCCGGTATCCGGATTGGATACGGCCTGGTCGAAATCCAGGATCATCAGTATTTTTTTTTCGGCAATTTCCCTCTTGCCTCCGATATGCAACGACATAAAAAAAGCTCCTTCTTATACTACTTTATTATAGCATAAAACGGGATTTTAGTAAAGAAATACCCCCGGCCGGATCTTTTTTAAAAGGGGTCTATACGCCCCGCTTCCACCCTGAAGATACGCCCGCCGATCCTTTTTGCCTCCTGCTCGTCCGCGGTGGTGATAAAGGTTTGCATACCGGCAAGGTTTTTGACCGTCCATTCTTTTCTCTGCGCGTCGAGCTCGGAAAAAACGTCGTCCAAAAGCAGCACGGGGACCTTGCCCGTCGCCTCTTCAATGATGTGCACGGCCGAAATTTTGGTGGCCAGCATGATGAGGCGGATCTGCCCCTGGGACGCAAAAAATTTTGCTTCCCGCCCGTTTACGCGGATCACAACTTCATCCCGCTGCGGCCCGGTCACACACTGGCGGTCTTCCATTTCACGCGAAAGCACGGCCGCAAGCGCCTGCTCTATCCCGTCTTTGGGCAGGGTGGGGCGGTAGGAAAAAGTAATGGTGTCTCCCGTTTCCATGGTGCGGAGGGTCTCTTTTATATTCTGGGTGAGTTTTGAAAGATAGCTTTCCCTGTTTTTTAAAATAACGGCAATATAGCCGGCCAGCTGCCGGTTATACGCTTCCACCAGTTTGCCGTCCGGGCTTGGCTGCCTGAGCGCCGCGCTTTTCTCGCGCAGCAGCCTGCCGAAATTTTTGAGCGCGTCCAGGTAAGAAGGGCGGATCTTACAGATCTCCTCGTCTAAAAAACGGCGGCGCAGGTCGGGCGCTTCTTTGACTATTTTTAAATCTTCGGGCGAAAAAACGACCACGGTGAGCGCCCTGTACAGTTCGCTCATCTTCCGGACCGGCGTCCCGCCGACTTTAAAAGCTTTTTTTTTGCCGCAGGATAGCAGCATTTCCACATTTTTGTGGATTTTTCCCTCTAAAAAAGAAGCGCGCGCATAGGCTTCGGTGCTGCCTTCGCGGACCGCGCAGTTGTCTTTGGACGTACGGAAAGATTTTCCGGAAGCCAGATAGGTGAACGCTTCTATGATATTGGTTTTTCCCTGGGCGTTCCTGCCCGTAAAAACGTTGAGGCCGGGCGAAAATTCCCGGATGTCCGCCGTTTCGTAATTCCTGAAATTTTTTAGGAACAACGACTCTATTTCCATTTTTTTACCGAACCTGTACCGGCAAAATGAGATAATAGTATTCATCGCTGCCCGGCTTTACGATCAGGCAGGGGCTGATGGGCGTATTGAACTCCAGTTTGATCTCTTTGTCTTCAACGTTGCGCAGGACGTCTGAAATATATTTTGCATTAAAAGCGATCAGCAAATTGTCGCCCGTCTGCATGACCGGGATGTTCTCGTCTATATTCCCGATTTCCGAATTGGAACTGATGTTTAAAACATTGTCCCTGATATCCAGCTTTACCAAGTTGTTGCTGCCCTCGCGCGCCAGCACGGACGCGCGCTCTATGGAGTCTTTTATCATTTCCTTTTCCACCACAACTTCCGTTTTGTGACTCTTTGGCAGCAGGTTTTTGTATTTTATATATTCGCCTTCCAAAAGGCGGGTGTAAACCTGGGTCCCATCCGTTTCAAACAGCGCCATGTTCCCGCTGATAGAAATTTTGACGGTTTTTTCCGTGTCGTCTATAATGCGCGCCACTTCCCGGGCTGTCCGAGCCGGAACAACGCAGGAGGCTTCCATCTCTGAAATCACCGGCTGGTTGCGCACAGCCATGCGGTACCCGTCCAGGGCCACGACTTCCATGCTGTCTTTGCTTATATTGAACATAACGCCGGTCAAAATGGGCTTGTCTTCCGAAACAGCGGCGGAAAAAATGGTCTGGTTGATCATTTCCTTAAGTATTTTTTCCTGCACTTTCACGGAATTTGTAGCCGTGATCTGGGGAAAAGCCGGAAATTCATCCGAACTCATGGACTGTATGCAGACCTTTGAATTGACGCAGCTTATTTCCACCGTATTTTCAGTGAGCATATTGAAAGAAACGTCGCTTTCCGGGAATTTGCTGATGATTTCATACAAAAACCGGGCCGGAATCGCAACTTCTCCTTCCTGCAAAACTTCCGCCATCAGGCTTGTTTTTATGGAAATGGATATGTCCGTTGCGCGAAGGGTGATCCCTTCCAAAGTGCATTGGAACAAAATACATTCAAGAATGGTTTTCTGTAATTTTGAAGTCGCTTTGTTAACGATATTTACAGCGCGAAGAACTTCAGACTTTGTAGTGATAAAATGCATGACATTATCCTCCAATAATATCCTTAGTATAGGTAGAAGCAGTAGTAGTAGGGGGTGTGGAAAAGTGAAAAAGCCTCTCTTTTCCCATCCCGGTGCACAAAACGGGCGTGCATAGTTTGTTGAAAACCCGGAAAAAAAAGTGGGTTTGCTGTTTAGTCCTTGTGGATGGATGATATCCGCGGTGAAAAAAACAAAAAGTTGCCCACAATTTTATTCACAGTGTTCATTGTTTTATCCGCATAATGAGATCCTCTATAACGTTCTTTGTTTCAACGTCTTCGCTCATTTGCTGGTTTATTTTATCCACAGCGTAAATCACAGTGGTATGATCCTTCTTTTCAAAGAAATCCGCGATTTTGGTATAGGACAGTTCCGTTACATTGCGCAGAATGTACATGGCGATCTGCCGGGGATAGGCGAATTCCCGGTTTTTTTGCTTGCCTTTGATCTCTTCGGGTTTAATGTTGAACTGGCGGCAGACCATATCAATGATATAATCGGGCGTCAGGGCTTTGGGGCGGGCGTCGTTCAAATAGTTTTCCAGCGCTTTTTCAGCCAGCGCAAGGTCTATTTGTTTAAGTTTCATGCCGTCCCGGTTGAATTCCGCATACATGATCACTTTTCGGAGCGCGCCTTCAAGTTTGCGGATATCGGTGGTGACTTTGGACGCAATATAATGATAGACTTCGTTTTCAATGGGCAGGATGTTTTCGTCCCGGCGGACAATGAGCTGCGCCTTGCGCATCAGGATGGCGGTGCGCGTTTCATAGTCCGGAGGTTTGATGTCTACGGTGATGCCCCATTCAAAACGGGATAAGAGCCGCTGCTCCATTTTTTGCAGTTCATGGGGCGGCTTGTCGGACGAAATTACAATTTGTTTTCCAAGCTGGTGCAGTGCGTTGAAGGTATGGAAAAATTCGTCCTGGATAAAATCTTTTCCCGCAAGGAACTGGATGTCGTCCACCAGCAGGATGTCTACCTTGCGGTACCGGTTTCGAAACTGCTCGCGCACGTCCACTTCCATTTTATTGTTGGTCACGCGGAGCATGCTGATTAGTTCGTTCATAAAAGTTTCACTGGAAACATAAACAATTTTTGCTTCCGGGTTTTTCTCCAGTATAAAATTGCCGATCGCATGGATCAGGTGTGTTTTTCCAAGGCTTGGGCCCCCGTACAAAAAAAGAGGATTATATGTCCGGCCGGGCGCCTGCGCAACGTTTAAGGCCATCTGGTTTGCAAAATGGTTGCATTCGCCGACCACGAACGTGTCGAAGGTGTTGTTCGGGTCTAGCGGGATGTTGCGGTAGCCTACTTTCTTTTTTTCTTCCGTTTCTTCTTTTGCCTTTTCTTCCAGCTTGGTATACTCTGATTCCATTAAAAAATAAGGCGTGATATGCGGATTTGAAATATCCAGGATATCTTCGTAAGCCATCTGCATGGCCGCCTTTATTTTTTCGCTGTATTTTTCGTTCATCAAATTTTTCTGCATGGGTGTGGAAACTTCAAAGTAAAAATTGTCCCCTTCTTCGCGGACAGGCTTCAATTCCTTGATCCATACGTTGAACTGGAAAGTATTGAGATCTTCTTCCAAATATAAAAGTGCGCGTTCCCACAACTGGTTAAACAGCTTCATTTTTTCCTCCATTGTGTCAGCTGAGCATGTTTCTATCATAGCACAAAAGCTTTGTGGTGTACAGGTGAAAAATAAGAGGAAACCCCTTGCACAAAACCGTTTCAAAGCACCCGGGGCCGGGAAAAAAAGGGCGGTTTTTAAAAAAAGTTAAAAGGATTACTTGTTGACACTTTTTTTGAAACCATCTATAATATATTCGTCTATCTATCGATTAATTGTGAGGAGAAAAAGATGAAACAAACATTTCAGCCTAAGAAGAGGCAGCGCAGCAAAGTGCACGGATTTCGTCAGAGAATGAAAACGGCGAACGGAAGGAACGTTCTTCGGCGCAGGCGCGCGAAGGGAAGAAAGGTAATATCGGCCTAAGTGCGTTGATAGTTACTCTTAAAAAAAATAAGGAATTCAATTTTGTTTATCGCAAAGGGAGTCCCCGCTCGGCCAGGCACATGGTATGTCTGGTCGCAAAAAGCAGATACGGCGGTGTCCGCGCGGGATTCTCGGTCAGCAAGAAAATAGGGAAAAGTGTTGTGCGCAATAAAGTCCGGCGCCGGCTCAAGGAAGCGTTCAGTGAAATCCTGCCCCGGATCAGCGGAAATTATTGCGTTGTGTTTATTGCAAGGACTTCCATCGAAAATGCGGCGTATAAGCAAATAAGAGAAGAAATGCAAACCCTGCTCAAAAAACAGGGGCTTATAGCGGGAGGCAAAGAGTGAAAAAATTATTGATATCGCTCATTCGCTTTTATAAGGCCGCGCTGTCGCCCTACCTGGGCTCGCGCTGCCGGTTTACGCCCACCTGTTCCAATTATGCGATCCAGGCGATCAGCAAACATGGCGCATTTAAAGGGACCGGCCTTGCCCTGTGGCGCATTTTGCGCTGCAACCCGTTCGGCAAAGGCGGGTACGACCCTGTTCCTTAACGCAGGCGGAGCAAAGAACAAATATCCTAATATCGGAGGATACAGATGGAGTTTTTATACAACAACTTTATATCGGACCTTTTTACAAATGCCATAAACGGCATTTATGGATGGGGACTTATATATCCGGTCGCGATCATTTTGCTGACGATCATGATCCGCGCCGCGATGCTGCCCCTGGACACCAAACAGCGTGCGAACGCAAAAAAGATGTCTGCACTGGGACCTGAACTGCAGTCCATTCAAAAACGGTATGCAAACGACCCCCAGAAAATGCAGAGAAAGCAGCAGGAACTTTACAAAAAAATGGGCGCGCATCCTATGATGGGGTGTCTGCCCGCACTGATACAGCTGCCCATATGGTTTGCGTTTTTCGGCGCAATGCGCGTGCTGCAGACGGAGCAGACCATGTCGCTCATGCTGAACGCCACACAGTTCGGCCCGGACGCAGTGTCGCTTCCGTCCTTTTTGTGGGTGCATAATTTCTGGCAGCCGGATTCGGGCTTTTCTCCCGTACTGCCCGCGGCAAACGACTTTTTGAGCTTTATACAGTCAAACGCCATGAATATACCGCCGCAGGTGATGAGCATGCTGCAGCAGCAGAATTTGGTTTCGTTTGCAGGAGATACGCTTACGATGAATGAAAGCGTGTATACCACGCTGACGAACGATATTGTTGCAAACGCGGGGCTTAGCGGGTTTGCGAACGGCTGGTTTATTCTGCCGGCAACGGCGGGGCTATCCCTCTTTTTCCAGCAAAAGTTCGGCGCGTCCGAAATGGCGGCGACCGGCGCGGGCGGCGCGCAGGGCCAGCCCGGCGGCAAATTTATGCTGTGGTTTTTCCCGCTGTTTTCGGTATATATCTGTATAACTTCTCCCGCATCCTTCGCACTGTACTGGACCGTGTCTTCCGCGTATGCCTTTGGACAGGCGCGGCTGGTGGACACCATTCAGAAAAAGCGCGGCAAAGGGAAAAAAGAGGTAGTGGTAAGCAACAGTTGACGGAGTAACATCTGAATAGAATAGGAGGAATAGAATATGGCAGCACTGGAAGTAAAAGGCAAAACTGTGGACCAGGCGATATTCAATGGGTTAAATGAGCTTGAGCTTGGAATAGATGAAGTTGAAATAGAGATCCTCCACGACGGCCGAGGGCTTTTCGGAATCGGAAAAAGCGCCCTGGTCCGGATGACCCCTAAAAGCGAAATTCAAGGCGCGGCCGAGGAGCAGGAATCCCCGGCGCCCAAAAAGAGCCGCGTGCGCACTGAGCGCCCGGCCAGAAGAGAAGAAAAAGAGCCAACCGAATTTGTACAAAAAGAAATCGTACCGGCGGACAAACCCAGTGCCGCGGAAGGATTTTTAAACGAATTATTTGATAAAATGAATCTTGACGCGCGCTGCGTGACGGTGGAAAATGCCGAGGTCGACAAGATCGTGCTGCAGGGAAAAGACACGGCAGCGCTGATCGGCCGCCGGGGAGAGACCCTGGACGCGATCCAGTACATTACCGGGCTTGTTTTAAATAAAGGCAAGCAGGATTACAAACGGGTGATGCTGGACACGGAAAACTACCGTGAAAAACGCGAAGAAGCGCTGGTGCGGCTGGCCAACAGGATCGCGCAGAAGGTGGCCCGCACGGGCAGAAAAGTGACCCTTGAGCCCATGAACCCCTATGAACGGCGCATCCTTCACGCAACGCTGCAATCCAACAGCCGTGTGGAGACCTTCTCTGAAGGGGAAGAACCTTTCCGGCGGGTGGTTGTGCGCACGCGGCGGAAGGCATAAAACAGACCGAAGAGACTATACGGCTTTCAAAGGCCCGCAAACATATCCTAAAATTTTAGGATTTCGTAATAAATCAGGCTGTAGCATCCGGGTTACAGCCTTTTTTAACGGGATTCCGGGAAACCGGTGGCCCCGGTGAAATTGGAATATGCCGCAAAAAATGCGGCGAAGGCTTAAAGAAGAGGAAAAAAAGATGGAAGATACCATCGTTGCCCCTGCCACCGCGGTGGGCGTGGGCGCAATATCCGTGATCAGGGTGTCCGGGCCCCTGTCCGGGCAGATTGCCCGGACGGTATTCGACAACCATGAAAAATTAAAGCACGCCATGATGGTGCACGGCAGGATCGTTTGCGGCGGCCGCTGCATAGACGATGTGATGGCGGTCTATTTTGCCGCGCCCGCCTCCTATACCGGGGAAGATTCTTTTGAAGTATACTGCCATGCCAGCGCGCCCGGCACGTATGAGATCATCCGCTGTATCCTTGCTGCGGGTGCCCGGCCCGCCGCGAGCGGCGAATTTACGCGGCGCGCCTTTTTAAACGGAAAGATGGACTTAACGCAGGCCGAGGCGGTCTGCGATTTTATTGGCGCCACCTCGGACGCGGGGGCCCGCGCCGCGCAGGCGCAGCTGCAGGGCGGGCTTAAAGAAAAGATCCTTTCCTACCAGGACCGCCTTTCCGACCTGCTGGCCGAAGTGCAGGCGGCGGTGGAATACCCGGAAGAAGACCTGGAACTTGAAATCACCCAAAAGGCAGTCCCTTACCTGCGTGCCCTGAGCGGGGAGATTGAAGCGCTGGCCGAAACTTTTGCGGACGGCATTGTTGCAAAAGACGGCCTGCTGACCACCATTGCCGGAAAACCCAACGTGGGAAAATCTTCCCTTTTAAACGCGCTGGCGGGCAGCGAGCGGGCCATTGTTACCGAGCGGCCCGGAACCACGCGGGATACGGTGGACCATGCGCTTTCGATCGGCGGGGTTTTGTTCCGGCTGACCGATACCGCGGGTATCCGCAAAACAGAGGACGAAGTGGAGGAAATGGGCGTCCGCCGTTCGCTTGCGGCGCTTTCCTGCGCGCAGCTCACGCTTTTTGTGCTGGACGCTTCGGCTCCGGCGGACCAGGAAGATATGGACGCGTTTGCCCATGCAACGGGAGAAAAGCTTCTGGTTTTGAACAAAACGGACCTTCCCCGCCGCATGAGTGAAGAGGACGTCCGGACGCGTTTCGGCAGCCACCCGGTCATTTTGGTTTCCGCCCGGACGGGGGAAGGCATAGAGGCGCTTAGGCTTCAGATGGCCGCTTTTGCCGGAACGGATGCGCGCGCGGCCGAAAACCTGATGGTGACCAGCGCGCGCCACCAGGGCCTGCTGATTTCTGCGGCGGCGCATATCGGAGATGCGCTTTCTGCGCTGGCAAAAGGCGTGGATATGGATTGCGTGACCATAGACTTAGAGTCGGCCTGGGCGGACCTCGGAGCCGTTACCGGAAATACGGTGAGCGAAGAGATCATAGATAAGATATTCAGTAAGTTTTGTTTGGGGAAATGAGTATGTACGACGCAGGAAAATGCGATATTATTGTAGTGGGCGCGGGACATGCGGGCGTGGAAGCCGCGCTGGCCGCCGCGCGGATGGGCATGGACACCATTCTTTTTACGATCAACATGGACGCGGTCTCCCTGATGGCCTGCAACCCCGCCATAGGCGGCACGGCCAAGGGGCATTTGGTGCGGGAAGTGGACGCGCTGGGCGGGCAGATGGCGCTTTGCGCGGATAAGACTTTTATGCAGATCAAAATGCTCAATACCGGCAAAGGCCCGGCGGTGCATTCCCTGCGCGCGCAGCAGGATAAGAAAAAGTATCAGGCGGTCATGAAAGAAACGCTGGAAAATACGGAAAACCTGCGGCTGGCGCAGGGCGAAGTGGTCCGCGTTCTTGAAAGCGGCGGCAGGGCCGCGGGCGTGGAAACGGCCACCGGAGGCAGGTATGCCGCCCGGGCGGTGATCCTGGCAACCGGCGTTTATCTTAAAAGCCGCGTGATCATCGGCTCTTTCAGCGCACAGCAGGGGCCTTCGGGCCTGGCGGGCGCAAACCATCTTTCGCAGAGCCTTTTGCAGCTCGGGTTTGACCTGCAGCGCTTTAAGACGGGCACCCCCGCGCGGGTGGACAAGCGCTCCATTGATTTTTCAAAAACGATCCCGCAATACGGGGATGAAAAAATTGTGCCGTTTTCTTTTATGTCGGGAGAGATCCGCCGGGAGCAGGTGCCCTGTTACCTTACGTATACCAATGAGAAGACCCATGCGGTCATCCGCCGGAATATCCATTTGAGCCCGCTGTTCAGCGGGCAGATAGACGGGGTGGGGCCGCGCTACTGTCCTTCCATTGAAGACAAGGTGGTCAAGTTTCCGGACAAGGAACGCCACCAGATCTTTTTGGAGCCCGAAGGCGCGGACACGAATGAAATTTATGTGCAGGGCATGTCCTCAAGCCTGCCCGAAGAGGTGCAAAAACAGCTGTACCGTACGGTCCCGGGACTGGAAAACGTCCATTTTGTACGGACGGCCTACGCCATAGAGTACGACTGCATCGACCCGACCCAGCTGCATCTCAGCCTGGAGACCAAAAAGCTTCCCGCTCTTTACTGCGCAGGGCAGATCAACGGGACGTCCGGGTACGAAGAAGCGGCGGCCCAGGGCCTTTTGGCCGGAATGAACGCGGCCCTTGCGCTTCGCGGGCGGGAGCCGGTGGTGCTGGGACGCGCGGATGCATACGCGGGCGTGCTGATCGACGATATTGTGACCAAAGGCACGATGGAACCCTACCGCATGATGACTTCCCGCGCGGAATACCGCCTGCTGCTGCGCCAGGACAACGCGGACGAGCGGCTGACGCAGATTGGGCGGGACGCCGGACTGGTTACGGACGTGCGCTACGACACATACATGCGGAAAATGGAAGCGCTGCGCGGTGAAATGGAGCGTCTTTCTTCGGTGAATGTGCGCGCAGCCGACGCCAGCGCCCTCACCGGCACTGTGGCGCGCGGAATGAAACTGGCCGAGCTCCTTGCCCGGCCGGAGATCACCTATCGGGACCTTGAAAAAATAAACGCCGCAGGGGAAGGCCTGCCCGAAGACGTGCGCGAGCAGGCGCAGATCCGCATCAAGTATGCGGGATACATCAAAAAACAGGCGGCCCAGGTCATGCGGTTTAAAAGCGTGGAGGGAAAACGCCTTCCCCCGGACTTTGATTACACAACGATTCCCGGGCTGCGCATAGAAGCGCGCGTAAAACTGAACAGCGCAAAACCGGAGAATATAGGCCAGGCGTCCCGGATATCCGGCGTATCCCCCGCGGACATATCCGTTTTGCTGGTCTATTTTGCACGCGGCATAAAAACGGAAGAGGGAGAAAAAAATGAGCATATTTGAAGAAACGTTAAAAAAAACAGCGGCAAATCTGGATGAAGAAAAGATTGCCGGAATGTTTTCTTACTATAAACTCTTAATGAGGGCGAACAAAGACTTCAATCTTACGGCAATTGTGGATGAAGGCGAGGCCGCCCTCAAACATTTTTACGACAGTATTTTTTGCGCGGGCCTGATCCCGGCCGGTGCGCGGGTGCTGGATGTGGGCACAGGGGCCGGGTTCCCGGGGATCCCCCTGGTGATCGCGCGGCCGGACATCCGCATGACGCTGATGGATTCGGCCGTAAAGAAGACGGCGTTTGTAAAAGAAGCGGCGCAAAGCATAGGCGCCAAAGTAACGGTTGTATGCGCGCGTGCCGAGCAGGCCGCAAAAACGGAAATGCGCGAGTCGTTTGACGTTTGCGTGTCCCGGGCGGTGGCTTCCCTGCGGCAGCTTTGCGAACTCTGCCTGCCGTATGTTCGTCCCGGCGGGATATTTCTGGCGTATAAAAGCGCGTTTGAAGAAGAGGCAAAGGAAGCGCAGGGGGCGCTTGCCCTGCTGGGCGGAACGTTTACCGAGGCCGTTTGGGGCGGCGGCGGAGACAACCACAGCGTTCTGGTCATAAAAAAAACGGGGCGGACCCCCGAAAAATACCCAAGAAGATATGCAAGGATATTAAAAAACCCCCTGTGATCATTTGAGGCGGATATCCACGCCTTCAAATACCAGCTGGCCGGACAGGGCGGCAAACCGCAGCCGGGAATATACGCGCTCTCCGTAGCGCGCGGCAATGTTGTCCGTGGTCAGGTTGGAAGCGATCACGGTATTTTTTTTGCCGTCTATGCGTTTGTTTAACAGATCAAGGAAATATTCTTTGGTCACGTTTTGGGTGGCGGGCTCCACGCCCAGGTCGTCTATTAAAAGCAGCGAGCAGTTCCTAAGAAAAGAGAGCTCTACGTCGTGCCCCAGGCGGTGCCGGTGGAACGCGGAAAAAAGTTCCCCCGCGCCGATCAGCATGACGTCTTCGCCCCGCGCGTACACCGCTTTTGCAATGCTGCGCAAAATAAACGTTTTTCCAAGGCCGGTCGAACCGGTTAAAAGCAGGTTCAAGGTTTGCGTATGCGGAAAGCTTTCCGCATATTTTTTTGCGTAGTTTTCAAGCGCAATGTATTTTTCCCGCTGGGTCGCGCCGTTTTTGCAGGCAAACGTGTCTGAAAATTTTGAACGGTCGGATACGTCGAAGCTCTCGGAGAGGGATTCGATATCAAAAGCGCCGTAGGCTTCCCGGTATATCCTGTCCCGCAGGCAGGCGCAGAAACGGCCGTCCACAAATCCGCTGTCCCCGCATTTATCGCAGGTGTAGGCGGCGGGAAGGCTGCCGGCGATTTCCTTTTCCTGCCGGCCGATCTCTTCAAGTTCACGCATCACGCCTGCGGTCTGCTCGTCGCTTAGCGATTCGGCAATGATTTTTTTAAGCAGTTTTTTTTTGCGTTCGCGAAGAGAGCGCATGCCCGGAAGGGCGTCGGTTTTCTGCTGGGAAGTATACGCCTGGTTGATGCGGTCGCGGCGGTAGTTTGCAATGACCTCCGCAACCGAGATGTTATTCATAAAAACCCTCCAGAATGCTGTCTGAATCCAGGCGGTCTTTCTCAAAATGGTCTTTGGAATAGCTGCGCTGCTCGTAGTCGGCCTCGGCTGCGGCTTTTTTGCTTTGGATGGAAAGGTTTTGCTTTTGCGCCTTGGCCAGCGTGTTTACGCCGCCCTGGGCCCAGTTTTGCAAAATGCGGCTCATATAGGCCAGCGGATTTTGGGTGATGGAACTGATATCCGCCGCAAAAAGCAGAACGTCGTGCGGGAGCTTTTGCTCTTTTGTCCATTTTATATAGTTTTTGCGGTCGGCTTCGGTCACGGTTTTGCTGATACCCGCGCATTCAAACACCTGCTGCATTTTTTTGTCTATCTGGTTCTGGCTGCGGATGTGTTTTAAGATATCCTCTTTTTCGGTGATCTCTGCTTTTTTCCATTCGCGCAGCAGCGCGTCCGCCTTTTTGACCGAACGGCCCATGTTGGCCGCCGTCTGCTCGCACGCAAGCAGGATGCATTCGTGCGTGAAGCCCATCTCCTGCCAGGCGGGATACAGGTTTTCCAGTTCGGGCGTGATGCGCTTGCGCGTATATTTTAGCGCCTCCAGTACGGAAAGCAGCTGTTCGTTCAGCGTTTTTTGGTTGCGCTTGCAGGCGTCGATGCCGGTGGAGGTGGTGACGCCGCGCTCATAGTAAGACTTTAAAATGGCGTCCAAATATTTCATGCTGGGTTTGAGAGAAGCGGTGGTGTCGCTCATGGCCAAAAGCACCGCGTCCTGCGTAAAGCCCCATTCGCGCGTCCATTTTTCATAAAGCGCCAGTTCGTCCGCCGTGGGAAGGCGGGAAGTGCCCGCGTCCAGCCGCCGGATCACCTGCAGCGCGCCGCTGGAAGCGGCCGTATAAGCGCCGATTTTCTGCTGTGCCTTGTCGGGCGTGTCCACGCCCGCGTCCGCCCAGCTCATGGCAACTTTATCAAGGTAGGCCACCGAGACGTTTTTGCCCCGCACAGACCCGCTGCTCACATGGCGGACCAAAAGAAGGACAACGTCGTGCGGCAGGCCGTAGACGGTTGTAAAATCCAAAATGGTTTTGATTTCGTTGGTAGTCAGGCTGCGGTTTACAATGCTTTGCAGCTCGGAAATATAGTTTTGGTGCGGATAAAGCTTTTGTACAGGCCTTTGCGCAGGCGGGGCCGGGGACAAAAACTCACAGGTCACGGGATTTTGGCCGGAAATCAGAACAAGGCCTTTGCCCTGCCAGTATTCAAGCGCTTCTTCGATCTGAAGGTCGGTCAGATGGAGGGAACGGCTGATGCTCTGCACTGAAATCTCCGTGCCCACCGAAGAAGACAAAAGCCCGAAGAGATATACCTTGATATAGTCGCCCGGCGCAGAAGGCATATAATTTTCGATAAACTCAATTGAAACCGGCAAAAATTTTCCGCCGGCCGACGTGAATTTGTACATAAGCATCCCTTGTTTTTTTTAAGCGCGTTTCCCTTGTTTATTTATACATTTTGCAAAATTCAACAACCGCTTCATTCAGCCTGTCCGCTTTTTCTTCCTGCACCAGATAATTGCAGTTGCGAACGGCAAAGGTTTTAAGGCCGCGGATGGGGAAACCGGCCAGCCCGTCTACAAGGGGCGGGGTCATTTTGTCGTCCATCCCGCGGATCACCAGCGTGGGGCTGGCGATGTCCAGGATCTTTTCGGTGATCTCATGGTCGTTATAATTTTGCGCGTATAATTTGATGATCATTTTAAATTCCTTGTCGCCAAACGGAAGGAACGTTTCTTCCAGCACCTCGTCCGTTAAAATGGTGCGGTCAAAATACAGGGAGGAAAGTTCTTTGGAAAACGACTGTTTGGTGAACAGAAGTTTGGAAGTCATGGATACAAACGGGAAATAGGGGGGGTATTTCTGGGCCGACGAATGGATGGCCGGAGAAATAAACATAAGGTTTCCCGCGCGCGCCGCGTTGTGCAGCGCAAAATCCAGTACATAGGCGGCGCTTTCCCCAAACACGCAGAAGTGCGCTTTTGCAATCTTGAGGGAATTCATAAAGGCTTCAATGCAAAGCGCGATCTCCTCTACGCTGTAACTGATGTGCGGTTTGCCCGAAAACCCGTGGCCGGGCAGGTCTACGGCGTAGACCGTAAAATGCTCGGAAAGCGCTTCTATATTGCTGCGGAAGGTATACAGGCTCTGCCCTATACCGTGGATCAGAATAAGCGGATCTCCGGCGCCGGTTTTAATGTAATGGATGGAGGTTTCAACCTCTTCGATTTCTTCTTTGCCGCGGATGTCCACGTATGTGTCGAACTCTATTTTGGTAAATTCTCCAATATGCGCCCTGTTGACAAAACTTTTATGTCCTGATGTTTCAAACATTTTTTTGCTTCTCCTGGTTATGTTTATGATTAATGTACGCAGCGGGCAGGAGGCCGTTAAAGGCCGTCCGGCGCCGCCGTACCTGAAAATACATATTCGGCCGGTCCGGTCATGAAGACCCGACCGGTGTCTTTATATTCTATCACAAGTTTTCCGGTTTGGGTAAAAACATTTACTTTTTTTTGCGTGAAGCCCTTCAGGGAAGAGACCACCGCCGTTGCGCAGGCGCCGGTGCCGCATGCGAGCGTCAGGCCCGCGCCTCTTTCCCAGGTGGTGATGCGGATTGAATCGGGGGAAAGGACGCGCGCAAAGTTTACGTTTGTCTTTTTGGGGAAGGCCGGATGCGTCTCAATAGCGGGGCCGAACGCGGTGGGATCAAGCCCGTCATCCTCTTCGGTAAAAACCACCGTATGGGGAACGCCCATCAGCACCGTGGAAAGTTTGATTTCGCGCCCAAGAACGGAAATGCGGTTTGACATTGCGGGCAGAGGGGCGTCTACGGGGATCTGTTCGTTTTCAAAAACGGGCAGCCCCATGTCGACCTTAACGCCGGTGACACGTTCGCCGGCCATTTCAAGCTGCGGGCGCATGATCCCGGCCAGCGTACTGACCGTTAGCTCTTTTTTGTCTGTGATCTTCCGGTCGTAGACAAAGCGCGCAAAACAGCGGATCCCGTTGCCGCACATTTCCGCCTCGCTTCCGTCCGCGTTGAAGATACGCATGCGGATATCGGCATCCAGGGCGGGTGCGACAATGATAAGCCCGTCCGCGCCCACGTTTACGCGGCGTGCGCAAAGACGGCGGGCCAGGGCGGGCAGGTCGAAGCCTTCTGTTTCGCTTTGGGTGGTTATAATAAAGTCGTTTCCAAGTCCGTGCATCTTGGTGATTTCCATAGCAGATCATACCCTCTTTTTTTGGTGGCTTTTATTATATCAAATAAATCCGCCTCCGTAAAGCAGGCGGCAGGCCGGAAAAAATTGCTGAAACCCGCCCCCGCGCAATGCGGGGCCCTTTTTTGCGCGCAATGGCAAAAGCGGCGCAAAATCGGGAGAATTTGGCCGCGGCCGCGCCGTCTTTTTAAAAAGCCTGCGCTTTTGCCGGCGCGGATAAAAATCCCGCGATTGATTTTACAGGCGGTATTATATATAATATGTTGAGATGCAGGAAAAAACAGCCTGATTTTCTCATGGGGGAAGTTATGTATTATGTAAAGTCAAGAAGAAAAGTGGCCAGAAAA
Organism: Christensenellaceae bacterium; assembly: GCA_036679405.1. Lineage (GTDB taxonomy): Bacteria > Bacillota > Clostridia > Christensenellales > Christensenellaceae > JAEYKI01. The sequence continues at coordinate 21,386 of JAVBVZ010000012.1, forward strand.
CGGCTGGCGATCATACTCGCATGCGTGGTCGCGGCGGCCGGAGCACTGGCCGTATATTTTTTCTTTTTTTCAGATAACCGTATCAATAAACCGCCGCTGCAGGAACTGGAAGTAAAATTACCAGAAAATGTAATTGCGAACCAGGACGGGCTTTTGTATAAAAGAGCGGACAACCTTGTTTATATGGATTTTAAGGGAGAGACGGTATGGACCCTTCCGGTAGACGCCGCGCAGGATGCGTTTACCGCATCCGAGTCCATGATCGCCTCTTTCGGCGAAAAGGACGCGCAGTTTTTGACCTTTGACAAAGAGCAGCTTTTTACCGTTTCTTTGGACCAGGAGATCAGCGCCGTGCGGTGCGGGACCAATATGGCGGGCATCCTGACCACCGACCAGGATGAAAGCGGGCATAACCTTTCATATATATATATATACGACCTTGCGGGCAATAACGTGGGGCAGATAGACATGAACGAAAAACAGATCATAGATTTCGGGATATACGGCGATTCGGATATGCTCTGGACCCTTTCGCTGGACACTTCCGGCGTGGTGCCTACCACGTATATCCTGACCTTCAAGATGGACGGGACCATGACCAACAGCATAGAGGTGAACACCCAGATCGTTGAAAAGGTTTATGTGACGAGCGATTCCATATATGCGTCGGGCACGAACAGCCTGGTCGACTATTCCTATTTCGGCGAGCAGCAGGACGATACGCTTATTTATGGCTGGCAGCCTTACGATGTCAGCATCAGCGGCTCCGACATCAAGATGTTGTATAAGACCCGCGCGGAAGAAGAAGATATAGATACCATCAGCTCTGCAAAGCTGTTGGACGCATCCCTTTCCGAAGTGATGATCTATTTTCCGCGGGAGATCTTTTCCGCTATGATCACCCAGAATGGGATCTATGCATTTGCAAACGATAAGATTTACATATATAATAATCAGACGGGCGAGGTTCAAAAGGAGATCGAACTGGATTTCCCCATTACGCAGGCCAAAAAGATAAGCGACGGATATGCGGTGATCTGGGATGAGACTTCGTCATATCTGTATGCCCTCAGCTAAAGGGCGGCAGGAGGAAATATGTCACTGGTAATCATCAACTATATACTGTTGTTTTTGATCGCAATCTATGTGATGCAGGGTGTATACAAAGGCTTTTTGATGTCCCTTTATTCAACGGGCGGCATGGCCGCTTCCTGGATAGTGGCCGCAGGCGTAACGCCGCTTTTGTCCGCACAGATTGCAAAAGGCTCTACGTACACGTTTTTGCTGTATATGACCGATGTTTCGGATAAGGTTTCCACCGTTGAACTGGCGCGTACTTCGGTCGACAGCTTGTCGGCCGCGCAGATCAAGGATGTGGTGGACTATGCAAATCTGCCTACGCCTTTTGGCGAGGCCCTTTCCAGCAACATGACCAACCTTTCCTTTGCGCAGCAGGGGTACGCGACGGTGGCGGACTACCTGAACCTGACCGTTGCAAATGTCACCGTCAACATTATTTCTTTTCTGATCATCTATATTTTGTGCAGGGTGTTCATTTCGCTGATTTTAGGATCCATGTATTTTGCTTCGCCTTTTCAGGCGCTGCGCAAATACGACGGCCTGATCGGCGGGATACTGGGCGGCGTCCGCGGGTTCTTTGCCATGTTTGCGCTGGCCATGATTCTTCCGGTGGTTATTTTATTGGTCTCGGCGCCCGAGCTTACCCAGTATTTAAACGAATCCACATTGCTGATGTTCTTTTACAAAACAAACTTCCTATACGGCCTGATCTCCGGCGTGGTCTAGTTGTTTCACGTGAAACAATGCGCGCCGGCCTTTATAGTAAACAAAAGGATGTTTCACGTGAAACATCCTTTTTTATTTGTTCTTTTAAAAAAGCTTTTCGGCTTATTTGATCAGATGGTCGTAAAGCGCCTGGAGCTGCTCTTTTGAATAGTATTCTATCACGATCTTCCCGGAGGCTTCCGTGCCCTTGAAGGAAACCTTTGTATCGAGGCGGCCTGAAAGCGCTTTTTGCGCGTCATTGAGCTCGGGCGTGCGCGGCGGGGCGGGGCGGGAACGGACTGCCGGCGCCGTCAGAAGGCGGCGGACATATTCTTCCGTCTGCCGCACGGAAAACCCGCGCGTACAGGCAAGCTCGGCCGCGTCCGCGATAGCCGTTTCGTTTTCCAGGGGAAGCAGCGCGCGCGCATGTCCCGCGGAAAGCGCTCCTTCCTGTACCATTTTTTTAACGGAAGAAGGAAGGCCGATGAGCCGCGTTAAGTTTGCGATGGCGCTGCGGGATTTGCCGACGCGCCGGGAAACTTCCTCCTGCGTTAAGCTGTAGTTTTCCATAAGCGTTTTTAAGGCTTCGGCCTGCTCAATGGCGTTTAAGTCTTCGCGCTGGATGTTTTCTATAAGAGATATCTCAAGGATCTCATGGTCGGTCAAGTCTTTTGGGATAACGGGGAGTTTTTGAAGGCCGGCCAGCCGCGAAGCGCGGTAGCGGCGTTCCCCGGCGATAATGGTATAGCGCCCGCCGCTTTTTACCACCAACAGAGGCTGCATCACCCCGTGCGTACGGATGGACTGCGCAAGCTCTTCCAGTTTTTCCGGGTCAAAATTCTTTCTGGGCTGGCTGGGATCGGTATCCAGCAAAGAGATGTCCACTTCTAAAAAAGACTTGGCCGGCGCGGTGGCGGTGTCGCCCATCAGCGCGCCCAGGCCTTTTCCCAGTGCCTGTTTCATAGGTCGCCCTCCTCGTTTGCGATGAATTCCCGTGCAAGATCCATATACGTGAGAGAACCGAGACACTTTTCATCGTAACGTATGATGGGCAGCCCGTAGCTGGGCGCTTCGCCCAGGCGGACATTGCGGGGGATCACGGTATTGTAAACTTTGTTTTTAAAATATTTTTTCACTTCTTCCACCACCTGGATCGCCAGGTTGGTCCGTCCGTCGAACATGGTGAGCACCACGCCCTGCACTTCCAGTGCGGGGTTTAAGTTCTGGCGGACCAGCTTGATGGTATTCATAAGCTGGGATAATCCTTCGAGCGCGTAATATTCGCATTGAATGGGAACCAAGACTTTATTGGCGCAGGTGAGCGCGTTGAGCGTAATCAACCCAAGGGAGGGGGGGCAGTCCAAAAAAATATAGTCGTAGCTGTCCTGGATGGAAGCAAGCGCGTTTTTCAGCATTTGCTCGCGGGCCATCATGCCCACCATTTCGATCTCCGCGCCAACCAGGTTGATGTCGGCCGGCATAATATGAAGGGTTTCCATCATTGTGGGAAGAACGGCGCTTTTTGCAGGCGCGCTTCCTACCAGCACGTCGTAACTGGAATGGATGATCGATTCGCCGTCCACGCCCAGGCCGCTGCTGGAATTCCCCTGCGGGTCAATGTCAATGAGCAGCACACGTTTGCCGATTTCGGCAACACAGGCGCTCAAATTAATGGCCGTGGTGGTTTTGCCGACGCCGCCTTTCTGGTTTGCTATCGCTATGGTTACTGCCAAAAATCTCACACTCCTTTGATACGATCTATTATACTAGATAACAAAAAATATGAAAAGGAAAAATGCAAACTTTACGGGCGCAAAACAAAGCGGCGCAAAATACATGGGGGCATGCGGCGGCCGGGCGGCATAAAAAAGCAGAAAAGCAAAGAAAAAAGCCGGCAGGCCGGCTCTTTTAAAGCTTTTGGCAAAAAAACTGCGCTATCTGCGCCGTGAAAGCATGGAAAGGCTTAAAAACTGCAAAAAAGTGACCAGAAGGGCGGCCAGGTAGGTGAGTGCGGCGGCGGTCAGCACCTTTTTTGCGCCTTCAAGCTCCCCGCCTGTAAGCACGTGGGAAGCTTCTATATTGGCAAGCGCGCGGCGGCTGGCGTTTATTTCCACCGGCAGGGTGACCAGCTGGAAAATAAACAGGGCGAAAAAGGCCCAGGCCGCATAGGTGACCAGGGGGGTGAAACGCAGGATGATGCCCATAAAAAGAAGGGGCATGGCAAGCGAACTGATAACATTTAAAACCGGAACCATTGCGCCGCGCACCCGGACAGGCGCGTATTTTTTGGAATATTGCAGGGCATGTCCCGCTTCATGGGCGGAAATGGCGATCGCCGCTACCGAATGCGAAGAAAAAACGCCTTCCGAAAGAGATATTGTTTTGCTGCGGGGATCGTAATGGTCGGTCAGGTTGCCCCGCGTGGGGACCACGGACACGTCCGAAACGCCGTTCTGGCGGAGCATAACCGAAACAAACTTGCTGGCGGAGACCCCGCTTTCGGACGGGACTTTGGAATAGGTGGCGTACGTGCGCCGGATCTTGGTTTGCGCCCATATGGACAGTATGATGCCCGGTATAATAAACAAAAACATATAGCCGCTGAAAAAAAACATGATATCCTCCGTGTTTGTCTTTCGGGCGGCAAAAAGCTGCGCGCCCGCAATATGGTTATTTTCGCATATTTGGCGCCTGAACGCAACGCAAGAATTTTGCGATCCGGCACGGTTTTCGGGCAAATTTTCTTAAATTCGCCCAAAAGGGGGCAATACATTTTGCCAAACCGTGCCCGGCGAATTTTGGGCACATAAAAAAGAGCGGAACAAGGCCGCTCTTTTATCTTTTATTTGCTGCGTAAAATTATTTGACGCCCCGGATGTACTGCTGTCCCATGGATTCCTGCAAAACTTCCGGAATGAGGATGCTGCCGTCTTCCTGCTGGTAGTTTTCCATAATGGCGGCCAGCGTGCGTCCTACGGCCAGCCCGCTTCCGTTAAGCGTATGGACGAAGCGCGGCTTTTCTTCCCGGGAAGGCCGGTAACGTATGCCTGCGCGCCGGGCCTGGAAATCTTCAAAATTGGAACAGGAGGAGATCTCCACATAGCGGCCGTAGCTGGGCATCCATACTTCAATGTCGTAGGTTTTGGCGGAAGAAAAGCCCAAATCGCCGCCGCAGAGCTGCACCACCCGGTAAGGGATCTTTAAAAGCTTTAAAATCTCTTCCGCATCCAACAGGAGGGATTCAAGCTCATCGTAAGACGTTTCGGGCGAAACAAATTTTACGAGCTCCACTTTGTTGAACTGGTGCTGGCGGATCAGGCCGCGGGTGTCTTTGCCCGCGCTGCCCGCTTCCGCACGAAAGCAGGGGGTGTGCGCCGTTATGCGGACGGGAAGGGTTTCCCCGTCTAAAATAGAGTCGCGGTACATATTGGTGAGCGGAACTTCCGCCGTGGGAATAAGGTAATATTCCGTGCCCGCAAGATGAAACATGTCTTCTTCAAATTTGGGCAGCTGGCCGGTGCCCGTCATGGAACGGGCGTGGGCGATAAACGGCGGGAGGATCTCGGTATAGCCGTGTTTTTCGGTATGTGTTTTCAGCATAAAAGCCGCAATTGCGCGGTCGAGCTTTGCGCCCAGGCCGATGGCGTAGGAAAAACGCGCGCCCGTTACTTTGGAGGCCGTTTCAAAATCAAGGATGCCAAGCGCCGTGCCGATGTCCCAGTGGGGCTTGGGTTCAAAAGAGAAGGGCGTAGGGTCCATAAAACGCCGGATTTCCACATTGTCCGCTTCGTCTTTGCCGGGAAGAACACTTTCATGCGGCGTGTTTGGAATTTCCAGCAGAAGGGCGCCGATTTCTTCTTCTTCGGCGGAGAGGGAAGCGTCCATTTTTTGAATGCGTGCGGAAAGCTCTTTCATTTCCTGCATCAAAGCCGAGGGATCCCGGCCTTGCTTTTTCATGACGGGGATCTCTTTTGAGACCTTGTTGCGGGTGGCTTTCATGCTTTCCACTTCCGCAATGATGGCCAGGCGCTTTTCGTCGGCAGACAAAAGCTTCTCCAAAGGGTAGTCTTTGCCGCGTTTTGAAAGGGCGGCCGCAACTTCGTCCCGGTTGTCTCTGATTCTTTTAATGTCCAGCATTTTAAACTACATCCTTTCGGGCGCGGCGATGCCCAGCAGGGAAAGCCCTGTGGCGATCGTTTTTTGTACGGCCCGGGTGAGCTGTATCCGCGCGTTGGTCTTTTTTTCGTCTGTATCCATGATCCTGTGTTCATAGTAGTATTTATTAAAGTGCTGCGCGAGCAGCGTGATATGGCGGGTCACGAAGGAAGGCTCGTTCTTTTCCGCCGCCGCAAGGATGGCAGCGGGAAAAGATTCGATCTGGCGGATCACCGCAAAGGCGTCCGCGTCGTCAAGGGCGGTAAAGTCCGCACCCGGATCGTCCGCTTTGCCGTACTTGCGCAAAACGCTGGATGCGCGCGCATGGGTATACTGTACATACGGCCCGGTCTCTCCGTCAAAATTCAGCACGCGCTCAAAGCTGAAGGTGATATCCTTGATGCGTCCGGCGCTCAGCGTGGAATAAAGGACCGCGCCGATGCCCACCTGGCGGGCGACGTCTTCCTTGTTTGCAAGGTCCGGGTTCTTTTCATTGATGGTGGCCAGCGTTTTTTCAACCGCGCGGGACAAAACGTCTTCCAAAAGGACGATTTTTCCGTGGCGGGTGGAAAGGGTGCCGTCTTCCAGCGAAACCATGCCGAACGCGACATGTTCCATGTCTTTAGCCCACGGCTTCCCCATTTTTTCCAAAACTGCAAAAAGCTGTTTAAAATGCAGGGATTGCTGGTAAGCGACCACATAAAGGGCTTTGTGGAAGTCGAACGTTTTTTTGCGGTATTCGGCCGCGGCCAGGTCCCGGGTGGAATACAGGGTCGCGCCGTCCGTTTTTAAAATGATGCAGGGCGGCAGATTATATTCTTCCAGCCGGACGATGTATGCGCCTTCGTCCTGTTCGAGCAGGTTTTTCTCCCGAAGTTCGTCGATCACCGGCTGCATTTTGTCGTTATAAAAGCTCTCGCCCGTAAAATAGTCAAATTGAATGCCCAGCATTTCATAGACGCGTTTGGCTTCGCGCAGCGTAAGGTCGGAAAACCAGCCGAATATGCGCAGCGCCTCGCTGTCGCCGTCTTCGATCTTTTTGAACCAGGCGCGCCCCTGTTCGTTGAGCGCGGGGTCTTTTTCCGCTTCTTCATGGAAGCGTACATACAGGCGGAGCATGGCGGATACCGAATCTTTTTCGATTTCGGCATCGTCGCCCCACAGCTTATAGGCCGCGATCAGTTTGCCGAACTGGGTGCCCCAGTCGCCCAGATGGTTGATGCCTACCGGGCGATAGCCGAGATATGCGTATATCTTGTAGAGCGAATGGCCGATGGCCGTTGAAGACAGGTGGCCTATATGGAACGGCTTTGCAATATTGACCGAAGAGTAGTCTATGACCACCCGGCGGCCCGCGCCGAGGTCGCTTGCGCCGAAATCCGGGGCCAGCGCGGCTTTAAGCGTATCGCGCGCAAAGGCCGTGCGGTCCAAAAAGAAGTTGACGTATCCGCCGGCGGCCTGCATGCTGCTGACGCCCGCGGGCGGAGTGAGTTTGTCCATGATTTCCTGCGCGATGAGCGGCGGCGCTTTGCGGAGCGTTTTTGCAAGACGGAAGCAGGGCAGGGCAACGTCTCCCATTTTTGGGTCGGGCGGCGTTTCCAGCAGATCCAGTATTTCCGCGCTCTTTATGTCCGCAGCCTGCGCGACGCTTTTTGCGATTTTTTCTTTGATTTCCATTTAAGCGCACCTTCCTGTTATCATAAATTTTAATATAACACAAAAAATAAAAGTTGGAAACACCTTTTCGGGCGGCCCGGGCGGCTATTTTTTATTTCTGCGCCCGCCCGGGGGGGCGGCGGGCGCGAAAAAATATGATATAATGGGAGCGGGGAGGGAGCATTCATGAAATTATGGCAAAAAAGGCTGATTTTTCTGATCCCGTTCATCGTGTTTGCAGCCGTGCTTCTGGTATTGAGCTACAAATGAAGAAATTGATTGTTTTTCCGCTGATCTGCGCGTTTTTTTTGGCCGCGGGCTGCAGCGGACCCGCGGCGGAAAGCCGCACCACCTTTGTGATGGATACTTTCTTTACCCAGACGTTTGCGGACGAGGGCGGCGTTATGGAAGAAAACGACCGTATCGTTTCCGATATAGAAAAGGAAATGTCCAAAACCATTGAGGGCTCGGACATTTATAATTTGAACCGGGAAGGGACCTGGACGCCGGGGACGGACACGGCGGACGTACTGCAAACGGCCCTTGCCGTTGCAAACGAGACGGACGGCGCGTTCGACCCCGCTTTGGGGCCGCTGATAGACCTTTGGGGGATCGGCAGCGAAGACGAGAAGGTCCCGGCGCAAAGCGAGATTGAGGCGCTGCTGCCCCTTGCCGACTGGCGGGAGATACAAATAGACGCGGACGGCACCGTCCGGCTGCCCGCCGGCGGGAGCGTGGACCTTGGCGGGATCGCAAAAGGCTACGCGCTGGACCGGGTGGCCGAAAACCTGCGCGCGCAGGGCGTTTCCTCCGCTCTGATGGATCTGGGCGGAAGCATTGCCGTGCTGGGCGAAAAAGAGGACGGGGCCTGCTACAAGATCGGCATACGGGATCCCCTGGGCGAAGCGGGCGACTATATTGCAACGGTGGAGCTGAAAGACGTTTTTACTTCTACTTCCGGCATTTATGAACGGTATTTTATTCAGGACGGGGTCCGTTACCATCATATTTTGGACCGGGAGACCGGCCGGCCGGCTGAAAGCGGGCTTTTTGCCTGCATGATCGTGTCGCCGAGCGGCATTTTGTCGGACGCGTATTCCACCGCGCTTTTTGTGATGGGCGCAAAAGACGGGCTTGCGTTTGCAAACAAAAACGGGATCGACGCGCTTTTTGTGACGGACGGCAAAAAAATTGAAATGACGGACGGGTTTTCAGAAAAATATTCATTTGAACTGACGGCGGATGGCTATGAAGTGGATTAAACGCAGTGATATCATATTTACCGTGAGCATCGTGGCCGCGGCGCTCATCATTTGGGGCCTGCTTACGGCCGCCCCGGAAGGGAAAACCGCGGTGGTGATGCTGGACGGCGTTACCGTTGCGACCCTTTCTTTGGACGATGATACGGTTTACACGGTGCAGGGGGACTATACCAACGTGCTTCGGGTCGAGGACGGGGAGATATTCGTTGCCGAGACCGACTGCCCAAACAAGATTTGCCAAAAACAGGGCGCCATCAGCCGTGCGGGGCAGACCATTGTGTGCGCCCCCAACAAAATGACGGTGACCATTACCGGCGGAGAGGAGGCGGGCGTGGATGCTGTTACGCAGTAGCGCCTTAAGGCGCCTGGTGCTCTCCGCACTTTTGATCGGGATTGCGCTGGTATTGTCTTTGGTGGACACGGCCGTTTCCGCAGCGATCCCGTTTTTGCCGGGTTTCAAGCTGGGGCTTGCCAACGTGGTAACCCTGTTTGCGCTTTATTATCTGGGCGCGCGCGAAGCGCTGGTGATCAGCGTGGCGCGCTGCCTGCTGGCCGCATTGCTGTCCGGCGCGGTAACCATGCTGTTTTTTTCGCTGGCGGGGGGGCTTTTGAGTCTGGCCGTTATGGCGCTTTTGGCCGGGCGGGTCAGCGTGATCAAGGTGAGCGTTTCGGGCGGCGTGGCGCACAATATGGCGCAGGCCGCGGTTGCGGTCCTTATTACTTCGACGCCACAGGTTTCCTACTATATTCCTTTTCTGGTGGTGCTGGGCGCGGTCAGCGGATTTTTTATAGGGCTGCTGTGCAGTTTTTTGCTCAGCCGGATACCGGCCGGGCAGACCGAGGAAAAATAGCCCTGCGCCGGATATACAATATACGGCCTTTTTTTACAACTCTCTATTAAAATTCAGCATTGATCTTTAGATATAAAAGAAAATAAAAAACACTAGCAGTAAATGAATCGATCATGCCCAGGTTTAAAAATCAATACTGCTGTTTAACAGAGGCTTGCGCAAAAGCGTTATTGATTCGCTTTGAGATACGCCTCGATCCGAACATGGACGTTTTTTTGCAGGTTGCGGTAAAAAATGGCGTAGTCAAAAGAATGGATGGCCAGTTTTGCGCCCGCGATATGGGCGATCCGAAGCAGGCGGATGGCCATGGGTTCGTCGATCATCAGCATATGGTTCTGCGGGTTGATAAACGCGCCGGTATAATGCGGGCGTTCAAAATAATGCTTTTTGCCGATCTTTAAAAAGACCGCGCCCAGATGGGATTCGTTGTCCGCGTATTCGCAGGTCGTTTTCCAATTCAGGGGGTTGACGCAGTACGTACCAGGAAGAATGATGGGCAGCGGCTTTTTGTATTTGGTGGTCCCGGTGTTGTAGGTGATGATCACGCCGGTGTCGTCTTCTTTTTGCGCGATTTTAAGAAAAGGATTTGCCGCAAGGTCCCGGTCGGTCACCGAAAAACCGATGAGGTACGCCGCAATCATTTTGCCCTGCAGCTCCGGTCCGGTGAATTCCCTTTTCATGAATTCGAGCAGCATGATGGACCCCTGGGAATGGCCGGCCAGGATAAAGGGTTTTCCCCGGTTGTCGTATTTCATGTAATGGTGAAACGCCATGCGCACGTCCAGATAGCCTTTGTGCGCGTTCCGGCAGAACTCTTCCGGGGGCATTTTAAGGCATTCAAGGCCTACCTGCCGGTAAACGGGCGCGTAAATATTGCAGTCCTCTTCAAAAACGCCGGTATGCTGCCCCGCGACCGCCCGGGCAAAAAGCCGCCACAGGGGGTTGTAAGGGTTCATGTTGTGCTTTTTTGCGTTTTTGCCAAAAGAACTGATGGTCGGGTATACGTAGAAGACATCCACGTCTTTTAGGTTGCGGGAGGGCCGAAGGACCCAGTTTTCGCGCCGGGAATAATCCATAAAAAAAGCATACCATATATTTGAAAGGTTGACAATTACCGCCGCGCCGCCGTCCGCGGGACTTTTTCCGGCATGATTGACGGATATAAAAAAAGGTAGTAAACTTTTAAGTAAATCAAACGGAGCTAAACTGCATTTAAAGGAGGGTTTGGAATGTCCAGTATATTTGAAGATACCATCAATCTGGGATTTGGCCTTTTTGCATATTCCAGGGAAAAAATTGAAGAAACAGTTGAAAAAATGGTGCAGAGGGGAGAAGTGGAAAAGAAAGAAGCCGCTTCTTTTGTGAGCGAACTGACCGCCAAAGGCGAAATGGAGCGCAAGGAGCTCAAAAAAATCATTGGCGACGAGATCCGGGACGCCGTAGAAGTTTTAAAACCCATTACCAAAGACGAGATTCGGCAGATCATCCGCGAAGAGATGAGCAAAACCGAAAAGACCGAGTAATAAGCTGCCGCTTTCCTTAAAAAAACGGCGGAGGTGACGGGCATCAAGCGAGTATCCAATTTTCAAAGATACAAAGATATCATAACCGCTTTTGCAAAAAACGGCCTTGGTTTTTTATTTATCCGAAAAACCGTTATGGGACGCAAGGGCGCGCATCAGCGCGTCCTGGAAGACGCAACGCGGGAGACGGGACTTTCGGTGGGGGAACGCATACGCAAAACTTGCGAGGAACTCGGCCCCACCTTTATTAAATTTGGCCAAATCCTGAGCACCCGTACGGACATCATTACGGAAGATGTGGCGCAGGAGCTTTCCAAGCTGCAGGACGCGGTGCCGCCTTTTCCCTACGAGCAGGCAAAGGCCCTGGTGGAAGAGGAGCTTCGCGCGAAGATTGAAGATGTTTTTGAAAGTTTTTGCGAAGAGCCGATCGCTTCCGCATCCATGTCACAGGTGTATACCGCCAGGCTGCGCTCGGGCATGCAGGTGGCCGTAAAAGTCCAGCGGCCGGATATCCACAGCATTGTGGACATAGACGTACACATTTTAAAGCGGATCGCAAGCTTTATAGACAAATATACCAAATACGGGGAAATGTACGATTTTCCCGGCATGGTGGAGGAGTTCGCCCGCGTGTTGGAAGACGAACTGGACTTTACCATAGAAGCCGAAAACAACGACCGCTTCCGGGAGAACCGCGCGGAAGACCCGAAGGTGACCGCGCCCCGGATTAAATGGGTGTATACGACTTCCAAAGTGCTCACCATGGAGCTGATTGAAGGCATAAAGATCACCGACGTTCCCTGCCTGAAGGAAAACAACATTTCGCCCGCCGCGCTGGCCCGCACGTTTGTGGGATCGCTCATTACCCAGATGCTCGCGGACGGATTTTTCCATGCAGACCCGCACCCCGGAAACCTGATGGTGAGGAAAGATGGGCAGATCGTGTTTATCGACCTCGGGATGATGGGCGAGCTTTCCGAAAAATACAAACGTCTTTTAACGGATATGCTGATCGGCCTCAGCCTTAAAAACAACCGGAGAGTGGCGCAGGCGCTGGTAGACCTGGGCGTTACCCAGACGCGGGTGGAATCCAAGGCTTTTGAAGACAGCGTAGGCGAACTGTTGGATGAGTTTTTATACGTTCCGCTGCGCGAAGTGAGCGTTATGCGCGTGTTTATGGGCCTTTTTGACCTGGCCGCGCGCTATAAAATAAAAATACCGCGCACGTTTTCCATGATTGCCAAATGTCTTGGGACCGCGCAGAATATCGTGGAGCAGCTGGACCCCGGTTTGAATATGCTGGAGATCGCGCAGCAGACGGCCAAGAGCCTGGTGGTCCGTTCCATCGGCGGCGAAGATATCAGAAACGCGCTGATTTCGGGTTTTATGGACACGGCGGATATCGCAAAGTCCCTGCCCGGCATTTTGGCGCGTTTTTTAAAAAAAGCGGAAGAAACGGATTTTGTTTTTGAACTGAAGATCAAAGAAATGGAAAAAATAGAAAAGCGGATGGAACATGTGTTCAACCGCATGTCCTTCGGCATCATTCTTTTGTCTATCAGCATTGTGCTGTCCGGCATTATCATCGCCATCGGCGCGTTTGGAAACAGCGCGGACGGCGGGGCGCTGTACAGCATATCCACCGTTGCGCTGGTGGCAGGCCTGGTGGCGGCCGGTACCATTGTGGTGGGGATGATTCTGTCTATCCTGTTGTCCGGCCGGCGAAAATAACGGGGTTTTCTTTTTGTGTGCAAGCGTTTATAATAGTATGTGCTTTCGGGCAATAAGCATTGGGAGGATGCCGCATGCGCGCAACGGCCTGCATCGTTAATTATAACGACCTTGAAAATACGACAAGAGCTGTGCGCTCCATCCTTGCGCATACCCGGCAGGCGGATTTTGAGCTTTATGTGGTGGACAATTCGGACGGAGAAGAGAGCGCCGCGCGGCTCAGGAAACTCTTTCCAAAAATCAATGTCATCCGCGCCCAAAAGAACGAAGGGTTCGGCGCCGCGCATAATATGGTGATCGAAAAGGCCGATTCCGACTATCACGCGATCATCAACCCGGACATCACGATTGAAAGCGATGTGATCAGCGGGTTTTGCGCGCTTTTTGACAAACATGCGGATATCGGTATCGCCTGCCCGAACACGGTTTTTCCGGACGGGCGCGCGCAGATGCTTCCCCGGCGCAACCCGACCATAAAGTATCTGGCGGCCAGCCGGCTGCCTTTCGGCCTGGGCCGAAAGACCCGCGCGCATTATGTGATGGCGGATGAAGATTTGAGCGGGATCCGGGACGTTGACTTTGTGACGGGTTGCTTTATGTTTGCGCGAACCGCACTTTTAAAAAAGGTCGGCGGATTTGACGAACGGTATTTTTTGTATTTGGAGGACGCGGACCTCACGCGGGAAGTAAAAAAATATGCCCGTGCGGTCTACGTTCCTTTTCTGACGGTGACACATGACTGGAACCGGAAAAGCGCGCGCAGCGCAAAATATTTTTTTATCCATATTGCGTCCATTATAAAATATATGCGCAAGTGGAGAAAAAAGACGCCAAAGAAGGCATAAAGGAGGCTTTTACCATATGAAGGGAATCATACTTGCGGGCGGGTCTGGGACCCGGCTGTATCCGCTGACCATTGTGGCCAGCAAACAGCTTTTGCCCATTTACGACAAACCTATGATCTACTACCCGCTGTCCACGCTGATGCTGGCCGGGATCAAAGACATCCTTATCATCTCAACGCCTACCGACCTTCCGAGGTTCCGTGAACTTCTAGGCGACGGAAACCAGTATGGCATTTCCCTTTCCTATGCCGAGCAGCCCTCGCCGGACGGCCTGGCGCAGGCCTTTATTATCGGCGAAGAGTTTATTGCGGACGAAAGCTGCGCGATGATTTTGGGGGACAATATATTCTATGGCAACGGCCTTGGAAAGCTTTTGACGCACGCTGCCGGAAAGCAGGGCCGGGCAACGGTGTTCGGCTACTATGTGGACGATCCGCAGCGCTTTGGCATTGTGGAGTTCGACCAAAGACATAAAGCCATTTCCATTGAAGAAAAGCCCGCGCATCCCAAAAGCAACTATTGCGTTACCGGGCTTTATTTTTATGACGAACGGGTGGTCTCCTACGCAAAGTCCTTAAAGCCTTCGGCGCGGGGAGAACTGGAGATAACCGATCTTAACAGGATCTATTTGGAAGACGGCACGCTGGACGTGGAACTGATGGGCCGGGGATACGCCTGGCTGGACACGGGAACGTTTGACTCTTTAAGCGAAGCGGGAGAGTTTGTGCGCACGCTGCAAAACCGGCAGGGCATTGTGCTTTCCGCGCTTGAGGAGATTGCCTACAGAAAAGGATGGATCAGCAGAGAGATCCTTATCGAGAGCGCAAAGCGTTACGGAAAATCGCCCTACGGGCAGCATTTGCACGCGGTGGCGGAAGGCAGGGTGCTGGACTGATATGGAAGCAAAAAAGACATTTATAAAAGGTCTTTATGTGATAGAGCCGCAGGTTTTTGGGGATCACCGCGGATGGTTTACCGAAACGTACTCAAAAACCAAGATGGACGCACTGGGGCTCAGTGCCGATTTTGTGCAGGACAACCATTCGTTTTCCGCCAAAAAAGGAACGCTTCGCGGGCTGCATTTTCAGATTGCGCCCAAAGCGCAGACCAAGCTGATCCGCTGCTCGAAAGGGGCGGTACTGGATGTGGTGGTGGACCTTAGGAGCGGCTCTGCGACGTATAAAAAATGGTTTTCGGCCGAGCTGACCGCCGAAAATTTTAAGCAGCTTTGGATTCCAAAGGGATTTGCCCACGGGTTTTTAACGCTCACCGGCGACTGCGAGATCCAGTACAAGGTGGACGAATATTACGCGCCCGACTGCGACCGGAGCATACGCTACGACGATCCGGAGATCGGGGTGGACTGGGGCATCAAAGACCCGGTATTGTCACAAAAAGACTTAAGCGCGCCCCTGCTTGCGGGCAGCGATGTGAATTTTTAAATCAGAAGGAGACAATGAATGAAGATACTGGTAACGGGGGGCGCAGGGTTCATTGGTGCAAACTTTGTGTATTATATGCTTGACAGGCATCCGGAAGACAAAATTGTTGCGTACGACCTGCTGACCTATGCGGGGAACTTGGAAACGCTGAAGGACGCATTTGAAAACGAGAATTTTAAATTTGTCCGCGGGGATATTGCGGACCGCGAAGCGGTCAACCGGATGTTTGAAGAGGAAGGCTTTGATATTGTCGTCAATTTTGCCGCCGAATCCCATGTGGACCGTTCCATAGAAGACCCGGGGATCTTTTTGCAGACAAACGTTCTCGGAACCCAGGTTTTGCTGGATGCGGCCCGCGCCTTTGGCGTAGGACGGTTCCACCAGGTTTCGACCGACGAGGTGTACGGAGATCTTCCGCTTGACCGGCCGGACCTGTTTTTTACGGAGAAAACGCCCATTCATACGTCTTCTCCTTATTCGGCATCCAAGGCGTCGGCCGACCTGCTGACGCTTGCATATTTCAGGACGTATAAAATGCCGGTCAGCGTTTCCCGCTGTTCCAATAACTACGGGCCGTACCATTTTCCGGAAAAACTGATCCCGCTCATTATTTCCCGCGCACTGGCCGACCAGAGCCTGCCGGTGTACGGCACGGGCGAAAATGTGCGCGACTGGCTGTATGTGCGCGATCATTGCGCGGCGATCGACCTGATTATCCGCGGCGGCCGGGAAGGCGAGGTATACAACATCGGCGGGCACAATGAGAAAACGAACATTGAGGTGGTGCGCACCATTTTAAAAGCGCTAGGGAAACCCGAAAGCCTGATTACCTATGTGACCGACCGGGCGGGACACGACCTTCGCTACGCCATTGATCCGACCAAGATCCACGGCGAACTCGGCTGGCTGCCCGAGACCAGTTTTGCGGAAGGGATCAAGATGACGATAGACTGGTACCTTACGCACCAGGAGTGGTGGAAAAACATCATCAACGGGGAATACAAAAATTATTACGACAAGATGTACCGGGGCAGGTAAGGCAATGGAAAAAGTATTGGTTACCGGCGTAGCCGGACAGCTCGGGCATGACGTTGTGCGCGAGCTTGAAAAAAGAGGCATACCGGCGGTGGGCGCGGATATCGGAGAGTTTGATTTGACAAACGAAGAGGCAACGCGCAGGTTTGTAGAGGAAGCACATCCCGGCGCGGTGGTGCACTGCGCCGCCTATACCGCGGTGGACAGGGCGGAGGACGAAGAAGAAAAGGCCTACGCCGTGAATGTGCTCGGGAGCCGGAATATTGCGCTGGCTGCCGCGCGCACAGGAGCAAAGCTTTTGTATGTGGGCACGGATTATGTGTTTGACGGGGACAAAAAAGGCGCGATAGACGCAGACGATCCTAAAAACCCGCTCGGCGTATACGGAAAAACCAAGCTGGCGGGAGAAGAGGAATGCGCGCGCATTTCGGACAAGCTGTTTATTTTGCGCCTGTCCTGGGTTTTTGGAAAAAACGGGAACAATTTTGTGAAAACCATGCTGCGCCTTTCCGAAACAAAAAAAGAGATCAGCGTGGTCTGCGACCAAACGGGGTCGCCCACGTACACGCCCGACGTTGCGCGGCTGATCTGCGACATGATCGGAACTGAAAAATACGGCGTTTACATGGCTTCGAACGAAGGCGTATGCAGCTGGTATGAATTTGCGGCCGAGATCATGCGCCAGGCCGGACGGGACACGGTGATCGTGCCCATTTCCGCGGCCGAGTATCCTGCCCGTGCAAAGCGGCCGGCAAACTCCGCGTTTTCCAAAAAAGAACTGGATGCGGGCGGATTTGCGCGCCTGCCGCACTGGACGGACGCGCTTGCAAGGTTCCTAGAAGAAATAAACGAATCTGAAACCAGGCAAGGGCACTGAGTGCTCTTTGGGGAAACCCCCAAAAGGAGGGATGAACATGCCGGTCTATAAATACTGCAGGTATTGCGGCGCAGATCTTGCGCCAAACGATGCTTTTTGCCGCAAATGCGGAGCGCCGGTGGGGCGCGGGAACCACTATTGCTGGAACTGCGGCAAGGCGACGGATGAAAACGCCGTTGTCTGTGTCCATTGCGGCGTGCAACTGACCCCGGCCTACAGCCAGCAGGGCCCGCAGGCGGATCCGGACAGCAAGTCCAAGATCGCAGCCGGGCTGTTCGGCATTTTTTTAGGAGGGCTCGGGATCCACAATTTTTATCTGGGCTTTACCGGAAAAGCGGTGGCGCAGCTCATACTACTGCTGCTCGGGTTTGTGACGTTTGGCATCACGTCCATCATTGCCGCCATCTGGGGCTTTGTGGAAGGGATATTGATCCTGACGGGCAGTATTTCCGCGGACGCTTCGGGAAAGCCTTTGCGGGATTAGTAAAAGAGCAAAAAAAAACCGCCTATGATAGGCGGTTTTTTAAGTTTCTAGTCGTCGTAGTTTCTTCTGAAAGAATTCCGCTGCTGTTTCCTGGCTTTTCTGCAGTCAGGACACCGCACCGGGTCGTTCTGAAAGCCTTTTTCCTTAAAGAATTCCTGTTCACCTTCCGTGAAAGTAAATTCTTGGCCGCAGTCTTTGCAAACTAATGTACGATCTGCCATTTTACAATCCCCCCTTCTCGCTATGATTGGAAAAAACCCGGCTTAAAAAATTTTCCTCATAAACAAAAAGAGGTAAAGTTTTATTATCCGTTCAAGGTCTTTTTCATAACCGATTGTATCATAGGAAAGTTTATATTACAACAAAATTTTTTGCATAAAAAAGAAATTCATAATTATTAAATTGAATATACAAATATTAGCCAATAAAGGCACAAAAAAGCAAATAACCGTCTGAAATGACCTTTTTTGCGAAAGGCAGGGCCTAGTTCATTTACAAAAATATTACAAAATAATACTTTAAAAATCATAAAATTGTGTTATAATAACTTAATAATTTTAAGAAAAAGCTTTGATAACGGAGTATTATGCAGATGTCTGACATTTTGCTGACCATTAAAGGAAGCCATACCGAGGGCGGCGAAGAAAATGCGGTCGAACTCATTACCGACGGCGTTTTGACGCGTGAAGACGGCTCCTATATAATAGAATATGACGAGAGTGAACTTTCCGGGATGGAGAACACCAAGACCCGCCTGAAAGTAGTGGACGAATGTATCCACTTAGAGCGGCAGGGCGCGCTGCAGACCGAGTTTGTGTTTGCGCAGACACGCCCTTTTGAGGCGGCGTATACCACGCCGTTCGGTTCCATGCAGGTAAGCGTTTTTCCCACCCATGTACAAAGCGCGCTCTCGGACAGCGAAGGAAACATTGACCTTGAGTATGTTATCAAGATCGGGGGAGCGGAAGCGCTCAATAAGCTTTCGATCCAATACAGGCTCAAACACTAGATCGGGGGGAACATCGTGTTTATAAAATGGCTGGGGCATTCCTGTTTTAAAATAACGCTGAAGGACGGCAGGTCGATCGTTATCGATCCGTATGATCCTACAGTTGGCTATAAACCGGTGGACGAAGAGGCGGACATCGTGACCGTTTCGCACGATCATTACGACCACAATTATACCGCCGGTATAAAAGGGGACTATAAGCTCATCGACGCCGCGGGTATTTACCGGGACGGCGGCCTGGAGATCACCGGGATTGAAGCCCTGCACGATGAAAACGGCGGCAAAGACCGCGGCCGGATCATTTGCAATGTGATTGCGGCGGAAGGCATGCGCCTTTTGCATATGTCGGATATCGGCGCTATGCCGGAAGACTCCTTTTTTGAAAAGATCGGCAAAATAGATGTTCTGATGATCCCGGTGGGCGGCGTATTCACGGTGGACGCGCAGGGCGCGTTTGCAATTATGGAACGCATAGCGCCCAATATTATTATTCCCATGCATTATATGACGTCCTGCCTTTCCTTTAAACTGGCCGGCGTGCACGACTTTATCAAGCTGGCCAGCAAGGTGCGCGACGTATCGCGGCACCTTGAAAGCTCTCTCGAAGTCACGGCGGACAACTTAAAAAAACGTCCGCGGATCATTGTGATGCAGCATTCCAATTGAAAAAAGCGCCAAATGGCCGCTTTGCGCCGAACGGCAAAAAGCGGTTTTTTTGCGGAGTCCCGTGAGTAAAACCCCGGTTTTTTGGGATAAGGGGTCTTAAAACGCCTTTTTTTAAAAAGCGGCAGCCAAAGCTGCGCGCATAAAAATAAGCGGGCGCGGCGGCGGGCAAACGGGGCGGACGGCCCGGGCAGTCAAAAGCACGGCATTGCGCGACGCAAAGCCTTTTTATAGAAGATGCATAAATGGGATAAAACAGCGGTAAAAAGGGCATACAAATGAAAAATATTATTGACAAATGAATAATAATAATAAATAATAGACTATAATAATAGTTCTGTATATTCAGTTGCGAACATTACATTTCTTTATGAAAGAAAAAATTTAATTTTTTCAATTTTAAGTAACAATGTTTTGTTGGTTATTTAATTTATTAATGGATAAATAAAAAGGGGTTGTTTTTTTTGGATATGGGCTTACTTGAGTCTAAAAATCTGTCTGATTTGCGCGAAATCGCGAAGCTTGCCGGAATCAAGTCTGTTACAAAATATAAAAAAGCGGAGCTCCTCTCTATGCTGGGCGAACTCGAGAACCAAAACGAGCAGAGCAGGCAGGAGGAAGCGCGCGAGATCATCGGGTCCGGTCTGGCGGACGACTGGCGGGAGATCCGGGCGGAAGAGACGGAGAGCAGCGCCGCTCCGGCCGCGCCTGCGCAGCCGGAAATGCCGGAAATAAGGGAAACGGACGAGGCCGGGGAAGCGGAAAAAGAAGAAGGCGGAGAAACCGAAGAAGCTGAAGAAACGGAAGAAAGCGCGGACAAGAAAGAAGCTTCGCGCCGCCGCCGTATTATAGAATATGTGCCCAACAACGACGCGGTGAATGAGATCCTCAATACCGGCGAGTGCGGAGAGGCGCTCGGGATACTTGAGATCCACCCCGAAGGATACGGCTTTTTGCGCAGTGAAAACTATCTGCCCGGCAACAAGGACGTATACGTTTCCATGGCGCAGATCCGCAAATTCAATTTAAAGACCGGGGACCAGGTACGCGGCAAAACACGGCCTTCCAAAGATGAAGACCGTCTGCTGGCCCTTTTGTATATCGAAGACGTAAACGGGGAGGATGTGGAACGCTGCACCACCCGCCGGCCTTTTGAAGAACTGACGCCCATCTACCCGGACGAACGGTTTACGCTGGAAAACATCCGCTTTTCGCGCGATCTGGCGATCCGCATGATCGATTTGATTTCTCCCATCGGCAAAGGGCAGAGGGGACTCATTGTCGCGCCGCCCAAAGCCGGTAAAACCATCCTTTTAAAGAAGATAGCCAACAGCATCAAACACAACTATCCGGAAGTGGAACTGATTGTTCTGCTGATAGACGAACGCCCGGAAGAAGTGACGGACATGCAGCGCTCCATCAACGGCGAAGTGGTGTATTCCACCTTTGACGAGCGCCCGGAAAACCATGCCAAAGTGGCCGAGATGGTCATCGAGCGCGCAAAGCGCCTGGTGGAATACGGAAAAGACGTGGTGGTGCTTTTAGACAGCCTGACCCGGCTCGGAAGGGCGTATAACCTTATTGTGCCGCCCTCCGGACGTACGCTTTCCGGCGGCCTGGACCCGAGCTCGCTTTATAAGCCCAAGCGCTTTTTTGGCGCCGCCCGCAATATTGAAAACGGGGGAAGCCTGACCATCATTGCGACCGCGCTGGTGGAGACGGGGTCCCGCATGGACGAGATCATTTACGAAGAATTCAAAGGCACGGGCAACATGGAGATCCATCTGGACCGCCGCCTGAGCGAAAAACGCATATTCCCGGCCATTGACCTTGCCAAATCCGGGACGCGGCGCGAAGAGCTGCTGCTTTCTCAAAAGGAGATCGAGGGAATCTGGTCTATCCGCAAGGTCCTTTCTTCGGGCAATACGGCCGAAGTGACCGAACAGCTGATCAGCATGCTGGTGCGCACCGATACCAACGAGGACTTTTTGACACGGCTGCGCGAGTGGCTGAACATTTGGGAAAAAGAGGGTTACAACATGGGCGGGGGCCGGTTCTGACCGGGACAGCCGGGTGATTTTAAAAGCGCAAATTATTTTTGAAAATAGGTTGCATTTTGCCCGCTTTGTGTTATAATAACTCTTGCGACTTTTTTGAAAAGGGGTGAGAGAAGTGAAAAAGGATATACATCCCCAGTATGGTGAATGTACGGTCAAATGTGCCTGCGGAGAAACCTTTACCACGGGTTCTGTGAAAAAAGAACTGAAGGTGGATATTTGTTCCAAATGCCATCCGTTTTTCACGGGAAGACAGAAGCTTGTTGATACAGGCGGACGGGTTGACCGCTTCAAGAAGAGATACAATATCAAGTAAATCGTTCCGCTTTAAAGTGATACAGACCGTCTTTCGGTCTGTTTTTATTATCGGGGTCCCCTAAAAGTTATAAAACTTTTTGGGGTGAAATGAGCGGGTCCCCTAAAAGCCGCAAGGCTTTTTGGGTCGGCGTGCACGCATCCCCGGATAAACGCGCGGCCCCGGCCGGCGCAAAAAAAGCGATACTACGGCTTTACAATGAAGGAGTTGCCATGAAAAAGACGAACATTGGCGGACAGGGCGTGCTGGAAGGCGTGATGATGCAGTCTGAAAAGACGGTGGCCATCGCGGTGCGCAGAGAAAGCGGCCAGATCGTTTTGCAGAAAAAAAACATCGGCCTTTTGAGCCGGAAAAATAAATTTTTAAGCCTCCCCATCATCCGCGGGGTCGCGCAGTTTGTGCAGATGCTTTTCAACGGCGTGGTCACCATTACGGATGCGGCCAAAATGTACGACGAGTCGATGGCCGAGGACATGAAGCCAAACAAGGCCGAAGAATTCATTGCAAAAAAAACCGGGAAAAGCTCCATGGACGTGGCCATCTTTTTTGCAGTGGTCGTGGCCGTGCTGCTTGCGGTCGGGCTGTTTTTTGTGCTGCCCAACGTGCTGACCGGGTTTATTGCGGATCTGGTGAACCAGCCGACGATGATGAATGTGATCGACGGACTGGTGCGGCTGGGGATCTTTTTGGTTTACCTGTACGTTATTACCCTGATCCCGGATATCAAGCGCCTGTTTTCTTACCACGGCGCGGAGCACAAGGTGATCAACTGTTATGAGCACGAGTGCGAAATGAACGTTTCAAACGCACAAAAGTTTACCACCCGCCACCCGCGGTGCGGAACAAGCTATCTGCTTTTGGTGATGGTGATCTCCGTTTTTCTGTTTTCCCTTTTGGGGTGGAACGAGAACCCGTTTGTCCGGGTGGGCACCCGCCTTCTGATGCTTCCGCTGGTTGCGGGCGTTTCTTATGAATTTTTGAAGCTGGTTGCGAAATATGAAAATACGCTGACCCGCATTTTGCGCGCGCCCGGCATGGCCCTGCAGTCCCTGACCACCAAGGAACCGGACGATTCCATGGTGGAAGTGGCGCTGGTGTCTTTTCTGGCCGCCGAAGGCGAGCGCAGCGAAGAGGAGATGAACGAGCTTATTTCCGCTTACTCCCATGTGCGCGAGGAAAAGAAAACGGAAGAAAAGCAGGCCGGCCAAAACGCGCAGCCCCCGAAAGAGGCGGAGACCTGCTGACATGCCGACGGTCATAGAGCAGTACCGGAAAATAAAGAATACGCTTGCGCGCGCAGGATTTGAAGAAGCCGACGCGGAAGCGCGGCTGATTGTTGCGGACGCGCTTCATATGGGGCTTGGCGAAATTTTTTTATATGCGGACCGGGAGGCGGCGATCGACCCGTCGAACGTTCTTGAAAAAAGGCTTTCGGGCATGCCGCTGGCGTATGCGATGAACAAAAAATACTTTATGGGCGACCCTTTTTACGTGGACGAAAATGTGCTCATTCCCCGCCAGGATACCGAAGTAACGGCCGAGGCGGCGATCGGCCTTGTGCGGGAAAGAGGGTATGGGACCCTGCTCGATCTTTGCTGCGGAAGCGGCTGCATCGGCATTGCCGTTGCAAAGCGCACGGATACGCGGGTGACCGGGCTGGATATCAGCGCGGACGCGGTGCGGATAGCCAATAAAAACGCGCGGGACCTTGCGGCAGAAAATTTCAGGGCCCATGTGAGCGATCTTTTTTCCTGCATGGACGCCGTTTTTGATTTGATTGTTTCAAATCCGCCGTATGTGACGGAAGAGGAATACAAAACACTCGAAAGCCAGGTCAAAGACTTTGAGCCGAGAGGCGCGCTGGTCGGAGGCCTTGATTTTTTTGAGCGGATCGCCGCGCAGGCAGCAGAGCATCTGCACCCGGACGGCGCGCTGGTGCTGGAGACCGGAGCGGGACAAAAAGAGGCGGTTTTTACCATCCTTGAAAAAAACGGATTTAAGAACATAAAGAGTATAAACGATATAGCAGGCAGGCACAGGGTGACAGTATGTACGATAAATTAGAATCCATCAAAAAAAGATACGAGGAACTTTCGGAAAAGCTTTCCACCATGGAAGTGATCTCAAACCAGGACCTGTTTCGGACGCTTTCCCAGGAGCACGCGTCCATTGCGGAGATCGCGGCGTACTATGAAGAACTGCTGGCGGTCGACCGCGACATTGAAGAGAGCCGGCAGATCATAAATGAAGACACGGATGCGGATCTGGTGGAACTGGCCCGCATGGAACTGCCCGAAAAAGAAGAAAAAAAAGAAGAACTTGAAAGCGAACTTCGCGTGATGCTCATTCCCAAAGACCCGAGCGACGACAAAAACGTTATTTTGGAGATACGCGCGGGCACGGGCGGAGAAGAAGCGGCGCTCTTTGGCGGAAGCCTTCTTCGTATGTATACACGGTATGCAGAGCGCCACAATTTTAAAATGGAAGTGATGTCCTCCAACATGACCGAGCTTGGAGGCGTGAAAGAAATGATATTGCTGATCGCCGGAAAGGGCGCGTATGCCCGTCTCAAATTTGAGAGCGGGGTTCACCGGGTGCAGCGGGTGCCCGAAACCGAATCGGGCGGAAGGATACACACCTCCGCCGCGACGGTGGCGGTGCTGCCCGAAGCGGACGAGGTGGACGTGAACATCAACCCGGGTGATCTGCGCATAGATGTTTTCCGGTCGGGCGGACACGGCGGACAAAGCGTGAACACCACCGATTCGGCCGTGCGCATCACGCATATCCCCACCGGCGTGGTGGCGGTGTGCCAGGATGAAAAATCCCAGCTCAAAAACAAGCAGAAGGCCATGAAGGTGCTTGCCTCCCGCCTGTATGAGAGGATGAAAGAAGAATCCGAGAGCGAGCTTGCCCAAAACAGGAAAAGCCAGGTGGGCAGCGGGGACAGGAGCGAGCGGATACGCACCTACAACTTTCCGCAGGGCCGGGTGACCGACCACCGGATCGGCCTGACGCTCTACAAGCTGGAATCCTTTTTAGACGGCGATATGGATGAAATGATAGATGCGCTTACCATGGACCTGCGCCAAAAAAGCCTTTCCGAATAAGCGCATATGCAATATTTTATGGTTGGATCAGACTTATATGGATATAAATTTTAAAAGAGGAAGCCGCGCCGTATGATGATTTGGCTGGTTGGAAGCGCGGCGGGCATACTGGGGACCGGCCTGGGCGCGGCGCTGACCTTTCTGGTAGAAGGGAAAAGCAGCCGCCTGCCGGCGGTGCTGATGGGTATATCGGGCGGCATTATGCTGTCGGTTGTGTTTTTTGATATCCTGCCCGAAGCCATCCGCAGTACAAACCTCTCTACAATGCTTTTGGGCGCGGCGTTGGGCGTCCTGTTTGTTATTCTTTTATCCCGCCTGCTTCCAAGAGGCGCCAGCGTTCCGGAACTTGAACTGCCCGAGATGCTCCCGGAAGACCGGGTACTTGCGCTGCGCAGGACGGGTTTTCTTTTAAGCGCAGGAATCGCCATCCATAACCTGCCCGAAGGCATAGCCATCGGAAGCGGGATGTCCCTGCCCGGTACGTTTGGGCTGGAACTGGCGTTGCTGATATTTGCGCACAATATTCCGGAAGGGATGGCCATGTCCCTGCCGCTCCGCCTGGCCGGAACCAAGAAGAGCCGCATTTTGCTGCTGGGCCTTTTGGTGGGCGCGCCGACTGCGGTCGGCGCCTGGATCGGCGCTTATCTGGGAGCGATCTCGCATACGGTGGTCGGGGTTTGCCTGGGCTTTGCCGGCGGCGCGATGCTCTATCTTACTTTAAAGGAACTGATCCCAGAAACGGTGCGCATGCGCAATTCGCCCGTTGCCGCCGTTTCTATCGCGATCGGGATCGCCGCGGGCGCGGCGCTGGCGTATGCAATATGAAAACACAGATGATTGACGCAAAAAAAGAATATGAACGCGCACTTTGCGCGGCAGCCGGGCTGCTTCGCGCGGGAAAGCTTGTCGCTTTTCCGACCGAAACGGTATACGGCCTGGGTGCGGACGCCATGAACGAACAGGCTGTCCGGGATATTTTTACGGTGAAGGGCCGGCCGGCGGACAACCCGCTGATCGTACATATCTGGCAGACCGGCCAGCTTTCCCGGCTGGCCAAAGACGTATCCCCGCTGGCCCTGCGGCTGATGGAGGCGTTCTGGCCCGGCCCGTTTACGGCGGTACTTTCAAAAAAAAGCGGGGTGCCGGACATTGTGACCGGGGGGATGGATTCCGTTGCCGTGCGCTTGCCAAACCATCCGGTCGCACTGGGGATCCTGCGCGAAAGCGGGCGGGTGATCGCCGCGCCCAGCGCAAACCTGTCCGGACGCCCGAGCCCTACCAGCGCGGCCCATGTGATGGAAGACTTAAGCGGGAAGATCCCTCTCGTCATAGACGGCGGACCGTGTGCGGTCGGCGTGGAATCCACGGTGTGCGACCTTCGGGGAGACGTGCCCGTCATTTTGCGGCCGGGCGGCATAACGGCCGAGATGATCCGCGCCGAGGCCGGGGACGTGCGCGTGCATCCGGGTGTTTTAAGCGAACCTGCACAGGGTCCGGTTCCTTCCCCCGGGATGAAATACAAGCACTACGCGCCCCGCGCAGAGGTGGTTGTGGTTACGGGCGATAAATTGGATGTTGCCAAAACCATCGGCGCATTGTATGATAAAAAGAAAAAATGTGCTATAATGTGCATACATGAAAATGTTTCCCTTTATGCAGGAAAAAATGTGATCGATCTGGGCAGCGGCAGCGAAGGCTGCGCAAGGAACCTGTTTGCGGCGCTTCGGCGCGCAGATGAAACGGGAATGGAAAAAGTGTTTTTCCACGCCGTGGATACGGGAGAGATGGGCCTTGCGGTCATGAATAGAATCATTAGGGCGGCCGGGCATAACGTTACGATGGCCGTGAGGGAGGTATAAATTGGTTAGGGTACTTTTTGTTTGCACCGGGAACACGTGCAGAAGCCCTATGGCAGAAGAACTGATGGACGACGCGGTCGGCCGAAGTACGAACCTGGCCGGCAAGATCAAATGCCGGTCGGCGGGAACATTTGCCTGCGAAGGCGCGGAAGCGACGGACGAGGCAAAACAGGTGATGGAAGAATACGGACTTAACCTGGACAAACACCGGGCAAGGCAGTTTTCCGGTGAGTTGGCTGAAAAGTATGATCTGCTCCTTGCAATGGGTCCCATTGTTTTTGAGCAGATGGAGGCGCTTGCCCCCGAACATACGCATAAAATGCATACCATGGTCGGTTATGCCGAGGGACTGGACGGCGAGCGGACGGAAGAGCATTTTACCATCCTTGATCCTTTTGATCAGGATATAGACGAATACCGTGCGTGTGCAAAGCAGCTCAGTGAAACAGTGGAAAAAATGTTAAAAAGGTTCGAAATTAACATAAATTAATGTAAAATCATTTTAAAAAAGAGCAAATTTTGATAAAAAGGTTTGCTCTTTATTATATTATCATTTATAATGGGACGCGAGGTGACAACTTTGAAAATTGCAATTGGATGCGACCACGGCGGTTTCGTACTCAAGAAAGACATCGTCGATTTTTTAACGGAAAACGGCCATGAAATCATCGATTTTGGTACGAACAGCGCGGACGCGGTTGATTACTCAGACTATGGCGAAGCAGTCGCCAAATGTGTTGTGGAAGGCAAGGCGGATTTTGGCATTGTGATGTGCGGGACCGGGATCGGGATCTCCATCAGTGCAAACAAGGTGACCGGCGCGCGGTGCGCGCTTCTGTCCGACGTTTTTTCCGCCAGGATGACCCGCCTGCACAACGACGCCAACATGATCGCAATGGGCGGCCGCGTACTGGGCGGCGGCCTGGCGGTGGAAATTGTGGACGCTTTTTTGAAAACGCCTTTTTCGGGCGAAGAACGCCATGTCCGCAGAATATCAAAAATAGCGGATATTGAAAAGCGGTATCACTGCAAGTAGACAGTGGCAGCAGACATTTTATCAGGAACGGTTTATTCAGGGGGTATCTCATGACCAAAGAAATTATCTGTGATATCGTCGCCGCGGAAGACAAAGCCTGCGAAATCATTGAAAAAGCACAAGCGGACGCACGGGAAGCATCCCTTGCGTCCCAGGAAGAATTAAAAGCACGTCGGGAAAAAGAAATCTCTGCAGCCAAAGAACAGGCAAAACAGATGCTTTCCCAAAAAAAAGAGGCGCTGAAAAACGAAGAAGCCTCAAAAATTCTGTCAAACAAAAAAGAATATGACCAATTGAAGCGGGAAGCGGCTTTACATATGGATAAAGCCGCCGATTTTATTGCCGAAAGGATCCTAAGCTAAATGGCGATCATTCCACTTAAAAAAGTCTTTGTATACTGCATGAAAGCCGACCTTAAACCGGTTATGCGTGCATTGCAGGAACGGGGCGTTCTTCATGTCGCCCCCGCGCAGGCGGAGGCGGAGGTAACGCACCAGCTGGTTGCGGAAGGAGAAGCGGAGCAGATTTTAGACCGCATTGCTTTTACGCTTGCGGTCGCGCAGAAATACGATGCACAAAAAAGCTCTCTTTTGTCCGCCAAGCCGGTGATCACGCCGGACGAATACCGCGCGCTCAAAAATAAGGCCGACGTTGTGGACCGCGCATACAAAGCCGCGCGGGAACTTGAGGACCGCGTAGCCGCCCTGCGCCTTGATTTGCAGAAAAAAACAAACCAGGCCGAAGCCCTAAAGCCTTTTGCCGAAATGGATATGCCGCTTTCCTACCTGCGGGGCACGCAGAAGACGGATGTGTTTTTGGGGTACCTGCCCGAAGACGCGCGGGGCGCTTTAGAGCAGGCGCTTGAAGAGGCGGACGGCCTTGCCTGGGCCGCTTTTTTTGCAGAGGCGCACCAGGCGCTGCCCGTTTTGGTGGTCGTACACAAGGAAAAAGCGCACCGTATGCGCGAGAGCATGAAGTCCGCCGGCTTTTCGGACGCCCGGCTGGAAGGCATGGAAGAAGCGCCCGCCGCCATCATCCAAAGGCTGGAGGCGGAAATAGAAAGCCTGCATGACCAGATCAAAAAAGAAACGGAAAACGCGGGGGACGTGCTGGTTTATAAAGAAGACCTGCTTGCGCTGGAAGACTATTACCGCGGCGAAGCGGCGCGGGGAGCGGCGTTTGAAAAAATCATCGCCTCCAAAAGCGTT
Source organism: Christensenellaceae bacterium (assembly GCA_036679405.1). Classification (GTDB taxonomy): domain Bacteria; phylum Bacillota; class Clostridia; order Christensenellales; family Christensenellaceae; genus JAEYKI01. The sequence continues at coordinate 50,290 of JAVBVZ010000012.1, forward strand.
GCGCTGATCGAAGGCTATGTAAAGAATTACGAACAGGAAAAACTTGAGGCGGCGGTTTCGGCCGCTACCGGCGTTTATTATATTGAGGCAAAAGACCCGGACGAGGACGAAGATCTGCCCACCGCGGTTGAGAACAACGCGGTCGTAACGCCGTTTGAGGCGGTGACCGACATGTATTCCGTACCCGGCCCAAGGACATTTGACGCAAACGCGCTCATGATGCCCTTTTATTTTATCTTTTTCGGGATGATGCTTTCGGATGCGGCGTACGGCATCATACTTACCGTCGGGTCCATTATCTTTTTAAAAATGAAAAAACCGGAAGGCACCATGAAAAAACTTTTGATGGTGCTGGCGATCTGCGGGATCTCCACCGTTATATGGGGAACGAGCTTCGGCAGTTTTATGGGGTTCGATACAACGCCCTGGCTGTTCAATCCGCTTAAAAACCCGCTGGATATGCTGATACTGTGCCTTTCGCTGGGCGTGATCCACCTTTTGGCCGGGCTTTCCATGGGCGCTTATATGAACGTTAGGCGGCGGCGCTTTTCCGCGGCGGTGTTTGACCAGGGTTTTTGGATGCTGATGCTGATCTCCATTCCGTTCCTTGCGTTGGGGCAGAGTACGGTAGGGCTTATCATGCTGGCCGCAGGCGCAATCGGCATTGTGGCCACCGCGGGCCGCCATAACCGCAGTGTGGTCAAAAAAATTACGGGCGGCCTTTCGGGACTTTACGGGATCACGGGGTATCTGTCGGACATTTTGTCCTACGCCCGCCTGTTCGGCATGGCGCTTGCGACATCGGTCATCGCAATGGTGTTCAATACCATTGCGGGCATGATGACGGGCAGTGTACCGGGCTGGATCTTTGCGGTCGTGATCTTTTTGATCGGCCATGTGTTCAATATAGGCATCAATTCGCTGGGGGCCTTCGTGCATTCGGCGAGGCTGCAATATATAGAATTTTTCTCAAAGTTTTACGAAGGCGGCGGCACGCCGTTCGATCCTTTGCGTATTAAACTGAAAAATTACAGAATGGTGAAATGATATAGGAGGTATATTCATGGATGGAATCGTATTTGCTTTAATCGGCGCCGCTTTTGCAGCGGGACTGGCCGGCGTCGGCTCCGCGATCGGCGTGGGACTGGCCGGCGAGGCGGTCTCCGGGCTGATGAGCGAAGACCCTTCAAAATTCGGACAGGCGCTGGTGCTCCAGCTGCTGCCGGGCACGCAGGGCATCTACGGCCTGCTGGTCGGGTTTATTGTGCTGATCCAGGTTGGGATCCTTGGCGGGAACCTGGTGGACGTCACCCAGACCCAGGGCCTGATCATTATGGCGGGCTGCTTTCCCATGGGCATCGTGGGGCTTTTGTCCGGCGTTTCGCAGGGGAAAACGGCGGTGGCCGGTATCGGCCTGCTGGCCAAAAAACCGGAAGAAATGGGTAAGGCCATCACATCTTCCATTATGGTGGAAACCTACGCTGTGTTCGCGCTTTTGATTTCCATGCTGACCATATTACTGCTGCCCCTGGGCTAAAAGGAGAAAAAAGTGGCTGGTGTACAAGCGATTATCGAAAAGATCATCTCCGACGCAAAGGCACAGGCGGATTCCGATTTGGAGAAGGCCCGCCGCCAGATAGCCGAAAACGAACAAAAGACGGAAGCGCAGGTCCGCGCCGAGGCCGGTAAGATTTTAAAACAGGCCGAGCTTGACTGCAAGGAAGAAGAACGCCGCGCCCGCGCGATTTGGGACCTTGCGGCGCGAAAAGGCGCGCTTAAAGAAAAACGCGCGGCCATTGCCGAGGCGTTTTTAAAAGCGCAGGAAAAACTCCTTTCGCTGCCAGAGGAGAAGTATGCGGCCTTCTTGCTTTCGCTGCTTAAAAAAAGCGGCGCGGAAGGCGGCAAGATCTTTGCTTCAAAAAAAGACAGCCCCTATTTTACGGAGGCGTTTATTTCCCGCGCGCAAAAGGAAATATCAGCCGATCTTTCCCTGGGCGGCGTGCGGGATGAGATCAAAGACGGCTTTGTGCTCGTAAGCGGGCAGGCCCAGATCAACTGCACGGTGGATTTTGTTTTAAACCAGGCAAGGGAAGAGCTGGAAGGGGACGTTGCGCGCATTTTGTTTGGCGGGGGAAACTGATATGGCCAAAAACAGTTATCCGTTTGCATCCGTCGTAATCAAATCCAAAGAGACCCGTTTGCTTACAGGCGAGGACATCGAACGGCTGCTCGGCGCAAAAGATGCGCAGGAAGCCGCGGCCATGCTGGTGGAATGGGGGTACGGCGGATTTGAAATAGAGACCCCGGCCGGGTATACAAAACTGATTGCCCGGGAGATGAGCGCGACCTACAAGCTTTTACGCAGCATTTCTCCCGAACCCGAGATCACCGACCTGTTTTTTTTGCGCAGCGACTACCATAACTTAAAAGTGATCGTTAAGGCGGTCGCGACCGGGACGAGCGTCAACAAGCACAACCTGATGCGGGGCGGCATTTTTGAAGTGCCCGACCTGCTGGCCGCCGTACAGGAAAAAAAGTACGGCGCGCTGACCGACGGGATGCGCGGCGCGCTCAGCCGGATAGACCGGGCGTTTGCGGTGGAGGAAGACATTTCGCTCATCGGGGTGGCGCTGGACCGCGCCTGGGCAAACGAGGTTTCGGGCCGCATCAAAGAGCAGGACGGCCGCAGCTTTGTGCGGCGGTATTTTTCCGTGCAGTTTGACATGGAAAACATCCTTTTGCTGCTGCGTGCGCGGGACGCCGGTTTTTCGCGTGATTTGTTTGAGCAGGCGCTTTTTCCGGAAGGCCAGATCAGCCATACGGTTTTAAAAAAGGCGTTTGAACTTCCAAAAGAGGAGCTTGCGGGCGTGTTTGCACGGGGCGGGCATGCGGGCGGCATTGCCGCCGGGCTGGACGAATACCTGGAGACGGGCAGCCTGAAACTTTTGGAAAAATACAGGGACGATGTCCTTCTTAAAACGGCGGGGGAGGACAAAAACAATCTTTTTTCCGCCGCGCCTATTGTTTATTACATGATCCGCAAGGAACGGGAAGCCAAAGCGGTGCGGATGGTTATGACCGCAAAGCTTAACAATATTGAAAAAGAGTGGATCGGCAAAGTATTGGTTGAGGTGTAGGAAATGGCAGGCAGGATCGGCGTGATCGGCGAAAAAGACAGCGTAGGATGTTTCAGGACGCTGGGGCTGGATGTGTTTGAGCCCGAAACGGCGCGCGACATTGCGCGCACGATCGTCCGCATGGCAAAAGAGAAGTATGCGGTGATCTTTGTGACTGAACAGGCGTATGAAAAAGCGCATGAAACCATTGAAAGATACAAGGCGCAGCCCTATCCGGCCGTGATCCCCATTCCGTCGGGAACGGGGAGCCTGGGGATCGGACTTGAAAACATACGCAAGAATGTTGAAAAGGCCGTGGGCACGCAGCTTTATTTAGATGACTGATAAAGGAAGGTAGGAGTATGGAGGGCAGGATCATAAAAGTTTCCGGTCCGCTGATCGTTGCGGAAGGAATGGCAGACGCAAAAATGTTTGACGTGGTGCATGTTTCAAAGTACCGGCTGATCGGCGAGATCATAGAACTCAGAGGAGACCGCGCGTCTGTGCAGGTGTATGAAGAGACAAGCGGGATCGGCCCGGGAGACGTGGTGTTTGAAACGGGCAGCCCCCTTAGCGTAGAACTTGGGCCGGGGCTCATAGAATCTATTTTTGACGGCATCCAGCGCCCGCTGGACAAAATATATGAAAAAACCGGTCCGCGCATCCGGCGCGGGGTAGAAGCGCTGGCGCTCAGCCGGGATAAAAAATGGTCGTTTGTGCCTTCGGCCGCCGTGGGCGAGAGCCTTGCGGGCGGAGACGTGCTGGGCAGCGTTAAGGAAACGGCGCTGGTAGACCACAAAATCATGGTTCCGCCGGATATGGGCGGAACGATAGAGTGGCTCGCGCCTGAAGGGGAATACACCATTGAAGAAACGGTGGCGAAGATCAAAACGGACGCGGGCAACGTGGCGGAGATATCCATGCTGCAAAAATGGCCGGTCCGCCGCGGACGGCCTTATAAGCGCAAGATGCCTCCCACCGAGCCCATGCTGACCGGGCAGCGCAACATAGACATGCTTTTCCCGGTGGCCAAAGGCGGCGTGGCCGCCATCCCCGGCCCGTTCGGAAGCGGGAAGACGGTGGTGCAGCATCAGCTGGCCAAATGGGCAGATGCCGAGATCATTGTGTATGTGGGATGCGGCGAGCGGGGAAACGAAATGACGGACGTGCTGCAGGAATTCCCCGAGCTGAAAGACCCGCGGAGCGGCGAACCGCTGATGAAGCGGACCGTACTGATCGCCAATACGTCGGACATGCCGGTGGCGGCGCGGGAAGCCTCCATTTATACGGGAATCACCATTGCGGAATATTTCCGCGATATGGGCTATAAAGTGGCCATTATGGCCGATTCTACTTCGCGCTGGGCCGAAGCGCTGCGCGAGATGTCCGGGCGCCTGGAAGAAATGCCGGGCGAGGAAGGCTATCCGGCCTACCTTTCCTCCCGCCTTGCGGAGTTTTACGAACGCGCGGGCGCGGTTGAATGCCTGGGCAGCAGCGGACGCACGGGCGCGGTCAGCGCGATCGGGGCGGTTTCGCCCCCCGGCGGCGATATTTCCGAGCCGGTCGCCCAGGCAACGCTTCGGATCGTCAAAGTGTTCTGGGGCCTTTCGGCCAGCCTGGCATACCGGCGGCATTTTCCGGCCATAGACTGGCTGACTTCCTATTCGCTGTACGCAGACCAGCTTGCCGCGTGGTTTGACGAGCATATATCCGAAGACTGGAGCCACCTGCGCAGCCGCGCGCTGGCGCTGCTGCAGGAGGAGGCCGAACTGGAAGAGATTGTCCGGCTGGTTGGGATGGACGCGCTTTCTATCGGCGACAAGCTGAAGATAGAAGCGGCAAGGTCCCTGCGGGAAGATTTTTTGCAGCAGGACGCCTTTAACGAGGTAGATACCTACGCCTCGGGCGGCAAGCAGGCAAAAATGCTCCGGACGGTGTTTTTATACTACGATCTTGCAAAAGACGCGCTGGAGGACGGGGCGGATTTTTCCGCCGTGCAGGCCCTGCCGGTGCGCGAAGAGATCGGGCGGATGAAGTATATCCATGAAGATGAATTTGACGGCAGGATCGCGCAGATCCATGAAAATCTGAAATCACAGATAGCCGAGGCGGTCGGGGGAGGCGCGTAAGTTTATGCTGAAAGAATACAAAACGATACGGGAAGTAGTCGGGCCCCTCATGCTGGTGGAAGGCGTGAGCGGCGCAACGTATAACGAACTGGTAGAGATTGAACAGGAAGGCGGGGAAGTCCGCCGCGGCAAAGTGCTGGAAGTGAACGGCGACAAGGCGCTGGTCCAGCTGTTTGAAAGCTCGCAGGGCCTTAAAATATCCACCAGCAAGGCGCGCTTTTTGGGCCGGGGGATCGAACTTGCGGTCTCCATGGACATGCTGGGCCGGGTGTTCGGCGGACTGGGCGCACCGCTGGACGACGGGGAACCCGTCATTCCCGAGCAGCGGCTGGATATCAACGGGTCGCCCATCAACCCGACGGCGCGGGATTATCCGTCCGAATTTATCCAGACGGGCATATCGGCCATCGACGGCCTTAACACCCTGGTACGCGGACAGAAGCTGCCGGTGTTTTCGGGTTCGGGCCTGCCCCATGCGCAGCTGGCCGCGCAGATCGCGCGCCAGTCCAAAGTGCTGGGCGGCGAGGCAAACTTTGCGGTGGTCTTTGCGGCCATCGGCATTACCTATGAAGAAGCGGAATTCTTTATTTCCGACTTTAGGCGTACCGGCGCGATCGAGCGCACGGTTTTGTTTGTGAACCTGGCGAACGACCCGGCGATCGAACGTATCGCAACGCCGCGCATGGCGCTGACGGCCGCCGAATACCTGGCGTATGAAAAAGGCCTGCATGTGCTGGTTATTTTAACGGATATGACCAATTACGCGGAAGCGCTGCGGGAAGTTTCGGCCGCGCGCAAGGAAGTCCCGGGCAGAAGAGGCTATCCGGGCTACCTTTATACCGACCTTGCCTCCATTTATGAAAGAGCGGGCCGGATCCGCGGCCAGGAAGGGTCCATCACGCAGATCCCCATCCTGACCATGCCCGAAGACGACAAAACCCACCCCATCCCCGATTTGACGGGGTATATTACCGAAGGGCAGATCATCTTATCGCGGGATTTAAACCGCAAAGGCCTCAAGGCCCCCATTGACGTGCTGCCCTCCCTGTCCCGCTTAAAGGACAAGGGGATCGGCAAGGGGAAGACCCGCGAAGATCATGCGGACACCATGAACCAGCTGTTTTCCGCCTATGCGCGGGGTAAGGAAGCCAAAGAGCTTTCCGTGATCCTGGGAGAAGCCGCACTGACGGATACGGACAAACTGTACGCCAAATTTGCGGACGCGTTTGAAGCGCGCTATGTTTCCCAGGGGTATGAAACAAACCGGAGCATTGAAGAGACCCTTACGATCGGCTGGAAACTTTTGACCATACTGCCCAAAGGGGAACTGAAGCGCATACGGGAAGCGTATATTGAAAAATACCTGCCCAGGGTGCAAGAAGAAACCGAGCCGGAGGATGCTGATGGCACTGCTTAGAGTCAACCCCACCCGGATGGAACTGACCCGCCTTAAAAAAAGGCTGAAGGTCGCCGCCCGGGGGCATAAGCTGCTTAAAGACAAACGGGACGAGATGATCCGGCAGTTTATGCAGATCATAAAAGAGAATAAAAAGCTGCGGCGGCAGGTGGAAGACGACCTGAAAGAAGCGCAGCGCGAATTTACGCTGGCCTCCATGTCCATGAACGCGCCGGCCGTGGAAGAAGCGCTGATGAGCCCGTCCGTGCAGTTTTCTTTTGAGACCTCCCTGCAAAATATTATGAGCGTCATGGTCCCGCGGATAGAGTTTTCAGAGCAGCCCCGGGACATGCGCTATTTTCCCTACGGTTTTTTAGGTACTTCGGGCGCGCTTGATTCTTCCGTAAAAAAACTTGCAGGTGTATTCACAAAGATGATAAAATTAGCAGAGGTCGAAAAATCCTGCAACATGCTTGCCGACGAGATTGAAAAAACCCGCCGGCGGGTCAACGCGTTGGAATACGTACTGATCCCCCAGCTTGAAGAGACCATCAAATATATCACCATGAAGCTGGACGAAAACGAACGCGGAAACCTGACGCGGCTGATGAAAATGAAAGACCTGCTGGAGATGTAATGAAAGAAAAAGAATATAACTGGTATCGGCTGGATACGACGGCGAGACTTTATCCGGCTATACTTGACACACGGGATTCAACTTTTCGGCTCTCTATGGAGCTTTTAGAAGAGGTGGATCCCGAGATTTTGCAAAAGGCGCTGGAAAAGACCCTTCCCCGGTTTCCCACATTTGAAGTAAAATTGAAACCGGGGCTTTTTTGGTACTATTTTGAGTACAATGAAAACACGCCCCCGGTAGAGCCGGAGTCTAAATTTCCCTGCAGCCGTATATACCCGGATAAAAACAAAGAATTTTTATTTAAGGTTCTTTATTTTAAAAACCGTATATCGCTGGAGGTGTTCCATTCCATTACCGACGGGCTCGGCGGGATGGAATTTTTCAAGTCTCTGGTTTTTGAGTATCTGAAAATCAAAGGATACCCGGTGGAAGGGGAGGGGCTCATCAAAATGAGCGACGAATCCCCCAAACCCTACGAAGCCGAGGACAGCTTTGAAAAATATTACAACCGGGGCAAAAAAAGAAAACACGCCGGGATCACGGCATACCACATAGAGGGCGTAGCCTATCCGCGGGGCGAGCAAAACGTGGTGCACGGGGTGGTGGATGTGGACGAAATGCTGGCCGCCGCGCGCAGGTACGGCGTAAAGCTTACAACCTTTCTTGCGGCCGTCATGATCTACGCCATTTACCGCGACCAGCGGCTGGACCTGGGGGAAAAGAAGCCGGTGCGCATTATGGTGCCCGTGAACCTGCGCAGGATGTTCCCTTCGGGCACGCTTCGGAATTTTATATCTCATTATCTGGTGGGCGTCCGTTTTGAGCAGGAGGTTTCGTTTGAAGACGTGGTCGCCCAGCTTGCCGAACAGTTAAAGCAGGTAGCCACCAAAACCGAGATGAGCGCATACATCAACTCCAATGTGGACGTTTCCAAAAACATTATGGTTAAAATTGCGCCCCTGCACGCCAAAAACATGGGGCTTCGGGCGGCGTACCAGTGGTACGGGGAAAAGCTTTATACCACCATTGTGAGCAATCTTGCGGTGATCCGGCTGCCCGCGTCCATGACGCCGCATGTGAAATCCATATCCTGTGCCATGGGCGCGACCGACATGCTGCCCATTAAAATGACCGCGTGTACGTATAACGGCAAACTGGACATCTGTTTTACGCGCTGTATCATGGAAGCGGACATCATTAAGGAATTCTTCAGGTTTTTGACAAAGGAGCAGAAAATGAAGGTTGAAATATACGGGAACGGCTGGAGGGAAGAACAATGAAGTATTGTGACTCCTGCGAGGTACAGGTGCATCCGGGCTATACGCACTGCCCGCTTTGCCACAAGGACCTGGGCGCGGCCGAAGGCGAGCTGCCCTACCCGAAAGCGGAAACCGCGCTGCCCGCAAAAAAGCATCTTTCCCTGCGCATGAAAGGGCTTATAGCTCTGACCATTTTTGCGTTGGGCATCTGTCTGATCATCAACCTAGTTTTATGGCAGGGCGTTTTATGGTCCCTTTTGGTGATCGCGCCCGCGCTTTATGCCTGGCTGCTGGTGGCGGGCACGCTGCTCACCCCCTGGCAGAAGGGAGCGAAGGTGCTGCTGCAGATGGCCGGGATCTCCGCCGTGCTGGTTGCCATTGAACGGGTCACGCCTGCGCACATCTGGGCGCAGAATTATGTGATCCCCTTTCTGATTGTTGCCGTGCTCGTGATGGAGATCTATTATACCTATGAAAACCGCAAGCGGTGGCGGGAGAGCATGGTTTATGTGATTGCCGCCATCTTCATTGGTTTTATTCCGCTTATATTATTGTTTTCCGGTGTGATCGTCGTTTGGTGGCCGCCGGTGATCTGCGCGTTCATGGCGGGGTTCACCCTGATCGGCACCATCCTTTTTGCGGTCAAACAGCTTAAAAATGAAATGACGAAACGTTTCCACATATAAAAACCGGTTATGTAAAAAACCGTCCGTTGCCGGACGGCTTTTTTGTTTTTTAAGGGAAGCGTGCGCGTCAGCCATGCTGCGCGCCGTTTCTCCTGAGCGTGTAGAAGGTCACGCCGTCGTCGTTGAACGGCCCGCCGCCTTTTTCAAACAGGCAGGCGGAGCCGGCAAGGCTGAAGCTAAATCCTTTTGCCATCTGCCGGACGTCCGCTTCGCTGAAATAGTGGTTCCAGAAGCGGTAGAGTTTGTTTTCCCCTGATTCTGGCAAAACGATATGCTGGTCCAATATGGCCTTATGCCCGGGGAAGTGCAGTTTTTCAGACAGGCAGGCATACGGCGCATCCAGCCAAAAACCGCCGCCGCTGATTTCCCAGGCCGGCCCAAAATGCAGGGCGCGGGGCGCTTTTTTATTCAGCGCGTCAAAAACGAACAGCCCGCCTGGCCGGAGCGCGGCGCGCACGCCCGAAAGCAGCCGCGTGCGCTGCTCCGGGTCCAGCACGCCGAAATCGCAGTAAATAAGGATCGCCGCGTCAAAACCCGCCGGTATACCGGCTTTGAGATAGTCTCGGCAGATATAACGGACGGCCAGCCCGGCCTCCTTAGCCTGCGCTTTTGCATATGCAATGGAGGACGCGGAAAAATCAATGCCGGTCACGTCAAAGCCGGCCTGCGCAAGGCGCTGTGCGTACAGGCCGGGCCCGCAGCCGAGATCCAGCACCTTTGCGCCGGGCTGCAAGCTGCGCGTGAGCCAGTCGACCGTTTTTTCAATGTTTTTTGTTTTCCGGCTGGCGGCGTCGCTGTTTTCGTTGATATGCATATGAAGAAGCTGCTCGGAAATATGCGGGTCGGTCCACATCTGCGCCGTGCCTTTGTCGTACGGTTTGGGATTTTGTATGATTTTCATAATATCTTTTAGCTGCATTTTTTTTACCTGCGCATATAAAAAAAAGCCGCGGGGTTTTTAAAAGTTTCCCGCGGCGTGATTTGTGATTTTAAAGAGAGAACTGCACGGGAGAAAAAGCGTCGCCCGAAAGGGTCAGGGCGGCATTTTCCGGGAGAGTGGCGGGCACCTCGAAAAGCGGCAGCGCAATGAGCTGTCCGTTTTCCTGTTCAAAAGCAATGGACCGGCAGTCATAGGTATCGCCGCCAATGCTGAGCGTGCAGGGGGTGGTGCCGAAAAAGCCTTCGGCAATGGCCGTCAGGTCGGGGTTTTTATTTTCCGCAAGAAAACGGACGGCCAGGATCTGGTTGCCTTCCGACGGGAAGACCCCTTCATACCGGTCGGACGTTTCCGTGCCGATCAGCGTCAGTTTTTCGTTTTGAATCTGAACCACGGGGAGGCTTGCGCAGGCGGCGAGCGCCGCGGCCGTCAGAAGGACCCCCAGGATGAATGCAAGACGTTTGATCTTCAAAATACGCACCCTTCTTCACAATTATATGATTATCAATTATAAAGGCTGTGCTTGATTAATGCAAGGGAATTGATTATGATAAAAGCGTTATGAAGAAAACAGACCGGGACAAGATCCTTGCCGCCGCCCTTGCTGCGGGATTTGATGACGCGCAGATCGTGCCCTTTGAAGAGGGGGCGAGGGGGGACCTGCCCTTTGAAACAAAAAGCATATTGGTGCTGTTTGCAAAATACCACCCTGCCGAAAAAAGCCCGGCGGGGCGCATTGGCGTTTCCGGCTATTACGCCGCTTCAAACGCAGCTTACGCGCGGGCGGGGGCTTTGGCCGCGCAGCTTCAAAAGGAGGGGGTCCCTGCTCTTCGGGACGCGAGCCTCCCCGCGCGCAGCCTTGCGCTGCTGGGCGGCGGGCGCATGGGGAAAAACGGGTTTTATTATCACCCCGGGTTTGGTTCGCTGGTCCATATCCAGACGGTGCGGCTGGCCTTTGCGGCAGCAGGCCCGGCAGCCGGGCCGCAGGCCTGCCTTGCATGCGGCGCCTGTATACGGGCCTGCCCGACCGGCGCCCTGGGCCCCGGGGGCCTGGATGTTTCAAAATGCATGCGCAGCCATATGGACGGGCATGTACCGGACGGCATGAAGCCGCATTTATACCAGCTTTTGGGATGCGAAAAATGCCAGACCGCCTGCCCGATGAACGGACGGGAGGGGATCTCCCTGCCGGATTTTGTGCTGGCGGACACCATCCGCGGCGAGACCATGGGCGAACTTAAGCGGTTGGTGGGCAAAAACATGGCGCGGCGGGTACGCGTGACCAACCAGGCGGTGATCGTGGCCGCAAACCGCGGCGATGCGTCCGCTTTTACGGAGGTACAGGCGCTGGCGGACGACCCGCGCTTTGCCGAGGCGTGCGCATATTACCTTGCGCGCATGCGCCCGAAAAAAGATTGACGCTGGATTTGACTTTGTGTTACACTTATAAAACCGACCCGCAGACAAAGTTTGAAGTTTGCCGTACTAGGCGGGGAGCCAGCGGTGCCCTGTAACCCGCAATCCGCTACAGCGGGGCTGAATTCCAGACCGAGAACATTTACCGTTTGGTATGGAGCCGGTTTTGGTGGCGTTGAGAAATGGGTCCTGTGCAATGCAATGTTGTGAACCCTGTCAGATCCTGACGGAAGCAGCAGTAAGCAAAATTTTGCGTGTGCCGCAGGTATGCCTGTTTTGAGCCCCCGGCCGGGATTCCTCAATCTGGCAGATGCGCAAAGCCTGGTGTACGGCGTTTAATTTAAAAGAGAGCAGAAATGCTCTCTTTTTTTTAGAAAGGAAAGGCGGGCCTTTACGGCCGGCCTATTATTTTCTGGCAGGCCACAATATCCAGCCGCTGCCCGAATTTTTGCCCGACTTCCCGGTAATGGGCGCATTTTACAAACCCGCATTTTTCAAACGCGCGGATACTGGGGGCGTTCGCGCCGCATATGGTGGCAATCAGAACATGGACCCCGCTTTGCGCCGCAAACGCTTCAATAAAACGGATCGCCCTGCCGCCGATCCCCCGGCCCGTGTATTGTGGCTTTAGGTAAACGCTTACCTCGGCGGCGGGCGCATAGGCTTCCCTCGGTTTGTGCGGGGAGAGCGTTACGTAACCGCAGAGGGCGCCCCCGCAGCGTATTAAAAACGTTTGGTATTTTGGGTCTTCAAAGAAAACGAGACGGCGCATTTCTTTTAGCGAAGGCGGGTTTATATGAAAAGACGCGGTCGTTTTCAGCACGTAATAGGTATAGATCTCTAAAACGGCGGGCAGCATTTCAGCGCCCGGTTTTTCAAATTGGATATCTTCCATCCGGGGTTCCTCCGGTTTAAAAAAACAGTCCGGTTTGATTTTGCGCGCCCGCGCTACGGGCGCCCGGCCAAAAGTTCGGCCCGCATGTCGAGCGCCACCGTGTTTTTCACCATGGCGGCCACGGGGCAGATGCACGTTTCCGCCAGCTTCAGCGCTTTGGCAACGTCTTCGCTCTGCGCATCCGGGGCGTTTATTTTGGCGGTCAGCTCAATGCGCTCAAAGCAGGTGGGGTGTTCTTTCCTGCGCGCGCCGCGCGCGCTGACGGTGACGGCGTCCACCGTTTTTCCCGCCTGGCGCAAAAGGACCGCCAGCGTCCCACCCAAACAGGAACAAAGGCTGGCCAAAAAAAGCTCGAGAGAGGTGGGGCCTCCGCCGCTTCCGTGCGGAGCGGGGTAATCGGTCACTATTTTATAACCGTCTCCCGCGGTGCATTCAAATTTCATTTGGCCGTCTGTAAGGGTTGCAGTTGCATTTAAAACCATACCGGAACACCTCTTTGTTATTTTTTTAACAAAATAATCATAGCACATTTTTGTGATCAGTGGAAGGCAAAATAATGTTCGCCCGCAAAAACGGGCCTTTTTTGTTGATGCGCCCTTCGCCGGGCACCGCCCGCCGGGAATTTGAAAAAAGTTTTGCTTTTGGGCGCGGTTGCCGGACTTGCCGTGAAAACGTATATTCATTTTTGATGCTTTGTGATACACTTGTTATAAAATGGTATCTCCCATAAAACAAAAAAATAAAAAATGCTTTGCGCGGCTCAAAAGCGTTTGCAACAGCCGGCCGGAAGAAAAAGGAGGAAGGGATATGGATATTGAAAGCATTTTAAAAAAACAGCGCGCATATTTTGCTGCGGGAGAAACGCTGTCTTTGGATTTTCGCAAACAGGCGCTTATAAGGCTTAAAGAAGCCATCTGCACAAACGAGGGGCAAATTTTCAGCGCCCTGCACGAAGACCTTCATAAAACCGGGTTTGAAGGATATATGACCGAGGTCGGCATGGTGAGGGAGGATCTGGGCTATGCAATCAAAAATATAGGCAAATGGATGCGTCCGCAGCGGGCACGGACGCCGCTGGCCCAGTTTTCGGCTAAAAGCTTTATGCTTTCAGAGCCCTATGGCGTTGCGCTCATTATGTCTCCGTGGAATTATCCTTTTCAGCTCAGCCTAGAGCCGCTTACCGGCGCGATCGCGGCGGGCAACTGCGCGGTTTTAAAACCGTCCGCCTACGCGCCCGCCACCAGCCGCGTCATCGCAAAACTGCTGGGGGAGATTTTTCCGCCCGAATATATTGCGGTGGTTGAAGGCGGCCGCGCGGCCAATGCGGAGCTTTTGGAGCAGAAGTTTGACTATATCTTCTTTACGGGCAGCGTGAACGTCGGAAAGCTGGTAATGGAAAAAGCGAGCCGGTACCTTACTCCCGTCAGCCTGGAACTTGGCGGAAAAAGCCCCTGCATTGTGGACGGGACGGCCAAACTGAAGCTGGCGGCAAAACGCCTGGCCTTTGGAAAGTATTTAAACGCCGGGCAGACCTGCGTTGCGCCGGACTATCTGTATGTGCATGAATCGGTCCGGGAGCCTTTTTTGCAGTATTTTAAAGAAGCGCTTGAAAGCTTTTACCCAAACGGGGATTTTTCCAGCATGCCGTTGATTGTGAACCAAAAGCACTTTGAACGCCTGTGCGGGCTGATGCGGGGAGAAAACATCCTCCTGGGCGGACAGACGGATGCAGAGAGCCGGTTTATAGCGCCCACCGTTTTAGGCGGCGTTACCTGGGAGTCGCCCGTGATGAAAGAAGAGATCTTCGGCCCGATCCTGCCGGTTTTAACATATACCGACAAACAGGAAGTCATAGATGCGATCAATGCGCACCCAAAGCCGCTTGCGCTTTATCTTTTTACCACCGACCGGGAGACCCGGGAGGCGTTTTTAAAGCATACTTCTTTTGGCGGCGGCTGTATCAACGACACCATCATCCACCTGGCCACCAGCCGGATGGGTTTTGGCGGCGTGGGGGAAAGCGGCATGGGGCGTTACCACGGCAAGTTTTCTTTTGACACGTTTACGCACTATAAGAGCATTGTTTCAAAGCACAACTTTATCGACCTGCCCATGCGCTACCTGCCGTACACAGAGAAAAATTTAAATTGGATCCGCATGCTTTTGAAGTAGGGAAGAAAAGGGGGTCCCGCCAAGCGGATAGAGCGGATTTTAGTAAAACACAAGCCCAAACATGGCGGTAGGCCATAAGAAAAATTGCGCGGAACACCGCAAAAAGGCCGGTTTAAAGGCATTTTAAAAAATTCACACAACCTTCACTTAACCCGCCTGAAAAAAGCACGATGAAAATAATACCGGCAATGATTTGAAAAATTTATCAATGGAAGAAGGTGTTATGATTATGGTGCAATCTATCAGCGCGGCCAATACAAACCTATCCGCATTAACAAATACCACAACGGTTAAAGATCAGGCGGCATTGGATATGGATGAAGAGAAAACAACGGCATCGGCCGCCACCGTTTCCGAAACGGAAAGCACGGAAGACGACCTCGCAACATTGCTGCTGGAGCTGGAAAGTTCGGCAGACGGGGATACGGTGGAAATCAGCGATGAGGCATACAGCAAATACCTGGCTTTGTCGGCCTCCGGTACGGCAGGCGGCGCGGCGCAGGTGATAGAGCAATCTGCAAAGAGCGCCGAAAGCGGTTCTTCCGCCGGCGCCGTGTCTGCGGACGAAGACAATTCAAACAGTACGTACAACCTTTCGCAATACAGCGAATATGAGCTGAAGCAAATGATGATGAACGGAGACATTACGAGGTCTGCATATGAAAGCGAAATGCAAAGCAGGGCCTGACTAAAAGCCGGTCTTCGCTATATATGATTTGCCGGATTGAAGGCAAGCCTTCCTTTTTTGCGGAGGCTTGTTTTTTATTGGAAAGCGCAGGGCGCGCCCGGGCGAAAACGGAATAAAAGAAAATACGGCCGGACGAAAGCCTGCACAAAAACCGGCATTGGTTGACAAGGCGGCTTTTCATAAATATAATGGTCATGTAAGAGGGAGTAACCGACCTTCCGTTAAGGGATTAAAGCCGTCATCACGGAAAGAAATTTCCTGGCTTTAATGGCAGTTTGTCCGGTGAGACTCTTCAAAGCGTATCGGTTTATGCCGATCTTCTTTGAAGAGTTTTTTTGTTGTTTAGGAGAGAGTTTATGGATGGATTGATTTATTCCGGCCTGGAAGCGTTGCCCACGCTGGCACTGGTGCTGGTTGCGGCGGGCACGCTTTTCCTGCTGGGAAAAGGGGCGGACCTTTTGGTGGATGAAGCGGTGCGCCTCTCCCTTCGCTGGGGGGTCCCTAAAATGGTGGTAGGCGCTACCATTGTTTCTCTTGGAACGACCTTGCCGGAGGCGACGGTTTCGGTGCTGGCTGCTGCAAACGGAAACCCGGACCTGGCGATGGGCAATGCAATTGGTTCCATTATTGCGGATACGGGCCTGATCATTGGGCTGGCCGCGCTGATCGGATATCTGCCGGTTGACCGGATGGTGGTGCAGCGGCAGGGAAAAGTACAGCTTGCGGCAGGCTGCCTGCTGGCAGTGGTGAGCATTTTAACCTTTTCAAACGGACAGGGACATATCAGCCGGTGGATGGGGTGGATCTTTATCGGCTTGCTGGCGGCGTATATTGCCTTTTCCGTGCGCTGGGCAAAAAACCCGCTGCCTGCGGCGGGAGATGCGCTGCGGGAAGAAAAAAAAGCGCCGCCTGCCGAAGATGTGCCTGCCGAAGAAAAAAAGCCCGCAATTTTCCAGATGCTGAAACTGGCCGGAGGGATTGCCCTGGTGGTGGGCGCTTCAAAACTGCTGATCCCGACCGTGGAGATCACGGCGGTCAGGATAGGGATCCCCCAGGGCGTGATTGCGGCGACCCTGGTTGCTTTTGGAACAAGCCTTCCCGAACTGGTGACCGCAATAACCGCCGTGCGCAAGGGGCACGGCGAACTGGCGGTTGGCAATATTGTGGGCGCGGATATCTTAAACGTGCTGTTTGTAGTGGGAAGCGCGGCTTCGGTAACGGCGGGCGGCCTTGCCGTCCCGGCCGATTTTTATAAGCTGCAGATCCCGGTTATGCTGATCGTCCTGGTTGCTTTCCGCCTGTTTTCAATTGGAAAAAAGGGGAGGATAGGCAAGACGGCCGGGCTGACCCTTTTGGGGATATACGTCGCCTATATTGTTTTAAACTATACATGGTTAGGGTAAAGCAGGCGCGAATCGCCCAGAATGCGTTTTTAAAGAATAACATTGCCAGCCGGATCAATTTTGATGGCGTGAGGAAAAGCGGCAAGAAGTGCTTTCATGGTAAGTTTTTATTGATGCGTTTACGCATTATAAGAGTATTGTTTCCAAGCACAATTTTATAGGGCTACCTATGCGTTATCTACTGCCTATCGAAAAATAATTAAGAAAAGACTGATTAAGACCGAAAATTGTTTTAGTTAGTCCGTAACAGTCTTGTCTGTCTTTAAAGTTCCGAGAAAAATTTTGAGAGTAAAGTGTACGAAAAATAGTTTAGTGTTGTAAATGTAGGATGATTATGTTGATATAGGAGGAGTAGATTAATGGAAATCTAGTTTTATTTTGCATTCAAGTTCTTTTGGCAATTTTAATTTTGAAATATCAGTATTTTTTGCCTTATAACTTATTTCTTTATATATGTTTTCATTTGCCGCCTTTTTTACTATTAGTATTACTTGATGTGCCGAGGAAACCTTTTGTTTTATATCTCCTTTAAGCAACGTGCTTGGACGACCATAATGCATGTTCTTTTTTTGAAAAAACCCCAAGATAGCAATTTTTCGAGTGCATCCTAGAAGATAGTCACTTTTTAATGAAAATCCACTACCGTTAAAATCACCAATTAACACAGGAGAGCATATTAGGTTTGGTATATATTCCAAAACTGATAGCTTTTGAATAGTAGTTCCATCGCTCTTTAATTTTATGTTGTTTGGAGAAAGTTTGTTATTTAAACAATTATAATAAAATTTTCGTGGTTTTTCGGAAGTTACTATACCTGTTAAATGAAGAAAACCTGTTTCGCAAAAAAAAACTTCTTTATAAGAAATAGCCCCATTTAAGTTATACAAAAATAAGATATGTCTATTCTTTAAATGCTTATCATAAAGTTTAGCACCATTCACAAGATATTGAATAATGTTTGCTGTGTCTTTTTTCATTAGTAGTACCCATAATAAAAAAGGTAAGCCACAAAATGGCTTACCTAAAGTGCTAATTTTTCTGTTGTCCGCCAACACGTCAGCCTTAAATATCTGACACAAATATCGGATTTTTCTGTTGTCCGCCAACACGTCAGCCTTAAATATCTGACACAAATATCGGATTGATAAGGTGTTAGCCCACCTTGTATATAAAATTATAAAGGCTTATTTTAGAAATGTCAATAAAATAAAATTAATTTAAGAATTGATAATTAATTAGTATGTAAGGAGATAAATGAAAAAAATTGCTCGCTTTTTTGGCGAACAATTTTTTCATAGCTTCAAAAAAATGATTAGTGGCTGTAATTTATTTTTTGGATTCTTCCACCGCAACGGCGACCGCGACGGACGCGCCCACCATGGGGTTGTTGCCCATGCCGATGAGGCCCATCATTTCAACGTGTGCGGGAACGGAAGAGCTGCCGGCAAACTGCGCGTCGCTGTGCATGCGGCCCATGGTGTCCGTCATGCCGTAGGAAGCGGGGCCCGCCGCCATGTTGTCCGGGTGCAGGGTCCTGCCCGTACCGCCGCCCGATGCAACGGAGAAATATTTTTTGCCGTTTTCCACCGTCCATTTTTTATAGGTGCCCGCAACGGGGTGCTGGAACCGGGTGGGGTTGGTGGAGTTGCCGGTGATGGAAACGTCTACGGATTCGTGCTGCATGATGGCAACGCCTTCCATAACGCTGTCCGCGCCGTAGCATTTTACCTTTGCACGGTCGCCTTTGGAATACGGTTTTTCAAAAACCACGGAAAGGCCGCAGGTGCAGTAGTCGTACTCTGTTTCCACATGCGTAAAACCGTTGATGCGGGAGATGATCTGCGCCGCGTCTTTCCCCAGGCCGTTCAAAATGACCTGCAGGGGCTTTTTGCGCACTTTGTTTGCCGTCTTTGCAATGCCGATGGCGCCTTCCGCCGCCGCGAACGATTCGTGGCCCGCCAAAAAGCAGAAACAGTTTGTTTCTTCTCTCAGCAGCATGGCAGCCAGGTTGCCGTGGCCCACGCCTACCAGCCGCTGGTCGGCTACCGAACCGGGAATGCAGAATGCCTGCAGGCCGATACCGATGGCTTCGGCGGCGTCCGCCGCTTTGGTGCAGCCTTTTTTGAGCGCAATGGCGCAGCCCAGCGTATAAGCCCACACCGCGTTTTCAAACGCGATGGGCTGAATGGTCCGAACGATACTGTCTACGTCTATGCCCGCATCCTGCGTATACGCTTTTGCTTCTTCCAGCGTTTTGAAACCGTATTCCGCGAGGCATTTTTCGATCTTAGCGATTCTTCTTTCATATCCTTCAAAATTAGCCATGAATTTGCCTCCTATTCTTTACGCGGGTCTATGGTCTTGACCGCTTCGTCGTAGCGCCCGTAGGTGCCGGTGTTGTCGGCCAGCGCATCTTTGGGGTCTTTGCCCTTGCGGATGTCTTCCATCATTTTGCCCAGGCGCACAAACTTGTAGCCGATCACCTCATCATTGTCATCAAGGCCGATGTTCATAACATAGCCTTCGGCCATCTCCAGGTAACGGACGCCCTTTTTATTGGTGGAATACATGGTGCCGATCTGTGAGCGGAGCCCTTTGCCCAGGTCTTCCAGGCCCGCGCCGATGGGCAGGCCGTCTTCCGAGAACGCGGACTGTGAACGGCCGTATGCGATCTGCAAAAACAGTTCGCGCATGGCGGTGTTGATGGCGTCGCAAACCAGGTCGGTATTGAGCGCCTCCAAGATGGTTTTGCCGGAGAGGACCTCCGCGGCCATCGCCGCCGAGTGCGTCATGCCCGAGCAGCCGAGCGTTTCAACCAGAGCCTCTTCAATGATGCCGTTTTTCACGTTGAGGGTAAGCTTGCAGGCGCCCTGCTGCGGCGCGCACCAGCCTACTCCGTGTGTCAGTGCCGAGATGTCTGTAATTTCTTTTGCGTATACCCATTTGCCTTCTTCGGGAATGGGGGCGGGGCCATGCTTAGGGCCTTTTTTTACGCATACCATTTCTTCCACTTCTTTGGAATACTGCATGGATTTTTGCCTCCTTATATGTAAATATTATTTTTACAACAAATTACGAGATATTATATCATACAATCCCGGCATTTGCAGTTGTTTTTTTAAAAAAATGGCTTTATAATAATATTTAAGCTTTTTTTGATGAATGGTAAAAAAAGACAGGCTGCTTGAAGCCGTTTTTTTGCCGAAAAAGCTTAAACGAACAGCTTAAAAGAACAATGCACGGCTTCCCGAACATCTTTCAGAAGTTTATTTTGGGTCGCCGCCTTGCTGTCTTTTGGGTCTTTTAAATTTTTTGACAAAAGGAGTGCCTTTTTATGGAGCGATCTTTTTCCTGCCGCTTTGACGGGGTGGAAGGCAGCGAGATCAGAAGAATATTCTCTCTTCTGTCCGTCCCGGATATGATTTCCTTTGCGGGCGGAAATCCATCGCCGGACAGTTTTCCCGCAAAAGAGATCGGGGAGATCGCGGCCGATTTGATCCGTTACCAGTCGGCAACGATTTTCCAGTACGGAAACACGCTGGGGATGGAAGCGATGCTCAGCGCCGTTCGGGATTTGAACCGGGGCATTATAAAAGCGGGCGACGAGGCGATCATCCTGACCGGGTCTTCCCAGGGCATTGAGATGACGGCGCGCACGCTGATTGACCGCGGAGACGTGGTGCTGGTGGAATCGCCCACTTTTCTGGGCGCACTGCAGACATTTAAACTGGCGCAGGCCGATGTGAAAAGCGTCCGGCTTCTTGGCGACGGGCCCGACCTTTCGGAGCTTGAAGACAAGATCAAAAAATATGCGCCCAAGTTTTTTTACATTATCCCGACGTTCCAAAATCCGTCCGGGGTCACGACCAGCGCGGAAAAACGGAAAAAGATATACGAACTCTGCCAAAGCCACGGCGTGATCATACTGGAGGACGACCCGTACGCGGAGCTGCGCTACGAAGGGGAGGGACTTGCGCCCATCAAAAGTTATGACGAAGAAGGCATCGTCATCAAGCTGATGAGCTTTTCCAAAACGATTTCCCCCGGGCTTCGGGTAGGCGCCGCCATTGCGGACAAAGGGATCATTCATAAATTTAACCTGGCCAAGCAGGGCATGGACGTGCATACGTCCAACCTTTCGCAGGCCATAGTGAGCGAATATATACGCCTTGGGTACTACGCGCCCCATGTGGCGGAGATATGCAATTTATACCGCGCGCAGCGGGACGGGATGGAAGACGCCATCAAAAAGTATTTTCCAAAAGAAGTCTCTCTCCTGCACCCCGCAGGGGGCCTGTTCATCTGGGGAGAGCTGCCCGAAGGGATGTGCTCAAAAGACCTGTTTGCGCTATGCGTGGAGAAGAAAGTGGCGTTTGTGCCGGGCGCGCCGTTTTATGCGGAGGACCCCAGGGAAAACACCTTCCGGCTGAATTTTTCCATGCCCAGCCTTCAAAACATCAAAAAAGGGATCCGCATCATGGGAGAGACGATCAAAGGAGAGTTTTAAGATAGATGAACGTTTATGACGTACTTAAGGAAAGAGGATTCATCAAGCAGACCACGCATGAGGGGCTTGCCGAGATGCTGGAAAAAGAAAAAGTGACCTTTTACATCGGCTTTGACCCGACGGCGGACAGCCTGCATGTAGGGCATTTTGTGCAGCTGATGGCCATGGCCCATATGCAGCGCGCAGGGCATACGCCTATTGCGCTGGTAGGCGGCGGGACCGCCATGGTGGGCGATCCGAGCGGAAAGACCGACATGCGCAAAATGATGACCCGGGAGACGATCGAGCATAATTCCGAGAAGTTTAAAAAGCAGATGAGCCGTTTTCTTGATTTTGAGGGCGGGCGCGCCATTATGGCGGACAACTCCGACTGGCTTTTGGACCTCAATTATGTTTCTTTCCTGCGGGAGATCGGCGCCGTGTTTTCCGTTAACAGGATGCTCACGGCCGACTGCTTTAAGCGCCGCCTGGAAAAGGGGCTTACCTTTCTTGAATTCAACTATATGCTGATGCAGGCATATGATTTTCTTGTTTTAAACCGCAAATACGGCTGCGCGCTGCAGCTCGGCGGGGACGACCAGTGGTCCAACATTCTGGCGGGCGCAGACCTCATACGCCGCAAAGAGCAAAAACCCGCCTACGGGATGACGTTCACCCTGCTTTTAAAGAGCGACGGGAAAAAGATGGGCAAAACCGAAAGCGGCGCGCTCTGGCTGGATGCCCAAAAAACGTCCCCGTATGATTTTTACCAGTACTGGCGCAATGTGGCCGATGCGGATGTTAGAAACTGCCTTTCCCTCCTGACCTTTTTGCCCATGGAAGAGGTGGAGCGCTTATCTTCTCTGCAAGACAGCGCGATCAACGAAGCCAAAAAAGTGCTGGCCTTTGAGGTCACGCGGCAGGTGCACGGGGAAGCCGAGGCCAAAGCCGCGCGGGACGCGGCCGAAGCGCTTTTCGGGCAGGGCGGCCGGGACGAAGGCGTGCCGGCGACCAAGGTGACCAAAGAAGAATTTGAAAAGAACGCCACAGTGATAGACCTGCTGATCTTCTGCGGCCTGACCGCGTCACGCGGCGAAGGGCGGCGGCTGATCGCAGGCGGCGGCGTAAGCATAAACGGCCGGAAGGTCTCGGGTGAATTTGAAACCCTCACCCTTGAAGATTTTGAAGACGGCGAGATCATGATCAAAAAAGGGAAAAAAGTCTTCCACAAGGTGAAGATAGAGCCATGACCCCTTACCTGACCATTGAAAAAGAAGCGCACTTTGAGCTTACCGTAAAAAAATCCAGGTTCATCGCTCTGGTTTGTCCATCGGACAGCCGGCAGGTGGCGGAAGATAAGATTGCGGCGGTCAAAAAGCAGCACTTTGACGCGCGGCACAACTGCAGCGCAATGGTCATTGGAGCGGACGGGCGCTTTTCGCGTTTTTCGGACGACGGCGAACCGCAGGGCACGGCCGGCATCCCCATGCTTCATGTGCTTACCCAAAGCGGCCTTACCAATGTTCTGGCGGTGGTCACCCGGTATTTCGGGGGAATTCTGCTGGGTGCGGGCGGACTTGCGCGCGCATATTCTTCTGCGGTATCGGGCGCATTGAAAGAAGCGCAGATCCTTAGGATGCTCCCCTGCACGGTATACGCCCTCACCCTGCCCTATGCTTCTTACGGAAAGCTGCAGGCCATGGCCGAAAAGGGCGGGTATACGCTTGAAGACGCGGTGTTTGAAACGGATGTTTCGACCGGCATCCTGGTACCGGCGGCGCGCGAAGAAAAATTTTTGGCGGAGGTTGCCGAAGTTTTTATGGGCCAGGTGAGCCCAGAGCGCAAAGGGGCGCGCTATACGCCCCAAAAGATATGAGAAACTATTATTTTTTTAATATATATAAGAAGATTCAAGGAGCTGATTTAAATGGAAATCTATCTCGAAAAACGTGAAAAGCTGAAAGAAAAACCAAAGGACGAAAGCAAACTCGGTTTTGGGAAAATTTTTACCGACCACATGTTTTTATACAATTATACCAAAGGCAGGGGATGGCACGACGCCCGGATCGTTCCGTACGGCGATTTTTCCCTTTCGCCCGCGGCGACCGTCCTGCATTACGGGCAGGAAGTGTTTGACGGTATGAAAGCGTATACCGGCACGGACGGCGGCGTGCGGCTTTTCCGGCCCCGGGACAATTTTGAACGCATCAACAATTCGGCCCGGCGGCTTTGCATGCCCGAGGTGAATGTGGAAGATACGCTGGACGCCTTAAAACAGCTTTTGACCCTGGATGCGGACTGGGTCCCCAAAACAAGGGGAACCTCCCTGTACATCCGCCCCAACTATATCGGCATAGACCCTTACCTGGGCGTGAGTTCGGCCAGCGAATACCTGTTTTATATTATTTTAAGCCCGGTGGGCGCGTATTATTCCACCGGCCTTGAGCCGGTAAAGATATATGTGGAGAACCATTATGTGCGCGCGGTCAAAGGCGGCCTTGGATTTGCCAAAACGTCCGCCAATTATGCGGCCAGCCTCCTGGTGGGCGAAGAAGCGCACAAAAAGGGATTTTCCCAGGCGCTCTGGCTGGACGGGAAAACCGGAAAGTATATTGAAGAAGTCGGTTCCATGAACATCTTCTTTTTGATTGGCGGCATCCTGTATACGCCGCCGCTGGAAGGCAGCATCCTGCCCGGCATCACCCGTGATTCGGTGATCGCCCTGGCGAAAGACTTTGGCATGCCCGTGCGTGAAGAACGCCTGACCATAGACGATGTGACCCAGGCTATCCGCAGCGGTGAAATGACCGAAGCCTTCGGCACGGGGACCGCGGCGGTTGTAAGTCCGGTGGGCGAATTGTATTATGAAGGCGAATCTTATGAGATCGGCGGCGGCAAAAAAGGAGAGCTTTCCGAAAAAATGTACAGCACGCTGACCGGCATTCAATACGGTGAAATAAAAGACCCGCATGACTGGGTTGTGAAACTCTAAGGCCGTTTATAAACATTCAGGCCGCTTTGTTGACACATCCTGAGTGATGGTTTAAAATGGCTGTGTATGTGAACCGGCAGGAATTCTATTTGCATATTGAAAATAGGAGGATTGATCACTTGAAAAGATTTTTAGGTTTTGTTTTGATCATTGCGCTGGCCTGCAGCGTTTTTGGACTGGGAACCGTAACAGCGGCGGCGGATACAAATGTTGATTTCAAAATTTCGCTGGACAAAAACGAAGCTGCGGAAGGCGGCACGGTGGAAGCCACCATTGTGGTGAAGAACAATTATGCCGACCCCATCACCAATGTGCAGGTTGTTTACAGCAACAACGGGTCTACCGTGTTCTCGGGCGTGAGTATAGACCCCGGGCTTTCTTACGGCGTGCAGCGGGACTATACCGTTGGCTTCCCGTCCGGCTCAAGCACGGTGGCAATGTCTTATGTATTAACATATACCGACCCGAACGGCGCTACCCAGACGCAGACGGCGGCGACGCAGGTGAGCGAATCTTCGGTCGTCAAAGTAACGGGGTCCGCTTCGGCAGACCAGAAAACCGTAAATGCGGGCGACAAGGTCGAGTTTACTTTTAACTTTAAAAACGAAGGAAACGTGACGGTGGAAAACGCAACGCTGACCGCCTCCCCCATTGACGGCGGAGACACGATCGGCCAGGCTTTTTCCTTGAGTCCGGGATCTTCCAAAGAGATGACGTATACCACCAAGGTGAATAAATCCATAGACGTGAAACCAAAGCTCACCTTTACGGCGGGCGGAGAAAACAAGACACTTGAACTGGATACCCTGAGCATTACGGTGAACGAACCGGCCAACGCGGGCATATCGCTCACGCTGGCTGCGGACAAAACGTCCATCAGCGAAGGCGGGGAGGCTGTTCTTACGGCCACCATCGCCAACACCGGCGACGTTACGCTGACCGGCATTTCCCTGACCGATGAAAGCGGCCAGACCATTCAGACGGATGCGGCTGCGCTGGGGGCGGGAGAGAGCACAAAGGCCACGGTAACTGTCACCCCTGCCGCCACCCAGAATTATCAATATTCCGTGTCCGCAAAAGATCCGGACGGCGGCGCCGTACAGGCGACCTCCAACCAGGTGACGGTCACGGTGGAAGGCGCAGAGCCCACTCCTTCCGCTTCCGCTTCCGGGCAGCCGAGCGGTTCAACGCTTGCCATTGTGGTGGATGCGGACGCGTATACCTTAAGCGAAGCCGGAGAAGTGAACTTCCAGGTAACCATTACCAACAATTCGGATGTGCTTTTGAGCAATGTGACCGTTTCGGAAGAGACCCTGGGCGAGATCGGGTCTGTGAGCTCGATGGGCAAAGACAGCAAAACGTTTGACAAAACGGCTGAAGTGAGCGAAACGACCGCGTATACCTTTAAAGTGACCGCAACCCAGGAAGACGGAACGGAAGTCACGGCTGTGACCGACCCCCTTACCGTAACGGTTGAGGGAAGCTCGGGACCGGGGCTCGGATTTTTGGGGATACTGCTGATCATCATTGTGGTCGCCATCGCGGGCGTAGCCATTGCGCTGTTCCTGATGAACCGTAAAAACAAAAAATCGGGCGGCGGCGGCATATTCGGCGGAAAATCGGGTGGGAAAGGCCCGTATAACGGCGGCACAAACGGCGGAAGAAAACCGTCCGCCTTCAATTCTAATTCTTCGGCGAGATCCGCCAAAAAAGACGTTCAGCCTGTCCGTACTACGCGCAAACCGGCGCCTTCGTCCAGGCAGACGTCCACTAAAGGAACAACAAAATTTGGAGACCGAAATAAATTTTAATCTATGGAAATTGGAGGGAAGAGAACATGACCAATCACGACATGCTGGCAATCAACACCATCCGCATTTTATCTGCGGAAGGCGTACAGAAAGCCAATTCCGGACATCCCGGCCTGCCCATTGGCTCCGCGCCCATGGCATACACGCTTTTTGCAAAACACTTAAATCATAACCCGGCCAATCCGGGGTGGGACAACCGCGACCGTTTTATCCTTTCGGCGGGGCATGGTTCCATGCTGCTGTATTCCATGCTGCATCTGTTTGGCTACGGTGTAACCATGGACGATATAAAGAGCTTCCGCCAGTGGGGGTCCATTACCCCCGGGCATCCCGAATACGGCCTTACGCCGGGCGTGGAAACGACCACCGGCCCGCTGGGGCAGGGCATTGCCATGTCCGTCGGGTTTGCGATGGCCGAAGCGCACCTCGCTTCCGTGTTCAACCGTCCCGGTTTTGACGTGGTGGATCATTATACATACGTTCTTTCGGGCGACGGCTGCCTGCAGGAAGGAATCTCTTCCGAAGCC
This sequence comes from Christensenellaceae bacterium, assembly GCA_036679405.1. Lineage (GTDB taxonomy): Bacteria > Bacillota > Clostridia > Christensenellales > Christensenellaceae > JAEYKI01. The sequence continues at coordinate 76,840 of JAVBVZ010000012.1, forward strand.
AGTTCTCTGGCCGGCCATCTGGGCCTTGGAAAACTGATCCTGCTTTACGACCGCAACCGGATCACCATTGAAGGCAGCATCGGCGACGCCTTCACCGAAGACGTGAAGATGCGCTACCAGGCCTATGGCTGGCATGTGCAGGAAGTTGCGGACGGCAATACGGACGTGGACGCGATCTCAAATGCGATCGCGGCGGCCAAAAAAGTTACGGACAAGCCGTCCATCATTGTCGTCAACACGGAGATCGGATACGGCTGCCCGGCCCTGCAGGGAAGCGCGAAGTGCCATGGATCCCCGCTGGGAGAAGAGAACATTGCCGCGCTTAAGGAAAACCTGGGCTGGAAATACAAAGAGCCCTTTACCGTTCCGGATGAAGTGAAAGAAGAGATAGCCGGCATCAAGACCGGCCTTGCAAAAAAAGAAGAAGAATGGAACGCAATGTTCGCAAAATACGCAGAGAAGTATCCGGACCTTGCGGAGCTTTACAAAAAATATGCTGCGCCCGTGCCTGTTTCCCTGTTTGAAGACGAAAGCCTCTGGTCTTTCGACAAACCCATGGCGACGCGCCAGTCTTCGGGCGAAGTATTAAACCGCCTGGCTCAAAAACTGCCCAACATTATGGGCGGCAGCGCGGATCTTGCGCCTTCCAACAATTCTCTGATGAAGGGGAAAGAATATTTCTCCAAGGAAAACAGGGAGGGGACCAACCTGCATTTCGGCATCCGCGAATTTGCGATGGCGGCCATCTGCAACGGCATTACGCTGCACGGCGGCCTGCATGCATACTGCGCGACTTTCCTGGTGTTCAGCGATTACATGAAATCGGCGCTGCGTTCTTCCGCGCTGATGGAGCTGCCCGTTACGTATATCCTGACGCATGATTCGATCGGCGTAGGAGAAGACGGCCCCACGCACGAGCCTATTGAGCATATGGCCATGCTGCGCTCCATCCCGGGAACATACACCTTCCGCCCGGCCGACTCCAAAGAGACCGCGGCTGCCTACCAGGTAGCTTTTACCGGCGGCAAACCCACCTGCATTGCGCTGACAAGGCAGACCCTGCCCCTGTATGAAGAGACCGGCAAAGGCGCGCTGCGCGGCGGGTACATTTTAAAAGACAGCAAAGATCCCAAAGTTATCCTTATCGGCACCGGCAGCGAAGTGGAACTTTGCGTGAAAGCATATGAAGAGCTGGCGGAAGAAGGCATTTCCGCCCGCGTAGTCAGCATGCCCTGCACCGAACTGTTTGACGAGCAGAGCGATTCTTATAAGGAAAGCGTGCTGCCGAAATCCATTACCGCGCGGGTCGCGGTGGAAGCGGCTACGCCTTTCGGCTGGTGCAAATATGTGGGCCTTAACGGCGATACGGTGACCATTGACCACTTTGGCGCTTCCGCGCCGGCGGGCATCCTCTTTAAGGAATTTGGATTCACGGTGGACAACGTGGTAAAAAAAGCCATGGCCGTGCTGAAAAAATAAACCGGATATTAAAAAAGAGGGTGCCGAGACGGCATCCTCTTTTTTATGCACGGGCCTTAAAAGCCGCGCATAAAAAAGGAATGTATACGTTTTAAAAGATAAAAGCAAAGCAAAGGGCCTATGTGCGCCAAATGATTGCATTTTTTTGTGCAAATGACTATAATACGGTATGTACGGGCTTGAAACGGAGGAACAAGATGGCAAACTTTGATTTTGACGCGGTCATAAAAATCGGCTCTATGGCGCTGATCCGCAAAGAAGACAACGACCTTGATTACAATATTTTTGCGCGGCTCGCGGGCGAACTGAAGCCGGGATATATCCTGGTTTCTTCGGGCGCCACCGAGATCGGGCGCATTGATTACATGAAACGGCACGGCGGCAGGGAACTTAAGGGAGATCCGGAAGAGATCAAAACGGATTATTCTGCGCAGGGGCAGACCATACTTATGTCCATGTACCGGGATTTTGTAAACCCCAAATATTCGGTGCGGCAGGTGCTGGTGGAGCATTCCCATTTTAATGACCCGGTAAAATCGGACCATATAAAAAACATGCTGTTTCGGGCGGCAAACCAGGACGCCATCCCTATTGTCAATTACAACGACGCGGTTTCAGACACGGAAAACATGCGTATGGAACTGGCCGACCTTAAAAACAGCCAGAAAAGGGTGGTCGGATGCGTGGATAATGATGAAACGGCCGCCGTGATTGCTTCTCTGGTAGGGGCCAGGCTGCTGGTGATCCTGTCTTCGGTGGAAGGTATTTATATGGATGCGCAGGACCCGTCCACGCTGGTGGAAGAGATCAAAGGTGCGAGCTTTGAAGAAGTATCGGCAAAAATAGACGTACTGATGGATTCGTGCAACGGCACTTCCCGCCACGGGTCGGCAGGCGCCGCCGCCAAACTGAAGTACGCGCGCCAGGCGCTGCGCGGCGGCTCTACGGTGATCATTGCCCATGCCCGCCACCGTCTGCGCGACATTGTTTCCGGAAAAGTGAAGCGGACCATCATATGCGTTGAAGAGTAAATAAAAAAACCTGCGGGACCGCAGGTTTTTTATTTTTTTCGGCCGTTTTTAAAGACTATGTTAACTTGAAAATCTATCTGTAGATGTGTTTTTAGAAAGAATTGTGATTCTATTGACATAATATTATTAAAAGATGTATAATATATATATACGATAAATGTAGAACATTAAATCTGGTGTTTCGCCACCTATATTAAAGGGCGAGACGTTAAATCTTTTAAGGAACTCATATGAGTTCCTTATATTTTAGTAAAAATGGAAGCAATATATAAAGATTATGGTTTTTATAAAATTGATGTTCAATATGTTAAATATTTGAATTCATTAGATTCTCAAGTTTATTATGAAAATAGTTTAAATTATGACAGAAAACCTTATCTCGGATTAATTTTACATCTTGGAAAATATAATTATTGTATACCAATTACATCTTCTAAGAAAAGACATTTGGCATGGAAAAATGTAACTGAACATAATTATTTAATTTATGAAATTATTCAACAATCGGAAATACATTTAAATGATATCTATAAACAGATAGCCAACACTAATCAGTTTAAGAAAATATTAGCGGTATTAGAAATAAGGAAAATGATTCCTGTTGATGATACAGTTTGTGAGCATATCGATTTTACAAGCATTCAAGATTTAAAGTATAAAGATCTGTTAGAAAAAGAATATAATTTTCTTAAACCTTTAAGGCTTGATATATTGAAGAGGGCAGATGTTTTATATAATAAGCAAATTGAGTCGGGGCAGATAGGTATAGGTATATGCTATTGTAATTTTAATATATTAGAAAACGGATTTTGTGAATATAAAGATAAAAAGGGCTAAATAGCTATTTAAAAATAGATAAGGTACAATAAGTTGCGCAAATTAAAAAAAGAAAAATAAAAGGACAAGTTTGCAGTCTATGGTAGAATAAAGTTTGCTACAACAAATTTTACCAAAAGGAGAACTGCAAA
>JAVBVZ010000013.1:0-108445 GCA_036679405.1 Christensenellaceae bacterium
TGGTGATGATTTGTTCTTCTGTGAATCTTTTCTGCATGAGTTTGTCCTCCTGGATAATTTATTATATCATCCGGACTAACTCTTTTGCTGGTTCAATTTTCGGGGAGAAGGTCAAGATAAAAGACCACCTTGATTAATAAAAGTTAGTGATGTTAAAACCGAATTCGCATGATAAAGATCGGTAATGTTTTGTTCTAACATATGATTTTTTAAGCTTATTTTACTGATAGACATAATGATATATCTCTAAGTTGTTCTTCACGAAGCATTTGTATCATTCTCTTTTGATTTTCTCCTTGTAGCAGCTGGCGGCCTGGTTGCTTTCCTAATCTGCTTTTTTGACTCTGAAGCTTTTTCATCTTCGAATATATCCCTTTTTATGACTTCACTTTCCAAAACGGTTTTAATTTCTTCTATTGAAACTTTGGCATTAGATGAGATTCTTCTAAGCATTTTCCTTATAGTATTTGTAACATCATCAGTTAATAGGATTTGTCCGATTAAATACCGGCTCAATAATTGCTTCTGCTCCCTAAATTCGTCTAAAGCTCCTTTTGAAGATGATTTGTAGGTTGCTTCCTTACTAAGGTAATATAGCATTTCAATATCGCATGATTTTCTTGGGCTCAATTCCTCAAAATCAAATTCATAAACCAATTCGGATTGGATTGGCTTTGAAAATATTACTTTGTAAATTTTCCATTGAGCAGCATTGGTGAGGATAATCCATTCAATTCCTGCATTTGCACCGTAGTCAAGAGCTTGTTTTGTATGATCATCTTTTAAATTTATTCCAATGGCCTTTACTTCAATAAAAATGTAAGGGTCATCATCTTTTTTTATTGCTATATCACAGTATGTTCGTTTTACAACATATTCGGAAGTTATTTCGGAAAATTTATCATAGCCTAGTACTGCAGACAGAATATCTTTTACAATGGTGACTGTGTCTGCTTCGTTAACATCATTGTTTTTTGCTTGAGCGATTATTTTTTGATATCTCTTAATGTTTTTGGATATTCTATCGTTCACTTTTGCCGGAATATTTAGCATAATACACCTCCATATTAGACAACAATTTTGTGAAGCAAATTGGAAATATAGCCAATATAAACAAAGAAAATAATCAATCCAACTTAATTCAATCCCGAAAGGCAAACACTGGGATACTTTTTAAAAATTTATAATGTAAACCATTTATAACCATTTTATCACACCAAATACTGTAAAATCAACAAAAGTTTCCAAAAATCACCCATCCCACAAAATTCTTCATTCATGCGTTTTTCTGCTGTTTGGCGCACCTACGTTGATGAAAAAAGTTGTTGTAATAAACATAACACACCGAAGGCGCGCAACCGTTGCCAGAAGTCTTTTTTGGAATATGTTATAATATGCTATAATTTATATAATCGGAGGCAATTATGAGAGATTTTCCGGAGTTTATGAAGAATGAATCGAATCATATTGATGGCGACGAGCAAAACACGAAAGATATTGACGGCTACTACTATACTGCAAAAGACGGCAGTCAAATGGCGTTTTGGACATGCTATTCTGATCAAGTTTCCAAACCCCATCAGCATCCATTTGATGAATATACGGTTGTTATTTCGGGCCGGTATATAGCAATTATTAACGGGAAAGAAATAATATTAAATCCCGGTGATGAGATATTTGTCCCAAAAGGAACACTGCAAGGGGGAAGATGCATTGCAGGAACAAGAACAATTTCAGCTTTTGGTGGAAAACGCATAAAAAAATAGGATTTTTGTTTTAAGCATGATATAGAAATAAAAGCACAAAAAAATATACACGGTGCTGTTTTAAACCCTGTTCCTGCCGCGGGAGACCAACCATCTGTACTTTTGATGGATGACCCGGAGATTTTTTGTTTTCTCATTATAGATATAAAATGCTAAAAAGAAATATTTACGGCAAGCAGCCATAATTTTTTGACACTGAGACGAGGCTTGCGGCGGGGACATTTGATTGCAGACTATAAGCCTCGCCTCTTGCAGGCGGTACCTACTTATAGAGTATTTCAAGAATTTTGGGATAGGCTGCTTTGTACGCATGGGCAATTACAACGGATTTTGTATAAGAATCTATATAGACGGAGCCGTCGGTCGATTCTTTTGCTATGTACGCACGAAGCCCCTCTACAGCAACCTGTACAGCAAGATCATGCGCAATCTGGTCGTTAAAAATTTCCATAGCGGCAACCTCCTTCCTAATAAAAGTATAGTACATAAATGAGGGAAGCACAAATCTATAACATGGGCTTTCAAATGGGAAAAGCACAAAACAAAAGACGCGGTAAATCCGCAGGGGAATAAATATTTTTTTAAGCACCTGCTTTATGTTTTACCGCCCGAAAAATTTTTACCCTGCAAAGTTTTATGAAAACAAATTGTTCAGGTTGCTTATAAAATCATTTAATGCGGCGAGATTAGCTACAAATTCAGTTAAGTTGACGGACAGGTTGTCCACAAAGCCGTTGAAGACAGCCATATTATCCGTAAAATTATTTATGCTGATGGTCAGATTGTCCATAAAACCGGTCAAAGCGATGGTAAATTTAATTAAAAAAACGAGAGCGACAGCCGTTGCCCCGACAAAAAACCAGCCTATGAATTTTAACGTTTTTAAATGCCGGTTGCCGTCCGTCTGCGCCTTTTTTAATTCCCGGAGCTCTTTTAAGATGTCTGCAGATATCATGGATTCGACCTCTTTGGGTTTTGGAACATTGATTGAATAATATTTATCGGGATCCGAAGGGCCGCTTCCCGCCTGGAGGAAGTATTGCTTTTTAAAGTCTGTTTTACTGAGTGTGGATTTCGCTTTTTCATATTCCTCTTTGGAAACCGGGGTTTTGAGGGCGTCTTCTTTGTTTTTCATGATCTTTACCTCGTTTCAGGATAGAGAGAGCGTCGAGCCAATAGATTTTGTGAAGATTAGGGATTTAGTTTATGGCATCCTGACGGTCCGGCCGCAAATAGCGAAGGCAAAAAGCAGACCGTGCAGACAAGCGGGCCGAAGGAGACTTAAAAGAAAGGTTTTATAAGAATTTAACTGCATAGTCCTTTTTTAATCATATAGCATATCGGCGGATTAATCAATCAAATAAAAACGCGGCGCAGGGGCGTGGATTTGTCGAATGGTGCTAAAAAACAGCCGGACTGCATACGGAAGGCAGGGCCGCTAGTGGCCTGCCTGTGTTAAAAATGTCCGCAACAAAAGATGCGAATGCAAAAGCCGCAGCTACATATGCCGTTTATCCCCCCGAACCCTCCGCTCATGTCACAAAACCTGCCATTGCCTTTTCGCGCATTGACGGACGGGCGCGCTGTGCAGTAATATTATGTTAATATATACTGCACGTTTTTGTCCGGTCGGGCAGGCGTTCGGGGAACATTTGGGGCAAAATGCCCGCAGGCAAAGGCGTTTAGGCCGGGAGACGAACATGATATTTTCCCCAATGGAAAAAATAAGGTGCATTTACAGCGACAACCATATCCGGGATATTTCCGCCGCCGTAAGAAGAGAGATGGACGGGAGCCATGTGCAACTGAAAACGGGCTCTCAAATTGCGATCACCGCCGGAAGCAGGGGGATTTCCAACATAAAAGAAGTGATAAGGGAAATTGTCCGTTGGGTGAAGGAACAGGGCGCATGCCCTTTCATCATACCCGCGATGGGCAGCCACGGAGGCGCGACGGCAGAGGGGCAAAAGCGGGTGATTGAATCTTACGGGATTACTGAGGAATATACGGGCGCACCCATCAAGGCCACTATGGAGGTGGTTGAAATTGACCGGGGAGACCTTGAAAACAGGGTGTTTACAGATAAGTATGCTTACGAGGCCGACGGGATCATTATTGTGAACCGGATCAAAGCGCATACGGATTTTCACGGGCCGACGGAAAGCGGTATTATGAAAATGTGCGTGATCGGCCTTGGAAACCAGGCACAAGCCCTGGAGATACACAAACGCGGATTGTATGGCTTAAAAGAACTGATCCCCAAAACGGCGAGGCACGTGCTTGAAAAGACAAATATTATACTGGGCGTTGCCCTGGTGGAAAACGCCTGTGACCGTACCATGGCGGTGCGGGCCGTAAAACCGCAGGATTTTGAGCGGCAGGAGGAGGCGCTTCTTGCCTTGAGCCGCGCCAATATGCCAAGTATCCCTTTTGATGACATTGATATCCTGATTGTAGATGAGATGGGCAAGGATATCAGCGGCGTCGGGATAGATACCAACCTGATAGGAAGGATACGGATCCAAAATGAAGCGGACAGCAAGAAACCGGACATTGCAAGTATTGTTGTACTGGACCTGACCGAAGCTTCTCACGGCAATGCTACGGGAATAGGGCTTGCAGATTTTATTACAAAAAGGCTTTACGATAAAATAGATTTCCCCGTAACTTACGAAAACGTTTTGACAAGCACTTTTACCGAAAGAGGCAAAACACCGATGGTTGCCGGGACCGATGAGGAAGCGGTTGCATGGGCGTTGCGGGTATGCGGTGCTAAAAAGCGCGCGGACGTGAGGATGGTGAGGATCAGGAACACGCTCCATCCGGACGTGATGAATATTTCTTTAAATCTGTACGAAGAGATACGTGGCCGGGCGGATATAGAAAGGGTAGGTGCGAGCAGCCTTGCCTTTGATGAAAACGGCAGGATTTGTGCGTTCTAAACGCAGCCGGGCTTAAACATTGAAAGAGCAAACGGTTTTGTGTTTTTGCCGGATTTTTAAGGGAAGATGAAAGATGGTATTGGATAACACCGGCTGGTTCTTAATAGGCGCTTTGTTTATACTGTGTTTGTATTTTTTTACCTATTATTTGAACCGAAAAAGCGAGAAATACAATTTGTATTTTGCCATCGGCTGTCTGCTTGGCATTATAAGGGTTATTTCTTATAATCTGATTGGCGTGATGGATCCTTCTTCCGTGTATTATGCAGTGAACATAAAGATTGACCATCTGACGTTTATCCTGGGCCCTTTTATATATATCCTTTTGGCGGACAGCTTGTTTCCAAAAATCAGTTCTGAGAAGATTTTGCGCGTTTTTTGGATTGTGGTCGCAGCGATCAGCGCGCTGATTATTTTTGTTCCCATGGAGCTGTTTCCGTATGGCGCGGCGTACGATTTTATTATTGTGGCCTGCCTGACATACGCCACCTATATCTGTACGGCTGCATGGGTCCTGAAACGGCAATTTGCGCTGCCGATTTTTATAGCGAATGTGATCTTTATTTTTGGAGTACTGCATGATGTGCTGATGGGATCGGGCTATATTCATTTGGGGTTGGGAGAAATGTTTGGGTACGCATACCTTGCATATCTCTGCATTGTGGCTGTGGTATCTGCCAGAAAACATTTATTGACTGATAAAATGCGGCTTGAATCTCAAATTAATTTTTTACATGCGCAAATAAAACCACATTTTTTATACAATACCATCAATACGATCATGGCTTACAGCCGCACGGATCCGGAGAAATCAAGGGAACTTCTTGCCTATTTAAGCACGTATTTGCGGGGAAAACTTAACAGCGGGAAGGATATATTTATCTTTTTGCAGGATGAAATGGAATTGATCCAGTCTTACCTGGCCATTGAGCAGGTACGGTTTTCAGAGCGGCTGGCCGTTGAATATGATATTGATGAGGAATGCAATATACTCATTCCCGGCCTGATACTGCAGCCTATTGTGGAAAACGCCGTTAAGCACGGCCTGGCTCCCAAAAAAGAAGGCGGGAAGATAAAGATATCCGTAAAAAAAGAAGGGGAAAACGTAGTGATCAGAATCACGGACAACGGCGTGGGCATGGATATAAAAAAGCTACCCGATATCATGGGAGGAGAGCGGGGCGGCATTGGCCTTGGCAACACGAACGAGCGGCTGAAAAGATACTACAACACGCAAATAAAAGCGGTGAGCAGGCCGGGGGAAGGAACCGAGGTCACGATTGTTATTCCGATGAACAGGAGCAAAAAACATGAATAAATGTATTGTTGTAGATGATGAAAAAATTATATTGGATGAGCTTTGCGCCCTGATAAGGGAAACGGAAATGGAGGTGGCCGGTGCCTTCAGAGACCCGTATGAAGCGTTTAACGCCGTTTTGGAAATAAGGCCGGATGCCGTTTTCTGTGATATTGAAATGCCCGGGATGAACGGCATTGAGCTGGCCAAAAAGATCGGCGCTTTTGACCCGGAGATCCAAATTGTCTTTGTGACGGCGTATGAGGAATACGCACTGAAAGCTTTTGAGGTCTGCGCGGTACATTACATATTAAAACCCCTTACGCAGGAGCAGATTCAAGAGGCGGTAAAAAGAGTGTTGCGGGTCCGCCGGATGTGCGAAAAAAGGGGAGAGGTCAGAGAGCCCGTTATGATCAAGAGCCAGGCAGGCGTTCCAGACAGGATCAGCGTGCGGGAGAGGGACGATGTTGTGATATTAAAAATCCCCGATATTGTTTATTTGAAATCGGAAAAAGGGAAAACGGTAATTGTGACCAAAAGGGGAAGCTATAACTCGCGCGCGGGTTTGCAGTTTTGGGAAGACAAATTAAAAGAATTGGATTTTTTAAGGTGCCACCGCAGCTTTATTGTGAATACCGCTTATATAACGAAGATGGTTCATGTTTTGGGAGATTACAGGGAACTGATACTTGATTATTGTGATGCGAGTATTCCCATAAGCCGGCAAAAAACCGGTGTGGTCAAAGAGTGGATGGGGATTTTATAAAAATCAGGATAAAAAGGAGCCGGCTTTAAGGCGGGCTCTTTTTTTTGCGGGCGAAAACGAACTCGGTTGATTGTTTTGCAACTGCCATGAAAAGACCAAACAGTCATATGAACTTAGTGATTATAAAGCAGTGCTTTTAAGGCGACGGAGTGGAAAATGCAGTTGAAGGCGGTTGTTTACCGATTTGAAAAGCTTGTTATATTAGTAAAAAGATGCTTTTGAGCGGATTTTTGATTTAGTATGGCAGGATGAATGTCATACAATACAAGGAGGTAAAGGGATGATAGAGCTTAAGGGAAAAGTTGCGGTAGTGACCGGCGGCGCTATGGGGATAGGATTTGGTATTGCCAAGCGCTTCGCCGAGGCCGGCGCAAAGGTGTTGATTGCGGATATTGACGAAGCGGCGGCGGGACAGGCAGCCGGTAAACTCATGAAAATGTCCGAAGTATATGCAATGGCGGCAGATATTTCAAAAGAAGGGACGGGCCGGGCGATTGTGGACGAATGCGTAAAGAGATTCGGACGTATCGACATACTGGTAAACAATGCGGGTATATTTCCGCAGGTGCCCATGCTGGAAATGGAGGAAAAACTTTTTGACAAGGTATACCAAATCAACCTGCGGGGGCTTGCGTTTACAGCAAAGGCGGCAGCGCTGCAAATGATCAAACAAGGCGGAGGCGGAAGGATCATTAACATTTCTTCCATTGATGCGCTGCATCCATCCATGGTGGGACTGGCCGCATATGATGCCTCAAAAGGCGGGGTGACTATGTTTACCAAGAGCCTGGCTTTGGAGGTCGGAAAGCACGGCATCTTAGTGAACGCTATTGCGCCGGGAGGGATCAGGACGGAAGGAACTGCGAAACCTTTGGAGGGAAGCGGTATGACCGAGGCGCAGATGAAGGCTATGATGGAAGGCTTTTTAAAGCAGATACCGCTTGGACGGATGGGTGAGCCTGACGATATTGCCAAAGCGGCCGCTTTTCTTGCTTCCGATTATGCTGATTATATTACCGGCGAAACGCTGGTAGTGGACGGAGGAAGACTGCTTTCCTAAGCGGGTAAAAAGCTATTTGCAAAATCCGCCGGTAAACCTGACAGCATGGGTGTGCCGGCGGATTTTTTGTGTGCAGCGGGCGAAAAGGGACGGAACAATAGAATTTTAAAAGTTAAAAAAAGCATAAAAAAATGTTTAAATCTAATTGAAATGATTTATATAAAAAACAGAAGTTAGCACTCTTGTGCCGAGAGTGCTAAAAAATAAAAATTAAAAAGGAGTTGATCACAATGGCAGGATTAGTACCTTTCAACAGGAACGGTTCGTTTTTGAGGCCGAGCGGAACGCGCGGGTTTTACAATATGCTGGATGATTTTTTCTCCGATTCATTTCTTCCGCGCAGTCTGGTATTTGACACTTTTAAGGTAGACGTAAAAGAAGATGAGAAAGCGTATACCGTTGACGCGGAACTTCCGGGCGTAAAAAAGGAAGAGATAGGCCTTTCTTTGAACGACGGGCGGCTTTCAATATCCGTTCAGCGGGAAGAGAAAGTGGATGAGGAAAAGGAAAACTATGTGCACCGTGAACGGCGCTACGGCTCCTGTGAGCGGAGTATTTACCTTTCGGATGCAAGCCCTGACGGAATTGAAGCCAAACTGGAGGACGGCGTTTTAAAGGTCACTGTTCCCAAACAGGACAAGGGTGACGGCAAGAAAAAGATTGAGATCAAATAGCGAAAACAAAAAAAGCACCGGGTATAAGCCCGGCGCTTTTTTTTGTTACTGAAAAGTTGATTTTTATATTGACATTTATCTATATGATGAATATACTTTTATATAGATAAATGTCTATGATATAGAAGACTGTAAATGTAATGGCAACAACAGCAAACGGGGGGAAACAAATGAAGGATTACATAAAAAATTCAAAAATGTTTAAAGCCCTGTCCGACGCGACAAGGCTGCAGATTGTGGAGATGCTGGCAGGAGGGGAGCTTTGCGCATGCAAGATACTGGCTCATTTTAATATTACGCAGCCCACCCTTTCATACCACATGAAAATACTGATTGGAAGCGGGCTGGTATACGGACGGCGGGAAGGTGCCTGGATGCAGTATTCCTTAAACAAGGAAGCGCTGGCGGAAGCTTCAGCCCTTTTAAGGAAAATAAGCCTTTCAAAAAAAGTGCCCGACACCGGGACGTGTGGGTGCAGGGAGGCAAGGGCATAAATGGACTTTTTCGGCTGGCTCAACGATCAACTGCTGAAGATGGACTGGCTTGCGGGCCTGACCGGTAATTTAGTATAAAACGTATTCGGACTTGACCTGGACGGGAAAATTGGCGAGATTATATTTGAGCGGAAATTGAAAAAGCAACGGATTTTGCGGATATTGCCTCATATGGCGTTATGCGAACGCCCGCGCTGGTAGTGGATGAAAAGGTGGTTTCATTTGGAAAGGTATTAAAGCCAAAAGAAATCAAGAGCCTTTTGGAAAAGGAAGGTAAATGAAATGCAGGTACAGGGCAGAGAATTTATAAAGGGATCTGTGCGTAAAAATTATGCAAAGATTGCAAAAGGCGAAAAGACCGGATGCTGCGTCGGCGGGTGCGGAAGCGGCCATGATGACGGCAGAAATGCGGCGATGATGGCAGGATATACGGAAAAGGAGATTTCTTCTTTCTTACAGGCATCCAATATGGGGCTGGGGTGCGGCAACCCGATTGCACTGGCGGAACTCCGGGAAGGAGAGACAGTGCTGGATCTGGGAAGCGGAGGCGGATTTGACTGTTTTTTGGCCCGGCGGCGCGTAGGCGCAAGCGGATATGTGATTGGTGTGGATATGACGCCGGAAATGGTTTCCCTTGCAAAAGAAAATGCCGGAAAAAGCGGATTTGAAAACGTTGAATTTATGCTTGGGGAGATTGAAAAGCTGCCGGTAGCCGATGAAACGGTGGATGTGGTCTTATCTAATTGTGTTATCAACTTATCGCCCGAAAAACAAAAGGTTTTTGCCGAAGCATACCGCGTTTTGAAAAAAGGCGGCAGGCTATGCATATCCGATACGGTGTTGACCGGAAAAATGCCCGATGAAATAAGGGGAAATACGAATTTGATCTGCGCCTGTATCGGCGGTGCGGAAAACAAGGAAAAAGTGAAAGAAATGGCGGAAACGGCCGGGTTTAAAGAGGTTGAGCTTACGCAGATTGAAGGCAGCCGGGAGCTGATTCGCACCTGGGCACCTGGGCTTCATGCGGAAAATTTTTTATCTTCGTTTATGATACGGGCTGTGAAATAAACTTTTTGCAGAGGAGAAAGTTATGAAAATAGTGGTGATTGGCGGGGTAGCTGCGGGAACGTCTGCCGCCGCAAAGGCGCGGCGGAACAGTGAGGACAGCGAGATTGTTATTTATGAACGGGGCGGATATATATCTTATTCAGGATGCGGGATGCCTTATTATATTGGCGGGGAAGTGGAGGACGAAGCGGAACTTACTCCCCGCGGACCTGCATTTTTTAAAACAAAATATAACGTAGACGTTTATCTGCACCATGAAGTAACAAAAATAGACCCGAAGCGCAAAAAGCTTAAAATCTTAAAAAAAGAAACCGGTGAGTTTATAGAAGACCGTTTTGACAAGCTGGTTATTGCGACGGGCGCCCGATCCGTGATGCCGGAAGCGGATAAGGCAGACCGGGAAAATGTTTTTATGCTGCGGACGATTGAAGATATGCAAAAGATCAAAGCGTTTGCGGATAAAACAAAGCCCGGGAGCGCGGCGATCATCGGAACAGGATTTGTGGGAATGGAGATGTGCGAGAATCTTTCCGGCCTTGGGATTTTTGTAACGTTGATTGAAAAGATGCCTGAAATCATGCCATGGCTGGATACGGATATGGCGCCGTATTTGAAGAAACATCTTCTCGAAAAAGGCATACAACTGAAAACGGGCGCCATTGTCCGCCGGATTGAGAAAGAAAAGGTTATCCTGGACGACGGGGAGATCAAGGCAGGACTGGTGATTGTTTCAGCCGGGGTGAAACCGGACACGGTATTGGCGGAAAAAGCGGGAATCGCACTGGGCGGAAGCGGCGCGATCCGGGTGGACGACAGGATGCGGACAAATTTGACGGATATTTATGCCTGCGGGGACTGTATAGAAGTATACAATTGCATTACCGGAGAGCCGATTTACCGGCCGCTGGGGTCGACAGCCAATAAAACAGGAAGGATTGCAGGAGACAGTTTGTCGGGCGGCGATCTTGCCTTCCGGGGCATTTTGGGTACGGGGATTTTTAAAATATTTGACCTGACGGTTGCACGGACCGGGCTTAGCGAAGGCGAGGCCCGCGTAAGAGGGATAGAGACGGCGGTTTGCCACAATATTAAACCGAGCCGCCCGGAATATCTGAAGGGCCGTGAACTGGTTATCAAAGCGGTGGCGGATAAGAAGGACGGCAGACTGCTGGGGGCCCAGATTGTTGGATTTGAAGGGGTGGACAAGAGGATCGATGTGATTGCGACCGCAATTACGTTTGGGGCGAAGACGGCGGATTTGTTCCACCTGGATCTTGCATATGCGCCTCCATACGCTACCACCAAGGACCCCGTACATTATACGGGGATGATGCTGGAAAATGCCATTCACCGCGGAAGGCCCCTGATGGAGCCGCATGAGCTCAAAACGCTGATAGAATCTGGCAGCAAGGTAATTGTCATTGATGCGCGCGCAAGGTCGCAGTACGAAAAGGGACATGTAAAGAAAGCGCAAAACATCCCGCTGGCCGATCTGCGGAAACAGGCGGACATGCTGGAGAGGGATGCGGTGATCGTAACCTACTGCAACAAAGGGGTAACCGGAAACGCTGCGCAAAATTTGCTTAAGAACAAAGGGTTTGAAAGGGTTTTTAATCTTTCGGGCGGGTACAGGAATTACAGTATAAATTATCCGGAGGATGTGCGGATGGAGGAAGAAGATGGTTAAAGAAGCAGTGAGGGCGCCGAAAATTGGTTTTTTTGATAAGTATCTTACCGTTTGGGTGGCTGCCTGTATGGCAGCGGGGATTTTGATTGGGAAATTTTTGCCTGCCGTACCTGATTTTTTGGGGCGTTTTGAATACGCAAATGTTTCTATTCCGATAGCGGTGCTCATATGGATTATGATTTATCCGATGATGATGAAGGTCGATTTTAGAAGTCTGCGTGATGTGGGGAAAAATCCGAAGGGGCTTTTTATCACCTGGGGCGTAAACTGGCTTGTTAAGCCGTTTACGATGTATGCGATCGCTTCTTTTTTCTTTTTCTTTGTGTTCCGGGCCTTTATTCCGGACGAACTGGCGCGGGACTATCTGGCGGGAGCAATTTTACTGGGCGCCGCACCCTGTACCGCAATGGTGTTTGTGTGGAGTTATTTAACAAAGGGGAACGCAGCCTATACGGTTGTGCAGGTTGCAACCAATGATTTGATCATTTTAGTTGCTTTTGCACCGATCGTAGCCTTTTTGCTGGGTGTAGGAGGGATTTCCGTACCCTGGACCACTCTTCTTGTTTCGGTTGTGCTGTTTGTTGTCATTCCGCTGGCGGCAGGGGTGATCACGCGGACACAGGTTATAAAAAGAAGAGGGGAGACTTATTTTAAAGAAAAGTTTATTCCCAAGTTTAATAATACGACCATTATTGGGCTGCTGCTTACGCTGATTATTATTTTTTCTTTCCAGGGGACCGTTATTCTCGAAAATCCGGTTCACATTTTATTGATTGCGGTTCCGCTGGTGATCCAGACGTTTATTATATTCTTTCTGGCATATCTTCTTTCAAAGGCGGCCAAGCTGCCGCACGACATTGCTGCGCCGGCCGGTATGATTGGCGCTTCGAATTTTTTTGAACTGGCGGTAGCTGTTGCCATTGCGCTTTTCGGGGCGCATTCTCCCGTTGCGCTGGCAACCATTGTGGGCGTACTGACCGAGGTGCCCGTTATGCTGGTTTTGGTAAAAATTGCGAACAATACGACCGGCTGGTTCCCTGAAAAAAGCGGAAGGTAATATAAAAAACGGATGATTGCAAAAAACAAAAGGCCGGCAGAGAAAAAACTGCCGGCCTTTTATGGTATAATGACAAAAAAAGACAGGGCTGATTGGAAAGTCCTTGATTTAACGGTGAATTGACCTTTTTTTGACACAATGATAACCTATGATCTGAGAAAACAGCAAGAATATGTATGAATCTGTATCGATAAGGAGTTTTTTGGGAAAATGAAGAAGAAGACAAAATGGATTATTGCAATATGTGTGATTGCGGTTGTCGCCGTAGTTGTTCTGCTTGCGGGCAGGAGCGCTATCCAGGCGGCACAGCAGGCACAGACAGCCCTTCAGACCCGTTCGCTTGCGAAGATGACGCTTGCGGACACTGTGGATGTGACCGGAACGGTAGAGAGCAAGGAGAGCGAAAACGTTTATTCCATGCTGTCGACCCTGCCGGTGAAAAACATTTATGTCGCGGTGGGCGATACGGTCTCGGAAGGCGATGTATTGTGTGATCTGGATACGGACTCACTGCAAAAAGACTATGATCAAAGCGAAGCATCGCTGGACGCCACCCAGTCGTCTGCACAGGAGCAGATTGATTCTGCGCAGACGAAGTATGACAATGCGGTGGAAAATCTGAACAATGGAATGAACGCGCAGGTCAACAGTGCCAACGCCGCCGTTGAGAGCGCACAGGCAACGAAGAGCCGGGCAGACCAGGCTTATTATGATGCACTAAATGCAAAGAACGCGGCCAGGACCACATTGGATGCGGCGCAGGCGGCCTACGACCAGGATCCGTCGCCGGAAAACGAAGCCGGTTTGGCTACGGCTCGGACGGCGTACGAGGAGGCCAGTCAGGCCGAGAGTGCGGCTTCTTCCGCAACGTATGATGCGCAAAAAGCTTATGATACTGCGGTGCAGCAGCAGAAGACCACTGTAAATGCCGCGAATCAGGAGGTTGAGGCCTACTGGCAGGCGTTGCAAAGCAGCAAAGCAGCCGCGGACAGCGGTTCTCAGGAAATAGGGCTGGAAAAAATACAGATGCAGCTGGACGAAGGCGTGATCACCGCCCCGATCAGCGGAACCGTAACGGCGGTAAATGCAGTAGAAGGAGCGAATTCTTCGGGCATACTGTTTGTGGTGGAGAATACAAAAGATCTTCAGATTGAAACGATCATTAAAGAATACGACATCAACAGTGTGTCGCCGGGGCTTGAAGCAACCATACAGTCGGACGGGACAGGAGACGATGTTTATGAGGGAAAGCTGAGCAGCATTGCGCCGGCCGCTGCGGCGGATACATCCGCATCGAGCCTTACGGGCACATCTTCTTCCGGCTCTTCCGATGTGAAGTTTGACGCTGTAATTGATGTGACCAGCCAGGATACGGCACTGAAAATAGGCATGAATGCGCGGGTAGATATTATTTTGGACCAGAAAGAAGATGTTTTTGCCGTTCCATATGATGCGGTGGCGCAAAATGCAGCCGGGGAGACGGTCGTCTATGCTTTGGTGCAGGATGAGCAGGGGCAGGCGACTTATCAGGAAGTACCGGTCTTTACAGGTATGGAGACGGACTTTTATATTGAAATATCCGGAAAAGACCTTGCAGAGGGGATGCAGATAATATCCAACCCCGATTCGATTCCCGCTTTGGGCGCGCAGATACAGTCATAGGAGCGGATGATGGGCAAAAAAACGATTATTCAGATGAAGGATATTATAAAACGCTTTTTCATTGGGCAGCCCAATGAACTGGAAGTCTTGAAATCTATCAGCCTTGAGGTGCACGAAGGAGAATTTATATCTATCGTGGGTGCGTCCGGGTCCGGGAAATCTACGCTGATGAACATCATAGGCGCGCTGGACCGTCCGACCGAAGGGGACTATTTGCTGGACGGCGTTGAGATAACAAGCCTGAACGACAATGAACTTTCCGCTATCCGGAACTCTAAAGTAGGTTTTGTTTTTCAGACGTTCAATCTGGTTCCGAGGACGACCGCCCTTAAGAATGTGGAATTGCCCATGCTGTATGCCGGCGTATCCAGAAGCAAGCGGATGGACAGGGCAAAAGAACTGTTGGAGCTGGTAGAGATGGGCGACAGGATAGGACATATGCCCAATGAGCTTTCAGGCGGAGAGAAGCAGAGAGTGGCGATTGCCCGTTCAATGGCCAATGACCCGGCGATTATTTTGGCCGATGAGCCGACCGGGGCACTGGATTCGGTAACCGGACGCCTGGTAATGGATATTTTTCATACGCTCCACAGGAAACAGGGAAAGACGATTGTTTTGATTACACACAGCATGGAACTGGCCGAAGAGACCGAGCGGATCATCACGATAAAAGACGGCCGGGTCATTGGTGAAAGGAAGGGGGCGTAAGGATGGACCTGCTAGAAAATGTATACCTGGCTCTGGCCGGCCTGCGCGCAAATAAAATGCGGACCCTTCTGACGATGCTGGGCATTATTATTGGCATCGCTTCCGTGATTGCTATTATGACGCTTGGAACCTCGCTTACGAATTCTGTGACGGAATCTATGCAGGAAATGGGTGCGAATAATATTACGATAAGCCTTCAGGAAAAAAGCGATGAGGATACAGACAGCTTTGAAAGCCAGATGAGCGAAGCAAGACGCATGATGGGCGCAGGATCCGGAAGCGGAAACAGCGCGGTAGAGCCGGAAGAGTCCGATTATATTACGGATGATATGATCAGCACTATGCGGGAGGTCTACGGGAATGAAATTCAGGCGATCAGCATAACCGAATCTGCCGGCAGCGGTAAGGTGCAGGACGGACGGCTGTATGCGAATGTATCCGTGATGGGGACAAACGACGAATACAGCGTTGTAAACAACCTGGAGATGCAGGAAGGCCGGTATATCAGCCAAAAAGATGTTTTGGGCGCCAAAGAAGTCGCCGTTGTGTCCGACAAACTTGTGGAGAACATATTTGGGAACGAAGATCCGTTGGGACGGGAGATCAAACTTTATATTGGAGACGACATTTATACCTATACGGTGGTAGGCGTGTACCATTACAAGGACAACAATCTGATGCCGACAACGGCGGCGGAACAGGATATACAGACCAATTTGTTTGTACCGGTTTCTTCTGCGAAAAAAATAGCGGGCGCAGCAGACGGGTACCAGTATTTTACCGTTCTCACAACGGCGGGCACGGACGCGAATACTTTTATTGAAGAAGCAGACAGCTTTTTTGACACGTATTATGCCCGCAATCAGAATTTTGGCGTTAAAGCAAGCAGTATGGAATCTCTGGTGGAGCAGGTGAACTCTATGATGAGCACCATGTCCCTTGCAATCTCCCTGATAGCGGGAATTTCCCTGCTGGTGGGCGGGATTGGCGTTATGAACATTCTGCTGGTTTCTATTACGGAGCGTACAAAAGAGATTGGGACCAGAAAAGCGCTGGGAGCGACGAACGGATCCATACGGATGCAGTTTATTACCGAGTCGGTGATCATTTGCCTGATTGGGGGCGCCGTCGGCATTGTTGCAGGTATCCTGCTTGGAATGCTGGGTGCAAACATCTTAGGCTATGAAGCAAGCGCATCGGTGGGATCAATATTCCTGGCGTTGGGATTCTCCATGCTGATCGGCATATTCTTTGGATATTATCCTGCCAACAAAGCCGCAAAGATGGATCCTATTGAAGCGCTGCGGTATGAATAAACTATTTAGCGATGCGGCTTTTCTTGGGAAAAACGGGAAAGCTGCATCCGCTTTAAAGAAGGTGTTGGGTTGGGCAGGCAAAAACTGATATTGATTTGTGACGATGAGGCGGGCATCCATGAGTCGCTCCGGCTGTATCTGCAGCGGGAGGGGTTTGCCGTTCATTCGGTGTACCGCGGTGATTTGGTGATGGATGCTTTTTTCAGCCTTGCGCCCGATTTGGTTATCCTGGATATCATGATGCCGGGAAGAAGCGGGACGGATATATGCGCCGATATACGCAAGACCAGTATGGTCCCGATCATTATGCTGACGGCAAAAGGCGAAGAAGTGGACCGCTTGCTGGGATTTGAACTGGGGGCGGACGATTATATTGTAAAACCGTTCAGCCCACGGGAGGTTGTGTCCCGTATTCAGGTGATCTTCAGACGGCTGGACGGCGCGGAAGCAGCGAAAGGGATTTTAAACATAGGGAATACAAAAGTTGATATTCAAAGCTATGAGGTGTCTTGTACAGGCGTAAGGATTGTTTTATCGCCCAAGGAAGTAGAGATTGTTTATTTACTTGCCGGACATCCGAGACAGGTGTTTACCAGGGAACAGCTACTGGAAAGTATTTGGGGGTTTGATTTTGACGGAGACACCAGAGTGGTTGATACCGCCATCAAGAGAATACGAAAAAAAATGCCTGATTTTTCCAGTATATCCATCAAGTCTGTTTATGGAGTCGGTTACAAGGCGGAGATTGTATGAAAAAAAAGAGCGCCGGTAATTTTTCGCTGAAAAGATTTTTTGCTGTACTGACATTGAGTATTGTTGCGGCGCTGGCACTGCTTTTTGTTCTTTCGGTCGCAATGTCTTTTACTGCATTTACCCGGATGAACGAAAATGATATCTATTCCTATATGGATCAGGGATGCGAAATTTTTCTTGATTACTATAACGGAGAATATACAGACCGGGAATTAAACGAGATATTGAATCCCGTACTTAATTCTGAAAATACGTATATGATTTTTTTGAATGCCCAGCAAGAAGTTATTGCTGCCAGCAGCAGGGGACTTGAGTTTTTTGCTGAACAGGATCTGTCAGCGCTGACCGAAAAGGTGCTTGAATCCGGTTATTATAAGATGAATATCCGTACGCCGGACGGCAAGGAGATCCCGAATATCCTGGCTGGCGCGGCGGTGCGGCAGGACGGGAACGTGGTTGGATATGTTTTTGCAGGGAAGATGCTTTACAACTTTGAAACCGCTTTAAAACAATACAGGGTAAATCTTCTTTTGATGATGCTGCTGGTGCTGGCTTTGTTTATTTTGCCGGGATACTGGCTTTCCAAACGCCTGAGCGAACCTGCCCGCATTTTAAAAAATGCCGCGATGCGTCTGGCCGGCGGAGACCTTAATGTGCGCATTGACAAAAAATTGAAAGGAGAGATGGGACAGATTGCGGAAGCTTTTAACAATATGTCCGAAAGGCTTTCGCAGACGATTCGTGAACTTGGGTATCAGAAAAAATCGATTGAGCTTATATTGGAAGGGCTCTCCGAAGGCATTGTTGCGATAGACGGTCGTTTTGAAATTATTCGCGAAAACAATGCGGTAGCGGCTCTTTTTAAGACGAAGGAATCCGGCGCATACCGGACATTGATTCGCGAAATGAGAAAAAGCGTACGAACAAAACAGGCTGCGCTTGGCAACCTCAAGGAGGGCGATAAAACCCTTCAGTATACGATTACGATCATTGAAACCGATCAGCAGGAACAGTCTTTTGCGGTGGCACTGGTTCGTGATGTGACCGAAAATGTCAGACTGGAACGAACACGTCACGATTATGTTGCCAATATATCTCATGAGCTCAGGACGCCGCTTTCTTCCATGCGTGGATTGATAGAAGGATTGCGGGACGGCGTAGTCACAAAAAAAAGCGATACGAAGCGGTATTATGACATTCTTTCAAACGAAGTGATGCGCTTATCCCGCCTGGTGAACGATTTGCTGGAGTTGTCCGGATTGCAGGCGAGCACGGCTGCTTTTGAAATGGAAACGATCAACGTGACCGAAATGATGTACGATCTGCACGACCGGTATAAAAAAATGTTTGAAGAGGAAAGCAAACAATTTTTGTTGAAATTGCCCGACAAAGAACTTCCGGCGATTATATCCAACGAGGATAGGCTGACGCAGGTAATGACGATTTTTTTGGACAATGCCATCAAATATACCTATACGGGCGGAAAAGTCGTGATGGGCGCTTGTGAGCGGGACAGCGGAGTATATTTTTATGTAAAAGATGACGGCGTAGGAATGGATGCGGAAACGGCTGAAAAAGTATTCGACCGTTTTTACCAGGCGGAGATTTCCAGAAGCGACAAGGGGAACGGCCTGGGGCTGGCAATTGCAAAAGAGATACTTGATAAACTAAAGGTCCGTATTACGGTTGAAAGCGCACCGGGAGAGGGAAGCGAGTTTGGTTTTACCGTTCTGTTTGCCGAATAGAAGTTTTTGTGGCGGCATCCTGAAAAGCATTGATTTTAAAACGCCTTCCTTCATTTCGGAGGGCTTTTTATGTTGATAAAAAGAGCTTTTTTTGATAAAATATGATGGTTATCATATTTTTTAGGGGGCAATAGGATGTCTAAGCTGCTGGAAATCACAATTGGTGAAATGTTGGAGAAAAGGGCGCAGGAACACCCCGATACGGATGCGCTGGTAGCGTTGGCACATGGTGTGCGTTATACTTACAAGGAGCTCAATGAACTATGCGATGTCATTGCGCGTGGGTTTATGGGGATGGGAATTCAAAAAGGCGAGCATATTGCCATATGGGCAACCAATTATCCCGAGTGGGTGATTACTCAGTTTGCTTCCGCCCGGATGGGAGCGGTTCTTGTAACCGTAAATACAAATTATAAGCAGTTTGAGCTGGAATATCTGATGCGGCAGTCCGACTCCACGACGCTCATATTGATCAATTCTTTTAAGGATTCCAATTATGTGGATCATTTACGCGGCCTTTGCCCTGAACTGGCCGAAAGCGAGCCGGGAAAGTTGAAAAGCAAGGCTCTGCCCTGTCTCAAAAATGTGATTTATCTGGATGAAGGCGATCAGCCCGGAATGTTCCATTGGGACGATCTTTATAAGTTTGCCGAAAAGGTTTCCCAGGAAGAACTGGAAAAAAGAAAGGCTGAACTTGATATCCATGATGTGATCAATATGCAGTATACGTCGGGCACTACCGGTTTTCCGAAAGGTGTTATGCTGACGCACTATAATTTGTCCAATAACGGTGAAACCATTGGATCGGGCATGAATTTTACGTATAAGGACCGCCTGTGCATCCCGGTTCCCCTTTTCCATTGCTTTGGATGTGTGCTCGGAACAATGTCCTGCCTTGCCAAAGGAACCACCATGGTATTGGTGGACCATTTTAATCCTTTGGTTGTTATGGAAACGGTACAGGCAGAAAAATGTACTGCTGTGCACGGCGTGCCTACCATGTTTATTGCGATGATGGAGCACCCGGACTTTAAAAAGTATGATTTTTCCACATTGCGTACCGGGATTATGGCAGGCTCCCCCTGCCCCATAGAATTTATGAAACGCGCTTCATCAGATATGAATATGACCGAGATCGTAATTGTATATGGACAGACGGAGGCTTCACCCGGAATGACCATGACAACCACAGACGATCCGATTGAAGTGCGCGTGACGACTGTTGGGAAAAAAATGCCCAACCAGGAAGTGAAGATCATTGATCCCGAAACGGGGGCGGATCTTCCGCCGGATACGGTGGGAGAGATTGTGGGGCGCGGCTATAACATTATGAAAGGTTACTACAATATGCCCGAGGCGACCGCGCAGGCGATTGACGAAAACGGTTGGTTGCATACCGGTGATTTGGGTACCATAGACGAAAAAGGATATTTCAAGATTACCGGGAGGCTGAAGGATATGATTATCCGTGGCGGTGAGAATATTTATCCGCGGGAGATCGAAGAATTCATGTACACCCATTCCAAGATAAAGGATGTGCAGGTGATAGGCGTACCTGATAAGCGTTACGGAGAGGAAGTCCTTGCATGCGTTGTTTTAAAGGAAGGCGAGGAGGCGACAGAAGAAGAAATGATCGACTTTGTCAAGAACGGTCTTTCCCGTTTTAAAGCGCCAAGGTATGTGCGGTTTGTGGATGACTTTCCTATGACGGCCAGCGGTAAAATACAGAAATACAAAATGCGCGAATGGGCGGTTGACGAACTGAAACTTCGCGATGCAGCCAATATAGAAACCGCCTGATTCAAGGCACAGGGAAAAGATAAGGATCCGGGATATCCCCGGATCTTTCTATGTTCTTTAAGGGAGTTTGTTTTGTTGACGGGGGTATAAGATTATCTTATAATGATTTTATGCCTATGAAAAAGGAGAAAAAATAAAATGATAGATCCGATTGCTGTGAGGAATTTATTTGGGATCCAAGGGTTAAACATTGCATGGTACGGCATCATTATTGCAACGGGCATTGTTTTGGGTGTCTGGGTGGCACTTACCGAAGCGAAGCGGAAGGGGTATTCTTCTGAGTTGCTGTTTGATTTTCTGATTATTGCGCTTCCTTTGGCCATTGTGTGCGCCCGTATTTATTATGTGGCAACTTATTTTGAAATAGATCCGGTGACCGGGGAGAGAATTTTTACCTATTGGAATTATCTGCGCGAAGGCAATCTATTAGAAGTGATTGCAATCTGGAAAGGCGGAATAGCAATATATGGCGCTGTGATAGGCGGTGTGATTGCCGCGCTGATTATTGGAAAATGGCGCAAGTTCCCGGTGCTGCGGCTGCTTGATATCTGTGCGCCCGGCCTGATGCTTGGACAGGCGATTGGACGGTGGGGAAATTTTATGAACCAGGAAGCCTTCGGGAATATGATCACCAATCCGAATCTTCAGTTTTTTCCGTACGGCGTTTATATAGAGCGTCTGGGAGAATGGCATCAGGCAACATTCTTTTATGAGAGCATGTGGGATTTCGGCGTCTTTATATGGCTTCTTATCTATGCACGAAAAGCCAAGTATGACGGCAATGTGATAGCAATGTATTTTATTGCGTACGGGATCGGCAGGTTCTTCATTGAAGGGCTTAGGACGGACAGCCTTTGGATTGGACCGTTTCGGATATCGCAGCTATTATCGGTGATCTTTATTGCAGGAGGCCTGATCTATATACTGGTCCGCCGGAAAATAAAGAAAGCTGATCCGGTTTATGAGGGAAAATATGTAAGGAATAAGCCGGAAGAAACGGAAGCATAAAGTAAAACAAGAAAGAAAAAGCGGCCTTTTAGGGCCGCTTGTTTTTTTGGGCTTGCTGTTTTTTAGGAACCGGAGCGCCCGGCTGGCTGGTCTTCATGTAAAGGTCCGGGGGAACTTGTTTAGTATCCAGCCTTTTATTGACGGCGGCGGCAATCAGGGAATAAAGAACCGCCCAGACAGGAACGGCTAAAATCAGGCCCCAGATACCAAACAGGCCACCGCCTAAAAGGAGTGCAAACAAGACCCAAAAAGCCTTCATCTTTGTTGTCTGTCCTACGATCTTGGGCATAATGATATTACCGTCGATTTGCTGCAAGGCAATGATGAAAACGACGAACCAAAGTGCCTGCAGGGGATCGACGACGAAGATAATAATCGCACTGGGAATGGCGCCGATGAACGGGCCGAAAAACGGAATGATATTGGTGACACCGATGATTACCGCGATTAAAAGCGGATAAGGGAAGCCGAAGATTGATAGAAATGCAAACGTAATCGAACCGACGATCAGGGCGTCTATCAGTGTGCCGATGATGTATTTGATAAAAATATCGCTTGAGTAGTGCAGTATATCAATGAACCGCCGGGCATATTTTATTGGAAATATGGCGAAAACGATTTTTTTGGCCTGAACAGTAAATTTTCTGCTGCTGGCCAAAACATAAACGGAAACGATGATACCCACAATAAAACGGAAAAGTCCGCTGGTTATCTCGGTTGTGATGGTGGTGACGTTTGCGATAAGGTTATCAAAATATTTGGTTATGTCCAAAAAAGAAGAGAAAAAGTCGTTAATGCTTTTCTGGACATCTGTTGAATAAAGGTTTCCTGACTTTAAAAGCTCAACGATACTCTGTTTTAAAATATTCACATATTCCGGCATGCTGGAAAATAAAAGCGTAAGGCTGGATATCAGTTGTGGGATGATATACATAATGAGAAGCACAAGAACGCTGAATATGATGAGATATACGGCTAATATGGAAAGATTTCTGCGCGCTGCCGGGTGAGGATTCTTTCTTTCGATAAACGCAAAAAAATGCCTTTCTATAAAGGCGGTCGGCCTTCCCAGAAGATAAGCCAGTGCAAATCCGATAATAAAGGGGAGAAGAAGACCGAAAAAAACGGAAAGGCCCTGACCAACAACATCAATATGCACAAAGAAAAGGCCAATCAGAAGACACACAAGAAACGTGATGATAACATAAATCGAAATCGTCTTGTATTTTTTGTTCCATTCGATTTTCATGCAATAGCCCTCCAATTTCTAAGTATAATATATTTTGCGCAACTTCTCAAACAATATTTCATCAGGAGCTGCACTTGGGGAAAGCCGGTCCCGCAAGGGACAAAAGGAACAAGCGGAGCAGATATCTGGCTGCAATCATTCATTTATGCACTTTATTTATTAAATTGGTTTTGGTATAATGCTAGACGGAGGTGAAGAATTTTGGAGATTGAACAAACCTATAATGAAGCCGATCGTATTTTAAATTTTAAAATCCAGGGCGAGATTGATGTTTCCAACATTTCAGGATTCAAAGAAGCGCTTTACAATGGAATTGAATCGAAGACCCCGAATATTCTGATGGATTGCGAAGACCTGAAATATATCGATTCGACCGGATTGGGCGTTTTGGTGAGTGCGCTTAAAAAAGCCAGGGCGCTGGGAGGGTTTATCAAAATTATTCACTTGAAACCTTATTTGCAGAAAATATTTACGATCACCGCTTTAGATAAAATTTTTGACATAGAGGTGGTTGGTTAATGAGTGATAAAATTTCTTTTGTTTTTCCCGCAAAAACAGAGTTTATCAGCGCAATCAGACTGGCGGCATCCGGCGTTGCCTGCAGTTACAATTTTGATGTAGGGAAACTGGAGGATATAAAATCCTGTATTGCGGAAGCCTGCCTGCTTTTAATGTGTGAACAGACCTGTGATTCTTTTCGTATTCTTCTTGACTGCAGCGGAGCGATCGCCGTACGCGTGAGCGCGGTTGGCGCCGCCAAAATTGAGCCCTGCGGAGAATGCATGGAATTCAATTCCGAAATGAGCAAGATCATGATTGAAGCGCTTGCTCAAAATGTTTCTTTTGCGCGTAAAGACGATGTCTTAAGCGAAGTGTACTTTGAAATCAGACCAGATTCGGAGGCGTAATTTTGACGGATTTAAAGCCGCTATCTGACACCGAGCTATTTAAAATATATGCACAGACCAAGGATGTGGACGTTCGCAATGAGCTGATCGAACGTTATCTTTATGTTGCGCAGATTATCGCAAAAAAATTTGTGGGCAGGGGCGTGGATTATGAAGACCTTTATCAGGCGGCCAGCCTTGCTCTGGTACGCGCCATTGAGAGATTTGACCCTGAAAGAGAAGTGAAATTCACCAGCTTTGCAACGCCTTCTTTAATTGGAGAATTAAAAAATTATTTTAGGGATTCAACCAGGCTGCTGCGCGTCCCGCGCCGGGACGGCGAACTTTTAAAGAAAGTCAACAATGCTATAAGCGAACATATGGTACGGTATGGCAGTGCGCCAAAACCGGCTCAAATTGCGGAAGAGCTTGATTTGCCTGTTGAAAAAATATTGGAACTGCTGGAATTAAAGCAGGCGGGAAACGTGATTTCCCTGGACGGCGCTATGGCGGGCAGCGAAGATGAAAATTTCAAATTAATGGGCATGCTGGGCGAAAACGACGCACAGTTTGACCGGGTAGAAAACAAAGATTTTTTGAATTACTGTTTGAGCCTGCTCAATGAAGAGGAGAAGAAGATTATTATTGAGCGTTTTATTAATAACAAAACGCAAAAAGAAGTAGCAGAGATGCTGGGCGTTTCCCAAATGCAGGTTTCCCGTCTGGAGAGAAGAATTTTATCAAAATTGAAATCAAAAGTTTGAACCCCAATTTAATGTTTATTTATATATAGAAGAAATGCTCTGGGGTGTTTGAGGTCATGTTTGATAATACTATGTTCAGTATAGAAGATATGCACGGGACAATGCATGATTTCCTGACTGAATTGTCACATTCCATTTTAATAAACGAAGAATTAGAATTCAAATTAAAGATCATCTTAAACGAATTGGTGACCAACAGTTTTAAATATGCAAAGTCATGCCATTATGTACGGATACTGGCCAAGCTGAAGGGGGGATTTGTTACCATTGCCCTGATTGACGACGGCTGCGGGTTTGACTATACGCAGGTGAAACAGACGGATATTTCCGAAGAGTCAGATCTTTTTCAGGAAGGGGGGCGCGGTATATATATTGTAGACGCGCTTTCTGATTATCTGCGATACAATAGAAAGGGAAATATTATTGCCATTAAAGTAAATCTCGTGTAAAATAGTGCTTATGAAAAAAAGGTGGTGTAAAGCTAAGGGCAGTTTTGCGTCTCAGTAATTTCAGATTTTTAAGGCTTTTGGCTGGCAGCACGATTTGGCGGGAGATTTATGGTATACAGGAAACCCAGGAGGAGAACAAACAGGGCAAGACCGGGCAAGAAGTTCTACTTTTTTGTAGGCGGCTTGGCGGCGGGCGTGTTTTTGCTTCTCTTTTTTATTTTTAATGTTTCTACGGTGACGATCGAGTGGGGCAAAATTGATTTTGAAACGGAGCAGTCTACGGTTGTAGTTCGTGACGAACAGGTTTATAATGCCGAAAATTATGGGAAAGCTACATTCTTGGCTACCGAAGGCGAGAGAGTAGCAGAAGGCACTGCTATTGCAGAGGTCTATAAATGGGGCTACAACGACAAAATCATGAGTGATTTGCTTGAAACGCAGACCAAAATTGAGCAGTACCAGGAGAATGACCTGCTTCGGGATGTGATTGACCAGGATTTAGAAGCCATCAACCAGAGTATTGCCGATAAGAGTGCCGAAATCAGCGCGATCATCAATGGGACCGAGCAGGGCGATTTGATTGAAGAAGAGAAGGCGTTGCGCCTGCTCATGGAAAACAAGCAAACATATCTGCATGATAAGGTGAATGCAGACAGCCAGCTTGAGATCTACTATGAACAGGAAGCACAACTTTTAGAACGTGTGGAAAGCTGGCGGGAAACGGTAACGGCGCCGGCTGCCGGAGTGGTCAGCTTTTATTTTGACGGGTGTGAAGAACTCTTGAATGCGGATAACATTGAAGAGCTGACCATCAAAAATATTAATGATATCGTCAACGGGTCTGCTTTGGCCCAGACAACGGCTTCTGAAACGGAACGTCCGCTTTACCGGCTGGTGGATAACTATAAATGGTATCTTCTTATTGTTTCTGCCGATCCCATACAGGAATTTGAAAGCGACAATGATTTTATGATTGTTTTTAAAGATTATGTTGATCAGCAATATACCGGAAAAGTTGTGGGGAAAAGGGAAGAAGAAGCCGGATTTATTTATGCGATCGAAATAAACGATGATATAGGTCCGCTTTTAAACACGAGACGGGCAGATGCTACCATTCATACGGTGTTTGAGGGGATCAAAGTTCCATCCAAGTCGATCAAAACCGTGGAGAATGTCCAGGGGGTTTATCTGATCGAGGATAACGAAAAGACATTTATCCCGGTAAATGTGCTGATTGATCAGGACGGCTATTCTATTATCGAGCCGATCGACGGCAGCGATACCCTGCAGGCAGGACAGGAGATAGAGGAGTAATTCATGATCAGTGACCGGATACAGGAAGTTTATGCGAATATCGAGAAATGCGCGCTTCAGGCCGGGAGAGACCCACAAGAGATAACGCTGGTTGCGGTAACCAAAACGAAGCCTGTTTCCGTTATTGAAGAAGCCTATGATGCAGGCCTGAAAGTGTTTGGCGAAAACCGAGTGCAGGAATTTTTGGAGAAAAAAGACGCCCTGCCTGCCGACGTGAAATGGAATTTGATAGGCAGGTTGCAAACGAATAAAGTTAAGTATATAATAAACAATATATGGATGCTTCATTCTCTGGATAGACTATCCCTTGCGGAAGAGATTGAAAAACAGTGCAAAAATAAAGATTGCAATATGCGTGTTCTTTTGCAGGTAAACGTGGCCGGAGAGGATACAAAAGCTGGGTTTTCCCCGGCGGAAATTATGGATGCAGCCGAAAAGATTGCACGGTTAAAAAGAATTCGGGTTGAGGGACTGATGACCATTGCTCCGTATACAGACGACAAGAATTATTTGCGCAAAGTTTTTGCGCAAACCAGGAAAATATATGAAAAAATTGCAGACGAAAGATTTGAAGGTTTTGATTTGAAATATTTATCTATGGGAATGTCAAACGATTACTGCGAAGCTGTGCTGGAAGGCGCCAATATGCTGAGAGTAGGAACGGCAATCTTTGGGGATAGGGGTTAAATCAACCTGAAAGGGGCAATTGTAATGAGTAAGTTTGGGAAAAAATTTCTGTCATTCATAGGTTTTGAAGATATGGAGGGTGAGGAAGAAATGTATTTTGAAGATGATGAGAATCTGCAAGAAGACATGATCGACTTCAATGAGGAGACGTATGAACAACAGGAAGATGAAAAGCAGCGCTTTGGCAAAAAAAATTCCGGGAAGATCGTAGGACTTCCGGACGCGGGGAAAGTGCGGGTGCTGATTTACAAACCGCTTTCTTATGAAGATACACAAAGCATTATTGACAACCTGAAGGAAAGAAAGTCTATTGTGGTCAATCTGGATGAGTTGGAAGTAGGCGTTGCACAGCGCATTTTAGATTTTATCAGCGGTGCGGTGTATGCACTTAACGGCAATATCCGTAAGGCCGCCAGAAATATTTTTGTGGTAGCGCCTTTTAATGTAGACTTGACCACGAACGCCTCTGAGGCGGGCGATGATTATGCGTTTAAATATGTTGACAGGGAATAAAAATAAAAAAAATAAATAGGGGGATTATCCGATGCCGTTAACGCCAAAGCAAATACTGGACAAGGAATTCAATAAAAAATTCAAAGGCTACGATACCGAAGAGGTAGACGTGTTCTTAGATGAAGTCATAAAAGATTTTGATGCAATCATAAAAGATAAAGAAGCCCTTCAGACAGAGAAAGACGAGATTGAAAAAAAATACAATGCGATTAAAGAACGCATAGAAAAGTTGGACCTTGCGGAAGAACGGGTGATGAATACGGTTCTTGCGGCACAAAGAAATGCCCAGATGTATATTTCAAAAATTGAAGTGCAGGCGCAGGGGATTATGGAAGCGGCTACCAAGAATGCGAAATCTATTATTGAGGGCGCGCAGATAAAAATGGAAAATGCCCGTACCGAGCTTATGAAATACGAACAGCTTTTAAACGAGTACAAGCAGCGCTTCAGGGCATTTCTTGATGAACAGTACAACATTATGGACAATAAGGTGGAAGAAGTTGAGATTACAAAGTCCGTTGCCGAGATCAGCAAATACATCAATAAGCTTACCATGGATATGACCGATATTGATGAAACATACCAGAAGCTCAACGTAGAAGATATTTTGAAAAGCAAAGATATGGATATGGCTGAGGAAGAGCCTATTCCATTCAAAAAATCTGAAGAGATCAAAATATTGGTGGATGAATTGGGCGAGGAGTAACCGAGCATACGCGTAAATGCCTCTTTTAAAGAGGCATTTTTTTTACGGAGGCCCTGAAAAGCCATAAGATATTTTAAGGTATACCCGCCTGTTTGTTGTTTGCAGCGAGATTGCAGGCAAGAGTGCCTTTATATCACTGAATCTATTTTTTTTGAGTGTATTTTGAATGATGGGAGATATTTATGCTGATAGAAATTATTATTATTGGCGGAATTGTGCTTTTTGACCAGCTTGTAAAAGTGGCGGCAGCCAATGCCCTGCCGGCCTTGCCCGGAAACACATTTGTTTTTATACCCGGCTTTGCAAGTTTTACTTACATGCAAAATACAGGTGCGGCTTTCAGCCTTTTTTCAAACGCAACATGGCTCCTTACAGTTCTGTCCATGGTACTGGCTGCAGGATTGTTTGTTGTTCTGTATAAAACGCGTAAGGTGCATTCCGTTTTATTGAAGCTTTCCCTTATGTTTATTATTGGAGGCGCGATCGGAAATATTATTGACCGTATTTTTCTGGGGTATGTGCGGGATATGATTGAATTTACTTTTGTTAATTTTGCCGTATTCAATGTGGCGGACAGCTTTGTTACGATTGGGGCTGTACTGTTGGGTATTTATTTGCTGTTTTACTGGGATAAGGATAAAAAAGGAAGGCAAATGAAAAATGATTCTCATTGCTGACGAAGAACTGATTATCTGCGCGAAAGAGGATGCGAAGCGGCTGGATGTTTTTTTGAGCGAAAAAAGTGATTTGACGCGTTCAAATATAAAGAATCTGATTGGACTTGGAAAGGTTACCGTAAACGGGCGACAGGTCAAAGCCGGACAAAAGATTTCAGCCGGCGATGAAGTGCGCATCGTTATGCAGCCCGAGCCTTCTTCTGAAATTTTTCCCCAGGATATCCCGATCGATATTGTATACCAGGATCAGGATATGGCGGTGGTGAACAAACCCCAGGGAATGGTGGTCCATCCCGCCGCAGGAAATGAAAAAGATACGCTGGTAAACGCGCTTTTATTTTCTTTGAAAGACCTTTCGGGCATCGGCGGAAAAGTTCGTCCGGGAATTGTGCATCGTTTGGACAAAGATACATCCGGACTGCTGGTGGTGGCAAAGAATAATGATGCACATTTAAATTTAAGCGAGCAGATCAAAACAAAAAAAGCACGGCGTATTTACCGGGCACTGGTGGTTGGAAATATAAAGGACGAGGAAGGAAGGGTAGATCTGCCTATTGGGCGGCACAGGACAGACCGCAAAAAAATGGCGGTTGTCCGGGAGGGCCGCCGGGCGGTAACGGAGTACCGTGTCATTGAACGATTTGGCAGGTATACTTATATTGAGTGCGCGCTGGAAACAGGAAGGACGCATCAGATTCGCGTACATATGAAACAGCTTGGACATCCGGTGGTAGGAGATGAAAAATACGGGAAAAGCAAAAATGAGTGGGGGCATAAAGGACAATTTTTGCATGCATATCAACTGGGCCTATATTCTCCTTCTACGGGGGAATACATGCAGTTCACAGCGCCGTTGCCCGAATATTTTGAGGAGGCACTCAGCAAGCTGCGCAGCCGATAAAGGCCCGGATGCTTTATTTAAGAGCACGTATGATTTCCCGGACACAGCCTTCGATGTCAATCTTGGCACAGTGTACGGCGATATCGCCGTATTTTTCATATAAAGGAACCCTTTCCGCATATACGTCTGCAAGACTTTTTCCTTCTGCTATGACAATTCCTCGTCCGGTAATGTTAGCAAGCCTGCTTTGGATTTCTTTAAAAGGAACATCCAAGTAAACAATTTTTCCGGATTGTTTTAAAAAATCCATGGCCTTTTTTGAATAAACGACACTTCCGCCGGTCGCGATAACGCTGTCTTTCAAGGTAAGGGAGCATATGACGCCCTCTTCAAGCTTAAGAAACGTTTCGGATCCTTTTGTATCTATGATTTCCTGCAGTAAGCTGCCCGTTTTTTGCTGAATTAAAATGTCGGTATCTGTGAAATCCATTCCGAGTGTCTTGGCGAGCAGGACACCCAGGGTGCTTTTTCCCGCACCGGACATTCCGATGAGTATGATGTTCATGTGGTGTCTCCTTTCAATAAAGGGGCAGGATGCTCAGCGCGATCAGAAACATGCCGGTGAAATAAGTGATCCAGTTCAGATTCGCATGAAGGCGGCGGCCGGAGTGGTAGTTCCACAGGCCAAGCAAAATATCCGATATAAGAAACAAAGAAGCGCCCGCCGCAAAAACCCCTGAAGACAATGAGGGATGAAAGAGAACGCTTTGAAGGGCCTTGGCCGTCATAAAAGTAATCAGGACGGTGTATGCCGATAAAACGTTTTTTTCTTTGCCAAGCTGCCAGTTTTGTTTTTTCATGACTGAAAGCAGCGGCAGCATAACCGTAATGGTTATCACGATCACGGTTATGACACCCCAAAGACCAGGCGGATACAGGAAGAAAAGCCCAAGAATCAAAAAAATCTGCGTTGCCGAAAAGCATAGGATCCCGGCAATGTATTTTTTTGTATCCCGTTTTATGTACTGCAGAAAATAATCGCCCGGCAGAGCTGCAAAAAGCCCAAGCAAAATCCATATATGTGTCGTAGGAAGGGTAGCTGAACGGTAAGGTGCGAAGATCAGATACCAGTAAGAGATGCCCCCTACCGTGCAAAAGAGAGCGGACAATGTGAGTTTAATACCGGTGGCGCGTCTGAAGCCGCCTGTTGGGCTGTTTTTTCTTTCCGCCCAAAGGTATATGCAAAGCAATGTTGCATATGCGCCCGCGCAGAGCGCGGATATGATTGTGATGAGCCGATCATCCATCATTTTATCCTCCGCCTGTTATTTTATTTTAATAAGTTTTCTTTGCAATAATAGTAACATATCTGCCGGCTCTGCGTCCATGTCGGGGCAGGCAGGTAGGTAAAAAAAAGTTGATTATACTATGATGTTTTGCTATAATATCATGTAAATATAAACAAATTGCACAGGAGGAAAATATGATTCTGCCCAAACCGGTAAAAAGTTTATATGAACATGCAGGGGCGCCGTCATTTTTTCAATTTGGAGGAAACCTTATTCAGCCTTGAATGGGGTTTTTGTTTTATAAAGGGGAACTATGAAATTACTGATTAAAAACGGAACCATTGTCCGGACGGGCCGGCGTGCGGATATATGGATACGGGATAAAAAAATAGAAAAGATTGCCCCCGACATTCGTGAAACTGCCGACCGGACGGTTGATGCAGAGGGGCTGCACATATATACGGGATTCACGGATATGCATTGCCATCTGCGTGAACCGGGCCAGACCAGGAAAGAAGATATCCTTTCGGGGACGCGGGCAGCTGCCGCCGGTGGTTTTACGCAAATCTGCTGTATGCCCAACACAACGCCGCCGGTGGATACGCCGGATGCGGTGCGCTATATTTTAAGCAGAGAGCGCGTGGTAAAGGTCAGTCCCGTCGCGTGTATAACCCGCTTGCAAAAGGGGGAAGAACTGACGGATTTTGCAGCCTTGCATAAAGCCGGCGCCATTGCTTTTTCGGACGACGGACTGCCGGTTGGGGATTCGGGCGTTATGAAAAAAGCCCTGAAAACAGCGCGGCATATCGGCGTGCGGCTGTTGCTGCATGAGGAGGACTTAAGCCTTAGAGCGGACGGCGCCGCTAACGAAGGCGCGTGCGCGCGGGCCGCAGGAATAAAAGGCATACCCAAGAGCGCGGAGGAAGTTATGACTGCGCGGGATATTATTTTGGCGGAAGAAACCGGGTGCCCGCTCCATATCTGCCATGTTTCTACCAGCGGGAGCGTCCGGATGATACGGGATGCAAAGAAACGGGGCGTCCTTGTTACCTGTGAGACCGCTCCGCATTACTTCAGCCTGGACGACAGTGCGGTCAGCACGGGAAACCCGAACATGAAAGTAAATCCGCCTCTTCGGTCACAAGAGGATGTCAGGGCTATTCGCCAGGGGATTGCAGACGGGACGATTGACGCCATTGCGACCGACCATGCGCCGCATGCCGAAGAAGATAAGGCCGGCGGATTTATGAAAGCGGCGTTTGGACTGATTGGTTTTGAAACGGCCTATTCTCTGGGAATGATGTATCTGGTGCATGCCGGATTAATTACAGAGCAAAGGCTGGAGTTGCTGATGAGTGTGCGGCCGAGGGAAATCCTTGGCCTCGGAGGGGAACTTGAAGAAGGGGAAACCGCAGACATCACGATTTGCGATCCTGAGCAAGAATATGTTTATGATTTGAGTTCGGTTGTTTCCCGGTCTAAAAATTCTCCTTTTTTGGGCAGAAAGATGGTCGGCCGCGTGTGCTATACCATAGTGGATGGAGGAATTGTATATGATAGATACGCTGATAACTAAGATTATGGATACGGGCTCTCCCGTTTGCGTCGGGATGGACACAAAACTGGATTATGTTCCAAAGGATTTTTTAAGAGGGGACAATTCAGACCTTCTTGCATTTGCGACCCGGAATGTTTTTGAATTCAACCGGGCCATTATTGATAAAATAGCAGATATTGTGCCTTGTGTGAAAGTGCAGAGCGCTTATTACGAATTGTACGGATACCGGGGCGTGGAGGTTTTTTACAAGACGATCCAGTATGCCAAAGAAAAAGGCCTGGTGGTCATTGCGGATGTCAAACGAAACGATATCGGGTCGACGGCGGCGGCGTATTCCAGTGCGTATTTAGGACGGGTAAGAATAAAAGGAGAGGAAGTTGCGCCCTTCGATGCGGATTTTGTTACGGTGAACGCATATCTTGGAACCGACGGCGTAAAACCTTTTTTAAATGACTGCAGCCAATACAAGAAGGGAATCTTTATTCTGGTGAAGACATCCAACCCTTCTTCCGGAGAACTGCAGGATATGGATGCCGGCGGTGAGAAGGTTTTCGAACACATGGCGGATATGGTGGAAGCGTGGGGAAGCGGCATGATCGGCAAATACGGGTATTCTTCGGTAGGAGCGGTGGTTGGAGCAACTTATCCGGGACAGGCGAAATCGCTTAGGGAAAAACACAAAAGCATATTTATGCTGATTCCGGGTTACGGTGCGCAGGGAGCGACCGCGCATGATATACTGCCGAATTTTGATGAAAAAGGGCTGGGGGGAATAGTGAATTCGTCCAGAGCGATCCTGACAGCCTACCAAAAAGAAGCCTACCAGCATTTGAATTTTGCGGATGCAGCCCGAGCGGCCGCACTGGATATGAAAAAAGATATTATGAACGCTTTGCAAAGCGTCTGCAAATAATTAGGAGAGAATATGATTTATTTGACTTTGGAGGACGGAACCATTTTCAGAGGAGAATCGTTCGGATCAAAATCGGATGTGACCGGAGAAGTTGTTTTTAATACGGGAATGACCGGTTACCAGGAAGTTTTGACCGATCCTTCTTATTGCGGCCAGATTGTAGCTATGACTTATCCTTTGGTTGGCAATTATGGTATCAACAAGAT
The DNA here is from genome assembly GCA_036679405.1 of Christensenellaceae bacterium. Taxonomy (GTDB): domain Bacteria; phylum Bacillota; class Clostridia; order Christensenellales; family Christensenellaceae; genus JAEYKI01. The sequence continues at coordinate 33,857 of JAVBVZ010000013.1, forward strand.
CGATCCCGAGTCTGACCGCCCGCAGGTAAAGGCTTTTGTGGTGCGCGAAGCCTGTGACATGCCTTCAAACTGGCGGAGCGAGACAACGCTGGATGCGTATTTGCAAGAAAACGGTATCTGCGGAATCTACGGGATCGATACCCGGGCCCTGACCCGCAGGATTCGCGAGAAGGGGACCATGAAGGGCATTATATCCCAGTTGCCGCCGACGGCTTCCCAAATGGAAGAAATGAAGGCGTATCAAACAGAGAATCCGGTTGACCAGGTGACTTGTGCGAAAAAATATATACAAGGGAGCGGAGAACGCAGCGTAGCGGTTCTTGATTTCGGATTAAAACGAAATATCCTGCGCAGCCTGGAGGAACGCGGCTGTTCGCTGACTGTATTCCCTGCCCGGACGGAGCCAAAAGAAATTTTGGACGGAGGATTTGACGGGCTTATGCTGACGAATGGGCCGGGAGATCCTAAAGATAACAGAGAAGTGATTGCCAATATAAGAAAACTGGTTGGAAAATTGCCTATCTTTGGAATCTGCCTGGGCCATCAATTGCTGGCATTGGCAGCCGGCGCGGATACGGAAAAGCTCAAATATGGCCACAGAGGCCTCAATCACCCCGTAAAAGACCTGAAAAAGGACCGGGTATATATTACTTCGCAGAACCACGGATATACGGTAAAACAGGAGACATTGCCTCAGAACCTGGAGGTAACGCACCTGAGCTGGAACGACCGGACGGTTGAAGGCATCCGGTACAAGGATGCGGATGTGTTTTCAGTTCAGTTCCATCCGGAGGCATCGCCCGGACCGGATGATTCGGCATATTTGTTTGACGAGTTTATGGCCCATATTGACGAGGCGAAAAAATGCTGAATAAACATAGTGTTTCAAGAATTACCGAAAATGTAAAAATAGCAAAAGATATCTACCAGATGAAAATAGCCGTAGACAGGGAAAATTTCAAGTTTTTTCGTCCGGGCCAGTTTTTGCACGCAAAAATACCGGGAGCGGGAGAACATCTGCTTCGGCGTCCTATCAGCGTTAACGATTATAGTTTGAAAGAAGGTTGGATCCAGATTGCGTATCTTGCGCTGGGCGAAGGGACACGGCGGCTTTCCGTGCTGCACGAAGGAGACTTGCTGGATATCCTGTTTCCTTTGGGGAACAGTTTTAAGCTGGAAGAAAAGCAGAAAAAGATTATACTGGTTGGCGGAGGGATTGGCATAGCGCCGCTTTTATCCGTAATGACGTATTATCCGGATAAAGAGTATACGGCTTTGCTGGGATACCGTTCGCGCGAATATATGTACCAAAAAGATGTGTTTGAAAAAAAAGCAAAGGTATATGTAACAACGGATGACGGGTCTTACGGTCATAAAGGATTTGCGACCGATCTTGTGCGGGCGCAAATTGTACAAAACAGCCCGGATGTAATTTTGGCCTGCGGACCGCATTGCTTTTTTGAATCTTTAAAAAAAGAGGTGGACGGGACAGGCGTTTTGACTTATGTGTCTTTGGAACAGCGCATGGGATGCGGAACCGGCGGATGCAGCGTTTGTGTTTGTGCGATCGGCGGTGAGAACAAACGAATTTGTGTGGAAGGGCCGGTGTTTGATTTGGCGGAGGTGGAGTTATGAGTGTTGAGATGGGCGTCAGTATAGCGGGCGTGCATTTTAGAAATCCTGTGATTGCAGCTTCGGGCACCTTTGCGTTTGGAGAAGAATACAGATTGTTTATGGACCTTGGACGCTTGGGAGGGATTTCTTTAAAAGCGCTCACAAGAGATAAGAGAAAAGGAAATCCTCCGGTAAGAATAGCCGAAACCGCCAGCGGCGTTTTAAACAGCGTAGGGCTTCAGAATCCCGGAGTGGATGGGTTTATTGAAGAGTACTGGCCTCGCGTGAAGACGATTGACACGGTAAAAATAGCCAATATTGCGGGTTCTACCGTAGATGAGTATGTCTATGTTGCCCGACGTTTAAACGAGATAGACATTGATATGTATGAAGTAAATGTTTCCTGCCCAAACGTGAAAGAGGGCGGCGTAAATTTTGGAACGGACGCAGAATTGCTTGCGCAGGTCGTTTCGGAGGTGAAAAAAGTTGCCCAAAAACCCCTGATTGTTAAACTGACGCCGAATGTGACAAGGATTGCCGAGATGGCGAAGGCAGCGCAGGATGCGGGGGCGGACAGCGTTTCACTGATTAATACGATAACCGGGATGGCTTTGAATGCGCGGACCAGAAAACCTGTTTTGGCCAATGTTACAGGCGGACTTTCCGGTCCTGCCATCAAGCCGGTGGCATTGCGTATGGTGTGGGAGGCCGCGCGGGCGGTTACGATTCCGGTTATTGGAATGGGCGGAATCATGACGGGAGAGGATGCGGCTGAATTTATGGTTGCCGGCGCATCCGCCGTGATGGTGGGAACGGCAACGATGTGCTGTCCGGATTCCCTGGTGCGGATCATTGACGAACTGAAAACATTTTGTGAAGAAGAAAATGTTCAAAACGTGTCCGATTTGACGGGCGCAATTACGGTGCCGGGAGAAAGCTGCTGAGCTTTCAGGCAGAAATACAGGAGGATTATTATGCTGAGCAGAGAAGAAATCATCAGAATTTTCAAAGAAAAGGAAGTTATGCTGGAAGGCCATTTCCTGCTTACGTCCGGCAGGCATTCCGATAAATACATGCAGTGCGCAAAGCTCTTTCAATATGCGGATACCTCCGAGTTGATTTGCAGACAGCTGGCCGATCAGTTCAGAGACAGAGAGATAGATATGGTGGTCGGGCCGGCGATCGGCGGTATTATTATGGCATATGAAATGGGCAGGCAGCTGGGCGTAAAAAATGTTTTTGCCGAAAGGGAAAATGGCGTCATGACCTTACGCCGTGGATTTGAAGTGCCGGCCGGCGCAAAGGTTTTGGTGGTGGAAGATGTTGTGACTACCGGTGGATCTGTCCGGGAAGTGATTGCGCTTATGAAAGAGAGAGGCGCAGATGTTGTCGGGGTCGGCGCAGTGGTTGATCGCAGCAACGGACAGGTGGATTTCGGAAGTGAATTTAAGGCGGTGCTGAGTATGGAAGTGAGATCATACGATCCCGAAGAATGCCCGATTTGCGGATCCGGAATCCCGCTGATCAAACCGGGGAGCCGGAAAAATAAATAGGATTTTACGCGTATGTGTTTCGCAACGCAAAAAAAAAGACCAATAAAAAGCCGAAAGGTTTTTCGGCTTTTTTAGATTGCTTTTCCAGATCGGACCTAGAAAGGTTCTACATATACGGTGAAATAATGATCATATATCACTTTACCCGGACGGGACCCCGGGGGTTTCTTTACGTTTTGGCGCTGGGTATAATTGACCGGCGTTTTGCCAGACTGAACGGCAGAACTGTATTTTGCGGCGAGGGATGCCGCCATAAGCACGGTTTCGTCATCAAGTTGTTCCAAAGCGGTTCCGTGTGTTTGCAAAAGCACGTGAGACCCCGGAATGTTTTTTGCATGGAACCAAATGTCGGATTTGTCCGCGAGACGCATGGTGACGATGTCGTTTTGACGGTCGTTTTTTCCAACTAAAATGGTATAACCCGAAGGAGATAAAAACTCCCTGGGCTTTGATTCAGGGGGCGGAGACGCCTTGCCCTTTTTATGCCGGCTGCTTAGAAGTCCGCCTTTTTCCATTTGCCACGCGATTTCATCCAAATCGGAAAGACTTTCCGCCTTTTGTATATACATGAGCATGTTTTCAAGAGAATCCCGCTCGTCAACAGCAATTTTGAGCTGGCGGGTGTTTATTTTTTCGGCCGTTTTGAGCTTGGTTGCTTTTTTAAAGAGTTTCTGGGCGTTTTGAGCCGGTGTGAGCGTGATGTCGAGAGGGATAGAGACTGGGTCGCCGCTTATGAAATCCGCCGCCTCAAAGCGGTTCATGCCTTTATGCAGACGATAAATATTTGCAGTGATCATTTGTGCACGGTTGGTTAAGACATCCGCTTTTTTTGCCTCTTCCAGACTTTCCAGATAGATCTTGATTTTTTTGTTCAGTTTGGCGACCGCTTTTTTCATAAGACTGCCGAGCGTTTCTTTTTTACGGGAGAGGCGCCGCGCTGTTTCGCGCTTGGTATAGTAATAATCCAGCATTTCATTGGCTGTTTCAAAGGAGAGCCGTCCTTCTTTAGGATAGGTCTGGTAAGGGATAACGGAGAAAAAAACAGGCAGCGCCTGATCGTTTAGCTGGATGCAAGGCTTCGGATCGGTCAGGGCTTTTGTGTAGAAAGCTTTTAGTGTTTTGGCCAATATGCGAGCTTGGGTAGAAGAAAAAGACGGCGCCGCGGGATCAAGGCCGCTTAAAAAAATGATTTCTTCCGCGCTTTGTTTGGACATGCCTTGAAATCTGGACGTAAGGTGCCCGGATACTCTTATATCCCGGGCGGGAAGAACCAGTTCCTCCAAGGAAGTTTCGCTCATGGAAACAGGGTTGTATTGTTCGGTAGGCGGGGGCGTATATGCCGAACCCGGCAGGACCTGACGTTTAGAGCTTATATCTACCGATACCCGGCGGATAGAGTCCAAAACGCGTCCTTCACGAACTAAGATAATATTGGAATGCTTCCCCATGATTTCAGCAATCAGCTGAAGGCTGGTCTTATGCATCATTTCGTCTTTGGCTTCAAAAGAAAGAATGAATACACGGTCCAGCCCCTGCTGGCTCACGGCCGTGATTTTTGCAGACGAGAGATGTTTGCGAAGGAGCATACAGAAAGCCGGAGCGGTTTTAGGATTTGATTTAGCATTAGCCGTTAAATAGACGGCGCAGTTGCCCGCATCGGCATTCAAGGCAAGCCGAAAAGTTCCGCGTGCTTTTGTATATAAGGATAATACAACCTCTTCCCGGGTCGGCATGAGAATTTTTTGAACCTTTGCATCGGGAAGAATGTCTTTTAGTTTTGCTACGCAGGCTGCAAGGGTGAGTCCGTCCAGGGCCATGAATTTTTCTCCTTCTGACTTTCTTGAGTGTAAATAGCATACCGCAGCAGCGGAAAAAATGCAATTGCGGTGAAAAGGAGTTTTGTGCAAAAAAGCATCTTTGGTTGAATGGATGGGGCAATTGTGCTACACTTCAAAATAAAGTAAAAGCGCAGAAGGGACAGATAGAATATGAGGATAGACGGACGGGGAGATATGGAACTGAGGCGGATTACCATTAAGACGGGCATTATGCCAAACGCATATGCAAGCGCTTCGGTTCAATTTGGAAAGACGCAGGTATACTGCACGGCTATGCTGGAAAACAGCGTCCCGCCTTTTTTGGAAAACAGCGGGAAAGGCTGGCTGACCGCCGAGTATGCCATGCTGCCCGCCTCCTGTCCAAAACGGAAAATGCGTGAAAAGATCAAAGCGGACGGCCGCAGTATGGAGATACAGCGATTGATAGGGCGGGCACTTAGAAGCGTGCTGGACACAAAGCTGATGGGCGAAGTGACGATCTACATAGACTGTGATGTGATTTGCGCGGACGGAGGAACGAGGACCGCTTCTATTACGGGAGCGTTTGTGGCGCTTTGTCTGTGTGTGGACCGGGCAATACGGGAGGGGATTTTCTCAAAATCGCCTGTTTTAAACCCGCTTGCGGCAGTGAGTGCGGGAATTGTGGACAATGTCCCTCTCTTGGATCTTTGTTATATGGAAGATTCACGCGCACAGGCTGATATGAATATGGTAGCAACTGAAGACGGCGGGATTGCTGAAATACAAGTGAGTGGGGAAGACCGTACGATTTCCCAGAAAGAATTTGCGACCCTCGTCAATATGTGCAAATGCGGGATTGATGAGATTATAAAAATACAAAAAGAAGCATTGGGATTGAGCGTGCGGGTTTTGGGAGAAGAAGCCGACAATAATGAGGAAAACCGGGGGGAAGAAGATGAACAGACTGCTGATAGCAACGAATAATCAGGGAAAAGTACGCGAAATCAAAAAAATATTGGACGGCGTTTATAGCGAAATCCTTTCTTTGAAAGATGCGGGCATCCAGATAGACGTTGTTGAAGATGGAAGCAGTTTTTATGAAAATGCACTGAAAAAAGCTGTTACGATAAGCAAAATGGTGGACTGCGACGTGCTGGCGGACGATTCGGGCCTGTGCGTGGATGCACTTGGCGGTGCACCGGGCATCTATTCCGCGCGGTTTGCCGGAGAGAACGCAACGGATGAAAAAAACAATAACAAACTGATTGACTTGATTAAAAAAATTGATCCTGAAAAGCGGCAGGCAAAATTTGTCTGTTCCATGGTGATGGCGCGCGCGGGGAACGAACTGATGCATGTTGAGGGAGAGGTGTATGGAGATATACTGACCAAACCACGCGGCGAAGGCGGGTTCGGCTACGACCCTCTGTTTTATGTAGAGAGCTACTGCAAAACATTTGGAGAGCTTGACGCGGATATTAAAAACAAGATCAGCCACCGCGCACGCGCGCTGGCAGGAATTAAAGAAGCACTCCATGCCTAAGTCTGTTCATGCGCTGGCGCTTTCGGATTCCCACGGAAAACTCAGCGCGATACAGCGAGCACTGGACCGTTTTGGCGATACGGAATATATTTTCCATCTGGGCGACTACGACAGCGATGCAAAATATATTGCGGAACACAGCTGCGCCAAGGTAATGCGTGTACGCGGCAATTGTGACCTTATGTCAGACGAGCCGTATTTTCGGGAAATTTTTATTTGCGGACAAAAAATCATTTTGACGCACGGCCATCAGCTGAAGGTTAAATATTCTGTGAACCGGCTTTTGTATTATGCCCAGGAAAATGAAGCAAAAGCGATTTTGTTTGGACATACACATATGCCCTACTGTGAATTTGAGGACGGAATTTGGATGGTTAATCCGGGAAGCGTAGCTGAACCGCGCGCCGGACTGCCTTCGGCGGCACGGTTGCTGATTGGTGATTTTGGCGTGGTCCCCAAGATTGTTTTTTTGGATTGAAAAAATGCCGATTCTCTTAAATAAAATTGGTTGACTTTTTAATTGTGCGATGCTATAATTTGTAACTGTCAGCCAAAGAGCCACATGAAATTTTGGACATACTGGCGGGGAGATTTGGGAATTTGCGCCTGTAGCTCAGCGGATAGAGCAACGGCCTTCTAAGCCGTGTGTCCGGGGTTCAAGTCCCTGCAGGCGCGCCAATTTGACAGGGCCCCCAAGCAGGACAAAGGGGAGTACATGGTGGGTATAGCTCAGTTGGTTAGAGTGCCAGGTTGTGGCCCTGGAGGTCGTGGGTTCGAGCCCCACTACTCACCCCATACATTTTATTGGGGTGTAGCCAAGTGGTAAGGCACGGGACTTTGACTCCCGCATTCGTAGGTTCAAATCCTGCCACCCCAGCCACGTATATTTGACCCATTAGCTCAGTCGGTAGAGCACTTGACTTTTAATCAAGGTGTCCGGCGTTCGAATCGCCGATGGGTCACCATGAAAATTGTACGGACATGAAGAATGACAGCAGGAAGGCTTGCGTGGGTTACACCGGGAAAGACAGTACTTGCATCTTTGGAAGGCAGAACTTGCATCTTTGGAAGGCATCGAAAAGTTCGTATGATTGGAAATTATAAGCAAAAGGTCAGAATGAATGTTCTGACCTTTTGCTTATAATTTTTGAAAAATCATTTTTAAAAGATTGCATAATCATAATAATATTTTTTAGACAAACTAAAAATTTGTTTGACAATACCGGCGCTGAATGGTATTTTAATAGTGAACAAAATAGTCAGAAAAACAACGGCGTTTATACGAAAGTGTAAACGCCGCTTTATTTTATTTAAGAAATTTGCACTTTTTCATATATGATTATTTTAAAAAATAATGTATAATAATACACATATAATTTGCATGTTGCCGCTGGCAAAAATGCAAAATCAATTAAAAGGGGTCGCTTATATGAAAAGCAGAGCTTTGGCAGTTGCAAAGGGAATGGAATATGCAGATCTGGCGGTCACAAATGGCCTTTTGGTTAATGTGTATTCCGGCGAAATATATCCCGGAGGCGTTTCGGTTTGCGGAGATACGATTGTAGCGGTAGGCGATATTGATTATACTGTCGGGGACAAAACCACGGTTGTCGATGCACAGGGGAAATATATTGTCCCCGGTTTTATTGACGGGCATATCCATCCGGAAAGCACGAGCCTTTCGATCAGGTCTTTTGCTGAGCTTGTACTTTCTCACGGAACCACTGTGATATTTGCGGATATGCATGAGGTGGGAGTTGTCGGCGGGCTTAAGGCAATTGAATCCGTATTAAAGGAAGCTGAAGAAACAGACCTGAAAATTTATTTTGTCGTACCTTCCCATGTTCCGTTTTCTCCGAACTTTGAAACGAGCGGAGGACATTTTGATTTGAAGGTTATTCAAAAAGCCCTTGGACGCGCCGATTCCGTTGGGCTATCCGAATGTGTGGGCCCGTATATTTTGGCAGAATTTCCCGAGCTGATGGATTCTATGGAATATACCCTTGCGCAGGGGAAGTCGCTGCAGGGCCATTTGCCCGAAATGAAAGGCCCGATGTTTAATGCCTGTGCAGTTTCCGGCGTCAGTACGGATCACGAGGCGATCTCAGGAGAAGACGCGCTGTTAAGGCTGAGAAACGGGATGCATCTAATGATGCGCGAAGGGTCGGCAGCGCGCAGCTTAAAGGAACTGATAAAACCTATTTTGGAAAACAAACTGGATACATCCCGCGTAAGTATTGTGACGGATGATCTGCATACCGTAGATGCCGTCGAACGGGGGCACCTGGACGATGCAGTGCGTACCGCTCTTCAGCAGGGCGCCGGTTTTGTGCAGGCGATACAAATGGTCACGCTGAATGCTGCGCGTGCTTTTAATCTGGATAATAAAATCGGCGGCCTTGCGCCCGGCAAGCGCGCGGATATCAATATTACGAACGGGCCGGACGATTTTGCCGTGGTTTCCGTGATCGCGGGCGGCAGGCAGGTTCTTAATGATAAAGAAATGCTTGTACACTATCCTCTGGCGCATCATGATCCTGTTTTATTGAATACGGTACATTTAAAAAATAAAATAACGGCAGAAAGTTTTCAGATAAGGGTTTCCGGCTCCGCCACACAGGCAAAGGTACAGGTTATGGATACCTTGCCCTGGATTCCTATTACACAGGGGCGCGTAGCGACCGTGCCGGTCCGGGACGGCGTCATATGCAGTGATGCGGACCAGGATGTTTTATACATTGCACAGCTGGAACGGTATGGAAAGAACGGTAACATTGGAAAGGCTTTTATGGGCGGTTTTAAAATGAAAGCCGGTGCGATTGCATCTTCCGTTGGCCACGATAATCATAACATAATTGTTATGGGTGAAAATCATGAGGATATGGCGGTTGCGGTTAATCGTCTGGCTGATTTACAGGGGGGACAGATTGTTGTCCGGGATGGCAAGGTTTTAAAAGAAGTTGCCTTTCCTGTTTTGGGACTTTTGTCCGACCTGTCCGCAGAAGAACTTGCGGTAAAGAAAAAAGAAATGAATGCGCTGATCCACGAACTTGGATGTGAAATTCCGATTCCGTTTATGTTTTTATCTTTCATATCTTTGGCGGCAATTCCCGAATATGCGGTTACGGATGTCGGATTTATTGATGTTCTGAATCAGAAAGTTCTCGATCCGGTGATAGAGGTTATAGAGTAAGAAAGGAAATAGAGAATGGCGATGGATAAAACCCTGATTCGGGTTGCGCTGGGCAAAGAAAGCGCGGATATCATTATTCGAAACGGCATGCTGGTCAACGTAATGACCGGGGAAATTTATAAAACAGATATTGCGATAAAAGGAGAGAGGATTGCTTCCATTGGACCTTTGCCCGACGGTATGCCGGGACCGGATACCCGCTTTATTGACGCGGAAGGGTATTATTTGGCTCCGGGCTTTATTGACGCGCATATCCATATTGAGAGCAGCATGCTGACTTATACGGAGTTCAGCAAAATGGTGGTCCGGCGTGGAACGACTGCGGTGGCCAGCGATTTAATGGAAGTGACAATTGTTTCCGGGATTGAAGGGATGAAAGAATTTTTGGCTGAATCAAAAAAAGTGCCTGTTCGCCTGTATTATCCCGTTCCTTCTTTCATGGAAGAAGAAACGGGCCTGCAGACGATCGGAAGCGTTTTGCATGCCGGTATGATCAAAGACCTTTTAGAACTGCCGGAAGCGGTTGGCCTGGCCGAGGTTCTGGTGCCGCCGATTCTTGCGGAAAGTCCGCAATCGGAAGAAATACTGAAAATGGCCGAACAAAAAGGAAAGACGGCAGAGGGGCATGCCCCGGCTCTTAGTGGCGCGCCGTTAAATGCGTATGCAGGTACGGGGATACGCTCTGACCATGAGAGCACGAATGCAACCGAAGCACTCGAAAAATTACGTTCGGGGCTGCGTGTTTTAATAAGGGAAGGCAGCGCTTCCGCTGATCTTGAAGCATGCATTAAAATAATTACGGAAGACAAAGTGGATACCAGACATGTCTGTATGATCAGCGATGATATAGACGCGCTGCATATTGACCGGCATGGGCATTTGGACCACAAGGTAAGAATGGCGGTCAAGGCCGGAGTTCCGCCTGTACAGGCGATCCAGATGGTGACGCTGAACCCTGCCGAAAGTTTAAAAATAGATCACGAGGCAGGCAGCATAACGCCCGGAAAATTTGCAGATATTGTTTTTCTTTCTTCTTTGGAAGCATGCAGGGTAAAAAAGGTTATTTCCAAAGGGCAGCTTGTGGTTGATGATATGAAACTTGCCGTTGATCTGCCTGAGCCGAGATACAGCGATAATTTGCTTAAAACGGTTTTTCTGAAAAATAAAATTGCTCCCCGGGATCTGGTGATCCGTGTTGATGAAGAGAAAAGTCGCGCAAAAGTTTGGGTGATCGGTGCATCCGGAACGTCTTTGCTTACAGATACCATGCAGGCAGACCTGAAAATACGGGAAGGAATGATTGTGCCGGATATCGCAAACGATATCCTCCATATAGCCTGTGTGGAACGGTATGGAAAAAACGGCGGTATCGGACGTTCGTTTATTCACGGCGTCGGCCTCAAGGAAGGGGCGATCGCTCTGTCGGTAGGACATGACCACCATAACATTTCCGTGGTGGGGTGCGATCCTCAGAACATGTCTGTAGCTGTGGAGCGGATTGCAGCTTTGAACGGAGGGATCGTGTATGCGCGCGGAGGCAAAGTCGTGCAGGAGATTCCCTTACCTGTTTGCGGCCTTCTTTCACTGGAGAGCGGAGAAGCCGTCGCAGGGGAACTGAAAAAAATGATTGAAGATTTAAAAGCGCATGGATGCCTTCTTTCTTCACCGAATGTGACGCTTTCGTTTATCACGTTGATTTTTATTCCTGATCTTGCAATCACGGACCAGGGATTGTTTGACGTGAAGCGTTTTGCTCTGATTGATCCGGTGATTGAATTGCAGTAACCGGGCGACAGAGTATTGATTTGGATTTACAATTTTATGCCAAACACGCCTTAATACGGGCGTGCAAAATTAAAAATAAAAGGAGAGAAAAAATGAAAAAGACAGTATTGATTTCGTTGGTGCTGGCGATTCTGCTGACTATGAGCCTGCTGGCAGGCTGCAGCTCTGCCCCCGCTGCCGAAAGCAGCGAGGCCGCAAGCGAAACAACGAGCGAATCTGCCGCTCCCGCCGAAAGCGGAGAAGCCGCAAGTGAGGAAGCATCTGCCGGGGGAACTACGGCAAGCGGCCTTCCGGCTATCTCTAAAGAGGACATGAAGGTTGCATTTATTTATGGCAGCGCAATCGGCGAAGAAGGATATTCTTACGCGCATGACCTTGGCAGGCAGGCCGTTGAAGAAATGGGAATCCAGACCACGTATCTGGAAAATATTCCGGAAACCGCCCAGTTTGAAAAAGCGGTCCGCGATTTGATTGAGCAGGGGTACAATGTGATTTATGCGACCAGTTACGGATACGGAGAGTATGTGCAGAAACTGGCCGAAGAGTATCCGGATGTGTATTTTAATCATGCGACCGGTTCGGTAACGGGCACTAACCTTGCGACTTATATGGGAAGATTGTACCAGTCCCAGTATCTGGCCGGTATTGCAGCGGGATACAGGACGGCTTCCAATAAGATCGGTTATGTTGTGTCTTTCCCGATTCCCGAAGTTGTTTCTCAGGTAAATGCGTTTACATTGGGCGTGCGTTCGGTAAACCCGGAAGCAACGGTTGAAGTGAAATGGACGAATTCCTGGTATGATCCGGTCGCTGAGAAAACAGCGGGACTGGAGCTGGTAAACAGCGGTTGCGATGTGATCATCGCCTATCTGGATACTATGAATGCACAGATAGCGGCGGCTGAAAAAGGCGCTTATGCAATCGGCTGCAGTTCGCCGGGCGGCGATGTTCTTCCGGACGCTTATCTGACCGCTCCGATCTTCCATTGGGCGAACTACTATACCAATGATGTCCAGAAGATTATGGATGGAACATGGACCGGCGAATTCCAGTTCTTTGGCCTGGATTCCGGGGTAGTAGACATTGACGAAATGACGGATAATAATGCGGAAGGCGCGGCAGAGGCTGTTTCCACCGCAAAAGAAGCGATTATTGATGGTTCGCTAGATGTCTTTGCCGGAGAAATCAAGGACAATGAGGGGACGGTACGCGTTGCGGAAGGCGCAGCGATGACGGATGAGGAAATATTGACGCTGGATTGGTTTGTTGAAGGCGTGATTGGATCTGTATCCGGTTCTTAAATAAATAGATGAAGTGTGTTTGGGGAATCTGCAGAGCGGGTTCCCCAAGCTTCATTATTGGCCCTGAAATATTCAGGACAATGCGGGGCGCAAATGATTTGCGCCTGAAGACGTTGGGTGGGAAAGCCGTATTATAAGGAGTTATTATGTTGGAAAAGCCTTATATTGAGCTAAAAAACATAACAAAGTCTTTTGGAGAGGTTCAGGCGAACCAATCCATCGATTTGGAGATTTATAAAGGAGAAATCCATGCGTTGCTCGGAGAGAATGGCTCCGGAAAGACGACGCTGATGAACATTCTGACCGGCGTTTATTCGCAGGATGAGGGCAGGATATTTATTGACGGAAAAGAAGCGGTATTTTATTCGCCTGCCGATTCTTTGCGCGCGGGCATCGGAATGATTCACCAGCATGTTCAGTTGGTTGAAGTGCTGAGTGTCGCCCAAAATATAACCGCGGGTGTAGATAAAGAGGCATTTATTCATCCCAAAAAATTAAACAGTAAGATCAATGATTTGTCCGATACGCTCGGTTTTAAAGTTGATCCGAACAAAAAAGTGTATCAACTTTCTGTTGGAGAAAAACAGACAGTAGAAATATTAAAAGTTTTTTACCGGGGAGTCAACGTCCTGATTTTAGATGAACCGACTTCGGTCCTTACGCCGCAGGAATCGCGCCTGCTTTTTGAAACCCTGGTTAGGATGAAATGCGAGGGTTGTGCGATTGTGCTGATTACCCATAAAATGAACGAGGTTTTTGAAGTCAGTGACAAAGTTACGGTTCTCAGAAAAGGAAAGGCGCTTTGCACGTTGGTAACGGCTGAAACGACACAGCAGGAACTGACTGAGAAAATGGTAGGAAAGGCGATTTCGCTGGACATCCCCTGTACACCTACTTCTTGGGAAGAGCAGGCCGTGCAGTTGGAAGTTAGGGACCTGGTAGTGGAAAGCAAACAGGGAAAACGTCTTTTGGATCAAGTTTCACTGACGGTCAATAAAGGCGAGATTCACGGCGTAGCCGGTGTCGCAGGGAGTGGACAAAAGGAATTATGTGAAGCAATCACCGGACTGCAAAAAATAAAATCCGGCCATATACTGCTGAGAGGGAGGGAGATAACCGGGATGTCTCCGCGCCGGCTTAATAAAGAAAAAATAAAAATTGCTTTTGTGCCGGAGGACAGAATGAATATGGGCCTGGCCGGAGGCCTCAGTATTACGGATAATGTCATGCTGAGGAGCATTGACGAAACGAAGGGAATTTTTTTGGACAGCCGGGAGGGGCGGGAAAAGACTGAGGCAATCATAGGGAAATATGAAATCAGCGCCTCGGGGCCGGCGCAGGCTGTGAAGAATCTATCCGGGGGGAACATCCAGAAAGTCCTCTTGGGACGGGAGATGGAAATGGCCCCCGACTTTATTATAACAGCATACCCCGTGAGGGGACTGGATGTCGGCGCGACGAATTTTGTATATGATGTTTTAAACGAAGAAAAGTGCAAGGGCATGGGGATATTGTTTATTGGAGAAGATTTGGACGTGTTAATGAATCTTTGCGACCGTATATCAGTCCTGCATGCGGGAAAGATCATGGGCATTGTGGATGCGAAAACCATTACGAAAAATGAAATAGGATTGATGATGACGGGTGTTTCAAAGGAGGCTGCGCATGCTTAGCATTGTAAAAAGAAAAGAATCCGGGTCCGGCTGGGGCAAGCGCTTTCTCTCCATCGGCATTGCACTTGGCGTCAGCGCGCTGGTCATATTGATTCTAAATTACAATCCGGTGGAGGTCTATAAAGAAATTGTGGTAGGATCCCTGGGCAGCGCATACAGTTTTAAAGAAACCATACAAACGATGGTACCTTTGTTTTTGATGGCGCTTGGTGTTACGCTTTGCCTGAAACTGCAATTTATAAACATTGGAACGGAAGGCCAGTTTTATATGGGCGCTTTGGCGGCCACCGCAGTCGCGCTTAATAACCCGGAACTGCCGGCTCCGCTTTTACTGACGCTGATGTTTGTAGCCGCTTTGATCGGCGGAGGATTGTGGTGCCTGTTGCCGGCACTGCTGAAATTAAAACTGGGGACCAATGAAACGCTGGTAACGCTGATGTTGAACTATGTTGCTATAAAAATTGTTGCTTATCTGCAATTCGGCCCCTGGAAAGACCCGAATTCGATGGGCTATCCCACTATGCCGGGCTATTCCGACAATGCGATACTGCCCGACTTTTTAGGCGTGCATATCGGATGGGTCATTGCGGTTGCCGCTTTGGTGGCGGTATATATTCTGATCAGCAAAACAAAAACCGGTTTTAGGATGAACGTAATGGGAGAAAACGTGCAAACTGCGAAATATGCGGGCTTCAATACAACCCGCCTTTTGATTATTGCGGTCGTACTGGGCGGCGGGCTTTGCGGTGTTGCGGGATTCATACAGGCTTCCGCTATTGAAAATTCTCTTACGTACCAGTTGTCCAACGGATGGGGCTTTACAGCAATCATTGTTGCATTTCTTGGAAAACTCAAACCGACATCCGTATTTATTGTTTCGGTACTGATGGCTGTTTTGCTTCAGGGATGCGCGTATATTCAGATTTCTTTGGGTGTTCCGTATTTTATGGCGAATATCATTCAGGGCGTGATCCTGTTTTTCATTTTGGCAAGCGAATTTTTTTCCACATACCAATTTGTTTGGAAGCCGGGTAGAAAGGGAGTGGTGGAAAGATGAGTGTTTCAGATGTTGCATTGTTTTTCCAGACAGCTATTATTATGGGTACGCCTTTGCTTTATGCGACATTGGGCGAGATCATTACTGAAAAAGCCGGGCACTTGAATTTGGGTGTAGAAGGCATGATGATCATGGGCGCCTCTTTTGGATTCTTTATTGGTTATAATACCGGAAACCCGCTTTTGGCTGTTGTGGTAGCCGGACTGGCCGGAGGACTGGGAGCGCTTATTTTTGCAATTCTGACGGTAACGTTCAGGGCAAATCAAACCGTTACCGGTTTTACGCTGACGATTTTCTGTACCGGACTTGCCAATCTTTTGGGGAACAGCCTGGGAAACCTTACCTTGAGTCCCGAATTTATTGAATCCATGGGGCCCAAATCTATTCCGGGACTTGCAAATATTCCTTTTTTGGGGGAAGCTCTTTTTCAGCAGAGCCTCTACATTTATTTTGGACTGATTGCCGCTGTAGTGGTGTGGGTCTATCTGAACAAAACGCGTTATGGGCTTGCGCTTCGCGTAGTGGGTGAAAATCCTTCAGCGGCCGATCTGGCAGGGATCAATGTTACGCTGTATAAATATGTACATATTATTATCGGCGGTGTTCTTTGCGGAATAGGGGGTGCGTGCCTGACATTGCTTATTGTGCCCAGGTGGCAGGAATCGGTAACGGCCGGTATGGGCTGGATTGCGATTGCATTGGTTATTTTTTCTACTTGGGATCCCAGAAAAGCGATTTTCGGAGCGTATTTATTTGGGGCGCTGCGGGGGCTGACTTATAAACTGCAGAATGTGCCGCTGCAAATAGGCGGGGTGGAGATATCCGTTCCGTCACAGATACTTGATTTGCTGCCGTATATCATGACGATTGTGGTTTTGGTTATTACAACGTTCAGCCGCAAAAAGGAAAATGCCGCGCCAAGCTGGCTGGGGAGGCCGTATTTCAGAGAAGACCGATGAAAAAACGTTTCACATTCTAAAAAAACGCCTGTAAGGCGTTTTTTATTGTAAGAAGAAACGTGTTTCCGGAATGAGCGGGTTATAGTTCTATAGTTGGAAAACGGTCCGGGAGGCGGATGCCGGCGCGCTTATAGATAGCGGCGGCATGCCGTTTTGCTTCTTTTAGGATTGAAGGTTCGTCCAGCGATAGGACATTGCGATCTTTCATGAGCCATTTTCCGTCGCACATGGTGCTTTCCACATTGGAGGAATGCATGGCCGTTACCAGGTTGGCGATCGGGTCGTGCAGCGGAAGCATGGAAGCGGAGTTAGGGTTAATGATAATCAAATCCGCTTTTTTGCCTTCTTCCAGACTGCCGTAAAGGCCTTCGTCCATCAGGGCGCGCGCACCGTATTTGGTTGCCATCTGCAATATTTCCTGCGCTTTCATAACGGTCGGATCGAGACGCCAGCCTTTGTGGATGAGAGAAGTGAGCCACATTTCATCCACCATATCCATCCGGTTGCTGGAAGGCGCGCCGTCTGTACCGATGGTGACACAAATACCGTCTTTAAACATTTTAGGGATTTTGGCAAATCCAAGCACGCGCATGGCTGCCGCCGGATTATGCGAAACTTTGACATCGTGGTCGCGGAACATGGCGACTTCTTCGTCGGTCAGCCAGACCGTGTGTACGGCCAGGAAGTTTTTGTCTAGAACGCCCAGCCGGTTTAAATGGGTGACCGTGGGTTCGCCGTATTTTTCCATGGTATAATCAATTTCATCTTTAACTTCCGCTACATGCATATGGAGACCGACATTATACTTGTCTGCAAGTTCTTTGGATTCTATGATGAGATCATCTGAATTGTTAAAGATGGTCCGCAGGCCGAACCATACCTGAACGCGGCCGTCCGCGGTATTGTGGTATTTTTTAAAATCTTCCACCTGCTGGTCCAGTTCTTCACGTTTGGTTTTTTGCCACACTGAAGGCAATCCTTCGCCCGTATCCATTACGGACTTTGCAAGCTTGGCGCGCAGGCCGGCTTCGCTGACGCCTTTTGCCATGCCGCCGACAAACTGCCCGCCCGGTTCCGCAAAGCTTGTTACACCGGCCCGTATCTGCTCTAAACAGCAAAGCAGCGTGGACATATAGGAATCTTCTTCGGTCATATTGCTTTCATAGGGCCAGATCCGTTCATGGAGCCAGGTGAGCAGGTTGACATCGTCGCCAAGACCGCGCCCTAGTTGCTGTGAGGTATGGACGTGCGTATTGACCAAGCCGGGCAATATGTATTTTTCCCGGGCGTCTATGACTTCTGCATCCGGATGGAGCGTTGATTCGTCTATTTTGCCAACAGCTTTGATCTTATCGTCTTCGACAAGAACGCAGCCGTTTTTAAAGACCTGGTTATTTTTGTTCATTGAAACGACATAAGCATTTTTGATATAAACCTGTCCCACTGTGCACCTCGCTTTTGTTTGGCGATTATCATGAAAACGCCTTTATTTATAATGTATTTATTATAGCAATAAGCATTCTTTATTTCAACAGCAGACAGGCATGCAGGGGAAGAGTTTTGCATACGTCCGAAAAACGATATCAGGGCAGATAGTGTAAGCTTGGAAGGATTTTTAAAAAGGTCTTTCTTTTTTTGAATGCAAGGGAGGTTTTGTTTATGATACAATAACAATACTATAAAACAAAAAGGAAAAGGCATCATATGGAAATTAAAACGGTTTCTATTATTGGATTGGGCGCTCTTGGAATATTATTTGGAAATCAAATGAGAAAAAACATGCCCAAAGAAGATTTAAGAGTGATTGCAGACAAAAAGCGTATTGACAGGTATAAAAGCGAAGGGGTTTATTGCAACGGAGATCCCTGCGATTTTCGGTATATGCTTCCGGAAGAAAAAGAAGAACCTGCCGACCTGATTTTGTTTGCCGTCAAATATAACGGTCTTGCAGATGCGGTGCGGGCTGTGAGTGGGCAGGTAGGCAATGATACCGTGATGCTGTCTTTGTTGAACGGGATCACCAGCGAGCAGATCATTGCAGAGGCTTACGGTGAGGGACGGGTCCTGGATTGTGTGGCCCAGGGAATGGATGCGGTGAAGGAAGGAAACCGCATGCGCTATTCCAATATGGGGATGATCTGTTTCGGAAGACGGGCCGGACGAGGGACCCGGGATAATATGATGAGGGTACAGCGCTTTTTTAAGCGGACCAAGGTTCCTTTTGAACTGGTTGAGGATATGAATAAAAGGATGTGGGGAAAGCTGATGGTGAATGTGGGCGTCAACCAAACGGTTGCAGTTTGCGGGACCTCATACGGAGATATACAGGCGGATGGAGAGGCGCGGGAAACAATGATTGCGGCTATGAAAGAAGTGATTGCGCTCTCAAAAAAAGAAAAGGTATATTTGGGCGAAGAAGACCTGCGCTACTGGCTTGAAATATTAGATAACCTGGATCCAAGCGGAAAGCCTTCCATGCGTCAGGATGTGGAAGCAAGGCGTGCCAGCGAAGTGGACCTTTTTGCCGGAACGGTTGTGGCGCTGGGCCAAAAATACGGCGTAGAGACCCCGGTGAATACCTGGCTGTATCATAAAATTAAAAATATGGAAAAAGAGTACTAGAACCTTGCGGCAAAAAATCGTTATATGGGTGGGATAGGGTATGGATTACCGCGGACAATTATTCAAATCAAAAAAAATATACGATCTGAGCGGCACACGGGAACTCTTTTTAAATGCCGTCCGGCAGAATATTTCGTTTCATGCACACAATTGTCCCGAGTATGCACAGATACTGAAAAAAGAAGCGTTTGATTTGAAAGAATTGTTATCCGAAAACGATTTATATAAAGTGCCGGTTTTGCCTACGGTTTTTTTTAAATCTCATTCAATCTATTCTATGGATGAAGGACAGATCAAAATACGGGCAACGTCTTCGGGCACCAGAGGTAAAAGGAGCCGGATTGCCCTGGATGAAGAAACTTACCGCCTGGGAATGCGGATGGTTTTCAGGACCTTTGGGTACCATCATGTCATTTCGCCTATTCCCGTAAATTATATTGTTCTTGGATTTGAGCCCGCCGGAGCCGAACAGACCGGCGCTGCACAGACGGCGTACGGCACAACGAAATTTGCGCCTGCGTTGCACCGTGAATACGCATTAAAGTGGGCGGACGGGAAATATGTTCTGAATATTGACGGGATCAAAAAAACGCTTATGCGTTGGGCAAAAACAGAAATTCCGGTGCGCTTTGTAGGCTTTCCGGGATATATGTATTTTTTGGTTCGTTCGTTGGAGGAAGATGGAATACGCCTCCGGTTAAACCGCCTTTCCAAGGTGCTGATGGGTGGAGGATGGAAGCAGACGGGAGCGCTTGCTGTTAAAAAAGACGAACTGTATGCTTTGATTGAGAATACGCTGGGCATACGGGGGGAGCGTTGCAAAGAGTTTTTCAGCGCGGTTGAACACCCGGTAGCGTACTGTGCATGCCGGTGCCGCCATTTTCATGTTCCTGTGTACAGCCGTGTCATTATCCGTGATGTTGATACGCTCATGCCTGTTCCGTACGGAGAAGCCGGGCTTTTGAGTTTTGTTACACCTTTGGTGGGAAGTATGCCTTTAACAAGTGTTGTGACAGATGATTTGGCAGTAATGCATGATGGACAGATGTGTGGATGCGGAATAGATTCTCCCTTTTTTGAGGTGCTGGGGCGGGCAGGAGTAAGTGAGATTAAAACGTGCGCTGCCGGTGCGGCAGAAATATTGGAGGCAGGCCAATGAATCTGGTGAAAGGAAAAGAAATGAAGCAGGCCCAAAACAGGGAAATCTTGTCTCGGCTTTGCGATATGACACGGGCAACGCTCAGTAAAGACTTCCCAAGAACCGAGCGAATCATTAAGAGCTGCGAGTTGCTTTCTAAAATGCTGAACGAAGAAGAGCATCTTCCTATAATGATGGAGTGTGGGATGGACGCAAAGCGGGCGGAAACAGAGTTTTCTAAAGTAAAAAGGATGCTCAGCCGCGAATACCTTTTCCGCAAAGTACAGGCGGAGCTTGGGGAAACGCAAATCCGGGAATTTCATGCGCCGTTTGAAGCTCACACGGTACGTGAAGAAATCCGACCGCTGGGTGTGCTTTTGCATATTGCTGCCGGAAATGCGGAAGGGCTTCCCTTTTTAAGTGTAGTGGAAGGGCTTTTGGCGGGAAACGTTAATATATTGAAACTGCCGGGGATAGATGACGGACTATCCACTGTTCTGCTTAAAACATTGATAGAGATTGACCCGGAGCTTGCGGAATACATTTACGTTTTTAACTGTCCATCCGATGACGTGTACGCTATGCAGCAAATGGCGGATGCAGCCGACGGCATTGTAGTTTGGGGCGGTGATCCGGCAGTGCGGGCAGTTCGCCGGCTGGCGGGGGAGAATGTAAGAATTATTGAGTGGGGGCATAAGGAAAGCTTTGCGTATATTACCGGGGAGGGATTCAAAGAGCATTCTTCTTTGACGGAACTTGCACATAATATATGCAGCACCGAGCAACTTTTGTGCAGCTCATGTCAGGGGATTTATGTGGATACCGATTCAATGGATGATGTTTATGCCTTCTGTAAGCACTTTATAAATATACTGCAAACAGTAAGCAAGCAATATCCGAGAGCGGAATCCGCAGAGGCCCGGGCGGCGGTCACTCTCAAACTGAGAAATTTGGAAGTGGAGTCCGCGTTTGATTTGAAAAGAGTATATAAAGCGGAGGGGTGCAGCTTGACCGCGATAAAAGACAGCAAAGTTGAACCGACGCTTGCATTCCGGAATTGTTGGGTGAAGCCTCTGCCCCGAAGAGAGGTGCTAAAAATTTTAAGAGCGGAAAAAAATCACTTGCAGACAATGGCGCTGCTTTGTGCCCGGGAAGAACGCACCGAATTGGAAGAACTAATGTGCAAGGCCGGATTTGTGCGGATAACAGACCCCGAATATATGAGCACCTTGTATGCGGGCGCACCGCATGACGGAGAATATGGCCTTCGAAGATATACGAAAATTGTTTCTTTTGAATAATGCAGCACAACAGATATTGGGCAGGATAACGATATGGTAACAATAATGGTAACAATAGATGAAATGAAAAAGATGCTGGATGAAATAGCCGCAAAACTTCCTGAAGAATTTTTTGCGCAGCTGAATGGGGGAATCATATTGCTTCCCGAGGCGAAAATGCATCCGAAAAGCTCGGATGACGATCTGTATATTATGGGAGAGTATCACCGTGAAGGGAATTTGGGGCGGTTTATTGTGATTTATTATGGTTCCTTTATGCGTTTATATGGAAGTCTCCCTCCGGATGAACTTAAAAAAAAGCTGAACGCGACCGTCAAGCATGAGTTCCGGCATCACTTGGAAAGCCTCGCGGGAGAATATGATCTGGAGATTGAAGACGCACGTTACCTGGAGGAATACGACAGCCATAAGCGCATCCGGAACGATCCCGATTAAAACAGCCTGCATCAAAACTGTTTTGTGAGGCAGGCTGTTTTTTTAGTATTAAATTCTTTTTGTTTTTAAGGTATACTGGTAGTGGTCATATCACAATTTGACTTGGAAGCTGCGGGAGGGATTTATGCAATACAGAAAATTTGGAAAGACGGACGAGATGGTTTCAATACTGGGATTCGGCTGTATGCGGCTTCCCGTATTGCCGGGCGGGGACAATGCGCAGATAGATGAGGAAAAAGCAGCTGCTTTGATCCGCAGTGCGATTGACCGCGGTGTAAATTACATTGATACCGCGTACCCGTACCATGGAAACGGCTTTTCGGGAAAAGGGAACAGCGAACCTTTTCTGGCGAAAGTTTTAGCCGACGGATATCGGGAAAAAGTAAAGATAGCCACCAAAATGCCGGGCTGGATAGCGCAGACAAGAGAGGATATGGATAAAATCTTAAACGAACAGCTTGAGCGCCTCCAAACGAATTGTATCGATTTTTATCTGATTCACGGAATTACCGCTTCTATGTGGCCGGTTCTTAAAGCAAACGGTTACGGAAAGTTTTTGCAGGATGCGCTTGCGGATGGAAAAATCAAGCATGCAGGATTTTCGTTTCATGATCAGCTGAGCCTTTTTAAAGATATTTTAGGCGACTTTGAATGGTCGTTTTGCATGGTGCAGTTTAATTATATGGATGAAGAATACCAGGCAGGGATAGAAGGGATACGGTATGCATATGAGAAAGGGTTGGGCATTGCCGTGATGGAGCCCCTCCGAGGCGGCGCTTTGGCCGGAGGTTTGCCACGGAGTGCGGAAGAGGCACTCCGGCAGGTGGGAAGATCGGCACCTGAATTTGCACTCCGGTGGATATGGGATCATCCGGAAGTATCGGTAGTATTAAGCGGAATGAACACGATGCAGCAGCTTGAAGAAAATCTGCGCGCTGCGAATGGTGCGGGACCGCTTAATGTGGAAGAGATCCGAGCCGGGAATCGTATACAAAACGTGCTAAGGGAAAAAATAAAGCTTAATTGTACGGGCTGCGGCTATTGTATGCCTTGTCCACAGGGGGTAGATATTCCCAATTGTTTTTCCATGTATAATGACTATTATGTGTTTGATAAAAAAGCGCCTTATTCATTCCGCCTTGATCCCCCCCAGCGTGCATCCAACTGTTCGGGTTGCGGGCAATGCGAGCAATACTGTCCGCAAGGGATCTCTATTCGGCAGGAACTGAAAAAGGTGCAGGGGCTCTTTGAGTAAATATATTTTAAGCGGGGATGGCAGAATGAAGATATTATACTATGATTGTTTTTGTGGAATCAGCGGAGATATGAATCTGGGCGCTTTGCTCGACCTGGGAATAGACGAAGAGTACATGCGGAGCGAGCTTGCAAAGCTCCCTTTGGAAGATGAATTCGAAATGGTTATCCGCAAGGAGCAGAAGAGGGGAATCACCGGAACAAGAGTTGAGGTCAATGTTAAAAACAGCGTACATCCTCATAGAAAGCTGAAAGATATTGAAGAAATAATTGCCGCGGCCGGGTTTTCAGCCAATATCCAAAAGAAAGCTCTGGGTATGTTTGAGAGAATTGCCCGGGCGGAGGCAAAGGTACATAACCGGTCCGTTTATGAAGTGCATTTTCATGAGGTCGGGGCGGTGGACTCCCTTGTCGATATTACAGGAGCAGCCGTTGCCCTGGACGCGTTGCATGTGGACCGGATAGAGGCCTCTTCCGTTCAGGTGGGCGGCGGGTTTGTGCAATGCGCGCACGGCCTTTTGCCCGTACCCGCTCCGGCGACGGTCGAGCTGCTTGCCGGGGTTCCGGTTAAAACCGGCCTGGTGCCGTATGAAACCACAACGCCGACAGGCGCTGCTATTCTCGCATCCAATGTTGACCGGTTTACGGATGAGACCGCTTTTACTATATTGAGAACAGGATATGGCCTGGGCACAAGAGAGTTTGAAGTCCCTAACGTATTGAGAGTCTATCTTGGAGAAACCTCTGAAGATGTTAAAAAAGATGAACAATTTGTTTTAGAGACCAACATTGACGATATGAATCCCGAGATCATAGGTTTTGCGGAAGAAATGCTTTTTAAGGCGGGTGCGCTGGACGTATTTAAAACACCGATCATTATGAAAAAAGGCCGACCGGCTATTCAAATGAGCGTATTGACGGACAGACAGCATGAGCAGGCGGTCATGGGCGTGTTGTTTTCGGAAACGACAACGATTGGACTGCGGAAAATAAAGGTGCAGAAATTAATGCTCAGAAGGGAGCAAAGTACCGTTGATACCCAATATGGAACGGCACGTATAAAAAAATCCTTTTTTAAAGAACAACTGGTGAATGTAAAGCCGGACTATGAAGATGTCAGAAAATTGGCGTTAGAGCATTCTTTGCCGATTTCTGCTGTCTATAGGGAGATTCAGGTTCTACTTGAAAAAGAAAAGAAGCGGTAAAGATGCAGGATGATTCGGTTGCCTTAAAAAAATTAAATACTCTGAAAAACGCGCTGGCGGAATTTGAAAATGTTCTGGTTGCTTTTTCCGGAGGCGTTGACAGCGCTTTTTTGTTGAAAGCGGCGCTGGATACCCTGGGGAAAAAAAACGTAGTAGCGGTTACGGCACGTTCCGTGATTCATCCGGTACGGGAAACGGAGCAAGCGGTGTTGCTTGCTCAAGAAATCGGTGCGCCGCACATTATGATTGAAACGGACGAACTTTCTATTCCCGAATTTGTGCGAAATCCCCAAAACCGCTGCTATATCTGCAAGAAAGCATTGTTTTGGAAAATGAGGAATCAGGCGGATATACTTGGAATACGGACTATTATTGAGGGGTCGAACGCGGACGATCTTTCAGACTTTAGGCCGGGGATACGCGCCCTGCATGAACTGGGCATCAAAAGCCCTTTGCTGGAAGCCGGGCTTACAAAAAACGAAATCAGAAAACTTTCAAGAGAAATGGGACTGGCAACATGGGAAAAACAGTCTTTTGCGTGTCTGGCAACGCGTTTTCCTTATGGAGACATAATAACTCGTGAAAAACTGATGATGATCGACCGGTGTGAAAACTATCTTTTAAAGCTTGGATTTAAGCAGGTAAGAGTCAGATGCCACGGAGATATGGCGAGAATTGAACTGGGCAGAGATGAAATCTGCCGGCTTTTCAGCGGCGGACTTGCGGACCGGGTGGATGCTGAATGCAGGGCGGCCGGATTTGCCTGCTGTACCGTGGATTTAAAGGGGTACAGGACCGGAAGTATGAATAAAACGATATTTGGAGGAAATCCATGAATAAGGACTCACTTAAACGCCTTCTTGAATCTTTGCAGAAAAATGATATCAGCGTGGAAGATGCCATGGAAAAACTGGCGGGCCTGCCGGTAAAGGATCTTGGGTTCGCCATGGTGGACAGCCATCGTGAAATAAGAGTAGGGTATCCCGAGGTGATTTATTGCGCCGGAAAAACCATTGAGCAGGTAAGGCGTATTGTTATGAGCATGATGGAGACCGGCCATAATATACTGGCCACCCGTGCAACGGAAGAGATGGCGGCAGAGATAAAAAAATTATCTCCTGACGCGCAGTATAATCTGCTTGGCCGTACGATTTCAATTGTAAAAGAAACGCAAACTTTAA
This sequence comes from Christensenellaceae bacterium, assembly GCA_036679405.1. GTDB lineage: Bacteria > Bacillota > Clostridia > Christensenellales > Christensenellaceae > JAEYKI01. Next base: position 59,470 of record JAVBVZ010000013.1, read on the forward strand.
CTGAAAGCTATATTGCCATCGTATGTGCGGGAACCTCCGATTTGCCGGTCGTAGAAGAGGCGGCAGAGACTGCCCTTTTGCTTGGAAACAAGGTGGAAAAAGTTGTCGACGTAGGTGTAGCGGGTATACACCGCCTGTTTTCAAAACTGGAAGTTATCCGAGGCGCAAAGGTTGTGATTGTTGTTGCGGGCATGGAAGGCGCCTTGGCCAGCGTTGTGGGAGGGCTTGTCAGCAAGCCTGTTATTGCAGTTCCGACAAGTGTGGGATATGGGGCCAGCTTTGGGGGGATATCCGCATTGCTCACAATGCTCAACAGCTGTGCAGCCGGCGTGAGCGTGGTGAATATTGACAACGGATTCGGTGCGGCGTACAATGCTTCCATCATTAACCACCTGTAAATAAGACAGCCGTTGGTCTGCCGGAAAAAATCCGTGATTTTTTTTGTTTTTTTGGAGGCCGAAATACAGAAAATGTAAGAAAATTCCATAAATTTGATTTTTTCTATATTATGTATTAAAATATAGATAATGCAATTTGTTTTGGAAGGTGCGTGAGTATATTATGCCCGTTTCACAGCAAAATGATTTATTGATTTTTTCGTTATTTGAACAATTAAGTGATGGGATAATCATTTCAGACGATGGCGGAATCATTGTTTTTGTTAATGATGCCGCCGAGAAGATCCGAAATATCAAAAAAGAAAAAATATTGGGAAAAAGCGTTTTAAACTGCCATTCTTCTGAAGCGGTTGGTAAAATAGAGCGTGCGATCGAACATCTTAAAGAAAATCCGAATTTGAGTTATCACAGAATGGTGACTGATAAGAAGAATGAAAGGGCATATGAAAATTCATACACCTCTATTATTGATAAAAGTGGGAAATTTATAGGAACGGCCGTTATTTCAAAGGATATTACGGAAAAAAGAAACCTGGAAGAAAAAAGAGCCCGGGATTTTAAAATACAGGAAGAAATGTTTCAGGACATTCAGTTAAAATACCACAAGCTGCTTTTGACTTCGCTGGAGACCCTTACCAACCTTTTGGAGGCGAAAGATTCTTATACGCACGGGCATTCCAAGCGGGTGGCGGAAATTTCTTTAAAAATGTATGAGCACATGTATGGAATGACAAGTGAATATTTTGATCTTGAAAATGCTGCCAAGCTGCATGATATTGGAAAGATATGTATTCCTGATTCTATTATTAACAAGCCCGGAAAACTGACAAAAGGAGAGATTGACGTTATAAGAAAACACAGTAACATAGCGGCTGAGTTGATTGCGCCGCTGGATCCGGCCAAGGCGGTAACAAATATAGTCCTTCATCACCATGAACGTTATGACGGTACGGGATATCCGGAAGGGATGAAAGGAAAAGATATTCCTTTGGGTTCCCGAATCATTGCTCTGGCAGATGCGTACGACGCTATGAGTTCAAACAGGCCTTACCGCAAAGCACTTTCCTATGATGAATGCGTTGGGGAAATAAAAAAATATTCAGGAAAGCAGTTTGATCCTGAATTGAGCGATGTGTTTTTGGAATTGCTGGAGACAGGGAGCATTTAAAAACAAGAAAAAAACAGAACGGAAGTTCTGTTTTTTTATAAAGGCACAAGCTTTGTGTTTTGTTATTTATATAACGCCGTAGCCGCCGGTCAGGGAGTCCATAAAAAGAGGAAGATGAGGCGGAAACGGCGTGAAGAGTATTTCTATGAGAAGGACTGCTATGAAAAGGACAATGAACCAGCCGAAATACCTGCTTAAGTCATAATTGGATAGATACAGTTTGTAGGAAATCAAAAACGCAAAGAAAAGCCAGATAAAAGTGGATGCAATATCAATTGCCAGACTTTCAATTCCGAATATGCCCGTATAAGTATAAAAAAAAGTGACCATAACAACCGGAAGAAAAGCCAATGCAACTGTTTTGGATGCAAAGAATCTTTTTGCATCCGGCTTTATGACAAAATATTCTAATATCGTATAAAACAAAAAAGGGAAATAAAGAATCTTGGTATGTTCCCATACACTTTCATTTACGGCGGAAATCAGGCCGATAAATTGATTTGAAGCTGACCATTCATAGGTAAAATGAAACAAAGGAGCCAATATACAGGTTACAAGAAGTCCAATCAATTCCGCATTTCTGAATTTTTTTTGGCTGAATACGGTACTCATCGGAGGCCTCCGTTCGGTTTTATTTACTGAATAAAATATAAACCTGTTTTGGATGCGGTAAACGGCGCGGCTGCAAAGCGGTTTTAGAACTTTTAAGGTTGTTTATCGGATACGTTTTGGTATGATATAATGAATGCATCAAAGAACTGGAGGGGAAAATGCTTTTTCCGGCTGAAGTCCAAAATATATTTACGTTATTCAAGGACAATGGGTTTGCGTCGTATGCGGTTGGCGGGTGTGTGCGGGATTTTCTTCTTAAGAAAACTCCTGCTGATTATGATTTCGCGACGGATGCCCTTCCGGGACAAGTCATGGAGATTTTCAGCGGTTATAAAGTTATTCCGACAGGCATCAAACATGGCACGGTGACCGTTTTTGCGGGAAGCGTACCGGTAGAGATTACAACGTTTCGCATTGAGGGGGCCTATTTGGATAACCGTCGCCCCAGCTCGGTTTTTTTTTCAAAGAGTATAGAAGATGACTTGGCGAGACGGGATTTTACCATCAATGCGATTGCTTACAGCCCGTTTGAAGGATATATAGATGTTTTTGAAGGCAGAAAAGATATTGAATGCAAACTTATACGCTGTGTGAATAATCCAATAAAGAGATTTTCCGAAGATGCTTTGCGCATATTGCGCGCACTGCGCCTGGCTGCAGAGCTTGGGTTTGCAATTGAAAGGGATACGGAAGAAAGCATCCATATAAAAAAAGAATTGTTGAAAAACATCTCTGCGGAACGGATCAACATGGAATTTACAAGACTTTTGATGTCGGAGGATGCAGATAAGTTTTTACAAAGCTACCGGGATGTAATAGAAGTTTTTTTTCCGGAATTTAAGGGGAATCCGTTTTATATGCACAAAGCCGGACTGATGAACCAAAAAAAAGATTTAAGCGTAAAACTGGCATTTTTGTTTGAACCTATAGCCGACCAGAGGGGAACCGAGAAGGCGATAGATGCTATCAAACGACTCAGGTATGATGCAAAAACCATTAAAGAAGTGAAAAAAATGCTTTTTTACAAAAACAGAACCATTGTTCCCGGGAAAAAGCAAATCAAACTTTGGATGAATCGGATGGGAGATGTTCTTTTTGAAAAGCTGCTTTCTTTAAAAGGGTTTGATGAAGATATGCAAAAACAGGAGACTATTGTAAAGGATATACTCTCAAAAAACGAGTGTTATTCTCTTCAAACATTGGACATAAAAGGAAAAGACCTGATTGCATATGGCGCTGCCGAGGGAGAAGCATTAGGAAGGATTCTTCAAGCTCTTCTTTTTGATGTTATTTTAAATAAGGTCCCAAATCAAAAAAAGAAGCTGCTCGAGCGGGCAAAACATTATATGGATGATCAATAAAACGACAGGAGCTTAAATTGGTTAACGGAAATATAAAAGGAATTAAAAAAAGTCTTTTGGACCAGGCGGAGCATATATATGACATCAGGCTGCCGCGCAGTGAATTTGTATCCGGAGAGCTGACTGCACGGATGGCGGAAATCACAGCTCAAACAGGAAGGGAGGTCTCCGTTTTTTTGTCGCGTGAAGGCAGAGTGCTGGATGTTTCCATAGGAGACCAGCAGACTGTTTTAATGCCGTATATCCGCAAGAGGCGGGGCTATAGCGGTATTTCGGGCGTGCGTTGTATCCATACTCACCCGAAAGGGAGCGCCATGCTTTCTGATGTGGATATATCTACATTGCTGTCCTCCAAGCTGGACGCTATGGCGGCGGTATCCGTGCGCGACGGAAAAGCTCAAAAAATGTGCGTTGGCTTTATTGGCAGCCGATTGGATGAGCCGGCGGTTTATGGGCCGTTCAGTATGGAGACGATTCCAAACCGCGCTCTGATGGCAGAGATTTTGAATGCTACGCAACGGGTGCTTGACCAGATTGCCTTGTATGAGACGCACGCCTTGTCGGAAAGGGCATTGCTGATTGGAATTCATTTCGATGATGAAAGCATGCTGGAATTAAAAAGATTGGCGGATACGGCTGGGGTCACCGTGGTTTCTACAGATATACAGGCGCGCGAGAGAGACGGCGCATATTATATTGGGAGCGGAAAGGCAAAAGAAATTGCTTTGAATATTGCCGCCATGGATATCGACGTAGTGATTGCGGACGATGAACTGACCCCGTTGGAAACCAAAAATCTGGAACAATTATTGGGCGTCAAGGTCTTGGACAGGACCATGCTTATTTTGGATATTTTTGCACAACACGCAAAGAGCCGGGAAGGGAAATTGCAGGTTGAGCTTGCCCAACTCAAGTATAGTTTGCCCAGGCTGGAGGGAACGGGGATCGTTTTATCAAGGCTGGGCGGAGGAATTGGTACGAGAGGACCGGGCGAGAAAAAACTTGAGGTGGATAAAAGACGTATCAGAAGACGGATCTTTGAAATGGAAAGAGAAATTGCCGCGCTTGAAGATCAAAGAAATTTGCGCAGAAGCGAACGGATCAAAAACCGGATCAAATCCGTTGCGCTGGTTGGATATACAAATGCAGGGAAATCCAGTTTGTTAAATGCGCTGAGCGGCGCTGGAGTCATAGCGGAAGATAAGCTGTTTGCGACACTGGATTCGGTGTCAAGGCGGGTAAGACTTCCTTCAGGAACCGTTGCTCTTTTTACCGATACGGTGGGATTTATCAATAAGCTGCCGCACGAGCTGGTCAGCGCTTTTAAGTCTACGCTGGAGGAAACTGTGCAGGCGGATGTATTATTGAATGTTATTGACGCGTCCAGCCGTGAATATGAACGACAGTCAAAAGTGGTTTATTCTGTCCTGGAAAGCCTGGGAGCGGCGGAAAAGACCGTGATAGATGTTTACAACAAATCCGATTTGCTGATGGATGACCTGTCCAATTGTGGTGGGAGCATTTTTGTGTCTGCCAAGGAAAAGACGGGATTGGACGAGTTGCTTGCAGTTGTGGATACAGCGCTGAAACCCAAAATGTTTCCAATGGATATAGAGCTTGATTATTCCAGGGGAGATTTGCTGTCGCTGATTAACGAGCATGGCCGGAATGTGCGCATAGAGTATTTGCCCAAAACAATAAACATTCGCGCACTGCTGCCGGCAGATGTAGCGCAACATGTTATGAATGAAAAAGAATAATGTTGGAGCGGTTTTTGTTTAAGATATTTCGCCGGCCGCTTTGAGAATGGAATTTGCATGTTCTTCATCTCTCAGTGAAAAAAGATCCGAACTGCTTTTGTAAAAAAAGAGCTGCGTTCCGCCATCCATGCCGTTGCCGGCGAGGGAATCTTCTCCATCCGGTGCACCAAACAGAGAGGCTGCATAGGTTATTCCGTTGATGGTAGCCAATACGGGACGTTTTTCCCAGGTGCTGCCGCCTCCGAACATATTGACAAATGCATCCGTGTCCGATTGCGAAACGGTTTCGACCCGCGCGTTATTGGTTCCGCCGGTTCGTTGCATCTCAAACGAACTGTCGCTGTACAGATCCTTAATGGACACCTTTGTCCCAACAGGAAAAAGCGGATCAACATTGCTCCATTCCGTCAGTTCCCCAAATGAAGCGGGGTTTTGAAGGTGCGGACCGTATATAACTTTGAATTCCGGATTTTTTGATGCGATCTTGGCATCGGTGGACAGCAGGGGGTCTAAGGTGGAATTACCGATTTGTCCGTCGTCCGGGAGGCCGGTGTTCTGCTGAAAACGACGGACCGCTTCGAAAGTCATACTGCTGTATTTGCCGGTTGGACGAAAATTTAAATATCCCAGTTCCCGCAGCCGCTGCTGGGCAATAAAAACCTCATCGCCGGTTGAACCGATTTTAAGAAGAATATCCGTCTCATCGGCCGCTTGCGCCATTAGCGGAACTGATATCAATAATACTATTGAAAAAATAAGCACAAAGATCTTTTTCATGTATAACCTCTTATTTCACAGGTATTTTACAATAGAACCGCCAAGAATGCAAATATATGAACAAAGGCGCTTCGTAAGGGCTCTGTGCTTTCGAGGTGAGAAATAGCGACTATCTATTTTTTAATTTTTCTAATATAATATTAATATGATTATAACGGAAATTTCTAATTGCAAAAGGAATAAGAACCGCATCAATATTTATGTGGACGGCGCTTTTGCTTTTGCGCTTTATTTGGAGACCGCGCTTCAGCATGGCCTTAAAAAAGATATGGATATATCCTCTCTCGACCTTGAGCAAATAGCGGCAGACGATGAAAAAAAATATGCCATGGATATATCTCTTAAGTATATTGCGTATCAGATGAGGAGTGAAAGAGAGGTCCTCAAAAAACTCAAACAGAAAGGCGTATCTGATGAAGCATCAAATGAAGCATTGCAGAAATTGATAGAATTAGGGTATTTAAACGACAGGGTCTATGCGGAAACCTATGCCGCTGAACTGAAAGCACGAATGGGCAGCCGGGGCATTTTCCACAAGCTTTATGAAAAAGGGATCAACAAGGAGCTTGTTCAGGATGTTTTGCAAAATATGGGCGGGTTTGAAGAAGTCGCAGCCGAGCAGGCGCGGATATTATTTGAAAAATACAGGAATTTGGATGAGGGAAAAGCAAAACAAAAGGTCTTCCGCACGTTGATGGGCCGTGGCTTCGAAATGGACGATATACGGCGTGCGGTGCGGATGCGTGACGAGTAAACGGGAATTAAAAGAACACGGTTTGATTTTTGTTGCGAAAGAGGACATAACATGGAGTATTTTGGAAGTATAACCGATGTGCAGGGAATTCAGGTTGGAATGGCGCAAGATGAGGCTGCAGGTACAGGGGTAACCGTTGTTTTGGCTAACGACGGCGCTGTTTGCGGTGTAGATGTGCGGGGCAGTGCGCCTGGAACCAGAGAAACGGCATTGCTTGGCCAGGCAAAAATGGTGGACCGTATCCATGCCGTTATGCTGGCCGGTGGAAGTGCTTACGGCCTGGATGCTGCCGCCGGGGTGATGGAGTATTTAGAAGAGGCAGGCATAGGATTTGACACCGGTGTGGCCAAGGTTCCCATTGTACCTGCTGCGGTGATTTTTGATTTGGCATATAAGAGCGCCTCAATAAGGCCGGATAAAGATATGGGACATGAAGCTTGCAGAAATTTTGGGCAAGAAGTAAAGCAAGGAAGTTTTGGAGCGGGTGCGGGTGCGACGGTCGGCAAGGTGCTGGGAATCGAAAACGCCCAGAAAGGCGGCGTTGGAACGGCAAGCATCCGCCTTAAGAGCGGTATACGCGTGGGTGCCCTGATGGTGGTCAATGCAGTAGGCGATGTGGTAGAGCGGGATGGATCCGTTATTGCCGGAGCAAAAAAGAACGGTAAGCATGTCAATACCAGCCGGATGGTAATGGAAGGGATGGATCCCGCCTCCTTATTGAATACCACAATAGGTGTCGTAGCGACGGATGCGCTACTTACCAAGGATGAGGCAACTAAGCTTGCACAGGCCGCACACAACGGGTTGGCTCTCTCCATAAGCCCTTCGCATACGATGCAGGACGGGGATACAATCTTTGCATTGGGAGTGGGAGAAAAAAAAGCAGATTTGAACAGCCTGATTGTGGCCTGCGTGGAAGCTGTGCGACGGTCGGTGCTGAATGCAGTTCTGGCGGCAAGGGAAGACATTTATCAAAAATAGAAGGCTTGATGGCATCATAAAAGGATCTGCGCAAAAAATACGGATGATTTTTAAGAGCGGATGCAGGCAAAACATAAAAATAGGGTTCCGTTATAAAGCGGCAAAGGAGACAGCATGATACGGGCATTAGGTGTAGATATCGAACAAATTTCAAGATTAAAGCGGTCTATGGAAAATCCGCGTTTTTTAGAACGGTGTTTTACGCCGTATGAGCGTGAATATATAATATCCAAGGCAAATGCCGCGCAGAGCGCAGCCGGAATTTTTTGTGCAAAAGAAGCTTTTTTAAAGGCGATGGGCGTAGGCGTTGGTTCCTTTTCTTTTCAGGATATGGAAGTGCGGCATGAGGCGGGAGGAAAACCATATATGCTGCTTTATGGACGCGTGAGCCAGGCGGCGGGAGATGTAGATATTCTGGTGAGCATTGCGCATACCGGGGATCTGGCTACCGCCCAGGTCTTAGTTGCGGACCGTTGAAGAATAATTTTGTGTACAGCGAAGAGATGGAGGTGCTGTAAAAATGCTTTTAGTGACGCAGGCGCAGATGCGCAGAATTGATGAATATATGATCCATACACTGAAGATCCCGGGCGTTGTTCTTATGGAAAATGCAGCCTTGGGCGTGATAGGACGCATACTGAAGGAATTTCCAAAAGAGCGGCCGCGCGCGTTTGTTTTTTGCGGCGTGGGAAACAACGGAGGGGACGGTTTTGCTGTTGCGCGCGGCCTTTTAGCCCGCGGGTTTGACGCGCGTACGGTACTTTTGGGTGATCCTGCCTTGCTGAAGGGAGATGCGCTTGTCAATTATGACATTTTGGCGTCGATAGACGGAAAGGTCCTTGCTGTTCACGATGAGGATAAAATAGATGATGCCTTATATGACGATGAAGGTATAGGGATCGTAGTGGATGCGATTTTCGGAACCGGACTGGCCCGGGAGGTTTCGGGTTTGCAGCTGGCAGCGGTTCGCAAAATAAACAGCATGGATGCTTTTTGCGTAAGCGTGGATATACCTTCCGGTGTTTCGGGTGACACGGGCGCTGTTATGGGCGATGCCGTTCATGCGGATGCAACGGTGACTTTCCAATATGCAAAAGCCGGACATTATTTATATCCCGGAAAAGAGTATACGGGCGATCTTACGATTACGGAAATCGGCCTCGACGAAGGCTGCCCGGTTTTGGATGAAGCGGTTATACATGCGTATGATTCAATGACAACGGAACTTATGATGGAGCGGCGGCGGGCAGATACAAATAAAGGTGATTACGGCAGGCTGATGATTATTGCAGGCAGCGTAGGCATGGCCGGAGCGGCCGTGCTTTCCACCCGCGCGGCTATTCGGACGGGAACAGGGCTGACCACGCTTGGTTCGGTGGATTATGTGGTTAGCGTGGTACAGAAAACAGTGCCGGAAGCGACCTGCAAAATTCTTTCCGGCGAAATGGACACCCTGACCCGCAATGCAATGTATGAGGCAGACCGCTATATGAAGGATAAAACGGCGTTGGCGGTGGGGCCGGGGATTACGGAAAATGGCGAAACACAGGATCTGGTTGAACATATGGTGGCTACGCATGATATTGTAAAAATTTTTGATGCGGATGCGCTTAATGTGATTGCGCGGAATACGGATATTCTGTTTGAAAAAACAGGGAGTATTGTATTAACTCCTCATCCGAAAGAATTTTCCCGCCTTACGGGACATCCGGTGGCGGATATTTTGAGAGACCCAATCGGCGCTGCGCGCAACTTTGTTCAAAAATATGATGTAGTACTGGTCCTTAAAGGAAGTACGAGTGTCATAGCCGACAGCCGGGGAAGAATTACGTTGATTGCCGCAGGCAGCCCGGGCATGGCAAAGGGAGGCAGCGGCGATGTGCTGACGGGGGTGATAGCCTCTTTGGCGGCGCAGGGGAAAGATTCTTATGATGCGGCGGTGCTGGGCGTTATGATTGCCGGAATGGCTGGAGAAATAACCGCCCGAGAAATGGGTGAATATTCCATGACCGCCGGGGATACGATAGAGAGGATCGGACAGGCTATCAAGCTCCTGTCGCAAAACAAACCTGCCGCCCAAAAGCCGGGCTGCAAAAAAACGCTTTTGGAGAAACGACCGGAAGATACCGACGATGATGTTTCAGGTTCTGAGGCGAACGGTCCGCAAGAAGAATACGAGAATCCGGATGATGAAACTTTTGTATACGATGAAGAAAATGATACAGGCGCCAAACAGATAGAAAGGGTACACGGGCCTGAACTTTTTTTGCAACAGGATGATTCTTTAAGCTTCACCCATCCGCAGAAAACGGATTCGCAAAAACCGCCGTATACCCGGAGGAAGATAGTGCCCAAAAAATAAAATCCTGAAACAATATGCTTTTAAACGGCCACCGCTAATCAATTGGACCGGATGTGCCCGCTCTTCTGATTCTATTTGGAAAAAAGGAGACTGCATTTGAAAACGGAGATCTATTATTTCACCGGAACCGGGAATACTTTGGCTGCAGCAAAGGCCCTGGCCGAAAGAACAGAGGGAAGATTGATTCCCATGGCTTCTTTTTTGCGAGAGAGGGCGGTACAAAGTGATGCGGAAATCATTGGTATCGTATATCCGGTATATTATGCGGGATTACCCGCTATTGTGGGGGAGTTTGCAGAAAAGCTTGTGCCGGAAGGCAGGCCGTACATCTTTGCCGCCGCTACGTTTGGCGGGGCTGCAGGCCTGTCTTTTTCCATGCTAAAAGCAAAAATGGAGAAAAGAGGATTGGATCTTGATGCCTGTTTTGGGATTCATATGCCGCAGAACGCTTTTAAAAAACCATATGAAAAGCCCCAAAAGGTTTTGCAACAGGCATCGGGGAGACTGAAAAAGATATCAGAGATGATCATGCGGAAAGAAAAAGGCCGCCATCATGCGAACTTTTTGCTCGAGTCCGTCATGATACCTTTTAATCACGCTGTACGCAATGCAAGCCGTAAGGCTGTTGCCGGGTTTGCAGGCGCTCCTTCAACCCTGGAATTTGATGCGTTGATCCGTCTTAGCGATACAAGCTATACAGTTGAGCAAACATGCGACGGATGCGGTACGTGTGCCATGGTATGTCCGGCCTCCAATATTGAAATACAAGAGAGGCATCCGGTTTGGAAACACCGGTGCGAAAATTGCTTGGCCTGCGCCCGTTGGTGCCCCCAAAATGCAATTGGCGGGGGCGTGATAAGCGGATATACATACCTTCATCCTGATTTGAAATTAAGCGATATGAAGACGCAGAAACCCGATGAACAGAAGGCAGGAGGGAATGAATGAAAAAGTTGATGATTTGCCCTAAAGAATCCGGAAATACATATAAAATATGCAGCTATATAGCTGCCCGCTCGGGTACGGAACTGATGGTGATTGGTCAAGAAAAGAAAGTGGACCCGGCGCAATACGGGATCGTTGTGTTTGCTTCCGGTGTGTATGGAGGCCGTGTTCATAAAAAAATGCTGGAATGGATCCGTAACAGTAAAATAGGATTGTTCGGACAGGATGCAAAGATATATGTACTTTTAACATGGTTTGGAAGAGGGGAATCCGACCGGGCCGCGCTGGAGGGTATCAGAAGCCTGTTGGATGAAAAAGGCGTAAAAACTGAAGATAAATATGTGAAATACTTTGGAGGGGGTATGGGGTTTATTAAAAGAACCCATCCTGACCAAAAAGATTTGGAAAATGCTTTGCGGTGGGTTGAAGGTCTTTAACGTGTTTTGCAGACATTTAAAGACGGCAGTAAACGGAGGGACATATGCAATTTGAGATTGAGCAATGGCTGAAGCGTCTGACGGAGCAATTGGAAAATACCTTTGGTAGGCGCCTGCTGTATGTGGGGCTGGGAGGCAGTTTTGCGCGCGGAGAAGCCACAGAGGAAAGTGACATTGACGTTAACATTGTACTTGACCGTCTGAATGCGGAAGATTTAATTGTTTACCGCAAGTTGATCGGCAGAATGCCTGAACACGAAAGGAGCTGTGGGTTTATTTGCGGAAAAAAAGAAATGGAAGCATGGCCCCGGCATGAACTTTTTCAGTTTATGCAGGGAAGCGTGGTGATACACGGTACGCTGAAAGGGATTGTAGCCCCGCCTACCAGAGAAGAGATAAGGGAGAATATATTAAATACATCTTCTTTGATTTATCACGAGGCCTGTCACCGTTATATATTTTCGGAAGATCCGAGCGGAGAAGCTCAAATGCTGAAGCCTGCATATAAACTGGCGTTTTTTATTTTACAGGAATATATTTTTTTGATGGAAGATGCTTATTTTCCTACCAAAAGAGAATTGCAAGCCCGGCTTGAAGGCGAAGACAAGACTATGATTGAAACGCTCATGAACTGGGAGTCTTACGAGGGAGCGCGGAAAGCAGCGCCGGATAAGTGTTTTTTCGAGCTGGCCGGTTGGGCAGGGAATATGATGACACGGGCAATGCGGATAGAAGGCCTGTGATTTGTGATTCAATTGCGGAAATAGAGTTCTGCTGAGGCAGGGGATGTTCAGGGGGCGGAAATGAACGGAAAAGAATTCAAGATTACCAATATTGCGAAGATGGAAGCAAAACACGTATATGGACACGAGCCGTACGAGTATTACAAATATGAAGCCACAAAAGACGTCGGGCTGAGCCAATGTTACGCCGCGGTTTATGAAATTCCACCTAACAAAACCAATATTCCGTATCACTACCATTTAAAAAACGAGGAGATATTTTATATCATCAGCGGCAAAGGCGTAGTCGAAACGGCGAGCGGTGACAGGGCGATTGCCGCCGGCGATATTCTGATATGCCCGACCGGGGATGGAGGCGCCCATGAAATCACAAATACTTCCGATGCAGAAAACCTTGTTTATATTGATTTTGATACCATGAATTTCCCGGAGGTTGCGATGTACCCGCATTCCGGAAAACTGGGTGTGCGTGTGGGAAGCGCAGAGATGGAATACTACAAAAGGGATACCAAGGTGGATTATTATAAAGACGAATGATGAAAAGCGGCGTGCTTATATGTAACCATTTTGGATATTGAAACGGATATTTAGTTTTTACTTATCTTTATCCTGATTTTTTCTGATCAGTACAAAAATGCCAACGATGGCCAGCATAACGGCTGAAATGATAAATAACGCCAGCCCGCCTCCGTGACCAGAAGAGATGCTTTCACCACTCGGTTTTGTTTTTTCCCAAAAAAGAATGATGATCGCCGCGGCTGCAGCCGCGGCACCGATGGCCGCAATCAAGAGGTAGGTTTTTTTGCCTGATTGCCCGGGAGGCGCATAGGAACTTGCACGGATCAGGCGGACAAGATAAACAAAAAGGCAGGCTGTTAAGATCACGATGATGTTGGCAGGATAGGGGATCCAGTGCACCCCGAACCCGTAAAGGCCCGCGTCTATAAAAAGAAGGTATGCGAGCAAAAGGAAGCTTTGGTTACCGATTTTGTTTTTTGCGGATACCTGTCGTTCGTCAAGTCTTTGTTTCATATGTCTTTTTCCTCCCAGAAAAGATCGTCCAGCGTTTTGTGAAGAAGCCTGCATATTGAGGTGCAGAGGCGGATGGTGGGGTTGTAATCCCCGCTTTCGATTGCGTTGATGGTTTGGCGGGTGACGCCCAGTGCGTCCGCAATATCTTTCTGCGAAAGCCCGAGCGCTGCACGCGCCGACTTTAGTTTTAGATTTTTTCCCATATGCCTTATACGCTTTCCCTTTTATGGCTACAGTATACTTTAGCACGGATAAAATATCAAATATATTTTACATAATATAAAATATAATATACATTTAAAAGAGGATATAAAAAAAAAGTAAAAGACGACTTGCTTTTTGGCAAAAAAACTTTTGCCCGGCTTAAAAAAAGTGTATGATAGAGTTTGGCACGCAGCCCCGGCGCTGCACGGCTCAAGAAACAAATTAACATAACAGGAGAAGACGAATGCTTTTGGTTAAAACAGGCACCCTTTATACCATGGAAGATGGGATAAAGGAAAACATGGATATATTGATTAAGGATGGAAAAGTTAAAGAAATTGGCAGAGATATTGCGTTTGACGGGGAAATTCTTGATTTGTCGGCTATGATGGTTCTCCCGGGTTTAGTGGACGCACATTGCCACCTCGGCATGTGGGAGAATGGAATGGATGAAGAAGGAGCGGACGGGAACGAATTTGTGAATCCCAGCACGCCTTCTCTGCGTGCGATCGATGCGGTGAATCCCCGGGATGAGTATTTTCGCGAAGCGCGGGAAGGCGGTGTAACCACCGTAGTGACCGGACCAGGAAGCGCAAACGTTATCGGCGGACAGTTTTGCGCAATTAAAACGGTCGGGGACCGAATAGATGATATGATCGTCAAGGCGCCGTGTGCGCTCAAGGTTGCGTTTGGAGAAAATCCGAAACGGGTATACAAAGGACAGAAAAAATCCCCTATTACACGCATGGCAACGGCAGGGATCCTGCGTAAGGAGCTGACGCGCGCGCAAGAATATATGCGAAAACAGGCGATGGCAAAAGAGAATGCGGAAAAGCTGCCCGATAAGGATTTGGATATGGAGATCCTTTGCGATGTACTGCGGGGTGAGCTGATTATGAAGGCGCATGCGCACCGTGCGGATGATATACTGACTGCGATACGGATTGCAAAAGAATTTAATATCCGGCTGTCGGTTGAGCATTGCACTGAAGGATATACGATTGTCAATCATCTGAAAGAAGAGGACGTCAGAATTGTTTTAGGCCCTCTTGCAACAGAGCGTTGCAAAATTGAACTGCGGGAACTTACGATGGCTGCGCCGGGAATCATGGAAAAAAACGGGGTCGAATTTGCACTATGCACCGATCATCCGGTTATTATTGAATCTTATTTACTTCTGAGTGCCGCATTGGCGGTGCGTGAAGGGCTTTCAGAAGAGGGGGCACTTCGGAGCGTTACGATCAATGCAGCGCGGGCGGCTGGAATAGAAGAACGTGTAGGAAGTATTGCACCGGGAAAAGATGCCGATATTGTGGCTTTTGCCGGTAATCCTTTGGATATCCGCAACAAACCGGTATGTGTACTGGTGGACGGGCAGGTGGTGTATTCCGCCTTGAATGCGGAAGTTTAGAAACAAGGAATGTCCAAATTGAACAGTGTGGATGATATGATTTGCATAACGACGCTCGGGCCCCGGCGCCGTTAGCCCCTGCTCTTGCATAAAAGAGATTTTTTTTATAATATATAGGGGTAAAAAAACTTGGATGGATCAAACCGAATGCGAAAAGTATGCACAAACAGCGATAAAGAAACTATGGCGGCAGGGGAAGCCTTTGCGGCTATATTGAAAGCGGGAGACGTGGTTGCGCTCAGCGGTGATCTGGGCGCAGGCAAAACCGTATTTGTGAAAGGTATTGCGCGTGGACTTAATGTGGAAGAGATGGTTACCAGCCCTACTTTTACAATTGTTCGCGAATATGAGGGACGGATGCCGTTGTATCATTTTGACGTTTACCGGATCGGGGATGCGGACGAGATGGAGGATACGGGATATTTTGATTATATATGCGGCGAAGGCGTTGTAGTAGTGGAGTGGGCCGAAAAGATCAAGGCCCTGTTGCCTGAAAACCGGATTGATGTTACGCTGGAAAAAACCGGAGACGAAACAAGAAATATCTTGATAAAAGGGCGCGGGGGTGAATCATGCTGATACTTGGATTGGATACAACCGGAAATACGCTTTCAGTTGCGTTGTGTGAAGATGAAAAGCTACTGGGTGAGACCACAATAAATGATACGAAAAAACATTCGGTGACATTACTGCCGGCGGTCAGCAGCCTGCTTTCCGTCTTGGGACGAAGCATCTCGGAGGTGGAATTGATTGCAGTTTCGGTGGGACCGGGATCTTTTACCGGGATAAGGATCGGGGTAGCCAGCGCAATCGGCCTTGCACAGTCGCTTCGGATACCTGTGGCACAGATTGATGCACTGGATGCACTTTTGGAAAATGTGTTTTTTGACGGGACGATTTGTGCTATAATGGATGCCAGGCGGGAACAGGTTTATGCCGCCGCAAAAAAAGACAATCGTATTTTGGTGGAGTCCTGTGCAACGGGCCTGGCGGATTTGCTTCCCCTTTTGGGAAACGGGCCGGCGATGTTTGTAGGGGACGGGATTGACCAATATAAAGATATGATACTGAAAAGCAGGCCGGACAGTTTGTTTGCAAAGGAGGCTGCGTGTTACCAACGTGCCAGTTCGGTATGCGCGCTGGGTTTGTTAAAATGCAGGAAAGAAGAAATAACGACGTACCGGAAAGTGCGGGCAAATTATCTGCGCCCATCTCAGGCGGAAAGGCTGAAAAAAGCAAAATGAAAGCAAATACGCAAATACGAAGGGCGGAATTTGGGGATTTAAAACAGATTCATGCTCTGGAGAAGCAAAGTTTTGATGTGCCCTGGAGTTACGAGATGCTCTATGAAGATATTTGCACCAATAAAGGTACGGTGTATTATGTTTTGGAGGAAGACCGCAACATTGTCGGATATGGCGGCATGTGGATCATATTGGACGAGGCGCATATTACGAATGTGTGTGTGTTGCCGGAGAAACGCCGGAAGGGCTATGCCATGATGCTTATGAAAAAGCTGTGTGATAAGGCAGAGAGCCTGGGCGCCGAGAATATGACGCTGGAGGTAAGAGTTTCGAACCACGATGCGCTTCATTTATATAAAAAATGCGGTTTTGCCATCCACGGGCGCAGAAAAAAGTATTATTCCAACAACAATGAAGACGCATATATTATGTGGAGAGAAGGCACGATTCATCTGGTGGGGGAGAGCTGATTTTTGGAGATCACTGTTTCGGGAATACGGACAAATTATGAGATAACGGGCGAAGGAAAGCCGGTTCTTTTGTTACACGGATGGGGCGCGCAGATTGAAAGCTTTGCCCCTGTTATTTTTGCCCTGCAGAAATACCGGCGTGTGATCGCACTGGATCTTCCGGGGTTTGGAAAGAGTGGATTCCCAAACGGAGCCTGGACCGTGCGCGATTATATGGAATTTACGCTTGCATTTATGACGGCTGTGGGCCTGGAGCGGACAGATATACTGTGTCATTCATTTGGCGGACGCGTAACTATTTTGCTGGCGGCACAACATCCGGAGCGTGTTTCAAAAATCGTTTTTGTGGACAGTGCAGGAGTGCGGCCGCCGCGGACGCTTCAATATTATTTAAAAGTCTATTCCTATAAGCTTGCCAAACGAATAGCGAAAAGCCGTCCGCTTTCCGCCTTTTTTAAATCTATTGGTATGGATGTTCAAAAGAAGATTAAAAATGCCGGTTCCGAAGATTATAAAAATTTGCCCGACTGTATGAAGAAGACATTTATCAATGTAGTCAATGAGGATCTGAGTGCATATCTAAAAAAAATAGAAGCTCCCTCTTTGTTGATTTGGGGCGATAACGATATGGATACGCCGCTCGCTTATGGGCAAAAAATGGAGAAAGAGATCCCGGACGCTGGATTGGTTGTTTTACGGGAGGCTGGGCACTATTCTTATTTGGATCAGTTTCCGCAATTCATTGCGGTGGTAAACAGTTTTTTTGGAGGATGATCAATGGGGTTGCTTGATACTATTGCCTTACTTGTTTCAATGATACCCGGAATATTATTTGCCGCAGCTATTTTGCTTGCACAGGTGCACTATATTCATGTCCTTCAACTGGAAGGCTATGTGAATAAAAATTATTTTAAATGGCTGCGTGTGAATATAGCGGCCGGTTTTCTTCTTCCAGTCATAAGCTTTGCGATGGTTTTGGCCGTGGAGATATTAAACCGGACGAATTTATTGCCTTTTGTGCGTACGGACGCCGGGACAATTGTGTCTATTGCCGTTTTGATAGGCGCGGCGGGGTTGATGCTTTTTTATGCCGGACATATCCGTTTTAAGCAAGCTAAAAAACCGCTGGTATATACCGCACGGGTCAAACGTCTTTTTATAGGCATTATTGCATTGTTTGCAGTTTTGTTTTTTATATTGGAGATTCTTTTGAATTCGACTGTCGGGTATTTGGTTTTGCTGACACCGTTACTCGCACCCGCGGGCAATCTTTTGATGCGTCCTGTCGAATCGGCGGTTAAGCGGCATTATTTTAACGATGCAAAAGCAAAACTGGCAGCGAAAGAGGGACTGATCCGTGTTGGAATTACGGGCAGTTATGGAAAAACCAGTACTAAATTTATATTAGGCGCTATTTTAAGCGAAAAATTCGCTACACTGGTACCGCCTCAAAGTTATAATACGCCGATGGGGCTGACACGCGTAATACGGGAGCAAATGAAAAGCGAACATGAGGTTTTTATTGCGGAAATGGGTGCGCGCCACGTGGGTGATATTGCAGAGCTTTGCGATTTGGTCCATCCGCAGTACGCTATTTTGACTTCGGTAGGCCCGCAGCATCTGGAGACTTTTTTTACAATTGAAAATGTAATGAGTACCAAATATGAACTCATAGAGGGATTACCCCAAGACGGCGTGGCTGTGTTCAATGTTGAAAGCGAATATGTGCGGCAATTGTACCTCAGGACGGAAAAAAAGAAAATAGGGTATGCATTTTTTGAGCGTGAGGAGGCCGACCTTTGGGTGCGGGAGACAAAAACGACCCCGGAAGGCAGTATGTTTGAAGTAGAGATGCGCGGCGGCAGCCGTTTTTGGTGCAAGACAAAGCTTTTGGGGCGTCACAATATTTTAAATATTTTAGGTGGGATCGCCCTTGCGATTGAGCTGAAATTGAGCCCGGAGGAAATAGCCAGAGGGGTTGCGCGGGTGGAGCCGGTGGAGCACCGCCTGCAGATTCTTAAGACGGGAAACGGGGTAACGGTAATAGATGATGCGTTTAATTCCAACCCGGAAGGGGCTGCATCCGCCATTGAGGTGATTGGACAGTTTTCGGGACGAAAAATTGTAGTGACGCCGGGAATGGTAGAATTGGGTGAAAAAGAAGACATTGAAAATTATAAGTTTGGACAAACCATGAGCAGTGTGTGCGATTTTGTTTTTCTGGTGGGACCGAAGCATACCCGGCCTATTTATAACGGACTTGCGGAAAGCGGGTTTCCCATTCAGAATATTTTTATAGCGAAAACCCTGGAAGAAGCGAGCGCCCAAATGACCGGCATTTTGCGCACGGGAGATGTGGTGCTGTTTGAAAATGATTTACCGGATAATTATAACGAATAGAGGGAAAAGACATGAAGAAAAATATTGCCGTATTTTTTGGGGGCAGGAGCGTAGAACACGATGTTTCCATTATCACAGGTCTGCAAATTCTTGATAATGCTGATACGGAAAAGTATAACGCTTTTCCTGTTTATATTTCCCGTGACGGAGAGTGGTTTTGCGGAGAAAAACTGCGGGATGTTTCCTTTTACAAGACGTTTGACCCGAATGACAAAGGAATCCAACGCGTTTTTTTAAGCCCGGTTCCCGGAAAAAAAGAACTTCTATATGCGGCCAAATTTGGTGTAAAGACTTATTGCACACTGGATGTCGCCTTGCTGGGCATGCATGGCATGCACGGCGAGGACGGGACGCTGCAAGGCCTGTTTGAACTGGCGGATATACCTTATTCCAGCGCGGGGGTCACAGGAAGCGGCGTGGGGATGGATAAGATTGTTATGAAATGTGCTTTTCGGGGCGCGGGATTACCCGTACTTGACGCCGTGTATTTTGAGAGAAGCCGTTATGAAAAAGAGCAGGACAGCGTGCTGGATGAGACTGAAAAAAAACTTTCCTATCCGGTATTTGTAAAGCCCGCCAATTTGGGTTCCAGTATCGGTATTTCCAAAGCGAACGACCGCGAGGCATTAAAAACCGCTTTTGCCGTTGCTTTCAATTACGACCGCCGGGTGATTGTTGAGGAGGCGGTTGAAGATATTATGGAAGTGAACAGCGCGGTTCTTGGATATGACGGGGATATAAGCGTCAGCCTGCTCGAACAGCCGGTCACCTGGAAGGACTTTTTGACATTTGACGAAAAATATTTGCGGAAGAGCTCATCTAATGGTATGGCATCCGTATCAAGGAAGATCCCGGCACCGATTGATGATGAAATGACCCGTCAAATTGTTCGTATGTCCCGCACTGTCTTTACAACATTGGACCTCAAGGGTGTTGTGCGTATTGATTATATTATAGACCGGGCGGCGGGCAAGGTATATGTGAATGAGGTCAATACCATACCGGGTTCCCTTGCTTTTTATCTATTTGAACCCATGGGGCTTTCTTTTGGCGAAATGATTGACCGGCTGGTGATATTTGCTGAAAGTCAAATGCGTGACAAAGCCGCCAGCAGTTTTGCGTATGATTCCAATATCCTGCAAAAAGCAGGAAAGGGAGCCAAGATAGTAAAAAAATAGAAAAGCCGCCGAAAGGCGGCCTTTTTATTGTGATTCTGGTTTTGCTTGATAGTTTTATGATTCGTCTATTATAACAATTTCGTCTCCGGGAGCGGCCCTTCCGTCTTTGATGACGGCAACGAAAATGCCTTCACGGGGCATAACGCAGTCGCCGGTAATTTCCCGGATGGCGCAGCCGTGATGGCACTGCTTGCCGATTTGTGTGACCCGGCAAAGGGCGGTTCCGACGCGCAAAAGCGTGCCGACGGGGAGAGTGTACAGTGTGATGCCGGTTGTATCAATATTTTCTGCAAAAGCGCCAAAATGGATATCCGGTGCCTTTGACTTGATTTTTTGTATACTTTCTTCACCAAGAAGACTGACCTGTCTAATACCGCCGTCCGCATGCGCGTCTCCGAAGATGCCGTGATCTGCAATAAGGCGAATGCTTTTGACCGGGTGTTTTGTCCGGCCTCTTTCTTTGTTGATATTGACGGATGTGATTTTTGCCATTTATTTCTCGCTTTCATGCTTTGAAGAATTTTCGTATGCAATATAGTCGCCGCTTTTTCCTCCGGTTTTGCTGACCAGGCGAATATCCCCGATGCGGATATCTTTTTGAAGGGCTTTGCACATGTCATAAACCGTGAGTGCCGTTATGGTAACTGCGGTAAGAGCCTCCATTTCCACACCGGTCATACCGGTGCAGAAGACGGTTGCTTCAATTTCAAGCGTATGATTTTTATTATCCAGAAGAAAAGATATGTCTGCACCCGATATCGCAAGAGGATGACACATGGGAATCAGTTCTGCGGTTCGTTTCGCGCCCATGATTCCTCCGATTTGCGCGACGGACAATACATCCCCTTTTTTGATAGTGCCTTCCTGGAGAGCCCGGAAAGTGTCGGGATTCAAAAAAACTTTTCCCCGCGCCGTTGCCGAGCGTTCTGTGGTTTTCTTGTTTCCTACATGGACCATATGTGCACGGCCCTCCGTATCAAAATGAGTAAAATCTTTCATAATATTTGTCTCCGTTGCCGCGGCAGGCTTTAAGGTTTCAGTGCTGCCGTTTTAAAGGTATGCGGCTATATTGTTTTATATTGATGTCAACCGCCAATCTGGCTCATGCTTCGCCGGATAACGGACGGACACTCAGCAAGATGATGGCGGTCTGGTTTGGAGGCAATGCCGTTTTTTAAAAGCGATTCAAGCGCCCCGTCGCTTTGATTACGCAGACTGATTTCTTCACTCGACAGCAGGCAGCCTTTAAAACGGCCGTCTGCCGTAATGCGGATCCGGTTACATGTGCCGCAAAAGCATTGACTGATAGGGCTGATCAGGCCGACAAGGCCTTTGGCGCCCGGAAGACGGTAGAGGGACGCGGTTGTGCTGTTCCCGGGAACGGATTCCAGGCCGGGCACCTTTTGAAGCACCGAGCGAATGGGAACAAAACATACTGAATCCCAGTTTGCAGCCGGTCCAACGGGCATCAGCTCGATGAAACGGACCTCATAGTCTTCTGTTTGCGTAAGAAACACAAAATCTTCTATTTCGCTGTCATTAAATCCGCCGATCAGAACAACGTTTATTTTTATGGGAGAAAGCCCCGCTGCTTTAGCGGCTTCAATGCCCAAAAGGACATCCGACAGCTGTCCCATGCGTGTCATTGAATGGTATTTTGCGGGCTTTAAGGTGTCCAGACTTATATTTACACGGCTCACCCCTGCGTCTGCGAGAGACTGGGCCATTTGGGGAAGCAATATTCCATTAGTGGTAAGGCAAAGTTCACGGATCTGAGGAACAGCCGCGATTTTTTGGCAAATCTTAAGAATCCCTTTTCTGACAAGGGGTTCGCCGCCGGTAATGCGCACTTTTTCAATGCCGAGACGCGCAGCAATACGTACGATCTGTTCGATTTCTTCTATTCTGAGTATTTCATTGTGCGGCTTTTGGAGCACGCCTTCTTCAGGCATGCAGTATTGGCAACGAAGGTTGCACAGGTCGGTTACCGAAAGACGCAGATAATTGATTTTTCTGCCGTGATTGTCCTGCAATGCGTTTAACTCCTGCAAAAATAGCATATGGGATAGTGGCAGGTTTCGCAAAAACTGCAAAGTCCGCCTTCGCCCATGGATGCAAGTTCTTTTCTGGTGATGGGATCACCCGCAACAATGCGGGGAAGCAACACATCAAATGTAGTGGTTTTATGGTGCATAGCCGCGCCGGGAACACCTACCATCGCGGTGCCTTTGTTATATGCAAGCATGAGCATATTTCCCGGCTGAGCCGGAATGCCGTAAGATATGATTTGCGCTCCGCTTTTACGGATAGCCGTAGGCGTGAGGTCGTCTGAATCAACGGACATCCCGCCCGTTAGTATGATCAGATCTGCTTTTTGCCCCATATATCCTGATATGGCCTCCGAGATAGGCAATAGGTCATCCGGGCAGAATGTAACGCCAAGGATGACGGCTTCAAAGCGCGAAAGCTTTTCCCGTATGACGGGTTCAAAACGATCTTTGATGCGGCCGGAAAACACTTCGCCCCCTGTGATGATAATGCCGACTTTTATAGAGCGGAAAGGAAGGACGGAGAGGACGGGGTTGAAAATTTTTGCCGCATCCAATGCAGGATCAAGATTTTTTTGTTCCATTACAAGCGGAATAATGCGGACCCCCGCAACTTTCTGGCCGGGATGAACTTCGGTATTGCCTGGAAGGCAGGCCAATGCCACGTTTTCAACTTCATTCATCCGCAGCAGACCCTCCCTGTTAATTTTGAAAAGGCCGTGAATACTGGAAGTGACAGTTATTTTTCCTTCAGAAGGCGCGCTGCATATGGTGTTTGGGCCCACAGCGGCTTCGGTAAGCGCCCGGGCTGCATCCTCTTCGTGAATCAAGCCTTCGTTTTCTTCCCAAATCACTATATTCGATTTACCCATGTCCAACAAAACGGCAACATCTTCAGGCGTAATGATATGCCCGCGTTTGAAGCGGGGGCCTTTTGATTCACCGGTTATTTGCGTCATGTCATGGCAGATTGCCAGGCCGACAGCTTCCTGAACAGGGATTTTTTTCATAGGTCCTTCTCCTTATGTCAAATTAAAGGGAGTTGCGCTGGTCTGTTGCGCCGTAATTCCCCGAAAAAACGCTATAATATAGCTTTAAATCAAACTTTATCATAGCACAGGAAATGGAAAATTACAATATGACAGGCTAAATGCCCGGGAGTATTATCCTTCTCAATCAGGTTTGCGTATTTGGAGAAGAATTGACAAAAATTTTATTTAAAATATAATAAAATTATAGCATCTTCTTTGATTGTGCCGTTTCAGGGCATGAATTGTTCATACCACGATTAATGTTAAATTTGTTTGAAAAGCGGTTTGTATAGCTTCTGTTTAAAATATTCTAGGGAAGATTGAGGGGACAATATGAAAAAAACAGCTCTGGACGTGAATTGCAAAACGGCTTTTTTTGAAAAAACATTTTTTCTTATGACGGATTTTGAAAAGAGCAGAGGTCTTCCGTTCCTGAATAATGAAGAGATCCACGAATATTTTTCAGGGGCGGTCGATGAAATCTGCAGCGCTTTTCAAAGGGCAGAAACTGCAGACTTAAAAGAAATTGGTGAGTATAAAAAATCGATTTTCGCATTGATCAAAGAAAGAGACTCTCACAGCGAGGGTATACCGGATCAAGAATATTTTGAAACAATAAGCAATTTTATTTTGTTGTGCAAACGGGCCGGCGTTTTTCCTTATTACATAACATATGTAGCCGGGGTCGCGCTGTATTATGTTTTTTCGGAAAAACGGGGCCCTGCAACTGATGATGCCGGTTTTCTTTTACAAGGATTCATAGAAGATACAATGCATCTTGAATTTGAAAACGAAATGGTCTATCTGATTGCGCGGGCGTACAGGCATATTGGCGAGAATATTGTTGAAGACGGGAAAATGATTGCTTTAATGAAGGCGGCTTTTGAAGGCGGCTTCTTAAATGAATCTTTGTATGGCGGATGTTCACAGTGCCTCGTAAAAACAATGCTGACCGTAATGAAAAAAGATGATGAAAAATCTGCTTATTTGTTTAAGGCTGCAAGTTCTCTTTCGGGAGGTGTTGCAGGTTGCAATGACGGTGCTTGCGGCGCATATATTGGGGCTAATATGCTTATAAGCAGTTTAATGGGCCGGGAGCTTTCCGAATTGGAAGATGAGGAGAGCAGATCTTATGAAGCCAGCAACCGTATAGGACAGACGCTGCACGACCAATTTGTAGAGGTGTACGGTACTGTTTTATGCTGCAAAGTTCATGAGAGTATATTTGGCCGACAATTCAATTTCAGAGATGATGCGGATTTTGAAGCTTTTAAACATGCGGGTGCGCATGGGGATAAATGTCCTTGCGTTGTAGGACTGACGGCTTCTATCCTGGCGGAGATTTTTTATAAAGAAGACATATATAAATAAGCACGCAAGAGAAGAAAGCATACAATAGGGAGATTAATATGATTTCCAGGGAGAGATTCAGGGCAGCTTTATGTCATAAAGAACCAGACCGTGTCCCTATCGATCTTGGCGGGGATATGCATAATGGCATTCATGAAGTAGCCTATAAAAATCTTTTGTGTTTTTTAGAGCAGAAAGATGAAATAAAGCTTTATGACTATATGCAGCATTTGGCCGTCATAAAAGACTCCGTCCTTCAAAGATTGCATGCTGACACCAGATATATTTTTGCGAATCCGAGTTCGGACTTTGAATTCAAAATTGCTCCGGATTCTTCCTGGTATGATGAATGGGGAATTAAAAGAATAAATGTTGGATTGTACGATGAATCGGTAGAATGGCCTTTGTCAGGGCGCTCTTTGGATGAAGTGAAAAAATACAGGCTGCCCGATCCTAAAAATGCGGGTCGTTTTCATGGACTTAAAGAGCGTGCGCAGGCGTTGTATAGGCAATCGGATTTTGCATTGATTGGAGGAAATGCAGCTTCGCTATTTTATTTGACATCTGAGATGATTGGATTTCAGGAATATATGGAAAAAATGCTGACGGAACCGAAAGTAGTTGAAACCCTTATTGACAAGGTTCTTGAATGGCAGATCGGTTTTTTTGACAGCTACTTGGATGCGATAGGCGATTACGTTGAGATGATATGGATGGGCGATGATTGGGGAACGCAGCTTGGCCCGTTGATAAGTCCGCAAATATTTAAAGATGTTTTTGCAAAACGCTATGCTGAGTTTGTGCGTTTTGTTAAGCGAAAGGCAGATGTAAAGGTGGCATTGCATTCCTGCGGATCGGTCCGTTGGGCCATGGAAGAGTTTGTAAAAGCGGGAATTGATGTTCTTCACCCATTGCAGGGAAACGCCAGGGGACTAGAAAATCCGTTTGAGCTTAAAAGAGAATTTGGGAACGACATCGTGTTTTATTCCAATCTCAGAAATCAAACAGTTATTCCGAATGGGAGCACTTTGGATGTAGAGGAAGAGGTAAAAATGAAGATATCCGCCTTGGCTCCGGGCGGAGGGTATATTATGTCCGGTGGACATAATATACAGGCAGATGTTCCGCCCGAGAACATCCTTGCCTTGGTGGACGCTACCTTAAAATACGGAGCATATCCTTTGAGAATAGATGAAAATAGCTGAAAACAGGATTAAGAGCCGTATGCTGATTGGCGATTGTTAGTGGGAGGAAAGCCGATAGTGAAAAACGAGTGCGGATCCATTAAAAAAACATTGCGGATGGAAAGCGATGCAATATTGAATGCTTATGAAAATTTGGATATGCAGGCTGCAGAAAATATTATTGAAAAAATTGGAAGTTGCAAAGGGAATATTATTCTTTCCGGCTCCGGGACTTCGGGAATTGCCGCAAAAAAAATAGCACATACTTTCAATTGTATGGGGCGGCCGGCAGTTTTTTTAGACCCTTTTGAGGGCTTGCATGGAGGATTGGGACTGGTACGAAGTGCAGACATTATTATTTTGTTGTCCAATGGCGGAGAAACGGAAGAAATAAACCAATTGATTCCCGTTTGCAAATCAAAAGGCGCAATGCTCATTGCGGTGACCGGAAACATGAGCGCCACTCTGGCAAAACAGGCGGATACGGTATTGAAAGTAAATGCCGGAAGGGAAGCGGATCCGTTTGATTTATTTGCTACATCCAGCATTATTGCCATTTTGGCGGTGTTTGATGCCATAAGTATTTGCGTTATGGAAAAAACAAATTATACAAAAGAGGATTTTGCCGCCGTGCATCCGGGCGGAGCGGTCGGAAAGAGCCTAAAGAATACGGTTTTAGAAAAAAAAGAATAGGCGGGCGACGCCTATTCCGGGAAACTTTTTATTTGTTTTTGGAGAGAACATATTCATGCGCACGGTAGGGATTTTGAACTTTAAAAAAGCCGCCCCCGACACCGATGATTTCTCCTGTTATGTA
Organism: Christensenellaceae bacterium; assembly: GCA_036679405.1. Lineage (GTDB taxonomy): Bacteria > Bacillota > Clostridia > Christensenellales > Christensenellaceae > JAEYKI01. The sequence continues at coordinate 86,137 of JAVBVZ010000013.1, forward strand.
GCTTGCTTCGGGTGAAGCCAAAAAAGTGGTTAAAGCCGCTACTTCACGGCCTTCACCGAAACGGTTCAGAGGAATTTGTTTGACTTGCGTATCGCCCCGTTCCCGGATCATCTCGTCGGTCAAGTCGGTATGGATGATGCTGGGGGCATAAGCATTCACAGTTATATTGTAGGGCGCCAGTTCGCCTGCGGCAATCACTGTAAACATATTTACACTGGCCTTACTGGCCCCATAACCCAAAAGGCCTACGTCGGCAATGGTGCCCGATATGGAAGAGGCGTTGATAATTCGTCCATAGGGATTTTTTTTCATATAAGGAACACAGGCCTGGGTCATCAGAACCTGGCTTTTAAAGTTTACATTCATGATGCGATCCAAATATTCCTCAGTCATGTCCTCGATAAACTGAAAATCAAAAATGCCGGCGTTATTGATTAAAATATCGATACGGCCATATTGCTGGATTGCGTGTTCCACAATGTTATCTACATCACTTTTTTTACTGACATCACCTTGAATAATTTTCGACTGGGGCGATAGCTGCTGGAGATCTTTGATAAAATTCTGTGCCCGGCTGCTATTGGAGTGATAGACTGCCAGTACTACATCGCCGTTTCGGGCAAGATCTAAGCTGATATCCGCGCCCATTCCCCGAGTTCCGCCTGTAACGATAGCCACTCTTTTCTTTGATATCATAATAAATCCCCTGTATAAAATATTTTTGCTTTTTTGTAAAAAGTAAAATGTGATTAACCTGATTCGAATATATATTAACAAGGAGCGAATGCTGTGTCAATATAATTTTTAACGTACCATAAAAAAATAAAATATTTTAATTATTTTTTTAAAAGGATAGTATATTTAAAAAACATGTGTTAAAATATTAAAAAAATGATACGTTCAAATAAATTGCATCTTAAAATTCGATTTTAACAAAAAAAACGGTGGTAACAAATGAATACAACGGAAATGTTTCTTATGAAAGAAAAAGTCTCGGTTATTACGGGAGGCGCACAGGGATTGGGAAAATCTATGGCCGGCGCTTTGGCCCGGGCGGGTTCTCGGATTGTTATTGCAGATATAAATGCCGGCATGGCGGAAGAGGCGGCCCACGGGATATCGGAAGAGTTCGGCGTTGCGGCCGTCCATGTTCTGTGCGACGTAACAAAGCCGCAGGATGCACAAAACCTTGTAAAAGAAACAGTCAAAAAATTTGGCAAGATAGATGTTTTGATAAACAACGCAGGTATTGTAAAGCATATTGACGCGCAGGACGTTTCTCCGGAAGAATGGCTGGCTGTTATCAATGTAAATCTTAATGGCGTGTTTTACTGCGCGCAGGCTGCGGGACGCGCAATGATCCGGCAGAAATACGGAAATATTATTAATATTGCATCGATGTCGGGGCTGATTGTTAATACGCCGCAACCGCAGACTTCTTATAATGCATCCAAGGCGGCGGTTATTCATTTAACAAAGAGCCTGGCCTGTGAATGGGCGCCTTACAATGTTCGTGTCAATGCGGTTTGCCCGGGGTACATGAAGACCGATATGACGAAATCTTTTTTTGAAGAAGGTGGAGAATGGGTAAAAAGGTGGATGGATTTCTCACCAATGAAAAGGCCGGGTAATCCGGATGAGTTGAGCGGGATTATACTTTATTTGGCCAGCGATGCCTCCAGTTTTACGACGGGGGCCGCAATTCCGGTAGACGGAGGATATACGGCCTGGTGACGTTTGTGTAAAAAAATATTTTTTATATATTGACATTCATGCCGTATATGCTACAATTGGAACGTATCAAAAAATTATTTACATCTCAGAATACATAAAACGCAAAAAAAATTAAAAAATTAAATAGCTGAATGTATAAAACTTACTCCAAATAAATTTCTTGTGGGAAGGGTCGTTATGAGTTCAAGAAGCAGGCTGATTCAAACTTTAAATCATACTGAACCGGAAAAAATTGTTGTTGATTTTGGCAGTTCTTTAGTAACCGGAATCTCGGCAATGGTTCTGGCTGATCTTAGAAAAGCGCTTGATTTGCCTTATAAACCCGTAAAAGTGTATGAGCCGATGCAACTGCTGGGCGAGATTGAAGAAGATATGCGCCAGGCTCTTGGCATTGATGTTGTTGGCGTCAGTACGCCGATGACGGTTTATGGATATAAAAATGACAAGTGGAAAAAATGGACTGCTCCAAATGGGGAAGAAGTTTTGATTGGCGACGGGTTTACCTATACCATAGACGAAAAAGGAGACACATATGTGTATCCGGCCAGTGATCTTACGGCAAACCCCAGTGCGAAATTGCCGAATGGAGGCTATTATTTTGACAACCTGGTTCGGCAAGGCAGCATTGAAGACGAAGACCTGAATGCAAAAGAAGACTTCAAAAATGATTTTCCGGTTATGCCGGGAGACATTGTTGCAGAGATAAAGCAAAAAGTTGATTATTACCATGACCATACCGAATATGGAATTAACCTTGGAAATTTTTTAAGCGGATTAGGGGATGTGGCGGCTTTGCCCGGCCCCGCGCAGAAAATTACAAAGGGAATCCGCAGTATGGAAGATTGGCTGGTTGCACATTATACCAATCCGGAGTATATAAAAGACGTATATGACTTTCAGTATGAAAATGCGATTGTTACTCTGAATAAACTGCATAATGCGGTTGGAGACAAGCCGCAGGTTATACAAATTAGCGGGACGGATTTTGGAACCCAGCGTACCGAAATTATTTCTCCGGCCATGTATCGGGAATTTTACAAACCATATCACGAAAAATTGAATGCATGGGTACATGAAAATACGGTATGGAAAACGATGTACCATACTTGTGGCTCGGTGGTCAACCTTTTGGATGACTTTGCAGATGCAGGTATTGATATTTTAAATCCGGTCCAGTGCTCCGCAGAGGGAATGGACCCCAAAATGCTTAAAGAAAAATATGGAGACAAGTTTGTATTTTGGGGGGCCGGGGTTGATACGCAAAATACGCTTCCTTTTGGTACGCCGGATGAAGTGTACGCCGAAGTCAGTGAAAGGCTGCGAATCTTTGCGCCGGGCGGCGGATTTGTTTTCAATGCAATTCATAATGTGCAGGCAAAAACGCCTATAAAAAATATTCTTGCAATGTTCCGGGCGATAAATGATTATAACAAGAAGCATTAAAAGCGTTTAAAGCGCATAAGAAAACAGAGGGATTCTATGACGGGCAGCACCTGATTTATGCGGTGGAAAAGAGCAAAACCAGGATACATAACAGCCTTTGATTGGAATCAAAAAAAGGAGGATTATAATGAAGACCAAAGAGCAAACAGACCTGCTAAAAAAAGAATCCAAAATCCGATCGTTAATGGTACGACCGGAAATAACCGTTCTTCTGGCATTAATTGTATTATGTATTTTAATGGTTTTTGCACGGCCAGACACATTTCCAACGGTAACAAACTTATTTAATATTTTAAGGCAGTCGTCCCTGATTGCTATTCTGGCTGTTGGAATGGGGCTTATTATTATAACGGCCGGCATCGATCTTTCCGTTGGCTCTGTTATTGCTTTTTCAGCATGTTTTGGGGCCTATGTTTTTCAGCATACCGGAGCGCCTGCGATTATTGTACTCCTTTTGATACTGGCAGCCGGTGCAGGATGCGGGCTGGTCAATGGTGTTTTTGTCGCAAAAGCCGGTATACCGGCATTCATTGCAACGCTGGGAATGATGAGTATTGCAAAAGGCGGTGCGCTTCTTTTAACCAACGGTTCGCCGATCAGCTATCCTGAAACCTGGATATCTGTTTTTGGAGGCGGATATATCGGCGTTATTCCGGTAACCGTACTGGTTATGGTCGCGGTTGTTATTCTGGGATTTCTGTTTGCAAACAATACATTGACAGGAAGAAATGTATACGCAGTCGGCAACAGCCCCAGAGCGGCAAAGCTGTCCGGAATATCGGTGGACAGAATTATCATTCTGGTGTATACCATTACCGGATTTTTTGCCGGACTGTGCGGACTTATTTTGGTTGGACAGATGAACAGTGCGGACCCGTCATTTGGAAGTGGATATGAGCTGGATGTTATCGCCGCTGCGGTTATCGGCGGCATTAGCCTGGCCGGCGGCGAAGGAAATATCTTGGGTGTGGTTATAGGAGCTGCTCTGATGGCGGTTTTGAAAAACATGTTTGTTTTGCTTGCTGTTTCGGGATATTGGCAGACCATTATAATTGGTTGCGTGATTATCGGTGCCGTCGCTTTGGACAGTATCCGCAAGAAGCGTGCCGCCCGCTAAAACGGATTTCATTTGAGTTTGATTTGACCGGATAAGCCGGTCAAAAAATAATAATCTGGGAGGAAATAGTATGTTAAAGAAAAGTTTAGTAATCTTCTGTGCTGTACTTCTATGTGTTGTAATGGTTGCGGGGTGTTCCACGCCGGCAGCTGACGACTCTTCATCGGCGCCTGCTTCGTCTGACGCGGTGGCTTCCGAATCGTCCGAGGCTTCCGACGCTTCAACCGAGGCTGCGGCAGACTTTACGCCGGCAGCAGATATACAAGCACCGGCCGGGAAAACACTTTTATCCCTGCCTGTAGATCAGGTCGCTGAGAAACCCTTGAAAATTGCTTCTATTATGGTTCAAAACAATCCGTTTGGCGTAGCGGTTCTTCAGGGGAGCGAGTTTGCAAATGAGGCTTTGCAGGGACGCAATGCGGTTGTTGATTCAATTTCTGTGGAAGACTTTGATGCTCAAAAATGGACCAGCGTTGTTGAAAACTGTATCGCGGCAAAATATGACGCAATCTGCCTGCTTGGGTTATCTGAAGCTTTAACACCTGTTGTTAATAAGGCGGTCGATGCAGGTATCATCGTGATGGCGTTCAACACGGAGCCTGGACTGGATTCCGAGAGAACTGCTTTTTACGGCCAGGATGGAACCTACGGCGGAGAACAATGCGGTGCTGCGCTGGAAGAACTGATGGGCGGTGAAGGCGAATATATCATCATTACCGGTGATTTCGGAGTTCTTGGACATGAATTAAGGAGAAAAGGCGCCCGTTCAGTGCTGGATGAAAATCCGAACATGATACTGGATGGAGAATTCGAGAATAATGATAAAGCTGAAGAAGCATATAACATTACGACGAATGCTATGCTGGCCAATCCTAATCTGAAGGGTATCTACGTAACGGCTGGCGGACCCAGCGGTGCTGCGAAAGCATTGGAAGATGCCGGAAAACAGGATGAAATCATGCTGGTTTGCCATGACGTACTGGCAGAATCCGCACCTTACATTGCTGACGGAACAATCAAGGCATGCCTGGATCAGGATCCGTTCAATCAGGGATATCAGCCCTGTATTGATGCTTTTAACATGCTGGTAACGGGAAATCCGCCGGCTGAAGAAATCAACTGGTATGAAGGTGTTATGGCTACGCCTGAAACGGTGAAAGACTTATTCCCCGAGTTGTTCTAAATTAAGCATATTTAGGAGTAGGGTCACCCAAAGGGCCCTACTCCCTAAAATGTTAGGAGGGTTATTAAATGGCCGAGAATATTATCTGCAAAATTAATCATATTACAAAATATTTCCCAGGTGTTATTGCTTTAAACGATATCAACTTTGAAATCCATAGAGGAGAGGTACATGCGATTGTCGGAGAAAACGGCGCAGGCAAGTCAACACTCATGAACGTTTTGTCCGGGGTATATCCGGCCGATGATGGAAGCGTGGAATTTGAAGGCCGCAAAGTGAATTTCAAAGAACCGAAAGACGCTCAGGATGCAGGCATTGCAATGATTCATCAGGAGTTGTCCCTGTCTCCTCATATGACCGCTTATGAGAATGTTTTTGAAGGCAGAATGTTTAAGAACAAGGTTGGATTGATCGACCGAAAAAGAATGGCAGCTGAATGCAAAAAACATTTGGAGAATTTGGGCGTGGGATATATCAACCCAAAATCTTTGGTCAAGAATCTAAGCGTTTCCGAGATGCAGTTGCTTGAGATTGCAAAGGCAATCTCTTTGGACTCCAAGATGCTTATAATGGATGAACCAACTTCATCTCTTACAAATACAGAGATTGAGTTTTTGATTAATATTATAAAAGGATTACAAAAAAGCGGGGTTTCTATTCTTTATATTTCTCACAAACTGGAAGAAATTATGGAGATTGCCGACAGAATCACCGTACTACGCGACGGACAGTATATAGATACGAGATCCAAGTCGGATATAGACATAAAAACGATGATTTCCATGATGGTGGGCAGAAATTTTGATCAGACCGCGCACAGGGAATTTATTAAAGATTATTCGGATAAAGAGCCGATATTGGAGGTTGACAATTTAAGCGATTTCAGTGGGAAAGTCAAAGATGTAAGTTTTAAGCTTTATAAAGGAGAAGTTTTAGGCTTGACCGGATTGGTGGGTGCAGGAAGAACCGAACTGCTTCAAACGATATTCGGTGCATCTAAAGCAAAAACCGGTACGATTAAAGTTAATGGTGCAAAGGTCAATATCAACAGCACTAAAAAAGCCATACAGATGGGCATGGGACTGATCCCGGAAGGACGAAAGACACAAGGGCTGTTCCTTAAAATGTCTGTGCGGGACAACATGTTGTCCGTATATTTAAAAGAACTTTGTAACGCGCTGAATTTTATTAACAACAGTAAAGCGAACAGTGTTGCGAACGAGTATGTTGAAAAGCTTAACATTAAAACGCCCGGGCTTAATCAGTATATTAATAACTTAAGCGGCGGAAACCAGCAAAAGGCGATCGTTGCCAGATGGCTCATGAATAAGCCGAGCATCCTATTTATGGATGAGCCGACGCATGGGATTGATGTGGGCGCAAAAACTGAAATATACCATATCATTGACGACCTGTCAAAAGCCGGCGTTTCCGTTATTCTTCTCTCCTCCGAGCTGCCGGAAGTTCTTTCCATGTGTGACCGTATTATGATCATGCATCACGGAGAGCTCCGCGTAATATTGGCACATGATGAAGCAGACCAAGTAAAAATTATGGAGTACACGTTGGAAAAAAATGAAAAAGGCGAAAGTGCCTGATATCATCCATTTGTTTAAGGGGGAATAAAAAATGTCTTTTAAGGGTTTTAACGAAGATTTTTCTTTGGAAGGTAAGAACGCGCTGGTGACCGGCGCAGCCAGCGGCATTGGGCTGGAAATATGCAAGATGTTTGCACGAAAAGGCGCGAATATTATTGCCTTTGATTTAGATGAATCTGCGGCATTAAAGGAGTATGTAGAGAAAGCCGGACGCAAATATATTGGATATAGTGGAAATGTCACTCAAAAAAATGTTGTAGATGAGGCGGTTACAGATGCAATTGAGAAATTTGGGAGAATTGATATCCTGGTGAATTGCGCCGGTATAGGGATTATTGATAATGCGGAAGATTTAAAGGAAGACATTTGGGATAAAACATTGAATGTCAACTTAAAGGGTCCCTTTTTAATGTCTCAGGCTGTTGCCCGTACAATGATTAAAAACGGCGGTGGAAAAATAGTCAACATGGCGTCTCAGGCAGGAGTTGTCGCCCTCGATAAGCATATTGCTTACGGCGCATCGAAAGCAGCTTTGATCAATGTAACGAAAGTCTGCGCTCTGGAATGGGCAAAATATAATATCCGCGTGAATGCGATTTCTCCTACAGTCGTATTGACTCCGCTCGGGGAACGTGTATGGGATAATCCGCAGGGTGACGCCTTTAAAAAACTTGTGCCGGCCGGAAGATTTGCGTATCCCCAGGAAGTCGCTGCCTGTGCCGTGTTTTTATCCAGTGATGCGGCAGATATGATTAATGGTGAAAATCTGGTGATAGACGGCGGATATACGATTGCGTAAGTTGATATGTATTTAAGGAGGGTTAACTTAAAATGGACAGCGAGATTTTTACGTTTAAGAGATTACCAAAAATAATCGATATCAGTGCATTATCCGCTGCAACAAAACTTGAAGATGTGGATAAACTTGCTGAAGCGGCGAAACAATACGGTTTTATTGCCGCTTTTGTTATGCCGTGTTATACTGAATATCTGGCAAGAAAATTAAACGGAAATTCCGAAGTGATTATAGGCGCACCGATTGGTTTTCCGACCGGTGCAGATCTTTCACAGAGCAAGATTTTTCAGGTGAAAGAAATGAAGAAGCTTGGATGCACGGAGTTTGATATGGTGATCCCGATCGGGATGCTGAAATCAGGAAAACTGGACTATGTAAAAAAAGATATAGCGGGTGTCGTGGAGGCCGCCGATGGCTATCCCGTAAAGGTTATTTTGGAAGTTACGTATTTGGATGACGATGAGATCAAAACGGGAAGCGAGATTGTTGCAAGATCAGGCGCGGCTTATGTGAAGACCGGAACGGGATATTCCGCAAAGCCGTCATTAGTACGGCATATTAAATTAATGAAGGAAACAGTGGGAGACAGCATTAAAATAAAATGTGCCGGTGGGATAAAGAGCCTTGAGCAATTAAAAGACATGTATGCGGCCGGCGCTGAACGGTTTGGGATTGGCATAAAGTCCGCTTTGGAAATTATTGAATCTGCAAAAACGGAAGAATAGGTACGATTTTTATTTAACATGTATGCGGGCGATCAACACAGGAAATGAGGATGAAATGGAAAAAATAAAAATTTCTACAAAACAAGTGGCGGCGGTTATTGACCATTCGTTGCTTAGGCCCGATATTACCGTTAAGGAATTAATTGAAGGCTGTGCGCTGGCCAGAGAATACGGTTGTATTTCGGTGTGCGTGCGCCCTTCCGATTTGCCGATCGTTATTCGTGAACTGGAAGGGTCGGATGTTCTGCCGACTACTGTTATTGCTTTTCCGCATGGAACCGCAACAACCCAGACAAAAGTATTTGAAACTTTTGACGCGATCGAAAAAGGTGCGGTCGAAGTTGATATGGTTATGAATTATGCGCGCTTTTTATCTGGGGAATTTGAGTATGTGGAAAACGAAATTGCCGAGGTAGCCCGGGCCGCCCATGACAAGGACGCCCTTTTAAAAGTAATTTTTGAAAATTATTATCTAACGAATAAACAAATCATTCAATGCTGCGGGCTCGCTAAAAGAGCGAGAGCAGATTTTATTAAAACCTCTACCGGATATGCACCCGGAGGCGCGGTGCTGGATGATTTGAAAACTATGGTCAGTCATTCTGAAGGAATGAAAGTGAAAGCCGCCGGAGGCGTTAAGGACCTGGATGCCGTACTGGCGATTATTGCGACCGGAACAAAGAGAGTCGGGACACGTTCCTCCAAAACAATATTGGAAGAGGCCTTGCAACGCGAAAAAAACGGAACGCTTTTTTACAATGCTGATTAGTAAGAAGGGTAATAGGTAAAAAGACAATGGCAACGATGAAAGATGTTGCAAAACTTGCAGGAGTTTCGCATGGCACGGTTTCTAATGTTCTTAACGGATCAAAGGGAGTCAGCTTAGATAAGGTCAAGCGCGTTCAAAAGGCTATGATCAAACTGGGATATAAACCAAATGCAGTGGCCCGGAACTTAAAGCTGAACAAAACCATGCAATTTGACCTGATCATTCCCAATATTTTTGACTCTGCTTTGGCGCAGATTTACGAAAGCTTATCCGTATTTGCGTCCGAAAAAGGATACACAGCTCATCTGCAAATTACCAACGAAGACCCGGAACTGGAAACCAAATTTTTAAATCAAGCTTTGATGTATAATAAAGACGGCGTTATCTTGATGACCTGTCAGCCTAATAATACGGATCTTTTTGAAAAACTGATGGCTAACGGTTTAAAACTTGTGTTTGTGTCCTCGCAGCCGGCAGATATAGACCACAATTTTGTGGGACTGGATGTAAAATCGACCGTTTCAAAAATCGTTAGTTATTTTTTGAAAAATAATTATGAAGATGTTGCCATTATCACAGGACCTACGGAATATACTTTTGAAGTTCTTTGTTTAACAGGATATATAGAAGCTCATATTACGGAAAAAAAATCGATACAGGAATCATATTGCGGAACTGCTAATTATGACCGTCAGGCCGTTATTAAAGAAGCCTTTAAGATCCTTACACAAACTCCGGCTCCCAAAGTAATTATTGCCACCGATCAAATTATGGTGAATGCGATTGTAAAGGCCATTGAGCTTCTTAATCTTTCGGAGGAAACACGTCCTCTTATCGTTGCCTTGGTCCCGTATTCTTGGGCCCTTACAAAGCGTCCGGGGATTATATATGTTACGCTTCCGTATGTTAAGATAGCCGAACTGGCTTTTGACATCTTGATGGAGGATGTAAACGCTTCCGTAAACGGCTATAAAAATACCTTTATCAAAGTGAAACCGCCGGATATTAAAAAATTGCTACAGATGCAGGAGAAGAAGCCGAACCATGTAGTTGTCGCCGGCGATAAAGTACGTGTTTTATTAACGCATAATAACGCTTCGTTTGCTACTAAAACCTTGTTGCCGGATTTTGAAAAACAAACAGGAATCAAAGTTGAAATAGACGTTGTTTCCTATTTTGAAAATTATGAGGCTCTGAAAAAAGATTGGTATCAGAGTGAATATGATGTATGGGGGATCGACATTCCGTGGCTGCCTGAGTTGGCACAAAAAGGCGTGATTGAAAATTTGGACGACTATATTGAAGACAGTTATACAAATTATATGCCATATAAGATTTTCAACGATTTTACTATGTTTGAAGGCTCGGTCTATGCTATCCCGTTTACAATTTGCACACAGCAGCTTTTTTATCGGAAAGATTTATTCAGCGATATAAAAAATCAGCGTTTGTACTATGAACATAATAAAAAAGATTTGCAGCCGCCACGGAACTGGCAGGAATTTAACGAAGTGGCACGCTTCTTCACAAGAGAAATCAATAATGAATCACCTACTACTTATGGCACGACTTTGGGCGCGAAAATGTCTTCTGGTGCTGTGTGTGAGTTTTTACCCAGATTGTGGGGGTTCGGCGCTTCTATATTTGAAGACTCGGAATTTACATTGAACAGTGAAAAAGCTGTTTTGGCACTTGAAAATTATATTGAAAGCTTTCGTTATGCATCCGGGGGCTCTGATGAACATTGGTGGGAGGAGCAGGTTTTGGAGTTCAGTAAAGGCGATGTTGCCATGATGATCATGTTTGCTGATCAGATATCCGATGTAACGGTACGGAGCAAGTCTAAAGTGAACGGCAAGGTAGGGTATACGGAGATACCGTGTGGAATTGGCACCTTGGGCGGATGGAGTATTGCGATTAATGCTTTTAGTAAGAAAAAACAGAGTGCGTTTAAATTTTTAAATTGGGCGACTTCGCAGGAAATGTCGGTCATAACTACTATCCTTGGCGGTTGCGTGCCTTGCCAGACGGCTATTAATGACTTTGAGGTTTCGAGCATCTATCCTTGGCTAAAAAAGAGTATAGAAGTAAAAAATTCTTCGAATTTGCGAAGGATACCTCAGAAAGCAGACGGTATGCATATGTCGGAGCATAATTTTGAAGAGATCTTGGGTGCGGCGGTCCATGATGCCGTAATAGGAAAGATGACTGCGCGAGATGCACTGAACCAGGCGAATGAGAGGTTAAATGATATTTTAAAATAAACCATTTAGGGGTGAGGAAAGTGGATACAAAGATTATTGCTTGGGATTTGGGAACTGGCGGTAACAAAGCTTCACTTTATGATTGTGACGGAAATTGTATAGAAGCAGTATTTATGCCGTACGAAACGTCCTATCCGGCGCATGCATGGCATGAACAGAAGCCTGAAGACTGGTGGAAAGCAGTGGTGGACAGCACAAAAATCCTGATTGGCAAAACGGGTGTGGATGTCAGAGAAATTGTTTGCTGCGGGATTTCAGGGCACAGCCTGGGGGCTGTTCCACTGGATAAAGAAGGCAGGCTTTTAAGAGAAAGCACGCCAATTTGGTCGGACGGAAGAGCGACGGAACAGGTATCTAAAGTATTTAGGGAGTACGACCAGGACACATGGTATATGAAGACGGGAAACGGCTTCACACCTTCGTTTTATTCTGCTTTTAAAATTTTATGGTATAAAGATAACGAACCGGATGTTTATAACAATATTTATAAGGTGATCGGAACAAAGGACTATGTGAATTTTAAACTGACGGGCAGGATTTGTACTGACCCTTCCTATGCGTCCGGATCGGGCGTGTGGGATCTTCTTAGATGGGATTATTCTCCCGAATTGATCGATGCAATGCGGTTATCACCTGAGATCTTTCCGGAGGTCGTTTTGTCTACGGATGTGATCGGGAAAATATCAAAACAGGCGGCAGAGGAGCTTGGACTTACCAGTGATGTTCAGGTGGTGGCGGGAGGTGTGGACAATGCCTGTATGGCCTTAGGCGCAAAGGCATTCAAGGAAGGCAGGGTATATAATTCGCTCGGATCTTCTTCCTGGATTGCCGTTTCGACGCATCAGCCGGTTCTTGAAAAAAAATCCCGGCCGTATGTGTTTGCCCATGTTGTTCCGGGAATGTTTGCGTCTGCATTATGTGTCGCATCCGGAGGATCAAGTTTCAGATGGTTTAGAAATCAATTGGGCAAAGAGTTTGTGCAGCAAGCAGCAAAAACCGGAGAAGACGAGTATGACCTTATGGGAAAAGAAGCGGAAAATTCTGTGGTAGGGGCGCATAAACTGTTGTTTAATCCGAGTCTGGGGGGCGGAATGCCTATGGATAAAAGCTACAATTTGCGGGGCGCTTATATTGGGTTGGACTTATTGCATACCCGGGCAGATATTATTCGTGCAACAATGGAAGGCATATCCATGAGCCTACGTGCCTGTCTTGATAAATTGCGTGACATTACAAACATTAATGACGAAATGCTGTTGGTTGGCGGAGGAAGCAAAAATCCTTTGTGGCGCCAGATTTATGCGGATGTTTACAATATAACGGTTTTGAAGTCGAATATAGATCAACAGGCAGCGGCGTTGGGCGCTGCCGCCTGTGCAGCGGTCGGCACTGGAATCTGGAAGGGATTTGATTTGGTGGATTCGCTGCATACTATTGAGCAGACCGTGACGCCTGCGGCGGAAAATATAGAGAAATATAACAAATTGATGAAGGTATATACGGCGGCAACAAATTCTTTAAGCGATCTTGGGGATATGCTTGCGGACCTTGAAATGTAAAAATCCATTTAAAAAAACATAATAAAAAAGCCTCATTTAATGAGGCTTTTTTATTGTGAAAAGTGCGAATACTATAGATGCCGCGGATCAGGCGCATAGTCTAACCGACAAACTGGAGTTTGACGGTTAGTTTTTATTCTGAAGTAGAGGCCTTTTGCAATTTGGATTTTTCGTAATTATAGGGAATACTTGTACCTGCCAGCACATCTTCAATTTTATCAAGAATCAGCCAGTCATCCATATTAGTCTGCTTTTCAAAATCCAGTGGATGCGCAATTTCTTTTGCGTTTTTGAATGCTACAAGACAAATGCATTTTTTGTGCCAGCGTTCACGCTGTTTTTCGGTCAATAAAAGAGCCTTCTCGTTTTCGGTAAAGACGGCATCTATCTCATCGTTTGCTAACTTCACATAGTTTTTTACTTCTGAAACAGTCGCCGTTGCACAGACCTTCATTGTGCCTTTCTCCATAAAGTACAGCGTTTCTCCCGCAAACACTCTGCTGTGCGGAATCTTTCTGCCTGCCGCACTCCGAATGATCATCGTTTTCTGCCCTGAGAGGATCAGATCTAGTTCATGCAATCCCTTTTTACCTGCGTTATCGCAATATACCAGATGTACCAAAATAAATTTCTCCCTTCAGATTAATGATAAAAGACATACCTTCCCCCACGGGAAGGTATGTCTTTTCTGGTACCGGTGGTCGGACTCGAACCGACACGGTATTGCTACCAATGGATTTTGAGTTTTGGGTACTATCCGGAACGGTGTGGAACCCAGTGCCTTACAGTGGAACCCAGAGCCCGAAAAAAGTTGATTGCAAAGCCGTTTTCCGAGCCTGCGACTCCAATAATCCTGATTTAATGCGATTTATTAAAATAGTTGTTTTTTAAGAATTTCAGGAAATCGGAGGGATATTGGAGGGATGTAGGAGGGATGCGGAGGCATAAAAAGTGCCAGAGATCCGCAGGTAAAAAATAGCTGAACGGTCATCGCCTGCCATTGACACATGATTTAGGAGGATGACCATGAGAAATAAAAAGTACTATGAAGAAGTATTCAAAGATTATCCCGACGTGGTCGGGATGGACGATTTCAGAAAGATGCTCGGCGGGATAAGCAAGAGTACCGGGCAGAAGTTGATGCGGGAAAACAGGGTAAAACATTTTTATATACGCACTTCTTATTTGATACCTAAAAAATATGTGATTAATTATGTGTTAAGTAAGCATTATGCTGAATACAGGAAAAAGTTAAAAGTTCAAGTATGATATGAAAGAAATCAGGGAGGTTGGAGGTTCAAAGGCGGAGAAGAATACCGACAAAAAAGGATAGTTTGGAGAAGTATCCTGCCTTGTGGCCCGAAAGAATACCGAAGGAGAAGGATAGTTTGAAAAAGCGTATCCTGTCGTACTGACCAAGATAAGAAACAAAAAAATATTTAGTTAGAAAAGGATATCCTATTTTTTTGACCATAGGTATGCATAAAACAGAGGATATTCAAAATGATGAAAACAGCTTGATTCTGATTGATTTGTTCTAAAATTTGTGAATACATAAATAATAATTTATTATATGACACTGGTGCCACGTTTGTAAAAGCATGTTAATGATATTTCCCAATAGCATATTTAAGTATCAAAATCTTGACTAAAATTCTAAAAAAATCTATAGTTCTATCGCTATTAATTAAAATATACTGAAAAAAATTAGTTTTAATGGTATACTAAATTATCATTTTCTATTTGTCAATTGTTGGTCAGGAGGAAATTAAATGGGGAGACCCTTTGCGCAAGAATTAGAAGCTACTATAGAGACTTTTGAAGTTTGTTCTAATTATGATTATGAAGATTTTCAAAAATACATTAAGAATATACTTTGTGATCCAGTTATTGCTGTTGGTTCAGGCGGATCATTTGCGGTTGCTTCTGCTTTTTGTCTATTAATTGAATCTTTAGGTGGTTTTGCAAAAGCAATTACACCGTTTGAATTGAGAAATGAAAAGAGCATTTACAAGTGTCATATTATTCTCTTTACTGCTGGCGGAAATAACCCGGATACTATAAATGCTTATAATTATATTAAGAAATGTGAACCTCGAAGTAGTTATGTTATCTGTACCAGACAGAATAGTAATATTGAAAATGAGATGCTTAAATATAATGATAAAAATATAAAGTCTATTTTTATTCCCAATGGAAAAGATGGATTTCTAGCAGTAAATTCTACTATTGGTATGCTAGCCGCATTTGTAAAGATATATAGTAATATTTTGGAAATTGAAAACGATAAAATTGATTTAAATAATAGAATTAATATTGATTTAGAAATCATTAATAAAAAAACCATAATTGCGTTGTGTGGTCAGTGGACATTACCAGTAATTATAGATTTTGAATCTAAATGTACTGAAGCTGGTTTAGTTAATGTACAAATTGCAAATCTTAGGAATTTTGCTCATGGACGTCATCATTGGATAGCCAAAAACATAGAGGATACAGGAATAATCTGTTTTATAACTGAAGAAGATAGTAAACTAGCTACTAGAACTTTAAAATATATTCCAGATATACCTAAAGTTATATTTGAAAGTAATAATAATAATATTAACGCACTTCCAGAATTGTTTTTAGAAATGTTTAGAATTGTACATCAATTTGGAAAGCATCGAAATATAGATCCTGGACGCCCTCAAGTCCCTAGCTTTGGTAGTAAAATTTATCATATTAATTATGATTTATCTAAAAATGATATGGATTTAAAAGAGAGAGAAAAAAGTTTATTTAAGAAAGCGTTATATAGAAAAAATCCTATTTATTTAGAGCCTAGGTATAAGCGGTTTATGGATATATATAATAAAGGATTTAGTTATTTCAAAAGAAATCTTTTTAATAATGTTTTCAATTCAATTATTTTCGATTTTGATAATACTATAATTTTAAAAAATGATACAAATGCAGAAAATTATTTAAAAATTGTTGAAAAAATTTCAGAAATGTTGAATAATGGAATAGAAGTTGGGTTTGCCACTGGACGAGGTATATCAATATATCATACTCTACGCGATATAATTCCAAAAAGCTTATGGGAAAAAGTCTGGATAGGTTATTATAATGGCTCATTCATAAAAAATTTAAATGAAGATTTAATCAAAATTCCTGAAAATAAAGAAATAAAAGATTTATATGACTTTTTATGTGAATTTGGAATTGAATCCTCATGCATCGAGTATAGGAATTCACAGATTTCTATTTTCATTGATAGTTCAAGTAGAGAATGGTTACTAAAGTTTATACGAGAAATTGTAGAAATAAAAAAGTATTGTCTCAGAATCTATGAAACGGATCATTCAATTGATATAGTAATAAATAGCGTTTCTAAAAAATGCTTGTATGATTATTTTAAGGAAAAAAATTATTCGATTCTTTCCATTGGTGATTCGGGGGATTTAAATGGTAATGATTTTGAGTTGTTAAATAATGATTTTAGTTTGAGTGTAGATAAAGTATCGTATTCGTATAAGAATTGTTGGTTTTTAGCACCCTTAGGGTTTAAGGGGCCAGCGGCAACATTATATTATCTGGAACATGTTAATTTTGCTAACGATATTATAGGATTTAAGTTAGAAATATTTAGGTGAGATATGAAACAGGAATTAGCTGATCTGTTGCTTTCTACAATAATGGATTGGGATATAGAAGGTGTTGTGAAATATCGTGAGCATTTGGAAGATTTAGCAGATTTGAAATACGACCATTACCAGCAATATAGACCCGGTGGTCGATTTTTAGAAAACTTGGCAATATGGTTAAATCATTTTAAAGACCTCGCTGAGAGAGAAATTGCTTTGAACTTTCTTTTAAAAAATCTAATTTTTATTTCTCCGCTTGAAATGAATCAATTAGTTAGTATGGTTTTTCCCGATTCAATTAAATTGCAACTTAAAGAACAATCAAGAAGATTGCAAAAAGACAATGCTCTTAAACTTTCGGAAAATGAAAAATACGATTTACTTAATATTCTCATAAAAGAATCTCTTTTTTTAGGATTAAGTGATGGTGCTCGGATAGATGTTTTTAGAAGATCTAATCCGGAATTAAATCATGAACAAATATGTTTAAGTTATGAAATACCAGATAGTAAATATGATGATATTACTGATTCTATTAAAAAAAATATAGAAAAAATGAATTTACAAGGATTTTTAAAGAAATATGCAAGCTCTTCTTTAATTAAAAACATATTTCTTATAGATGATTTTTCAGCTAGTGGAATTAGTTTTATAAGAAAAGAAGAGAAATGGAAAGGTAAAATTAGTAAACTATTAGAGTCTTTGATAAATAATAAATTTAATTTAGATACTGTAAAATTGACAATTATTCTTTATATCGCAACTGAAAAGGCTATAAATTATATTAAACAGCAATTATCAGAATATCAAAAAAAAAGATATATAGATGTTGAAGTACAAGCGTTGCAAATAATTTCACCTTACACTTTAACAGATAACGAAGAAGCTTTATTTAAAAAATATTTTGATAATAAAATCATTGATTCACATTATAAAAAAGGAAAAATTGATAAACCATATTTAGGTTTTGATGAATGTAGTTTGTCTATTGTCTTATACCACAATACACCAAACAATTCTTTCCCAATTATATGGGGGATAGATGAAGCTCTTTTTCCACGTATAACTCGCCATAAGGATGTATAATTATGATTCCAAGAAATCCGTTTTTTATAGGTAATACAGAAAAAATTGATACTGACTCATTGTTTTTGTCATTATTTAATGCAAAGGCAATAGAATATATAAAGTCTGACTATATTTACAAAATAGTTTTTTTTAGAAGCACACCAGGTGCAGGAAAATCTAGTGTTTTTCGTTTGTTTTCACCAAATGTATTACGTGAATTAGTTGGTAATAATAATCCTAACTACAAAGAAACCAAAACCTTTTTAGAAGATTTAGAGGTCATCACTTCAGAATCAATTAATGTTCTAGGAGTTGAACTATCTTGTGCTGGGAACTACAGTATAATTGATGATTTATATAGTAATGGAAAAAGGACACAACTTTTTTTTGCTTTATTAAATTTAAGGATTACAAGAACAGCTCTTAAGAACTTATTATTACTAAATAAATTAGCTTTAAATGATTTAAATCGAATTACATTTGCTGATATCTCTCCTGATATTGCAAGTTCTATAAAATCAGAGTGGACAGGCGAAGAAGTCTATAATTGGGCAATAGATGAAGAAAATAGAATTTGTAAGGCCTTTGATGATATTGATGCCCCAGAATCAATTCCATTTACATTGAATTCCCTATCTTTTTTATCATTGATTAATGCTAATAATTTACTATTGGATAATAAAAAAATAGTACAGCATACTTTATTAATGATAGACGATTTGCATCTATTAACTAAAAGACAAAAAGATGAATTGCGTGAAGAAATTTTTAAACAGAAACATACATTTGGTATTTGGATTGCGGAAAGAATTTCTTCGTTAAAATACGATGAAATATTAGGCACAACCGGAGATAAACCCAGGGATTACATAGAAATTTTTTTAGAACAAGAAATAGCCAATACCACTAAAGATAAACAAAACTTTTTAGGAGATATCGCAGATAGGCGAGTTAAAATCACTTATAGTGATACAATAGGAGATTTTCGGTCTTGTTTAGAAGAGTCTGTTTCAGAACATAATAAAATAAAAAAAGCTATAGAAAATTTAAAAAGTTATATTTTTGAGGATAGCCTAAATCAAGAAATATTTGATTATTTTTTAGAAAACTATAGGAATGATTATAATGGCGCGGTTTTTTTACGTGCTTTAAAGATTCTGATTGATAGAAAACTAGCTGATGACCAACTAAGCTTTATTTCTAAAAAACAAATTAAGATAAATGATGTAATTAATGAAAATAAAAAAGCTAAACTTTATGATCCATCAATTTTATCTAGTGCGGAGTTATATTTGTGTATTGAAAATAAAATTCCATATTATTTTGGAAGCAAAAGACTTTTTAATTTATCAACTAATAATATTGAACAGTTTCTCGAATTTTCAGGAGCGATTTTTGAAAGAAAAATTGCTGAACATTTTATTTCTTCAAAAAAAAGAAAAGACAAAGTATCTGCTGTGGAACAAGAAGAAATTATAAAAAAGGTCGCACAAGCAAAATGGAAATCAATCAATCGGCAATACACAAATTATATAAATATTTTAAGCTTATTGGAAAATATATGCTTAATTTGTGTTGAAAATAGAAAAAAAGCATTAGCATCATATAATGGAGGCTCTTATACAGGTATAGGTATCAAAGAAGCACAGTTAGATGAAATATTATCTAATACTAATGATCTCGATGTAACTAAAGCATTGGCTAACGCAGTTGCATCAAATTATATAACTATTAAAGACGTAGCTCAAGGAAAAACAAATGAAAAATGGAAAGTCTTCTATTTAAACAGATGGATATGTGTACTTAATGATTTGCCACTGTCTTATGGTGGGTGGAAGCCCATCTCTAAGAATAAATATAAAAACCTTATTAAAAAACGTTCAGACTTTGACAACCCAACTTTAGAGGATTTTTCAAATGAGTGAATGGCAAAATTATAGTATGTTAACAGATGATAAAATTCCAGAATATTTCAAAGAAAATTCTTTTGGTCAGCAAAGAAACTTGTTTATTCTAGGTGAAGGCTTTGACTCCAGAATGTGTATTGGATTAAAAACAATTAAAGAATATTTACATGACTTAACTATTTACAAAATACATTATGCGGAATCAAAAGATTCTCAATCGAAATTATATGAAGACTTAATCGAAAGTAATTTGAAAGAATATTGTACACTAGTTAATGGATTTAAAACATTGGAATATAATTTAAAAATGTGGATGGGTGATTCTGAAGAACGATATGTAGCCGAAATAGAAGCAACTCGATTTGTTAAAGACAATTATGATTTGTTTAATGAGTTTAATAATATTATTATAGACATTAGTGCGCTTCCACAGTCAATTTATTACCCCTTATTGATAAAATTGTGTAAAGATTGGTTAGATAAAAAAAGAATTTATTTGATAGCATGTGAAAACTACATGACAGATATGAATACTCTCCCCGTTGAACTCGCTGAAACAGCTCATCAAATGCATGGATTTATGGGAACTGGAAATCCAGCAAACGAGGAATGTGTTGTATGGTTTCCGGTTCTTGGTGAAATTAATCCAAATATATTGCAAAAGTATTATGACTATTTGCAAAGAACTTATCATAAAATTGACGAAATCTGCCCTGTTGTCCCATTTCCTTCAGTCGATGTAAGACGCTTGGATAAAATTGTTGATGGATATAGAAAATTATTATTTAGTCAATGGCAAATTGAAAAAGAAAATTTAATATATGTAGCAGAAAACAATTCTTTTCAAGTCTACAGAAAGCTTTATGAAACAGCACAACATTATGATAAAGTAATGACGCCCATTGGTAAATGTAGATTTGTTTTTTCAACTATTACGAGTAAATTGATGGGTATTGGAGCATTATTGGCGGCAATGGAACTAAAAAACAATAATTTTAGTGTTGAATTTTTAAATATTAGTAATAAAGGATATAGGCTGGCCAATAGTACTGATAAGTTGTTTTCAAAAGTCTATTGCTTATGCTTATCGGATAATGGATTATAAGTAAATAAGAATTAGGAGTATCATGAATAAAATACTTGGAGCTGGATTAGCCTGTGTTGATATGATATATGATCAAAAAGAATTTCAATTTCAAAATGGTGGTACATGTGCCAATGTTCTTTCAGTACTAGTGAAACTTAATTGGTTTGCAACTATTTTGAAACCTCAATATGTTGATGCTTTTGATAAATCTCTTGAAGATACATTTAAAAATTTAAATGTGAACTTTTTGCATTATAAAAAATCAAAAAATAATACTCCTAGAATTATAGAATATCTTCAAGATGGTGAGCATATTTTTAAAACAGTTTGCCCGGAGTGCAACCGCAGAATACTAAATGTGGATTTACCGTCATCAAACGATATTAAGAAAATACATCTAAATTATGGAGAGTATGATGTTTTTTTTCATGACCGTGTTTCTTCTGGTATCAATAATGTCTTAGAACATATGAAAAACCAACATAAGATAGTAATGTATGAACCAAATAGTTTTAGAAACCCAAAGATTTTTATTGATCATTGTAAAAAATGTGATATTATCAAATTTTCCGGTTCGAAAATACCAATGACTGTTGCTGACAATCTACGTACCATTGCCCCTAATACGGAAATAAAAATTATTGTTAATACTAATGGGGAGAATGGCTTGGTATTTTGTTTTATGAGAGAAGACGGTACTATGTCATCTTGGCAAAGAATGCTTCCATTTACATCAAAGAAAGTTTATGATACATCCGGGGCTGGAGATTGGTTTACAGCAGGATTTCTGAATGCGCTATTAAGTAAGGGTCTCCATCTGAAAAATGAATTAAAAGAAGAAAATATGATTAAATGCATAGAAGAAGCTAATAAGAAGGCAAAAATTTGTTGTGAATCGTTAGGTGCACAAGGTGTATTTTATGAAGAAAAACAGATAAAAAAAATAGATAAAAATGCAGAACCAATTATTTCTTCCTATGAAGAAGTCATCTCGAAATTGGGAATAAACCATTGTGAAAAATGCTTTCTTAATAATTGATAAATACTTTGAGATCGATACATTTATAAATTTGTGCAAATTATTTAATGGTTATAATATCAAAAGCAATCACCTTATAAAGAGTGGCAATCCCATCCGAGATAATGCCTCTCCGTTGATTTTCGTATCGAATTGATGCCACAAATAAAAAACAATAGGAAAGAGTAGATGTCATTTGCTGATGCAAGTGGCTTTTTTTATTCAAGAAGGAGGTATAGAAAATGACCAAAGTAATCGCCTTAGCGAATCAAAAGGGTGGTGTTGGGAATGACCTTCGGTACCGTCAATAGTTTTGCGCAAATTCGTTTGCAGCCAAGTTTAAATAATGTCAGCCAGCTATAAAATCCGACTCCAGGCCGGTATTTTCCAGATGTTTCATGTTCATATATTT
>JAVBVZ010000014.1:0-11588 GCA_036679405.1 Christensenellaceae bacterium
TTGGGTGCAGTTGCCAGACCGCATCCTTATTTTAAATCAAAAGGAGTTTTTCTGTTATGTCTCACCGCTAAAGCTCTACCGAACCCCACGTCTAACGTGGGGTTTTCTATACAACAAAAATCCGCCTGCACAAAATACGGCGGAACAAAAAAAGAAGGACCTTCCGCCTGCTGTACGGATCATTCTGGCGGTTGTCCTCTTGGCGGCCGGCATACTGTTGCTTGTATTTTCAACGCCTGTTAAAGATTCTTTTATGCCGTTTTTATTTGGCATTTGGGCGCTGATCACAGGTATTATAGCTACCGGCAACGCCATCAGCTTCAGAAAAAAACGTTTGGGGGCCGGGTTGTCCGTTATCGCACTTATTGCGAGTTACGCCACTTTCATTATTTTGGTTTTCTTTTCGCTGTCCGATCCCGGATTTTCCGCATCAACCATAGGCGGCATTTTCCTTCTGGTGTTCGGTGCCATTACAGCCATCGAGATTGCCATGTCCAGCCATAAGAAAAAAGAATATTATGTAAATAAAGTAAAATAAGCTATCTTTTATCTGCAAAATGAGCAGCATACATATCCGCAATGGCGGTCGCGGCCGCCAGCGGATATTTTTCATATGCGGCGGATTGTGCAAGTCCGCCTGCGTATGAGCGGGCGCTGTCATCATATCCGCCCATATGCCAGCGGATACTCATTGCTTCTTCATCCGTTAATTCGATATACTTCATAGCAAGAAAAACAGATTTTTCTCCATGTCCCATCGGAAAGAGGTCTTCAACCGCATATCCCTCCTGCTCCTCCCAGCGCTTTTCGCCGGGTATTTTTACATTTCTTACGGATTTTTTGTAGAAATTGGCTTTGCACAAATCATGCAGCAACCCTACAATAATCATGGACTCGGGTTTTAAATCCGGAATGTTTTTTGCAAAACTGGTCAAAAGCCTGTAAACATTGAGGCTGTGCACCAAAAGTCCGCCTTCAAAAACGCCATGGGCACGCGTGCTGGCTGGTGCCGTAAAAAAATCGGTTTCGTTTTCCATCCATTCAAGCAGGGCGTCCGCGCCCTCCCGGCCGGTAGATTTCAACAAATTTAAATATTCTTCCTTGCTTTCCTGTATTTTTTCTTCCGGAAGTGCAGGTATCGTTTTCATTCTGTTTCCCCTTTTGTTATTTGCAGATGCAGATATCCAATCCCTTAAAACCCGGTTTTCCGGGTAGAAATCATCAATCCTTTTTTCTGTTAAAATGCTTCTTTACTATTGTGGGTTTCTCATGTTTTTACCAAAATATTATATCATACTTTCTATCCATTGATAAGTTTCCCTGGTAATAGTAAAATAGAAAAAGAAACAATATAAAGTGAGGTGGCAATTATCATGAACATTCTGCAGCCTGTCCGCGTGGGGAGTTATACGCTGAAAAACCGCATCGTTATGGCGCCCATGGAAACACGGCTCAACACGCTGTCCGGTGACGTAACAAATGAACTGATCGACTACTATGCCGAGCGTGCGCGCGGCGGCGTGGCGGCTATTATTGTTGAAAACACATTTGTGGACAACAAGGAAAGCCGTTCTTCGCTGGTCTCTTCCGGTCTTTATAACGATCATCTTATCCGTGGAAAAAATCTTCTGGCGGAGGCCATTCAGGATAACGGTTCGCTTGCAATCCTACAGCTTTCACACGGCGGACGCCAGGCGAACGGGCAGGCAAACCCGTTGCAGCCGGTGGCTCCCTCCGCCGTCATGTGCGCAGTCACGCAACGGATGCCGCGTTCCCTTTCCATCCCGGAAATCATTGAAATAGAAGACGCTTTTGCACAGGCGGCCCGCCGTGCCGAGCAAGCCGGTTTCAACGGCGTGGAGATCCATGCCGCTCACGGCTACCTTTTGTGCTCTTTTCTTTCCCCCTACACCAACAAAAGAACAGATGCATATGGAGGCGGTATAGAAAAACGCTCTCTTATCCTCTCCAATATACTTAAAAAAGCCCGCGCACTGGTAGGCAGCGATTTTATTATTGGCGTACGCATCAGCGGCAGCGAATTCATCGATGGCGGCACTACCATTGAAGATTCCTGCGCGCTCGTCCCTTTGATAGATGACCTGATAGATTATATCCATGTTTCCGGCTCCATCTATGAAACAGCCGCTCTGCACAACATAACTTCCATGTACATGGAAGCAGGCGAATTCGTCCCTTTGGCGCGTGAAATCAAAAAGGTCACAGACAAACCTGTCATAACCGTGGGCTCCTTAAACGCGCAAATGGGAGAAGACATCCTGCAAAACGGCGATGCCGATATTATTGCCTTTGGCCGTGCGCTGATTGCAGACCCGAATCTTCCCCGCAAACTAATGAAAGACCAGCCGGAAGACATACGCCCCTGCTGCCGCGGCAACGAAGGATGCATCAGCCGTTTCTATCTTGGACAGTCCATCCGCTGCGAAGTCAATCCCTCCTGCGGCCGTGAGAGCGCATTCCACATTAAGCAGACGGCACATCCAAAAAAAATCGTAATCGCCGGCGGAGGTGTTGCTGGTATGGAAGCCGCGCGCGTTGCCGATTTAATGGGACATCAGGTTATCCTTTTGGAAAAATCCGGCCAATTGGGCGGACATCTCATTGAGGGCGGCATTCCCAATTTTAAAGAACGGACCGCCGGATTTTTAGACTGGCTCATATTGCAACTCAAAAAAAGCAATGTGGATGTCCGCCTCGGCGTTGAAGCAACGCCTAAGCTGGTAGAAAGCCTTTCTCCCGAAGCCTTTATTATAGCCATCGGTTCCCATTACGCTCAGCCGCCTATCTCCGGTATTGAAACGGCTATCCATGCGGATACGGCACTTATCGACGGTGTCCGGGGCCAGCGTGTTGTTGTGATCGGCGGCGGTCTGGTAGGCGCGGAAACGGCACTCACCCTTGCTGAGGACGGCAAAGACGTTACGATCATTGAAATGCTGCCTGATATCGTCCCGGATCACGAGGCAGGCGCTCAGGCCTCCTTAAAGTTCAGGCTGGGAGAAGAACACGTCGCGGTTTTCACCAGCCAGAAAGTTGCAAGCATCACGCCCTCGGCGGTCATCTGCGAAAGCGGGCTTAACGCCCCTTGCGACGTCGTAGTCAATGCGACCGGGCTTGCAGCCAATGCGTCCGAAGCCGCCCGGCTCTCCTCTATTGTCCCGGCAACCTATGTGATCGGCGACTGCCGGTGCGCCCGCCGCATCTATGATGCAACACAGGAAGCATGGAAAACAGTATTTGATATTGAAAATACTTGACTACAGAACCCTGTATTAGGCGAGGGGCTTCCCCTTCGCCTTTTTGTTTCAATTTTATGCCTTTGCCTTTATTGACGGCATCCCCAAAAACCTTTACAATAAAAACATCATGAAAAACGTTTTCATATTGCTGCCTTTTGCGTCAACGGGGTTGGTCATCCATGCGGTATACATGGCATGCTTTTCCAATCCTCTTTTTATTGAATATTTTTATTCCAGGGGCGTTTATCCTTTTTTAAACCGCTTTTCGTATTTCACCGCCCCCCTTCCCTTCAGCCTTGCCGAATTTTTAACGTATATCTTTTTAGGCCTTATTGCCTTCTTTGTTGTTTTTATCATTGCATCGGTGTTTCAGCCTAAAAAAAAGAAACTATCTTCCGCCCTTTTCAGGGGAACGCTTCTTCTGGTCGTGCTGAGCAGCATGTACGCGTTTTTTCTTATGGGATGGTCTTTCAATTATGCGCGCGCACCGCTTACCGGTTCCCTTGGCCTGGACGTATCTCCCGCTGACACGGACGAACTCTACATTCTTTGCGAAGACCTTGCCCTTCGCGCAAATGCGCTGCGCACCCAAACCCTGGAAGACGAATCCGGCGTTTTTAAAATGAATCAATCAAAAGAGGAAATCAACATCAAAGTCAAATACGTGTTCTCAGAAGGCGCCCCCGAATTTATGGATCTCGGCGGGCAAACCAACGTTAAAGGGGTGCTTTCCCCAAATCTTTTATCCAGCATGAACACGCTGGGCATTTTTATTCCGTTCACCTACGAGCCCAATATCAATATGCAAATGCCCGACCTCTTTTTCGCCTCTTCCGCCCTCCATGAATATGCTCACTACAAAGGATTTGCGCGGGAAGACGAAGCAAATTTTATCGCTTATTATGTATCGAAAGATATACAGGATACGGATTTTAAGTATTCTTCAACTATGCTGGCCTTAAATCATTCGCTGATCCAGCTTAAAGCAAAAGACTATTTTCTTTATTCCGTCATATACGGCCGGCTTTCAGAAGCGGTCCAAAGGGATTTTGAAAACGAATCCTCCTATTGGTCTGCATTTAAAGAATCGCGCGAAACTTCCAACGCCATAAACAACAATTATCTCAAATCAAATAATCAGGAAGACGGCATACAAAGTTATGGCCGCATGGTAGATCTGCTGATCGCGCTTAACCGGGCCGGCGAATTATAAAGCTTTAAAAAATACCCGTTTTTTTCTTCCTCCTGCGTTGTAATCCCCCGGCGTTTATTTTATAATAATACAGAAAACGGTTTCCAAATCACCTGATCATTATCCAGTTTTCAAACAGGTCCAGGCACCATGCCCTTCCGGAAACCACGTAAAAAAGCACAGGAGAAAAGCAAATGTCTAACGTTTTTATCATCAACCATCCTTTAATCCAGCATAAACTTACATTTATCCGGGACAAAAATACCAGTTCCAAGGATTTCCGCGCGCTTTTGGGCGAAATCGCCATGCTTATGGGGTATGAAGTTACAAGGGACCTTCCTTTGGAAGACGTTCAAATCGAAACGCCCGTCGGTCCGGCTACAACCAAAGTTATCACCGGCAAAAAGCTGGCCGTTATTCCCATTCTCCGCGCAGGTCTCGGGATGGTTGGCGGGCTTTTAAACCTGGTTCCGTCCGCACGCGTCGGGCATATCGGCCTGTACCGCGACCCCGAAACACTAAAGCCCGTGGAGTATTATTGCAAACTTCCAAGCGATGTAAACGAACGGATCCTCATTGTAGTTGATCCCATGCTTGCAACCGGCGGCAGCGCCACAGCTGCTCTGTCGTTCTTAAAACAGCGCGGCTGTTCTCAAATCAAACTCATGTGTTTGATTGCGGCGCCGGAAGGGATTGCCGCTGTTCAAAAAGCGCACCCGGACGTGGACATTTATGTCGCGGCCGTAGATGAAAGGCTGAACGAACACGCCTACATTGTCCCCGGTTTGGGAGACGCGGGCGACCGTCTGTTTGGAACAAAATAAAAACAAACCCCGAAAAGTTTAGAAAACTTTTCGGGGAAATCTTCTACTAAAAAATCTGATTCAATCAGTTTTTTTATTTTGCCTCTTTTTTAGTATTCATTTTTTCCCGGATCACATATTGCGGCTGTCTGTTCAGGGAAACAAACGTGCGCCCCATGTATTCCCCCACCAGTCCGACAACCAGTAAAATCAGGCCGCCAATAAAAAGCAGCATCGCCATATTGGATGTCCAGCCCAGAAGTATGGAATCCGGGTAAATAAGCTTCCGTATGATCAGTACGATCCCCATAATGAACCCGAGTATTGAAAAAATAATCCCCGTCACCGTAGCCACGCGAAGCGGTTTGATCGAAAAGCTTGTAAAGCCGTTCATCCAGAGAGAAATCAGCTTCCCCAGGCTGTATCCTGAAGACCCTTCCTTCCTCTCACGGTGTTCAACCGTCACATCGGTAATGCTGGAAGTCGTTCTCAAAACCAACCCGCCCAAATACGGATATGGATTTTCGTACCGGATAATTTCATCCACCACAAACCGCCGCATCGCCACATAACTGGACATATACAGGTTTTTGGGCTTGCCCAGCATGATTTCAGACATCCGGTTATTGAGCCTGCTTCCAAAATTTCTAAACATACTGTGCTTTTTTTCCTCATAACGGGCATATACCACGTCAAACCCGTCTTCTATCTTTGCAATCAGCTTTTGCGCTTCTCCCGGCGGGGTCTGCCCATCGTCGTCCAGGCAAACAACAATGTCGCCGCGGCTTTCCCGGAGCCCGGCCATCAGGGCGGAATGCTGCCCAAAATTTTTGGCAAAAGAAATCATCCGCACATTCTCATATTGCCCGCACAATCCCTTGATTGCAGAAAGCGTACCGTCCGGAGAACAATCGTTCACCAGAACAACTTCAAAATCCTGCGGTGAAAAGGCGGTAAAAATATCTTCTACTACCCCTTCTATTGAACTCTCAGACCTGTAACAGGGAATCACAAAGGACAGCATGTTATTTTTCTCCTTTATAAAAAGCCTTTACGCAATCCGTTATATACCCAATGTCTTTTTCTTCAAGGCCGTAATACATTGGCAGCCGTACCAGGCGCTCGCTCTCCCTGGTCGTATACTTGTCCTCGCCGTCAAAACGGCCGTAACGCAATCCTGCAGGCGCCGTATGCAGGGGAACATAATGGAAAACACATAAAACGCCTTTCTCTTTCATATAGCTTATAAAGCGCCCCCGCTCAGCAACATCCCGGCATTTTATATAAAACATATGTCCGTTGTGAACACAGCCGTCCGGCACGTGCGGCAACTCAATGCGTCCTTCCAAAGCCAAAGGCGCTAAAATTTCTTTATAAAGGTTAAAGGCGGCAAGCCTGTTTTTGTTGATCTCGCCGGCAACTTCAAGCTGCGCAAACAGATACGCCGCGTTGATTTCGCTGGGCAGGTAACTGGACCCAACATCCTGCCATGTGTATTTATCCACTTCACCACGCCAAAACTTGCTGCGGTCTGTTCCTTTTTCCCGGAGCATTTCGGCGCGCTCAATATCCTGTTTCCTGTTCAAAATAAGCAGGCCGCCTTCTCCCATGGAATAATTTTTAGTTTCATGAAAGCTGTATGTCCCAAAATCGCCCATTGTGCCCAGCGTACGCCCCTTGTAAGAAGCCATCATTCCCTGTGCCGCATCCTCCAAAATCTTCAGATCGTGCTTTTTGGCCAGGGCAAGAATGCTGTCCATTTCGCAGGAGACCCCTGCATAGTGCACCACCACAATCGCCTTTGTCCTGGGTGTGATCGCCTGCTCAATTCTTTTTTCATCTATATTCATGGTATCCGGACGGATATCCACAAACACGCACTTCCCGCCGCGGACCGCTATAGCGTTCGCGCTGGACACAAAATTATAAGACGGGAGTATCACTTCGTCGCCGGGTGCTACCTCGGACAATATGCCCATCATATCAAGTGCGTGGCTGCAAGAAGTTGTTAAAAGAACTTTATTTGTTTCCAGCCGCTCTTCAAACCATTTGTTCACCAGTTTCGTATACGGCCCGTCCCCGCATATCTTTTTATTGACGGCACAAGCCTCTTCAATATATCCAATCGCGGTATTCACATAGGGTGGAACATTAAATGGAATCATGCAGTCAAACGCTCCTAAATGAGTATTGTGATCCCCTTTATCAAAAAACTTTGTTGTTTTCTTAAGGAATCTAATAATAAAACTTCAAAATTCATTTTACTACTTTGGGCCGCCCATTACAATATTTTTATACAAAGCCGCCGTTTTCCAAGATCGCTGTTTCCTGCTCATGGCAAAGAATGCATTGCGAAAAATATCGCTTTTTGCTAAAATGTTAAAAACAAGTATTATTTGCGAAAGAGGCATTCATATGTACGATCTGGAAAACAAAAAAGGCTTCATATGCGATATGGATGGCGTTTTATATCACGGCAACACCCTCCTTCCCGGCGTACGTGAATTTCACGAATGGCTGGTCAAAAACAACAAACGGTATATCTTTTTAACCAACTCCAGCGAACGCTCCCCGCGCGAGCTCAAACAAAAGCTTGAACGCCTGGGCTTGGATGTAGAAGTGGAACATTTCTACACCAGCGCGCTGGCAACGGCCAATTTTCTCAAAAACCAATGTCCGGGCGGCAGCGTATATGTCATCGGCGAACCGGGGCTTTTAAACGCCCTGTATGATGTCGGATTCACCATGAACAATGTGAATCCGGATTATGTGGTCGTCGGCGAGACCCGCGCCCTCAATTATGAAATGATCGAACATGCATCTCTGCTTGTTCAAAAAGGCGCGCAGCTTATCGGGACCAATCCCGACATAACCGCTCCTTCGGAAAAAGGGATCATTCCGGCTACCCGTGCACTCATCTCGCCCATTGAAATGGCCTCAGGCAAAGAGGCGTATTATCTGGGCAAACCCAATCCCCTTATGATGCGCATTGGTCTTAGGATGCTGGATGTGGCAAAAGAAGACGCCTGCATTGTTGGAGACCGCATGGATACAGACATTGTCGCAGGTATAGAAAGTGAAATCGATACCATCCTTGTTCTCTCCGGCGTCACTACGTTGGATAACATAAAAAGCTACGCATACCGTCCCAAATACGTACTTAAAGGCGTGGGAGAACTATTTATTTAAAATTGATTTCGGCATAAAAGATGCGCACAAAGGCGCATTTTTTTGTTTCGTTTTTTTTAAAAAGATCCCGGGTTTTTTCCGGCAACCTTAAATTTCCACAAACCCGTTCATCATTCGTATGTATTTCTTTTTGTCCCGTTCCCAATCCAGTTTCTCCGCCAGTACGATTTCTTCAATCGTACGTGACAAAGCGCTGTTAAGCGCAGCCATGCCGCTTTTCCAAAGAAGTTCAATGGATGCCTTGCGCTTGAAAATATAAGCTATCTCTTCAACCAGATCTTCCTTGATTTTTTTGGATACTTCCGGGGGCACTTTTCCATGCAGCAGTTCAAAGCTGGCGTTTGCCTTGTAGCGGCTCTTGTAGTAACGCACAAAATTATTCAGATCATCTTCAATCTTTCCGCCATCCATCTTAAAAACAATCAGAAAGAACAAATGCCACTGAAAATCCACATTGATCAGGCGCAAAATGGTGTTTACGACGGTTGTGTAAAAAACGTCGTCCCCGGCCAGCAGGTCGCGGTCTATTTTAATATGACGGTCAAATAAGATCTCCTCTCCCGACAGGTTATTGGTGATATAAAAAATATCCAGCATCACCCGGCCGTAATCGCTGATATCACCGGCATTGTTGACAATCAGAATATACTGCAGGATGCTGTCGCAGCTTTTTTTAAAATCGGTCACAAACCCAAGTGAACTGGTCATTTTATTTGCGATGGTATCGTGGATCATTTTTGACAAAACACTGTCAATGCTCCGTATCCGGTGGCGCATATGCGCGTTGTCGTCCCGCTTATACCGCCGGTAAAGCTGGTGCAGCTGACGGTCGATAAGATTTAAGTTTTCTTTAATAGAAACCATGCTGTCCAGCACCAGGTCATCCATCACAACATAAGAATTGTTTTTATATACAATTTTATGTTCGATCTCCCCCCAAAAGATATTGACCAGGCTTTTGATCTGCAGCTCAAAGTTAAGTTTGATATCGCCTTCTTCCAGCCTGCCGTCAATCTTATAAATATCAAACCCGTTCTTTTGCTTCTGCGGCTGTTTTTCGGAAAGTTTCAACCTTAAAGTCGGTTTTTGTTCATTATAGTAATAAATATGGTCGTCTGTTTTATCAAACAGAGAAGAAATGAGGTCAAACACATATTTTTCATCGTCTACAAATTTGCACTCTATCCGCAGGCCAATAATGTCCTGCATATTGTAAACGGATTCCTCTTTGGAAGAGAAAATACGGTAGTAACTGTTTTTTATCATTTTTTCCCGCACACTGGCAGGCTCTTTGATCCGGTAATTTACGGCCAGGGTATACAGGCTCTTTTCGCATACTATTTTTTCAATCCAGGATTTCAGCCGGAGCGCCGTATCATCAAAATTTTCCCGCACCGTCTCGTAATATTGAACAATATCATCTATATGCTTAAAAATCTTCAGTTCCATTCGCTTTTACCCTCACAGAAATTTTTGAAAAAAAGATTTGATGTTTATCGGATATATTTATTATAAACCATAAACGACCCGCAGGCAAACAACTCAGACATGGATTTACAAATTTCATAAAAAACCGATTATACAAAAGCAATCCGTCCCATTATCCGTCCAGTCAGTCTTTTTTTGCCTTCTCCACCTTATTTTTATGCAAAAAGCCCTTTTTTAATTGATTATTATAATCCAATACAGTATAATTTCATTAAATTCATTTTATTATTCTTTCATCAAACGCATACCGAAAAGCCGTTCGGTTTTTTGGAAATCACACAAAAAATTAAGGAGGATCGAACATGAACAAATCTCGCACCATGACGCTCATTTCCGGCGCGCTCATTCTTTTTGTACTTGGCATCATCTATATTTGGAGCATATTCAACGCGCCGGTCAAGGCATACTTTGGAGGAGCGGACGTTGCCTACACCTTCAATATCATGCTGGTCACTTTCGTGCTTGGCATTTTGATCGGCGGAAGAATCCAGGACAAAAAAGGCCCGCGCCCGGTTGTCCTTTGGGGCGGAATCCTGTTTGCCGCAGGTATCCTGCTTTCTTCTGTTGTTCCAACTACCCTGCCCTGGCTCTTTGCCTTAATGTACGGAGGCCTGGCCGGTTTCGGCGTTGGGATGGCTTATACTTCCACGATCTCCTGCGTGCAAAAATGGTTCCCGGACCGCCGGGGCCTTGCCAGCGGCGTTATGGTCAGCGCATTTGGCGTATCTACCGTTGCTTTCGGACCGCTTGCAAATGATCTGCTTCAAACTTTCAGTGTAAACAGCACTCTGCAGATTTTAGGAATCATCTTTTTCGCAGTCGTCATCATATTCGTCTGGTTTATCAAAAACCCGCCGGAAGGCTACATGTCCGGCTCCAAATCGCCTTCCAAGGCCGCTCCTGCGGCCGGAGAGCAGTTTACTCCTTTAGAGACGCTCAAAACCCGGCAGATGTACTTTGTCATCATCTGTATGGCCATGCTCACGCTGTCCTACTTTATTATCATTCCAAAGGTTTCAGCGCTCAGCACGACCGTCAAAAACTTTGCGGATTACGCAGTCCTTACCGTTTCGCTTAGCGGTATTGCCAGCGCCGCCGGGCGCCTGATCATGCCAATCCTGTCCGATTATAAAGGCCGCAAGTTCGCTTTTATGATTCTGTTTTTCATTACGCTCGCGTCTCTGATCGCGCTTATTTTTGTTACCGGTCCTGTCTGCATGGTCTTGATCTGGGCGGTCGCGTTTTGCTACGGAGCCTCCGCCGGTGTTTTCCCGGCGCTTACCTCGGACTATTTCGGTTCAAAGAACCTGGGGGCAAATTACGGTATCGTTATGATCGGTTTCGCAGGGGCTTCCATCCTTGCTATGAGCATATCATCCATGTTTATTTCCACGGAGCACGTTTCCGAGCTTGCTTTCATTATTCCGGTGGTCGCCTGCGCAATCGGCATCGTATTTATGGCTTTGCTAAACCCCCCTCACAAAGCTAAATAATAAACTGTATCCAGGCCATACGCTTATTGTAAATAAAAAGGCCCGGCAAAAGTGAACTGGTATAATGATAGTGGACAGAAAAAAGTCCACTATCATTTTTTATGGAGGAAGAAAAAATGGGACGACCCAAAGGAGGAACAAACCGCACTTACAGTAAAGAATT
>JAVBVZ010000015.1:0-251126 GCA_036679405.1 Christensenellaceae bacterium
GCAGTTGCCAGACCGCATCCTTATTTTAAATCAAAAGGAGTTTTTCTGTTATGTCTCACCGCTAAAGCTCTACCGAACCCCACGTCTAACGTGGGGTTTTCTATACAACAAAAAGGGCGGCCTTTTAAGGCCGCCCTCGGTTTCAAGGAGTATCCTTTATTTCAAAAACCACCCGCGCTATGCTCGCTTGATTTTCAGATACCTGTCATACTGTTCCAGCCACAGGTCATGCGCCTGCGGTTCAAAGCTCTGTACTTCAAACGAATTGCGGATCACCTGACGCATCTCGGCCGTATTCTTCACTTCGCCTGCGGCTTTCACCTGCACCATCAGGTTTCCGATTGCTGTCGCTTCAAACGGACCGGCCACAACTTCCCTGCCGATTGCATTCGCCGTAAATTCATTGAGTAAGGCGTTTTTGGAGCCGCCTCCCACAATATGCAGCACGTCTATCCTGCTGCCCTTAAGCTCCTCCAGATCTAAAAATGTTTCCCGGTATCCCATGGCCAGGCTTTCATATACGCATCGCGCGATCTCGCCTTTTGTCTCGGGCACACTCTGCCCCGTTTCGCGGCAATACTGCTGGATTTTCCCCGGCATATTATCCCCGTCAAAAAACAACTGATCGTTCACGTTCACCAGCGCTTTAAAAGCAGGCGCTTTTTTCGCCAGAGCGACAATCTCATCCCAACCGATCTGCTGCTCCCTGTCCCACCTGCGCTTACAGTTTTGGATGATCCAGAGTCCCATAATATTTTTCAGCGGCCGCCAGCTGCCCGTAATCGTTCCTTCGTTGGAAAGGCTGTTCTGATACACCGCATCATTAATGATTGCCCGGTCCGCAACCACGCCCATCAGCGACCATGTTCCGGAAGATATAAACGCAAAATCTTCCGTTGCAGCCGGCACCGAAGCCACCGCAGAAGCAGTGTCGTGCGACCCAACGCAAAACACCCGGGGAATCCCTTTGAGTCCCGTATCTTCCCTGATAGCGGGCATCAGTTCTCCTTTTGTTTCGCCGCTCATTTGAATGCGGGTAAAAAGTGTTTCTTGAAGGCCTGCCATGTTAAGAATGTCCGCAGACCATTCTCCCGTTACACTGCTCAGCATCTGTGTGGTGGTCGCATTCGTATACTCGGTCGTTTTTTCACCGCACAGCATATACCCCAGCAGGTCGGGCATCATCAGCATTTTGTCTGCAATTTTAAGCACCGGGTCTTCTGTCTGCACCATGTCATACAACTGGTAAAGCGTATTGAAGTTCATGTTAGCGATCCCCGTGAGATCAAAAGCCTTCCGCTCTCCGTATTTTTGCTGAAAAGCACGATATCCCCGCTCTCCCCTGGGATCCCGGTAAGAACGCGGATTCCCGGCCAGCCGGCCCTGCCGGTCAATCAGCCCAAAATCAACGCCCCACGTGTCGATCCCTATGCCGGATAAGGCA
Organism: Christensenellaceae bacterium; assembly: GCA_036679405.1. Classification (GTDB taxonomy): domain Bacteria; phylum Bacillota; class Clostridia; order Christensenellales; family Christensenellaceae; genus JAEYKI01. The sequence goes on from JAVBVZ010000015.1 coordinate 1,445, forward strand.
TTGCCTCCACCCTTAACATAGTTTTGAAGCCCCTCCAGTATACAGGAATACAGCCGCAGCGCGTCCCAATAATACGCGTCGCCTACCTTTACATAATTGTTTTCAAACCGGTTCAGCTCTTTCAGCACGATTTTTTGTCCGTCATACTGCCCCAGTATGGTCCGTCCGTTACTCGCGCCAAGATCGACCGCTGCAAATTCTCTCATGGCTACCCCCTTTGATTATAAATATTCATAAACCCGGTCCTTACTTGACCAGTCTGGATCTGTATTTTTCACTCTCCCAGTTGTTGATGAAACGGGCGCCCGCTTCGTTCATCTGCCGCAAGGTAAGCCCTGCATCGGCTACCGATTTGATCACATATGCTACCCCGGCCAATGTCTCTTCAATGGTTTGGGATTCCCTTTCGCCTGCCTGATAATAGACCTCGCCCGTCTGATCGTCAATTTTAATCTGGCTTCCGATCCGTCCCCCCGTATATACTAACTGGTCGGGGTACAACTGAAGCGCGTTCCAATAATCTTCACCCGCTTTGTTTTGGATAATAAACTCCTTTAAAAGCGGTGTGCCGCCGACAAACCCATCTCCGCTTTCTTGAACGGAAGGGGCTTTGAAATCCTTTAAGTTAAAATAATTTTTGATTTTTTCGTTCACTGCCTCATGAATCTCTATCACTTTGTTTACGTCATCATTATGAACGATCACTCCATGATTGTCCAAAAAAAGAACATCCAGCATACAGCCCTTTTCTTTTTGATATGCGCCGATCTCCTTTTTTATAGTAAGGGTCAGGGTAAAGCCGGGGTCGATATACGGCAGAAACACATATCCAATTCCGCTTTGCTCAAATATTTTTTGTGCCGCATCCCTGCCCTCTTCACTGCAGCAAAGTATATTGGCGTACACCGAATGGGTGTGGATCACATTTTTACTTAAAAATGAATGGAACCCCACTTCAACCGACGGACGCTTTTCTTCCATCCCGGGCAGCAGCGCAATGCTGCTTAAATTTACCTGAAGGCTTTCTTTTTCGTAATCTTTTCCCGCTTCTTTTTGCACAGAATCATAGTAGCGCCGGATTTTCGTATAATCGACCGTAACATACCCTTTTTCCTCGGTGATCTCTTTTAAGGTATATCCGGATGCCTTAATGGCCATCAGGCGGTCGTCAAATTTTACCGAAGTGTTTCCGCCGCCGCCCTGCACGTATTCGGGCCTCCCGGCATAAGATGAAATTTTGTGCATCTGTTTTTTTTCTTCCAAATATTTTTTTTTATTTCCCATTTTTATGCCTCTCCTTATCCTGCTTCCGGCCGGTTTGAGCTTTGCCTTGCCGGCGTAATTTGTCAACCTGTTCGCCCGCGCAACCATTGAAAGGTTTCAACACATATCTGGACTTCACCGCAAAATAACCACGATGCCCGGACCTTTAAAATAAATATAAAGCATCCGGGCAAAAAAGTCTACGTTTTTCTCTTATAAAATAAAATTTAGACCACTATTCGATAAAAATATGCCCCTTGAAAATTATCCGGCAAAAGGCATTCCCTTCTCCTTTTGGCAGGCCTTATGCAAAACCGCGGAAAAGAAAATAAGAACAAACGTACCAAAGGCGCCCATTGAATAATACGAAAGGTTCAAAAGCCTGTCTGCATCGCTGATCTGGTAACCAATAAAGACCGCTTCCACAACAAACATGCCGACAGCCGCCAAAAAAGAAAGCCAGGAGAGGATGTAACTCACTTTCTTGTTTTCAAGCTCTGCCTGAAGGATAAAAGACAGGATTGCGGCAACAAAAAGCATATGCGGAACCATTGTGGCCAGAATATGAACCGTTTGGAGCGCCGTGATGGTACTGTTATATTCAACAATATTATAAAAATCGGCAAACCGCGGCATAATATAATATAAGCCGGTGATCAGGACGGCCCAAAGGAAAAACTTCACAAAGAAACTTGATTCGCCCTTCCCTTTAAGAAGTCCAATAAAAAATATAAGCGTTATGATCACAACCGTACCGAACGTATCCGCGATCGCGCCGATCGTACTCATGGTCATGGATACCCCGTCATAGACGCCGCCCGCCGCCTGGTTGAAAGCAACAATAAACAGCACCGTGGCCGCAATATAGACCAGCGCCGCAATAACGCCGCCGATCAGCCAGCCGTTCCGGTTGTTCTTCGTTTTTTCCGCAATTGTATTTTCCATAAATCTTTTTCCCCACACTTTATATTTGCGGTTTTCAAAACAAGGCACCGCATCGGACCTGCCGCCGGAATACGCCACGCAAATCATCCCTGTTTGCCAAAAATTTTAAAGCAGCAAAAAGATGTCCTGTCAAAATATCAGATGGTTTCCGGTATAAGGCAGATTCATTATATCATAAGCCGGTAAAAAATATGTATATTTTTTATGAATAACTATTTTATAAACAAAAAGGATACCGGCAACGTTTCACAGCGGACGGCGGCATAAAAAGGCGCTTGCATTATTTGTCTTTTTTCTGCTGGCGGTGCGCCTGCGCCGCTTTCTTAATCGCGCTGATATGCCCCGGCGTAGTCCCGCAACAGCCGCCTATAATATTTGCGCCGGCATCCAGCATATCGCCTACGCTCTCCGCCATTTCTGCAGGGGTCTCCGGAAAAACGTCCACGCCATCAATATTCTGGGGCAGTCCCGCATTTGAATGTACCAAAATAGGCGCCTCCGGAAAAGCCGCACGTATCTCCCGCACAATATCTATCATGCCTTTTATTCCGTTTCCGCAATTCGTTCCTACAATGTCCGCACCGGCATCAAGCGCCGCGCGGGTCGCGTCCACCGGGCCTGCGCCCATCATGGTGCGGTATGTGTCCTGCTTGGTTTTTTCAAACGTAAACGTGCAAATGGCTTCCAAAGAGGTATTTTCTTTAACCGCACGAATCGCCTGCACCGCTTCGCCGATATCGCTCATCGTCTCAATGCATACTGCATCCGCGCCGCCTTTTTCGAGTGCCACAGCCTGGTCTTTAAAGGCGCCGTAAAGCTCTTCCTCGGTCACTTCCTCAATGATCAGCATTTTACCCGTCGGTCCCATGGAAGCAATGACCCAATGATCCTCTCCCGCGGCTTCCCTGGAAGCGCGCGCCGCCGCCTCGTTGATTTCGGCAACCCGGCCGTCCAGTCCAAAATGCTCCAGCTTAAAACGGTTTGCACCAAAACTGTTGGTTTCCACCATATCACTGCCTGCGTCCACATAACTTGTCGCAATGCATTTCACTTCATCAAATCTTTCCAAACACCAAAGCTCAGGACACTCTCCGGGCTGCATGCCCATCTTTTGCAAAAAAGTGCCCCAGGCCCCGTCTGAAATCAACACTCTTCCGCTTGCTACAGCGTCTGCAATCTTCGTTTTTGGCATTTTTTCGACCCCCGCTTTATCCATGTATTTTCCTATCTATCCAGTATTATAAATCCTTACGATAAAAAAGTCTTGTACTATAGGGTTTTTTATTTAAAATTTAAAGAAATAAAGAACAAAACGGATGGCTTTACGCCATCCATTTTTCTTATCTTATTTTTGACTTGCCCATCAGGAATTTATCAACTTCCCGTGCCGCCAGTTTGCCTTCCTGGATAGCCCATACCACCAGGCTTTGGCCTCGCCGCGCATCTCCGGCGGTGAATACCTTTTCTATATTCGTTTCAAAATCTTCATATTCGGCTTTCAGGTTGCTTCTTGCATCCCGTTCAATGCCAAGCTCGTCCGCAATACTGTCTTCCGGTCCTAAAAAGCCCATGGCCAAAAGCACCAGGTCCGCTTTCCAGACCTTTTCCGTTCCCGGCACTTCCCGGGGCGCGAAACGCCCGTTTTTATCCGGCAGCCATTCGATCTGCACGGTATGCAACTCGCTTACTTCCCCCCGCTCGTTGCCCACAAACTTTTTGGTGGAAACCAGATAATTTCTCGGGTCTTTGCCCGTTAGAAAAATTGCCTCTTCCTGCCCGTAATCTATCTTTAGCTTTTTGGGCCATTCCGGCCAGGGATTTTTTTGCTCTTCCCTGCTTTCCGGCGGCTTTGGCATAATTTCAAACTGGCAAACGCTCTTTGCGCCATGCCGCAGTGCGGTTCCCACGCAGTCGGTTCCGGTATCGCCGCCCCCGATCACAATCACATTTTTATCTTTTGCGTTAATATATTTTCCGTCTTCATGGTTGGAATCAAGCAGGCTCTTGGTATTTGCGGAAAGAAAATCCATAGCCTGATAAACGCCTTTAAGATCGCTTCCGGGCACATGAAGCCCCCGCGGCTTCGTTGCACCCGTACAAATAAGAACGGCGTCGTATTTCTCAAGCAGTTCTTTTGCAGGGATATCCCGCCCAACTTCGGTATTCAGGACAAACTTTACGCCCGCGCCTTTTAAAAGGTCAATCCTGCGCTGTACAATTTTCTTGTCCAGTTTCATATTAGGGATTCCGTACATCAACAGGCCGCCTGCACGGTCGCTTCGCTCGTATACCGTTACGTCATGCCCCGCAATGGTCAGAAAATATGCAGCCGAAAGGCCGGAGGGGCCCGAGCCGATCACGGCGATCATATTCCCGGTGGGGCGCAGTTTCTTGATCTGTACCCACCCTTCCGCAAAAGCACGTTCAATAATCTCATACTCCAGCGAAGATATGGTCACCGATTCCATGTTGTACCCTTCCGTACAAGACCCTTCGCAGGGCGCAGGACAGACCCGCCCGGTAAATTCCGGGAAAGGATTGGTCCGCGCCAGCCTGAGATACGCTTCTTTCCATTGCCCGTGATATATAAGGTCATTCCATTCCGGAATCAGATTATGCAAAGGGCATCCTGCGACCATGCCGTTTAAAAGCACGCCTCCGTGACAAAACGGTATCCCGCAGTTCATACACCTGGCCGCCTGCATGGTGATCACTTCTTCCGGCAACGGCTGGTGCAGTTCTTCCCAGTCCTTAATACGTTTTTCAACCGGACGCTTGTTATACTCTTCCCGGTTATATTCTAAAAATCCAGTGGCTTTGCCCATTAAACTTCTCCGCCTTTGTTCCTAATTATTTAAGGCTCATTTCAAACGCCGCCATCAGCGCCGCTTCGCCTTTAAGCCCTTCGCGCTTCGCCTGCTCAATATTCTTCATCATCTTTTTGTAATCTTTCGGGATTACACGGGTAATGCGCTTTTCGTATGTCTTCCAGTCTTCCAGCACTTTTCTGCCCAAGGGGCTGTTTGTATATTCCACATGCTTTTGAATCATGTCCCGCACTTCCTCCGTCTCCTGCTTGGACTCAAACTCTTCCAGCAGTACCATGGATTTGTTGCAGTACCGTTCGTCAAGATCCAGAATATATGCAATGCCGCCCGACATGCCCGCTGCAAAATTACGGCCGACGCCGCCCAGTATCACCGCGCGTCCGCCCGTCATGTATTCGCAGCCATGGTCCCCCACGCCTTCCACTACGGCGTGCGCCCCGCTGTTGCGCACACAAAAACGTTCACCTGCAATTCCGTTGATATAGGCCTCTCCATCGGTTGCACCGTAAAAAGCAACATTACCGATCAGAATATTTTTTTCAGGTTCAAATCCGGATTCTCTGGGCGGGTATACAATAATCCGCCCTCCGGACAATCCCTTCCCGATATAATCGTTCGAATCGCCTTCCAGTTCCAGCGTTATGCCCTTGGGCAAAAACGCGCCGAAGCTTTGTCCTGCCGATCCCGCAAAATCCAAATGGATCGTTTCATCAGGAAGGCCCGCCGCTCCGTATTTCTTTGATATCTCGCTGCCCACCAGCGTGCCCACGACCCGGTCAACATTATGGATTTTGAGCCGTGCACGAATCAGCTTGTTTTCTTCCAATGCCGGTTTGCACATACGCAGAAGCTTTTTCATGCCCAAAGACTTTGAAAGCATATGGTCCTGCGCCTGGGTATGGTAACGTCCCACGTCCGACCCGGCGTACGGCTGGTGCAGCACGCGGGACAAGTCCAGCTTGGAAGCTTTCCAGTTATGTATATTTTCGCGAACGCGCAGCATATCCGTACGTCCAACCATTTCATTGATAGACCTGAACCCAAGATGCGCCATGATTTCGCGCATTTCCCGCGCAATGAAGCGCATAAAGTTTTCCACGTACTCGGGTTTGCCCGTAAAGCACTTCCTGAGCTGCTCGTCCTGGGTCGCAATTCCAACAGGACAGGTATTCAAATTGCACACGCGCATCATGACACATCCAAGTGCAATCAGCGGCGTAGTGGAAAACCCGAACTCCTCCGCACCCAGCATAGCGGCAATCACTACATCCCGCCCGGTCAGCAGTTTTCCGTCCGTTTCCAGGACGACCCTGTCTCTGAGGCGGTTTAAAACCAATGTCTGGTGCGTCTCGGAGAGCCCCAGTTCCCAGGGCAGCCCCGCATTTTTTATACTGGTCAGGGGCGACGCGCCTGTGCCGCCGTCATACCCGCTGATCAAAATAACATCTGCCTTACCCTTGGCAACGCCTGTAGCTATCGTTCCCACGCCCACTTCGGAAACCAGTTTTACGTTGATGCGCGCATCCCGGTTTGCGTTTTTCAGGTCATGGATCAGTTCAGCCAGATCCTCAATAGAATAAATATCATGATGCGGCGGAGGCGATATCAGATCAACGCCCGGTGTTGAATGGCGCACTTTTGCAATAGCCGGGTACACCTTGCGCCCGGGCAGCTGTCCGCCTTCTCCCGGTTTTGCGCCCTGGGCCATTTTAATTTGGATTTCCTGCGCGCTCACCAAATACTCGCTGGTTACGCCAAAGCGGCCGGAAGCCACCTGCTTGATGGCACTTTTCTTACTGTCGCCGCTTGGCAAAAGCTTGAAGCGCTCCGGGTCTTCACCGCCTTCACCGGTGTTGCTTTTCCCGCCCAGACGGTTCATGGCGATCGCCAGCGCCTCGTGCGCCTCCTTACTGATAGAACCGTAACTCATGGCACCGGTCTTAAAACGCCGGACAATCGCGTCTTCGCTCTCTACTTCTTCAATTGGAATGGCTTTTGCTTCTCCAAACTCCAAAAGGCTTCTGAGCGTATAAATTTCTCCGTTTATTTTACCGGAATATTCTTTAAAAAGGGCATAGTCTCCCTCTCTGCATGCTTTTTGCAGCATGTAGATCGTTTCGGGATTATAAAGATGCTCTTCTCCGTCATCCTTGCACTGGAAAACGCCTCCGCTCTCCAAAGATTCGGCATACAACGGATTATCGGCAAATGCGCTGTCATGGCGCATTGCATTTTCCATTGCGACTTCCTCAAAGCCTATGCCTTCCAGCCTGGAAGGTGTATGCGTAAAGAAGCGGTCCACCAAATCCTTCCGAAGGCCCACAGCCTCAAAGATCTGTGCGCCGTGATAGCTGCGGATCGTGGAAATGCCCATTTTGGTAAGCACTTTAAGCATTCCTTTATAAGATGCCTTAATATAATTTTTTTCCGCCTGTTCCGGCGTCAGGTCCTCCAGAAGCCCTTTTCTGCTCAAGTCCTGCACCGTTTCAAAAGCAATATACGGATTGATAGCTGTTACGCCGTAACCGACCAGTGTACAAAAATGATGCACTTCCCTGGGTTCCCCGGATTCCAGGACCAATCCCACCTTGGTCCGTATCTCTTTGCGGATCAGATGGTAATGCAGTCCCGACGAAGCCAGCAACGCGGGCACCGCAGCATAATCCGCATTCATTCCTCTGTCCGACAAAATAATAATATTGCATCCGTCCTGAATAGCCTGATCGGCCTGACGGTATATGGAACGTATGGCGCGTTCCATTCCAACGGCGCCATGCGCCGCCTTATACAAAATAGATATTGTCCGGCTGCGGAATATCTCGCTGTGCAGTTGTTTGATCTGCGCAAGCTGACTGTTGGTCAATATGGGGTGTTCAAGCAGAATGCTCGCCGTATTTTCCTTGTCGGGATCCAGCAGATTGCCCGAAGTCCCCAGCAGAATGCTGCTGGAGGTCACAATTTCTTCTCGTATCCCGTCGATCGGCGGATTGGTCACCTGGGCAAACAGCTGCTTAAAATAAAGGTACAGCATCTGCGGTTTTTCGGAAAGCACCGCCAAAGGGGAATCCATTCCCATCGCGCCCACCGGGTCCGAGCCCTGTGCGGCCATAGGAAGCAGAATCTTATTAATATCCTCATAAGTGTAACCGTATGCCTTTTGCTGCTGAAGCAGGTTTGCGGCAGGCGCAGGTGTTTCCCCCTTGCCTTCAGGCAGATCATTTAAAGAAAAGATATGCTTTTTGTTCCATTCTTTAAAAGGATGGGCCGCCGCCGCACCCATCTTGATTTCTTCATCAGAGATAATGCGTTTTTCCCTCGTATCGATCAGCAGCATTCTTCCGGGTTCCAACCGGCCTTTATATTCCACATTGTCGGGACGTATGTCCACAACCCCGACTTCGGAAGCCAGAATCACCCGCCTGTCTTTGGTTACATAATACCGTGAGGGCCGAAGACCGTTCCGGTCCAGCACCCCGCCAATAACGTCACCGTCGGTAAAGCCAATGGCCGCCGGACCGTCCCAGGGTCCCATGATCCAGTTTTGGAACTTATAAAATTCCTTCTTTTCTTCAGGCATCAGGTCGTTTTTCTCCCACGGCTCGGGAATCATCATCATAACGGCCAACGGAAGCGAACGTCCCGTCATATACATAAACTCAAGGTTATTGTCAAACATTGAAGAATCCGAACCGGTTTCGTCAATGATCGGATACACTTTGGACATATCGTCAAACAAGGCGGAATCAATTACTTTCTGCCGTGCACGCGTCCAGTTTACATTTCCGCGGATGGTATTGATCTCGCCGTTATGCACCAAAAACCGGTTGGGATGCGCGCGCTCCCAGCTTGGGAACGTATTGGTGGAAAACCGCGAATGGACCATGGCCAGCGCAGATACAAAATCCAAATCGGAAATATCTATGTAAAAACTTCTGAGCTGCTCAGCCGTCAGCATACCTTTATAAACAATGGTCTTTGCGGAAAGACTCGCTATAAAGAAAGAACTTCCCTTTTCCTCGCTCATGGGCACGATGATCTTTTCGGCCAATTTGCGGATCACATACAGCTTACGCTCAAAATCCATCCCTTCGGCCACATCGTCGCTTTTTCCTATGAAAACCTGAATAAAATGCGGCATGGCCTCTTTTGCCGTCTCTCCCACCGCCGTTTTGTCAATAGGCACTTCGCGCCATCCCAAAACTTTTTGTCCTTCGTCCCCGACGATTTTTTCAAACGTCTCCATCTGGGTTTGCCTGAAAGCGTCATATTTATGGGTAAAAAACATCCCGACGCCGTAACATCCTTTTTTAGGCAAATCAAATCCCAGGACTTTGCATTCCCGTTTAAAAAAATCGTGCGGTATCTGAACCATGATCCCGGCGCCGTCGCCTGTATTGGCGTCCGCCCCGCTGGCACCCCGGTGGCTTAAATTTTCAAGAACGGTCAGCGCATCATCCACAATTTCGTGACTCTTCATTCCGTCAATATTGACCACGAACCCCATGCCGCACGCGTCATGCTCCATTGCCGGATCATACAGACCCTGACTATTTGGCAAATGATTATATTGCATATTTCATCCCTTTACTTGTCATTTTAAATTATATCCTTATGATTTTATCACAACTTGCAGTATTTTGTTATAAGTTTTTTTAAAAAAATTAACTTTAAAAGCAGTTTTTTTGAAGTCCGGAAGCTCCCGTTCCGTTTTTTTAAGATAAACCCGCACTTTTTCGATTTGCAAGATTCAAATTAAAATGTTTCATTTTTGTCAAATACTATTGTTGTTTTTTTTAAGTCGTATCCTACGGAAACATTTTTAAAAATGCGCTGCGCGCTTGCAAGAAAATCTTCCGGTTTTTTTAAAGAAGGACTAAAGTGCGTCAGCCAAAGCGCTCCGCAGCCCCCGCGCGCCGCCAGTTCGGCTGCTTCTCCAAAGGTCATATGCTTTTTTTTGGCCGCTTCGGCCCTTCTCTCGTCCTCTCCATAGATCCCTTCGCACACCAGCAGATCAGAGGCGGAGCAAAGTTCCGTAACCGCGTCCGTCGGACGGGTATCCGTGCAATAGGATATTTTAATCCCTTTACGCGGCGGGCCCAAAACCATGTCCGGCCGGTATTCTTTTCCTTTATATTCTATCCTCTCGCCTCGCTGCAAACGGTTCCACCAAATAACAGGCAGCCCCAGCGCCTGCGCCTTGCTTACATCAAAGCGCCCCGGCCGCCGCACCTCCAGACTGTATGCAAGGCATGGAATTCCGTGGTCGGCAGGCACACTGCGTAAAAAAATGTCTCCCATACAAAATGCTTCCGCAGTATCCGTTCTTTCCAGAATGATAAGCTCGTACGGCAACGCCGGCACGATGACGGTCAGCCCCCGCACCACTTGCAGGAGACCGGGCGGTCCGATAAGGATAAGAGGCTCTGTTTTCCCACTGTTTGCAAGCGTGAGCAAAAGCCCCGGCAGGCCTGCGATATGGTCCGCATGCATGTGGGTAAAACAAATGGCGCGTATGCCCTTAAATCCCCAGCCGGCCCGCTTGATCTGCACTTGCGTGCCTTCCCCGCAGTCCACCAATATAAGGCCGCCTGCCGTTCTGCAAAGCAGCGCCGAAAGTTTCCGTTCGGGCAGCGGCATCATGCCGCCGCACCCCAGTAAACATACATCCATCATAAAGGTCCACCCCGGCGTATCTCTGAAAAATCTTAAGGATTTTCAGAAGACCCAAAATAATTTGCGCAGCCGTCGGCTATGGCCTGCGCCACCTTTTGCTGGTAGGTGCCGGATAAAAGCATCTGCTCTTCGGCCGCATTGCTGATAAATCCGCACTCGACAATCACACAGGGCTGTGCGCCGCTTTCAAGAATATACAAATCTTCGCTTCGCGCACAATTTTCGGACTTTGGCGCAAGTCTCTCTATCAAACTGGCCTGGATTGCTTTTGCCAGTTCTTCCCCCTGCACGGACCCCGGCATAAAAAGTACAAGCGGGCCGGATACCTCCGGGTTTTCCGCCGTATTCATATGAATGCTCACCACAATGTCCGACCCGCTGTTTTGAATCATGGTGCGCCTTTTTTGCATATCTTCGTCTTTGCTTTCCGCAAGAGCCCCGCCGTCTTCCCGGGTCATGATCACGTCGGCTCCTGCTGCTTCAAGATCTTCACACAGAAAAAGCGTTACCGCCAGATTCATGTCGTCTTCGTACGCTCCGCTTACCCCGATCGCCCCCACGTCAAAACCGCCGTGTCCTGCGTCCAGTAAAATCTTTTTGCCCAAAAGCGGACTCTCTGCTTCCACAAAATCGGAAGGCGCACCGGATACGTTTTCATCCGGCTGCGCGGCAGGGCATCCCCAAAAATGAACGGCCAAGAATATGCCTGCTACAATACATGCCGCCAAAATCACTGAACGGACAAATTTTGTTTTGTTCAGTCTCTTCCCGCGGCTTTTGGGGGGCACGGCGCTTTCGCCGATCTTCCGTCTGTCCGGATAAATTTTTTTCATGTCTTCTTCCTTGGGTACATGATGATCAAATTCTGTTTCTCCTATACTATACGCGCATGATTTTATAAAAACAAGCTGCCCTGCCCTTTTTACAATTTTTCCTATATTGATTTCTAAACACGGTACAGCGATCGGCAAAAAAATCTCCGCTTATTCTCATATAAGCGGAGACAGCCTGCTTTGCGGCCTGCGGCTAATGTCCTAATTTTTTTATCATATCTGCCCTGCTGCTCACATCCAGTTTGTAATATATATTTTGTATGTGCGTTTTTACAGTATTTTCGCTTAAGAAAAGCTCGCTCGCAATCATCCGGTATGTATACCCTTTGCGCAAAAGAGCAACGATCTGAGACTCACGGCCGGTCAGGCCAAACAAACTTTCAATATCTCCTGCCGGTACATCAGTATCAGCGGACGGTCCCGTCAAAAACACATGGCCTTTAAGAACGGAAGCAAAATATTTATGCAGCGGCGGAAGGATCACCAGCGCTGCACATACCGCGGTAAGCGCGGCCAAAGACGGGTCTATAAGGCCGCTTTTCCCTATGAGCTCTCCGGTCAGCACGCCCAGTATATTCGCCGCCAGGCCAAACCCAAGTATTCTGGCAGGATTTTTGCCCAAATCCAGCATTTCACCCAGTATGCTCCACCAAAAAAGGTCGTTCACGCCACAGGCGCCCAAAAGCAACGTATTGATGATCAGATAGCTCTGTACGGAACGGTCCAGCACCATAAAGGCAATAAAGGAAAATCCGATCATCGCCAGCGCCGCAAACAGCAAAAAAGTACGGTTTACAGTCCTGGGCATGACTTTCATTACAATCAAAGCGGCAATATACGGCACGGCCCAATACAGGCTTACCAGCCAATCCACATCCGCAAAAGCGGGATTCACCACTTCGAACATCAGTCCTGAAGTGATGGTGATGGTTACAATAAATACGCAAAGCAATGCCAGGGGTTTTGCGGTCCCGGGGATTTTTTCTTTTTTCCCGGCATATCCGGCTTCCACCGGCTTTGGGGCTCCGGCAGGCAAACCGGCTGACAGAAAAAGGGCTGCGCCCAATAATACAATGGTGCACAATAGTCCCAGATAGGGAGAAATATAAATTGCAATTTGATTAACGGCGATCATCAAAGCTGCCGAATAAATGAGCACGTCCGCCGCGGTTTTTATACGTTCCCCCCGTGGCGTGCAGCTTTTAAAATAAAAGCCCCAGGCAGAAGTGCAAAGGCCCGCAAGAAAAGAAACCGCAAACAAAGCGGGCGTCCACGCATTCGAAGGTTTAAAAAAGAAAACGGCAGATCCCGCCATGCAGCCTAAAATGGAAAAAAACAAAACCGGCTTGGCCATTCTTTCCGTACGGACAAAAAAACCGCCCATGAGCAATCCTGCCATTACAATGGTCATGGCGCCCATCAGCAGCCCGTCGGGATCAATATTAAAAAGAGCGGCAAGCGAATAAAAAACCTGCCCTTCATAAGGAAAAGAAATCTGCCAGGCGCTGAACAAAGCAAACACGGCTATGGAAAGCTTCCGGCTGCTTAGGGAATTCAAGCGGCTGCTTAAAATAAATTCCGGCATCCATTATACCTTGCAGACACCGCTAAAAGCCTTTTGAGCCGAGGTGCCGCACCCTTTGGCAAGATAAGGTATTTATTGCTTTTATTATATAGTATTCCTGTAAATTTTCAATACGTTCCGTCAAACTTAACATTTGCAAATTGTAAAAATATTTTACATCTTCAAGGTAGAATTATCTGAAACTTTCATTTATAATAAGGTTTAAGGAGAAGAAAGCATGGAAAGTGTCCAAGCGCTTCACAAAAGTTTTCACGCTTTGATGCCACAACCGTCGGCTATCGCAATTCCTTTCTGTCTCCCGTTTTTTCAAGATACTAAAAAGACCGCAGCGCTGCGCGCTGCGGTCTTTTGATATTCGCTCCCCAACAGCAAAACTTTGGGGCTGCAGATCAAATCCGACCGCTGAAGTTTACGGAGGTATGCTATGACAAAAAATTATGTACTGGACACAAACGTTCTTATCCAATCCCCAAGCGCACTCCTGTCTTTTGAAGACAATAAGATTACGCTTCCTCTGGCCGTACTGGAAGAACTGGACCGTCTTAAATCGGAAGAAGGCGAACGCGGCCTCAGTGCCCGCCAGGTGATCCGTTTTTTAGAACATCTCCGTCAGACGGGCAGTCTCTTTGAAGGCGTCCCCTTAGAATCAGGCGGCAGTCTTAAAATTGAATCCAATTTTTCCGCGGTTGACCTTCCTGCCGGTTTTCACAAAGATACCAGCGATAACCGCATTTTAAAAGTATGCAAAGGACTTACCGAATCGGGAGAAAAGGTTGTTCTCGTAACCAAAGACATCATTGTCCGTTTAAAAGCGCAAATGCTGGGCATCCCGGCCGAAGACTTCACTACCGAGCAGTCCCCGCGCCTCGAAGAGCAGTATACGGGCCGTATGGACATATACGCACCGGCCGAATGCCTTTCAGAGTTCAAAAAAAAAGGCCTCCCGCCCGAGGCCCTTTATATTATGAACAAAACCAAAAAAGAAACAATCTCCCCCATACCCAACCAATTTTTTATCATCCATTCGGATACGGACGATAAGAAAACGCTGCTTGGCCGCTTCAACGGCCGGATGGTAGTTCCGCTGGCTTCTCTGAAAGCCGAGCCTTTTGGCGTTCATCCCAAGAACGTCGGACAACGGTTTTTACAGGAAGCGCTTATGCAGGATGCAGATACGGCTCCTCTGGTGATCGTAAAAGGGGTGGCAGGCACGGCTAAGACTTTTTACTCACTGGCGGCCGGCCTGGAACAGACCCTTGAATCAACCACCAAGCGCTACCGGAAAATCCTGATCACGCGGCCCAATGTCCAGTTTGACGAACAGATCGGTTTTCTTCCCGGAACGGAACAGGAAAAAATAGCGCCCTTCCTCCGCCCGGTGATCGATAATCTTGAAATACTGGTGGACCGGAACGAAAAAGAGCGTTACGCCAACGAAAAAGAACTGCGCGACAAGATAGACGAACTCTTTGACCGTGGCGTTATTACCGCCGAAGCCATGAATTTTATGCGCGGCCGCTCCATCACCCATACTTATCTTATCATAGACGAAGCGCAAAACCTGACCCCAAAACAGGTCAAAGGGATCGTGACCCGTGTAGGCCGCGGCACTAAGGTCATCTTGCTGGGAGATCCTCACCAGATAGACAATCCCCTGCTGGACGAACGGACCAACGGGCTTTCCTATGCCTCTGAAAAAATGCGGGGCTCCGCCCTTTGCTTCCAGCTTACCCTAATGCCGGACGAATGCGAACGCTCCGCCCTGGCTTTTGACGCCACCCAGAGAATGTAGGTTTATCATCCCCATTGCGCGCCCCACAGTTTCATGGCTTTTATGACAGGCATAAGGCTTTTTCCTTTTTCAGTCAGGGAATATTCCACTGTGGGGGGCACGGTGGGGTATGCCGTTCTGCGCACGATCTCTTTTTCTTCCAGTTGTTTTAAACGAACGGAAAGTGTTTTAGGGCTCACCCCTGCCAGAG
Organism: Christensenellaceae bacterium; assembly: GCA_036679405.1. GTDB lineage: Bacteria > Bacillota > Clostridia > Christensenellales > Christensenellaceae > JAEYKI01. The sequence continues at coordinate 16,554 of JAVBVZ010000015.1, forward strand.
ATTTCCTTAATTCTCCAAACCGCTTTACGCCTTCGGAAAGATCGCGTATGATTAAAAACGTCCACTTTCCGCCCAGGACCTCCAGCGCTTTCTCTATGGAACACTCCACCCCTTCCGGACAACCGCATATATCCTTTTTCACCGATTCGTTTTTCAAAAAACCGCCTCGCTTTCATTTGAAAGTTCATTAGTATCTTTTTTGTAACTATATGACAAACATGTAACTACTTTTTTTATTGTACCATCATTGCTATAATAATAACAAGTCGTCCCACCGGCGCGCGCTGCAGCCTTTTTTGGTGGCGGCAGCACACATTTACCAAATATGAAAGGTGTATGATATGATTAATTTTGATTTTTTCATCCCCACCAAAATCCTTTTCGGGGCGGGAAAACTTGACCGTCTTGCATATGAGCCTCTTCCGGGCAAAAAAGCGCTGGTTGTTATCTCGGCCGGCCAATCCATGAAAAAGCTGGGCTATCTGGAAAAAGTGCTTTCCCTTCTTGAAAAAAACGGCGTCTCAAGTGTGGTATTCGATAAAATACTGCCCAATCCTATTCGCGCTCATGTTATGGAAGGTGCAGCGCTCTCAAAAAAAGAACATTGCGATTTCATTGTCGGACTGGGTGGCGGCAGTAGCATTGATTCGGCCAAGAGCATCGCCGTAATGGCCGTAAATCCCGGAGACTACTGGGACTATATTGCGGGCGGAAGCGGCGGTGGAAAACCGGTTTTGAACAAACCCCTTCCTGTTGTTGCCATTACGACCACAGCAGGAACCGGTACGGAAGCCGACCCATGGACGGTCATCTCCAAAGATGACGAAAAAGAAAAAATCGGGTTTGGCCTTATCCCGGATACAATGCCCGTTCTTTCCATCGTAGACCCCAATCTTATGCAAAGCGTCCCTCCCAAGCTCACCGCTTATCAGGGATTTGACGCGCTTTTTCACGCCACAGAGGGATATATGGCCACCGCGTCCAATCCCATGAGCGATATTTTTGCCTTAAAAAGCATTTCACTGATATTTAAGAGCCTGCCTGCAGCCGTAAAAAATGGGGCCGATCTTTCCGCCAGGGCAGACGTCGCTCTGGCCAATACCCTTTCCGGCATGGTAGAATCCACTTCTTCCTGTATGTCCGAACATTCCATGGAGCATGCGCTTTCCGCTTTTCACCCGGATCTTCCCCATGGCGCGGGACTCATTATGATCTGCGAGGCCTACCATCGCTTTTTCGCTTCCAAAATCCCCCAGCGTCTTGTGGATATGGCCAATGCGGCCGGTGTGAATACAAACGCCCTTCCCGCAGGCGAAAGGGCGGATGCATTTGCCGGGGCGCTCTTGGAACTTCAAAAAAAATGCGGCGTAGACGGGCTTCGCATGTCTGATTTCGGCATCAGCAAATCCGACCTTCCCCTTCTTGCCAAAAACGCGCGCGAAACCATGGGTGGTCTTTTTGAAAGCGATCCCTGTCCATTATCCAATGCAGATGTGCAGGCTATCTATGAACAATCTTATCGATAAAGGAGAAAAATATGAAAAAGATCTCGATAGGAAAAGGCAAGCTGCTTGTTTCACGGGTCGCTCTGGGTTGCATGCGAATGGCGGATCTGTCAATATCCGATGCTGAAAAAGCAATCCATGCTTCCCTGGAATCCGGCATTGATTTTTTTGATCACGCGGATATTTACGGCAATGGGAAATCAGAAGAAGTTTTTACAAACGCTCTCGGCATGAACCCTTCTCTCCGTCGTTCAATCGTACTGCAATCCAAATGCGGTATCCGCCCGGATCTTCAAACATATGATTTTTCAAAAGATCATATTTTGCAGGCGGTAGACGGCATATTAAAGCGTCTCAAGACCGAATATCTGGACATTCTTCTGCTGCACCGGCCGGATGCTTTGGTAGAACCGGAGGAAGTCGCCGAAGCTTTCACACGTCTTGAAGGAAATGGTAAAGTGCGCTTTTTTGGTGTCAGCAATCAAAATCCCATGCAGATTGAACTCTTAAACCGCTATCTGGACCAAAAGATTGTGATCAACCAGCTCCAACTAAGCGCGGCCTACAGCCCCCTCATAAACGCAGGCCTGACAGTCAATATGATGATTGAGGAATCGGTCAACCGGGACGGAGGCATCCTTGACTACTGCCGCCTGAACGACATCACAATCCAGGCGTGGTCTCCCTTTCAGTATGGATTTTTCGAAGGCGTTTTTCTGGGCAGCGACAAATTTCCGCTTCTTAATCAAGCCATCGACAGGATCGCCGCCAAATACGGCGTTCCGCATACCGCGGTAGCCGTCGCCTGGATTTCCAGACATCCCGCGCATATCCAAACCGTTATCGGCTCTATGAATCCCGGACGAATCAAGGATATCTGCCGCGAATCGGAATTCACCCTTACCCGTCAGGAGTGGTACGAAATCTATCGTGCCGCGGGAAATCTTCTTCCTTAAAAATAAGCGTTTACATCAAAAAAGCACCGCATGCATGCGGTGCTTTTTACATTTAAAAAATCTACTTCATCTTTGACCCGCATGATGCGCAAAAAGCCGCATCCGCACTGTTCTGCGCACCGCAGTTCGTGCAAAAACGTTTTGCCTCGCCTGTTGCCTGCGCGGCGGGTTCTGCCGCTTTTTCTTCTGTGGGAGCAGCGTCACTTTGCTGCGGCTCTTTGACGGCGGCAATCTCGTCGTCAAAGCGTTTCATTTCTTCTTCCAGTTCCTTTTCCTTTGCGGCTATCTGCTGTTTGATCTCGGCTACTGAATCCGTGAGTTCTTTTGTTTTTTCATTTTGTGCCAGCGTATCTGGAAAAATCTCATACGCTTCCCGGCCGATCTGTGTAAATACACCGTTCATTTTTGCTTCCATGGATGAAATCTCTCCCTTTATGGAAGATTCCTTCATCTTTTTCTTTGCTTCCAGGGACACTGCAATGGTCCCGCTTTTCGCCTTGTTAAACACGTTCCCGATCTTGTCGGATATGGCCATAAAAAACGCCTCCTTTTATTGTTCCTGATCTATCTTGAATTTTTATATATGTATTGCAACATATATACATATATACTACCACAATCGAGCGGTATAACAATACGTTTATTATAAATATTCCCTTTCCGCCTGCACAGAAAAAAGGCCACCCTCACGCGCTTTTAAATACACGGCTTTCCGGATTCAATAGAAATCCAGCCAATCTGCCGCACTTCAATTCCTTTCATCCGGGCGTAACGCAGCGTCTGAAACGTTCCTCCGCGAATTCCGGAGTCCTCTTCGAAAACAGCTATCAATCGTCCGCTGTGATCCACCATATACCGGTTACGCGCGTGATATGCCTGTACGCTCCTGCGTTCGCAGACCACCGTAATCTTGTCGGCTGCAGCATAGATTTTTTCCTGACGCAGTCTTTCCCGCGTGTCCGCAGGCCTGTTATACCCCGCAAACGGTAAAGCAATCTCAAAAACAACCTCTTCGGGCATATCTGCCTTCAGGGCACAAAGAATTTCCGCTGCCCAGGTATCTACCCCCAAAGCGCCGCCGACAATAAAATGAGTATATCCATCCCGCAGCGCCCGGCTTATTTCTTTTTTCAGAAGGTTTTTCAGCCGAATACACCGGCTGTTTTTTTCGTCCGTTCCCCACGGAAAACGCTCCGGCCGGTGACCGCTGAAACAGCAAGTTTTCATCTTATTCCCTTCTCTGTGTGTTTCCTATAGTGTAGTCAAATAATTGTACATTTTTTCGCCGGCAGCCTTCATGCCCGGCCCAGTATGAAAAAAAGAGCAAGCCTGCGGCAGGCCTGCTCTTTTTTTATTCTCCAAACAGTGGAGTGGACAAATACCGCTCTCCGGTATCGGGCAGCAAAACAACAATCGTTTTCCCTTTTTCTTCCGCCCTTTTAGATATTTCAACAGCCGCATACAGCGCAGCGCCCGATGAAATACCCACCAGCAGCCCTTCCGTAGCGGCCAGCGTTTTTGCCGCAAAAAAGGCCTGCTCATTTTCCACCTTAAATATCTCGTCTAAAATTTCCCTGTCCAAAACCTCTGGAACAAACCCTGCGCCAATCCCCTGGATTGCATGCGGCCCGGCCGTTCCTCCCGAAAGCACCGGGGAAGAAGCCGGCTCTACCGCTACTATCCTGACTCCGGCTTTTTTGCTTTTTAAATATTCTCCCGTCCCGGTTACCGTACCGCCGGTACCCACGCCGGCAACAAAAACATCCACCGCGCCGTCCGTGTCTTCCCATATTTCAGGCCCGGTACCTGTACGGTGTGCCATTGGATTCGCCGGATTTTCAAACTGTCCCGGCATAAACGCGCCCGGCGTTTTTTCCGTAAGTTCCTGCGCCTTTTGGATGGCGCCGCGCATTCCTTTGGCGCCCTCGGTCAAAACCAGCTCGGCTCCATAGGCTTTTAGCAGATTACGGCGCTCCATGCTCATGGTCTCAGGCATAGTAAGCACAACTTTATAACCTTTTGCGGCGGCAACCGCCGCCAGGCCGATCCCGGTATTTCCGCTGGTAGGTTCAATGATCGTACCGCCCGGACGGATCAGTCCTTTTTTTTCCGCATCTTGCAGCATGGAACGGGCAATTCTGTCCTTAACGCTTCCGGCAGGGTTGTAGTATTCCAGTTTTGCAAGGATCCTTCCGCCTGCATCCATTTCCCGGCAAAAATTACTTATCTCTATCAAAGGTGTTTTCCCAATCAGTTCGGTCAAAGACCGGTATATTCTCGCCATAAATCTCCCTCCTAATCATATATTACATATATGTTTTATATGTTTATGATATAATACCTTCTATCGTTTGTCAACAAAAAAATATTTTTCCAATAATATTGACAATCCTGCCTGTCGACGGTATCCTTAAATCAAAACATATCTGTTTAATATACTATGAAAGAAGGATCCTCTTGAAAATTTCGGCCAAAAGCAGGTACGCCCTGGCTGCGCTCACCACCATGGCTATGCAGGAAAACAGTAAAGAATGCGTAACCGTCATCAGTATTTCGGAGCATCTCAGTATCTCAAAGATCTATCTGGAACAGGTTTTTTCACTTCTAAAAAGGGCAAAACTGGTCACATCCATTAAAGGCGCGCAGGGAGGCTACCGCCTGTCCCGTCCCGCCTCGTCCATTACTGCGCTTCAGGCTCTTGCAGCCATGGAAGGCAGCCTGTTTGAAAAAGCCGGCTCCTCAGCGGGCATACAGGCCGCATACATTGATAAGGCTCTCCAGTCAAAGGTTTGGGGGCCGCTTGATCTTGCTGTCAAAGAAACGCTTGAAAAAACCACTCTCCTCACTCTTGCCCGGGAAGCTCAAAAAGAACAGGGCGGCGAAGCGCTGATGTTCTATATCTGAGCACACAGGTGGATCATCCCTTCCACGTGCCCATCCTCTCATCTTACTTGATATCTGAATGGGTCGTTTGACGCATATTATGTTTTTTTGTATAATAATTTAGGTACCTAACCGTAAAGGAGGCGGCATACTATGCCACAAACCGAAAAAGGATTGTATCAGACTATGCATCGCCTGATACGTCTGATGCACCGCAGAGCACATTACAGGAAACGAATGCAGGGAGGGCTATACCACGGTCAGACCACCCTTCTCCGGCTGGCTGCCCAAAAAGAAGGCGCCATCCAGCGCGATCTGGCAGCCGCTATGGACGTCCGTCCCTCTTCCATGACCGAGATGCTCACCCGGCTTGAACGAAACGGCATGATCGCCCGGAGAGCAGATCCTTCCGACCAACGTGTCACCCGTGTTTTCATCACGGAAGAAGGCAGAAAATTAGCCGAACAAATGAATGCCGCGGCCGATATGGATGATATATTCGACATTCTCTCAAAAGAAGAAAAAACACAGTTGCTCACTATACTGGAAAAGCTTTGTGCCAGCCTGGAATCAGATAAAACAGGTGCCCATAAGCCTTCTTAAAGACAAAACCTGTCTGCATCACCAGCCGGGAAATCCTTCCTGATTTCATTTCACGCAGAACAGCCCCGCTGATTTGCCCGAATCCTTTCGCGCGGCAGTTCGCCGGTCATCTTTTTTTCGCTCTGTTTCTGTATTGTCTGCTGTACATAACAGCGTTTTGATCCACCGGCAGCTCACTTAATGTTTTCGTTGCGCTTTTCTGCTTCTTTTCATCCGATCCTTTGTGCAGATAAGAAGCATATCCATAGTATTTGCCTTTGCTTTTCTTATCAGATACCGCATTCAATATACAGGCAGTCGGCTTGATACCGGCAACATCAAAAACACGTTTGGTATCTTTGATGAAGGTCTTGGTGGTATATCCGTCTTTGATCACCATCAACACCCCGTCCGCAAGAGCGCGCAGCAAAAGCGCGTCTGAAACCAATAAAACGGGCGGCGTATCTAAAATAATAATGTCGTACAGTTCACGAAACTGCGCCAGGAGCACACCCAGCCTTTTGGAAGACAGAAGAGCAGGAACATTTTCGGGCAGTGCCCCGGCCGGCAAAACATCCAAATATCCGTTCACTTCAATCAGATACTCCGTCAACTCCTCTTCTTCTTTTTCCGCAATCAGCTCGGCCAGTCCCTTTTTAAACGGAAATTCAAGTTCCGAATTGACAGACGGATCCCGCAAATCACAATCTATCAGCAAAACTTTGTTTTTTACGGACGCATAGGCATTTGCAATATTGCAGGCAACCAGGGTTTTTCCTTCTCCTTTAACACAGCTGGTGACCAGAAAGACCTTCATTTTTCGGTCCGGACACAAAAATCCAAGGTTGGTACGGATTGTATTGAACGCCTCGAGTGCTGGTCCTAAATCCTTTTTTTTGCCCATTTGAATTTTCTCCTTTAAGTCAGCTTGGGTACATTGCCAATGACAGGCGCGTCCAACAGTTCCATGATCAATCCGGCATCTTTTATGGTATCATCCATTATATATCTCAGTACCGAAACAATCAGTGCGGCGATCAGCCCGACCAGTCCGCCGATCATCATATTTGTTGTCACGTTCGGGCTCACGGGAGTATCGGGCAAAGTTGCATAATCAATGATCTGCACATTATCCATCTTCATAATTTCCGAAACTTCCGACTTAAAAACATCCACCAGCGTGTTTGCAATGGTCTGTGCCAACTGTGGATCCGTACTGGTCACAGAGAGGGAAATAATGTCCGTATCATTCTTTGACGAAACGCTGATCATGGACGATAACGTGTCCAGTTCTATATCCATCCCCAGCTTATCTCTTACCTGGGATAGTACGCGGTCAGACTTGCTGAGCACACTATATGAATTCACCAGCTTTGTATTTAAGTTATAGTCACTCAGCGTCATGGTGCTTTCCGCATTATTTTCCTGGTTATACAGGGTTGTGCTGACAATCATCATTGCGGAAGCAACATATTTTTTATGCATCACATAGGTGGAGACGCCATATCCGGCCACCGTGCCTATAATCGTCAATGCCAAAAGAATTACCCAGCTTTTTTTAATGATCGCGCCGATATCTTTTATCGTCAAATCCATATCTTCTCCTCCTGTCCATTCATAAACCCGGCACACATCGTACCATCTTTATAGTCCCCGTTTCCTTTGGGATATCGCCTGATTGTTTGGCCCCAAACCAATGCGGCGATCATAAAAGTCAGATTCTTTTTATTTTATGCGCCAGTTTTTTTAAGCTTATATTATACAGATACTTAAATTCCTCCGTCTTCCGAAACAATAAAAAGAACGCTCCGTTCACAATTGCAAAGCACAATACAAATTTTATCACCAGCGTCCAAAGCCCATCCGGCAAACAAATGTGAGAAGCAATCCCGGCCGTCAGTACAATCAGGCCGACAAGGAGCGCCGCATTTCCCAGTTGACCCAAATAATACTTTTTAGGCGACCGGTGAAAAAACAGCGTATGGAGCTTAAAAGGCTCAAACCAGATATTGGTGGCCAGCCTTGCGACCACCGTTGCCGCAAGAATGCCAACCAGCCCGAAAGCATACCCCCACCAAATCGATAAAACCAGATTGATCACCGCCGCAAAAAACATGACATATTTTGTATGTCTGAACAATCCGGTTGTCTGCCTGTAGCACCAAAGCGGCCATAAAATTCCCTGCAGATAAAATGTGGTCACGATCATGTAAACCGCCGTTTGACTTATCAAAAAGTCTTTCCCCAGCCATAAGGTAATAAAATCCTGAAACAATACGCAAAAACAAACACAGCAAAATCCGTATATCCAGTAGCTTAGCAGATTCAGCGTTTTAAAGACAAAATATTGTTTTTGGATATTTTCCTCGGTATTTAAATTTCCTACGCTGGCCTGAACGGAAACAAATATGATATTTGTAAAAGCCACAATCTGCGTGATAACCAGACTGTAGTTGGAAAAATAACCGACCCAGACCGTTCCCAGGATAATGGAGATTAAAATATTGTCTGTATTATTAAGGACAACGCCGCCCAGTTTATAAAAGAAAAAGGATTTAACGTTCCTCAGTATTTCTGATTTTTCTCCTTTGCTGAGCTCCTCTTTTCCTTTAATATAGGGATACATCTTAGTCGTTTTGCGCGCGCTCAGTATATTGACAAGGAGCGAACAACACACCTGAACCGCAACATAAAGCATATAATTGTGCGTCAGCAGCAAAACAGCAATCTGCAGAGCAAATTGCAATACTGCAATCAGCATATAATACGGTTTAAGCTTATATGATTTTTGGTCTGCAATCGCAATAGACGTTCTGTAGACAAACAGATAAGACATTACGGAATTTGCGAGAAACAATAAATAATATGCCGTTAAATGTTCAATCGGCTCATTAAGATTGACCAAATATCCTAAAAACGGAATCAGCGCCAGTCCCAGCGCAGCAACAATAACGGCAATGAGATTATAAAGCTTCTTATAATAATTAACCAGCGCTGTCAGCTTAGCCGTATCCTTCTGTGCCAGCGGTTTATACATGCCGTAAATAACTGCGCTGCCTATCCCCAGTTCCGCCAAAGACAAAACGGTCAGGATATTGCTGAAAAGGCCGTTTATCCCCAGATACTCCACACCCAGAAGGTGAATGAAAATTGTCCGGGAAACAAAATTAAGCCCGAGAATCAAAATTTGATATAAAGTGCCCGTAACCATATTCCGGGCCGAATTTTTAACCCTGGACCTGCTCATATTGTTTTACCCTTTTTGAGTTTCAAGATCCGGCGTTTTGCCTTAAACATCGCTGCGTTATGAATGCCCCCCCAAAACTCCAAAATATTTGTAAAAAACTTTTTTATTGTTCCATACTGCAGATTGCCGTTTTCTAATTTCCCGTTTAAAAAATCTTTCATGTCCGGAGAATACCAGTGCGCCTGCGGCCTGTCCCTGAGGGCGGCATATGACGGCGTTAAAAGCCCCGGAATAACGCCCAGGGAAAGGAAGTGGCTTGAATTCACACAATACCGCGACCGGCAGTGATTGCCGATTGCGTTGAATCTGATTGGCTTTTGCAGGTCCTTAAATATGTTTTGCCCGGACTTCGAATTGTAGCATTTAAGCATAACGCCGGTATCCAGATACAATTTAAAAGACCAGTCGCCCGCATAACAGAATTCCTTTCGCCTGACCATAAAATTTTTCATTGTAAAATCAAACAAAGGAGATTCAAACGCGCTTCCAAGTGCAAAATATTCTTCCGGCGTATATTTTGTACGCAAAGTAATCTTTTGGGCAAATTCATTCCTGGTAACTGCAAGCTGGGGCGCTGCGCCTGTATTTTCTTCGCAAACCGTTTTTATCTGATCTAAAAAGGGGAGATATTCGTCACACAGGTTTAACTGCACCAGGCAGGAACATCCGGCTTCCCTTACTTTCTTTATGTTCTCAAAAAAATCATCCAGCTTGCCGACCCGAACCAGTTCAAGATAATGAAAAGAAAAAGCAAAATGAAGCCTTTTGAGCAACGGGGACGGCAGCGCTGTTATTTCGTCAATCCGCTCGTTTATGGTTCCGTTGGTCGTTATATTAACATAGTGCCCCTGTTTGAGTATTTGTTCGGCTATTAAAGGTATTTCTTTTAAAATCAGCGTTTCCCCCGCACCGCAGATGCTGATATAGCAGGTCCCACCCAATCTTTTTTTAGAAAGCGCCGCTCCTATGTGCTCCGGGCTGTATTCAAACCGCGACTCCATTTTCCCCCGGCGTCCTTCTTGAATAATATAACAATAGCTGCACTTTAAATTGCAATTCGTAATCGGTACCAAACACTCAATAAAACGCTTTATCTGTTCCAAAATAATCCTCCGTTGTCGTACCGCCGGACACTATATAAGTATGGAAGCCATCAAATCAAAACAGGAATGCAACGGGTTTTTATTATACCTGCATGCCTGCATTTTTAACAAAATTTCAATTTGCCCGGGTATCTCTCCCGGCTCAGCCACAAAGCGGATATACTCGTTATTCTTGATCCATTCAAACACGCCTTCTACTTTTTTGCTTGCATTATTAAGCGCTATGCAGGGCGTGCCTGTAATCGCTGCAAACAGCATCCCGTGGAGCCTGTCGGTAATCACCAAACTGGCACGCCTGAACTCATCCAATTTTTCCTCAAGATACCGGTTTCTCTCTTCCATTCCTACCGCGTGCTCTAACACCGTTCCCGTACGACGCACCGGCATATCAAACCTGCCGGCCTCCTTAAAAATCTCTTCTCTGGTCTCTGCCCGCAAAACGGCCTCCTTATCTTCTCTAAGGCATAGAAGGATTTCCCTCCTCTCACCGGCCGGTAAATCTTTTTTCAAATAGGTAGCAATATCCGGAGCCAGCAAAATATTGTTTTGAGGATAAGCCTCTTTCATCAGGGCGAAAGACTTTTTTTCACGTGCACAAATATGCAGGTCGCCGTGTGCGCCATATATTTTTTTTGATTCTTCAAATTCACCTTTTCCCCATGCGCTGTTTTCATAATAAATTGTCTGCGGAAAAAAGAATATCCGGTTGTCCGGATAAAGCCGCACAATCTTTCTGAAAAAAACTTCATGATGATACCAAAGAGTACCCATATTGCCGCCCCCGGTAATCAGTATGGGGCTTGTTTGTATCAGCTTCCGATAGACGCGCATAGTATTTGCAAAAATATTCTTCGGCACTTCCAGCACCAGCGCTTCATGAAAATAATCATGCAGGTACTCTGTTTCCGCCAGGGCAATCAAATGATCCCCCAGGTTACCGTGCTCGGGCGTCCCAACCAGAAAGAAACGCCTCCTGCCTTCATTTTCTCTGCAAAGATATTCTTGCTTTTTAAAAAAGGCTTTTGCGCGGCGCTTTTCTTCTGTTCGACTCATGAAGATCAAAAAGGCATCTTTAATACTCGGCATATCCCACGGACTCCCGGTTTCCCATTAATTTTCGTTTCCACTTGCTTTTAGACAAATAATTCTCCCGCACAAAATTATAATAAAAATACACGCGCGGGCTGATCAGATACAGGCGCACTTTCCGTTTGTTCCCTCTGGATTTTGCATAGCGCTTCAAAAATGTCCGGTCCAAAAGATTTTTCTCCTCCAGCAGCTTGCCGATGATAAAAGCATGAAGGTACAGTTTAACCAAGTAATCCAACAGAAGCGCTTTCAGTTTTTCATCCTCAAGCTCAAAATATATCTCCTTTAATTCATCACAGGTCGAAACAATGTCTCGGGCATTTTGTGTTTTTATTTTCTGCTGCGTTATCGAATCTCTTCTTATAAAGTGATAATAAAATACATAATCCGTTGCAAGCACTTTTCGTGCGGCCAAAAAAATCCTGGGGGTCCAATGTTCGTCTTCATGCAAAATTCCAAATTTAAAAGTCAGGTGATTTTCAAAAAGAAACGCTTTTTTATAAACGTTCCGCCAGGCCGTCACAAACATGGTCCTTTGTTCCATCTGCGTCTTTAAAAAAGTGTTCCCATCTATCAAGCCCGGCGAGGCGGTTACGGTTTCATCCGCCGGTCGGCACGCGCCTATCCGCCTGCTGTTCCCCACTATGACCTCCACATCCGGATAAAGATCTATCATGCTGCTGAATGTTTGGCAGGTATCATTTTTAATGTAATCGTCAGAATCCACAAATATAATATATTCGCCGACGGCTTTTCTCATGCCAAAATTCCGCGCATCCGAAAGGCCTCCGTTTTCTTTGTGGAAAACGGCTACCCTTGAGTCCTTCTGTGCAAATTCATCACAAATTCCGGGACAGCCGTCCGTCGATCCGTCGTCCACTAAAATTATCTGTATATCGGGGTATGTCTGATTTGTTAGGCTTTTCAAACATCTTTTTATGTAAACTTCTACGTTGTATACCGGTACAATAATAGAGAATCGTGCTTCCTTCATCAAAAAATATCTGCTCCCTTAAAAAAAGCTACAGCCGCCAATAGGCATAGCCCCTTTTTTCCACCTCGGATTTATCAAGCATGCTCTTAACATCTATCAGTATTTTTTCCTGATGATCTGCATCGGCAAACATAGCGTCGTAATCGTCCAGATCCAGTGCGCGAAAGCAATCGTGCGCAACGGCAAGCACCAGGCAATCGGCATTTTTAACTTCCTTTATATCAATCACTTCTATTCCGTACTCGTTTTTTGCTCCCTCGGCATCCGCCACCGGGTCGACTATATACGGAGATATCCCGTATTCACGCAAACCGTCTATGATATCCGCCACTTTTGAATTTCTCGTATCCGGCGTATTCTCTTTAAATGTAATGCCGAATATGAAAACATTCGACTGCTTCACTCTTTTATTGGCCAGTATCAGCTTTTTTATAATGGCATCCGCAACAAATCTTCCCATTCCATCATTGATTTTCCGACCCGAAAGTATGATCTGGCTATGATACCCGAGCTTTTCGGCCTCATATATAAAATAATACGGATCCACACCAATGCAGTGTCCGCCCACCAACCCGGGGGTGAATCCCAGTGCGTTCCATTTTGTGTTCATCGCGTCTACAACTTCTTTTGTATCAATGTCCATTCGGTCGAAAACCATAGCCAGCTCGTTCATAAAAGCAATGTTTATATCTCTTTGGCTGTTCTCCACCACTTTTGCCGCTTCCGCTACCTTGATGGATTGCGCCCTGTATACGCCAGCCTGTATCACCAGCTCATAAATACGGGCAATTTCATCCAGGCATGCACCATCCATCCCGGAGACTATTTTTTTAATGTTGGCAAGACGGTGTATACGGTCGCCGGGGTTGATCCGTTCCGGCGAATAGCCCACCTTGAAATCAATGCCACATTGAAGGGCGGACTGCTTTTCCAAAATAGGTATGCATACGTCTTCGGTGACACCCGGATAAACGGTTGATTCATAAACCACCACGGAACCTTTGGCCAGATTCGCCCCAGCGATACGGCTGGCGGCTTCCACCGGCGTAAGATCCGGCGTTTTATCGCTGTTGATGGGCGTCGGCACGGCAATAATAATAAATTTTGCCGTCTTAAGTTTTGCAGGATCGGAAGTAAACATCACGGTGGTTTTTAAAATTTCCGCGTCTCCTACTTCGCCCGTAGGATCCATCCCTTTTTGGTACATCCGAATCTTTTTTTCATTCAGATCAAACCCGATCACTTGCGCTTTTTTTGCAAAAGCCACCGCAATCGGCATTCCGACATATCCAAGGCCCACTACGGCAATCTTTTCTTTCCCCTGTACAATCGCTTCATAAAGGCTCATTCTTTTATCCCTCAAATACCATGCAGTCGTCCGCAGCGTCACTTTACGAATCTATATATTCTATAATGCTTTTCATTCCTTTTTCAATGCTGCATGTTTTATCTGCAAAATTTCTTATCTCTTCTACCACTTTGGCAGTCTTAACTCCATCGTATACGCTGTGATAAAAAGCCCCTACCTCTTCCATATCAATCAAGCTTTCATCATTGGGGAACCTTTTAAAAAAAGGAAAACCCTCCATACCTTCCAAAAGATCGATCCTGCACCCTGAAATAACAGGCAATCCCTTTGCAAAGTATTCACGGCTTTTCAGAGAACAGGAGATATCATTGTTCTTCCGGTGCATCCCGAAAACATCTACCCCAATATCGGCCATATTATAGACTTCATCAAGCTTCTCCCCGTGCAATTTCCCGTAAAAAGTCACTCTTTCGGACAGTCCGTATTGCGAGACAATTTTCTGATACAATCCGGCCATCTGACCGTCCCCTACAATATGCAAAAAGAAATTCTCTTTTTGCCCGGAAGATTTTTGGTAATAGCGCCCCAAGCTTTTCAGGATGCGGTCATAGCCGTGCCAATCTTCAAAACTGGAAACAATGATCATGCGAATAACAGGCCCTTTCTCTTCTGCGGGTGTCCTGGGCACAATCTTTTTCAGATCAACTCCATTTGTAAAGCGAAGCGCAGGAATACCAAAAATTGTTTTATCGGAGGTAAAAACCGCAATTCGGTCAACATATTTTTTAAGGCGCCGCCTGCCAAAAATATCCTTCAGATAAAACGGCCAGAGTTTTTTCTGGCACAAAAGCTCCTTGTCATATGGATAGGTAGGTACTTCCATAATGATTTTGGTTGCCGGATTACGCCTCCGGATTTTTTTCAAGGCTTCGAGCGTATGCATCGTCGTGCACAGTGGCCGCCTGAAATATACATAATCGGCATCCGCCCAGCTTTCCCGGTATTTCCAGGTGGGGTTCATATTGCTGAAAGGCAGGCGGCATAAAAGCTGTTCCCATTTTTTAAGGCCGTATTTAAAAGGAATCGGCTCTATAGCGCACGCAAGTCCGTTTGCATTAAACGCATCCACCTGCGCCTTGACCTTTTTGTCAATCCCGGACATTTCGTTTTCATTGATCTGCTTCCAGTAAATAAAAATTCCCTTCATGGATTCTCCTTTTTAAGAAAACAATTTAAAGACCCAATTCTGTTCAAAAAGCGGAACCAATATGGTGCCGTAATTATCCGAATACACCCGGAGCACAAAGCTGAAAAGCGCATACCCCGCCATGGCCAGGTAGTAAAATATTTTATTATAATTTAATTTAGCGTCCACCGGCCGGATAAAGTTCGCCGTGCACAGGCAGGCCATGTAGTTCAGCGGCATAATATTTCGGAATATTCTGGAAAACCCGCTGTTCACCACTATCAGAGGCGAATACAAAAAAACAAACACATTGATCCAGTACATCAGCTCAACAAAACGGATCTGCATATCGGCGCCCTGAATTTTTTCCAAAGGAACCGCTTGTTTTCCAGCGTTGCCCATCACAATATGCCGCGAGATCAACAGGACAACAAAATTCAAGAACACAAAAACAAGCTGTAGTACAAAACCAAAATTAACACTCATATAAGTCGTTACGCGCACGTCATATTCAGAAAAATTATTGGTGATCCAGTCAACGGCCCCGTTTAAAGACGAAGGGTAAAATATAGAAACGGCTGTGATCAATAAAACGCCCGCTATCATTGCGTATTTAAACAGTTTATGTTCTTTGATCATCATGATAAACGCCAGCGGCAAAAACAATAAAAACAGCGCCTGAAATCCGCTGGCCACCAACGTGATCAGCAAAAATTTAAGCCAGCCGAATTTCCTTTTTGATATGATAAACGGAACGGCCGAGATAAAAATAGACATTGCAATAAAATTTCTTGCCTGCACAACGTCCATCATAAAAGGATACAGGAAATACAAGAAGTAAAAATAGACCGAATCTCCGTATACCCTTTTGAGAGTACTGTGAATCAAAAGCAGTCCGCCCAAACCGTACAACAGGCGGAACGTTCCGTAAGACGCTCCTATATTATAAAAAAACTCGGAGACCCAATGGTATAAAAAATCGTTTGTCGCAAAATTATTGGTTTCATACCACCGCTCATAAACCCAAAAATCCGGATTTTTTGTGTTTGCCGCCATAACAACAATGAGCATTACAAATATGATCGTTGTGGCGATCGGCTTTTTTTTCTGCGTGCTCAGCATCATCAGTATGATAAATATGAGTATATAAATGTAAAACAACGGAGGCTTCCTTTCATCCGGTTTTTATGTTTTTGGCAAACGGGACATCAGCAAATACAGATCGCCTGCGGCTGCGCGTAAAGAAACATAGAATTTTTTATACTTCAAAACGATATGCAGCCAAGTGAAAAGGCTTCCCGAATAATAAAGGCTTTGTTTAAGCAGGATATACTCCCGGCAGCGGGTCATTAATTGCTTTTTTGCATCTTTGTTTTTTATTGCGGGGCCTTCAAGCCCCCTCTCCATGCCCTGGATCGCTTTGCGAAAACGCTTCATTTCTTCCCGTTTTTCTTCCAGTGTCACTTTTTTTATGCCGGTCGCATTTTCTTTGTGCCTGCGGTAACGCATGGTGGCGTAATTATACACATACAATCCGTCTGCCAGCAAAGCAGCGCGCCATACCAGGGCATCGTGCGCATAATCTTCAAATCCAATTTCGCTTGCAACAGTCAGAAGCTCACGCTTAAAGCAGAACGAACATCCCGGACGCGCCACAAATAAAAACTTTTCATTAAAGGGCCACGCTTCAATCGATTCGTCAAACTTCATTTTTCGAATCACACGGTCTGAAAGCTTTGATGCGCCTGCCTCATACAGCGGAATATAATTGGAGGCCAGCAGCATGATATTAGAATTTTCTTCCATCACTTTTTCCATTTTTTCCAGTTTGTCCGTATTCCAGATATCGTCCTGGTCGCAGGGAAATATCAGCTCGCCCGCCGCCTGTCCAAACCCGCTTAGAAAATTTGCTTTCCACCCCACATTTTGAGGATTCACCCGAAGCTTCCATGTGACGAGGTCCCTTTTCTTTATATATGTGTTAATCCATTCCTCCGTTCCGTCCCCCGAGCAATCATCAAAAATCAAAACTTCGTCCGGCTTCCGGCTCTGTGCAGCCAGGGAATCAAGCTGCTGCAAAAGATATTTTTTTCCCCGGTAAACAGCGACAACCACGGATATCTTCACCTTTGCCTCCCCTCTGCAAACAAATCCAGATACTGCGACAATATCTTATCTGTATCGATCTCATTTTTTATATAGCAGAAAGCGTTTTCAGACAATCCGCCGTATTCTTCCGCGCCCATGTCTGCCAATTTCTGTACTGCGGCTGCAAATGCTTTTTTGTCTCCCAGCGGCAATGCAAAACCCGCATTTGCCTGATTAATCCCCGTCCAGGGCGTTTGGTCGCTAATCAGCACCGGCGTCCTGGCCAGCATGGCCTCTGCCATGGATTGTCCGTACGCTTCGCTGGAAGAAGGCAAATACATGACATGGCATTGTTCAAGTACCTGTGCGACTTCCCTCTTTTCCAGATGCCCTTTATAGGAGCAGTGAATATTGGCAGGCAACTCCTCCATTTCTTTTTTGCATACTTCCCAGTATCCGGGATCTTCTATAGACCCATAAATAAAAAATTTTATTTCACCCGATACACTTTTTAAGGAACGCAGCGCAAAATCCAAATTCTTATGAGGATGTATCCGCGCGATATAAGAAAGAAAAAGCCGTCCCTTTTCTTTAGGCGTACTTTTTAGCGACCTGTCCCCTACTGAACTTAAGTTTGGTATTACCGCAATTTTTTCTTTTTGTATTCCCAGCAATTCCGACAAATTTTTTGCTTCAGATTCTGCCGCCACCTGCCATCTGAATTTCCGCCTCACCCCTATGGCACGCATAAAAACAATATATGCCTTTTTTTTCAGGCTGCCTTTTTTTAATGCATTTTCCTGAAATTCGCCGCGCGGCGACACAACCACTTTCACATTTTTATCTGAAAAGCTTTTATATAACCATACAGGCACTATGTCATCATGGCTGAAAAAACTGTTCTGATATATGATGTCCGGCCTGACCGTTTTCAGCAGCTTGACCACATTTCGCGCAGTATGCCGGCCATAGTCCAGATAATAGGCTTTCCCAAATGAAAACCGGTTCCATTCTTCCGCGGTGACGCCCGGCAAAGGCTTCTTTTCGTTGATCTCATGATTTTTGGAAATAATATAAATATCATAATAGGGGCAAAGAGCCTCTGTCAGATTCCATAAACTTACGGGCGGCCCTCCGCTGTGTTTTTGCGGAAAAAAGAGCGACGCCATCATCAACAGTTTGGGTTTCAACCATATCCTCCTTACAGCAATTCCTCAATGGCCTCTACAATATTTATGTATGTTCTGCTCCTATCAAAGCGTTCTTCCGCCATTCGCCTGGATGCTTCTCCCATTCGCGCGGCGCTCTCCCTGCTCCTGACCAAAAACGCAATTGCGTCTGCAACTTCCTGCGCGTTTTGAACACCGCAGTTTATTCCGCACCCATACTTTTCTATAAGCCTGCGGTACTCCGGGCATTCCTGCGTATTCACCACCGGAAGGCCCGCCGCCGCATAATCGCCGTGCTTGTTTAAAATGCTGTTCTGCGCCCCTTTCATAATAGGGTTGACCGCTATATCCGCATGCTTTAAATACCCCACCATATCCTCATAAGGCAAGCGGCCCAGGAAGTCGGCCCGGATATCCGTTTGCCGGGCGTAAGACGAAAACCGCTCCAATAGGGGCCCGTCTCCCAAAACTTTGAATACGATATTTTCAATTCCATCATTTTTCAAACGCCTGACCGCATCCATAACCAGCTCCAGGTTGTAGCTGTGTCCCAGGGTTCCTGCGTAAACAATCCATATCTCACCTTCAGGCTTTCCCGCAAAAGGGCGGGAAGCCGCCCGGTCAAACCGTCTAAGGTCGGTACCTAGAAAAACGTTCAGCCCCCGCCCGCCTTTCCGGTTGGCGCGCATTCCCCGCTCAACATATGTATCGGATACGCCTATGATCTTATCCGCACCCTTATAAATTCGTTCGGCCATCGATTTGTGCGGCCAGAAAAAAAGCCGGTTTAAAACCGGAACTTTAAAAACAAGCCCAAAAGTTTCCGGCCATAAATCCTGTATATCCACCACAAAAGGGATCCCGTTTCGGGCACAGTACTTTTCAGCCGTAAGGGCCGCGTCCAAAGAAGGCACCGCGGCATAAACCAAATCCGGTTTTTGAATACCAAAGAGATACTTGTTTAAATTCCTGCCAAAACGGTTATGGCTGTAAAAACGCCGCAGACAAACATTTTTGGGGTAACCGGGTTCATGGATCAGCCGGACCTGATATTCACACTGCGCTTCCGTTGCATCTATGTGCTCCTTTTTGCCGTGCGAAAAATCGGAAGTGACAAACTCCACTGAAAAACCCTTTTGTACCAAAAGGCTGGCAAGATAATTAAAACGGTTATTTCCCCTGCTCCAAAACACACTGCAATAATGCGTTATAATCAATATATTTTTCATAATCCTCCCCTCAGCCCTCCAATTCCCGGAAAAACTGTGCAAAACGAAAATCATACTTTGGCGGATCAAACGGAACAAACCCGCCACCCGAATGAAAGGTCAGTTCGGAAAACAAAATTTTTTCGTCCACATCGTATAGATCGACCCGCACAAAGTCAAATGGTTCTGCCAATTTCTGCGCAATCCGCAAGATATCATCTCTGTTGGCCGGCAGGCTTTTCGGCTCAAAAGCAGGATATCCCCTCCTGACGTCTATCCGCTTCCATGTCTGATCATATACATTTGTGTGCACTTTCCCGTTTACAATGCAATTATAGGAAAGGAACTTAGCCTTTCCTCCAAAACAAAAAACCTTTACCTCCGTAAGGCCTTCTTCTTTCTTTGGCTCTATGAAGCGTTCGCAGAGAATACGCGGAGAAATATTAAAATAATTTTTTTCTCGGCCTTTGTAATAATAGTTTTCTTTTTCCCATCTTCCAAACTGCCTTGCCGCTTTCCTAAGATCAAATGTTTTCTTGTCAGCAATCACCATGTTATACGCCGATCCGTGGGTCATTTTCAAAACAAACCTGTCCGGCAGCATGGAAAAATCAATTTCTTCAAAAGAATCGTACACGCCAAAAATTTCGTTTAAATATCCGCTTCCTATTTTTTTCTCCACATAGTTTCTTGCTTCATATTTATCCGTATACTTCCAAAGCCCGTATTCATCCAGCCTTACTTTCCGCGCACAGACGTACTCATTAAATGTTCGGGGATGATCAAAGTCCGCCCTTCGCCCAAAAGCAATAAAAAACGCCAGTTTATTATATGGTTCATCCTTTATCCATGAATGCCTTGTTCCAAATAGCGCCATTAATATCTTTAATAAGAGAACCCTTATCTTGCGCATAAATCCTCCGTTTTGCTTTTGTGCCCATACCGGGAAACCGTTGTTTTGAATTTTCCGTTCTCTTCAGCCGGTATACGAAAGGCATACCGGACCGCAACGCTTGCTTCTTCGCCCAAAAACGCCCTGCAGGTGTTTATAAGTTCAGACTCCGCATAATCGTCTTTTTCGCAAACAACTTTTAATTCATAATTTTTCTCGCCATTTTGAATCAACTGGTATTGTTTTATTTTGTATAAATGGTGAAAAAAATTATTTACCAGAGATGCGCTTACCATGCTCCCTTTTGTGTCCTGCAACGCATCCGCAACCCGGCCGTGAAGCTCAGAGAGCGTTTTTAAACTTCCCGTATCATAACTGACGCCCAGATCTCCTGTGTCATACCGTATAAACGGCATTGAGCGATTATAAAGGTCCGTAACAACCAGGCGCCCTATTTCACCCGGCCTGGCCTGTTCGTCCTTATCCAATTTAAGAAGTTCAAAGTGGTAGCTGGCCGTATTCAAAATAAAGCCGGGATTATGTGCATTTGTGCAGGCCATCAACCCCTGTTCTTCATTTGAATAACGGTCCACTACGGGACAGCCGAATATTGCTTCAAGTTTGCTTTTAACCGTTTCTTTAAGCGTGTCGGAATCAGCAAAGATCACTTTTACCGAAAACATATCCGCTGAATCTCCCTTTGCTTCCAAATAATTGACAAAGCTTTCAAGGCCGGAAGCATATCCCAGAATAACTTTTATATTTTTATCCTTCTTAAGCTTCTGCCTCATTTTTTCTTTAGCCTCGTCATCAAACCGGATAACATTCGCCATTAAAAAATTCTGCAAGAACATCTTCAGTTTCGGGACATGATAATAACTGGTTGTCCAAGCCCTGAGAAAAATATATCTCTCTCCCAGTTTCCATCCGTTTTTTCTATGAAAATAAATGAGATCCGCAATGGTCCTGTCTCGTTTTTCAGCATTCTGGCTGGCATGAAAAGGCGTGCCCGAAGATCCGCTTGTGGAAACCCAGTGCAATTTGGACTTTCGGTAAGCACTGTTTTCAAAGTCGCCGTAACGCTTTACAATATCGCTTTTTTTAATAACCGGAAAATATTGAAGCTCATTTTTTTCTATCCCCGAATAAAACGGGATGTTTTTGATTACATACGCCAGAAGGTCTGAAAGGCATGCTGTTGTATCCTCTCCTCCCTCTATTTTATTTTCGATATCTTTTAAATGCCGCGCCACTTTTCGGCCTTTAAAAAAATCCGCTGTGAAAAAACCGGCTCTCCTAAGCTGCTCACCAATCATTGTCTTCCCTCTTAAGCTTTACTTCACTGTATTTCATCATATAAACGTTTTCGTCATACCGGCCAATCTGTTTTTGGTTCGCAATTCCAGCGAGATTGTTTACAATCATCCTCATATGATCGGCACCGCATTCATAAGCATGCGGATATCCGCCCCCGAAACGGGGATTCACTTCAGAGATATAATACGTTCCACCAACGTCAAAAAGATCTACGTCCACCGGTCCTAAAAATCCGTTCTCCTGTAAAAAGCGTTCGAGCAGAGCAAACAATCTGGGGTCTTTAAACGAAACCGATTTGTCCGTTTCACCCGCACGCATGACAATCTTTTTTTTCGTAAATATGGAGACAACTTCTCGGCTAAGCAAATCAACATAACAGTCCGCGCCTATTTCCTGTCCGTGCAAATAGGCCTGAATCATAAGACCCCCGCTTTGTGAGAACAAATATTCTGCCGATCGCCTGTCTTTTGCAACGGCAACCTGCATACTTGCGCTTCCCAATATCGGTTTTATGATAGCGGGATAATGGATCTCATCTTTGCATACCGCTTCAAAAAAATCTCCCAGTTTCATAAAACAGCGGGCACAGTCATATCCCTTTTTCCCCATCCATAAAAACATATCCCATTTATTCAGACACCGCTCACACTGCGCGTAGCCGGATCCGACCAGGCGCACGCCGGCTTTTCTCAACTTGTCTTCGTGAAGAGCCAAAAGGGACAATTCAGGGTCTATCAGGGAAAAAATGCCCGCTATTCTCTCCGCCTCGCATATTTCAAGAATCCTCTCCAGATAACCGTCTTCAGAAATCCGCGGAACAATATAATATTTATCCGCATCATATAACGCGGGAGAGACACGGCTGCAGTCGGCTGCCACCACAATGCCGTTGCCGGACAAAGATTTCTTTAAATATTCTACAATCTTGTTTCTGACGCCGCAGCTCAAAACCAGTACGTTCATTCCTCTATTCCCCATGTACACTTTCTGCCAGTCTTTTTCTGATTACGGCAAAATTTCCTTCCGTCCTTTGCGTATCTTCGCTGACCCCTTTGGATTTCAGTACCATCCTTATGGTTTCCAAAACAATCCTTGAATCCAATGAAAAGGATATTCTTTGCGTGTATTCAACATCTTTTTCCAGCCGATCCGCCCACGCGATTCCGTTGCGTCCGCTGATTTGCGCAAGTCCCGATAGTCCGGGGCGCACCAAATGACGGGCACGCTCTTTTCGCGTATAGTACGGCAAATATGCTTTCAAAAGCGGCCTGGGTCCTACAACCGACATATCGCCTTTTAAAATATTAAAAAGTTCGGGCAGTTCATCAACAGATGTACGGCGCAGCCACTTGCCAAAAGGAGTTAAACGCAAACTGTCGGGCAGCAACTCTCCCTTTTCGTCACGGCTGTCCGTCATTGTTCTGAATTTATACAAAATGAATGTTTTTTCATTCAACCCAGGGCGTTCCTGCCGGAAAATCACAGGCTTTCCCAGCTTGTTCAAAACCAAAAATGAGATCACAACGAACAAAGGACTGAATACAATCACCGACAGCAACGCCAACAGGAAATCTATGGGTCTTTTAAAAAACTTGCTGTAAATTCCTTTCTGTACCACTATGTCCGTTTCCAACCGCTGATCTCTCATCTTCACATTCCTTAAATACTATGCAAACCGTGTTTAAGCCGGCTATCTTTTTTTAGAGCCGTTAAAGTGAATGCTGCTTTTTCCTTTTAAGTCAAATTTTTCTTTAAAATGCGCGCATCCCGCGCACTCCCTCTGCGAATTTATATATTATAGTATTCTTTAAGGCCTTTTAGGGCGCAGCGTATTCCATCTGCAAAATATCGTATCTCTTCTATCCTCCCGGCACTCTTAACTCCGGCAGAAGAGTAATACAAAAAACTTTAGCCTCCTCCCGCAACAGTCGGAACGCAAAATTCCCGCCGCATTTTTCCCATAAAATACCCTCTTAAAAAACAAACCCGGCCTAAAAAGGCCGGGTAAATCTTCTTTGTCTTTATATTATGGACATAAAAAACGTCCAAAAGTTAAATAAGCTCATATTTGAAATATCATTTTCATTGAATGCCGCCCCCTGTTTTAAAAAGTTTTTGGATATTCGCCATATCAATATGGGGAGCCGTTGCCCCCATATGCAGTGTAGAATCGGCGGCAACGGCACAGGCAAAACGCGCGCAGGCTCCTATTTCTTCCCCATCCAGATACGCGCTCAAAAATCCCGCCAAAAAATTATCTCCCGCACCCGTCGTATCTTTTGCCTCTACTTTAAACCCCGGCAAAGTAAAACTTTTTTTCCTGTGATACACATAACACCCCTCGGCGCCCAGTTTAATCAACACGGTTTTTTCACCCGTTTTGTCTACAAAAAAACGCGCCTGCCGCTCCGGGGAGCTTTCCCGGCTCATATAGCGGGCTTCGCCGTAACTGGGCATAAAGATATCCACAAATTTCAAAAGCGGTGCCACGCCTTCAAACCCCGTTTTATAATTGTCATGCCCTGCGTCCGCACTCACGGTTGCTCCCACATTTTTTGCCTGTTCTAAAAACGAGGCTCCTCCTTCTTTTTCAAAAAGCGGATGCGCAAACAGGCTGCTTATATTTACATGCCGGGTATCGCTCAGCAGCCCGGCATCCATATCCTGCATACAAAGAGTTTCATTATTGCCTTTTGTGCATACAAAAGTACGGTCCCCCCTGCTGTTGATCAAAACAACGCTTGTCGAAGTCTGTACGCCTTCTTTCATGCGTACCGCATGTACGTCAACCCCTTTCGCGCGGATCGCTTCTCTGATCATAACTCCCATTCCGTCCGCGCCCAAAGCGCCTGCCAGCGCGACCTTTTTTCCAAGCTGAGAAAGCACGATCGAAGAGTTTGCCGCATCTCCTCCGGGCAGGAGGTCTATTTTCTCCACGCGTATGGTATCCTGCGCGAAGTCCAAAACCGGATAGGGAATTTTGACCGGCATATCAACAACAATAATGCCAATATCGAGAACATCATATTTTTTCACGGAAACCTCCCCCGGGGCGCTGGACAAAGTGCCCGAAAACCGTTATCGTATAGTAGTCATATTAAAATTATTATACAATAACCGGCAGGAAACGTATAGAAACCTTTCGTTCTGCCGCGTCGCAAAAGGAGGCTTTTCTAAATGGAATGCGATATCAAAAAAAGCAGTAAAAGCTGTAATTGTACGGCAGCATGCAGTATGCACGGAAAATGCTGCGAATGTGTTGCATACCACCGTTCCCTTGGCCAATTCCCGGCGTGCTTCTTTTCGGACCGGACAGAAAAAACCTATGACCGAAGCTTTTCTGCGCTCCAAAAAGACAGGCTATAAGATAGCGCAGCCCTCTTTTTTCCGCTTCGCGGTGTTTGATGTCCCCAATTTTCTATTTCGGTCTGCGGCCAAATCTGATATAATATCTATCAGATACAAATAAAAACTGCATCTCTCCACCGGCGGCTTTTCTCAACCGTAATGAGGCTTTTGCGTCATTGGTTTTCCGGTGCTTTCAAAGCATCTTTTTTGCTTGATTAAAACGTTTTTGAATACTTTCTTTTGCAAAAAAAGAAAAATAATGAAGTGGAGGTACAAGGAATTGTCCAAAAACCAGATTTCGGGCTATTTGCCGGATGAACGTCCGTCAACCCCAAGCCTTATTCTCTATGCACTGCAGCAAATCATTGTTATGTTCCCGGCAACCGTAACGGTCGCATTGCTTACCGGGTTCCAGGTGTCCACAACAATATTTGCAAGCGGCTTTGCCACCATCGTATTTATCCTTATCACTCGTAAAAAAATACCATTATTTTATGGCTCCAGCTTTTCATATGTGGCGGCCATAACCGCCATTACAGGGGCCAAAGCTTTTGCCGGACCGGTTTCGGATGACCTTATATCCATTGCCCAGTTCGGTATTATTATGTCCGGTTTTATCTCCATCGGCGCAGGATTGATTATCAACCGTTTTGGCCAGGAATCTATAGAAAAGGTCCTCCCCCCAACCGTTACAGGCAGCATTGCCATTGTGATCGGCCTTTCGCTTGCTGCGGGTGCAGTGGAAGGAACAACTTCTCTCCCCAGCGGGGTCGAATCGGGAGATGTCCTGGCCACCAATCTCGCCTGGATCATTTGCATCATCACATTGGTATCCACCATTGTATTTTCGGTATATCTGAAAAAAGCATGGAGCCAGGTGCCCATTTTGCTTGGCCTTCTGGTCGGCTATATTCTTGCGCTGGTCGTCGGTTCGGCCAACGGCATCAATTTTGTGGATTTCAACAAAATTGCAAGCGATTCCGGCGCGGTATTTGCACTGCCGCATTTTACGCTTCCTACCCCCAGTCTGGCTGCGGTCGCGGCCATCATGCCTATCGCTATCGCAACCATCCCGGAATCCACGGCGCATATCTTCCAGCTGGATATCTATGTCAATGACCTCGCAAAAAAGAAAGGCTCCAAAAAGCAATACAAGATCGCCGACATGCTGGGCCGAAACCTGATTGGCGACGGCGTTGGGGACATTGTTTCCGGGTTCATCGGCGGACCGGCCGGTACCAACTACGGCGAAAATCTAAGCACCATGGCCATCACGAAAAACTTTTCGACCCCAATGCTGATCGTCGCTTCCGTAATCACCATGATCATCGCATGTTTTACCCCCCTTACCCGGGCTGTATATTCCATTCCAAGCGCAGTGATATCCGGTATTTCTATCTACCTGTTCGGCGTCATTGCGGCACAGGGCATCACGATCATGATTAACCGGCGGGTAGATATGTTTTCAGCAAAAAACATGGCTGTTATTGCCGTTGTACTGATCGTAGGCGTCGGCGGCACCTACGGATTCGGCGGAACAGGCATGATCCCGATATTCGGGATTGAGCTCCCCGCTATCGCTACAGCCGCCGTCCTCGGGATTGTATTCAACCTGGTTTTGTCTATCGGCAAAAAGCAACAGGTAGAAGAGCCCATAGACGAAGGGCATATTCCATAAGCAGATTCAAAAAACATATTAAAAGCCCCCGCAGATTTTTACGGGGGCTTTTTAAAAAAACATTATACGCAAAGCAAAACAATTCAGGGCATCTTTTCCAAAACAATCCGGTGCGAAACCAACGCCATCTCTTTAATGCGCGCATGCACCTTCTTTGCTTCCGAAAAAATATTTTCCATATACAGGCCATCCGCCTCCGGAATGATCCGGTCCACCGATTCCATTACCAGTTCTTCTTTCCCGTTGCCCATATCCATAAACACATTGGATTCACACATCTTTTATTCCCTCCAATATACTTTTCAGTTCACCGACCGCTTCGTCAATCATATGCGGAAGCGGCTCGTTTTTGGTTCCCGCCATTTTAATCCGGTAATTGTTTAAAGGCAGCAATATCTTTACCGCCGGGCTGGACGCAACCGCAACCGCCATTGCCGCCGAGAGTTCTCCGGTCATGGAATTGGCCGCTATGATTCCCAGACTGCCCAGTATAACATCTACCTTATCCGCGTTAAAGCAAACTGCATTTTCCCCGGACGCACATTCATTTGCTCCGGCTTTCATCATAATAGAGGCCGCGAGCGCATTGGTTCCCAACCCAAGAATATGGATTTCATCTCCAATCTCCTGTCGGATCCTCTCAACAAACGCCCGCCCGATACCGCCTCCCTGGCCGTCAATCACCGCAACCTTCATCTATCCCTCCAAACCTCTTTTACCGGCCCAGCCGGATCATTTCGTCAATACAGGCCCTGGCCTTTTTGATTGTAGCGCCATCCATTATGATCTCCTGCCCTCCCTGGCCGGTCAGCGTATTGTACACATCCACCAGGGTTGTAAGCTTCATATTCATGCATACCAGCTTTTTGGAAAGCACATAAAATTTTTTATCCGGAAGTTCATACGCCAAATGCTCCGCAATACTCATCTCGGTGCCGATAATAAATTCTTTTTTAGAAGACTTTTTTGCAAACTCCATAATGCCGGCGGTAGACCCCACATAATCTGCTTCCTGAACAACGGATGGGATACATTCAGGATGAACCAAAAGCAATGCATCCTGATATTTTTCCCGAGCCGCTTTCACATCTGCAGGCGTCACAGCCGCATGAATAGGACAGCCCCCCTGTACAAATTTAAATGTTTTTTCAGGTACCTGGCTTTGTACATACCGTCCTAAGTTTATATCGGGAATAAACAGAATCTTATCATTCGGGATGTTTTTTACAATCTTCACCGCAGAAGAGGATGTAACGCAAACATCACACATGGTTTTCAGCGCCGCCGTGGTATTAATATAAGCCACCACCGTATAGTCGGGATATTTTTTTTTCATCTGCGCCAGCACTTCGGGCTCAATTTGTTCGGCCATGGGGCATCCTGCCCAGGAATTTGCCAGCAGTACCTTCTTTTGCGGAGAGAGGATCTTCACGGTTTCAGCCATAAAATGAACCCCGGCCATCACCACCGTGCTTTCTGAAACTTCGGTCGCAAGCACGCTCAATTTGTATGAATCTCCGGTGTGATCGGCTATCTCCAGTATTTCATGTGCCTGGTAACTGTGCGCCAATATACATATGCCCTTTTCCTTTTTCAGCTTGATAATCCTGTCCTGCAAATCCCGTATCATAAAAATTTCTCCCCAAAAGCTTTATTTTTTAATTAAATCCCGCACAACCTCGGCAGCGAGTATCAGGCCGGCTGCCGGCGGAACAAAAGCAACGCTTCCCGGCGGCTTACGCTTATAAGTACATTCTGCTTTGATCTGCGCCTCATCCAGAGGCTGAATCGGCTCTTCTTTGGAATAGACCACCTTTAAAGCCTCTACCCCCCGCGCACGCAGCTCACGCCGCATCACTTTAGCCAGCGGGCAAACCGATGTTTTATAAATATCGTCCACTTGAAGGCGGGTCGGGTCCAGTTTGTTTCCAGCCCCCATAGAGCTTACAATGGGAACGCCGGCTGCCTGTGCATGGCAAATAAGCGTCAGTTTGGAAACAACGGTATCGATTGCATCCACAATATAATCCAGGTCCGCTAAAGCAAGCGCATCCGCACTTTCTTCAGAATAAAAAATATCATAGCAAAAAACTTCCGCTTCCGGATTGACCCGGGCAATACGTTCCCGCATAACCTCTGTTTTTTTTCTGCCCAATGTTTCAAAGTCGGCTACCAGTTGCCGGTTGATATTGGAAATGCATACCGTATCCATATCCACCAGCGTCATCCTGCCTACACCGCTTCGTGCAAGGGCTTCGGCAGCATAGCTCCCTACGCCCCCCAAACCAAAGACCGCGACATGCGCGTTTTTCAAAGTAAGCATTGCCTCTGTCCCCAGCAGGCGCTGTGTACGGGAAAATTGTTCCATTATCTGCTCCTCTGCCGGGGCCGGTCATGCCCGCCGCGGGTTTACTGCGGAATCCCCCAAAAAATCCTGAAGCTTTTAGGGGATTCTTTTATTTTAATGCATGTTCGGCCGTTTTGCAACGAACCGCCGGCATCAAAAAAAGGCTTTATTTGGACAGTTTATCGATCAGCGCCATAATTTCATCAATTTTTTCACTCTCTCCGCCCTCACGGATAGAGTCTACCACACAAGTCTGCATGTGGGCGCGGACAATCTCCCGGTTCACCTTATTCAATATGGAAACCGCAGCGAGTATCTGGTTGGAAATATCCATACAGTAGCGGTCTTCCTCCACCATTTTGAGGATCCCTTCGATCTGTCCTCTCGCCGTTCTTAAAAGCCGGCTCACTTGTTCTTTGTCCGCTTTCATCCGCTACCCCCTAAGCGATGTCCCGAACCGAATACCCCGCTTCTTCCACCGCGTGCGTAAGCGCTTGGTCCGAAACGTCTTCTGTAAGCGTCACATACGCTTTACCTTCTTCCAGCACCACATCCGCATCCTGTACGCCTGGGATTTCTTCCAGCGCTTTTTTTACATGCGCTACGCAATGCCCGCAGGTCATTCCTTCAACTGTTATTGTTTTTTTCATTTTCTTTTTTTCTCCTTTTTCTTCATTTTCATTTATTGTACATGCTTCTCCCACAGGGCAGGCTGCCGCCTGCATCCCCGGCCGTTTAAAAAAGCGCAGCCGGAGCGCGTTTGTAACCACAAACACAGAACTCAGGCTCATGGCCGCAGCTGCAATCATAGGGTTCAGTTTCAGGCCAAAAGCAAGATAAAACGCTCCCGCCGCAATCGGAATACCGATCACATTGTAAAAAAAGGCCCAAAACAGATTCTGCCTTATATTTTTCATCACTGCCCGGCTCAAATAAACCGCGGTGACCGCATCCATAAGATCGCTTTTCATAAGCACGATGTCTGCCGATTCAATTGCAATATCAGTTCCTGCCCCAATGGCAATCCCAACATCCGCGCGGGCCAAAGCGGGTGCGTCATTAATCCCGTCGCCAACCATAGCAACCTTTTTCCCTTCCGCCTGAAGACGCGCGATCTCTTTTTCTTTATCCTGGGGCATGACCTCAGCTACCACACGGTCAAGTCCAAGCTCTCTTTGGATGGCCTGCGCCGTCCGGCTGTTGTCACCGGTCAGCATAACCACTTCGATCCCCATGGATTCAAACGACTTGATTGCTTCGCGGCTGGTAGGTTTGACCACATCCGCCACCGCAATCAGCCCCAATACTTTTTCACCATCCGCAAAAAACAGCAGGCTCTTGCCTTCTCTTGCCAGCTTTTCTCCTGCCCCGTCCAGTCCGGAGATTTTCAGGCCGCGTTCTTCCATCAATTTAATGTTTCCCGCAAGATAGTTTTTCCCGTCTAAAACGGCCTGGATTCCTCTGCCCGGTAATGCGAAAAATTTTTCCGTATTGCATACAGGCACATTTTTGCGCCCGGCTTCTTCTACAATTGCCTCGGCAAGAGGATGTTCGGAAGGTTTTTCCAGCGAAGCAGCCAGAGAAAGAAATTCCGTCTCGCCTATTTCATCAATACACACAATATCCGTTACCCTCGGTTTCCCCTGCGTAATGGTTCCCGTTTTATCCAAAACAACCACCTCGACCGCCTGCGCACTTTCCAAAGTCTGCGCGGATTTAAATAAAATTCCGTTTTCTGCACCCTTTCCGGTTCCCACCATAATAGCAACCGGCGTAGCCAGCCCAAGCGCACACGGGCATGAAATCACCAGGACCGCAATGCCGGTAGACATGGCAAACTCAAAAGAATATCCCGCAAGCAACCATATAATCAAAGCGGCCGCAGCAATCGACATGACCACCGGGACAAAAATTCCGCTGATCCGGTCTGCCATCCGGGCGATCGGCGCTTTGGAAGAAACAGCGTCTTCAACCAACTGTATTATCTGAGCTAGTACAGTGTCATTTCCCACTTTTTGCGCCCGGAATTTAAAGGTTCCCGTCCGGTTGATGGTCGCCGCCACCACCCGATCGCCCTTTTCTTTCGGAACGGGAATGCTTTCCCCGGTAATGGCAGATTCATCCAGCGTGGAACTCCCTTCCATAATCACGCCGTCTACCGGAACGCTTCCGCCCGGGGAAACCACCACAATATCGCCCACCATAACCTGTTCCGCAGGAATTTCCATCTCAACCCCATCCCGTATAACCATAGCGGTTTTGGGCGCAAGATTCATAAGTTTTGTAATCGCCTCGGAAGTCCTTCCTTTGGACCTGGTTTCAAAATATTTTCCCAAGGTAATAAGTGTGAGGATCATCCCTGCCGACTCAAAATAAAGATCCGTGGAATAGCGCTCCACCAACGCGGCGTTTCCATGACCCAGTCCAAAACTGATATTGAATATTGCATAGATTCCATAGGCAAATGCAGCGCCCGACCCGATCGCAATTAATGAATCCATGTTGGGTGCACCGCGAAACAGCAATTTAAATCCGGATCTGTAGTAATGAAAATTGATAAAGATGATCGGCGTAACCAGCAAAAACTGGAGGAATGCAAAGGTCATTGCATTTTCGGTTCCGTGAAGAAAAGTGGGCAGGGGAAACCCGAGCATGTGCCCCATTGCAATATAAAAAAGAGGCACCAGGAAAAAAACAGAAAACAAAAAGCGTCTTTTCATTCCCTGTGCTTCTTCATGCATCACATTGCCTCCGCCGGCAGCAGAGGATTGCACCCCCGTTTCCCGCAGAACGGCGCGGTAACCGGCCCGGGTAACGGCATTTGATATCTCCTCCGCATTCAAAGCCTTCTCATCAAAGGTAACCGCCATTGTATTTTTTAAAAGATTTACAGCTACGTTTTTCACACCGGGCAAGCGCGCTACGCTTTTCCGCACATGCTCGGAACACGCGCTACAGGTCATTCCGTATACATCAAATACTTTTTTTGACATTATAATTGCGTTCCTTTCATCGCCCCCACCCCGAGGGGGTGTATGCTTCTATTTTACACCTTTTTCAGCTTATGTAAACATTCATTTAAAAGAAATGTTTTTATTTGCGTTTATTTTGTTTATCAATATACGTAGTTATGCCACTTTTTTTGTATGCATCTTTAAGTAAGGAGGCTTTTCCCATATGATGCCCACCCTGTTTGTCGGCCACGGTTCGCCTATGAATGCCCTGGAAGAAAATGAATATACGCTGGGGTGGCGGCAAGCCGCGGAAGCATTTCCCCGTCCTTCGTCCATACTTTGTATTTCTGCGCATTGGTACACGCATGGCACTTTTGTATATACGGGCAGCACACCGCGTACCATCCATGACTTTTTCGGCTTTCCAAAAGAACTTTATCAGATTGCCTACCCTGCGCCGGGCGCGCCCTTCACCGCAAAAAAGACGCTGCACATGCTCCCGGCCCCGGCGGCGGAAGATAATTCATGGGGACTGGACCACGGCACATGGAGCGTATTGCGCACCATGTATCCCGAGGCAGATATCCCGGTATTCCAGATTTCTGTTGATGCATCCGCGCCCCCTGAAAGACATTTTTCTCTGGGCCGCTCTCTCCGCCCTCTGCGGGAAGAAAATATTCTCATTGTCGGCAGCGGAAATATTGTGCATAATCTTGCACTTATTGATTTTGACCGGGACGAAGGCTTCGATTGGGCGTACGATTTTGATGCATATATCGACTATGCAATCCGTACAAAATCAAAAGAAGACCTGCTTCACTATGGCCGCGCGGGCAAGTCCG
Source organism: Christensenellaceae bacterium (assembly GCA_036679405.1). Classification (GTDB taxonomy): domain Bacteria; phylum Bacillota; class Clostridia; order Christensenellales; family Christensenellaceae; genus JAEYKI01. The sequence goes on from JAVBVZ010000015.1 coordinate 49,251, forward strand.
CCCGTTATGCCGTAAATATTCCCGACCATTTTTATCCGCTTTTGTACGTATTGGGCGCGGCATACGGCGAGGACACGGTCCTGGACTTCAATCATTCCTGCCTGGCGGGCAGTCTGTCCATGACCTCTTATATATTCCAACCATAAGAAAGGAAAGAATCTGTATGGAAATTCGCAAAATAAAAAAAATTGTAACCGGCCATCAGACGCAGGATGGTGCGGGTGTGCACCTCACGCGGGTGATTTCCCAGCCGGACGTGTATGACTTTGACCCGTTTTTGATGCTGGACGCATTTGATTCTTATTCCCCGGATGATTATATTCCGGGGTTTCCCTGGCACCCGCACCGGGGAATTGAAACGGTAACCTACTTAATATCAGGGGATATTGAACACGGAGACAGTTTGGGGAACCGGGGCAATATTTTAGACGGCTGCTGCCAATGGATGACTGCCGGTGGCGGGATTATCCATCAGGAAATGCCGCAGCCTGTTCCTCATATGCTTGGTGTACAGCTTTGGGTAAATCTCCCCCAAAAAGATAAGATGGCCATCCCGAAATACCGGGATATCCGCAGCGAAAACATTCCGGAGATCCGTTCGGAAAAATATTCCGTCCGCCTGCTGTCCGGCTATATGGACGACACCTCGGGCGCCATCCAGGGCGACTATGTTCCTATTACTTTTTTAGATGTGCAGGTTGCTCCTGAAGAATCTTTTTCCATGCAAACGCTTCCGGAAAATACGGTATTTATCTACATTGTTTCAGGCGCGGGCCAATTCGGGACTTCCGAGGATTTTCATGTTTCGCGGCAAGCCCTTTTGTTTGAAAAAGGCGACACTTTTTCTGTCCATGCCAAAAACGATCCTCTGCGTTTTCTGTTTTTTTCAGGCCCTCCTCTGGGCGAACCCATTGCCTGGGGCGGCCCCATTGTAATGAATACACGCCAAGAACTGGATACCGCCTTCCGCGAACTTCAGGAAGGCACCTTCATCAAAACAAAACGCGTTACCTTTGGCTGAAAGGACTATTACATGCCCGATTCTCTGCATTCCTTTGCCCCTATATCGAACAAAGACGCCGTCATCCTGATACTCGGCTCTCTCCCGAGTACATTATCCATTGAAAGACACCAAAGCTACGGCAACCCGCAAAATCACTTCTGGCGTCTTTTGTACGCTCTTTTCGGACAACGGCCGGATGCGGACTATGAAAAGAAAAAAACCTTTCTGTTTTCAAAAAAAATCGCCCTTTGGGATTCCATTGCCAGTGCAAACCGGGCGGGCAGTTTGGACGGCAGCATTAAAAATGAAATTCCAAACGACTTTGACGGATTTTTTGCTCTTCACCCGAATATCCGCCATGTTTTTTTTAACGGTGCAAAATCAGAAGCGGTCTTCAAAAAACATTTTCCGCATTACTACAGTGCCTTTCCGCATACCCGCCTTCCTTCCTCCAGCCCTATTCCAACGCCAAAAATACGGAATTTTGACCAAAAACTTGCCGCCTGGTCTGTTGTGAAAAAAGTTTGGGACGACCTTTGCTGATCGTCCCGATACACGGCAACGTCTCCATTCCCGCTTCTTTTCAGAATTTTTATACGAACTGCCTACACAAAAAAGGTCTTTAAGGCCGTTTTTTAATCCTCCCTGGCAGATATATCGACAGGTACCTTCTGCATGCTTTGATAAAGCAGGCGAATCCGCGGATCATTCTGGTATTCTTTTTTCAGAACGCGCTGCGCCGCCTGCGTATATCCGTTGATATCGTCTCCCGGTTCGGGAAGATGAAAAAAAACGACCTGCTTTGCGCCAATCACCTGCTGCATAACCTCTCTTCCCCGCTTTAATGTTAAAAACGGAAAATTCAACAGAACAAGATCGGGCTCAAATCCGTCCATAAAATCCAAAATAACTTTTGCATCCATCACACCGTCGCCCAGGAGCATGATGCGGCATCCCCCCACATCCAGCATATATCCATAGTTCGAAACCGCAGCATATTCTTTCCCTTCGTGCAGAAGGCGCTTGCATGTTATATCTACGTCGGACAGCCGCATTTTTTCTTTGGGTTTTAACAGCGCATGTACATTTTTACGGTCTGCAAAATCCTGCATAGGCATGACGATCTGGATTCCCGGGTTTCGCTCCAGCAACCGCATGGTCCAGTTTTTGCTGTAATGGTCCGGATGGTCGTGCGTAAAGAGCGCAATATCTACATTCGAAAAATCATCCTCCCCGTTAACGATCTGCCGCAGGATACAGTCCGGTACCCGGCTGAAACGGCTTGTTTTTTCAAAATGCAGCGCATCCACCAATATTTTTTTATTGCGGCAGCTGATCAGTACACCCGCATTTGCGGTCAGCAGCACATAATTATTGTCTTTCATTGCATCCACCTCTTTTAGCCGCATAAATCCATTTTAGCACAACTTTTAAAAAAACAAAGCCCCATTTTCAAAGCCTTTTTGCTCCATTAAAAAAGGTTTGGCCCCGGGCCAAACCTTCTTGGATGCACTTTGATTTACTTTTTTTCCTGTTTTATAAGCGCAGCGGCCACCAACCCCCCAAAGAGAGGATGCGCCCGGTTGGGACGGCTTTTGAATTCCGGATGAAATTGCACGCCGATAAAGTAAGGATGGTCCGGCAGCTCAATTGCTTCCACCAGCGAACCGTCCGGAGAAGTCCCACAAATCACCATTCCTTTTTCAACAAGAGCGCTCTTGTAATCATTATTGAACTCATACCGGTGACGGTGGCGTTCGTGAATCAGCTCCTGCCGGTACACTTTTTTCATAAGCGTTCCCTCGCCAATAACGCAGGGGTATGCTCCGAGGCGCATGGTTCCGCCTTTTTTAACAATATTCTGCTGCTCGGGCATCAGGTCGATTACCGGATAGGGCCCATCCGGGGCAAATTCGCTGGAATTTGCGCCTGCAAGTCCCAAAACGTTCCGCGCATATTCCACCACCGCAATCTGCATACCGAGGCAAATCCCCAAAAAAGGAATATTGTTTTCACGCACATACTTTATGGCGGCAACCTTGCCTTCAATCCCCCGGTCCCCAAAGCCGCCGGGTACAATAATGCCGTCACAGCCTTCCAGCAGTTTTTCTACCGTACAGTCATCCACCTGCTCGGCATCCACCCATGCAATTTCTACTTCCGCACCGTTTTCAGTGCCCGCATGGAAAAGTGATTCCGCAACCGAAAGATACGCGTCATGCAGTTGAACATATTTTCCCACTATGGCAATCTTAACCTTTTTGTCACGCCGCGCAATCTTGTCCAGCATTTCGTTCCACTCGGTGAGATCACAGGCCGGACAGTCAAGGTGCAGTTCGCGGCACACAATGTCGGACAAATGCTCGTTTTCAAACATGATGGGTGCCTCATACAAAACCGGCAAGGTCACGTTTTCAATAACACAGTCTTTTTTTACATTACAAAAAAGGGATATCTTATTTTTGATTTCGGTCTTTATGCTTTCGTCACACCGCGCGACAATAATATTCGGCATAATACCCATGGATTGCAATTCCTTTACGGAATGCTGCGTGGGCTTTGATTTATACTCTCCGCTCCCCTGAATATAAGGGACCAGCGTTACATGGATATACAGGCAATTTTCCCTGCCCACTTCCATGCCAACCTGACGGATCGCTTCCAAAAACGGCTGGCTTTCAATATCACCGATCGTCCCGCCAATTTCAGTAATAACCACATCCGCATTCGATTTTTCACCAACCGAATAGATAAAACTTTTGATTTCATTTGTAATATGGGGTATCACCTGTACGGTTTCGCCAAGGTATTCTCCGTTTCGTTCCTTCGCAATAACATTCAGGTAAGTTTTTCCGGTGGTCAGGTTGGAATACTTGTTCAAGTTCTCATCAATAAAACGTTCATAATGTCCAAGATCCAAATCCGTCTCCGCACCATCCTCGGTCACAAAAACTTCGCCGTGCTGATACGGGCTCATGGTGCCCGGATCAACGTTAATATACGGGTCCAGTTTTTGTGCGGCAATCATGAGTCCTCTCGATTTTAAAAGCCGCCCGATCGAAGCCGCCGTGATACCTTTGCCAAGGCCGGATACCACACCGCCGGTAACAAAAATAAATTTTGTCATGTTTCATACCCCTTTTTGATTTAGCTCTCGTATATTTTCAATATATTCTTTGCAATCTCTATTTTTGTAACCCGCATATCCATTGCGTGTTTCTCAATATACCTGTGGGCTTGGGGCTCTGTAAAACCAAGGTACTCCATCAAAGTAGATTTCGCCCTGTTTATGATCTCCATTTCTTCGGGTGTTCTGACGTTTTTATTCATCAAACATCACCTCCCGTGGCAACCCACCCGGTAAAACGGCTATACACCCGCTTTTTGCCCACTCAGGGAAGGATTTCCAAAAACCGCTGCAATCCGCTGCCCGGTATTTTCCCATGCCCAAAAAATGAAATACCGGGGCCGGTTTAAAGCGCAGTCCCAGCACATATCCATCTTTTTTGTCCGCGCCGCCCGCGAAAATGTTATCCCGTAGTCGCTTGGGCGCTTCTTTTTGCACAAATCGTGCTTCAGTTTTGTTTTTACCTATGTTCATTATTGTACACTTCTCCTCATTATATGTCTATCCCTTTTTCAAAATCATCCCTTATTCAAGCCGGATCTTTTTTTTGCTGCATGGCTTCTCTCCTTATATGTTTCGCTTCCTGTTCCTTTAAAAAACGTTTTGATCCATTTTTTTATATTCTATTTTATTTGAACATCATCTTATCGTTTTTTGAGGGTTATGTCAATTTTTTTTGCAATATTTATATCGCTATATTTCATATTTAACCAATTTTCAACACCTCAATCGACTTTTTTTGCAATATTAGGTAGCTATTGATGCATTTTTTTCAAAAAAAATGTTGACAAAACGCGCCCTCATCGGGTATAATGACTCCGTAGTTCAGCAAAGGCGCTGAGGGTCCTGCCCTCAGTGCCTTTATATGTATACAAAACGTTTTTTATAATCCAGGAGGTCTCTACTATGCAAAATCTTCCCAAAGAATTCGGCAGTATGGTTTTTGGGGACAGCACGATGCGTGAACGTCTGCCCAAAGAGACATACAAAGCGCTGAAAACCACTATACAGCAAGGCACAACGCTTGATATTTCGGTTGCCAATATCGTTGCGAACGCAATGAAAGACTGGGCAATCGAAAAAGGAGCCACGCATTTCACGCACTGGTTCCAGCCCATGACCGGCATCACGGCCGAAAAACACGACAGTTTCATCTCCCCCACTATCGAGGGGAACATCATTATGGAATTTTCGGGCAAAGAGCTGATCAAAGGCGAGCCTGATGCATCCAGTTTTCCGTCCGGCGGCCTGCGCTCCACATTTGAAGCCAGGGGCTATACGGCATGGGATCCTACTTCCTACGCATTTATTAAAGAAAACGTCCTATGCATCCCTACGGCATTTTGCTCATATTCGGGAGAAGCTTTGGACAAAAAAACGCCCCTGCTGCGTTCCATGGAAGCCCTCAACAAACAGGCCCTCCGCATCCTTTCGCTATTCGGCCATTCGGGTGTTTCCAGGGTTTTAAGCACGGTCGGCCCGGAGCAGGAATACTTTTTGATTAACAAAGATTTGTATGATCAGAGAAAAGACATCCTCTACACGGGCAGAACGCTTTTTGGTGCAAAACCCCCAAAAGGGCAGGAACTGGAAGACCACTATTTCGGCGTAATCAAACCCAAGGTTTCCGCTTTTATGCAGGATCTGGATGAAGAGCTCTGGAAACTTGGTATATTTGCCAAAACCGAACATAACGAAGTTTCCCCGGCACAGCACGAGCTTGCCCCGGTATTTACCACCACCAATATCGCGACCGATCATAACCAGATCACAATGGAGATCATGAAAAAAGTTGCGCAACGGCACGGTATGGAATGTCTGCTGCATGAAAAGCCTTTTGCGGGTGTAAACGGAAGCGGCAAACATAATAACTGGTCCATTTCTACCAACACGGGCGTCAATCTGCTCGATCCGGGCGAAACGCCGCAGGAAAACATGCAGTTCCTTTTGTTCCTCTCCGCCATTATCAAAGCGGTGGACGAACACCAGGATCTCTTGCGCGTATCGGTAGCCAGCGCAGGCAACGACCACCGCTTGGGTGCCAACGAAGCGCCTCCGGCCATTATTTCCGTCTTCCTGGGCGAACAGCTGACCGAAATACTGGAAGCGATTGAATCCGGTACGAATTACATCCAAAAATCGGATTGCACCTTCCAGCTCGGCGTAAATGTGCTTCCTTGCTTCCCGAAAGACACCACTGACCGTAACAGGACCTCTCCTTTTGCCTTCACCGGCAATAAATTTGAGTTCCGTATGCTCGGTTCCGCTCTTTCCATCTCCGGCCCCAACGTTGTGCTGAACACAATTGTGGCCGAATCCCTGCGGCAATACGCAGACGCGCTTGAAAAATCAAAAGATTTGAAATCAGGCGTTATGGAATTGGTGAAAACCTCTGTCGAGGCGCATAAACGCATCATATTCAACGGCAACAACTATTCGGAAGAATGGGTGGCTGAAGCGAAAAAGAGAGGGCTTTTGAACCTTCAATCCATGCCCGACGCCATGCCGTACTTCATAATGAAAAAGAACGTGGAACTGTTCTCCCGGCACGGCGTATTTACCGAGACCGAGATGCATTCCCGTTATGATCTCCTTTTGGACGGCTACTGCAAGACCATCAATATCGAAGCGCTGACCATGCTGGAGATGGCTAAAAGGGATATTCTTCCCGCAGTGGGCGACTACGAACGCGACCTTGCCCAGACAGCTCTGCTGAAAAAAGACCTTGGGCTGGATAATGAGCTCGAAAAATCTCTCGTCTCCGAGCTTACTGCGCTTGCTGTCTGCTTAAAGCAGAACATCGACGCACTGGACAATGCATTGATCGAAGTCAAAAAATATACGGAGATACTGGATATTTCCAAATATTACCGCAGTGGTATATTCGTAGCCATGCAGGAGCTTCGCGCGGTGGCCGATTCCCTCGAAATGATCGTGGGCAAAAAATACTGGCCGTATCCTAACTATGGCGAACTTCTCTTAAAGGTATAAACAAAAAAAGGCACAACGGCGTGCTACCGGGTCATTCCCGGCGGCACGCCTTTTTCTTTCCTCCCACTATATAAAGAGGCTGGTGACCTCACAATTACCTAAAAGCACAAAGGCGTGCCAATGGTTAATCCGGAGGCGCGCTTTTAATATTTATAAAAAAATAGGAGGTATTTATCATGTTTTCATCAGTTGACACAATGTGGACCTTGATCGCTGCAGCGCTGGTTTTCTTCATGCAGGCCGGCTTTGCAATGGTTGAAACCGGGTTCACCCGTGCCAAAAACGCAGGGAACATCATCATGAAAAATTTGATGGACTTTGCATTCGGATCTGTCGCGTACTGGATCATCGGCTTTGGTCTGATGTTCGGTGCTACGATTTACGGCTTCATAGGAACCCCGGACTTATTTACACTCGGGCCGCAAAATCCGGATTCTACGCTCCCCACCATGGCATTTCTTATTTTCCAGACCGTGTTCGCAGCAACAGCGGCGACCATCGTTTCCGGCGCCATGGCAGAAAGAACAAAATTTAAATCTTACATCATTTATTCCATCGTGATCACCGCAATCGTCTATCCCATCTCGGGTCACTGGGTATGGGGCGGCGGCTGGCTGGCAGAAATGGGTTACCATGACTTCGCCGGTTCTTCCGTTGTTCACATGGTCGGCGGTGTCGCCGCACTGGTCGGCGCCAAAATGCTTGGGCCTCGTATTGGAAAATATACCAAGGACGGCAAATCCAGGGCCATACCGGGACACAGCCTGACGCTCGGCGCGCTCGGTGTGTTCATTCTCTGGTTCGGCTGGTTCGGGTTCAACGGTGGTTCCACGGTTGCTGCCACAGGCGACGAAACCATCGCATCCATGTCCAACATTTTTGTCACTACCAATATAGCGGCAGCTGTCAGCACAATCTCCGTTATGATCATCACCTGGTTGCGCTATAAAAAGCCGGATGTGTCCATGACACTGAACGGCGCGCTGGCCGGTTTGGTTGCAATCACGGCCGGGTGCGACGCGGTCAGTCCGGTAGGCGCCGCTTTCATCGGTATCATCGCGGCATTTGTAGTTGTATTCGGTATCGAATTTATTGACAAAAAGCTCAAGATAGATGACCCGGTCGGCGCAATCGGCGTACACGGCCTGGCAGGTGCCGCCGGCACCGTCCTGGTTGGCGTGTTTGCTCTGGACGGCGGCATTGTATATGGCGGCGACGGCTCTTTCCTGGGAGTCCAGGCTCTGGGCGTCGTATCCATCGCAGCTTGGGTTGCCATCACCATGCTCATTACTTTCTCGATTATCAAAAAGACAACCGGACTGCGCGTATCCAAAGAAGAGGAAATCGCGGGTCTGGACATCACGGAGCATGGGCTCGCCAGCAGCTATGCGGACTTTATGCCCATACTGAACGATATGTCTATCAACGAGCATAACGATTTTGTTGTTGCTGCACCGAATGCGCCCGCTGCCGTTTCGGTTGAAAAAGCCGTTCCGGTTGAGCACGTAGGCGTTCCGGATGACAAGAAGATGACTAATGTGGTTATCATAACCAAGCAAAGCAAATTTGAAGAACTGAAAGAAGCAATGAATGCGATCGGCATCACCGGCATGACGGTAACACATGTTCTGGGATGCGGCATGCAGAAAGGTTCTACCAACTACTACCGCGGCGTCGAGATCGAAATGAATCTCCTGCCTAAGGTCCAGGTAGAAATCGTTGTCTGCAAAGTGCCCGTCCAGACTGTGGTGGATGCCGCAATCCGCGCCCTGTACACCGGTAACATCGGAGATGGAAAAATCTTCGTCTACAATGTGGAAAATGTTATCAAAGTCCGTACGGGCGAGGAAGGCTATGACGCGCTGCAAGACGATTGATCGTCCGTCAATAACATCATTCAGGAAGTCTTGCGGCTAATCGGGGACTCCTGGAATTTACCCCAACAAAAAAGAGACCGCCTTTTTGGCGGTCTCTTTTTTGCCGAACGCCGGAGAGGGCCCCGGGAATCAACGCTTACCGCAGCCCAACCTCCCCTCCCGGCTTATACGGCCGGGTATGCCCAAGCCAGCGAACCGGCTTTCGCCTTCTTCTCTCCGCCTGTAAGGCGGCTTAATATTTCGGGCAGAACCTTGTCATATTTCACCTCCATAACGACCGGTCCCGTCCTTTTAATAGTGGGATGCCTTTTGTTAAAAAAATCGCTTGTATTAAAGCCGGTATAAAAGTCGCTTTCCAGAGAAATCTGTACGCCGGCCTTTTTGGAAGAAAAGACTTCCCGCTTAAAATCCACCAGTATCCGGGGATGCAGGTCTCCCATCCGCAAATGGTTATAAAATTCAAAGACCAGCGGATCTGCCGCACCGCTCAGGCATGCGAAGTCTCCTGCCAAAATCCTTTCACATTCTCCTTTGCTCAATACCGAACTCCTCTCCAAAAAAGAATCCTTTCTCTTGCTCTTTTTTACAAGCGAGACATTGCTCATATCGTCATTGATATAGAAAAGTGTAAAACTTTCCCTGTTTGCACTTCTTTTTTTATCCAACCCAAGATTATCCTTCCGCTCAAACCGAAGACTGTACATGCGTTTTGCGGGAGTGGATATCCAGCCTTGCTCTGCGGATCCAAACAATTGCCTTAAGATATCCGCATCCGCGCTGCTGACGGCTCTTTTGATTTCATTGCGTAAATTTTTGATTTCCATATAAAATTTGATCCGCCTTTCTTTGATCTTGCGTTTATCATACCCCAAACATGTGAATTTTTTTTGACGGTTCCATGAATATTTGATCCAAGCTATTTGTTCACATTTTGGGTCGCCGGCAAACTGCGTTTGTCTTTACGTTTGTGCACTCCCAGCATAACTCTTCTCGCGACCGGTTGTGCAATCAAAGCTTCCACTGCAAACGAAATTGAAAAATTTCGCGGCCATTTGTAAAAGAACATGTTCATCGGCTCCATCGTAACCTGTCCGTTTCCTATCCATGTGCCAACCACTGTCAGAAGAGCCGACATCAGCAATACCGCACATAAAGTATTGACAATCATAAGAGCGTTGAAACTGTCCTCTTTCTTTACGATCCGGAGGGTCATCCATTCGGCAGGTTTATGCGTGACCAGTACCAATGCAATTACGCCGATCCAGACAAACGGAATCCTTTTCATTGCGTCGGCCCACACACATAGGGAAAACTCCGTTTCAAAACAGGTAATCAGCGGTGCGATAATATTTACGGATATTATTGATATCACGGCCATAAAGATCGCAAATTCTTTTTTGTTGCGGGGCAGTTTTCTGTAATATTCCATATATCTATCCTCTTTTTCTTTACATACAGTACCAGCCTTTTAAAAAAATCAGCGCAGGAACAAATGATTGTTCCTGCGCTGATCAATTATACGCGCCACCATATATAACTGTCTTATTCAAGTATACATGATTGCCTTTGATTCTTGCAAACTTTTTTAACCCGGATATTTATTTCACGGTTTCAAGCTCAAACCAGAATATGCTTCCCTTCCCCTCTACGCTGCTTGCGCCGTACTTTGCGCCGTGCAGGTCGAGGGCCGCTTTCACAATTGAGAGTCCAAGACCGCTCCCGACCTTGGCGCGCTTGTGAGATTTATCCACTTTATAGTAACGGTCCCAGATATACGGCAGCTTATCGGCCGGGATGCCTTCTCCGGTATCTTCAAACTCCACCCGCACAACGCCTTCCCACACGCTCTGCCGAACCCATACCTTCTTATCTTTTCCGGTATAATTGATGGCATTGCTCAATAGATTATAGACCACCTGACTGATACGCAGTTCATCCGCAAACACATATACTTCTTCGTCATAAGAAAATTCGATGCTGTATCCCTGCTGTGCGGTCAGCTTTACATGACGGCCTACAATATCCTTCAGGGTCCTGGTCAGATTCAACCGCTCTTTTTTAAGTTCCTGTGTTCCAGACTGCAACCGGGAAAGGTCCAGCACATCTGTCACTATATTGGAAAGCCTCTTCGCTTCGTCAATGATGATCTGTACATTTTCAGGCGAATACTCTCCCGGAATGTCCCGCATCACCTCGCTGTACCCGGCAATCAAAGTCAGCGGAGTCCGAAGATCATGCGATATATTTGCAATCAGCTCGCGCCTAAGTCCTTCCACCGTGGAAAGTTCCTTGGCCGCGTAATTCAGCGTCCGCGCAAGTTCTCCGATCTCCCGGTAACCGTTTTCCTCAAAGCGAACATTATAATTACCCGAAGCCAGTACCTTTGCGGATTCGTTGATCTTCACGATGGGCTTTGAAATCACTTTGGATATAATAAAGGCAATTCCGACCGCAAGCGCTACCATAATAGCGGTAATGATTACCAGCTGGGTCCTCAAGGTCTGCACCGTGGCATTGACCGGCGAGATCGTTGTGGAGAGAAGCACCAATACGGTCTCCCCACCGGCATTTTGAACGATCTTTGCGTCGATCATGCTCTCCAGATGTGTATCCATCCCTCCGGATCTCCCGCCGTCCTGCAGAAAGTCAAACGTATCCTGTGTGTTTTGCTGGGCATCCGCCGCGGCTGCACCCGGATCGGTCCCGCCGTCCGACGGCTGAAGGCCTTCGTTCCTGAAAAAACGCTGCAGATATTCTCCGCCGTTTTCTTCCGCCTTTGTATACAAATCAGTTTTAACGCTGTCCGGCAAACCGGAAAGAACATTTCCCGGGTAATCCGGCGTACTGATCGTTTCGCCCGTATCCATATTCCACACCAGGATACTCATATCTCCCCGTTGGGATATGCTGTCCACCTGCTCCTGCAGATCCGAATCGTCCACTGACAATCCTATTTCTTCGGCAGTTGAGCGTATTTCTCCAATTTTTATGGTTTTATAAAAGTCGTCTAAGAACACGATTTGGAAAACCCATAAAAACACGATCACCACTGCTGTAAATATAGCAAAGTAAATAAAAAGGCGCCATTTAATGCTTGTTTTTCTTACATCAAACTTCAAACCTGTATCCCACTCCCCTAAGCGTCACGATAAAGCGGCTGTACTCGCCCAGGCTTTTTCTTAAAAGCTTGATATGCGTGTCCAGCGTACGGTCATCTCCATAAAAATCATATCCCCAAACATCCGTGATCAACTTTTCGCGCTGCAGGGCGATATTCTTGTTTTTTGCCAGGTAAAACAATAATTCATACTCTTTGGGGGACATTTCCACCTTTTCTCCGTCCACATAAACAAACCGCCCTGTAAAATCGATCGTCAGGCCTTCGTATGAAACAGTATCTGCGTTCTGCCCGCCTGCGGCCGACCGTTTGATGATTGCAGAGACCCGCATCATCAGTTCTTTTGGAGAAAAGGGTTTGACCACATAATCGTCGATCCCGATTTCAAAGCCATGAATCTTGTCATATTCTTCTCCCCGTGCTGAAAGCATGATAATAGGAGTATTGCAGGTTTTTCTGATTTCCTTGCTGGCCGAAAAACCGTCCAGCTCGGGCATCATGATATCCATAACAATAATATCAAAGGTCTTTTCACTGCAAATGCGGATCGCTTCCATTCCGTCCGCCGCTTCCGTGACTTCATGCCCTTCGAATGTTGCATACTTTTTTATGATCTGCCTGATATTTTCCTCGTCATCCACCACAAGAATCCTGTACATCCAAGACCCCCCTTGATTTCCTTATTTAAGCATATTATACACCATTTTTATTTTTTTGTGTGAAGGCTGAGTGATGGCATTCTGATTTTATACGTCAAATTTTCCACTTGTCATCTGCCTGTGATAGTTAAATATATTAACCGGCCAATTGGAAACGCCAATCAAAGGCCAGACGAACCAAATACTATGTGGATCCGTACTCATATTCACTGCACACAGAAACCCGGAAATCGCGCCCCAGCCGACCAACGCCGTTATCATTGACTTTTTAAAAGGCATACGCACGACCTCCCTTTTTGCCGGGTTCCTTTTATATGTAACAGCCGATACCGCAGGCCATATCCAAAGAACGGCCAGCACAGCAATAATCACGGGCAGCAAAACGCCCCAGCCCATAACATTAAACAGCCGCATATTCCCCGGCGAAAAAACCGGCCCCGTCAAATTACCAGAACTGTCATAACCCAAAACAGCAAACGCCAACCCAAAAGCCACCAAAATTTCCAGCGTTATAATGATTGTACACCAAAATGCATTGGCCATATTCAGCCGATTGATGTATACTTCCCGGCTCTCGCCCGCCACCATGTTCAAAAGTCCGCTCATATCTCCCACTGATCGGATGGCGGCCTTGGCCGCTTCTTCATAACGCATTCCTCCGGCCTGGTATTCTTCTGTCTTTATATGCAGGGTGTCCCGTATTTCTTCCAGCTGCTCACTAACTTTTTCTGTTTTCGGAACCTTTTTTTCAAGTTGCCTGATATATGAATCAATCACATTCAATTTCTTTTCCTCCAAGCAGCCGGTCAATGACCTTTTTGGCAAAATCCCAGCTATTTCTATGCTCTTTATAAATGGCTGTCCCCTTCGGCGTGATGCGGTAATACTTTCTGCGGCCGCCCATGCTTTCGTCACCCCAGTACCCTTTTATAAACCCCTGCGCTTCCAACCGGCGGATCGTACTATACATAGACGGCTCCTTCAGCTCATACTCTCCCCCGCTTCGCTCCCATGCAAGTTTGCATATCTCGTAACCATAGCGGTCTTTTTCTTTTATAAAGCCCAGTATAATAACGTCTAAGTTTCCTCGTATAAGGTCGCTCGATATCTCCATTCGTCCACCTCCCAATTGCATTATATTTTATATTACTATTTGTGTCAATGTACTATTTCACAAACTGTACAAGAATAAAAAAAAGCTTTCCTTGCGGAAAGCAATTCTTTATTGATAATCACACATACTATTTGGTCTTGCGGTTAAGAGTTTTTGTTCATTTTGGCCGCAAACTTTTCAGCCAGCCCGCCGATTCCCGGAATATTATATTCCTTGTACTTATAAGCGTTCACCATGGCCAGGATTTCAAAAATCACAATGAAAATAGTAACAATTACAGCAATAACCGTCACTGCAACCCAGCCGCCTGTCAAGGCAAAAATATTGCCCGTCGCCAAAATGCTGCCCACTGCGCCCCAGGTTATGGACCACGAAATAGCATCTAAAATAATAAAAATCACTCCGGCCACAACGGCTAAAATAAACGCCTGCGCTGCATGGAACTTCACCAGCATACTGTTTTTTTCCATCAGGAAAAAGATCAAAGGAAGAATCCAGGCAAACCAGTGCGCACCGCCGATAAGAAGCATAATAAGCGAAATCAGGTATGCAAGAAAAGCCGCAAGGTTCGCATCCATCCCCCCAATGGAAGACTTGTGTGGTTCATACGTTTTCAAAGACATAACTTAAAACCTCCTATATAATATTATTTTTGGTAATAAAGCGTTAAAAATCATCAAATATAAGCGTTTTTCATTGAATTTGGTCAATTTTAGAATAGCTTATTTAGTGGCCTGTGTCAACTAAATTTTAGTTAAATCCACCGCACATTTCCTATTCCTTATTTCTTTTACTCTAAACCGTTAGGAGAGTTGCCAAACAAGAATTGCGCCCTTATCTGCCACAAAAAAACGCCTTACGAGGCGTTTTTCTTTTTCCCGGATCTGATCGCGTCCACCAGCAGGAAAACCATCAGTGCATCTATTGCGCCATAAATCAGCACGGTCAGCAGCGGTCCGCGGGAACATACAAATCCCGTAAGCGCGCCGGCCAGCATTCTTGAAAGCACAATGACAATGACAGCGCCCACCCCAATATAGAGCCATGAAAAAAGGCGATACCTTTTTCTGATAAGGTTATGCACCGAAAACCCGGCCGCCGCGCCGGCCAGTATGATGCCCGCAATGCACGCCGCCGGAACAAACAGTGAATAGATCAAACTTACTCCTTGCATACTTTCTTTCTCTTCCTTTTTATAAATTCAACATGCAGCGCATCTTCCGGACAGGCCCGCACGCAATCCCCGCAACGAATACAGTCCGGCGAATTGGGCGTTTTATAGACGGCAATATCAAGCTTGCAGGTTTTTTGGCATATGCCGCAACTCGTGCAGGCGTCACGATCCACGCTGTAGCGGTAAAGGGAAATGGGCTGCACAAGTTCATACACCGCTCCCAGCGGGCACACATATCTGCAGAAGGGGCGGTAGACCAATATGGATAACACAATAATGAGAATCAATATGGCGTTTTTCCATGCGTACAGTCCTCCCACCACAGCCTGCAGGGAAGCATTTGCCGCTACCAGCGGCCATCCCGCCATCAAAGTACCGGCGGGACACACCCACTCGCAAAACCAAGGCTGTCCCTGCCCCACGATATCCACCACAAACATGGGCAGTATAATGACAAAAAGGCCCAGCATAACAAATTTTAAATACTTTAAAAACTTGTCGCCTTTGATACGCGAAAACTTTTTGAAAAAAGGAATCTTATACAACAGATCCTGCGCCAGTCCGAACGGGCAAAGCCATCCGCACACAAAACGTCCGAATACCGCACCCACGATCATCAGAAACCCGATGATGTAAAATGCGAACTGAAAATCGCGGCTGCCTAAAACCGCCTGCAGGGAACCGATCGGACAGGAGGCAACCGCACCCGGGCAGGAATAACAATTCAGCCCGGGCACGCAAACCGCTTTGGTCGCGCCGGTATAAATGGTTCCGTTTGCGAAACCCAGCCAATAGCCGTTGGTAAGTGCCGCATACGAGATCTGGAAAAGCATGCGGAACCCAGGCTTCTTTTTCTTAACACCTTTACCCAATTCCAATGCACTCCAAACAAATATGTACGGCTTTTGAGAAAACGACCTGCGCTTCTCCGCGCATCAGGCCGTATGTCAGAAACAGCGCGCCTACGCCGATCAGCACAAAGGCCAGCGTCCTACTCTTCATATCCCTTTTCCCTTTTAGCGTTTCCTATTCGGCAAGCAGCCCGTTTATTATTTCCTGCCAACCCGCTTTGTCCCGCGAACCCACATAGGCATCGCCTACAATATTTCCCTGGCTGTCCACAAATACGGTGGTGGGCACCGCGCTTACGCCATACAGCAACGCATTATTCAGGCTGTCCGAGGGCAGAAGGTGCGTATAATCCGCACCGGTCTGTTCCACAATATCTTTTGCGGTCGCAACCATGTCTTCCGAAATACTTCCGTCGCTCTGCTGCACATCCACCACAATACCCACAATATTAACGCCTTTGTCTTCCATCTCCGCTTTCAGTTCGCCGAGTTCAGGCATTTCGTTGATACAGGGAGAACAAAAAGTCGCCCAAATATTTACCATTGTCAGGTCATAGTCCGCAAAGATGCCCTGCGTAACCGTATTGCCCTCAAGGTCGGTCGTGGTAAAACTGGTTAATCCGACCGCCGTTTCTTCATCCGGCTCGCTTGCCGGTTCTGCTGTATCCGTACCGGTTTCTGCCGTCGCTTCTCCGCCGGTTTCATTGGTTGCCGGCGTGCTTGCGCTTTCACTGACGGCGGCATCTTCCTGCCCGCTCGTGCAGGAAACCAGCGTGAAGGCCGACAGAGCCAATATCAAAACGAGCAGCATACTCATCCATCTCTTTTTCATGTTATTCTCCTTTAATCTGTTTTCAGAGGTTCTTTGTCCAATTCCAAAAGAATATCCTTAAGCGTGATGGACTTAAGATAGCTCATGCAATTCTCTTCCATCCCCACGTGGATCTTCTCCATAACCGTATGCATTCCTGAAAGCTGCATACATTTCATATCAATAGAAGGCTGCTTTTTCATGTATGCATACGCATAGCCGGAAGTCAGGGAAAAAATTTCCCCCAGCGTGATTTCTCCGGGCGGGCGGCACAGGATATACCCGCCCCCTGCTCCTTCCCGGGTACAGATCAGACCGCCTTTTTTCAGCATAGACATTACCCTTCGGACGCGGGAGGCATTGGTGCACGCTGCCTTGGCCATCTCGCCGCTGGTCGACTTTCCGCCGCGCTTTAAAAAAACCATGCAGTTTACGGCAACAATAAACTCACTTGTCATCTGCTTAAGCCTCCTAACTGTAATTATATCAAATACAGTTAGGAGGTCAAGCTTTGTTTTATGAATTTTCTATAAACCTTCCCGTGCGTTGCGCAGCGAACCCTCCTGTGTTAGACTATCAGCATACGGAATTATTCTCAAAAAGGGGGCAGGTCATTGGAACCGCTTTTTCAAACGGAAAGCCTTATATTCGGCGGTTTCCTTCATTATGGGAATCTCTCTTTTCCTACCGGGAAAATCACTTTTTTAACCGGAGAGAGCGGCAGCGGCAAAAGCACCCTTTTTAAAATATTAAACGGCACGCTTTCTCCTTCGGCAGGCAAAGCTTATTATCGCGGACAGGATATTGAATCGCTTAACGCAGTCACTCTCCGCCGAGAAGTTTCCCTGCTCCCGCAGGAACCTTTTTTATTTGACGGCTCGGTGCGCAATAATTTTGACGCCTACTATCGCTACCGCAAACAAACTTCCCCGACAGACAGCCAAATCAAACGACTTTTAGAACCTCTTTTGCTGCATTTCAGCCCGGACGCGCAGACCCGCACTTTCTCCGGCGGAGAAAAGCAGCGGCTTTTCATAGCTATATTCCTTTCCTTTCATCCCCGGGTCCTTTTGCTGGATGAACCGACCTCCGCGCTGGATTACGCCACCGGCCTGTCTGTTCTTTCCGCCGTCACCGGCTTTTGCCGCGAAAACGGTTCCGAACTGCTGGTCATCAGCCACAGCCCCAGGATGGCGGAAGAATTTTCCCAAAATACGCTCCATCTGAAAAAGGAGGCGGTCTTATGAGCGGCGCTGCGGATATCGGCCTGGTTTCCTTTGCTCTTATCTATCTCCTGCTGATCGTGGTTTTGATTCTTATGCGGAAATCCAAAATCGCCAAAACGCGTGAACTTCTTGTTGCCAGCCTGCGCATGACTGTTCAACTGGTTCTGGTAGGGTTTATTCTGACGGCTATTTTCCAAAATCCGCATCCTGCGTTTACGGCCGCATTTCTGATTGCCATGATCGTTTTTGCATCTCACCGCATTATCTCCCGCATACGCAGCATGTCACGCCGTTTTAAGATCATTGTGGGCGCTTCCTTTTGTATTTCCGGGCTTGCCGTGCTTTGCTACTTTATTATCGTTGTCCTGCATCAGGACATATCAAACCCCCAATATGTTATTCCGCTGGCCGGCATGATCCTCGGAAACGCCATGACCGGCATGAACCTTGCAATTGCGAACTTTCAGGAAAACATTGCATCCCAAAAACACAAAATGGACGTCCTTTTAAATCTGGGCGTCCCTCCGCATGATATATTAAAGCCGCTGGCCGGCAATGCCCTGCAGACCGCACTGGTCCCTACCATCAACTCTATGGTGGGCATGGGAATCATTTTTTTGCCCGGCATGATGACCGGACAAATTCTCTCCGGCACGCTGCCTACCACCGCTATTTTATATCAGATTGCTATTATGATCGCCATCTGTACCGCCGTCTGCCTTTCGGTATTTTTTGCGCTTACGGCCGGTCTTAAGACGCTTTATAATTCCAAAGACCAATTCACGTTCGAAGAAAGCGGCAATATGGAAAAATCCTCCTAAAGGATTCCTGCCGTCCTCTTAAGCCCTTCAAGATCGAGTATCCTGATGCCACCCCGAAAAACTTCTATCATTCCTTCACGTTCGAAATACTTAAGCATCCGCGTAATCACCTCGCGCGCACTGCCTAAATGCCCCGCAATGGTTTCGTGCGTAATGGTCAGTACATCTTTTTTCTCGCTCTGGGCCTGCTGCGTTAAGAAAAGGGCCAGCCTTTTATCCAGGCTAGTAAACAGTATCTGCTCCATCACCCACATCACGTCCGAAAAACGTGCGGCAATCACCTGATTGGTAAAATCCGCCGCTTCCTGGCTGGTCTGCATGATTTCCTGGTAGTTCTGTGCTGGCAAAATCAGCACTTCGCTCTCTTCTTCCGCATCAATGATCACTTCAAAATCAATATTCCGCATCACGCAGGAAGCGGTAAATACACAGACCTCGCCCGGTACCGGTCGGAACAGTGTTGCTTCTCTGCCGGTGTCGGATATGATATACACGCGCAGCCGCCCGCTCTTCACAATCATCAGGCCTTCGCAGTCACGCTCACCGCTGTGGATATTCTCGCCTTTTTCAAACGTTTCTTTTCTCATTTTGTCAATATAAATTTCCTGCTCTCCGGCAGATAACCGCTTAAAATAAGGCAGGGCAGCGGCGACAACCCGTATATCCTCCTGATCGATCATATCTTTTTATGTCCTTTCAAAAATTGCTCTTACGTTCTTATCCTTAAGTATATAATATGCAACGCCAAAGTAAAACACTTATATATCTTTCAAGAAAAAAAGACATAAAAAAACGCCTTGAACAGAATTCGAAAGCGTTTTGAGCCTTTTTAACTATTTAAGTTCCAATGCGCCCATCGGGCAGAAGCGCACACATTTTCCACAGCGGATACATGCGTCCATATCTACCTCGGGCGCCGCGAATCCCCGCTGGGAAAGCGCATCCACCGGACACACTCTCACCGAAGGACACGGATGGTTCTGCGGACAAAGGTACTGGTCTACCACCAGCGTCCTCGTGTCGCCCGTACCGGGTATATTTTTTGTTTCGCCCCCAAAAGGACGGTATATTTCATTTTGCATTTGCGTCTCCTTTTTTCTTTCGCACATATTTTACCGCTTCAAACCCCGCTTTTGCACCTTCGTACACCGCTTTGCCGACCTGCATCCATCCCCCGGTACAGTCCCCTGCCGCAAAAACGCCGGGCACGTTGGTCTGCATGGTTTCGCTTACCACAATATCCGAACCGCTGAGCTGCACCCCCATCATCCGGGCCAGCTCACTACTGCCTGCAACGCCCATTGCGACAAACGCACCGGAAACAGAGAGCAGCGTTCCGTCCTTGAACTTTACGCATTCCAGTTTTTGCGCCCCTTCCAGACGCTCAATCTGTTTTTTGTTTACGGATATATTCTCGGGGACCTCGGCCTGCATAGGTTCTCCATTGGTCAATATGGTGACCGAGGATGCCACATGCGCCAGCTCCTTTGCCTCGCTTACGGCATATTCACCGTTACCCAGCACGGCAACATCTTTCTTTTTGTAAAAAAAGGCATCGCATGTTGCGCAGTAGCTTACGCCGCTTCCTTCAAATTCCTTGATGCCCGTAAGCTCAGGCTTGCTGCGGGAAGAACCCGTGGCTATGACCAGTGCGTCCGACTCAAATTCGGTATTTTTTGCCCGCACGATCAGCCTCCCCATATAACTCAGGCCCAAAACTTCATCTTCAACGATCTTGGCGCCCAGCCTTTTTGCTTGCTCTATCCCGTTTAAAATCAGTTGTTTTCCTTCAACAGGCTCAGGAAATCCATAATAATTTTCAATCACCCCGGCATTCTGTAAAGATCCCATATCCTTGCCTATGACCACCGTTTCCATTCCGGCCCTTAAAGCATAAATTGCAGCGGTGATCCCCGCCGGCCCATTGCCGATTACTACTATGTCTGGCATTTTTATTCCTCCTTCACCTCATGAGTATATCTTTTTATGATCACAATTTCTGTGATTTTATCACAATCGCACGATTTTCTTTTTTTCTTCCTCTTTTCACTTGAGAAAAATTCACAACTTTTCGTGAATCAACAATAAATCCTGCTTTTATGATAAAATAATTTACACTCATTGTAAACCAATAAATATTTTTTCAAACACCCTCTTTCAATGTATGAAATAAATCAATTTTCCCGTTTATGTTATATATATCCAGTTTAAAGTAAACATATGTCCATAAAAAAATTATATATGAGGAGGTAATTTAAAATGGAAGAAACCACTTGCAACACCATGCCGCTTATCGGCGATCCTGCGCCTTCGTTTAAGGCCGTTACCACACAGGGCCCCATCAGTTTCCCCGAAGACTTCAAAGGAAAATGGGTCATCTTGTTTTCACACCCTGCAGACTTTACACCCGTATGTACGACCGAATTTATGACCTTTGCATCTATGATGGAAGAATTTGAAGCGCTCAACACCCAGCTCATCGGTCTTTCGGTCGATTCCCTGTATGCCCACATTGCCTGGCTTAGAAAAATTCAGGAAATCGAATACAAGGGTCTTAAGGACATTCAGGTGACTTTCCCGCTTATTGAAGACATCAAAATGGAAGTGGCCAACAAATACGGCATGATACAGCCCGGCCAGTCGAGTACACAGGCGGTACGTGCGGTATTCGTTATTGATCCGTCGGCCAAGATCCGCTGTATCCTCTATTATCCGCTTACCACCGGCAGAAACTTTGACGAAATCAAACGCATTATTATGGCCCTTCAAAAAGCGGATAAAGACAATGTCGCAACGCCGGCCGATTGGCGTCCGGGAGATGACGTGATCGTACCTACCGCCGGCTCCTGCGGAACCGCCAAAGAAAGAATGGAAAGCAAAGACGAAGATATGTATTGCCTTGATTGGTTTATGTGTTTCAAAAGAGAAAAAAAGTAAACCTGCAAACAAAAAAACGCGGCCTTCACAATTTTTGAAGGCCGCGTTTTTTTTGCCGAATCTTTTATGAAAGTAGCTCCCTTTTCCAAGCCGCTCGTGCTGTAAACAGGCAATTTAATTTTCTTTACGGCTATCCAGATCCTTTGCAGCTGAACAACCGGAGCAGCCCGCACAGTATCCGGAACAGCCACTCTGTTTTGCTTTTTTGACAGACCGCACAACGATCCACGCAAGCAGGGCAAACAATCCTCCGGCGATAATCCAGGTAGACACGGTCCATCCCTCCTTTTTTCTTTTCCGATCCGTTACAGATCCGTTATATTTTATTCATAAACTGTTTTGTTCCATACCAAACCGCCGCTTCACACACCCAGGAACAGCCGGCCTATCTGGAAGATAACCAGTGCCACCAGATAAGCGACCGCCGTCTGGTACAAAACAGCCCTGATCGTCCATTTTGCCGATCCCATCTCCCGGTGCGTCGTTGCAATCGCCGCAAAACACGGAGCAGCCAGCAGAGTAAAAGCCATAAACGCATACGCGCTGGCCGGATTAAACAGCTGCCCAATGCTGGTGATCAGCGTCGGGTCGCTTTCGCTCATACCGCTTCCCAGGCCGAACAGGATTCCAAAGGTGCCTACAATGTTCTCTTTTGCCACCAGCCCGGTCAATGCAGCGGAGGTAGACTGCCAGTTTCCAAACCCAAGAGGGGTGAATATAGGCGCAAGCGCACGTCCAATATCAGCCAGCAGGCTTTGGGCCGGATCCTCCACCATTTGAAAAGAAGCGTTGAACGCCTGCAAAAACCAAATCACGGTCAGTGCAACCAGTATGATCGTACCTGCCTTGACAATAAAGTGCTTTCCCCTCTCCCACATATGAATGAAGACGCCTTTTGCCCGCGGCAGCCTGTATTGGGGCAGCTCCATCACAAAAGGCGCCGGGTTCCCCTTAAACATGGGTGTTTTTTTGAGGATCAAACCGGAGAGAACCACCACGCCGATTCCAAGTATGTACATAGAAGATCCTACCCACGCATCATGCGGAAAAAGCGCTCCCACCATCAGCGCAAACACTGGCAGCTTTGCTCCGCAGGGAATAAAAGGCGTCAACATAATGGTCATTTTCCGGTCCCGGTCGTTTTCAATGGTCCGGCTGGCCATAATGGCCGGAACGGAACACCCTGTTCCAATCAGCATAGGAATAAAAGACTTGCCCGAAAGGCCGAACCGCCTGAATATCCGGTCCATAATGAAAGCGACGCGCGCCATATAGCCGACGTCTTCCATAATAGATAAAAACAAAAACAAAATCATCAGCTGGGGCACAAAACTGAACACCGCACCCACACCGCCTATAATGCCGTCCACAATGAGTCCGTGCAGCCAGGGCGCCGCTCCAACGCTGCTTAGGAAAGCAGAAACCCCGCCTCCGACCACATCGCCAAAGAACATTTCCATCCATCCGATGGTCAATTCACCCACCGTCTGTATGGATACATAATAAATACCCCACATGATAAAAAAGAATATCGGGAGAGCGAGCCACCGGTTGGTAACAACCTTGTCAATACGGTCGGATACGGACAGCCCGCCTCTTGCCTTCTTTTTTACGGTATGCTGCACCAGCTCTCCAATATAGTTGTATCTCGCGTTTGCAATGATGCTTTCCGCATCGTCGTCTTCTTCATCTTCAACGCCCGTAATGATCGCTTCTATTTTTTCAAGGAGATCCTCAGGCAGGGAAAGTTGCTGCAAAACTTTTTCATCCCGTTCAAAAAGCTTCACGGCAAACCAGTGTGCGTTTTCTTTGGACACATTTTCTAAAACCAATTTTTCAATATGCCCAATGGCTTTTTCAATATTTGGCCCAAATTCATGCAAAACGGCAGCCGCTTTTTTTTCCCGGGCAATCTTTACCGCAAGTTCGGCCAGTTCACGCAGGCCTTCCCCCCGCGCCGCGGAAGTCTCCGCCACCACGCATCCCAAGGACCGGGAAAGTTTTTCCGCATTGATCGTATCGCCGCTTTTGCGGACGACATCCATCATATTAAGCGCCACCACCACCGGCAGCCCCACTTCTACCAACTGCGTGGTCAGATACAGGTTTCGTTCAATGTTGGTCGCATCCACAATGTTTATAATGACATCCGGTTTTTCCAAAATAAGATAATCCCGGGTCACCACTTCCTCCAGCGTATACGGAGACAGCGAATAGATTCCCGGCAAATCGGTGACTACAACGTCTTTGTGGTATTTCAGTTTTCCTTCTTTTTTTTCAACGGTCACACCCGGCCAGTTGCCCACATATTGTGAACTGCCCGTAAGCTCGTTGAACATTGTTGTTTTGCCGCAGTTCGGATTCCCCGCAAGCGCAATCTTGATCGGCATATAGTCTCCTTTTTTCTGTTGGCGGCCTTGGCCGCAGGGCAGGCCTTCCAATTGATCAGGGCTTTTTTCTGCCCTTAAAGTCCATAAAAATTGCAGAGGCCCTTGTTTGCCTCTGCATTTATTCTACAACGATTTTTCCCGCATCTTCTTTGCGTATCGTGAGTTCGTAATTGCGTACCGTTACTTCTATCGGGTCACCCAGCGGCGCTACCTTTCTCACATAGAGCGTAGAGCCCTTGGTGATGCCCATGTCCATGATCCTGCGTTTTACCGGCCCTTCGCCCATCAGTTTGACAACCGTCACCGTGTTTCCGCATTTCACATCCTTTAGCGTATTCATTTATCGTATCTCCTAAAAACAGATGCCTGTGCACCCCCACCATGCCCAGCGGGGATCCTAAGTTTCAAATTAAACGATGATCCTGTTCGCCATTGCACGGTCAAGGGCAATTCTTGTATCTTTTACGTTTAAGATCAGGTTTCCGCCCATCTCAGATACAACAGAAACACTCTGGCCGGTTACGAACCCCAAACTTTCCAAAAACCGTTTGGTGTCGTCCCGTCCGTTTATTTTTTTGATCATCATACTGTTTCCCGGTCTGGCCATTGTCAGCGGCATAATAACCCTCCTCATCTCCCGATGCCATTAGCAGTCGCTAACTTTTAATTATTTTTTATGGTTAGCCCTAGCTAACCTTTCAAACATAGTTTACCATTGCTAACTGTGATTGTCAACATTTTTTTGAAAATTTTTTTGCCTTGAAAAATAAGTGGGCGAATGTTAATATAATTATAATTGTTTTTATCAATTAAACAGCATTCATTCATATTTATTTATGTTTATCTAAAATCAATTACCGTAAAAAGGAGGCTCTCCGTGAGCATACACGAGTCGGGTGAAAACTACCTGGAAACCATATTAATATTACAGAACAAGCTCGGTTTTGTCCGTTCGGTCGATATTGCAAACGAACTGGATTACACCAAACCCAGCATCAGCCGTGCGGTCAGTATTCTTAAAAACGCAGACTATATTACGGTGGAGGACAGCGGCCAGATATTGCTTACCGAAAAAGGCCTGGAAAAAGCCAACGAGATTTACGACCGCCACCGGATTATTACGCGCTTTTTGGTTCAGTCGCTGGGTGTCTCCAGCGAAACGGCAGACCAGGACGCCTGCCGTATCGAACATATCATAAGCACTGAAACTTTTTCAAAAATCAAAAAATATGTGGAAGAAAATACCCCGCTCTCCGATCAATACGAAAATAAGCCCGCTTCCCCGCATCCATGTGCAAAAAAATAATTTTAAAACGCCTGTAAATTCTTTTTCAAAAGTCTCTGCACTGCGGAGTCTTTTTTTGTTTTAGAATGCCGTCCCGCTGTCCGCTTCTTTCAAATGCAGTTCAAATACGTTTTTTTTGAAACTGACAATCCCTTCCCTGCGCATCTGCCCCAAAACACGGGACATGGCGCTGCGGTCCACGCACAGGTAGTCTGCCAGCTCATTACGGTTAAAAGGCAGGGCAATTCTTGTCCGCTTGCTGCTTTTCTGTTCGGCCCAAAAGTAAGAAAGCAGCTTTTCGCGTATGGAGCGCTTCCCCAAAAGCTCTATCCGCTGGTTTAATATAAGGTTCTTCCTTGCAATCACCCGCATCATATTGCGGATAAGCTGCGAATGAAACACGCAGTGCGCCGAGCACTGGGTTATGATCCGCCCAAAATCCAAAAACAGTATCCTGCTTTTAACGGACGCAAATACACTCACCGGAATCTCTTTGATCCCCGCCGGCGCAAAAGCCTCTGCAAACAGGTTTCCCGGGCCCCATTCGGTCAGTATGATCCGGCTGCCGTGCACATCTTCACGCACGACCTGTACCCGGCCTTCCAGTACGATCCCCACCGATCCCACCGTTTCGCCTTCCCCCCAGATCATTCCGCCTTCCTTATATTCCTTTTGATAAGCGTTCAGGCATTTCAGCATACTGCCAATATCTTCTTCCCTCAGCTCTTCAAAAAGCGCAGTCTTTTTTAAAAGAGGCAGATATTTTTCCAAAATATTTTCTCCTTTGTTGCAAATGCAACCGTTTTTGTAAGTTTATCTTACTATAATAAAATTGTAAAAACAACAGGAAAGTGATTCAGCATTGAATTTTGAGGTGATATAAATGAAAAGGCAAATCATTAAGATCGACAAAGAAAAATGCAACGGCTGCGGGCTTTGCGTGTCCGCCTGCCAGGAAGGCGCTATCGGGCTGGACCAGTCTAAAAAGGCCGAACTTCTTCGCGACGATTATTGCGACGGGCTCGGAAACTGTCTGCCTGTCTGTCCGACCGGAGCCATCACGTTTGAGGAACGGGAAGCTGCCGCTTTTGACGAGACAGCCGTAGAAAGAAATCTTTCTTCCAGGCAGAGCGAAAGCGAAACGCCTGTCTGCGGATGTCCGGGCATTCAGTCTAAATCCATCCCGCACCGTAAACAAGCAGCGCCGGTGCCGCAGGCCGCTCCTGCGTCCCAGCTTACACAATGGCCTGTGCAAATTAAACTTGCACCTTTAAAGGCGCCCTATTTTAAAAATGCAAACCTTCTGATCGCGGCAGACTGCAGCGCATATGCCTATGGGAATTTCCATAACGAATTCATGAAAAACAAGGTCACGCTGATCGGCTGCCCCAAACTGGACGAGGGCGACTATTCGGAAAAGCTTTCCGAAATCATCCGCCAAAACGACATCAAAAGCGTCACCATCGTACGCATGGAAGTGCCTTGCTGCGGCGGACTGACTTTTGCGGTACAGCAGGCGCTTCAAAAAAGCGGTAAATTCATCCCGTGGAATGTGATTACCATTTCTACGGACGGCGAAATACTGAAAGATTAAAAAAATAAACAGGAGGAAACCATTATGTCAATGTTTTGTTTTCAATGCGAACAGACAGCCGGTGGCAAAGGCTGCACGGTCAGCGGGGTCTGCGGTAAAAAACCCGAAACCGCAGCTTTGCAGGATAAACTGACCGGGAAGCTGGTCGGCCTGGCCCGCGCGGCCGAAGGGGGCGGGGCCACTGCCGAAACGGACAAGCTTGTCCTGGACGCTCTTTTTACCACCGTAACCAATGTCAATTTTGACGACCCGGTCATCGGCGCGCTTACGGATAAGGTGGATGCGGCAAAAAAAGCTCTGGGCGGCAACGGAGACCTTGATGTTCAGGAAATCTGGGGCGCAGACGAAGATGTGCGCAGTTTGAAATCCCTCATCCTTTTCGGCATGCGCGGCATGGCGGCTTACGCCCACCACGCCCTTGCGCTGGGCAGGCAGGACCCGGAGGTGAATGCCTTCTTTTACAAGGGCCTTACCGCCATCGGAAGCGATCTTCCGGCGGACAAACTGCTTGACCTTGTTATAGAGCTCGGCCAGGTGAACCTGAAATGCATGGCTCTTTTGGACGAAGCCAATACAGGCACCTACGGCACACCCGTTCCGACCCAGGTATCCACCGATATTGAAGCGGGCCCCTTTATTGTTATCAGCGGGCACGACCTTCTGGATTTAAAACTGCTCCTTGAGCAAACCGAAGGCAAAGGCGTCAATATTTACACACATGGTGAAATGCTGCCCGCCCACGCATATCCGGAACTCAAAAAATACACCCATTTGAAAGGAAACTTCGGCACCGCGTGGCAAAACCAGCAAAAAGAGTTTGCAGACATCCCAGGCCCCGTCCTGTTCACCACCAATTGCATCATGCCTGTAAAACCTTCTTACGCCGACCGCATTTTCACAACTTCGGTTGTCGCTTATCCCGGCATGGTTCATATTGGGGAGGATAAAGACTTCGGCCCGGTCATTCAAAAGGCTCTTTCACTGGGCGGTTATGCCAAAAAACATGAAATGAGCGGTATTAACGGCGGTCATACGCTGACCACCGGCTTTGGACACGGCACTGTTCTTTCGGTAGCGGATAAAGTGGTAGACGCCGTAAACGCAGGCGCTATTTCCCACTTCTTTCTGGTGGGCGGCTGCGACGGCGCGCGTCCCGGCCGCAACTATTATACGGATTTTGTTCGCCAGTCTCCCAAAGACAGCGTCATCCTGACTCTGGCCTGCGGCAAATACCGCTTTAACGACCTTGACCTGGGCAATATAGGCGGCCTGCCCCGCATTATGGACATGGGACAATGCAACGATGCATACAGCGCCATTAAAGTTGCCCTCGCGCTTGCGGATGCCTTTAAATGCGGCGTGAACGAACTCCCGCTTTCCCTGGTGCTTTCCTGGTACGAGCAAAAGGCGGTTGTCATACTTCTTACGCTTCTGTCGCTGGGTATCAAAAACATATACCTTGGGCCTTCCTTGCCCGCATTTGTGTCGCCGAACGTTTTAAAGGTGCTGGTGGAAAAATGGAATGTAACGCCTATCTCCACGCCTGAAGAAGACCTGAAAAAAATACTGAAAAACTAACCGGCGCTATCCCCTCTTGCCTCTCCGGCACCCGGCAGCGGAGCTGCCGCACACCTTATGCAGCTCCCTTTTCGTGCGCCGCGCCGGGGAGGCAAATCATATAAATGAACAGTCCTGAAAAAGGGATTGTTCATTTTTTATTTTGATTCGAGCCGATCTATTCTAACAATTGGTTTATATTGCCACAATAATGTTTAACGGCTTCCCTATGGTTTTATTATAATTTCATAAAACTTCTCCGGAGCCTTGATAGGCCCGGAAACACAAATATAAATTCAGGAGGTATATCCCCATGCTTAAAGAAGGAACAAAAGCCCCGTCTTTCACTCTGCCCGACGCTGCCGGCCACATGGTCTCTTTATCAGACTTTGCCGGAAAAACGGTGGTCCTGTATTTTTACCCCAAAGACAACACCCCCGGCTGTACCCGTGAGGCGCAGGCTTTCCGGGACGCTTATGACGAATACCTGAAAAATAATATCGCGGTCATCGGCGTGAGCAAAGACTCTTCCGAATCTCATAGAAAATTCATAGAGAAAAACAACCTCCCTTTCATATTGCTTGCGGATACCGACCATAAGGTGCTGGAGGCGTATGAAGCCTGGGGGGTAAAAACCATGTTTGGGAAAAAAGTCTTTGGCACACGCAGAACAACCTATGTGATCGATCAAAAAGGAATGATCAGCAAGGTTTACGACAAAGTGAACCCGGACAACAATGCAACGCAGATACTTCAATACTTAAAAAACGCAGACTAATCCGTCTGCACGAAACAGGAAAGGAATCCATCATGCCTTCTTTCAACACAGAAATATTAAAAGCTGTCAAACAGCGGCGCTCCATATACCATCTTGGCAATCAGATTCCTTATACGGATGAGGAAATCACAGACCTTGTTGCGCACAGCATCAAATATGCGCCCACCCCTTTCAACTGCCAGAGCGCGCGGGTCGTCATTTTACTGAAAAAAGAACATGCCCTCTTTTGGGAACTTGTCAAAGATGTGTTCCGTCCTACCCTTCCACCCGAAAAAATGAAAGGCCTGGCCAGAAAAATAGACCAACAGTTCGCGCCCGGGTACGGTACCATTTTGTTTTTTGAAGACCGGGTCACGGTAGACCGGCTGCAGAGAAAAAACCCTCTGTACGAAGGCCGTTACAAATTATGGTCCAACCAGTCTTCCGGCATGCTGCAATACAGCATTTGGATCTCTTTTAAAGCAAACGGCATGGGCGCCAGCCTTCAGCATTACCATCCGCCCATCGAAAAAAGGGTGCGCGAGCAATGGAACATTCCGGAAGAATGGGAATTTATGGCCCAGATGCCCTTCGGCAATATCACCGCCCCTCCGGATGAAAAAACGTTTCTTCCCATGGAAAAGCGGCTTTTGATATACAAATGATTTTAAAATGCAAAACAAAAGACCGCAGAAGCTAACAAGGCTTCTGCGGTCTTTTTATGATCTCAATTACCGCATTCTATACTGATTTCGTTAAACATCTTCAGCAGGTCGGGCACGGCGTACGCATCTTTTTGTTCGTCCGCCGCATCCATTACAATACCGCCCTTATGCATCATCATCATGCGGCTGCCGTACTCCACGGCATACTTCAGATTATGCGTTACCATCAAAGTTGTGATCTTTTTTTCCCGTACGATCAGGTCGGTCAGTTCCATCACATTTTCAGAAGACATCGGGTCCAGTGCGGCCGTGTGTTCATCCAGAATCAGAAGGTCTATGGGCGTCAGCGTAGAAATCAGAAGCGCCAGGGCCTGTCTCTGCCCGCCCGAAAGGCTTTTTACTTCCAGATCGGTCTTGTTCTCCAGCCCCAGTTTTAAAAGGGAAAGCTGCTCGCGGAAAAATTCTTTTTTCTTACGGTTTACGCCGGGCGTAAGTCCATACGGCATTCCCTTGTTGTAGGCCAGCGACATATTTTCAAGGATCGTAAGGTCCGGGCAGGTCCCTTTTGCCGGGTCCTGAAACACCCGGCCAATGTGCTTTGCGCGCACATGCTCTTTCTGCGTGCCGATCTCGCTGCCCCGAAGAATGATGTTTCCGCTGTCAATGCCGATATTGCCGCACACAATATTGAGCAAAGTGGTCTTTCCCGAGCCGTTGCTGCCCACAATGGAAACAAATTCTCCCTTGCGGACACTCAGATTGAAGTCTGTAAACAAGACCACTTCGTTGACCGAACCCTTGTTGAACGTTTTATAAATATGCTCAAGCTGTACAAGCATATTGTTTTTAAGATTTTTATTCTCAACCATCCGCTGCCTGCCTGCCTTTCACAAAAAAACGGTTGGATACAAGCGCAACCACAAATATCCCCGCCATCAGGATCTTCATATAGTTGGTGGGCAGCCCCAGCTGCATGGCCACGACCAGGCAGGCTTTGTAGAAAACAGCACCCAGGACCACCATGATGGTCGGCCGCATAAATTTTACTTTTCTGAAAATTGCGAGCCCTATGATGACCGAAGCCAAACCCATTACAACCATTCCAAGTCCGCTTGATATGTTGGCGGATTCGCTTTGCTGCGCCAAAATACTGCCCGCAAGAGCGGTGCATCCGTTTCCGATGGCCAGGCCTAAAATCTTCATGCGCCCGGGGTCAATGGCCAGGGAGGTCACAAACTGATGGTTGTTTCCCGCCGCCCGCAAAAGCAGCCCGGATTTGGTCTTCAAATACATATCCAGCAATATTTTTACCGCCGCCATCGCAACAAAGATCACAATCAAAACACGGTAATCAAAAGCGGCATCCGGAACCAGGAGCGCTATGCCGGACGTAAATATCGTCTTTTCATCATAAAAGGGCACAACCGCGCTTCCGTTTGTAATGACCAGATTGACGGACCAAAGCGCCGTCATCACCAGTATACCCGAAAGCAGGTTGGTGATCTTAAGTTTTACGTTTAAAAGGCCGGTGACCGAGCCGGCCAGCATGCCTGCCAAAAAGGCGAGCACACAGGCCAGCCACGGGTCCACGCCCGAAAGGATCAAAGAAGCGGTCACGCACGCGCCCAGCGGAAAAGTGCCGTCCACGGAAAGGTCGGGAAAATCCAGCACCTTATAGGTGATATAAACACCCATCGCCATGATGCCGTACATCATTCCCTCTTCCAGCACATTCATCGTGAGTCCTAAAAAAACATCCATGCTTCAAACCAGCTCCTTCGGTGGTATCCTGCGTTATTCGGCGCTCACTGCCTCAGCGTCGGTATAACCGTCCGGCAGCGTCAGCCCCAAACTGTCCAATACTTCCTGGTTATATACCGGGGTGGTATCTGAAATCAGCGCCACCGGAATATCCGAAGGGCTTTCTCCGCTTAAGATCCTTGCTGCAATTTTACCGGTTTCCACGCCCAGGCTTACGTAATCAATGCTTTCTGAAGCCAGGCACCCGTTCTTTACCTGTTCAACTTCCGAACCAAATACCGGTATGCCTGCTTTATCTGCCGCCTGCACAACCGAGGCCAAGTTGTCCACTACATTGTTGTCCGTAAAATTATTGATGCAGTCAACGCCCTTGGAGACGACCGTCGTAGCCGCAGAGGCCACTTCGGATGCATTGGTCACGCCCACATCCACAATTTCAAAGCCGTAGGTCGGCGCAAGTTCTTTAAATTTTTCAAGGTGGGAAACAGAGTTAGGTTCGCTGGTCGTATAAATAACCCCTATCTTGGTCGCATCCGGCAAAAAGGCGCGAATCATCTGCATCTGCGCTTCCAAATTAAGTACGTCGGAGGTGCCTGTGCAATTGGTTTGCGTAGAATCAACCGATTCTACAATGCCGGCCGCAACCGGGTCGGACACTGCCGAGAAAACTACCGGAATCCCTTCGCTCTTGGTTGCCGCATAAGCGGACATCGCCGCAGGCGTGGCAATCCCCATAATCATGGATTCTTTTTTTGAAACCATGTTTTTAGCAATCAGGTCGCTGTTGGCCATGTCGGCCTGCGCGTTCTGAAAATCGACCGTCAGATTTTCGCCTTCCACAAAGCCTTCGTCCGCAAGTCCCTGTATAAACCCTGTGTAGCAATTGTCCAAAGAAGGATGCGTCGCGTACTGGATCACGCCAATGGTAACCATGTCGGCGCTCTCCTGAGACGCTTCGCTTGCTTCAGCCGAAGCGGTCTCGCTTGCCGTTTCGCTCGCGGCCCCGCTTTCCTCAGATGCCGTTTCCTGCGCATCTGTTGCACACCCTGCCAGCGCAAACAGCATTGCCGCCGCCAAAATGACCGCCAATAACGTTTTTATTGATTTTTTCATGTCTTATTCCTCCAAATTTATCAAAAATATCTTAAATCTCTTCTGCCTTTCGCCAATCCTCAATCATAAAAACCAACTCCTTTTTGTTCAAAAGCTGCCGGGCTTTCCATTAAAAAAGCCCTTGCCCCATCGTACCTGGGACAAGAGCCAAAACAAGCTTTTAAATGCATAAAAACATTCCTTTATCTCCATGTACCATCATACATGTTCACATTTTACGGGTTGATCTCCCGTCAGCTGCTACTCCGGCGTACCGCCGCCGTTTCGTTCTGCCCTCATAAGTCCATTCAACAAGGCTGTGTTACCGCCCTTCCAGCATCCGCGGCTCTCTATAAACACATGTCCCTGCCTACTATTCTTAATCACAGGTTTAACCGGTATTCAATTTAAAAACTATTATATGCGCCCGCTGTCTGTGTGTCAAGAGTTTAATTTTTTATCCTGAACGGCAAACGGCCTTTTAAAAAACATAAAACAGGGCCGACGGCCCTGTTTTATAAATGACAAAAATTTATCTTCTTTTCACTTATTTGCAGTCAATGGACTTCATCAGTCCTCCGGCGGAAATGATCTTTTGCAGAAATTCCGGGAATGCCGGAAATTCGGCCGTCATTCCTTTTGTAAGATTTACGATCTTTCCGTTGTCAAAATCGATCTCGATTTCATCTCCTTCGGCAATATCGCAGTCGCATTCCACTATAGGCAAGCCTATATTGATGGCATTGCGGTAAAAAATGCGCGCAAAGCTTTTTGCCACCACCGCGGCAACGCCCGACTCTTTAATGGCCAAAGGCGCATGCTCACGGGAAGAGCCGCAGCCGAAATTGGCGCCGCCTACCATGATGTCTCCTTTTTTGACCCGGGAAACAAATGTTTCGTCCAGATCTTCCATGCAGTGCGCGGCCAGTTCCTTCGGATCGGCGGTGTTCAGGTAGCGCGCGGGGATGATCACGTCGGTATCGACATTGTCGCCGTATTTGATTACATTGCCTTTCACTTTCATACTCTTATCCTCCTTCTCGCTCTAGTCCTGTGTCGGCGCAAGCTTGCCCGCCAGGGCGCTCGCAGCGGCTACCGCCGGACTGGCCAGGTATACTTCGCTCTCCGGGTGGCCCATACGGCCTACAAAATTACGGTTGGTCGTCGCCACACAGCGTTCGCCCTTGGCCAGAATGCCCATGTGTCCGCCCAGGCAGGGGCCGCAGGTGGGGGTAGAGACCGCACATCCCGCTTCCATAAAAATCTTCAAAAGCCCTTCTTCCATGGCGTCCATATATATTTTCTGCGTAGCCGGAATGATAATGGCACGAACGCCCTTCGCAACCTTTTTGCCGCGCATGATTTCGGCCGCGATCCTAAGGTCTTCCAGCCTTCCGTTGGTGCAAGAGCCGATCACCACCTGGTCGATTTTGACATCGCCGATTTCGTCAAACGTTTTGGTGTTTTCAGGCAGATGCGGGAAAGAAACCGTCTGCTTGACGGATCCCAGATCAATTTCATATACTTCGTCGTATTCCGCACCCGGGTCGGCTTCATACACAACCGGCTTGCGGCCGCTGTGTTCCGCTATATACTGAAGCGTCGCATCGTCCACCGGGAATATCCCGTTTTTGCCGCCCGCTTCGATCGCCATGTTTGCAATGCACAGGCGGTCGCTCATGGAAAGGGTATGCACGCCTTCGCCGGTAAACTCCATAGATTTGTAAAGCGCACCATCCACGCCGATCATACCAATGATGTGCAATATCACATCTTTTCCGGAAACCCATTTCCCAAGTTTTCCGGTCAGGTTGAACTTGATAGCGGAAGGAACTTTCAGCCATACTTTTCCCGTAGCCATGCCGGCCGCCATGTCCGTAGAGCCTACGCCCGTCGAAAATGCGCCCAGCGCACCATATGTGCAGGTATGGCTGTCCGCGCCGATCACAACATCGCCCGCAACCACCAACCCTTTTTCGGGAAGCAGCGCATGCTCAACGCCCATCTCGCCCACATCAAAAAAGTTTTTCACCTCATGTTTTGCTGCAAATTCACGGATCTGCTTGGACTGTTCAGCCGCTTTTATGTCTTTATTCGGCGTAAAATGATCCAGCACAAAGGTGACTTTTTCGGTATCATATACGCAGCCGCAGCCGGCCTTTTCAAATTCGTTGATGGCGACCGGCGTGGTGATGTCATTGCCCAGCACCAAATCCAGGTCGGCCATGATGATCTCTCCGGCCCGAACACTCTGCTTACCGCAGTGTGCAGCCAGGATTTTTTGCGTCATCGTCATCGCCATATTTATTTCTCCTCCAAACTTAATTTATATTCCAGCGAATCCACCAGTGCGGCAAAGCTCGCTTCAATGATATCTGTAGATGCCCCCACCGTTGTCCATTCCCGCTCCCCGTCCGAGCTTTCAATCAGAACACGCACAGTCGACCCTGTGGCTCCCCCCGCGTCCAGGACGCGGACCTTATAATCGGTCAGGTAAACATCCTTTAATTCCGGGTAAAAAACGGTCAGCGCCTTGCGGAGCGCCAGATCCAGCGCATGTACCGGGCCGTTTCCCATGGATGCGGTAGTCTCCACCGTCCCGCCCACGTCAATACGGATCATTGCACTGGCGTTGAGCTCTTTGTCCGGAGGCGGAAATTCTCCGCTGGTACGGTACATCAGCAGCTTAAAGTGCGGTACAAACCGTCCCAGCACTTTTTTTACCAGGAGCTCAAAACTTGCGTCCGCAGCTTCAAACTGGTACCCCTGGTGCTCCATCTCTTTGATCTTATCCAGAATCTGCGACGTCTCCGGGCTGTTTTTGGTGAGGTCGCCCGCGATCCCGGAAATTTTTAAAAGGACCGCCCTCTTGCCTGCGACTTCGGAAATCAAAAACCGCCGTTTGTTGCCCACTGCTTCGGGGCTCACGTGCTCGAAAGATTTTGAAAGTTTGGTCACACCGTCAATATGCATGCCCGCCTTATGGGCAAACGCGCTCGCACCTACAAACGGTTTGCCGGAGGGTACTTTCATATTCTGGATCTCGGATATGCGTATATTGGTATCGGTCAGGTTTTCAAGGTTTCCTGCAATACACTTTGCCCCCTGCTTTAATTCCAGTATAGGGATGATCGCGCTTAAGTCCGCGTTTCCGCACCGCTCACCGATACCGGTAAAGGTACCCTGAACATGGCAGGCGCCCGCCTGCACCGCAACGGAGGTATTGGCCACCGCGCATCCAGAATCGTTATGGCAGTGAATCCCGATTTCAATATCCGGAAATTGAGCGCATACCTCTTTTGTAATATCGTATAAATCCATGGGAAGGGTGCCGCCGTTTGTATCGCACAGGCAAAGCACATCCGCCCCGCCTTTGCAAGCCGCATGCAGGACTTCCTGCGCATACGCCCGGTTTGCCTTATATCCGTCGTAAAAATGTTCGGCGTCAAAAATGACTTCCTTGCCCTTTTCTTTAAAAAAACGGATGGTATCCGAAACGCACGCCAGGTTTTCTTCCAAAGACGCCTTTAATATTTCAGTCACATGCAGATCCCACGATTTCCCAAAAATAGCTACCGCAGGCGTGTCCGCCGTCAGAAGAGACTGAACGTTGGCGTCATCCTCCGCCCGAATCCCTTTGCGCCTTGTGCTTCCAAAAGCGGTGAGTTTGGCATTTTTAAGTTTCAGACCGGCGGCCTGCCGGAAAAACTCCATATCTTTAGGGTTTGAACCGGGATTTCCCGCCTCTATATACGCCACGCCAAAATCGTCCAGCGCATGGGCCACCGCCAGCTTATCGGATACGGAGAAGGATATTCCTTCTCCCTGCGCTCCGTCCCGGAGCGTTGTGTCCAGTATTCTTACTTGTTTCATAGGCTGCTGCACCTCCCCGGTCCGCCGTACAATGTTTGCCGCATCAGGTGACCACCGCGCCGTTTTCGGCAGAAGAAACATTTCTTGCATACCGCGCGATGTACCCTTTGCCGCTGTAAGGCGGCTTTAACTGCATGGTTTTTTTCCGTTTTTCCATCTCTTCATCCGGCACCAAAAGCTCAATGCTGTAATTGGGGATGTCGATTGCAATCATGTCCCCCTCCTGCACATAAGCGATCGTTCCGCCGCTTTGCGCTTCAGGAGAAATATGCCCGATCGCCGCGCCCCTCGTAGCGCCGGAAAAGCGCCCGTCCGTCAAAAGCGCCACCTCTTTGTCAAGGCCCATTCCCGCAATTGCGGAGGTTGGAGAAAGCATCTCCCGCATGCCCGGTCCGCCCGCCGGTCCTTCGTAGCGGATCACCACCACGTCGCCCGGCTTGATTTTCTTTGCAAAAATCGCTTCGGTCGCGTCCTGTTCACAGTTAAACACCCGGGCCGGGCCTTTGTGCACCAGCATGTCCGGTGCGACCGCACTTCGCTTCACCACTGCGCCTTTAGGGGCAAGCGACCCGAAAAGGATGGCCAGCCCGCCGGTCGGCGAGTAGGGATCTTCAATATCTCGGACCACCGCGTGATCAAGCACCCGTTTGTTTTTTATGTTCTCCGCAACCGTCCGGCCGGTGGCCGTCAGGAGGGACGTATCCAAAAATCCTTTTTTATCAAGTTCGTTCATAACGGCCTGTACACCGCCGGCGGCGTTCAGATCCTGCATATGATGCGGTCCGGCCGGGGCCAGATGGCATAAATTCGGCACACGGCTGCTGATTTCATTGATCATCTTCAAATTAAAATCAATTCCCGCCTCATGCGCGATGGCTGCAAGATGCAGTACCGTATTGGTGGAGCACCCAAGCGCCATATCAACCGTCAGTGCGTTCGCAAAGGCTTTCGGAGTCAGGACATCCAGGATGCGGATATTCTTCTTGTAAAGCTCCATAATAGCCATGCCCGCCGTTTTGGCAAGCCTGACCCGCTGCGAATACACGGCCGGGATCGTTCCGTTTCCGGGCAGCGCTACGCCGATCGCCTCGCATAAGCAGTTCATGGAATTTGCCGTAAACATCCCGGAGCAGCTTCCGCAGCTCGGGCAGGCGTTTTCTTCTACGTAAGAAAGCCTTTCTTCATCAATTTTCCCGGCATTGAGTTCTCCCAGGGCTTCAAAAACGCTGTTGAGGTCCAGGCTTGTCCCGGTCACGTCGCAATTTGAAAGCATAGGCCCGCCGGAAATAAAGATGGAAGGCAGGTTAAGACGCGCCGCCGCCATCAGCATTCCCGGGACAATTTTGTCGCAGTTTGGAATAAACACAAGGGCGTCAAAGCAGTGCCCCCGTACCATGCATTCCACACTGTCCGCAATGACTTCACGGGAGGCAAGGGAATATTTCATTCCCTCGTGTCCCATCGCAATCCCGTCGCACACGCCGATAGTATTGAATTCAAGGGGCGTTCCGCCTGCCGCCAGAACCCCATCTTTTACGGCGCGGGATATGGTCTGCAAATGGATATGCCCGGGTACGATCTCATTAAAAGAGTTCACGATCCCGATAAACGGTTTTTTGATCTGCGCGTCCGTCAGGCCGTCCGCTTTCAGCAGCGAGCGGTGCGGCGCTTTTGACAAACCGCTTTTTATGTTATCGCTGTTCACCTTATCCGTCCCCTTCCTTATTTTTCTTTCTGCCAGCTCATGCGCGCACGCAGGTCTGCACCGGTTTTTTCTGCCAGATGCTGTCTTTCCAGGCGGCGTTTGGATTCAAAATAAGCGCGGCCGGACTGGTTCTCCAAAATCCAGTTACGGGCAAAGCTTCCTTCCTGAATCTCGGTCAGCACTTTTTTCATTTCTTTTTTGGTCTCTTCCGTGATGATCCGGCTGCCCACCGTGTAATCGCCGTATTCGGCCGTATCGCTGATGGAATACCGCATATATGAAAGTCCACCCTGCACCACCAGGTCGATAATCAGTTTCATTTCATGGATGCACTCAAAGTACGCGTTTTCCGGCTGGTATCCGGCTTCCACCAACGTCTCAAAGCCCGCTTTCATAAGTGCGGACACACCGCCGCAAAGCACGGCCTGCTCGCCAAAAAGGTCGGTTTCGGTCTCTTCGCGGAAAGTGGTCTCCAGTATTCCCGCACGCGCGCCGCCGATACCGGCTGCATAAGCCAATGCAAGTTCTTTTGCCTTGCCGCTCGCATCCTGCTCAACGGCAATCAGGCAGGGAACGCCTTTGCCTTCCAGATACTGGCTGCGCACCGTGTGCCCGGGGCCCTTGGGAGCGACCATCATCACATCCACATCAGCCGGCGGTTTGATCTGTCCGTAATGGATATTAAAGCCGTGCGCAAACGCAAGCGCCGCACCGCTTTTTAAATTAGGAGCAATGTCGTTTTTGTAAATTGCCGCCTGTTTTTCATCCGGCACCAGAATCATAACGATGTCCGCTTTCTTGACCGCGTCGGCCGTGTTCATCACCGTAAGACCGGCTTTTTGGGCCGCTTGCGCAGACTTTGAGCCCTCATACAGGCCGACAATCACATTGGCGCCGCTGTCCTTTAAATTTTGAGAATGCGCGTGCCCCTGGCTGCCGTAACCTACCACCACGATGGTTTTCCCGTTCAGAAGTGCAAAGTTGCAGTCCTTTTCATAGTACATTTTTGCCATTTTATTTTCCTCCTAAAAATTAATGATAGCGTTTTTCCGCCGTATACATTTCTATCATACCATACGGTTTCATATAATCAATAAAGGCGTCCAATTTGCTGTCTTCGCCGGTAACTTCCACCAGCAAAGATCCGCTTTCCAGTCCGGCCAGAACTCCCCGTCCTTTGCCGCTGCCATCGCCGTCCACCAGCATTTTCTTTTTTACCAGGCTGCCCGCGGAACGGATCGTTTCTACTTCTTTTACGTCGTAGATTTTTTCAAGCATTTTTTTGATCTGATCCATCTCTTCTGCGCCGCTCTCGGTCACCAGCATGATCCTGGAGATTGCAGGTTCCTGCGTTACTTCCACATTAAGACTGGAAATATTGATCCCCCGCCTGGAAAAAACGTTTGTCGCGCGAATGAGCGCGCCCGGCTGGTTTGCTACTAAAATTGAAACAATCATACGTTCTTCTTTTTTCATAACCGGGTCCTCCCTTATTTCAGAATAATGTCGTTTATGGTCCCGTTGGGCGGGATCATGGGAAATACTTTCTCGCATGCGTCGATCGGGCAGTCTATCAACACCGGCCCTTTGATACCGAGCGCTTTTTCAAAACAGGCCCTGAACTCCTTTTCGTTTTCTGCCCGCATCCCGGTCGCCCCGAACGCGTCGGCCAGTTTTGCATAGTTTGTCTTTCTGTTTAAAACCGTATTGGAGTAGCGTTCGCCAAAAAAGAGCTCCTGCCACTGTTTTACCATGCCGAGGGCGTTGTTGTTCATCACAATTACGATCAGAGGCAGTTCGTTTGAAACGGCGGTCGCCATTTCATTTAAATTCATATGGAAACTGCCGTCTCCGGTAATCAGAAGGGTCCTTTTGCCCGTACCGATGCATGCGCCCACTGCCGCGCCCATGCCGAACCCCATGGTCCCGAGGCCTCCGCTTGTAATAAAAGTGCGCGGCTTAGAAAAGCGGTAATACTGCGCCGTCCACATCTGGTGTTGGCCCACATCGGTCGCTACAATACCGTCTGCCGGCATATAGCTGTGCGCTGTTTCCAGAATCATCTGCGGATCCAGCGCGTCCGGATGGTGTTCGCAGGAAATGTCCACATGCGCTTTTATCTGATCTATCTGCTCATGCCAGTGCGCATGGCTGATTTTG
Source organism: Christensenellaceae bacterium (assembly GCA_036679405.1). Lineage (GTDB taxonomy): Bacteria > Bacillota > Clostridia > Christensenellales > Christensenellaceae > JAEYKI01. The sequence goes on from JAVBVZ010000015.1 coordinate 89,799, forward strand.
GGTACTTTTGCCGTCAGCTTTTTCAGCACGCACTTCACATCTCCGATGAGGCTGGTATATACCGGAATATTTTTACCGATCTCGGCAGGGTCGATGTCAATATGCACCACCTTCAAATTTTTTGCAAATTCCGTCTTATTGCCGGTCGCACGGTCGGAAAAGCGTACGCCCACCGCAATCAAAAGATCGCTCTCGGAAAGCGCCTTGGTCGCCGCATATTTCCCGTGCATGCCCACCATTCCCAAAAACCGCGGATGATTCCACGGAACAGCGGAAAGGCCCATAATGCTGGTACCGATGGGGGCGTCTATCCGCTCTGCAAAGGCCAGGAGATCTGCCGAAGAATCAGACAGAACCACGCCGCCGCCGCAGTATATATACGGCTTTTTGGCTTCCCGGATCAGCTCGGCAGCCTGGGATATATCGCCCTCGCATTCTGTCGGGGGCGTTGCAGGCTCTATTTTTTTTGGCTTATAGTCGGTCGTTGCCAGCTGGATGTCTTTGGGAACATCCACCAGTACCGGGCCCGGACGGCCGGACTTGGCTACCCAAAAGGCCTCCCGTATTGTATCTGCCAGTTTTTCTACATCCTTAACAATATAGTTGTGCTTGGTGATCGGTATGGTCACGCCTGCAATGTCCACCTCCTGAAAACTGTCCCGTCCGAGGAAGTTTGTCGCCACATTTCCGGTAATGACCACCATGGGGGAAGAATCAAGATAAGCCGTTGCAATGCCCGTCACCGTATTGGTCGCACCGGGACCGGAGGTTGCAATAACCACTCCTACTTTTCCGGTCGCCCGCGCATATCCGTCCGCAGCATGCGTCGCATGCTGCTCATGGGAAGCGGTATAATGCCGGATCCGGTCGCTGCTTTTATAAAGCTCGTCATATATATTGGTAACAGTCCCGCCCGGAAAACCGAATATAGTGTCTGCTCCCTGCTCCACCAATGCTTCAATAATAATCTGTGCTCCTGTTAACTTCATACATATCATCCTTTCATCTGTTCGTTTATTCCCGCCTGCAGATAACCGGGGCCGCGCTTTTTGCCTATAAACACAAACCCCAGCGGTATCGCCGGGGTTTTCTTGCTTTTCTTTGCTGATTCAAACCCTTTTTGGCAATACCGTATTTACGTTACCGACGACCAGGAGGACGACGATAACGCTTATAATAACGATCATTGCGGAAAGGAGCGAATAGCTTATGTTCATTTCTTTTTCCTCAAGCCTTTCACGAAGGCTTTTGTTTCATTCCCATTTTGAAAGCCCTGCGGTTTTCAAAATCCTGTAAAAAAAGGCCCTTGCGGTATTCACTGCAGGGCCCTTAAAGCTTCTTCTTATTTTTACCCTTTAATTACAGCGAACACTTTTTTGAGACATGCCAATAACTCGTACCGTAAGTACGAGGCTAATAATGACGATGGCTATGTTCGCTTGCATAGTTGCCATTTGACTGGCTCCTTCCTTAAAAGGTTACGTTTACTCTACCATGCAAAAAAAGTATTGTCAATATTTTATGCATTTTTTTTGACAAATATGCGTCCCAGCGCTCTTTCAGGCCTGCCCGGATCAACGCACTTCAACACCGGGCTGATAGGCGCGCAAGCTTTCCGCTGCGGCCTGCAAAAACTGAAGGCCTCTTGATTTTTGCAGCACACGAAACCGGTCTTCTTCCTTGTACACTTCGGGCTGGCGGTAGTCCTGCAACACAAACCGCGGCAGGGGCGGGATAGCCTTTGCCATCTCTGCGAGATCCTCTTCGCGCAGCTGCGGAATCACCGTGGTCCGCGTTTCAAAAAAAACATTTGACGCAAGCAGCAAAGAAAGCGTTTCTTTTACATCTTCAGGATCGGCGGCGCAGCCGCAAACCTCGCGGTAGCGCGGCCAGGGCGCTTTATAGTCCAGCGCTACATAATCAAGGCCGCCGCTTTCCAAAAGGCCTCCCACCACTCCCGGCCTGCTCCCGTTGGTGTCCAGTTTTACGGAGTACCCAAGGTCCTTTAAGTAATGTACAAATTTTTCAAGGCCGCCTTGCAGCGTCGCTTCTCCTCCGGTCAGCACGACCCCTTCCAGTAATCCCCTGCGCTTTTCCAAAAAAGCCGTCACTTCTCCGGCGCCCAGCCGCTCGGCACCGGTATGGAGAAGATCCCTGTTATGGCAGTAAAAACAATCCCAGTTGCATCCGGGCGAAAAAAGCACGGCTGCAATCTTTCCCGGAAAATCAAGCGTAGAGGTTTTCACAAGGCCGCTGAATTCCATTTTCTCTAGGCCTCTTCACGGATCACGTATTTAACGCGTTCGCCGTATTCTTCTTTTTTACCTTTATGATAATTCTGCACCGGCCGAAGATAGCCCACCACCCTGCTCCAGACTTCCGCGTCCCGTCCGCAGACCGGGCAGGTAAAGTGCTCGCCCGCAATATAGCCGTGTTCCTGACAAACGGAAAAAGTAGGCGTAAGCGATATATAAGGCAGTTTGAATTTTGTAAATATCTTTTGGATCAGGCTTTTTGCCACCCCGATATCGGCAATCCTCTCTCCCAGGTACAGGTGAAGGACCGTTCCGCCTGTATACAGGCTTTGCAGTTCGTCCTGCAATTCCACCGTTTCAAAAATATCGTCGGTATATCCCACCGGCAACTGCGTGGAATTGGTGTAATAAGGCACGTTTTCACCGGCAGCCAGGATATCCGGATACTTTTCTTTATCCTTACGCGCCAGGCTATAGCTGGTACCCTCGGCGGGCGTAGCCTCCAGATTATAGAAGTGGCCGGTTTCTTCCTGTATTTCTTCCATCACACTGCGCATATAATTCATGATTCCCCGGGCAAACTCCTGCCCTTTCGGCGTAGTCAGATCCTCGCCGTCGCCAAAAAAATTCCGGATGGCTTCATTCATTCCTACAATGCCAATGGTATTGAAATGGTTGTACCAATATTGTCCGGTACGCGCCTGGACATCCCGCAGATAATGCGCGGAATACGGATAAAGTCCCCGCTCGGTCTGCTGCTCAATGATCTTTCGTTTGATTTCCAGGCTTGTTTTTGCCGTCTGTATAAGCTGCCAGAGCCGCGCACGGAATTCAGCTTCGCTGCGCGAAATATAACCGATCCTGGGAAGATTGATGGTCACCACCCCAATGGAACCCGTCATGGGGTTCGAACCGAACAGCCCGCCGCCGCGCTTTTTCAGCTCGTGCGTATCCAGCCGCAAACGGCAGCACATGGAAACCGCATCTTCGGGAGAAAGATCGGAATTGATATAATTTGAAAAATACGGGATACCATATTTGCAGGTGATTTCCATAAATTTATCCACAACCGGGCTCGACCAGTTAAAGTCGCGCGTCACGTTGATGGTAGGAATAGGAAAAGTAAAGACACGGCCTTTGGAATCTCCTTCAATCATCACATCGCAGAATGCGGTGTTAAAGATATCCATTTCCGCCTGAAAATCTCCGTATGTATCTTCGGTCATTTCCCCGCCTATCACAACCGGTTCGTCTTTTAAAGTAGCGGGCACCACAATATCAAACGTCAGATTTGAAAACGGGCACTGGAAACCCACGCGGGTAGGCACATTGATGTTGAATATAAATTCCTGCAGGGCCTGCTTTATTTGTTTATAGTCCAAATGATCTTTGCGGATAAAAGGCGCACAAAGCGTATCAAAAGAAGACCATGCCTGGGCTCCCGCAGATTCGCCCTGGGTTGTAAAGGTGGAATTGACAATCTGCCCCAAAAATGCCCGCAGATGTTTTGCGGGGCTAGATTCCACTTTGCCGGGCACACCGCCGAAGCCATCCCGCAGAAGCTGGCGCAGGTCCCAGCCCGCGCAATACGGCCCAAAAAAGCCAAGATCGTGAATATGCAGATCACCCGAAAGATGCGCATTTCTGATGGAATCGGGGTACACCTCGTGCAGCCAATACTGTTTGGTGAATGTTTCACGTATATAGTTGTTCATTCCGTTAATGGAACGCCCGGTGTTTGCATTTTCACTTACCTGCCAATCCTTGTCGTCCAGATAATCGGAAAACATATCGATCGTCGCGCCGATCAGGGCATTGGATTCACGCGCGCTTCTCCGTTTTTCGCGGTACAGAATATATGCCTTGGCCGTCTTGGCGTGTCCGTTTTCTATCAGAACCTTTTCCACAAGGTCCTGCACGTCCTCCACTTCCGGAACTTCGTTTTTGTACTTCAAGGCAAGGTTGTCCAAAACCTGCGCGGTCAGATTTTCCGCAATATCATAGTCGTCGCCTCCAACGGCCTGCGCAGCCTTAAAAATGGCCCACGCAATTTTCTCCCGCTGAAACCGTACAATTTGTCCGTCACGTTTTCTGATTTGGCTGATCATGATTGTCCCCCTCTTTACGTCAAAATACTCTCCTGCGGCCTTTTGCCGCGCTGTACATATTCGTCTTGAAAAGCATATGCTTTTCAAGGAAAACGCCGTTCGCATTCCGTCATTAAAGCTCCGCCGCTTAAAGCGGACGCTGCCTGCCCGCCGGCTTTACAAACTTAAATCATTTAATTGTTATAAATAGAATCACCACAATATGTTGTGGTGTCAAACGCCTAAGTACAATATATATACTACCACTCCCCCTCTGCAAAGTAAATAGAAATTATAAATATTTTTTACAAAATGTACTGTTTTTTCCCTTTTCTTTTTAAAATACACCTTGACAGCCTTATGCAAGCCGCCTATAATGATCTTATAACACATGAATATATGTTCATATGTTTAATCTTTTGTTTTAGGAGCCTGAAATGAAAAAAAATCCTGACCGCTGCGAATGCAGTATCATCCATCAGGAAACTGTGGATCATGTTCAGCAAAACATGCCCAAAAAAGAAGAGCTTTTTGACCTCGCGGAATTATTCCGAGTATTCGGGGACACCACCAGGGTAAGAATTATCTGTGCGCTTTTTATTTCCGAACTTTGCGTATGCGACATTGCCGCCCTGCTCTCCATGACCCAGTCCGCTATTTCCCACCAGCTCCGCATTTTAAAGCAGAGCAGACTGGTCAAATACCGCCGGGAAGGAAAAGCGGTATTTTACTCCCTGGATGACGATCATATTAAAAACATTTTCGCTCAGGGCATGGATCACATTTCAGAATAAAAAGGAGCGCATCATGGCAAAGAGCATCAAAAAACAATTTTATCTTACCGGACTTGACTGTGCGGTTTGTGCGGCCGGTATTGAGCGTGATGTTTTAAAAATCAACGGCGTCTTAAGCGCGGCGGTAGACCTTGCCGGACAAACCCTTCAGGCAGAGATTGATTCAGGCGCCTCCCTTACGGATATTGAACACGCCGTTGCCGGTGCCGTCCGCCTGTATGATCCGGATATCAAAGTAGGCAGTAAGAATTATGAAAACGCGCCGATAGAGCAACCCGCCGTAAAAAAGTCTAAAATCATCTTGCTCGCGTCCGCTGCCGTCTTCCTTTTCTGCGCGCTTGTGCTCCCGCTTCCCTTTTGGGCCAGGTTGCTTTTTTATCTTTCCGGTTATGTGCTCGCAGGCGGCAGCGTTTTGCTGCGCGCCGGGCGGAACATCCTGAAAGGCCGCGTATTCGACGAGAATTTTCTCATGTGCGCAGCCACCATCGGCGCCCTTCTTATAGGAGAATACCCCGAAGGCGTCGCGGTCATGCTTTTTTACCAACTGGGAGAAATATTTGAAGATCTGGCAGTGGGGCAATCCCGCCGTTCCATCACCGCGCTTTTAGACATCAAGCCGGATCATGCCAACATCGAAAAAAACGGCCGGCTCGTTTCCGTGTCTCCGGACAGCATTGCGGTCGGCCAGATATTTGTCGTCCAGCCTGGCGAACGCGTCCCGCTAGACGGTGAGATCACGGCGGGATCTTCCACCCTGGACAACTCCGCCCTTACCGGCGAATCCTATCCTGCCGCCGCCCGGCCGGGCCTCCCCGTCTATTCAGGTTCGGTCAACGGCGCCGGGCTTCTGAAGATCCGTGCTACCCGCGCTTTCAGCGATTCTACGGTATCAAAAATTCTGGATCTTGTTCAAAACGCTTCGGCCAAAAAAGCGCCGGCCCAACAGTTTATTACTAAATTTGCAAGGATTTATACGCCGGCGGTTGTTTTTGCTGCGCTTTCGCTTGCAATTCTGCCGCCACTTTTGAGCGGCGACCCTTTCAGCATATGGCTGAACCGGGCGCTCATCTTTCTGGTGGTCTCCTGCCCGTGTGCTTTGGTCATCTCCATTCCTTTAAGCTTCTTTGGAGGGATCGGGGCAGCTTCCCGCAAAGGTGTTCTTGTCAAAGGCGGCGCTTATTTAAGCGCCCTTCGGGAAGCGCGGACCGTAGTATTTGATAAAACGGGCACGCTTACCCGCGGCGAATTTGCAGTCTCACAGGTCCAAAGCAACGGCATGGATAATGAAACGCTTCTTAGCTACGTAGCCGCAGCCGAAAAATATTCTACCCATCCTATCGGGGTGTCCATTACCAAAGCGCAGGAAAAATCCTTTCCGGACAAAGCCGTATCCGAATATACGGAAATATCCGGTCAGGGCATCAGCGCACAGGTGGATACTGCTTTGGTACTGGCGGGCACAAAAAACTTTCTTGCATCCCGCGGCATAGATGCGCCCGATTCAAAAAAAGACGGAACGGCCGTTTATATAGCGGTAAACGGACGCTTTGCAGGCATCATTTATTTGGAAGACCAGCTTAAAAGCGATGCCGCCGATGCCATATCCGCCCTGCATGCATCCGGCATACACCGTACCGTCATGTTGACCGGTGACAGCATAGAAACCGCCCGGTCCGTCGCGCGGCGCGCAGGCATTCAGGAAGTATATGCCGGCCTTCTTCCTTACGAAAAAGTAGAAATGCTGGAGAAGATATCAAACGAAACCCACGGAAAAACCCTGTTTGTAGGCGACGGCATCAACGACGCGCCCGTTCTTGCCCGGGCGGATGTAGGCGTAGCAATGGGCGGCCTGGGGTCTGACGCCGCGATCCAGGCGGCAGATGTAGTACTGATGACGGACGAACCTTCCAAGCTTTCAGAAGCGCTTCTCATTGCAAAACGTACGCATGCCAACGTCCTCCAGAATATTATAATCGCTCTGGGCGTTAAAGCAGCCGTCATGCTGTTGGGCGCACTCGGAATGGCTAACATGTGGGAAGCCGTATTTGCAGATGTCGGCGTAGCCGTCATAGCGGTTTTCAATTCCATGCGCCTTCTGAAAATAAAATAAACAAGGCTGAATTGTGGATTTTTAAAATATGCCTTATAATATAGGCAGCAAACAATTCAAAAGGGGTAATTGCAATGATTGAAGATTCCAAAACTGCTGAAAACGAAGTTGTTATGCAGGTTGCGCGCCAGATATGCGCCGCCGCGCGTACCGCGCCCAAAGCACGAGGCATCGACCAGCTTTCCACTTGTATACTGACGGACGGACACAAAGAAAAGCTTGCCGCCGAAATGGACCGTCTGGCCGGGGTGCTTGACCGCCCTTTTTTCAGCCGGGACGCAAATAATGTACGCGCCAGCCTGGCCGTCGTCCTGATGGGCGTCACCCTGGAGCAACGGGGCCTGGATGAATCCTGCAGGCTTTGCCACAGCGAAAATTGCGCCGCGTGCGCCGAAAAAAACGGCATTTGTGTATTTGCGCCTATGGACCTTGGAATTGCGCTTGGATCTGCTGTTTCCATTGCTGCAGACAACCGGGTGGATACGCGGATTCTGTTTTCGGCCGGACAGGCCGCCCGCTCACTGAAGTTCCTGCCCAAAGAAGTAGAGATCATCATGTGCATCCCGCTGTCTGTTTCCGCCAAATCTCCGTTTTTTGACCGGAAATAATTTTATTTTAGGCAACGCCCTTCCTTTTCAGGCGGCAAAAACAGATTTCGAAGAAACGAGTTTCATGATAACAAAAGAGCCGGCTTTCTGCCGGCCTTTACTGTTTCAGCATCTTTTTTCTTTCTTTATAGTCTGGCAGAATGGAGCGGACCAGCCCGTAAAATTCTTTTGAATGATTTTGGTGCACAAAATGCGCAAGCTCATGGACCACCACATATTCTATAGCCGGACGGGGTGCTGCAATCAACATTTTGTTAAGTGTGATCCGCTTTCGTGCGGCAATGCAACTGCCCCACCGGGCCCGCATCTTTCGTATTTTCAGCTCGGGCACGGGTACCTTGTATCCTTTAAACAGCGGCAGACTCTGCGCTACAATAACACCAAACACCTTTTCGCATTGTTCCGAGATCCATTTTTCATACAGGCGCTTTTTGCGCGCTGCATCAATCGGGTCTTTCGTCATTAGCAGAATCCGGCTCTCCCGGCTGTCTATCCGCACCTCTTCTCTTTTAGAAAAAAGCGCCTTGAATACATACTCCCGCCCCAATATCCGGACAGTGTCTCCGTCTGCGAAAGTCGGTTCCCGAATCATATTTTGGCAATCGAATTTCTCAAAGCACTTGAGAATCCATCCGGCTTTCTGCGCAACAAAGCTGTCCAGCACGCGGTCTGGAACGCGAGGCCCGGCGGACACCCTGACGCTCCTGTCGGGATGCACCCGGATATTAATATTTTTTACCGGTTTGCGGACGACGGAATATTCAATCTCATTCTTGCAAACCCGCACGACCCGGCTGACCGGCCGGACATTTTCTGTCATTCCTGCGACTTCTGGCTCCTTTGCACAATATAATTCATTGTAGCACTTTGGGCATGAAGAATTCAATTATCCAAATAAAAAAATCCGCAGGAATCCTGCGGATTTTATTTTATACGTTTTTTTTTGCGCTTCAAAGCTGTCCCAAGGCCTGATTTAAATCCCAAATCAAATCTTCCGCATCTTCAATGCCTACGGACAGGCGCACCATATCCGCCGTAACGCCCGCATCCAGCAAATCCTGTCCGGAAAGTTGCTGGTGCGTTGTGCTGGCAGGATGGATCACCAAAGACTTCGCATCGGCGACGTTTGCAAGCAAAGAAAATATCTTGAGGCTGTCTATAAATTTTCTTGCAGCCCCTTCTCCGCCTTTGACGCCAAAAGTAAATATGGACCCGGCCCCCTTTGGAAAATATTTGCCTGCGAGCGCATGATATTTGCTTTGAGGCAAAGACGGATAGTTGATCCAGGCAGTTTTTGGATGCCCGCTTAAAAACGAAACGATTTTTTGTGTGTTTTCCACATGCCGCTCAACCCGCAAAGAAAGCGTCTCCAGGCCCTGCAAAAATAAAAACGCATTAAAAGGAGACATCGCCGCGCCCGTATCCCGAAGCAGTTGTACCCTGGCCTTCACCGCAAAAGCGGCCGCGCCCGTGTCCTTTACATAGCTGATGCCGTGGTAGCTTTCATCCGGCTCCACCAATCCCGGAAATTTGCCGCTGGCCGCCCAGTCAAATTTCCCCGAATCCACCAGCACGCCGCCGATAGAGGTTCCATGCCCGCCAATAAACTTGGTAGCGGAATGTACGACGATATCCGCGCCAAAATCAATCGGCCGGATCAGATAAGGCGTGCCGAACGTATTGTCCACAATAAGCGGAATGCCCCTCTCATGGGCAATTTTTGCCACCGCTTCCAAATCCACAATATTGCAGCTCGGATTACCGAGCGACTCTAAAAAAACCGCCTTTGTTTTGTCCGTAATGGCGCGCGCAAAATTCTCCGGATCATCCGGATCCACAAAATGCGTATGCATCCCAAGCCGGGGCAGGGTAACCTTGAGCAGGTTGTACGTTCCCCCATACAGCGTGGAAGCAGAAACAATTTCATCTCCCGCCTGGGCGATATTCAAAAGTGAATAGGTAATGGCGGAAGAACCGGAAGCTGCGGCCAAAGCCGCTACCCCGCCCTCCAAGGCCGCCATACGCCTCTCAAAAACATCTACCGTAGGATTCATGATCCGTGAATAGATATTCCCGGCCTCTTTTAAACCAAAAAGATTTTCCGCATGCTCGCAACTGTCAAAAACGTAAGAAGAAGTTTGGTATATAGGCACCGCACGGGATTTTGTCGCCGGATCCGGCTCCTGGCCTGCATGGACCTGCAAAGTATCAAAACGAAACTCTCTGTCTTTCATCACAATTTCCCTTTCCAAAACATAATATATAATTCATATATGTTTACTATACATTTGCCGGAATTGTTTGTCAATACTATATTCATAAAAAATTTTGCGAATTCTAAACAAAATTTTTCCGGCCTTAAAACAAGTTTGCCTTGCCTGCGGCGATCAGAAAACGCAAAAAAGCATCTGCCTTAAAGGCAGATGCTTTTTGGATAGGCTTCCCTTTAATCCACACTCATGGTCAGTTCGGTCAGAAGCCCGGCTGTCCTCGCTTTATCAATGATCTCTTCTGTGATTTTTGTTCCTTTCTTTATCAGAACTTCGCCGCTGTCCGACACTACGTCAGAACCGGCCGTCTTGCCTGTCAAATATTCTTTCTGCTCTTTTTCATAAGCGGAAATCTCCGGTTCTGTTTTCTCTTCTTCATCAAGAGAAATCTCGCTGCTTAAAAAGAGATAGTCGTTTGATATGGTCAATATCTCTTTTCCTTGGACTTCCGTTCCCGAATCAAGATTCAGCAAAGCGATCTCCCCGGATTTTTCATTGAACTCAAAGTCCTGCACGCTGCCGATCAAATCGCCGGCGCCGGATACGCATTTCATCCCCATCAGCAAAATCAGTTCTCCGGCGGGCCCCATTTCTTTTTGATTTTCCACCGTTTTTGTAACAATGAAATCCTTACCCACGCTGACGACATCTTCTCTTTTTAAGATTCTGAAATCAAATTCATTTCTGTCGCCTTTCAATATGAGTGAGCTGACTTTCTTTGTCAGGGGATCCACTTCAAATCCTCTGGCAATGCCGCATTGCATTCCTTCCTTTACGCCCATCACCGGCATACCCATTACCTGCTGTCCCTTTTTCATAAAAACCTCCTCATTTTTCCTGGGCTGCAACGCCCTCTAATATTACGCCCTTAATAGCGGGATAGTAATCTTTTGATATAGACTCGCTGTCCACAACCTGGCCGTCCATCACATAATTTCTGTTAACTTCCACTTCGTATCCTTCACGCGCATATACCTGCGTCTGCCTTGTTCCTACCGGAAGCGCATTTGTATAAATGATATCTGCAGACGGTGGATCGATCTTTTTCAGAATATTGTTTTCAATCTCGACTGTCATTCCTTTGGGCAACGGCGCTCCAAAAATCTCCACCCTCACCTGTCTGTCCTTAAAAGTCGCGCTTATATAGACGGGATAGTCCGATTTGTTTTTGATTTTTAAATCTTTGTCATCCCAATTCAGCGTGGAATCCAATCCTACCGGCAAATAGCTGGAGGGCCACGTGTGGTGGACCCGTTCAACGATCTCCATGTCGGCAGCCAGGGCCGCGTTGTAAAGAGTGCCCGAAACCTGACAGATGCCGCCTCCAAATTCATCCGAAAGTTTTGTCCCGTCTATGATAGCCGGGGCCCGTTTGAATCCTTTTTCTGCCGTACGTTCCCCTACCAGGCCGTTTATAGACAAAACTCCGCCCGGTTCAATAACATACCCGTCAATAGCCTGGCACATCAGGCGAATATTTGTATTCCTGTTTTCGTCCGATGTCGCCTGCGTCTGGCACAAAGCGATGGACACCGTATTCTCTTTAAGGGCGTCGCGCGTTATCCCCGGCAGCAGCGTTTTTGTGCCGCACACATAGGCAGAATAATCCTGCTTCTGTATCCTTCCGCAAATTTCCTGCACGGCGGCCTCTACGTCTATCATCCGCCCGTCTTTCTCCCGGGTATACGTAAATGTCCGGTCTGCCTTATCAAAGCCGGCCTGCGCATCTACCGGCAATATTTCCGAATCCGCCGCAAATTTCTCCAGACTTCCCCTAAGTTTTCCTTCATCCACCAGTATGTCAATATCAAAATCCTGTCCGGCTTCCAGTATGCCTTTATCAAATTTTTGACCCAGTGTGTCTTCCGTTTGCTTGTTATAGTAAAAAGCGCGGTCCAGGACTTCTTTTGCATTTGTACTGATGCCAAGATCATCTGCGTTCAAAACAATACTTTCGCCTTCAAACGTTACCGGCAGTTCAATAGAAGATAACACATTTTCCGCTTCCGCTAGAACGGCGGCTTCCGCTTCTTCATACCCCAGGCCCGACACATCTGTCCCCCCTATGCGGATGCCTTCCACAAAACGGTCGGGAGACGTCATCCTCTCCACGCCGGCTGCGGTGCCTATCAGCAGAACCGCCGCAATCGTAGCCGCAACCAGAATGATATTCGGGACCGAAAACCTTGTATCCGTGCCTTTTTTTGTTTTATTTACATTCATACGCCCTGTTTGCCCTGCAACATCTTCATAATTGTTTTTATCTTTTCTTTTTCTTCTGGAAGAAGGTCATATTTTTTGTTCAAAATTTCAAAAACCGATTTAGACGCATCGGCATACTGTCCGGCTGCCGCCAAGCATTCCAGCTGTTCTATCCGTATGCTTTTTTGAACAGAAACTTCCCCGGCAAATTCTGACGCCGCTTCAAAAAGGCCGTATGCCGTAAGATACATCCCCTGTTTTTTTACAAGCGCAGCTTTCTCTAAGACCGCCTGCCTTTTCTCCGTCCGCACATCGCGCGAAGCAGGTATCTCTGCCTCGCCTTTTAGCTCCGCTTCAATAGCTTTGCCGGTGCTGCCGCCTTCTTCTTTTTCATCCTCATCTTCGGCCGTATTTTGGGAGGCTGTTTCGGGTTCGAGCGTTTTTTGCGGCTCGGGTATTATTCGATCCTTATCCTTCTCTGTCCACGGGGAGATACTGTCTTCTTTTTCATCCGGCATGTCCTCCTTACCGGATTCACAAAGCACATCTTCCACGCCCGCACTCTCTTCCCGGGCCAAGATTTCCACATCTTTTTGTATTGTCAGCCCCTTTTCTCCGGACTCTTTTTGCTTTGCAGCAGCGGTTTCTGCCGCCACACCGGCCGTCACTATTATTGCAGGAACGCTCTCTTCGGCGATAGAAACGCCTATCCTGCGGGCCGTTCGGCGAGGCCGGGCATTTTCTTTTTCCTCCGTCCGTGCCCGCACAGAATCATATGGCCTTTGCGGGTTCCGCCTGACTGCCGCACCTCTGCGTTCACTGCTTTTGGGGACATTTTTTTCCTTTACCGCTGCCGCCACCGGCCGGGCAGCCTCCTGCCCGGGTGCCTGCTTTTTAAATTTTGTTTTTTTGCCGGCTGCAAACTGCATAAGCATATACAATACAAACAAAATCACTGCGGCCAGTACTGCAACAGAAATAAATCTTCCAAAGTTGTCAAACCAGCGGCTTTGAGCCATCAGCAAAACTGCGCAGCCGCCGGCAACGCCCATCATGATCACCCCGCCCGCATTTTTATTGGACGAACCCGCATTGATCATAAAATTTATAAATATGCCCACGGATATCACTATAACGATACCCGCCAAGTACACTGCCAATCTAGCACACCACTCCCTGTTTTTTTATTCTCCCGCATACGGATCATTTCCCGCGGAAAAATACTTCTTTTGCAATTTAAAAACATCTATGGTCCAAGTCCGGAAAACCTGTTTGCCGGCTTGGTAAAGCACTAAGAGCAGTGCCGTTTCGTCTCCATATCAAATTTTGCGGCAATCAGTGCAATAAACTCTCCATTGGTCGGTTTTTTTCCGCTCAATACATCATATCCAAAAATATGATTCAGGTTTTCCATTTTGCCGCCCCGCCATGCAAATTCAATTGCATTCCGGATGGATCGCTCTACCCGGATGGCGTTTGTATGAAAGTTTTCCGCAATACCGGGATAAAGCACCCGCATAATATTATTGATAATATCCGGTGAAATCACCACCATCCGTATCGCTTCAATCAAATACTGGTATCCTTTTAAATGTTCCGGGATGCCTATTGTAAGAAAGATCGACCTCACCATCCCGTCTATTTTCCTTGCCTGCACGTTTTTCACCGTGGACAACGCGTCCAGCTTCCCCTGTTCATGTAATATTTCAAGCGTTTTTGCATATACCGACTCCATGTCCAGAGGAAACGGTATACAGCAGCGGGCCCCCATGGTTTCGGCAAAGTGTTTCCAGCACTCGTCTTGCGTATCATACAGCAAAACCTTGCTGACCTTTTCCAACCTGGCACTTTGCTCAAAATACTTCTTCTTTTGGTCTTCCAATATATTTAAATTCATGATGACAATATCCGGCATCTCTATATCCATGATTGCTTCAATTTCCCGTGCGTTGCGCGCTGCGCCGACAACACGCAAATGTTTTTGCTTGTTTAAATAATTGTTCATAATCAAGCCCATAAACACGCTGTTGTCAGCAATCAGGACTTTTCCTTGATCAAAACGCTTTTTCACAGATTCTGCCCTCCTTATTCCAATCGTAATAAATACAAAAAAATTAAGCGGTTTTTTTATATTTACAACATGGCCTGCGCTCAGCTGCTTTTCACCCGGTCTCTCAGTGTTAAAATAAAGTCCATATTTGTCGGCCTGTCCGTCTTTTTAAAATAATCTCTCATCAATTTCATCAACGTTTTTGTTTTGCGCGACCATGCAATTTCAATCGCATGCCTGATATTGCGCTCCACCCGCTTTGCATTTGTATGGTGGCTGCTTGCAATACCGGCATACATCACTTTGGGCCATTTGTTTAATTGCTCGGGAGAATACAATGTCATTTGAATGGCGGAACGCAGGTACTGATATCCCATAATGTTTGCCGGAACCCCGCTCTGAAGCAGCACAGAAGTGATTTTTCGATCAAGCGCTTTGTCTTTTATCCGGATAATGCTCGCTATCTGATTGTTTTTTTTGTCTGCAATATCCAGGATTTTTTCGTACAGTTCCTGCGGTGCGAACGGCTTTTTTATAAAATAATCGAACGCCGTGTCGTCCAGCCTGCTCAGATACTCATAGTTGTCCGCGTCCAGCATCAGTAATACATCTATATTGCCGGTATAGCTCTTCTTAAGCCGCTTTAAAAACAAAAAAATCTCTTCCCCCATGGTAGCCCAGTCCAAAACAATCAGATCCGGCACTTCAATATTGATCAGAGAAAACGCATCTTCAGCATTTTGTGCGGCCCCGATCAACCTGATGTATTTTTGCTTATTTAAATAATTCTGCAAAAAAAAGCACGCGTTTCCATCTTCCACCATTAACATTTTCATTTCAAAGATAGCTTCTTTAGACATGATGCTCCCCTGTATATAATTTAACTGCCGTTTGCCCGTATATCTTCTATATCGAGATATTTGTTAATTTCATTCCTGAGCCTTCGAATACAACAATCCAATTTTTCAAAATTCTTTTTTGCCGACTCCGAACGCGACTTTACTTTATATTCGATCGTACGAATCTCACAATAAATTTCAAATGCGCCCAGACTGCCGAATGTACCTTTGACCGAATGCAGGGCATCCATCACTTCTTTATACTGTTTACGGGCAAACAGCTCCTTTACCCGCCCCAGGTCAACAAGATTTGTATCCATCAATTTTTTAAGCAAGTCCTTGTAAAGCGCCTCATCGTCGGCAAGAATCTTGAGCCCTTCGGCTATGTCAAGCACCTTTTTTTTCTCCAGCGCCGATTCCAAGTCTATTTCATCCATGCATGTTTCCCGGCTGTTTTCCAGTTTATGCGGAATCCATGTAACCAGAGAATTAAAAAGTGTTACCGGATGAACCGGTTTTGTGATACAGCCGTTGATATTCATGGCCTCCCATATGTTTTTATTGATTTTTTGGGCGGTCAGCGCCAGAATAGGAACCGAATTATTAAGCCCGTTCTCCATATGCCTGATTGTTTGCACAGCTTCTATCCCATTAATGGAAGCCATATGAATATCCATCAAAATAAGATCATACGGATTGCTCTTTACTTTTAAGACCGCTTCTTCTCCGTTTTGAGCCAAATCACAATGAATGCCGTATTGATTTAAAATTGCCACCAAAACATCTATCTGCGCTTCCGAGTCCTCCACTACCAGAACTTTTGCATCACAAAACATCTTCTTGCCGGCTTTTTTCGGATCACACGTATCTTTTGAAAGTCTTGGAAGCAGTTCTTTAAAAATTACAGAAGCCGTCACCGGCCTGGAAATCATATCATCTTCGATGTCCGCTTCCGATATGGATGCCATTTCATGGTCTTTGACCATATAGATGATTTTTGCATCCACATCCCCCTCCATGGCGCCGATCCATTGAATCATCTCCTGATTTTGATAAACGTTATCGATTAAAAAAATATTTGTTTTTTTATTATGCAGCACCGTCTTTTCCATCTCAGCGCTTTCCACGTTTACCCTGCACTCAATTTGATAATCCCGCAGCGTCCTGGCCAAAAAACCGCTGTGGTATTCATTTCCGTCATATATCCATACCGCCAGCCTTTTTGCTTCTTGCAGGCTTATTTCATAAGGATTCTTTGGATTCGCAATCTCCATCGGCAGAGTTGCCCTAAAGGAAGTCCCCTCCCCTGTTATGCTGTCGAGGCAAAGCTCTCCTTCCATCATTTCCGTTAATTTTTTGCATATGGGCAACCCGAGCCCTGTTCCGCTGATTTCCGTTTTGTCAAAATTCTGTCCGCGCCAGAATGCTTCAAAAATATGCGCGCGTTCGTCTTGCGCAATTCCCGGCCCTTCGTCTTCCACCCTGAATGTCAGATCCGCCGTTTTTGCGCCGAGCGCCTTCAGTTCACAAATCATTCGGATCGTTCCTTTTTCGGAAAATTTTACCGCATTGCTCACCAGATTGTTGAGCAGCTGATTGAGCCTGCTTCTGTCACCGATCAGCGCGCCCGGGATTTTTGAATCCACATAAGAAACGATCTCCATTCCCTTTTCATTGGCCTGCACTTCAAACAGACTGACTATGTTCTGGAAAACGTCATATACCGAAAATTCCGTTTTTTGCAGGCCCAGCATCCCCGCTTCCATTTTGGATGCCTCAAGCATATGGCCCGCAATTTCGAGCAATGCGTAGTTGCCGTTTTCGATCACTTTTATATACTTCATCTGGGTAGGCGTAGGTTCCATTTGCCTGAGCAGATATGAACTCCCGATCATTGAATTGATAAGGGTTTTTACCTCATGGCTGAGACTTGCAATAAAATAATTCTTCATCAGGTTTACATCGGAGGACTGCTCTAAAACTTCCGGCGCATTTTCTTCTGTGTCCGCTTTTTTTTGTTTTTTCTCCCTGTGCCATACAGATCCAATTTGATGCGCATACAGCAAAAGAAGATTCTTTATACTTTCATCACAGCCCGGGGGATCGTCTGCAAAATCAAATCCAATAAAACCGGCCAGCTCTTTTCCCAGGCATACGGGTACGACAAAAGCGGATTTGATTTGATTGCCTTCAAAATACTTTTGTTCGATGTTCCAGGTTTCACTTATGTCTCTCATGGATCCGGAATGATCTGCAAAATCCCTGAAAAAAGTTTCAAGATGTGATTTGATCGAATCGACATGCGCAGTATCCAGATCATCCATGGTATGAACAATATCCCTTGCATACCATTCGTTTGTGTTTTGAATATACGTATGGTCTTCCGTTAATTTAAAAACGTATGCCCTCTGCGCGCCGAAAAATTCCCCAAGCCTTTTAAGGGAGCCCTGCAGCACCTCATGTATTTTTTCCTCCGGGCGGGCGCAAAGCTCAAACGCAACACCAATCAGCTCTTTTTCAATAAACCGGTATGCCCCCCTGCCTGCATTGCTTTTGACCTCTGTTATATCGGAAAAAGTCAGCAGAATTGAATCTTCTCCCGACTGGCTGAGCAGCATACGGCTTGACAAAAGGCAATGAAGGCAGGAACCGCTTTTTGACTGAACCTGAATCTCCACATTTTCAAGTTCTTTTCCTTCATCCAGTTGTGTTTGTATATACAGCCTTTTTTTAACCGGCACATTTAAATACGTTAAAATTTCTTCCAGAGCCTGTGCTTTCAATTCCTCTTTAGAAAATCCGAATTGCAGCAGAAAAGCCAGGTTGGTATCTTCCAGGCAATAGTTTTCCGCATCAACCAGCGCTATCACGACCGGGTTGAAATCAAAGATCCGCTTAAGACGATAAAGTTCTCCGTTTCTTTGCAAAACGTCTCCCGATAAAACAAATATGCATTTTCGGTTAAACCAATTCCCATGCCATATTTTTGCCAGAGACGGGATGCGTTTTCCATCTTTCGTCACCATGTCCATCGGATAATATTTTCTTTTTCCGTTTAATGTTTCACTGAAAAGGATTTCGGATAGTTTCCGGTTTTCCTTTCCGCTGAAATCCAGAAAATGCATGCCGCTGATATCTTCATCTTCATATCCCAGCTTTTTTCTGAAAGCGTGGTTTACAAACAAAACGCATCCGCATGTATCCGCAACGACCAGCATTTCATCCATTGTATTGATAAAAGTAGAATAATTCAGCAATCCCAGGTTGTCTTCTTTTTTGATGATTTGCTGCATATCCTGCTGTACATCGTCAAATTTGCTTTCAATATAATACCGGTTTGAAATGTTATTGATGCTGATCAGAAAACGCCCTTCTCCCCGCTCCCCTTCCTTATATGCAATTCTTATTCCATAGCACGACGTCCCTGTTTTATTTTTCATTTCAATTTCAATAAACTGCTTGTCTTTTGAAACCGCCGCTGTCTTAAGCACCTGCATAATCTGACGCGACAGCGCCTGGTCCATAATATCGCCTATATGGCTGTCCAGTACGATTTCGGAAATGCTGTTATATTTCTTATTAAAGGACACAAAGCGCCGCACAATATAATTTTGGTCCAATTCTATTAATACATCGTTCATAGAATGAATTAAAAAATCCTGCTCCTGCAATTGCTTCTTTTCTGCCGTAATATCAAAAAAAATCCCGCCCATATAGTATTTTTTTTGTGAATATACAAATACGCGGAACCATTTTTGGGCTGATTCCAAATAAAACTCAAAGTTTTTACTGCCTCCCGACAGCGCAATATGGCCAATCAGGTTGAACCAGTTGAAAATACTTCTTTCAATCCTTGGCACCAGCTTTGAAACTCTCCACCCGGAAAGATCTCCTTCCCCCAGCCCCAAAAGTGCTTTGAACTGCTCGTTCGTTTTAAGAATTTCGCAGTCCACCGGATGAGCGCTTTCATCACAAATCAGTTTGGAGAACGCAAACCCGAAAGGAGCGCCGTCCAGTAAAAACTTGGAATAATCTTCGGTAATAATTCTAAACACATCCTTATGCAATCATTTGCTCGCGACCCGATATATTCGCCGTTCGGTATCGAGGACCTTTGCTTAGATATATATATTTTTATATATATATGTTTCCTGCTCAAAAAGGCGGCAGCACGCGCCCACGATATCGGCATCATACAATATTCCCGAATTCTTTTTCAGTTCAAGCATCACGGTAGCGACAGTATGCGCAGGCCGATATGGCCGGTCGGAAAGCATTGCGTCCACCACATCCGCCACCATAATAATCAAAGATTCGTCATGGATATCTTTTCCCGTAATTCCGTCCGGATATCCGCTTCCGTCTATTCTTTCATGATGCTGCCCCGCTACCTGCGCGATATGCGGGCGGACATTCAGGCTTGTCAGCATTTCACGGCCCAACCGGGGATGTTTTTGCACGGATCGCCGCTCCTTTGCGCTTAAGAAGCCCTGTTTGTTCAGATAACACCCCGGCACTTTAATTTTTCCTATATCATGGACGTATCCCGAAAAACGTATAAGGCCCACTCTGGCAAGATCCATCCCCAGCGCAAACGCTATGTCGGCCGCCAGATTTCCAACCCGCCTCTGATGGCTGGCAGAATAAGAATCGTGGACTTCCAGCAATGCCATTTGCAATGCGATTTCCCGAATATTTTCGGGCGTCACTTCTTTTGTAAACACTGTGCCGCCGCAATGAACCATATAGGAATGAAAATTAAGCAAAGTGCTCAGGAACATGATACGGTTCGTCCTGCTTACAAAACAATGCATAACAGCCGGTCCTGATATCCTTTTGCATATTTTTTCTTTAATTGGGCGCAAGGGATAGCCAAGTTCCGGGATTCCTGTGAACACGACCTGCGTATTTGCACAAACCAGATTCAATTGTTCAAAAAACGTTTCACAGTCAGCCAGGCCGTTCATCATCATATCGGCAAGGACCAAATCGTATGCGCCACGCTTAAGCAATCCGCTTGCGTCGTCGACGTTGCGGGCCGCACGAACCTCATATTCTTTCTTTTCAAACAAATCTTTTAAAGAATACTCTGTGTCCGGCTCCTGATCAACTACTAAAACCTTTAACAATTTCCCGTCCTCAACATAAATAGGAATGGAGGGTTACAAACATATGTCAATATTAACATATTTTTGCATACAAATATTTTATTTGATTCAACTGTAAAATAACAGGGTTTAAATGCGTTTTTCTTCATAATATTTTTCTGTTCATCTGCACATTTTTAAAAAAAACGCACTCGTAAGCTTACCGTGTTCTTCTGCTCCTCATATCTACGCCCACCGTTGTTCGCGCTTCTTTTTCATTTTCTCCTTTTGTTTTTATGTTTTTGCTTTTCGAAGCTGTTTTCTTGTCGGATCCGGCATAATAAGAATAATTGTACAAATAACGTTTTCTGGACTCAGGCACTTCATTAAACACACATGCCGTCGGCTTGATCCCCGCCACACGAAAAACCTGTGCGCTTTGTTTGATCATCTCCCTGGTCGTAAAACCATATTTTACAACCATCAAGATCCCGTCCGCATATTTGTTTAAAGACAATGCGTCCGACACCATCAGGATGGGCGGCGTATCCAGCAGAATAATATCATATTGCTTTTTTAAACATTCCAAAATAATCTCGATCCGTCTGGACGAGAGTAGCTCGGCCGGATTCGGCGGTAAGAATCCCGCAACGATCACATCAAGATTTTCTTCATAATGAAAAATGTAACCGGAATAATCTTCTTTCTTATCTGCGCCCTCTCCAGAAATGATCAGTTCTGTAAGCCCTTTTTCCTTGTCGATTCCCAGTGCATCCCCGACCGCCGGATTTCTGAGATCACAGTCTATAAGCAATACTTTTTTATGGATGGAGGCGTACGCTTTGGCCAGATTGCAGGAAATATATGTCTTTCCCTCGCCTTTTACGGAACTGCTTACCAAAATGCACTTCATTTCCTTGTCCATGCCCAAAAAACCCATATTGGTCCTGATGGTATTAAAAGCTTCCGCAATATATTTTTGGTAATTAGCATCCCTCTTCATGTGCTTTTCCCCTTCAGTCTTTCACTTTTGGAATATTTCCGATCAACGGCGTATCCAGCATTTTTGTCATAATATCCGAATTTTTGATTGTATCGTCACAGACATACCGGACGGCGGCAATAATCAAAGCAAGGATCAGTCCGATTAATCCGCCGATCATCGTGTTAAAAGCCACCAGCGGGCGAACAGGCTGTGTCGGGAGCCGTGCGTAATCAATGATCTGCACATTGTTCATTTTCATAATCTTCCCAACTTCCGATTGAAATACGGTTCCCAGGGTATTGGCTACATCCTGTGCAAGTCCGGGTGAAGTATCCGTAACGGATATCGTTATAATATCCGTATCATCTTTTGAAGAAACACTGATGATGGAAGAAAGATAATTTAAATCAACATCCACATCAAGCTTTTCTTTTACCTGCGACAGCACCCGGTTTGATTTGCAAAGCACACTGTACGAATTCACCAGCTTGGTGTTCAAATCATAATCGTTCAGCGTCATGTCGCTTTGATCTTCATTTCCGATGCCCGCCGTACTGACGATCATCATGGCGGTTGCTTCGTATTCGTTTTGGATCAGGAAAACGGAAACCGCATATCCCAAAAGCCCGCCCGCAATCGCCAGAGAAAGCAGAAGTGCCCAATTTTTTTTTAATATAGTGATCACGTCTCTTGCAGTCAATTCCATATAAGTTTTGTTCCTTAAGCTTTGTGATTTTAAAAAATCTTTTTATCTGTTTTGCATACGGCAGGACGTTTTTTTGACTTTCATTGTTTCCGGCGCCTTCGCCGGCATACAATTACCTCCAGCACGAACGGATAATGTGTACGATCCTTTCCAAATCCTCATCCGTCATTTTTGTATCGCTGGGCAGGCAGATACCGTTTTCAAACAGCGTCTGCGCAGTTTTGTCCCCGACAAAATCAAAATGCTCGTAAAACGGCTGTAAGTGCATGGGTTTCCAAAGCGGCCTCGATTCAATGTTTTCTCTTTCCAGTGCTTCTATCACATCAAGCGGCCCCATCTTTCCTTTGACAGTCGCGCAGCTCAGCCAGCAATTCGGCCGGTTTAAAAGACTTACCGGCATCATTTCAAATCCATCAAGCGCACCCAGCTTTTTTTTATAAAATTCAAAAATATATTTCTTTTTTTGCACTCTCTCATCCAGAACCTTCAGTTGCCCTCTGCCGATCCCGGCAACAATATTGCTCATCCGGTAATTAAACCCCAGCTCGCTATGCTGATAATACCTTGCTTTATCCCGGCTCTGCGTAGACCAAAATCTGATTTTTTCAATCATCCGCCGATCGTCCGAAACGACCATTCCCCCGCCCGAAGTTGTAATGATCTTGTTTCCGTTAAAAGAAAAAACGCCGAATCGCCCAAAGCTTCCCGTATGCCTCCCCCTGTACAAAGACCCCAGGCTTTCCGCCGCGTCTTCAATTAAAACAGCTCCGTGCCGTTCGCAGAGGGCAACAATTTCATCCATGTCTGCCGGCAAACCGTACAGATGGACGGCCAGCACCGCCTTGGGAGAATACTTTTCAAAAGCCTTCCGCAAACATTTTGGGCTTAAGTTCCATGTTGTTTCGTCGCAATCAATAAAAACAGGCGTTGCATTCTGATAAATAATCGGATTTGCCGTTGCCGAGAAAGTAAATGTCGGGCAAAAAACAATATCGCCCGGCCCGACCCCCGCCGCACGCAAAGCCATGTGTATCGCCGCCGTCCCCGAAGACAGAGCGGCTGCATATCCCAGGCCTACGTACCGTGCAAGTTCTTTTTCAAATTCATCCACATTCTCTCCGAGCGGAGCAATCCAGTTCCCTTCAAATGCTTCTTTGATGTATTGCATTTCATATCCCTTTTCGCTCATATGCGGGGATGAAAGATAGATTTTTTTATGCAAAGATTGATGTATCATGTTTTACGCCTCCCTATCCGCAGATAAGCCCGTTGTTTTGTTCGTCCATATCATCTCAGCAATTACGATACCCGCCTGCGCCCCCAGCGCATCTATGAAAACATCCAGCATCCGGGGACTTCGGCCCGATACAAACATTTGATGGTATTCGTCACTCAGCGCGTATAAAAAGCAAAACAGCAGTAAAATTGCAGCGCAGGCTTCTCTGCGCAAAAAAGCCCTTTCTTCCGCATATACCCGGTTTTGCGGATATGCTCTAAAAACAGTTTTTCCCATAAACAGGCCCAGCAGCAAATATTCCGCAAAGTGGGCGGCCTTTCTGTTTGTTCCGTCCGCCTCCGTGAGCAATGTGTATTGCTCATTTGTTTCCATTTTTTCGTAAACCGGAAAAAATGTCTTCAGGCCCGCCCTTGCGATCCCGCTGCTCAATCCTTCCGAGCGGGGCGCCTGCATCGCAGACATATAAAAAATCACCGCCATCCAAACCACTGTCAGCAATAAAAAAACATTGGCGCTCCTTTTCTTATGTCCGCTGCGCACCAGCGACCCTTTCCTTTTCATTTTTCAATTTACCGAGTTGTATTCAATTTGTGCCTGCCGCCCGCATGATACACGGCTTCCTTTTCCAATAGGAAGTACTTTGCCGCCGGCCGGCTGATAGTTGGGTACGATTTTCTTCAGGCGGCCTACCGCCGTTTCTTCATTTTTTTCGGCTGCTTCCAGCATCAGCCTGATTTGCTCGTCCAGCCAGTCCATATCTGTCAACTGCGGCTGCACTCTGTAAATATGGCCATATACCGTTTTTACGCTTTTCTCTTCAGACATCATGAGCTCTTCGTACATTTTTTCTCCAGGCCGTAGCCCGGTAATCTTAACTTCAATATCCACGTTCGGCTCATGCCCGTAAAACCGGATCAGTTTATCTGCAAGATCCGCAATTTTTACCGGCTCTCCCATATCCAGCACATAGATCACACCCGGGTCGGCCAGGCTTCCCGCCTGCAGCACCAATTGCGCCGCTTCCGGTATAGTCATAAAATACCGTGTGATTTCGGGATGCGTAAGCGTAACCGGTCCTCCGTTTTTGATTTGCCTTTCCATAAGCGGAATCACGCTCCCGTGCGATCCGATCACATTTCCAAAACGCACCGTCATACACTTCACTTTTGTCTTTCGTTCATAGGACTGAACCATCAGCTCTGCAGCCCGCTTTGTCGCTCCCATAATATTTGTGGGATTCACCGCCTTATCGGTGGAAAGCTGTACAAAACGCTCTGCGCCTGCATCATTTGCAGCTTTCAGCACATTAAGGGTTCCTCCCACGTTGTTTTTGATGGCTTCCAGCGGACTTTTTTCCATCAGCGGCACATGTTTATGAGCCGCCGAATGAAAAATGATCTGCGGCCGGCACGCTTCAAACACCTGTCTAAGCCTTGCCCGATCACGTACCGACCCGATCTCCACCCGAACATCTATCTTGTCTCCGTACCGTTCTTTCAGTTCACACATCAGTTCATAAGCGGTGTTTTCATAAATATCGAATATAGTAAGGCTTCTAACAGAAAACCGTGCTACCTGTCTGCATATTTCAGAACCGATCGATCCGCCGCCACCGGTTACCAGCACATTTTTATTGTTTAAATAATGACCGATACTCGGTATATCAAGATCAACTTCCCTGCGGAAAAGTACATCTGCGATCTTTACTTCACGCATTTTCTCATACACTTTGCCGTCCCCGTCCATTTCCTGAAGCAGCGGCATCATACGGGTACGGCATCCGGTCAGATTGCAGGTTTTGAGGATTTCCGAAAGCCGCCCGGGCTTTAAGGAAGGAATAGCTATAATGATTTCTTTCACACACCTTGTTTTAACGATATCAGGGATATCCTTTACCCTTCCTACAACACGTACGCCCCGGATCATCATGTTTTGTTTTTTTTCATCGTCATCCACCAAAATAATATTGTGGAAATTCTCTTTCTTCTCACTTTGCAGCCTGGAGATTGCCAAGGCGCCGCTGAATCCTGCCCCCACAATCAGAAGCGTGGGAATATCCCTTCTGTTTTTCTTTTGCAAAATAACAATATGACGCGTCATTCGGTATCCAAACCGCGAAGCGCCCACCAGAATCATCAACACAAATCCGAATAAAACGAGAACGAGGACCGAAATGCCCAAATGAAAAACATAATTGCAAAGCAAACAGGCGGCCATGCCTATAACCATGACAAATACAATACGAACCGCCTCAAAGACGCCGCTGTAACGCCAAAGGCTGTGGTATAATTTAAAAACAAAAAACAAACCGCAGAAAAGAAGAGAGAGCCAGGGGAGGTTTGCCAGCGCCTGGTTTATCTGCGCCATGCTCCCAATACTTCCATACCGGATGAGCAAGGCCAACAAATATGCCGCAAACACTAAAAACATGTCAAAAATGATTAAAGCAAGAATCTGAAGAGCTCTTTTTTGCCGACCTCCCATACGTTTTGCCTTCTTCATAAATGTCTCTGATATTATCATTTTTCGCCTCATTTGTGTCGCATTATGGATTGTTTATCTCTTATAAGCCTGCGCTAAATCCAGGCGCGCACCACCGCACACACCCCCGGCCCACGATTGCCGGACACACAAAAATTTTCCAGTTTATCCTCTTTTTGATTCTAGCATTTGTTTGATATATTTGGTCTGATTTTAATTTAAATGCAATAATTGAGCGCTTAATCGTGACTTTTTATCTTTTTAGATTCGCCGGTCCATTGCTCTTGAAAAATGTTTATTTGCAGAGAAACTGATTTAAAAGCTGGGCTTTTGTGCGGCTTAAAGGAACTTTTGTATCCATGCCTTCCAGCTCAATTAAAAATGTATTGTCGATACAGGGCGTCATTTTGGTTATTTTGTCCACATTGATTAAAAAGCTCTTATGACTTCTGAAAAAATTGTACTCCGCCAGCTTGTTTTCCCATTCATTCAGCGTTCCCCGCATCGTAAATATTCCTTTTTCCGAATGAATTTTAATAATGCCTTTAAAAATTTCCAAATAAAAAACCTCGTCGGTATTCAGGACATAAATCTGATCTCCCCGCCACACCAAAATTTTTTTATTCTTTTTTGCCCTGTATTCGGTTTGCTTGCATTTTTTAAACTGCTGATACCCCCATACAATGGCCACATAAAGCGATTCATAGCTGAAGGGTTTCACCAGGTATCCAAATGTATTGGTTGCTGTGGCTCTGATCAGCGTTTCGTCATCGGAAGAAGAGGTAATAAAAATAATCGGTATATTATAATGTTGCATAATATTGTTTGCGGCATCTATCCCGTCCATATCTCCGTCAATAAAAGTATCCATAAGTATCATGTCTATTTCTTTTTTTTGCATATACCCAATCGCATCCAGCCCGGTTTTTGCAAAATATACTGTTTCATAGCCCATCACGTTCAGCATTTTCTTTATAATTTCACTCATGATGCTGTCGTTCTCCACAACAAGAAACTTTAAATTATCCATAGACACTCCCGCAAACGTAAAATCGGATATAATATAACCATTCTAATGAACATTAAATTGCATTGTCAAACATTTTACCTGATAAAATACCTCATTTATCTGTTATAATTGATAAATTTTCTTTTTTTCTGTTTTCATCTTTAAAAACGCAACCCTCACGTTTAGCTGAGCGAAAAAATTGTTATTTTTTTTAACATAAATGAACATTTTTTTAACATAAACATTGTTCCGTCGTTATATAAATTTTAACAAATAATAGAATAATTGTTTTACTTTTTGTCTAACTGTAATTATTTTGCTCTTAAATATCGAATTTTGCATTTTATCACTTGCGCAGGTTGTCTGCATTTTTATACTCGCCTTCTTTCCCATAAGCGCACTTATAAAAAATATTACCGTCCCCATGTGATATCTGCATGATCAAAATTTTTCAGTTTCCCGCCTTTCTTACACAGCAGCTGCCTCCTTCCTGATTCCACGCCGTTTTTTTGCTTCATCTGTACATCCATAATGGACGCAAAAACGCTGTTTTTTGGTCTTTTTATTAATCTTTTATTAAAATTCGCCAATTCGCTATTTTTTTTCTCGCCAAATACGAAAATTTCGTGTAAAATAACATTTGATTATGTATAAGGCTCAAAACGGAAAAAGACCGCATGCATAAAAAGTTTAAAAGTTTTTATTTTTTCGGTTTTTTCCCCCTTTTTGGGTTTAAATAGTATATAAGACGAATGCAGAAAAAGACTATAGGAGCTTACAAATGACCAGAGAACCAAATATGGCGTCACAGGATACAAAAAACAAGAAAAAAATCCTTATCATCATAATATGCATTTTGGCCGCGGCACTTGCAGTTACGGCTTTTTTATTCCTGGGTCAGGTCTATAACGGTCTTGCCCTGGAGGGGGTCTCCGTCCAGGGTATCGGCATTGCAGATATGGACAGGGAAGCTGCGCTGGCCGCCACCTCCAAAATTCCGCAGGAAAAACTGGACGAGGTGCAGATTGTTGTGGATTTTGACGGTGAACAAACCACCCTGACTGCTGAAGATCTTGGCCTTACTACCGATTATGAGGATGTCATTTCCGAGGCCATGAACTTCGGAAATACCGGTAACCTGTTTGAGCGCATTCAGAATGCGAATACCGCAAAAAATGAAGGAAAAGATTTTAAAGTCAGCGTCCAGGCGAACCGGGATGCTGTTCTTTCCGCCCTTTCGCCCCTAAAAGAGGAGGAAGACCGCCTGCCGGTTGACGCTGCGGTTGAATTTACACCGCGCGGTTATTTGGAAGACGGCACGGTCTACACGCCCGACGAACAGGAACTGATAGAAAAATCGGCAGATAAGGAAAACCTTGATTTTCCAGAAAACCTTGTCCGCCTTTCGGAAGAAGATATGCCCAACGCACTGCGCTATGAATACTGGCAAAACGATCACTATGTGGACGACTATATTCCGGCGGATGCCAATATTGCACGCTTTGAATATACGGACGACGTAGAAGGCCGTGTGTTTGATATCGAATCACTGGCAGACGAAATTCTCTCCCAGATAGAGAGCGGCGTATACTCCACCATTACGGCCCAGGCGGAATATACGGAGCCGGAAATAACGGCAGACGACCTTAAGGCCGATACACAGCTGATTGCATCCTGGACCTCCAGCTACTCAAACCACGACGGTTATAACCGCAACTGGAATGTCGCCAAACTTTCAGGAATCATCAACGGCGTAGTGATTGAGCCGGGCGAGGAATGGTCCATCAATGAAGAAGCCGGCGCAAGAACGGTATCTTCGGGCTGGAAAGAAGCGGCTGGAATTGTCAACGGCGGATATGTGCAGGAAGCGGGCGGCGGCGTCTGCCAACTCTCCAGTACCACTTATAATGCCGCTATCCGGGCAGCGCTGGATATCACGGACGCAACGCATCATTCTATCTCTTCGGATTATATTCCACTCGGATTTGACGCGACCATCAGTACAGGCGGCCCCGACCTTAAAATACGCAATCCGTATGATACGCCTATTTATCTTATATCTTATGTAAACCCCGAAGAAATGAACGTTACGGTTGAAGTATACGGCCAACCGGTTGTCGACGAAACATACGGCGATGTTATTTTGGATTTCTCCTCGGTCGACGGCGGCAGCTACGGCACGCCAGCAATGCAGATGGTATACAATACCCCTGTGGCTCCCGACGGCACAGCCATCGCCCCCAACGCTTCTTACGTATATGCCAAGGCGCGGCAGGGCAGAAGCGTACAAACCTATATACATTATTTGTCTTTAAACGGTGTTGAGCTTGCCAAAGAAGAATTCCACAGCTACAAATGGGCGCCCATCAACGGCACGACATATATAAACGCAGCGCCTCCTGCGGGCACGCCCGCAGTAACGGCTGTTCCCGCAGGCTAGGAGGGAACACATTTTTCAGTATAAAAAAAGGCCGCCCTGACGGGCGGCCTTTTTTTATACTCCCAAAACACTGCGCCGACTTTATTTGGCGCTTAAGTCACGGGTAAACATATTTTCTCCTTCAGTCAGGCTTTCTATTGTCTCAAAACCCAACCGCGCCAGAAGCTCGATCACATACGGATTATCTACCGGTGTCTTGTATACCGCATTTTTTCCGTAAGCTTCCACATGCTCTTTCCCCTCTTCTCTGGGCAAAAGCACCCTTGGCCCGCCTACACACCCGCCTACGCAACCCATTCCCTCAATAAAATTCGCACGCACATCCCCGCCTATAACGTCGCTTAAAAGCGTCTTTAAGGCCGGCACGCCGTCTGCATGCAAAGACCGAAGCGGAATTTTACGGCCCGGAACCAACCTGTTTAAAGTGTCCTGGACCGCACGGCTGACCCCTCCGGTCCGCGCATAAATCCGGCCGGCAAAAGAAGAATGGTCCCGCAGGTCTTCCTCACATTCTTGCGGATCAATCCCCGCAATTTCAAACACGTCCCGTATCTCCCTGAAAGTCAGCACATGGTCTACCGCGCCCGCAATATCCTTCTCCCTGGCTTCGGCCTTCTTTGCAAGGCAAGGGCCTATAAACACTGTCTTTGCCTGTGGATAAAGCTTCTTTATGGACCGGCCGCATGCAACCATAGGGGAAACGGAAGGCGGTATATGCGGCACCAACAGACTGTATACTTTTCGGATCATCCCAATCCATACCGGGCAGCAACAGCTGGTCAGCATAAAATCCGTATCCTTATGGATGGAACGGTCAAATTCCAGCGCCTCTTTTAAAGTAAGGATATCCGCAAACAACGCTACTTCAATCATACCTGCGAATCCAAGCTTCTTAAAAGCGGTCCGAAGATGCCCCGGAGACACATTCAGGCTAAACTGGCTTATAAATGCAGGCGCAATCATCGCATATACCGGAGCATCGCTGTCCTGCAAGAGTTTTAAAACAGGCAGCACATCCCGGCCAGCCGTCAGATTCTTAGCAGCGCATGCGTCTATGCACGCACCGCAGCCTGTGCAATTTTCTTCTCTTATCTTTGCATTGCCGTTTTCGTCTTTTTGAATGGCATCAAACAGACAGGCATCTTTGCATTCCTTTGCACCGCAGGCACAGTCTCCCACCCGGATTACCGGCGGGTGTTTTTCGGGATTCAGCAGGCAGTCTAAATGATGCGGGTCAACGCCGCCCTCGCCGGACGGTTTTATATCCTCCCCGCAAAGAGCAGCGCGAACCGATTGTTCATACAGCTTTTCAAAAGGGATCATCCGTTTGCCTCGCTTTCTTTTTTCTTCATTGTAACCCGTATAGATGAAGGCTTCAAGCGCCCGGGATTTAAAAGGTCAAAAAAACAGTTGACAAAAAACGCCCGGAGCCATATACTTATGAATCATAATATTTATCATTTATAAATGTTATGTTTATTAACTAATGGAGGCGTCCTTTGAAAAGAGAAGAACTTGCGCGGGAGATGATGCTGGCTTTCACCAATGTGCGCAAACACCACACTCATTATCATTCCCAGGCGCACACAAAAAGAAGCGAAATGGGCATACTCACTACGCTTAAATCGCACAACGGCACATCCGGCCTCAAAACAACAGAAATCAGCCGGATCCTGCGCCTGCCGCCCTCGGCCATCACACCGGTTATCAATGATCTTGAAAGAAAAGGCCTTGTGCAGCGGCAGGATTCTTCTGAGGACCGCCGTATCGTTTTGGTGTCTCTAACCAAAAAAGGCCACGAATTTTTTGAAAAAAAGCGTAAATTCTTCCTGGAAAAATCTCTGCTTCTGGTAGATTATCTGGGAGAGGAAGACTCTATGGAATTCATCCGACTTCTAAAAAAGACTTTTGATTTCATGGACAAAAATTTTTAAGATGTCAACCGGCCCCGGCTTCTGCCGGGCATAAATTTTTTATATTTAAAGAAAGGATACGCTATGATCAAACTGGCAAAATACTTAAAACCGTTTATATGGATGCTGATCTTGTCCGTTGCTTTGCTTTTTGTGCAGGCAATGAGCAACCTGTACCTTCCAAATTACATGTCGGACATTGTAAATGTCGGTATCCAGCAAAACGGTATTGAAGATTCCGTCCCAAACGCAATCAGCCAGGACGGTCTTACCCTCATGACAACTTTTATGAGCGAAGACCAGAAAACACAGGTGGAGGACAGCTACGAACTTGTTGGCAAAGATAATCTTAGTGAAAAAGATTTTGATTCCTATGCCAAACAATATCCGGCTATCGAATCAGAAAATATTTATGTGCTCAAAAACATAGACGACACGCAGCGCAGCGGCCTTAACTCCATCTTTGGAGAAACGTCCTGGACAATGATTATTTTCATGCAGCAGCAGTCACAGGCGCAGGGCCAGGATACCTCGACTTCGACCGATCTTTCAGATTTTGATTTTTCCGAAGTCTATGCCCTTCTGCCTCAGCTTGAACAGCTTCCCCCCCAGACATTTGACTCGGCCCGGGAAGCGGCTCAGCAGACCCCAGAAACCCTGCAGTCTCAAACCGGTGCCGTACTGGTTAAAAACTTTTATACGGAACTTGGTGCAGACATCTCCGAGATCCAAAACAGCTACATGTTCCGCATAGGCAGATACATGCTGTTTATCTCCCTGATCGGGATCGTTGCCGCTATCATTGTAGGATATCTGGCCGCACGAACGGCGGCAGGTGTGGCACGCGATATCCGGCGAGACCTCTTTACCAAAGTGGAAAACTTTTCCAACCAGGAATTTGATAAATTTTCCACATCATCTCTGATTACCCGGACCACCAATGACATCACCCAGGTTCAGACAATTCTGGTTATGGGAATCCGCATGATCGCCTTTGCACCTATTATGGGAATAGGCGGTATCATTATGGCGATGAACGAAAGCGTTTCCATGGTCTGGATTATCGCGCTGGCCGTAATTTTGCTGATGGGCATCATTTTGGTTGCTTTCTCCATTGCGCTGCCCAAATTCAAAAAAATGCAAAAACTGATCGACAGCATCAACCGGGTCATGCGTGAAAACCTAAGCGGCATGATGGTCATCCGTGCGTTCAGCACGCAAAAATATGAAGAAGACCGCTTTGATAAAGTCAATAACGAACTTACCGGCACCAGCCTGTCGGTCAACCGGCTGATGATCTACATCTTTCCGGCCATGATGCTGATCATGAACCTTGTTTCCGTCCTCACCATCTGGATAGGCGCACACCAAATTGCAGAATCCACACTTCAGATTGGGGATATGATGGCCTTTATGCAATACGCCATGCTGATCATTATGGCCTTTTTGATGCTTTCCATGATGTTCATCATGGTCCCGCGCGCATCGGTATCGGCACAGCGCATCGCGGAAGTATTAAGTACGCCTCTCAGCATCAAGGACCCGGAAAACCCGCGGAAACTCCCCCGGCAAAAAGGCCGTGTGCTTGAATTCAAGGACGTATCTTTCCGCTATGACGGAGCGGAAGAAGACGTACTGCAAGATATTAATTTTGTCGCCCGGCCGGGTGAAACCACCGCCTTTATCGGATCGACCGGTTCTGGCAAAACCACGCTGATCAACCTGATCCCCCGGTTCTACGACGTGACCGGCGGCCGCATTACCATAGACGGCATGGATATACGGGCTATCAGCCAGCACGACCTGCACGAAGAAATCGGATTTGTCTCTCAAAAGGGCATCCTTTTTTCGGGCACCATCGCTTCCAACCTGCGTTACGGCAATGAAGAAGCAAGTATCGAAGACTTACGGCAGGCGGCATCCATCGCACAGGCGGACGACTTTATCGGCGAAAAAAGCGAAGGATATGATTACCCCATCGCGCAGGATGCCACCAACGTTTCGGGCGGCCAGAAACAACGGCTTTCCATTGCCCGGGCACTGGTCAAAAACCCGCCCATATTTATATTTGACGACAGTTTCTCCGCGCTGGATTTCAAAACGGATGCGGCCTTAAGGCGGGCCCTTAAGGCCCGTACGGAAAACAGCACCGTCCTGATCGTAGCGCAGCGCATCAGCACCATCATGAACGCACAGCAGATCATTGTGCTGGATGAAGGGCGCATCGTGGGAAAAGGGACCCACAAAGAACTGATGGAGACCTGCCAGACTTATGTGGAAATCGCCACATCCCAATTGTCAAAGGAGGAACTCGGCTAATGGCTTCAGATAAATATTCCAGTCAAAACGCGAATCATCAAAACGCCGCTACCCCGCCGGGAGGACAGCGCAGAGGAAACGGCCACGGCCCCATGGGCGGCGGCCCCGCGGCTATGATGGGCGCAGGCGGCGCCAAAGCCAAAGATTTTAGAGGCACCATGAAAAAGCTTATCCGCTATCTCAGCCGGTATAAGGTTGCGCTTATTGCGGTCGCCGCATTTGCGATCCTCTCTACGGTGTTTTCCATCCTGGGCCCAAAAATACTGGGACAGGCGACCACAAAGATATACGAAGGCATCATGGGCATGATTACAGGCACAGGCAGCGGGATAGATTTTGCATATATCGGCAACATTGTTTTTGTGCTGGTGATCTTATATGTCATCAGCGCCGGTTTTTCTTACCTGCAGGGCTACATCATGACCAATGTGTCTATGAAAGTCACCTACAATCTGCGGCGGGACATCTCTCAAAAAATGAACAAGCTGCCCCTGAAATATTTCGACAGCACCAGCCACGGAGAGGTCCTTTCCCGCGTTACCAATGACATCGACGTTTTAAACCAGACGCTCAACCAGAGCATTACGCAGATCATTACTTCCATTACCATGCTGATCGGTATTATGATCATGATGTTTACCATCAGCTGGCAAATGACCCTGCTTGCCCTCTGTATTATTCCCGCTTCCTTTATAATCATCCAGTTTTTGGTCAAGCGCTCGCAGAAGCATTTTGCCGCGCAGCAGGAATATCTCGGGCATATCAACGGACATGTTGAAGAAATGTACAGCGGACATGTTATTGTGAAGGCCTTCAACCGGGAAGATGAATCTCTCAAAAAGTTC
The DNA here is from genome assembly GCA_036679405.1 of Christensenellaceae bacterium. Lineage (GTDB taxonomy): Bacteria > Bacillota > Clostridia > Christensenellales > Christensenellaceae > JAEYKI01. The sequence goes on from JAVBVZ010000015.1 coordinate 124,036, forward strand.
AATAAATTTAACGACACCCTGTACACGTCGGCACACAAATCCCAATTTTACTCCGGGATCATGATGCCTATCATGCAATTTGTCAGCAACGTGGGCTATGTGGGTATCTGTATCCTGGGCGGCTACCTTGCGGTAAACGGACGGATCGCAGTCGGCGATATCCAGGCGTTCATTCAATATGTGCGGCAGTTTACACAGCCGATCACCCAAATCGCCAATATTTCCAATATTCTGCAGCAGACCATGGCCGCAGCCGAACGTGTATTTGAATTCTTAGGCGAAGAAGAAGAAAGCCCGGAAAAAGAATCCCCCGTATCCACCAGCCAAATTGAGGGACGCGTCACCTTCCAGAATGTACACTTTGGTTATTCGGAAGACAAAATCATTATTCATGATTTTTCCGCAGACATTGAAAAAGGCCATAAAATTGCGATTGTCGGCCCTACCGGCGCCGGAAAAACCACTATGGTCAAACTGCTTATGCGCTTTTATGATGTGAACAGCGGCGCAATTTTGGTGGACGGGCACGATATACGCGACTTTTCACGCGGAGATCTCCGCTCGCTGTTCGGCATGGTATTGCAGGACGCATGGCTTTCCGGCGGAACGATCCGGGAAAACATACGCTACGGCCGCCTGACCGCTACGGATGACGAGGTAATTGCAGCGGCCCGGGCCGCACAGGTGGATCACTTTGTACGCACGCTTCCGGGCGGCTACGATATGGAAATCAATGAAGAGGCCGGAAACGTCTCCCAGGGTGAAAAACAGCTTCTGACCATTGCGCGCGCCATTTTGGCCGACCCCAAAATCCTGATTTTGGACGAAGCGACCAGCTCGGTAGATACGCGCACAGAGGTCCTTATTCAAAAAGCGATGGACAACTTAATGAAAAACCGTACCAGCTTCATCATCGCTCACCGCCTGTCCACCATTCGCAATGCAGATCTGATTATTGTTATGAACGAAGGCGATATTGTGGAACAGGGCAACCATCATGACCTGCTGGCCAAAGGCGGTTTCTATGCCAACCTTTATAACAGCCAGTTTTCAGACGAAGAAGGAATCGGCGCATAAATCATTGAGTAGAGGAGACGGATATGAAAAACACAGGCACAAACCGCCCTCAAAGGGCAAAGGAAAATTTTGAACAAGGCTATAACTGCTGCCAGTCGGTTTTTCTGGCCTATGCAGAGGATATAGGCCTTACGGACGAAACCGCACTGAAGATTGCCTCTTCTTTTGGCGGAGGAATGGGCAAGCTTCGGGAAGTGTGCGGCGCTCTGACCGGCGCATTTATGGTCGCCGGAATAAAAAAAGGGTACGTCTCCCCTGATGCGGACGACGAAAAACAGGCCCACTACCGCCTCATTCAGGAACTGGCCGAATCCTTTCGGCAAAAAAACGGCTCGATCCTGTGCCGGGACTTGATTGGCGAAGAATATACGCCCGGAGATGCAAAACCCGGCAAACGAACACAGGCCTACTATGACTCTCGTCCCTGTGCCGGCTTTATTGAAGACGCCGTCTGCCTGCTTGAGGAACAGCTGAAATAACGAATACAAACCGAAAAGGGCTGCCGCACGGCAGCCCTTTTCTTCCCCATCCCCCGATTTGACGAAAGGTTCATTTTTTCTTTTTTGACCAGGAAATTTTTTTGGAATAAGCGACCCACAAAAGCAGCAAGCCTAAAAAAACATATATGAATGGCGCCGGTGAAAACGCCGCATCTGCTTTGAGCATATTAAAATGTGGCCAAGCAGACAAATACACAATTTCTGCAGGCCCTTTCGAGATGCCCGCATCAAAAGAACTCCCGATCGTTTTCGTGTTTCCATAGACAACCGTTCCGTCTTCCAGATCGAACTCGTACCCGACAGAATAACTATACCGGTTGGCCATGGGATCCCTGCGGTCCCCCAGTTCCCTGCGCACCTCGGTGATCCGACCCTGCGTATCTCTTCCTGCAACACCCAACAACAAAATGCCGGCCCCGTATAGCAGCAGCAAAACGCCGAAAGAAGTAAGTAAGATCCGCGCTCCGAGTTTTTGGGACCCTTTTTGTTTCACAGTGCGTTCCTTCTACCGTTTTTTTCTTGAACGGCCTCGATCCTTTCCCGAGCGAGGTTTGCCACTTCTTCATAATTTTCTTCTGTACAAAAAAGCGCAATCTTTTCCGCAAAGCCGCCTTTGACCATGATGGTATGCTCCCGGGGATAATACCGTATCCAACGCACATTTTTCCACTTAATACGGAGAACCTGGCGGCTCTGTGCTATCATGCCCGCACCCATTGCGGTAAAATTTCCTTGATACAGGCCCAAAATGATCAGAATGGTATTCATGATTTTATTTTGTTTCGCCTGGCTGCTTTGCGTATAGTTGGTAATTCCCTCCCGGTCAACCACAAATCCCGGAGCATATTTACCGCCGTAAACAAAAAGCGTCAAAAGATAGGTCAGCACCAAAAGCAGCACAATAAGAAAAAGCGCGTATTTTGCGTCTGTTCCCAAAATATCTCCGCCGGCCAGTACAATAATAATAACGATAAGCACGGAAAAAGGTATTCCTATAGCCATCCACAGCCCCTGCAATATAAACCGGTTTTTCCATATAGGCACATAAACTTCCCAGCGCAGCGTTTTTATGCGATTATCCAAAACGTCCTCCCAGCATACCGCGCAGCCGCGCGTTTACGGCCTGAGCATTCACATTCCTTTCCAGCGTGCCCTTATATTTTTCTCCGGCCGCGAGCAGCTCAAAAGAATAAAAATCATCATACTGTTCCCGGCTGGGATCCCATCCGTTCCATATTCTAAGACGCCTGATCTGCACATCTTCAAAAAGCACGCTCCCCGGATGCGCTTTTACAACCTGCCCGACCGGCTGCGCCTCCATTTTCTTTGCATATTCGCCAAATGCCGCCATCATCCCGGCTACTTTTTGAAAATAATTCCCCCCCTTATTTCCCGCAGCAACAATATTTTCATATTGCTTTTTCTCCAGACGGATCAGTGCAGAATAACTCCTCCCAAACAGCAGGACGGCTGTCTGCGTTTTTAGCATACCCACCCGGAGCTGAACGGGAACCGCAACGCTTTCCTCCCGCAATTCTTCCAATGACGTTTTTGCACGGGGCGCGGCAAAAGCATTTGCTTTAGCCCCGCACCCGGTACAAAACCGTGCATCCGCGGCCATTTCCGTACCACAGTTTGTACAATACATACTTGATCCTCCGCCAAACAATTTTTCCTGTTTTAGCATATCACAAAATCCGAAGCCAAAAAATCACCCAGAAGGGCGATTCGCCCCGTAAAACGGAATTCTGTTCAGTTTTGCGAAAAAAGTTTGTTCAGAGCGGCTTTGTTAAGTTCTTGTCCGATCACACATATGCGGCCGGTAAAATCCGCATCCCGGTCACGAATCTTCGTTTCGCCCGGCACAAAATCAAACTGCGCCCATGCATCCTTCCCTGTCTGCACAATCCCCTTGGCACGAAGAACGGTTCCATAACTGCTTTGCGAAAGGCTTCTTAGTGCGTCCTCCAATTCCTCCGGAGGATAAATCTGCGCGGTCTGAACCGCCCACACATCAAAGACCGCATCCGCATCATGATCATGGCCGTGCGCGCCGCTGGCTTCGGAACCTTCCGCATGATGAGTGCATCCGACCTTTGGGTGTCCGAACCGGTGTCCGGCTTCTTTTTCCAATTCATGAGCAAAACCGGAGGCATCCTCCTCCGCAGCCTGAACAATGGTCCCGGCCGAAATTTTCATCCAGGGCGTAGTCATGATGTTCGCACCGGGGTTCAGACGAAGGACATCGCCGGACACACGCTCCAGTAATTCATGCGGAGCATTCTGCGACCGGCTGAATGCCACCGTTTTTGCGTGTATAATCTGGTCCGAAAAAAATTCGGGCCAATTTTTCATATACATATCGTAGTTCAGTACATTGACGACCACCAAGCACATGCCCATCCGAACATCCTTACGCTTCAACGAAGAGGCGCAGGCGCGCAAAACATCCGAAAGCTTTGCAATCCCGGTCGGTTCAATCATTATCCTGTCCGGGCGGTGCTTGTCGATCAATTCGGTCAGTGCGCGTTCAAACTGGCCGGCCAGCGTACAGCAGATGCATCCGGAATAAATTTCACGCACCTGAACGCTTCCGGATTTCACCAATTCCCCATCAATGCCGATATCGCCAAATTCGTTTTCAATAAGAGCTATCAACTCGTCTTTTGGTTTCTCACGCAAGATTTTCCTGATAAGAGTGGTTTTCCCTGCTCCCAGAAATCCGGATATAATATCGATCCTGACCATACACCCTCCTTGCTTTTATGTGTTTTTTTTATAGCATTCCCCGCAGATTCCCTGCAGTTCCAGCGTATGCCCCAAAACATGAAAATTATCCTCTTTCACATCCGGCGTAAACGTTTCCATCGGACAATTTTTAAGGGCAACAATTTTATGGCACTTAAGGCAAACGGCATAATGCCTGTGCTCGTGGCGGTCCAGTTCATAGACCGCTGCCCCGCCGTCCAACAGAACGGTCCGCATAGCCAGCCCTTCTTTTGTAAAGAGTTCCAATATCCTGTAAACGGTAGAAAGGGCTCCCGCGTCCTTTCCGATTTTCCCGTAAATATCCGCAGCGCTCAAAGGCGTGTCCGCGCTTTTTAATACTGAAAAAACGCAGCTGCGCTGTTTCGTTCTTTTCATTCCTTCCGGCCAATGATCCGGCGCCTTATCTGCGCCTTCAAAGCCGCCGGCTCTTTGTGTGTATATGCTCGCGTCCAATGTTTTCCCTCCCTTTCCTGCATACTTGCGGTTTTCAGCGGCGTACGCGCCCGGCCGCAAAAGTTACGGCAAAAAACATAGCCGCAATCAAAACAATGGTGGCGCCGCTGGCGGTATCCCAATAATATGATAAAATAAGCCCGGATATCCCCGAAACCAAAGCGATTACTACCGAATAAAAATGATACTGCCGCGTATTTCGGGCAATATTACGCGCGGCCGCCGCCGGCAGCACCAGCAGCGAACTGATGATCAGGACGCCTACCCATTGAATGGAAACCGTCACCACCACCGCCGTCAACACCGTGAAAAGTGTTTCATAAAGATTTACGCGAATGCCCCGGCTGTGCGCCAGCGAAGGATTCACGCTTACCAGCAGCAATTTATTGAATATCAAAAACCACAGGGCAACAATCACCACCAGCGTGATCAACAGCAAAAGCAGATCCGACGCATTGATGCTCAAAAGATCTCCAATCAAAAATGAGGAATATTTAGCAAATCCGCCGCTTCTTGAAAGCAAGACCACTCCCAGTGCAACTGCCGACGATGAAAAGACGCCGATAATGGTATCTGTGGAAGCCGTATTGGCTCGTTTTACCGCCATAATCGCAAAAGAAAGCAACACGGAAAAAAGCACCATAGACCATATGGGCTGCCCCACTCCGGCCAGCACGCCGATCGCAATGCCGGTCAGCGCGGAATGGCCCAGTGCATCTGCAAAAAAAGCCATCCGGTTATTCACCACCATTGTCCCAAGAAGGCCAAAGGCGGGCGTAACGAGCAAAACGCCAAGAAAAGCGTTTTTCATAAACGTATGTTCGGCCCAGTCAAACTGCAAAAGAATATCCATTACCCGGTAGATCTCATTCATGCCTTGTCCTCCCCGCCATCTATCAGATCCAGCCCGAATATCTCGGCCATTTTTTTATCTCTGAAAACTTCTTCCGGCGTTCCCACCGCCTGTATGGTCGTGTCGTTTAAAAGAGCTACCCGGTCCGCATATTTCATAACCAGATTCAAATCATGGGAAACCAGAATAATGGACAGGTGATACTCCCGCCTTAAGTCCGAAACCGTCTTGTAAAAAAGTTTGAGGCCCGCAAGATCAATGCCGGAAACCGGCTCGTCCAAAAGCAGAAGATCCGGAACAGGATTTAATGCCAAAGAAAGCAGCACACGCTGCAATTCTCCCCCCGAAAGCGCTCCCAGTTTGCGGCCAATCAAATGGGCCGCATTCACCCGTTCCAGATTTTTAAGCACGGTATTGTGCAGTTCTTTGGGATGAAATGCCCACACAGCCTTGTCGGACAAAGCGGAGGCTATCAAATCATATACGCTGGTCGGTGAAGTCGTATCCAGTTCCAGTTTCTGCGGAACATAGCCGATCTTCGGTTTGCGCCATATCCTGTCTCTTCCGTCCAGAAAAACCAGTTCACCGGTATGCGGAACCTGACCCAGGATTGCTTTTAACAATGTGCTTTTCCCTGCACCGTTCGGGCCGATCAGGCAGGTAAGTTCTCCACAGTGTATGTGCAGGTTCACATCTTTTAATATTTCATATTTTCCAATCGTAACGCCAAAATTCTGTATGCGTGTACAGCAAAGGCCGCTCGTGCATACGGGTCCTTCGTACTCACCGTTCATGAAAGCGCCTCTTTTAAAACAATCAGATTTTCATCCATAATCTCAATGTAAGCGTCTTTTTCCATAGGACCGGTCACGGCCGGGTCCAGTGTATACAGGGTCGCTCCCGTTTCCTGCGCAATGGTCTGGGCTGCGTCAGCCGAATATTGCGGCTCGGCAAAAAGCGCTTTCACATCCAGGCTGTTGATCATATCGATCGTATCGGCCAATTCTTTGGCGCTGGGCTCGGAGCCCGGTTCCCGCTGGATCACCCCTACGATGTTCAAATCAAATTCTTCGGCAAAATAGGGAAAAGCTTCATGAAAGGTAACAATATCCCGGTTGGGCAAATCGTCAAGTGCCGCATGCATCTTTTCGCGCTGCGCTTCAAGTTTCGCTACATAGGTTTCCGTATTGGCCAAAAATTCATCGGCACGCTGGGGCATCAGGGAGGCCAGGCTCTCGCCGATATTTCTGACCTGCAATATCGCGTCGGAAATGCTCACCCAAAAATGGGGATTATCTCCGTCCGCACCCGGCAGCCGCGGGATATCCTCGCTTGAATCAATGATGATCAGATCGGGGAACTGCTCGATCACTTTGTCCATAAAAGACTCCATCCCAGCCCCGTTGATAACCAGATATTGCGCATCCTCCAGCTTTTTCATATCTCCCGTTGTAACGGAATAATCATGCAGACAGCCTGTCGTCGGCTGTGTCATATCCACCACCTCAACCCCCGGCATATCCGCGGCCACATTCAGCAGCATAATATAGATCGGATAAAAAGATGCGGCAATGGTCACGCTGTCTTCTGCAAAAGCTGTATCTTCCTCCTTTGTTTCTCCCGTACAGCCCGCAAGCAGTGCCGCCGCAAGCAACAGGGCCAGTGCCGCCGATATAAATTGTTTTATTTTCATAACACATTCCCCTTAAATGCAAATGATTCCTATTTGCATTTATTGTATTCCAAATACAAAATTTTGTCAACGGCGGCTATCCTCTCCGTCCACGGGAGATTTTGCCCGGTCTTTTATTTGCCATATTTTTTTTTTGTCCGATTTGATGTATTATTATACTGGTATATCAAAAAAGGGAGGAACCCGTGTTGGATTTTATCCATGGAAAAGCTCCGTTTTTTTTTGACGGGGCGTTCGGCACTTATTATCATTCAAAATTTCACAAAAACATCTTCTGTGAAACCGCAAATATCAGCGACCCGGAGACCGTGCTCGCCATCCACAAAGAATATATCAAGGCCGGTGCAAACGCCATTAAGACAAACACTTTTGGTGTCAACCCGCTTTTAACAGAAGGCACGCAACAGCGCGCCGACATGATCAAAAGCGGATATAAGCTGGCCCTTCAGGCCGCCCGGGGTACCGGCACGGCTGTTTTTGCGGACATCGGTTGCATTGTATCTTCAAAATTGGATGCCTCGAAAGAATATAAATTTATCGCCAAAGTATTTATAGAATGCGGCGCGACTAATTTTATCTTTGAAACACTGAATGAGTTTGACTCCATCGTCCCCGCCCTTTCCCTGATCAGGCAAAAGGTTGCGGATCCGACGGTCATTGTTTCTTTTGCCGTCTCGCAGGACGGTATGACCAGCCGGGGCTACTCTTACAAAAAAATCATGGAAACCGCGGCCGCTTCCCCCTATGTGGATGTGGTAGGTCTAAACTGTCTGTGCGGACCTAGCCATATGTATGACCTTCTCCGGGAGATCTGTCCTTTCAAAAAACCTCTGGCCGCTATGCCCAACGCCGGATACCCCTCTACCCTGAACGGACGGACGGTATACCTGGACAACGCTGAATACTTTTCAGAAAAGGCCAAGGATATCCATTTGCTCGGCATACGCATTTTGGGCGGCTGCTGCGGAACCACCCCCGCACACATCCGGCAAATGATAGAAAAAATACAGGGAGGGCCGCCCGTCTCCGCCTCTGTTGTATGCGAAGCGCCTCCCGTCCGCCCCCGAAGCCCAATCCAAAATCCACTGGCTGCAAGCTTTGCGGCGGGTAAAAAAATTTTGGCGGTAGAACTGGATGCGCCTATCCGGCCGGATGCAGACCTGACGGCGCAATCCGTAAAAACGCTCCGCGACGCAGGCGCGGACCTTATAACCGTAGCCGATTCTCCGTTGGCCCGTACGCGCGCAGACAGCATTATGACTGCGGCACGTATCAAAAGAGAAGCCGGGATGGAAGTCCTACCGCATTTGTCCTGCCGGGACCGCAACCACATCGGCATCAAGGCCGCGCTCATTGCAGGCCAGATTGAGCATCTTCAGAATATTCTTTTGATCACCGGGGATCCTATCGCCCAAGCCGACCGCGAAGAATACAAAGGGGTCTTCAGTTTTAATGCGGCCGGTCTTATCGCATATGTCCGCCGTCTGAACGAAGATCTTTTTGCCGCCTCTCCCTATTACATAGGCGCAGCCATCAACCCGAACGCAACCCAGTTTAAAGCCGAGCTGGCCCGCGCCCGGCGTAAAATTGAAAACGGCGCACAATTTTTGCTTTCCCAGCCCTTGTTTTCAAAAAAAGCGATCCAGAACCTCGCTTTTGCAAAAAAAGAACTGGATGCTTACATTCTGGCGGGCATCCTGCCGGTTGCCAGTCTCAAAAACGCCCTGTTTTTAAACAATGAGGTCTCCGGGATTTCCATCCCCGCCTCTCTTATAGGGCGCCTGCAAGGAAAAGAAGCCGCGCAGGTCCGCGAGATCTCCCTGGATTTCTGTATGGACATCGTCCGGCAAACACAGTCGTTTTGCGACGGTTACTATATTATGACCCCTCTGGGCAAAGTAGACCTGGCCGCCGGCCTGGTCCAAAAAATAAGGAGCCAAAAAGTATGATTATTGTTGGAGAAAAACTGAATACCTCTATTCCAAAAACACAGCAGGCCGTACAGGAGAAAGACGAAGAGACCCTTACCGCCCTTATTCGCGCGCAGGCGGAAGCCGGCGCAGACTACCAAGACGTCAACACCGCCGTCGGCAGTGATGAAATGCAAAGCATGCGCTGGCTTTCCGGCCTGGTCCTCGCCCACTCAAACAGCGGCGTCATGTTGGACTCTCCTTCTCCAAAAGTGATTGAAGCTGTAATCGGAGGGCTAGGTGACCGGCCGGTGATCGTTAATTCTGTCACACTGTCCGACCGCCTCTCCCTGCTTCCCATCGTCCGCGAGGCCGGCGCCTCCCTTGTAGCCCTGCCCATGGATGAAAACGGTATCCCTCACACTGCAAAGGGACGTGCGGAAAACGCAAAACGGCTGGTCGACACTATTACGGCCACCGGGATTCCCGCTCATAAAATATATATGGACGTGCTGGCTGAATCGGTCGCAGTTGCGGACGATAATCTAATGGTCTCGCTTGCTTCCATTCGCGAGATCCGCAAAATTGACCCGGATATAAAAACCATATGCGGTGTTTCCAACGTTTCCTTCGGCCTTCCCCGGCGCGTTAATATAAATTGCGCTTTCCTGTCCGCGGCCATCGCGGCCGGCCTTCAAAGCGCAATACTGGACATCACTTCTCCATCCGTCAAAACCGCACTGTTAGCCTCTCTTGCGGTTGCCGGACAGGACGAATATTGCCTTTCTTATATCTCCCATATACGAAGCATGAATGAATAGGCGAACGGAAAAAAGATATCTTTGAAATCAGGAAAGCCTCTTTTTGTAAAAGAGGCTTTTTTTTCTGCAAAATTATGTTTTTTGTATGGCGTTTTTTTCACAAAAAATTCATCCTTTTAACACGCATAATCCACAAAAATTCATTGAATGGACATACATTTTGTTTATGATAAAACAAAAGCAAGGAGAGGTTTCATATGAGAAGCACCCAAACCGGCAGAACTTTTTTTGCACTGGGAACCATGAATTCAATATCTACATTCGAAAGCGGCGGCGATGCCGCAGCGGATGAGGCAATGGCCAGGGTACTTCAGATCCACAGCCGGATGTCCGCTTTTCAATTAAACAGCGACATCTGTCGCCTGAATGCGGCTGCCGGAATCCGGCCGGTATCTCTTCATCCGGACACCGCCGCTCTGCTGCTTTTGGCCAAAACCTGCGCGCGCATCACGAACGGCGCTTTTGACATCACGCTGCGTCCCCTTTGCGAACTTTGGAGCGTAGGAAAACGCGCCAGTTTTATACCGCTTCCCAGCCAGATAAAAGACGGGCTCATGCAAAAGGGCATTGAAGACCTCAAAATAGACCATTCGTCATCCACCGCCTTTCTTGCGCGGCCGGGCATGGCAGTAGATCTGGGTGGAATTGCAAAGGGATATGCCGGCGATGAAATCAGAAGGATCCTTCTGGCGCACGGCATTCAAAATGCGCTTATTAATCTTGGCGGCAACATTGTAGCCATGGGCGAAAGCCCTAAAAGGCGTCCCTGGAGAGTAGGCGTACAAAATCCGCTCATGCCCCGTGGAAACAGCCTGGTTTCGCTGGATATAAGAGATTCTTCTGTTGTAACATCCGGAGTGGGGGAACGATTTTTTATTAAAGACAAAAAACGTTTTCACCATATTTTAGACCCGCACACCGGAATGCCCGCTCAAAGCGGCCTGCTTTCGGTCACGGTTTCCTCGCCTTCGGGCGTCCTTGCAGACGCGCTGTCAACCGCCCTTTTTGTTTTGGGACCAAAAGAAGGCCTCTCTCTTCTCAAAGACGATGCCGAAGGATTTTTCTCGGATGCCGGGATCCAAGCCCTTTTCTTAACAGAAGATTTAAGCATAATCAAAACACCCGGTTTGTCTTTTTCCCCCTACGTTTTAAAGGAGGTACAATAAAATGGAAATGCACGCAAAAAAGCGAAAAGGCAAAAAAGATTTTCTGCAAATCATCCGCCTTGCCGTGCAAATCGTTTTCTTTATATTTTTACCCGCGTTGTATATCAACGCATTTTTCGATCTGAAACTTGTCTGGTCCAGCCTGATCGGAGGTTCTTTTGATCTGGTCGAACTTTTACCCCAGGTAGTGGAACTGATTGCTATTGTTCCGGTCACCATCCTTCTTGGCAGATTTTTCTGCGGATGGATGTGCGCATTCGGCGCATTCGGCGACTTTGTCTACAAGATTGTCCATAAGGTGTTCCGTATCAATGTCCGGATAAACCAAAAGGCGGACCGGGCGCTTAAATTTGTAAAATACGGCGTTTTGATTTTCGCTGTCGTCTTTCTTTGGACACTGGATATCCCTTCCCTTTCTTCTGCCAGTCCCTGGGATGTTTTTGGTATGATCGCCACAGTGGGCAGTGTTCCCGCCATCGGCTATGTCCTCACCAATTTGACGCTCGGATTTATCTTTTTTGCACTGATTACCGTTGGTTCGGTTTTCATACAGCGGTTTTTTTGCAGATACCTTTGCCCGCTCGGTGCAGTGTTCGCCCTTCTCTCTTTCTTTAAGCTGACCCGCATCGAAAAGCCTACCGCCGGATGCGGCAAATGCCGTGTCTGCTCCAACGCGTGTGCAATGGGCATCCCCTTATACAAAAGCGGCACCATCCATACCGGAGAATGCATCGAATGCCTGCAATGCGTATCTGCCTGTCCCCGGGGTAACGCATCTTATTCTTTTGCGGGCAGCAATGTGCGCCCTTTGCTTGCGGGCACCATGGCCGCCATAAGCATTACCGGTACATACGGCTTCGCAGGCCTCGCCCTGGCGGCCTCCGCGACCGACGAATCATCATCTGTACAGATTGAAACTTCTGCAGACACTGGCAGCGCCAGCGGAGAAGCAACACTGGAAACCGACGCCTCCGGATCAACCACCGTGTCCGAATCGGGCAACCGCTGGCGGGGCGGCCAGGAAGATACGCTGACCGATTCGGTTGCGACGGATACAACAGACACGGCACAGACCGATACTTCTTCTGCTGCCGCGGCAACCGAGTCCGCATCCACAGATACCGTCACCGCTTCACAGTATGCGGACGGCACGTATACCGGAACAGGAACCGGCTTTCGCGGAGCGACCACGCAGGTAGAAGTAACCATTCAGGATGGTGTGATCACCGACATCACGACCATTTCCTACGGCGACGACGCACCTTATTTTGAGCGGGCTTTCAGCTCGGTCAGCGAGGATATCATCTCTGCACAGTCTTCTTCGGTAGATGCCGTTTCCGGTGCAACTTATTCCAGCCAAGGCATCATGGAAGCCGTTCAGGACGCTTTGAGCCAGGCACAGCAATAAAATTTAAAGAATATAAAAAAAGCGCCGGATGGCGCTTTTTTTATATAAGTTCACCCTTTTATCTTTTTGTTATATCCAAAGATCCTGAAACCGTATCCACACTGACGGTAACATCACCGTTTCCATGCACGTTGTTCACCATCTCAAAATTGTTGCTCAGGCTGCCCGAAACACTGTCAAAATCCAGTGTGAAGCCGTCGTTGTCCGGCAAAAGCAGATCGACACTGCCCGAAACCGTATTCACGTCTATTTTTTGGGGCATACCGCCCGCTTCAACAACAACGCTTCCGCTGGTAGTATCGGCCTGAACGCTCTCCATACGATCTGCCTGCAAAAGGATTTCTCCCGATACGCTGTCTGCATTCACCCGTCCGTAAGAGCCCCCTTTCACCGCGATCTCCCCGGAAGTAGTATCCAGTTCAAACGTTTCCGCTGCGGCGCCGCCGACATATAATGCCCCCGAAACGCTACTCAGCCGAAGCGTATCGGCTTTTGCTTGTTCAACCCGGATTTCTCCGGAAGAGGAATACAGGCCCATATTGCCCTGATAATCTGCGGGCACGTAAAGCGTTACTTCTATATAGCCGGTGTCCACCAGGTTAAACAGTCCCATCCATTTATTTTTAAGTCCGCTTACCGCACTCAGCGTGTCTCCGCTTACTCCGGCAACCATCACCGCGTCTTTACTCAGCTCCCGGCTGCTTTTTTCTTCGATGCGTATCGTGTCTTCATCCGTCACCACGACCTTGATGGATTCGCTTACAAAATCCAGCCGGATATTACGAATCTCTCCGGCATCCGCTTCAAATTCGGAAACCGCCGTACCTTCTACCTGCCCGGTCTGTTCGCCAAACATCATCCTCCCGGCCGAAAAATAAATCACATTTTGTGCGGCAATCCCAAAAACCAGCAGTATGATCAGTAAGGCGGCAACCACCGATAAAATTACAATTTTTACAATCCTGCTCATGCTTCACATCTCCTTACTTGTTTACAATGGCGTTTACCAGCTTTTGGACCACCACACCCAGAATAAAGATCACCCAGGTTACATACCAGGCACCCGTAGTAAAGCTGATCAGAAAATACAGCACTACAATAATCGGCCATACGATACCCGAATACAGATTCTTCTTTTCTTCCCGGGCTGCATGGGCCGCTTTCCATTCCCGGAACTCTTCTACCATTGTATCATCCATTTTTGTATATTTGGGATGCACAATATTATTGTATACCAAAAGGGAAGTTGCTCCTGCAATCAGTGCAAACATCACCACCAGGCCGGGAATCGGCTGCCCCATCGTACCCAGCAGGATAATGGCCAGCGGACTTAAAATATACATAGCTACCGCAATAGCCTTGAATTTTGCGCTTTGCCTGCGGTTTCTTTCCATTTCCGCTTTTCCGGCCGGGTCCGGTTCGTTGATCTCATGGATCAGACGATCTACGTCTCCTATGCTCCTCTTTACAATTTCAAAGGCCTCTTCTTCACTTGCGCCTTTGTCCAAAAGATCCTGATACCTTTCTTTTAAATTCAGATACAGTTCTTCACGCAGTTCAATCGTCCGCGTGGTTTTTGGCGCATTTGCAAAAAGTTCTTCCAAATAACCGCGTAATTTCTCTTCCATTTCCTTTTCCTACCCCCCGTTAGATAAGGCTGTCGATCAGCCGTTTGGTTTCTTCCCAATCTTCTTTGTTCTTTTCGTAAAGCAATTTTCCCATTTTGGTAATCCGGTAATACCTGCGCCGGGCGCCGGTTGTCTCATCACCCCAGTAAGACTCAATCATCTTTGCCGCCTCAAGCCGCCTAAACGCAGAATACAGCGTGGCTTCCTTGAGTTCATACTGGCCGTTTGTTTTCATCTGAATCGACTTATTGATCTCATATCCATAGCTGTCTTTCTCCATCAGCTGAGCCAGTATAATTGTTTCCGTGTGCCCTCTGACCAGGTCGGACGTAATAGACAATCCTGTCATCCCCTTTCCTGGAATATATATTCAATTTATATACATTGTAATTATATTTACTTCGCCTGTCAAGGTATATTGCAAAAAAATATACCCATTTTCAAATTTTTCATTATTCAATTCCGTCTTCAAAATCAAAAAAGCCTGCCGGCGGCTAAAAGCGGCAGGCAGGCTAAAGCATTTTTTTCTATTTGTCGTGAAAACGCACGGAGACATGCATAGCATCACAAAAAGGTTTGTTTTCCGATTCTCCGCACCGGCAGAGAGTTACGCGGTTCCTGACTTCCCATACGAATCCCTCGGATGATTCTATAGGGATACCGCCCTTTACCCAAAGCGGCCCGCTGCAGCGCCTGGACGGATCCTGCAAAATTACAATCCCCGGTTCCAGCACCGGCTCGATCGGTTCTCTTGTTTCTTTGTCGAGTGCAACCAACCTTCCGGCCGGGCAATCACAAATTGTCTTCAGCGCTTCCGCGCACAGCTCAGGGTCGTCCGACTGCATGGTCAGGCTCCAGGAATCGCCGTGCTCTCCGTGGCAGAAGCGTGCAAACGCGCAAAGAAAAATCACATCCGCAAGTACCAGTCCCGGCCCTTCGGTATACCTTGCCCGCTCAAAAAACGGCCGGCGGTTTGCGGTTTCCGTGCCGTCAAACCCGTGCGAATGGTGACCGTCACAAAACGGCATGGTAGATGAACGCCCACAACGGCAAAGAGCATAAGTCTCCTTTTGCGGAAACGTTCTGCCCTGTTCATATTTGACGCCGTGCCCCTCAGGCACAATGATTTTTTCTTCCAGCGGAACATTTCCGCAAACCAGATACGGGCCGTCTTTTTGTACTTTTATTTTCATTTGCGACTGATTATCCATAAATAAAACCCCACAGCTTCCTTTATCCGTACGTTTCTATTATAAGGGATAACACATGAAAGACAAGGGTTTTGTTGCCTGTTTATAAAAACGGTCCTTTTTCGCCCCGCAAAACCATCCGCACCCCAAAAGGGACACTTTTAAAAGGGGCTTATTTAAAGAGGCCCGGCCAAAAGGAGGAAACGCCTTTTACCGGACCTCTTTATATTACTTTTTCCTTTTAATCAGGTCAGTTTCCATTTCAGCTTGCCTTTTTCGGCACGGACATCCTTTAAGATCTTGGTATACGGCTTATTATATGTGCAACATCCGACATTTTGCTGCCTGATCAACAGTTCAACGCAATTGTCGCATGCTGTACACCATTTGATCTCTTCTTCTTTGTCCGCCATGTACTTTGCGGGCAGTTTAGGATCGGCCAGAGACTGGCGGCCCAGAGAGATCATATCGGCATAACCGTGTTCAATGTTGTAATTGCCCCAGTGGAACATGGAGTTCCAGTCGGGCTGTACGGCCTGCAGATTATTCTTGCCCTTGTTCAGGACAGAATATGCTCCGCCCATCACAACCGTATCCGGATTCTTCATGTTCTCTTTAATTGTTTTCGCCATGGTGAAATGCAGATAAACATCATCCGGCTTTGCCTTGTCGGGCATATGCAGAGCCATGGTAATAGAAGGTGCGCCGGTGGACTCCAAAATAAAGTTTGCGCCGCGCTCCTCCAGACCTTTTACAAGATCAATGGACTCTGTCAAGTCCATAATTGCGGTATCCGGGCCAGCTGAACCCTGTCCGCCCGGGAAACCTTCCCACATGGACACTTTGGAACCGACAATAAAGCTCGGATCGTTTACCACTTTGCGGACCTTTTCGGTCATGTCAAAAGCAAACCGGCTCCTGTTTTCCCAGGGACCGCCGTATTTCCAGTTGCGGTCATTATAGGGACGCAGGATCTGTGAACCGAAATAGCCGTGGCAGAATTTAAGGTCAACGCCGTCTGCGCCCAGATCATAAAGAACCTTAGAGGCATTCACAAACTGTTCGATCGTTTCATCCACATATTCCGCGTCGATCACATCGCCGCCAAAACCATGCAAAGGCTTTACGCATACGCGTTTCTGGCCGCCACCGCCGGATATTTCGCCCGAGTGGTTAAGCTGGACGATCAGCAGCGGATCGGGATTGATGGCCTTCATGTCTTTAATGAACTTTGCCCATTCCTTAATGTTGTCTTTATTGTCAGGCTGCAGACTGATCTGCATATCTCTTGCACGGCTGTCATACTGCATGGTAATGGATTCAAAGACAATTACGCCCGCGTCGCCTTCAAACAGGTTACGGTAACGCTCAAGTGACCTTTCCGAAAAACCGCCCGACGGACTTGCGTCGCAACATTCCATAGCATTGATACAAAATCTGTTTTTTGCGGTCTTTGTACCGACTTTAATCGGCTGACCCAAAGCTGTATCTTTGTTACTCAAATTATTTTCCTCCTTTTTTTGTTTGGTAAATTGAATTGAAAGTATGCTCTTATATTCTATTATACTTTTTGTCCCGCCATATACAATACCAACAAAACACATGGTTATTACCAGGATTTCGCTAGTAATATTTTATACTAGCCTTTATCTTAGTAAATTCGTTGTTTTCATTTTTATAAAAGGATATTTACACATACCAATATCCCTAGTATAATGATTGATATACTAGTTGTCAGAGAACGGAGGCGCGTATGAACGAAACAGGCTTCGGGTGGATCTTTTCCCCAAACGCCACAAAAAAGATCGTAGTCGAAAACCGGGACGAATTTTTTGACAGTTCCAGCTTTTTTCATACTCTGTTGGAATTCATCCAGGACGGCGTCAGCGTGCTGGACACAAATTTAAATGTGTTGTACGTCAACACCACCATCTCCAGCCTTTACCTGCAGGACGGAAATGCGGAAAGTGCCCTCAACCGTAAATGCTACAGCATTTACCACCAGCGTTCCACCCCCTGTGAAAACTGCCCGACCCTGCAGACGCTTCAGGACAAACAGCCGCATATGAGCGTAGTGAGCTACAACCGCAAAGACCATAAGACCGGTTGGCACGAGCTTTTCTCCATTCCCGTATTCAATCAGAAAGACGAGATCGTTTTAATCATTGAATACATCCGCGACATTACCTTCCAAAAATTCATACGCAATAACTTAGCGGAGATCGAACAGCGCTTCAAGGCGCTGGAAAAGCAAAATGAAATGCTCATCCAAATCTTAAACCAGCGTGAAAGGTCCCAAAACGATCTGGAAGACACCATTGCCACCAACGTGGAAAAGTTCATCAAGCCTTCTTTAAATTATTTAAAAAAGACAGCGGGTGTCAAAGACATAGACCTGGTCAACGGTATTATAGACGAAATTGTCTATCCCATCACAAAAAAAAGGCCGCCTTCCATTGCAAGGCTCACGCCGAGAGAGCTTCAGGTTGCCACGTTTATTAAGGAAGGCTACCAGTCGAAAGAAATTGCAGACCGCCTGTTTGTCACCCAAAAAGCCGTGGACTACCACCGGCTCAATATCCGCAAGAAGCTTGGGCTTGCCCGCTCTGCAAACTTGCGTACCTATCTGGAAACGCACCTGTAAACGCGCCTTTATGTTTCTTTTTGGTTTTAAAATACCGGCAGCCACGGCTGCCGGTATTTTTTTCCGTAAAACATTACCGGATCTCTCCGTCCGCAAAAACGGGAACCTTCCTGAAAATATCTTCCCTAAGGCAGTACTCAATATCTTTTTGTGCACAAAGGGCCACGAGCGTCCGGTATGGCCGCGAATCCGCAATCAGCGCCCGCAGATTGTTTTTACTGTTCTCATAAAGCCAACAGGCCGTACGGCCAAGATCATCCAGGCCGGCCTTTGAACCCTTAAGAACACGGCTGACAATCGCACCTGCTGCGGCGATGTCATCCACCGAAAACGCAAGGCGCGTACCCGCGCAGATAATTGCAATGTCCCGCCCGCTTGCCACGGCTTTTTCCGCTACGGCCCCCGCATTGTTCAGGCATCCAAGATATACGGCCCGGGCAGCCGCCGCTTTTTTGATCGCATGCGTCCCGTTAGTGGTGCACATTACCAGCGTCCGGCCCGCCACCGCCTCCCGCCCGTATTCCAGCGGGGAATTTCCGTAGTCAAATCCGGGGATCTTTACGCCGTCCCTTTCTCCTCCAAGCAAAACTTCTTCGGTTTTTGAAAGCGCTTTTGCTTTTTGAAAAGCCGTTTCTTTTTTTTCTACCGGCAGTATCCTTCTGCATCCATTTTCAAGCGCGGATGTGATGGTGGACGTCGCCCGCAAAACGTCGATCACGATCGCCGTTTTGCCGCCCAGCTCCTTTTCATCTGCATGCGCATATGTCGGATATATTGTTATCTGCATGAGCGCATCTCCCGGGGTTTTTACAGTTTTCCTTTATTGTGCGATACAATCGCCTTTCGGATCAACTGATTGAAGTTATCGGCATCCCAGGCGCTCCGCCCCACAAACAGTCCGTCAATATGCGGGCAGGCGGAAAGCTCTTCGCAGTTTTCCATATTCACGCTGCCCCCGTACAAAACCGGGATCTCAAGCGATTTTTCTCCAAACAGTTCCCGAAGAACTTTTTTGATCACAGCATGCTTTTCGTCCGCATATGCCGCGCTTGCGGGCACCCCGTTCACGCCGATCGCCCAAACAGGTTCATAGGCAATCCACAGCCGCTTAAGCATATCGGGCGTTACGTCCGCAAGCCCGATCTTGAGCTGCGTTGAAAGAACCTCGTCGCTCAGGCACAGCTCTTTTTGCTCTCCCGTCTCGCCTACGCACAAAAGCGCGGTGAACCCGTGGCGCAAAGCGGACAAGACTTTCGGACGTTCCTGCTCATCTGTTTCACCCATCACATGCCGCCGCTCGGAATGACCTATTTCCACAATATCCACCCCGATCTCACGCAGCATGAGCGGAGATATTTCGCCGGTGAACTGCCCTTCTTCTTCCGGATGCATATTTTGCGCGCCAATCATGACCTGTTCGCTGGTGACCGTCTGCTTGGCCCGGTCCAGAGCCGTATAAGACGGCACAATGAATATTGTTGCTTTTTTGCGGTCAATGTCCGCCGTCAGTTCGGCCAGGCGCGCAAGAAACTGCTGCGTCTGCGATATGGTTTTATACATCTTCAGATTAGAGCCTAAATACACTTTATCCATTATTTAAAGTTATCCTTTTCTATATCTTTTATGGCGTTTACTTTGGGCGTGGACGGTCCGTCCTTGAAATTCAAGGCAAGCCATTCTTTGGTAATTTTTTTTGCAAGCTCGGCCCCGATCACCCGTTCTCCCATGCACAAAACGTTTGCGTCGTTTGAAAGCTTGGCGCGTTCAGCGGAAAAATTGTCGTGGCAAACCGCCGCACGGATCCCTTTGCATTTATTGGCCGTCATGGCCATGCCGATGCCCGTTCCGCAGATCAGGATACCTTCTTTTTCAAAGTTGCTGTCCGCAAGGGCATTGCACACTTTTTGGGCAATCAGCGGATATACGGTCGGATCTTCGGTTGTAAAACATCCAACGTCCTCCACTTCATGCCCAAGCGATTCCACATAATTTTTGATGGTCTCCTTTAAGGAAACCGCCGCGTTGTCACAGCCGATCACAATTGTCTTTTTATCCATATTCCATCCTCTCTAAATTAATTTTTTATTTGCCAATAATAAAGCAGCACCCGCAGTCTGTACGGGTGCTGCGCTTTGTTTTATTTTAGCACTTTCGGTACGTCCCTGTACAATCCTTTTACCCATTTTCCGTCCAGCATATCGCTCATCACTTTATAGCAAAGGTCGGAAAATTCTTTGTCCAGGATATGCATATCGCACACCATATAGTCAAGATTGTCGTTGTCTTTCGTCAGTTTTTCATCCATCAGCCGCCGCATAAGCGTCGCCCGGCGCGACCACCGGGGTTCTTCTTCATCCGGTTCCCATACCGGCCCGCAACCGTTTCCTTCGGACCATCCGCGCGCACGGGTAGCCAATTCTGCGCTCTGATCGTAAGCCGACCATCCCTGCATAGGCAATATGAACATAGTAGGCCCATTGGTCTTATTCAGCCGCTCGGAAATATAATCGCACAGTTCTGCAATCTCATCCAACGTAGGAACCATGATGGTTACGCCTGCATTATGGATATAAGGCGCACAGGTATCATGATAGCCCTTGCGTTTTCCCGTCTTGAAGTCATCCAAATATTTCTGGGGCACAGACTCAATTGCACCGCAGGCGCTCTGGTCAATGCCGCCCGGGCAGACGATTTGCGGAATCCCCACTTCGCTGGCCGCGGTCAGCCGTTCACCGGTCCACGTTTTAGGCATCCCGTACGGGCTATTATACATAGTGTTTGTCAGCTCACCAATCGTAAGATCAATCACCGCTTTGATCTGTCCCGACCGGATCAGATCTTCCATGGTGGCGCCTGCGGAACCAACCTGATGGATAGTAATGGAATCCCAGCCGCGTGCGTCCATGTCTTTTGCAATTGCATTGACCGGCGGAGTGGTCGTTCCATACGCCGTAAGCGCAATCAGCGGCCGCGCGCCACGGGTCGCTTCTTCGCCCACCTTGGCCATAGCGACGATCCCGGCGGCCGCATTGGCCACCATTTTACGCGTCACAACATTGATGCCCATCTCTGCGGTAGGATTCATAATATAAATATCTTTGTTGCCGATCCACATGGAAACGTCGCTTGACGCCATATCAGTCATCATGATCTTGGGCACGCCGAAAGGCAGCGCACGCATGGCGTAGCACACAGTGGTAGTACCGATGGAACCGGCCCAGGAAATGATCCCGTCCACTTTTCCTTCTTCATAGAGCTGCACGATTTTCGCGGCGCCCGCATTTCCCACCATTTCAATGGCCTCCGAACGCGGAGAAGCAAAAACTTCTTTTTTAACGGTTCCATTGGATGCTAAAACCTCATCCAAACTTATATCGGCCCAATCCACGTCCTTTCCGAGACTCATATTCATAATTACAGGATTTCCGCCGTAATAAGCAATCTCCTCTGCAATGAACTTAATCTCGTTTCCCTTGGTATCCAGCATACCGACTATAACAATGTTCGGTTTCCCACTCTTCATTTCTTGATCGTCCTCCTTCCGGCCGGCCGCTTTGCGGCCTACCTCCTATATGCTTTATAGCTTTTGGTCGCTTCTAAAACCGCAACTTCTATGGGCAGCCGTTCGGCCGCGCTTCCGCCTACGAAACCGTGCGCGGACGTATTTTGGAATACATACGCGGCATCATCGGGCGTGGTGATAGGGCCGCCGTGCGAAAACAAAATAACGTCAGGATTCACCTTGGTTGCCGCATCAAAGATTTTCTGCGTCATCTGGCAGGCTTCTTCCAGCGTCAGTTTGGTCACCGCGCCGATTTTCCCGCCTGCGGTTGTCCCCACATGTCCTGCAATCACATCCGCGCCTGCTTCAGCAAACACCGTGGCCTCTTCGGTAGAATAGGCATATGTAAAGGTAAACATTCCCATTTCATGTGCTTCTTTTACAAAATCCACTTCCCTGGAAAAGCCCATTCCTATTTTTTCGATCTGCTCGTTGAACGGCGGATCATACAATTTTGCCATCATGGGATTGATGCCGGATATGCCCATATCCCACAATTTTTTCAAATGTTCTTTATGGGGCAGCAGCGGATTGTGGCCGCCGGACAGGGATATGACCGGCGCATCCGAAACGTTCGCCAGTATCTCGGGGGCCAGGTCAAAAATGATCTGGTTACAGTCACAATACGGCAAAAATGCCGCGAGAGAACCGCATCCTTTCATCCTCCACCAACTGGTTGGGGACACACATATCAAATCAGAACCGCCTTCCTCCTGCAGTTTGGCTGTCAGTCCGCAGCCGCAGTTGGGCATAAACAAAGGTCTCCCCGTCTTGATTTCCGCCCAAAGCCGCTCATTAACTTCTTTTGCTGTATAACGCTTTGCCATTTTTTTGACTCCTTTCATACGCTTTCGTATTTCAAAAATTCCCCGGCCCGCATCTTACAGCAGACCGTATTTTTCCATGAAAGCCGACGCATTGCCCGATGCAATGGTCGGAATATCCAGCTCATTGACCAGCGTTTCACCCTCGTCACACCGCTCCAAAAGATCTATGGTCTGCTGCTGTCCGTAGAACGGATAATCCGAGCCGAAAAGCAGCCTTGCAACGCCGCCCGTCCAAATTTTTACACGCTGTATCATTTCCTGCAAAGCGATATATTCATATCCTTCCAGCTTTGAGAAATTCGCGCTGATGTCCGCGTACACATTTTTGTGCTTGCGCAGCAAAAGCGCAACTTCATCATACATACCGCGCCCTGCATGCCCTAAAACAATGGGCATATCGGGGAACAGGCAGGCTACGTCGTCAATATAGGAAACATTTGAATATTTATCCATCAAGGGGCGTATTCCGATCCCCCCTGTGTGGTAAAGCACCGGCAGGCGCCGCTCCTGCAACACCTCGTACACCGGGTAAAGCTTTGGATCATTCGGATAAAAGGCCTGCATATTCTGATGGAGCTTAAGTCCTTTAAAACCGTAGCTGTCAATGTAGCGGACCAATGCATCCGCAGACTGCTTTCCTCCAAAGGGGTCTACCGTGCAAAAGCCGACCAGCTTCCCGTCCGAACGGGCAACCTCCTTTGCGACATGCTCATTTGCAGCGGCAAGATCTTCATTGGTCTCGCCCGGCTCCCGGCCCAACGCAGATACCACCGAAAGCTCCACGCCCGCTTCATCCATTGAAGAGAGCAGCCCCTCGGCCGAAAGTGTCAGCGCCCTGTCCATGCCCCGTGCAGCAAAATATTCCTTCAGTACATCCGTCGTCCTGTCCTCCGGCCAAAGATGTGTGTGGATATCGATCCTCATTTCTTCATCTCCCCGTTTTCTTGTAGCCCCAAAGATCCAGCGCCGCTTTCAGCTCCGGATGGTCTTTTGCATATTCATCCAGCGCGACCCCCGCGACCACCGCGTCGATCGACTGGCGCATCGCCTTTGCACCGGCCGCCGCGCCCATGGGATGCCCGTAAACCGCTCCGCCCGACCCAAGAATAATATCCCTGCCGAGATCGTCTATATACTGTTCCGACATGCCGGGATGTACGCCTCCGCCCACAATGGGCATCACGGGTTTTTTATCGTAAAAAGGCAGCGTCAGCTGGTGTACGGTTTTGATATATTTTTCATATTGCAGCGGATACCCGCCGAACGGAGTATTGATGACAACCATATCCGCGCCGGCCAGCCTTGGGAAGCGCCCCACGGCGATATGAGAAGCCATTCCGCTCAGCATTCCTTCATAAAACATGCCCGAGCTCGCATAATGTCCAAGAATAGGCACTTTTGCCACTTTAGCCAGGCTATGCATGGCGCCGTATCCTACGGCGGGAAAAGCAACCATGACGGCGCGCGCCCCCGCATCTACCGCTTTGCTTGCGTTCTCAATTAAATTTTCCCCGGTTATATTGACCACATAAACCGCGCGCTGTCCCGTTTTTTCAAACGCCCGGTCCGCCGCTTTGTTGTATTCACGCACTCTTTCCAATATTGTAGAAAAAGGCATATTGCCCATAAGTTCGTCGTCCTTGATAATATCCACACCGCCGACCGCCGCACCGTACAGAATGTCTGCGCCTGCTTTGGGCGTCACGCCCGTGCAGGGCTTGATCATGGATAAAAGAAGCGGGCGGCCGGTAACGCCGGTCATCTTACGAATCCCTTCTATACCGAAATTGGGTCCGTTAAATCCCGCAACCTGCCCTTTCGGCATCCTTATATCCACCAGCTTCGCCTGGGTAGAAGTTGAAGCGTCGTTACCCATAAGAGTCGTCAGCATCATAGGAAATTCGCTGCCGAAATTCGCTGTTGGAAAAGCGATCTGGATAAGATATCCACGCTTTCCTTCTCCAAGCTGCGTCGTCAGTTCTGAAGGCGGCACGTCAAATATACCTGCCACCCGTCCCATATGTTCCCTGCGCATTTCATCGGTAACGCCGGGGACGGGAATCCATGTGCCCACCGTCTGTCCCACTGCAAAAGAAGATGCCTTTGCAATCACGTTGATCTCGGGCGGAAATTCACAGTAATATGTAGCGGTCAGGTACTCCGATTCACTTAACTGTTCGGGTAAACTGAAAAGGCTTTCCAAGCTCATAATATTCTCCTTAATTTCACCTTCTGAAAAGCATATGAAAAATTTGTAATGAAAGCAAAAAACAAATCGATGAATCTTGTTAAAACGATCCAATTACATTCTATAGTAGCTACTCTTGCTTTTGATGTCAAGATTGCCCCCCGCCCTTTAAAAAAGCACTTCTCTCCGGCTTTGGGCCTTGCGGCGCATCTCTTTTTTTAATCAAAACGCCCGAATTCGTTTAAACTAAAAGGATTTTTGCACTCCTCTTAAAAACCTGTTTTTTTTGCAAAAATCAGCCGGTATATAAATTACTAGAATTAACCTGGTAATATACATGTATTTTATTAGTATCCAATCATACGGTTTTTCATAAAAAATAAAGGTTTTTGCTATAAGAATGCCTTTTTTTGCTCTTTTTATCCGTTGTTTCCCTTTCCGGTTTTTCGCTCATTATACTAGGCAGGCATTCCTACTTTTTTTGAAAATTCCGCGATATGCGCCTTTATTTTTTTGTGTTATGATGATCTTAAAAAGCACTGTCCCAAATTCTTGCTGCGGTAATTTTCAAAAAACGCAATTGCAAAAGGAGGCCCCTTCCATGAACGAAAAAGATCTTCTGATAGCTATTTTGAATGAGAAAAAAGAAATGATCAACAACGAAGACTTTATTGAAATGCTGATCCATGAAAAGATATCCGCGAAGGCAGACGAAAAGAAAGAAAATCTCCGTGCAGGGGATAAAATGGCGGATGCGCTTGCAAACCTGGTAGGGAGCTGGCGGTTCATTTTGCTGTTTTCCGCCGTTTTATTTTTATGGATATTCACCAACATCAACCTGCTGAAAAATCCGTTTGATCCCTACCCTTTTATACTGCTGAATCTGGTCTTATCCTGTCTCGCGGCTATTCAGGCCCCCATTATTATGATGAGCCAAAACCGCCAGGAAGCGAAAGACCGCCTGCGCGCAAAAAACGACTACAATGTTAATCTAAAGTCGGAATTTGTTGTGGAAGATATGTATGAAAGCCTGCAAAAACTGATAGAAAATCAGCAAAAAATCTTTGCGCAGCTATCCCGGCTTGAAAATAATCGCCCGTAAACAGCGCATTCTTGCAAGGCTGCCGGAATATTATATTTCCTCACTTTAGCGTTGCCATTTGTCAAATATTGTTTTAAAATAGAAATGACTCATAGGTACCTGCGCTGCCGTTGCCCCGGAAAAATTCCAATTCAAAGAGGCTATCCATGAAAAAAAGCAACCTTCTGACCGATAATGCATTTATTTCGAACAAGGATTTCCGTACTGAAACGATCAGCATCAATATCTACCGGGGAAAGCTTTTGGCCGCCGTTATCATTCTGCTGGAACTTGTCCTTTCCTTTACGGATATCATTACCTCCATGCTTGAAATAGATAACCGTTTCCATTACGGCGCTTATTTGTCCATGTACATTGCCATGATCATTGCCAACATCGTTTTTTTGCTGTGGGCGGGTTCTATTAAAAACCTTAACGACAAAAGCCCTGTGCAGTTAAAACGGATTGAGGCTGGCATTGTTGTCTTTATTGCCTTCATTATGTGCTGGGGAAGCATCGTAACGCTTATGGACCAGTTGCTGTACGGACAGATCGCTTCTTACATTATCAATGTCATGATCTGCTCGGTGATTTATTATCTTACGCTCAGGCAGATCGCGGTGCCCCTTATCCTGTCCGGTCTGATTGTTTTGGTCGGGCTTCCTTTTTTTCAGACTTCAAGCGATATTCTGGTCGGCCATTACGCCAATTTGGGTATTTTTCTGGTTATCAGCTTTGTAGCTTCACGCATCGTTTTTAAATCTCATTGCAACCAATATCTTTCAAAACTCCTTTTAAACCAGTCCAAGGAGCAACTGGAAGCAGAAACCCGTCTCAATGTGGAGACCAATGAAAAACTCAAAGAAATGAACGAACAACTCAAAAAGCTCTCTTTTCTCGATGAACTCACCCGGCTGCCCAATCGCCGCAGTTTCAGGGATTATGTGGACTATCATCTTGAATATTTAAAAGAAAATCCAAAGTTGTTCTCGGTCATCATGATCGACGTGGACCACTTCAAGCAATTGAACGACCAGTACGGCCATAACAGCGGAGATGCCATACTTAAAAGCATTGCCAAGCAGATTACCGCCAGCACCAACACGCAAAAAGACTTTGTTGCACGCTGGGGCGGCGATGAATTCATTTTTGCTTCTTTCAGTAAAAACGGAGATGAAACCCTTTTAACAGCGGACCAAATACGCAAAAAAATCCTCGCCTTAAACAACCAGAGCCTTGCCGCGCACAAACTGCCCGTCATTACCGTCAGTATGGGCGCCTGCACATTGCCCCTCTCCGGAAAAGAAACCATCAGCCACTGCATTGATTGCGCAGACCAGGCGCTGTATGCGGCCAAGACAAGCGGTCGGAACTGCGTTCGCTATTACAATAACTGATTTTTAAATAGATTTTTTCCTTATATTTACAAAGATGCACCCATCAATTTGATACACAACGCCGCAAAATCGCGTTCGACCTCTTTAAAATCTCTTTCGGAAAGATCCGGCGCACTTTTTATTTCAGGCGCCATTAAAAAAATCTTTTCGTCCATCAGCCGGTCAAATTCTATATAAAGCATAGCGTCGTCCACGGCGCAGACCTGCTTTTTTTCTTCCTGAGTCAGCTTGACGCCAAACGCGCTCCATATGCAATCCTGTAATTTGCCTTCCAAAACGGAATATTCCGGCAGGTTTCTTTTTACAGGGCGCGTCACATCCGATATATAGGCTTCGCTTGCGTCATGCAACAGACAGGCCAACTGCAGCTTTTTTGAAAATTTGCGGCTTTCCGCTTCCCGCGCACAATTCAGCGAATGCTGGGCCACCGAAAAAAATTGTTTAAAATGACCGTTCGCCCTGCACAAGAGAGACAGGGCATGCGCAATATCCAACAGCCGGATCCCGGCTTTTTCAGGAAAAGCCGGTGCAAAAAGCAGGCCGGTAAATGTGCGGATCTGATCTTCTCTGTTCACATTCATTCCCCGCCCTCAAAAAAATCTTCTATCGGCTTTTCCGTCCGGTACATTGTTACCGTGCAAACACAAAGGGGTTTCTCCCCTTCATCTTGTATCTCCACCCGAACAACGCCGATTTTCCCGCTGCAGCTTACTGCGCGCGCCTGCGCGACAACCTCGCCCGCGTAGACAGGGCGCATATAGTGGATATCCGCATTTAAAGTTACGCAGGCTTTCCCATATGGAATCATGGCGCATCCGGCCGCCACATCGGCCAACGTATAATAAGCGCCTCCATGCATCGTTCCCATCAGGTTCCGGCTTTGCGCACCCACAGTCATCCGCGCCAAAGCATACCCTTCTTCAAGCGTATCCAAACGGATCCCGTTATACACGCTAAACCGGTCGTTTTGGTTAAAATATTCTTTAAAAGCATTCAGATCCATGAAAATTCTCCAGACAAATTAATTTAGGAATTCCAGCGTTTATTTTACCCTATAATGATCCGCCAAACAAATAAATTTTTCTCGTACACGTTCTGTATCCGCATGCATTTGCCAAACCGCCCGCATTGGCGGTATAATGGATTTATCAAAATATTCCATTTTTTTAGGAGGTGCGGCATGGGGTTTCACATCACCAGGGGAGACATCACTCTCGTTAAAGCCGATGCAATTGTGAACGCGGCCAACACTTCCCTATTGGGGGGCGGCGGCGTCGACGGCGCCATTCACCGGGCGGCCGGGCACGAACTGCTGGAAGAATGCAGGACACTCGGCGGCTGCCCGACCGGACAGGCTAAGATAACATCCGGGTACAGACTTTCCTCAAAATATGTCATTCACACGCCGGGCCCTGTCTGGCGGGGCGGAACGGCCGGCGAATCCGGACTGCTTCAAAGCTGCTACACATCCAGTCTCTGCCTAGCGGCTGAAAGAGGCCTGAAAACCGTTTTCTTCCCTTCCATCAGCACAGGCGTATACCGTTTTCCCCTTAAGCTCGCAGCCGACATCGCCGTCCGGTCTATTTTGGATTTTTTAAAGTCGCATACGGATATGCAGGTTACCATGATCTGCTTTGACCAGCGGACCCAGAAAGCCTATATAGACGCGCTTCAAAATTACACGGCGGAAAAATTGTTTGAATAGCACCTGCTCCAAGGCATTCGGTTAAGAAGATTTTAACCTTTCCTAAGTTTTTCCAATAAAAGAAGCCGGCCAAAATATGACCGGTTGTTCTTTTATTGATCCACCCATCCGTCAAGGCCGGTACAGCCACTCGACAGATACAATCACGCCGTCTTCCACCCGCACATACACAAAAGTATCAAAACTCTCTTCATTATGAAGTGCGGCGGTCATTCTGTCTTGAAATTCCTCCCGTCCGACCGGAATGTTCTCTGCAATATTATCCGGACCGGGCAGACGGTATTCCGTACCGTCGCCGGTCGGATAGGTGCATCGCTTTGAATCTGTATTACGGATATATCCGCTTTCAAAAATTCCTGCATCTTCCATCTCCTGCTCGGCCGCATCCGGATTATCTTCCCGATAAGCCGTGCGCGCTTCCTCGCCGGAAAGCCACTCGGCGTAATCAAAAGTAATGTCAGCCTGGCCGTCTGCACGAGGGGTTATTGCCGTAACGAAAGCGTAGCTTTCCTCATTTGCGAAAACGGCTTCTTCACTTGCACTTTGGCGGGAAGCTTCTTCCTCCCTGCCCTCATCTGCGGGCAAAGATGACTCCTCGCCTGAAATCTCTGAAGAAGCCGGGGCACTTTGTATGTCCGGTCCGGTGGAACAGGCAAAAAAAAGCATAAAAGCGGCAGCCGTCAATACCGCCACAAGAAACCTCTTCTTCATTTGCTCACCTTCTTTTCAAATTCTTCCGGCATCCGTCTGCACTTAAAAAAACATTCAGCCTGCAAAACGCCTGTATGCGTTTTGATGCAGCGGGACAAAATAAGAGGACGTCCGTAAGCACTTCTTTAGTACACATGTAACACATTTTACGCAAAACCGCAATGTTTTTGCCGTTCCGCAAAAAAAGGCCCCGGTTTCCGGGGCCCGTCTGCATTCATCAATGTTTCTTCAAGATACGTTTCTGTCATCCTCTTCTCCGGTTCTCCCGGCATCCAGTGAATCCAAAATGCTCTCCAGTTCATTACTGGCCTGCATTAATTCAGTTTTGTCTTTTCCGCGCAAAGCCTTCTTGGTTCTTTTTAAAGGTTCTTTCAGGACTTCCTGATCTTCCTTTGATAGTTTTTTCATAAAGCCTTCCGCCTGGTAAACCATTGCTTCCGCTTTGTTCTTGGCTTCATACTCTTCTTTGAGCTTTGCATCTTCATCTGCAAATTTTTGGGCATCGCGTATCGCCCGGTCTATCTCCTCCTGGCTCATATTGGAGGAAGCGGTGATCGTGATATTTTGCTCTTTTCCTGTCCCAAGGTCTTTGGCGGAGACTTTGACAATCCCGTTGACGTCAATATTGAAAGTGACTTCGATCTGCGGAACCCCCCGCATAGCGCGGCGGATTCCCCCCAGCCGGAATCTCCCGAGTGTTTTATTATGAGACGCCATCTCCCGCTCCCCCTGAAGCACATGCACATCGACCGATGTCTGGAAATTGGCGGCAGTCGTAAATACTTGGCTTCTTTGTATGGGCAGCGTCGTATTGCGGTCTATCAGCCTTGTAAAAATTCCGCCCACCGTCTCAATGCCCAAAGACAGCGGCGTTACATCCAGCAAAAGAACACTTTTTACTTCACTGCACAGCACGCCTCCCTGGATTGCCGCTCCTATGGCGACGCATTCATCCGGGTTGATCCCTTTGCTCGGTTCTTTTCCGGTCAACTTTAAAACGGCCGCCTGTACAGCGGGAATTCGGCTGGACCCGCCCACCATAAGCACTTTTCCCAAATCGGAAGATGAAACTCCCGCATCGCTCATCGCCTGCCGGACCGGCTGCATGGTCTCGTCCACCAGATGCGCGGTCAGCTCTTCAAACTTTGCGCGCGAAAGCAAAATATCCATATGTTTGGGTTCTTTCCCCTTTGTTGCGATAAAAGGCAGGTTCACCGTAGTCTGCGCTATAGCCGAAAGTTCTATTTTTGCCTTTTCCGCCGCTTCACGCACCCGCTGCATGGCCACCGGATCTTTTGAAAGATCGATTTTGTTTTCTTTTTTAAATTCGCGAACCAGGTGATCCATGACGCACCGGTCAAAATCGTCTCCTCCCAGCCGGTTGTTCCCGGCTGTAGACAGCACTTCTATAACTTCGCTGCCTATTTCCAGGATGGAGACATCAAACGTGCCGCCCCCAAGATCATATACCATTATTTTTTGTTCCTGCTGCTTGTCTATCCCATAAGCAAGCGCGGCAGCCGTGGGTTCGTTGATGATACGCTGAACGTTCAGGCCGGCGATCCTTCCTGCGTCTTTTGTCGCCTGCCTTTGTGCGTCCGAAAAATATGCAGGAACGGTAATAACGGCTTCGGTAACAGCTTCTCCCAGATAATTTTTGGCGTCCTCCTTTAATCTTTGCAAAATCATAGCCGAAATTTCCTGCGGCGTATAAGCTTTTCCATCGATCTTATTTTTATGGTCGCTCCCCATTTCCCGTTTAATGGACTGAACGGTCCGCTCAGGGTTGGTCACGGCCTGACGTTTTGCAGCCTGTCCGATCAGCCGCTCCCCCTCTTTACTGAAAGCGACGATCGACGGAGTGGTCCGGTTTCCTTCCGCCGTGGGGATCACAACCGCTTCGCCCCCTTCCATAACGGCTACACACGAGTTGGTAGTCCCAAGATCTATCCCTATTATTTTTGTCATAGTATCCTCCAAAATCTATTCAGTTTACAGGTCCTGCGGCATTTTTACGCGCGCATCCCTGTTCTTGCGCAATTACGGCTCATCTGTCGTCCGCCGCCGTATATCTTTTTTTCAAGTATATGGGGTCTTCATGAACCCTTTATGAACCCACAACGTTTTTGTAAGGCAACAAAAAAAGAACTTTTCCAAGCTCTTTTTTATTGACGGCTACTGGCGCGCGCCCGCCGGGCGTTTGACCTTAGATGAATCTTCCTTTTGTGCAGGCAGCCACACTTCAAACACAGAACCCTTACCCGGTTCGCTCTGTACTTCAATTTTCCCACCGTGCAGTTCTACGATCCGCCTGACAATAGATAGCCCCAAACCGTTCCCTTCTTTCGAATGAGAAAAATCCCCCTGAAAAAAGTGCTCAAATATCCTTTCACGCGTATAAGCATCCATTCCGATCCCGTTGTCGGAAATTTTCACGCAAACCGCGCCCGGCATATGCAGCATTTCAATATCAATTTTCCCGTTTTCATGAATAAATTTGATTGCATTGTCAAGCAGGTTGACCCAAACCTGGGACAAGAGTTCTTCATCGCCTTCATAAAACGTCTTATCCAATCCGATATCAAACCGCACATCTTTTTTCTTCCATTTGGGTTCAAGCAGCAGGACGGCCTGCCGGATCTGCTCGTCTAATAAAAATTTTGAACGTTTTACCACCAGCTCCTGATTGTCAATCTTGGACAGGCGGAGTATGTTGCTTGCCAGATCGGAAAGGCGTTCGCTTTCTTTTAAAATAAGCGTTGCATATTCTTTGCGCTGCACACCTTCAATGTCGTCTTCACTCAGCAGTTTTGCATATCCCCGGATTACGGAAAGCGGTGTTTTGAATTCATGAGACACATTGGAAATGAAATCTTTTTTCAGATATTCGTTGCTCTGCAGTTCTTTGGCCATCCGGTTAAAATTGCGTTGCAGCTCGCCGACCTCATCCAGCCTTCCCGTTTCTGTAAGACGAACGTCAAAATTACCGGATGCGATCTCTTTGGTCGCATCCGAAATATCAACAATGGGACGAACAAAAATTTTTGAATATATGGCAATCGCAAAAGCGGTAAAAAGAAAAAGCGAAAAAGGAAACAGCATCTCTTTAAAGGCAAACCCGAAAAGCAAAGTGTCCCCCGAATCGGTTCCGGGATACAAAAAAAGCCTTAAGATCCCGGAAAAAAAGATAGCCAGAAAAGTAGCAACCATAATGACCGTATATAAAAGAATAAAAAACCGCCATCTGAGCTTTTTCATTCGGCAAGCACCGCCTTATACCCCAGCCCCCGTACCGTCTGGATTTTGAAGGCTTCGATCCCTGTCAGTTTTTCCCGGAGCCTTTTGATATGAACGTCTACCGTGCGCGGGTCCGCTTCACTGTCATACCCCCAAATTTCATCCATCAGGATCTGGCGGGTAAAAATTTTGTTCGGGTAAGAAAGCATCTTATTGAGCAGGTAAAATTCTTTTGGACGAAGTTCGATCACAGCTTCTCCACACCGGACAAGCAGAGTTTCTTCATCCAATGTGCACTTTCCGATACGCAGAACCTTTTCTCCCGCCATTCTTGCCCTGCGGAGAAGCGCTTCCACACGAAGCAACATCTCATCCATATCTATGGGCTTGACCATGTAATCGTCCGCGCCTTTTTGAAAGCCTTCCCGCTTATCCGCAAGCGTGTCTTTGGCCGTCACCATCAATATGGGCAACGTATACTTGGCGCCGCGAAGTTCTCCCGTAAGTTCATAGCCGTCCATATACGGCATCATGATATCCATCACGACCAGGTCAATGGAACGGCGCTCTAAGACTTCCAGCGCCTCCACTCCGTTTCCCGCTTCAAAAACCGCATATCCGGCGCGCTCCAAATGAATGCGCATCAGCCTGCGCAGGCTTTCATTGTCTTCCACCACCAAGATATTCAGCATAAAAAATTCCTCCGTTTTCCGCTCACCGTTTCCCCCAAAACATCATCTGCAGAAATAACAAAACATCTGGGACAGGCACAGGCCGCCCAGGCAAAGCCACGTATAATTCATGTTCGGCATATTGTAGCGTCTTTCTCCGGCGTCGCCGTATGCTCTTCCCGGATTTTGGATCGTATTCAGAAGGTTCCTGTACTCAAAATTGTTTGGATCCATCGCCGCCGCCTTCTGCGCAAATGTCAGAGCCTGCGCGCGGTTCCCAAGGCCATAATGCGCAAGTGCGCCGTAATAATACCACCGGGCATTGCGGTCGCTGATGCCATTTAAGACATTCAAAGCTTCCCGGTAGCTTCCATTGTTGATATAATTGGCAGCCGCCTGCATATGCGGGGAATCATTTTTTCCATAACTCGCCTGCTGCCTGCCGCCGCCGCGCGCCCCAAACCCAAACGGATCATACCCGCCGCCGAACCCGCCGAACGGGTCATATTCCCTTCCGGCTCCAAAAGGGCCCTGTCCGCCCTGTCCCTGGCCGTAAGAGCCGCTTTGGTAGGATCCGCCCGTCTGGCTGTAATTCTTTTTATTTATGATTTGATCGTAAGCGGCGTTCGCTTCTTTCATCTTCTGTTCGGCAAATTTATCGCCCGGATTCGCATCCGGATGATACTTCTTCGCCAGTCTGCGGTAAGCTTTTTTTACTTCGTCGTCGTTCGCGTTGGCAGAAACCCCCAGCACTTGATACGGATCTGTCATCTCTTTAATTCCTCTCCTCTGCCAGCACATGCCCGCGGCCGGGCTTTTCAAACGTTCCGGCCTTTTCCTTCTGCGCGTTAATCATCACAAACTTTGTCCAGACGCCTGAATAGAGTATACTCCTCATGATATCAACATCCTCAACCAACGGCAGTTTTTCAAATTCTGCCGCGCATTCTCCGATAAACAGCCGCAGGATATCTTCGCACTGCTGTTTGAAGCCGTCTTCCCGGTGCAGCGGTATCAGCGGGTTATACCTTCCCCGCTTTGCATCGGCCTCTACATCTTCATAGGCATCCATCATATAAATAAACCGCCCCAGGGCAGCCGACATCCTGCGGAGCTGCGCGGACCACCTGTCTTCTTCAACCACAAACACTTCGGCCATCATTTCGCCAAAGCAGTTGGCCGCCGCGTCCAGGTCATAACGGTTTTCCGCTTCGATCTTCGCAAGTTCCTCAAGGCCGGCCGCAATCGCCCCGCATTGCCTTGGATACCGCGTTCTGATTTCTGCGTATTTTTTTTTAAGCAGCATCGCTTCGCCAAATTTTATAACGTCCCTGTCGTCTTTCCAGTCATCCATACAATTATGCCAGGCCAGCGCGATATTCATATCCGCAGCATATTCCGTAAACTTGTTTGTCCAATATAAATGCGGCTTTACGGGATGCACAAGGCACCGTCCGGAATCCTGCCTTTCCGGCGGTTCATATAAAGAAGAGAGCACAAGCACCAAAAATGTCATATCATAGGTAAGCGTAATGCGCCCGGCTTCGCCGTAACGCTTTTTTAAACTGCCGCACAGTCCGCAGTAACAGGCCCGGTAACGCAAAAGGTCCTCCGGACTCATTTCTTCCCGGTTGGCAACGATATATCCAAACATAGTTCTCCCATCATGTTTTCCTGATAAAAGTATTATAGCACTTCGGACAGGATATTTTTATCTTTCCTTTGCCCCTGGGCACGCGCACCGTTACGCCGCATTTCGGACATTTAATAAAGCGGTAATCCTTTTGCTGTTTCAGCCGGCGTATTTTCCGCGAGAAAAAACCCTTTGCCCGGCCCTTTATATTCAAATACCGTACGTTTTCTTCATATCTTTTATTCGTATTTTTGGAAAACATGCGAAAATAAATATAAATCAAACATGCAATCGCCAGCCAAGTCAGCATCGTCCCGATACTGTTTTGCAAAATCAGGCCGACCACCAGCAAAATCAGGCTCAAAATAGACAGGAACCGCCCAAATTGGTCGGACCCGTATCTGCCGTTCATCAGTCTTGAAAACCATTGCCTCACGCGTCTATCTCCTCTGCACCAGTCTTTGCACAAACCGCCTGCGCCTTTTTGTACGCCGCGGTATTTTTGTTTACTGTACCGCAAAAATATGAACCGAATATGAACTTTTACGGTTTCTAAAAGGTTTTCAAGGCCGGATCCATACAAGATTTTACAAATATTTTATTTAGATTTAACGTTTCCTTGAAATCTTTTTTGTGTACATTTTGTAAAATGGCAGTGGGAAGTTTTAAATATTTCTACAAGGAGGGATGCCCGTGTACTTTTTTACGCACCTGTTCTTTTCAAGGATGCTCTACGCAAGATTTAAAAACGAAGCGGCCCTTGACAGATGGGCGTTTGCCTTCGGCAACGTCAAACCAGACCTCCCGCCGGACTGCTTCAAAGAACGCCACACACTTGAAAACACACTTTTTACCGTTTATGACCGCACAGGCCAGCTTTCAGGCCGACCTCTCTCAAAAAAAGAATTTTCCATCAAATCAGGCGAAGTTTGCCACTTCATATGCGACTTTTTCTGCAGGTACCATTTAAACGAATCCATGCACAAAAAAATAATCCCCCACCTTTTTTATGAAATCCGCCTTCATCTATGGATCTACTTTCTCAGCATATTTAAAAGAAAAGAACTGCAGCTTACTATCCGGCAGCCGGCCAAAAGTATTGTCGCCATCATTTTTGAACTGCGCAGGGAATACCTGGAAGGCCGCGCGGAAATCAAAAAAGATATCCGTTATGCGCTGGAAGCCTCCATGTGCGCTTTTAACTTTATTTTGCAGCATGCCGGATGCAGGCAGAGAGAAGAAGATTCTCCCTTCTTCGCCACGAAAGGAGACAACTATGAAGGTAGCGTTATTTGCTGATACTTTTTTGCCTCAGATCAACGGGGTGACCAGCACCCTTCTTCGTCTGATTGAGCAGTTTGAAGAACAAGAGGTTCCCTACAAGCTCTTTGTTCCGAAATATGAAACCGGAAAAAACACATACGATGCCGAACGTTTCTACAGCATCAAATTTTTTCTGTATCCGGACGCACGTATCGCTTTTCCGAATTTCTTTCGCATCAACGCCGCTCTCGCAGAATTCAAGCCGGATATCGTACACAATATGACAGAGTTTTTTATGGGCACCACCGGCCTTGGATACGGTCGTTCGCATGACGTGCCCACCGTTTCCAACTACACCACCAATTTCTCCATCTACGCCGAATATTATAAGCTGAACCTCTTAAAGCCTACGGTTTGGAACTGGATGCGCTGGTTCCATACGCAAAGCTCTTTTACGCTCTGTCCTTCCAAAAGCGCCCAAAACATCCTTAACCGGCACGGAATCATCAATACTGGCATATTTTCACGGGGAATCGATACCCAAAGGTTTCATCCCATGTACCGCCGGGCAGGGCTCCGGGAGCATTTTGGAATTGAAAAGAAAACCGCTTTCTTGTATGTAGGAAGGCTTTCAGTGGAAAAGGATCTTGATATCCTTGCCCGGGCATACGGGATGCTGAAAGAAAAGCACGGCGATGAAGTCGCGCTTATCGTTACCGGCGACGGACCTTATATGGAAAAGTGCAAACGCATCTTTCCCGAAGACGTTATTTTTACCGGCATCAAAACCGGAAGGGATCTTGCGGAGATCTATGCTTCCTGCGACGCCTTTGTCTGTCCCTCCTCCACCGAAACGTTCGGAAACGTGATTTTAGAGGCCATGGCATCCGCGCTTCCGGTGATCGGCGCGGATGCGGGCGGGGTTGGTGAACTCATCCAAAGCGGATCCAACGGGCTCACCTTTGAAAGGCGGGATCCCGGCGCGTTGCTCGACTGTATGGAAAGAATCCTTGAGGACCGGAACCTGGCTTCGGAACTAAAAAAGGCCGCGCAAAGTTTTGCACAAAAAAAATCCTGGGGCCACATTGTAGAAGAGCTGCTTTTGATCTATCAGGGGGTCATTGAGGAATATCAAAAAGCCCGGCCGCACGCTTCTTAAAGCTATTTTTTAAACCGAAGAAACATCCGCAATCTTCATTCGGGGCCGCGAAAGAAGTTTGTCCGTTTCCACACAAACACATTAAAATGCTCTTTTTAAAACTTAAAATTTCATATACAGGTTTTGCGGCACCGCTGCGGGCGGTGCCGTTTTCGTTTTGTATATCCGCTTTTTTGAAATATTTTTATTATTGTTTTTCATTTTTTAGCTTATTGTGACTTTTTTTTAACTTTATTAAAATATTTTTAGAAATTTTTTAAAATTATTAGTGCATTTTATTTTTTCTTCTGTTATAATACGATAAGCAACATTTCTGAATAAAAATTTCATTTATCAAAAATATTGCAGTATTGCAGTAAATATATGAAAGGGGTTTTTAACAATGGCGTTAAAAAATCTTTATCTCACAAATCTGCTCGAGACCGTAAAAAAAAGGAATGCCGGTGAACCCGAGTTTATTCAGGCTGTCACCGAAGTTTTCGAATCTTTGGAACCGGTATTCGAGCAAAGAAAAGATCTGATGGAAGCGGGCGTTTTGGACCGTATGGTTGAACCCGAACGGCAGATCGTGTTTCGCGTTCCCTGGCTGGACGACCGGGGCCGCGTACAGGTAAACCGCGGCTTTCGCGTACAGTTCAATTCGGCGATCGGGCCTTACAAGGGCGGTCTCCGCCTGCACCCTTCGGTGTATTTAGGCATCATCAAATTTCTCGGATTTGAACAGATCCTCAAAAACAGTTTGACAACACTGCCTATGGGCGGTGCCAAAGGCGGAAGTGATTTTGACCCTAAAGGGAAAAGCGAAGCTGAAATCATGCGTTTCTGCCAAAGCTTTATGACCGAACTATACCGTCACATCGGTCCGGACCTGGATGTTCCTGCCGGAGATATCGGCACGGGCTCACGGGAGATCGGATATATGTTTGGCCAATACAAACGCATCCGAAATGAATTTACCGGCGTTCTGACCGGCAAGGGACTGTCTTTCGGCGGATCTCTCGCACGGACGGAAGCCACCGGATATGGCCTTTGCTATTTCACAGACGAAATGCTCCGCGCAAACGGCAAAAACTTTCTTGGCAAGACGATCGTTATCTCGGGTTCCGGGAATGTGGCGATCTATGCGACTCAAAAAGCAACGGAATTGGGTGCAAAAGTGGTTGCCCTTTCGGACAGCAACGGGTACATCCATGATCCGGACGGAATCGACCTTGCCTGTGTCAAACAGCTTAAAGAGATCGAGCGCCGGCGGATTAAAGATTACATTTCCACCCATCCCGGGGCAACATATGCCGAAGACTGCTGCGGCATATGGAATATTCCCTGCGACATTGCCCTGCCGTGTGCCACTCAAAACGAACTGGACGCACAAAATGCAAAAACGCTGGTTGCAAACGGATGTTTCGCGGTAGCGGAAGGTGCCAATATGCCCTGCACCCCCGAAGCGATCGAAATTTTTCTTGCAAACGGCGTACTGTACGGACCCGCCAAAGCGGCCAATGCGGGCGGCGTAGCCACTTCCGGCCTGGAGATGAGCCAAAATTCGGAACGTCTTTCCTGGACATTTGAAGAAGTGGACCGGCGTCTTAAAGATATTATGGTCAGCATTTTCCGCTCATGCGAACAGACCGCCCTGGAATTCGGCATGCCCGGCAACTATATGGCCGGCGCCAACATCGCCGGTTTTCTCAAAGTTGCGCAGGCCATGCAGGCGCAGGGTTGCGTATAAAATTTTCAGATGCATGCAGGCGGGGCGGGCGCACGGCCAAGGCGTCCGCCCTTCCTATCTTCATTGCACTGGGCTTTTTAGAGCAGTATAATAAAGATACGGGGCTACGCGAAAACAGAGGTGGGATATGGTTGTAAACAACAAAGTCAGCACCGGCCTTCTCGGGCTGGATAAAGTGATCGATCATCTGCGTCTGGGCGACAACGTTGTCTGGAAAGTGGATTCAGTAGACGTTTATAAAAAAATAGTGGATCCGTATGCGGCGCAGGCCCAAAAAGAGGGCCGGAAATTCATTTATATACGTTTCGGCATCCACCAGCCCCTTTTTGACGAATCATCCGGCATCAAAACCTACCGGGTCCGTCCGCAAGAAGGATTTGAAAATTTTGTTGCAGAGGTTCACCGCCTCATCCGCCTTGAAGGCAAAATGGCTTTTTATGTTTTCGACTGCCTGACCGATCTGCTCGAATACTGGTATTCGGACGTCATGGTCAAAAATTTTTTTCAAATCATATGCCCGTACCTGTACAAACTGGAGACCATTGCCTACTTCGCGCTCATCCGGGGCGTGCATACCTTTGGGACCATTGCGGGGATACGGGAAACCACCCAGCTTTTACTCAACCTGTTCAATGTTGGCGAAAAAACATATGTCCATCCGCTCAAGGTATGGAAACGCTATTCGGCCACCATGTTCCTGCCGCATCTGATTGAAGGCCAGGAAACGGTGGGCGTAACCGCCAGTTCTGAGGTCGCCGCGCTCCTTGCGGGCGTCGCTTACAGTGAAAACCGTACCGACTACTGGGATGCCGTTTTTGCAGAAGCCCGGGCGCAAACCGGAGAAGACCCCGGGGCCGTCCGCCAGACCAAGCGGAGGCTCATGGAAATGCTGATCGGCACAAAATCCAGGATCTTTGATTTATGCGACAAATATTTTACGCTTAAGGACGTTCTTTCAATTACGGAACGTGAAATCGGCACAGGCTTTATCGGCGGGAAAAGCGTGGGCATGCTGCTTGCGCGAAAGGTTTTATCGGCTGAAGGAGGCGAAAAATTCTCCTGCTGCCTTGAACCGCATGACTCTTACTACATTGGCTCAAATATTTTTTACACCTATATCGTTCAAAACGGATGGTGGGAATTGCGCCTTAAACAAAAAACAAAGGAAGGTTACTTTAAATATGCCGCCCGCCTCAAAGAAAATATCCTTCGCGGAAAATTTTCAGAAGACATCCAGGAAAAATTTATTCAGATGCTTGAATATTTCGGCCAGTCGCCCATTATTGTACGTTCCAGCTCCCTGCTGGAAGACAACTTCGGCAATGCTTTTTCCGGAAAATATGAAAGCGTCTTTTGCGTAAATCAGGGCAGCGCGGAAGACCGTTACCAGGCTTTTGAAAAAGCCCTTAAAACCGTCTACGCCAGTACCATGAGCGAAGATGCGCTTTCCTACAGGATGGCCCGCGGGCTCTCCCAGGCGGACGAACAAATGGCAATACTTGTCCAGCGTGTGTCCGGTGACTATCACGGCGAAAATTTCTTTCCGCATATTGCGGGTGTGGGCAACTCCATGAACCTTTATGTATGGAACCAGAATATAGATATGTACGCAGGCATGCTCCGTCTGGTCTTTGGGCTGGGAACCCGCGCAGTAGACCGTACAACCGGCGACTACGTCCGTATCGTCTCTCTGGACGATCCCATGCGCCTGCCTCCCGCAGATATCGGGGAACACACCCGTTATTCACAACGCTCCATGGATCTTTTGTCCATCCGCGAAAACAGGCATACCTCGCGCCCGGTGACCGACATTCTCCCCGGCGACATCAAAACAGATAAAAACCTCTTTGCCTCGCCGGATACGCAAACCATGTCCCTCCTGCGCGAGCGCAGCATGCCCGTCCCCAAAATGCTCTACGCCCTTGATTTTAAAAAGTTGTTCCAGGACACGCCTTTTGCTCCGCTGATGAAAGATATGCTTTCTTTGCTTGCCGGCATATATGATTATCCGGTTGACATTGAATTTACGGCAAATTTTGACCCGGATGGCCGTTTCAAGATCAATCTGCTTCAATGCCGCCCGCTTCAGACCACCGGGCTCGGCCGTGCGGTCCGGCTTCCAAAAATCAAAAATCACGACGAATGCTTCTTTGCGACCCGCGGCAATTTCATGGGCGGCAATATTCATTTGCCGTTAAGTCATATCATCCTGATCGACACACAGGAATATTTAAAATGCACCCAACAGGAAAAATATGCCGTTGCACGCCAGATCGGCCGGATCAACGCGGCTTTAAAAGGCCAAAACATCATGCTGGTCGGTCCTGGCCGTTGGGGAACAACCACGCCGTCCATCGGCGTTCCGGTCCGTTTTTCGGAAATCAGCAATATGAAAGTCATTTGTGAAGTTGCCGCCGAGGCGCTCGGATTTATGCCCGAGCTTTCTTACGGCAGCCATTTTTTCCAGGACTTGGTGGAAATGCAGATCTTTTATGCAGCCATATTCGCAGACCAGCGCAATGTATTTTTTAACCCGCAATATGTGCTTTCCCGGCCGAATATCCTTTCCGACCTGTGCGCTGAAGGCCGAACTTTTCCTTCCGTTATCCATATATCCGAAACCGATGGAATGGAAATATTTTCAGACGTTGTTTCGCAAAGGGTGGTCTGCAGATAACGCAGCGCCGTCCGAATGCGTTTTTAAGCACATTTTTAAAAAGGAGGCTTGCATATATGTATTCTCCCGATCTTAAAAACATCCCGCTTAAAACATACCAAAAGCTGCTGTTGAAAAAAGACCTTCTCCCCGGACGCAAAATGCTTCAGGAAAATTTAAATGAAAACTTTGCTCTGCTTGCCTCGGCGGGGATCCGGAACCTTTTTGACCTGCAAAAATCCCTCTCCTCCCCGGATAAAATTTTATCTCTGGCAGAAAAAACCGGCATCCCAAAAGAATACCTGGCGCTGCTCAAAAGGGAATCCGGCACACTGAAACAAAAACCGACGCCTTTGTATAATTTTTCGGGCATGGACGACGAAACCTCCGGACAGCTTGAGAAAGCAAACATCCGCTCTTCGAGGGACTATTACGAACTGTATGTGTCTTCCCCCGCCGGCGCTGTTCAAAAAACCGGCATACCCGCAGACACAGCCGAGCGGCTCTTTT
Organism: Christensenellaceae bacterium; assembly: GCA_036679405.1. Lineage (GTDB taxonomy): Bacteria > Bacillota > Clostridia > Christensenellales > Christensenellaceae > JAEYKI01. Next base: position 166,477 of record JAVBVZ010000015.1, read on the forward strand.
GTATTTCCGACCTTCTTAGGATCAACGGTGTCGGCCCGGCCGCGGCGCAAACATTTTTTGAAGCGGGCTTTTCATCGGTATCTGCCGTTGCCGGAGCCGAGGCTGAAGAGATGCTGAAAAAAGTTTCATCCGTCAACGCCGTCCGGCATTACTATAACGCAAAACTGGGCGTAAAAGATATGCAGTTTTGCATCGACTTTGCAAAACTGCTTCTCCAATTTTCGGGCTGCTAAAAAGAAATCCCGCAATCAAAAGCGCAATCCGGTCCAAAAATTTCTTCAAATTCAAAAAAAGCGTTTTTATTCTCCCGCTTTTTTAAACAAAAAAGGCACTCCGATTGGACGGAGCGCCTTTTTGTTTGTGAAATGCGGCTTTATCTTTTATGCACGTATTTCCTGCCGCATAAAACTGACATAGGAAAGCGAAAAGCATCCGGTGAGCAGGGCGGCCAGCCCTACCAGATGAGGCCAGACCAGCAAAATGCTCTGTCCCAAAGGCAACGCCCCCGAAACGGCGCCCTCCAGTTGGGAAGTCATTACCACCGCGCTTAAGGTCCGCGCACCCGGATTCAAAATGGTGCCCACCGCCTCGCTGTACAGAACAGCCGGAGAGATCCTGTCCAGCCCCTGCTGAAGGGAAGCGTTGGCAAGCACCATGCTGGCGGTTGCGTCGTCCCCCACCGGATATGCCGCCCCCGCAATCACGCCGGATATGATCTGCATAAATATCACAAAGAACAGCCACACGGCGATCACGGCCAGCGCGGAAGTGGCGGCATGTTTAAATATAATGGAAAACAGCATGGATACCGCCAGCCATAGCGACATATAAACCACCGTAAAAACAATAAACAAAAGGATCCTTGCCAATTCCTCCAGCGTAGGCGGAATACCGATCATCAGAATTCCAAGCCCCCCCACAATAAACGAAATGGCAAATACCATTACGGCGATCACAGTGACGCCGGCCAAGAACTTCCCGTTGACCACCGTGTCCCGGTAAATAGGCTGAGACAAAAGGCGGCTCATGGTTCCCCTGGATTTCTCTGCGTTGATTGCATCAAACCCCAGCGCCAACCCAACCAGAGGCCCCAGGAAGGATATGAACGTCAAAAAAGAAGGAAGGGAATCCCCGCTGGCGGTATACAATTTTAAAAACACAAACTGTGCGGTGCCGGTGTCCTGCGCCACCGCGTCTTTGATCCCCAGCCCCGCACTGTAAACGCTGGCCAGGCCGGTCAGAGCAATCAGGACAAGCACAATCATAAAACGCTTGCTGCGGAACTGATCGGCCACTTCCTTTCGGAACAATGCGCCCAAAGCCGCATTATTCCTCCCTGTTCGCGCCCCAAAAGGCGCTGTCTCCTTTAGGCTGCTTTCTTTTTTTACTGCCGGATCCATCATACCGCTCCTTCCTTTGCAAAATAACGCCGGTAGATATCATCCAGGTCACCGCCGCGCGTACGCAGCAGTTCAAGACGGTATCCTTTTTCTACCGCCTGTTTGGCTAACTCTCCCCGAACGTCACGGTCGGACAGGACAACCAGCCGGCCCCTTTCGCGTCCGACCGTGTCCACACCCTCTATGGAATAGATCATATTGATCAGGGCATCGTCTTCGGGCAGGGCGGAAAATTCCATGGCAAAACGCCCCTTTTTATTCAGTTGTTCCCCCAGTTCGTCAATTTTTCCGCAGCCCGCCATTTTGCCCCGCACAAATATGCCTACCCGGTCACATATCTGCTGCACCTGGTAAAGCTGATGGGAAGATACCAGCACCGTGCGTTTGTCCCTGGTGGCGAGCTCGCGGATCATCCGGATCAGTTCGCGTATGCCTTCCGGGTCTATGCCCAGCGTCGGCTCGTCAAAAATCACCACTTTGGGATCTTTCATCAAAACGTCGGCAATTCCAAGGCGCTGCTTCATCCCTCTTGAATATGTGCCCGTTTTCTGGTCCCCCGCGTCCGCAAGACCCACCCGTTCCAAAAGAGAATCGATGCGTTTTTCTATTTCATCCCGCGGCATTCCGTTAAGCTCTCCCGTAAACCGTAAATTCTCCCTTCCGCTCAACTCCTCATAAAACCCGACATTGTCGGGCATATACCCTACCGTACGTTTCACGTCTATCGGGGCGCGAATGCAGTCAAACCCGTCAATTACGGCCCGGCCCCCGCTCGGTTCGGTCAGTCCAAGCAGCATCAGAATAGTTGTAGTTTTTCCCGCGCCGTTCGGCCCCAGCAGCCCAAAGACTTCTCCCCGCCGGATCTCAAGGTTTAATTTGTTCACCACTGTTTTGTCGCCGTATTTTTTGGTCAGATCCTCCGCTTTTATTATCATATCTCCATCCATAATCACCGTCTCCCGAACTTCTTAAAAATATACAGCAATATCACAATCAAAAGAACAATAATGATCACGCCCACAATGCCCCATGCGGTCGGCGTCTTTACCGTAACGCGCAGCGCAGTAGAGGCGTTCGCCTGGCTGTTTGCGGCATTGATGGTCAAGGAGTAGTCTCCGGTGATCGCATCGCTGCCCGGCTTGACATACGCCGTCACCTGTTTGGTTTCTCCCGCCGCAATTTTATCAATCGTGGACTGCTCAAAGCGAACAGACCAGCTGCTGGGCGCAGAAGCGGTCAGGCTCACATCCGTCAGATCTGCGCTCCCCGTGTTTGTAATAATCAGATCAACGGAAGATTCGCTTCCTGCATACGCATCCGCATTCAGCATCCCGGTCGGCGTGCTCACATCCATGGAATACGTCCCGGTGATGATCACGTTCAGGTCGGCGGAAAGCGTCTCGCTTGAAGAAGTCGCGTTGCAGATGATCGTGTAGGTCCCGGCCGTCACATTGGCCGGCGGATCAATGCCTACGTAAAGGCCTTCGGTATGGCCGGATTCAACGCTCAGGCTCGCAATCTGGTTGTCGCCCGAAGAAGGGGTGAACGTTACGTTCCAGCCGTCCGGCGCCTGTGCGGACAGGCTATAGGACTGTTCTTCCCCGCTGTTGTTTTTCAGATCCATGTTAAACGTAAAACTCGCGGTATCGGGCCCCTGCAGTTCGGGATACTGGGATACGAACGTGCCCTGTGCAATTTCTTCATTTCCCACCGTCATATCAAGCTGAAGCGTATCGGATGCCCCGTTGCCCGCATCCACCGCCAGGATAACCTGATACTCTCCTTCACTTGCGGCATCCGGCACAGCCACATTAAAATCTATACTGGTTGTGTCTCCGCTTTTCACATAAGCGCGGCTGATGATCTGTCCGTCCCCTTCAAAAGTGCCTCCCCAGCCGTCCGGCATGGATACGATTGAAAGGGCCACATTCTGCGGATCGCTCCCCGTATTATCAATTTCCAAAGGAAAATCAACGGTTTCCCCTGCTTTCACCATCATACCGGGATATTTGGTATTTAAGTCGATCCCTCCTGCCGCGCGGGCTACGCCGCCCCCCGCCAGGGGAACCAGCGCCATGACTACCGCCACAGCCAGACATAAAAACAATTTCTGAAATTTCTTTGCGCTTTGCGTGTGCATAAAAAAAGACCCTCCTTAAATGTTTTTTTAAAAGAAATGCGTTGTTCACCGGCCCTCAAAAAAAACTCTGTTTTAAAAGAACCCCGCAATAAATGGTAGGACGCAGCATTGAAAAATCCGTTAATAAATTTTGAATTTTCTTTGAACAAATCGCTTTTTCCCCTGCCGCCGCAGGCGCGGATTTTTCCGTTTTGGGCATTGCAATATTTCTTTTTGCCATTATAATAAGTATGTCCGCATTTTATTATTATTTTGAAGGGAACCGGATGTTATGCAAACCTATGGCAACATCTTGGACACCGTCGGCAATACGCCGCTGGTCCGTATCAACCGTTTATATACAAAGAAAAGCGTTTCCATTTACGCCAAAGTGGAAGGGACCAATCCTACGGGCAGTATCAAAGACCGCATTGCGCTGGCTATGATTGAACAGGCCGAGGCCGAAGGGGCGCTTGTTTTTGGAAAAACCATCATAGAGCCCACCTCCGGCAACACGGGAATCGCTCTTGCAATGATCGGCGCCGTTAAAGGCTACCCGGTAGAAATTGTGATGAGCAGCGCGGTGTCCGAAGAGCGCCGCAAAATGATTGCCGCCTTCGGCGCGAAAGTCATTCTGACCGAATCGGACCAGGGAACGGACGGAGCAATCCGACGCGCCCGCGCGCTGGTAGCCGAAAATCCGCAAAAATACTTTATGCCCGACCAGTTCACCAACCGGTATAACAAAATAGCGCATTACTCCACCACCGCTGAAGAAATCATAAGGGATACGGACGGAACGGTTACGCATTTCGTATCGGCCCTTGGAACTTCGGGTACGCTGATGGGAACCGCCAAAAGGCTCAAAGAATTGAACCGCAACATCCGTATTATTGAGGCGCATCCTGTTCGCGGCCACTATATACAGGGCCTTAAAAACATGCAGGAAGCCATTGTTCCGGAAATCTACGATCCCTCCCGTATTGATTTTTCCATTATGATCGATTCGGAAGAAGCTTTTAAAATGGCGCGGCGTATCGTCCGGGAAGAAGGCATCTTCTGCGGCATGTCCTCCGGCGCCGCTATGCTGGCTTCTCTAAAAGTTGCAGAGCGCATCGATTCGGGCGTGATTGTCTGTATTTTTCCGGACCGCGGAGAAAAATATTTAAGCACGCCTCTTTTCAAATAAGGCTTTTTAAAACCTGTTTCATTTGCCATCCCTCCCGGGCCAGTGATATAATACCTTAAAATTCTTTTTTGAAAGGTTTTGCGTTTTGGGCAAATCAGGTTATCACCATAAGAACTTAAAAGCGGAAATGATCCGCGAAAGCATTCGCATCATCGGTAAAGAAGGCTATGGAAATTTTTCCATGCGCAAGCTTGCCCGGGCATGCGGCGTAAGCCATGCTGCCCCCTACCGGCACTATAAAGACAAAGAAAGCCTGCTCACCGCTATTTTTGAACAATTAAACGAAAAATTTGACCGCATTCTTTGCAATGCGCTGAAAAAGCATCCGGATGACCCCGAAAAACAGCTTCGCGAAATGGCGTTTGCATATATACGTTTTTTTGTAGAAAATCCCGAATATATGAAATTTCTGTTTTTCAGCGATTTAAGCAAAACCCTCCATTCCCCAAACGATTCGGAAAACATGCTGGAATCGAGCCAGCCCTACCAGACGTTCACCGGCGCGATCGAGCGTTACCTTCAAAGCGGCGCCAAGGAACCGGACGCGCTCCCGGCAGACCGGGAATCGCTCATTCTTTCACTTTGGGGCCTCGCGCAGGGCATGTCCGTACTGATCACCCAGGGTGATTTCCGCTTTAAGGGCGATATCCTTCCACTTGTGCACAAAATTGTGTGGAACGATATCCGCCTCCTGTGACACCTGATAAAAAACAAAACTAACAGTTGCTTTTTTTAGAAAGCCGCTATATAATAGACAAAACTAAATAATCGCCTAAACCGTTGATGTGGAGATAACGGTGCATGTGCAGTTTTGAGAGAGCGGGAGCAGCTGGGATCCCCGTACAACGCAGTGCATCAAATGGACCACTGAGGGCGCGGATCAAAAGATTTATAAAAATCCGAGTATTCCACGACGTAGCGCACGCGTCAGTTGCGGGGGATATGATAGTATTTCGCTAAGCGTGCGGTAGATTTTTTTCTGCCGCAAATCAAGGTGGCACCGCGGGTGTATACACTCGTCCTTGACAATTATGTTTGTCATGGGCGGGTTTTTTGTTTTTAAATATTTTTTAAGGAGGCGGCTCAAATGATTTATCCGTCACTGGATGAAGCGAAAAGCATTTCAAAAGAGTATTCTGTTTTACCCATCACCTTTGAAATGCTGTCCGACATCATCACTCCCATAGGGCTTTTAAAAAAGCTCCGGGAAAAAAGTAAAAAATGCTATCTGCTGGAAAGCGTGGAAGGCGGCGAAAAATGGGGGCGATATTCTTTTCTGGGGTTTGATCCCACCCTGTCCGTCCGCCTGCGCGACGGAGAAGTAACTCTCCAGAACGGCAAAAAAGAAACCCGGCGCACGGATGATCCAAACGCCGTCCTCGGAGAAATCCTCTCGGCGTACAAATCTCCCCGCCTTCCTTCCCTGCCGCCCTTCACCGGCGGCCTGGTAGGATACTTTGCCTACGATTATATTCAGTACAATGAAAAGTCTTTAAAATTTACGCAAAACGACCCGGTCGGCTTTGACGATTTTTATCTTATGCTTTTTGACAAAGTAATCGTCTTTGACCACCTGCGGCAAAAGCTGGTCATCATTATCAACATACAAACCGGCAGGCTACAGGAAAACTACCGGGCGGCAACAGATGAAATTGCCGCCATAGAGCAGATTATCCGGGATAAAAAAGATCCCGCCGCCGCTCCCGCGCGGCTGCTTTCCGATTTCCGGCCGCTTTTCTCAAAAAAAGCTTACTGCGAGATGGTCAGCCGCACCAAAAAGCACATTGTGGAAGGAGATATTTTTCAGGCGGTGATTTCCAACCGCATGGAAGCCGATTTTGAAGGAAGCCTTCTTTCGGCCTACCGTATCCTGCGGACGGTCAACCCTTCTCCTTATATGTTCTATCTGGGTATGGAAGATACCGAGATTGCGGGCGCTTCTCCCGAAACGCTCATTTCTCTTAAAGACGGCATACTGGAGACTTTTCCCATTGCGGGAACCTGTCCCCGGGGCAAAACGGAAGAAGAGGATGAAGCGCTGATCGCTCTGCTGCTTGCAGATGAAAAAGAACTTTCAGAACACAACATGCTGGTGGATCTCGGAAGAAACGACGTAGGCCGCATCAGTGAATTTGGCAGCGTCAAAGTATCGGACTACCAGAAAGTCATGCGCTTTTCACACGTCTCCCACATCACCACCAAAGTAGGGGGCCGTCTGAAAACCGGGCTCGGGCCGCTAAACGCAGTTGCTTCCATGCTGCCCGCAGGCACCCTTTCGGGCGCACCCAAGATCCGGGCCTGCGAGATCATAAACAATCTGGAAAACGTAAAGCGCGGCGTATACGGCGGGGCCATCGGCTATATCGATTTTGCGGGCAACATGGACCTGTGTATTGCCATCCGAATGGCTGTTAAAAAAGACGGCAAAGTATATGTACAGGCCGGCGCGGGCATTGTGGCCGACAGCGTACCAGACAAAGAATATGAAGAATGCCTGAGCAAAGCGCGTGCCATGGCCGGTGCGCTTCGCGCATCCGGGGAGGTGGAAGCATGATCCTCTTGATTGATAATTACGACAGCTTTTCGTATAACCTTTTCCAATTGATCGGGATGACCAATCCCGACATACGGGTCATAAAAAACAACGAAATGAACACACGGGAAATAGAGGCGCTCGGTGCCAGCCACATTGTTATCTCTCCCGGTCCGGGCCGTCCGGCAGACGCGGGTGTCTGTGAAGACGTGATTTCTCTCATGACGGGCAAAGTTCCCATCCTGGGTGTATGCCTGGGACACCAGGCTATCTGCGAAGTTTTCGGAGCAACGGTCACCTATGCAAAAGAACTTATGCACGGCAAAACCAGCACTGTGCACATTGCCAACGGCAGTCCCATTTTCCGCGCTCTTCCGCCTATCATACAGGCGGCGCGCTACCACTCGCTGGCCGCAAAACGGGATACGCTGCCCGACGAACTACTGGTCATCGCGGAAGATGAGACCGGGGAAGTCATGGGCGTCAAACATGCGGATGCAGACCTTTTCGGCCTGCAGTTCCATCCGGAATCCGTACTCACGCCGGACGGACACAAAATCATACAAAACTTTTTGAATTTGGGAGGAAACGTCAGATGATCAAACAAGCCATATACGACCTGATCAATAAAAAAGACCTTTCCCTTGAAACCACCAAATCGGTCATGCTGCAAATCATGGAGGGGCACGCGACGCCCGCGCAGATTGCCGCCTTTCTGACCGCCATGCGCATGAAAGGCGAAACGATTGATGAAATCACGGCCTGCGCCATGGTCATGCGGGAAAAATGCCAGAAGATCACGCCCCAAGGGGATGTGCTCGACATTGTAGGGACCGGCGGGGACGAACTGAATTCCTTTAACATCTCAACCGTATCCGCTTTTGTGGTTGCGGCCGGAGGCGTTCCTGTTGCCAAGCACGGCGGGCGCAGCGTGTCCAGTAAATGCGGCAGCGCCGACCTTTTGGAAGCGCTGGGCGTAAAAATAGATCTTTCCGCCAAAGCAAGCGAAAAAGTGCTCCGGGAGACCGGTATGTGTTTTATGTTCGCTCCGGTATACCACGCCTCCATGAAATATGCCGCGCCGGTACGCAGAGAACTGTCGGTCCGTACGGTCTTTAATATTTTAGGCCCGCTCTCAAACCCGGCAGGCGCGAACACCCAGCTTCTCGGCGTGTACGACGAATCCCTGGTAGAACCGCTGGCCAGCGTGCTTTCCAACCTGGGCGTGCGGCGCGCGATGGTGGTACACGGACACGACGGGCTGGACGAAGCTTCCCTCACCACGACCACCACCGTTTGCGAAGTAAGCAACGGCTCCATGAACAGCTTCTTTTTGACACCCGAACAGCTTGGGTTTAAGCGCTGCTCCCTTGCCGACCTGGTTGGCGGAGATGCCGGTGAAAACGCTAAAATCGCGCTCGATGTCCTGCACGGCAAGAAAGGGCCCCGGCGGGATATTGTTATCTTGAATTCGGCTTTGTGCCTGTATATGTTTTATGAAAACGCTACCCTGCGCGACTGCGTACAAACCGCCCGCGAGCTCATCGACAGTAAAAAAGCCCTGCGCCAGCTCGAGCGTTTTTGCCGCCTTACAAACGAGGTGTCCGTATGATCTTAAAAACAATTGCCGAAGCCACCCGCACACGGGTCATGGCGCAAAAAATAAAGACGCCGCTTAGCGCCGTAAAAAAACAAATTGTTTCCCCCACCCTCCCCTTTGCGTTTGAAAAAGCGCTGTCCGAAGGCGATATCTCCTTCATCTGCGAAGTGAAAAAAGCGTCCCCTTCCCGCGGCGTGATTGCACATAATTTTCCGTATGTGCGGATAGCAACGGAATACGAGGCCGCCGGCGCGGATGCGATATCCGTACTGACCGAACCGGATTTTTTTATGGGCAGCGGCGAATATCTTTCTGAAATCAAAAAACACGTTTCCGTACCCCTTCTGCGCAAAGATTTTATTTTAGACGAATATCAGATCTTTGAATCGGCAGCCCTTGGCGCAGATGCCGTTTTACTGATTTGTGCGCTGCTTAACACCGCAACGCTCAAAACTTTCATCCAAACGGCGGACGCTTTGGGTCTCTCCTGCCTGGTGGAAGCGCATAGCGAGGCGGAGCTTTCCTCCGCGCTGGCTGCGGGCGCAAGAGTGGTCGGCGTAAACAACCGGGATCTGCGCACTTTCACGGTAGACCTTTCAAACAGCCTGCGGCTTCGCCCTCTTGTTCCGTCCTCGGTCGTTTTCGTATCGGAAAGCGGCATCAAAACGCCGGCGGATATCGCCTCTCTCCGGCAGGCCGGCGCAGATGCGGTGCTTATAGGTGAAACGCTCATGATTTCCAAAAACAAGAAAGAAGCGCTGGATCATCTAAGGGGGCCAAACAAATGAAAAAAACGCCGGATTTTTTCTCAAAAAAATCTTCTCCGGCTGTGAAAATAAAAATATGCGGCCTTACAAACCCCCAGGAGATCTCCTATGCAAATGAACTGCTCCCCGACTATGTCGGTTTTGTGTTCGCGCCCAGCAAACGGCAAATAGATCCCGGGCAGGCCGCCCTTTTAAAACTGGCCCTGTCCCCCGCCGTCAAAACGGTCGGCGTTTTTGTGAACGAAGAGATTGCGGCCATCAAAAAACTGCGCCCCGCGCTTGATCTGGTGCAGATCCACGGAGACGAAGACAACGAATACCTCTCGTTTCTCAAAAAAGAAGTGGGGCTTCCCATTATACGCGCCGTGCGTGTTCGCCGGGAAGAAGACGTACAAAATGCCCTTTTTATCCCCGCCGACTACATCCTGTTTGATGCTTACAGCCCGGCTGGGTACGGCGGAACGGGCGAATCGTTCAGCTGGGATCTGGTCCGGGGGTTCCCGCGTCCCTTTTTTCTCGCGGGCGGCCTCCATGCAGGCAATATTGCACAGGCTGCGCGCACGGCCGCTCCCTTTTGCCTGGACGTAAGCAGCGGTGCGGAAACAAAAGGAAAAAAAGATAAAGAGAAAATGCAGAAGATCATTCAAACCGTAAGGAGTGTGAAATAAATGTCCAAAGGAAGATATGGGGTACACGGCGGCCAGTATGTGCCCGAAACCCTCATGAACGCCCTGCTTCAAATTGAAGAAGCATACGAATTTTACAAAAAAGATCCGGCCTTTACCGCCGAACTTGATACGCTTTTAAAAGAATACGCGGGACGCCCTTCCCTCTTGTATTATGCAGAAAAAATGACAAAAGATTTGGGCGGAGCAAAAATTTACTTAAAGCGCGAAGACCTGAACCACACCGGTTCCCACAAAATCAACAATGTGCTCGGCCAGACGCTGCTTGCCGCAAAGATGGGCAAGACACGCGTTATAGCTGAAACGGGTGCGGGACAACACGGCGTAGCCACTGCAACCGCGGCTGCGCTGATGGGCCTTTCCTGTGAAATATTTATGGGCCGCGAAGACACGCAGCGCCAGGCACTGAATGTGTACCGCATGGAACTTTTGGGCGCGCAGGTACATACCGTTACATCAGGGACCCAGACTTTAAAAGACGCGGTCAACGAAGCCATGCGCGAATGGACGCGCCGGGTTTCAGATACGCACTACGTCTTCGGTTCGGTCATGGGCCCCCACCCTTTTCCCATGATGGTACGTGATTTCCAAAGTGTTATCGGGCGGGAAATCAAAACGCAAATCATAGAAAAAGAAGGCTGCCTTCCTTCAGCCATAGTGGCCTGCGTAGGCGGAGGCAGCAATGCCATGGGCGCTTTTTACGAATTTATCAGGGACGCCTCCGTCCGTCTCATCGGCTGTGAAGCCGCCGGCCTGGGTGTAGATACCGGACGGCACGCCGCGACCATTGCCAAAGGAACGCCCGGCGTTTTTCACGGAATGAAAAGCTATTTCTGCCAGGATGAATTCGGGCAGATCACTCCGGTCTACTCCATATCAGCCGGGCTCGATTATCCGGGCATCGGCCCCGAACATGCAAGCCTGCATGATACTAGGCGCGCCGAATACGTTCCGGTCACCGACGAAGAAGCAGTCCGGGCATTTGAATACCTTTCCCGTACGGAAGGCATTATCCCGGCTATCGAATCCGCCCACGCGGTCGCGCACGTTTTAAAGATTGCGCCCACAATGGACCCTGGCGACATCATTGTGGTGAATCTTTCCGGGCGGGGCGACAAAGACGTAGCGGCCATAGCGCGCTACAGAGGGAGGGATATCCATGAATAAAAACAGCACACCGGCTCAAAAAAACCGTATTCACAATGCCTTTTCAAACGGAAAGGCCTTCATTGCATTTCTTACGGCCGGCGACCCCAGCCTTGCCAGGACGGAAGAATATATCATCTCCATGGCACGCGCCGGGGCCGACCTTATAGAAATCGGTATCCCTTTTTCCGATCCGGTAGCCGAAGGGGAAGTCATCCAGGCCGCCAACGTCCGCGCTCTTTCGGCAGGCGCTACTCTTCCCCGCATATTTGCATCCGTCCGTGCCGTACGCGCGCAAACGGATGTCCCGCTTGTTTTTTTAACATACTTAAATCCGGTATTTAAGTACGGATATGAGAAATTCTTTTCAGAATGCGCAGCAAGCGGCGTAGACGGCATCATCATTCCCGACCTTCCTTACGAAGAAAAAGGCGAAGTGGACGATATTGCCAAAGCGAACGCCATAGATGTGATTACCCTGATTGCGCCGACCTCCAAAGAGCGTATCCGCACTTTGGCCGCCGATGCCCGCGGCTTTGTTTACCTTGTGTCTTCCATGGGCGTTACCGGCATGCGCAAAGAGATCAGTACAAATATCGCTTCTCTTGTGCGTGATGTACGCAGCGCCACAAACATACCGGTCGCAGTAGGTTTCGGAATATCCAATCCCTCGCAGGCCGCGCAGATCGCCGGGCAGGCGGACGGCGTCATCGTTGGCAGCGCCATTGTCAAGATCATAGAAGAACACGGAGAAGACGCGGCCGGGCCGCTCTCCCGGTATGTTGCTTCCATGAAGGCCGCCGTTCGCCAAACTTAAAAGCAACCGTTTCTCCCTGAGCGGGAGGACATTTGTACAAAAAAATAATTCATGATAGAATAGCAATGGTTTTTCAGCAAACAAGGCGGCACAGGGGATTGATCCTCAGGCGGCCTTATAAATCTTTATTTTCTGTTGGAGGTGGAAAATGAATTCCGACACATATGTTCACGGCTATACAAACCGCGAAGCCGACCGTCTTTCCGACCAGGCGAGCACGCTGGTATCCCTTCTTCATCAGGGTACGCATTATCCGGCAGGCGCAGAAGTACTGGAACCCGGATGCGGAACAGGCTCTCAGACGGTGACCCTCGTGCGCGAAAGCCCCCGCGCCCGTTTTACCTGCACAGATATATCTCCCGAATCCCTGAAGATCGCACAGGAAAAAATCCGCCGGCTGGGCGCCGGCAACGCAACGTTTCAAACCGCCGATATTTTCAACCTTCCTTTTGAGGATGAAAGTTTCGACCACATTTTTGTCTGTTTTGTGCTGGAGCATATAAAAGATCCTCTCCTGGCGCTCGCCCGCTTAAAGCGGGTTCTTAAAAAGGGCGGTTCTATCACGGTGATCGAAGGCGACCACGGGTCGGCATATTTTTATCCGCAAAGCAAAGAAGCCAACGAGGCCATACGCTGCCAGGTCCGGCTGCAGGAATCCATGGGCGGCAACCCGCAGATCGGCCGGGAAGTCTATCCTCTTCTTTTTAAATCCGGTTTTCAGGATATCGCAGTTACGCCAAGGGTCGTATATGCGGAAGGCCGGGATACCGGAATGGCCGAGGGATTTACGCGTAAAACTTTTACCGCTATGATCGAAGGCGTACGCGACCAGGCGATCGGCGCAAACCTTTCTGATTCCGAAACTTTTGACAAAGGCATACGCGACCTCTACCGCACCGCCGAACAGGACGGCGTTTTCTGCTATACTTTTTTTAAAGGGACCGCCTATAAATAACAAAGCCTGTCGGATGACGCAACGGCCCGCTAAAGACTCCTTCTTAAGTTGTCGGCATGCAGAGCCCTGAATATAAGGAAAAAACAAGAGGTTTCAGGCCTATGAAAATTTTAGCCATAATAGGAAGCCCGAGAAAAACCGGAAACACCTATAATACCGTGGACCGGGTGAAAAAAAACTTTGTTTTATTGGATGAAAACATAGATTTTGAGTATCTGTTCCTGGCAGACTGCAATCTTCAAACCTGCCAAGGATGTTTCGCATGTATTGCCAGAGGGGAAGATTTTTGTCCGTTTAAAGATGACCGCAATCAGATCATGGCAAAAATGCAAGCGGCGGACGGTATCATACTCGCTGCGCCCACCTATGCAATGGGCGTTCCCGCATTAATGAAAAATTTCATTGACCGATTCGCCTATACGCTCCACCGGCCCTGTTTTTTCGACAAGGTGTTTTTGGCCGTATCAACGGTGGGGGGAATCATGGGTTTAAAGCAGACGCTCGCCCAGCTTTCCATACTCACCGGCGGAGGAAGGCTCGCCGCAAAAATCGGCCTCGCCTTTCCTCCTATCCCCATGCCAAAGCTTACTTCCAGCGCGGAAAAAAAAATCAAAAGAAAGTCGTTCTCCTTTTACCGCATGCTTCAAAAACCGCAATTGGCGCCGCCGGGCATAGGTGACTTTGCATATTTCCATTCATTTAAACAGTTCACGGAGTTTGAAGCTTACCGCGAGGCCTTTCCCGCAGACACTTCTTATTACAGGGGTAAAAAAGAATATTTCTATGAACTTCAAAGAAACCCGCTTAGGCGTCTGACCGGCAAAGCTGTAAGAGGGCTTATGCACGCGGTGCTAAAGTTCCTGCAAAAAAATAAAGAGGTGAAAAGATGAAAGGATCTTTTATTCTTGACGGGCGGGCCGTTGCGCACGCAATTGAAGCCGACCTTTCCAAAAGAGTTTCAACAATCATCCACAGTACCGGAAAAACCCCGGTTTTAGCCACCATTTTGGTAGGCGCGGACCCATCTTCGGCTACCTACGTCCGCATGAAGGGCAACGCCTGCGCACGGGTGGGCATGAAATCCATCCGCGTCGACATGCCGCAGCATACAACGACCGCCCAGCTTAAAGACACAATATCTTCTTTAGGCGAGGACGATTCGGTCTGCGGTATTCTTTTGCAGCATCCCGTTCCTTCTCAGATAGACGAACAGGCCTGCTTCAACACCATTCCGCTTTCAAAAGATGTAGACGGCGTGACCGCAGCGGGCTTCGGCCGGATGTCTATGGGGCTTCCCGCCTTTGCGTCCGCCACCCCGCTCGCCATTATGGAAATCTTAAAACACTACCGCATCCCGGTAGAAGGCCGGGAAGCCGTCGTTGTAGGCAGAAGCCCCATTTTAGGCAAACCGGTCTCCATGCTCCTTTTAAATGCAAACGCCACCGTCACGGTTTGTCATTCCAAAACACAAAATCTGTCGGAAGTTGTCCGCCGCGCGGATATCCTGGTCGCTGCGGTCGGCCGGCCCGAATTTATCCGTGCAGACTGGATCCGGAAAGGCGCTGTCCTCATTGACGCGGGCTACAATCCGGGCAATGTCGGTGATATAGACCTTAAAAATGCCGCGCCGCTTTCCTTTGCCTATACGCCCGTTCCGGGCGGCGTAGGGCCGGTCACCATCGCCATGCTGATGCGGCAGACCGTACAGGCGGCAGAAAAAAAGCTTCTCGCATCCGAATAAAAACCGGAAGATATATGTTTATTTATTGTAAAATCATCCCGGACCGGCTTTCCGTTTATTGATTATTCATCCATCAGCTACTATAATGGTATTAATAGAAATTTTTAGGAGGTTATTATTATGCCCAGTTTTGAAACCAGCTTTTCCGTTCTTGCAAACGACAGAACACTAACGGAAGAAGAACTCATTCGTGCCATCCGCTTCATGATTGCGGCCGAATACGAGGCAATCCAGCTTTATATGCAGCTTTCCGAATCTACCGACAACACGCTCGCGCAAGCTGTTTTGAAAGATATCGCAGACGAAGAACGCGTACATGCGGGTGAATTTTTGCGTCTGCTCCACACGCTTGCTCCCGACGAACAGGCGCTTTACGACCAGGGCGCGGAAGAAGTGGACGAAATCAAAGACGAACTGTAAGGCTTCCATATGTCAACGCAAAAACGTTTTACAACCACGCAGGAAGCGCGCAATATTTTAAAAAACGGTTCGGTCGGTATTCTGTGTACCGTATCGCCCGACGGACGGCCTTACGCCGTACCTGTCCATTATTGTTTTTCCGATGAAGAAAATTGCGCCTTTTTTCACTGTGCCAAGGAAGGCCGTAAAATAGATAATATTCTTTTTTGCCCGCAGGTCTCTTTGGTGGTCGTAGGCGCATACGAAGTGATTCCGGAAAAAATTACTACCTGCTATGAAAGCGCAATGCTTTTCGGGCCGGCCGGCATCGTGGAAGACCCTGCGGAAAAAACGGCCAAACTGCGCGCGCTTTGCGTAAAATTTGCACCCAAGACCCCCTGGGCCTCGGACGATTCGCTTCTTAAGGCCTGCGGAGAAACACACATTATAAAAATTTCTGCAGAATGCATCACCGGCAAACGCAACCGGCCTTAGCGGTTCGTATTCTTCCGGAAACCTCCCTCTCTCATCCGGTCTTTTACCCAAGCGGAGATTCCGGTAAAAAATATAGAAGGAGACGGTCAAACCATGAATGTTAAAGTTGTATACCATTCGCAAACCGGCAATACCAAAGTACTCGCCGAGGCTATTTCAAGTGAACTGAATATTCCTGCGGAAGAAATCAAGGCCGGGCCGGACATAAACGGAGTAGATCTTCTGTTTGTCGGCGGCTGCATCCATGCCTTTAATCTGGAACACACCTGTAAATCTTTTTTGAAATCTCTCACCGGCCCTGCGCAGGTCAAAAACGTGGCTCTGTTCTCTACTTCGGCTAGCGGAAACGGAATCACAAAGTTTGCAGAAAAGATCCTAAGAAAAAAAGGCATCCACCTGATTAGCGAAGAATGCAATTGCCTGGGCGGCCTGAACAAAAAGACCGGCCAGAAAAATCCCGATGAAAATGATATAGCCGCCGCAAAAGAATTTGCCGTACGCACGCTTGAACGCGTTTCAAAATGAAAAAGCCGGGCTTTTAAAAAATTTTTTTAATGTCGCAAATAATAAAAAAGCTTTCTTTTGGGAAGGCTTTTTTATTGTTTGCAGCCTTTTGCCGCGTTTACATAAAAAGGGCTTGATTTTTTGCCCGAACAAAGCTACAATCAACCAAACCTGCTTGAAAGGAGAGCTGAAATGGATTTTTTAATGGAAAACAGCATATGGGTTTACCTTTTCATATTTTTCGGCAAAATACTCGAGGTTTCGGTTTCCACCGTACGACTGGTCCTGATCAACCGGGGAGAGCGCACCAAAGGCTCCATCCTGGCTTTTTTCGATATCCTTTTGTGGGTCCTGATCACAGGAACGGTCCTGGCCGGCTTTCAAAGCGACTGGATCCGCCTTATTATTTTTGCGGCCGCTTTCTCCATTGGTAATTTTTTAGGTTCATGGATCGAAGACAAGCTGGCCTTCGGCCTCTCTTCGGTACAGGTGATCGTTCCGGAATGCGAAGAAACAGAAGCTGTAACCGAAACGCTGCGGGCCCGCGGCTTTGCGGTCACGGTGCTTCACGGAGAAGGCAAAGACGGAAAACGCAAGATCCTGATGCTGCACTTAAAACGCAAAAAGATCCCGCAGGCTATGCAAACCGTCCGCTTTTATCTAAAAGACGCAATGATCGTCATAAACGACGCAAAAAATATATTCGGCGGATATATCCGCAAATAGCGAAAGGCTTATCTATGCAAAAAAACGTTCTCAAAAAGATCCCGGCTCCGCTTCTTGCATGGTACGGCTCCGCCGCGCGGCGCCTTCCCTGGCGGGAGCTTCCCTCCCCCTACCGCACTCTGGTATCAGAATTTATGCTCCAGCAGACGCGCATAGAGACGGTTCTCCCTTATTTTTACCGTTTTTTGGAAGCCCTGCCCGACATCCGCGCCCTTTCTCTTGCAGATGAGCAGACCCTGCTCAAGCTCTGGGAGGGCCTTGGATATTACAGCCGGGTACGCAATCTCCAAAAAGCGGCCCGGATGGTTATGGAAGAATTCGGCGGGGAGATCCCTTCTTCCTACCGTGATCTCCTCCGTCTGCCGGGTGTAGGCCCCTACACAGCGGGCGCAATCGCTTCCATCGCTTTTGGCCTTCCTGTTCCGGCGGTGGACGGTAATGTGCTTCGCGTCGTCTCCCGCATTACCGCCAGCCGTGAAGATATAGGAGATTTGGCCGTGCGGCGCGCCATGGAAAAAGAACTTGAAAAAATTATTCCGGAAGATGCGGCGGGCAATTTCAACCAGGCGCTTATGGAACTGGGTGCATTAATCTGCCTTCCGGGCGATCCCAAATGCGCCGCCTGCCCGCTGTCCGCCTGCTGCGCAGGGTATGGGACGGGCATTGCAGCCTCGCTGCCCGTCCGGCAAAAGAAGCCGGACCGCAAATTACAGCAAAAAACCGTTTTCGTCCTTATATCGAGAGACCGCCTGGCCCTGCTGCGCCGCCCCAAAGGCGGTCTGCTGGGCGGCCTTTGGGCACTGCCTTCATCAGAGGGTTTTCTTTCTTTCGCAGAGGCTGGGAAACAATTGACCGGATGGGGACTGACTTTTGAATCTCTTACGCCCCTTTCCCCGGCCAAACACATTTTTACACATGTTGAATGGCAAATGCAGGGCTATCTGGCACATATACATTCCTTTCAAAAAAGTCCTTTTTCCTGGGCCTGCGTCCGTGAACTTCAAAAAGAATATCCTCTCCCTTCGGCTTACCGGTTTTATTTAAAAGAATTTTATAACGCAATTTTATAGAGCTCTCCTTTTTCCCGTGCATACCAAAAAAATTTGCGGGTTTCCGAAAGAATAATTGTCATAAATTTCACAATATTTATTGACTCTCCCGCGCATGAATAGTATACTAAATAAAAAAAAGTGTCTCATTTGATACACTTTTTCGGAGAGTGAAATGGATTCTGAAACCGTACGCCAGCTCAAAACCCTGTTTTTGTTTCAAAACGTCAGCGAGGACCTGCTCCTCGCCCTGTTGTCCGACGCCCGTGCGGAAATTTGCTCTTTCAAAGCGGGCGCCGTGATCTACGACGAAGCGCATTACCGCAAAAGTCTGGGGATCATACTGTCCGGCAGGGCCGAGGTCCAGGCGGCCGTGTCGGGACGAACCGTTATACTGAACCGTCTTGATCCTCCCCGCCTCTTTGGCGTGGCCGGACTTTTTCAGGAAAACGGCAGTTACGTTACCCGCATTATTGCGCTTAAAAGCGCGACCATTTTATTTATTCCGGAAGACCTCCTCACCGATTTTATGCGGCGGGACTTTGCGCTGGTAGAAAACTATCTGGCTTTTTTGTCTCAGCGGATCCGTTTTTTAAACCGCAGGATCTCCGGTTTCACCCAAACGGGTGCAGAGGCCAAACTTGCCCGTTACCTGCTTGATGTTGCGCAAAAGGAAGGAAAAACCTACTTTCATTTGCCCGCGACCATAAAAAGCATTGCCAATATTTTAAACTTAGGCCGCGCCTCTTTATACCGCGCCTTAGATGCCCTTATACAATACGGTTATATCACGCGCGACGGCAAAAACATCCGTCTGCTGGATTCGTCCGGTTTGGAATCACTGTGTCTTTAGGCCTTTAGGCGGATATAAGAATCGTTTATCATTTATAAAATATAAAAAAGGTAGGTATCAGAAATGAAAAAAACCATTGCAATCATCACTTCCATAGCGCTCATTACAGCGCTGATAGCCGGATGTTCAGGCGTTTCTTCCGGCCAGGCGTCCGCTTCCGCGGAAGCTTCCGTTTCTCAAGGCGCCGCTGTCTCTACCGAAGAAAGCAGCAGTGCGGCGCCCGCTGAAAAGACCGACGTTTCGATAGCTGCGCTGATCGGCCCTACCGGCATGGGTCTGGTAGATCTGATGGATAAACAGGATAAAGGCGAAGCCGAAAACAACTACACCTTCACTTTGTCCGGTACTCCGGACGACATCGTTGCCAAAATCACTTCCGGCGAAGCCGACATAGCCGCCGTTCCGGTCAACCTTGCACCTACGCTGTACAGCAAAACAAACGGAAACATCAAGCTCCTGGCCATCAATACGCTGGGCGTGCTGTACGTAGTCGAACGGGGGGATACCGTACAGTCGGTCGAGGACCTCAAAGGCAAGACTCTTTATGCCTCCGGGCAGGCGGCCACGCCGGAATATGTACTTAATTTTATTCTTTCCCAAAACGGCATTGACCCGTCCGGCGACCTTACGATAGAATATAAGGCAGACCATTCCGAACTTGCTTCCCTGGTCATGGCCGGGAAGGCGGATCTGGCTATGCTGCCCGAACCCTTTGTCACCACCGTTACCCAAAAAGATCCGGACGTCCGTGTCTCACTGGACCTGACCGAAGAATGGGATAAGCTGGAAGGCAATGACGGCAGCACCCTTATCATGGGCGTAATGATCGTACGCAAAGACTTTGCAGAAAACAATCCGGAAGCCCTCTCGGCTTTCATGGATGAATATAAGGCGTCCACCGAATTTGTGAACAGCAACCCTGCGGACGCAGCCGCTCTGATTGAACAATACGGGATCATGTCATCCGCAGAACTTGCCGAGGAGGCTATCCCAAGCTGCAATATTGTATATATAGACGGGCAGGAAATGAAAGACAAGATCGCGCCCCTGTACCAGATCCTTTTTGACAGCAATCCAAAATCCATAGGAGGGTCCATCCCGGACGATGCGTTCTATTATATCGGATAACAATAAAACAAGCCTCCCCGAAAGCAATCCTGCTTTTGGGGAGCTCAAAAAAACGCCTGCACAAAAAGCGGCGCGGCGCATCCTGGTCGCGTGCATCTGGATTGCCCTTTGGTATCTTGCCTGGGCTGTCGTTCAGCAGGAAATTCTGATTGCCTCTCCCGGAGAGGTTGTCCTTCGTTTGGGGCAGCTTGCCCTGACGGGTGATTTTTGGGTGGCAACCCTCTCCTCGCTGGCCCGCATTGTGATCGGGTTTTTGCTGGCGGCCGCCATCGGGTGCGTACTGGCTGTACTGTGCCATTTATCTTCGTTTTTATATGATCTTTTCTACCCCGTAATCCGCATCATACGGGCAACGCCCGTCGCTTCCTTTATCATCCTCGCCCTTATTTGGCTCAATACAAACAGCGTGCCCGTATTCGCGTCCTTTTTGATGGTTTTTCCCATTGTATGGGAAAATGTGTACCGTGGCATTAAAGGGACAGACCGGGATCTTCTGGATATGGTCCGGGTCTTCCGTCTTAAAAAAAGTTCGGTAATCAAAAATGTCTTTGTTCCTTCGGTCATGCCTTATTTTATTGCAGCCTGCAATATCGGCATCGGCATGGCATGGAAGGCCGGCATCGCAGCGGAAATACTGGGAGTCCCCCTCCATTCTATCGGCACGGAACTGTACCGCGCCAAAATCTATCTGGAAACAGTGGATGTTTTCGCATGGACGGTAGTGGTCATCGCGCTCAGTGTACTAATAGAAAAACTTTTCCTTGGTTTGCTGAAAAAAGCCGGAGAAAAGTACAACTTAAAGGATCAGGAGGGGTAGGTTTTGGCAGTCACTATAAAAGATCTATCAAAGTCTTTCGGGCCGAATGTTGTTTTTAAGGATTTTTCCCTCCGGATGCCGGATCAGGGCTGCATCTGCCTTTTCGGGCCGTCCGGCAGCGGCAAAACGACACTTTTGAATCTGATTGCCGGAAGCGTTTTGCCGGATACGGGCAGCGTCTCTCTTCCTTCCGGAAACGTCTCTGTTGTTTTCCAGGAAGACCGTCTGCTCCCATGGGCAGATGCGCTGCATAATGTTCAACTGGTCTTGGAAAAATCCCTGCCATCAAAAAAAGCGCAGGAAAAGGCGCTTTATTTTCTCAAGGAAGTTTTTTTGGAAGATACTGCAGACAAATACCCTGCCGAGCTTTCGGGCGGCATGCGCCGCAGGGTGGCCCTGGCGCGCGCGCTGGCTTTCGGCGGTTCTGTGCTACTCCTGGATGAACCTTTTTCAGGGCTGGACGCGCAAATCAAAGAGGCTCTTTTTTTAAAATTTTCTCAGATCAAGAAAGAAAAACTGATCGTTTTAGTCACCCATTATCCCGAGGAAGCCGTGCGGCTCGCAGACACGATCCATATTTTGGGCGGCCCGCCCGTTTGCATAGAAAAAACCATACCTGTTTCTAAAGCACTCCGGGAAAGCGAAAACGCCTCCCGCGCGCTCGCACGCGAACTGACTTTGCAACTTCCGCCGGATACTCAGGAATAAAGCGTAATCATTTTTTTAAGCATATCACAAACTTCCCGCCGGAAATCAGGCGGAGATAAAACTTCTACCCCGTCCGCCATTTGAAGCACAAAATACAGCATGCCCGGCCGGGCGGAATGAACATCGGCTGAAAAATAATTTTCATCCAGCTTCTTTATTTGCATATCGTCCCCAAATTTATCCTGCAGGGTTTGCAGAAGGTCGTTCTTGCATTTCAGCCGTATCCGCTCTTCTTTTCCGGCAAACATATGGATATGCCGGTTGGCATATTCCGCAATATCCAGCCCGTTTTCAAAGCCGGCCAGATCGTTCACCGGTTCAGAGGGATCGTCCATTATCTTGATATTGCATATCCTGTCCAGGCGCAGGTTGGAAATCTGCTGGTATTTCGGATACCTGCACACCAGATAATAATAATCGTTCATCCAAAGAATATGATAAGGGCTAACCTGACGGGGCGCATTATCCTTTTTTTCGAGCGTACGCGAAAAAGTGTACTTCATATAGCTGAAGCGCACCTGCTTTCCCCGTTCTATCGCTTCAGTCAGAAGGTCTATATTATAAAAAATAGCCTGATTGTCGCATTTGATACGCTTATGCAGATAGTTTACTTTTTCAAGGCGGCTTTGGTCATACTTATTGGTCAGCGTTTTGATTTTGTTAACAATCGCGTGCGACTGAGACTTGGATATAAATTTTGCGGAAAGAACGGCGTCGGTCAGCAGCCGCAATTCGGAAAACTCAAATTCCCTCTCCCTCATATAGTAGCCTTTTCCGGTCTCTTCATACGTGGCGATATCCACGCCCCGATCGACCAGCGTACGGATATCCTCATACACTGCCCGCCGGTCCGCACGGATCCCCTCTGCCGCAAGTTTGGCTATGATCTCGGTAGAAGAAAGCGGGTGGTCCACATTTGTATCCCTTTTCAGTATTTCAAATACCGAGAGCAGCCTTTCCCTGTTTTGAGACATTGTAACTCCTCCGGCTACGCCATTCCTTTATTATGCTCCATGCTTATGCAAATTTTTGCTTGCCAAATAATCTATCGTTTTTATTGTATTGTTTTTTTCTATTTATGTCAATTTATGCTTACAGGTCCAACAAGAATGTAAAAAAGGCTTGACCTTTCCGTAAGGGTAATGTCTATACTGTACTTATGGAACATGTTCCCCATAAAAAAGGAGGCCCAAATGCTTTCAATCGGTGAATTTTCAAAAATCTGCATGTGCACCACCAAAACGCTCCGGCACTATGACAGGATCGGTTTGCTCAAACCTGCTTGTTATAATGCGGAAAACGGATACCGCTATTATGAATCGAAGCAGCTTTTCGACATGTTGCTGATTCAAAAGCTTAAAAGCTACGGATTTTCTTTAAAAGAGATCAAAAAGCTTATCCCCGGCAAGCAGAAAGAACTTCTGGAGTCGCTGGAAAAAAAATATGCGCTGCACACCGCACATCTGGAAAAGCAAAAAGCTCTCCTGGAAAAGATGAAAACGGACATGGAAACTCTCAGGAAAGGAAAGGATATCATGCAAACACAACCGTTAGAAATAAAAATTGTCCGTCAGCCCGACGTGAACATCATAAGTATACGGGAGAACATATGCATCAGGGATTTCGAACACCTGTTTTCCAAAGTATATGATCTGATGCAGCAAACGGGAGCCGCCTGCCTGGGCGCGCCTTTTGCCATCTATCACTCCCCCGAATTTGATCCCGAAGATACGGATGTCGAGGTCGGTTTTCCAACCGATACAACCGGCAGCCATACGCGTATCTTAAAGGGGGGCGACTGTGCCGTGGCCCTTCATAAGGGTCCTTACAGCAATCTCACTGAGGTTTATGCCCGGCTCGTCGAATGGTTGGAAGCAGGAGGCCTCACGCCGGCTGCACCGCCTTACGAAAAATATTTGAATTCACCGCAGGAAGTTCCCGAGGATCAGCTGCTCACGGAAGTCTGTTTCCCGATTCACAAACATTAAACCGCTTCATACAAAAAGGCATGGCGCAAAGTCCGCCATGCCTTTTTTAAAACATGTTTTCACAAATTTCCGTCAAACGTATCCTCATTAAAACCGAACGATTTTCCGCCGTCCAAAGCGTCGATCGCGCGCATATCCTCCCCGCTCAGATCAAAATCAAAAAGCTGCGCGTTTTCAATGATCCTTTCTTTATGCACAGACTTCGGAATGATTGCATATCCCTTTTTTAAATGCCACCTGAGCGTTGCGCGGGCGGGACTGACCCCATAGCGGCCTGCAATCTCGGCCATCAGGGGTTCTTCTTCCAGATGCCCGTGGAAAATAGGCCCCCAGGATACGATTTGTATGCCGTTTTCCTTGCAGTATGCGTCCGTTTCCTTTTGCTGGTGCCACGGATGAAGCTGTATCTGGTTGACCGGCGGCACACCGCCGAAACGAACGGATATTTCTTTCAAGTGATGGGGCAAAAAATTAGACACGCCCGGAACCAACAGCTTTTTTTCCCGGGCCAATTCAAGCAGCGCTTCCCAAGTCCCAAAACGCAGCGTTTCGTCTACGCCCGGCCAATGCAGCAAATATGCGTCCAGATAATCAAGCCCCATCTTCGCAAGGCTTTTTTCAAATGCGGCCTTCGGCGCCGAAAAATCGGTAGGCCATATTTTTGAAGTTATGAACACTTCCTCCCTTGGAATGCCTGAATCCCGCACCGCGCGCCCTACTTCGCGTTCGTTTTTATACATACTGGCCGTATCAATATGGCGGTACCCCGCTTCCAGTGCGTAGCGCACCGCGTTATATGTTTCATCCCTCTCGGGGCTGGCTTTATATACCCCCAGTCCCACCGTAGGCATGTTTTTTCCTCCCAAAAGTTCAATCCTGTCCGAAAGACTGCCCATCATTTTCTATCCTCCTTAAAAAATACCTTCTTGTCCGTTTATTTTTCATGCCGCTTTCGCCACGCTTTGAAACGCAGCCCTTCATAAAACTGCGGCGCCAGATCTACCGGCAGTACCCGTACCAGCAAGCAGCGAATCAAAAAAACAACGGACGTATATACAGACCGGCAACCCATTTTAAGCCCCTGCTCCATGCAGAAAGCCACCAGTCCTACCGGCTGGGGCGGCAGTGGGACGGGCGTATCGCTTCCTCCCGCTTTTTTAAAAAACCCTGTTTTGAGCGTGGCAACCGGATAGACCGGCATGATTTTTATATGCTTCGGCCTTTCCATGCGGTAGGTGCGCACAAATCCGTCCATTGCGAATTTAGTCGCGTCATAAAGCGAAAAACCCGGCAGCACCATTTTCCCCAAAGCCGATATGGTTACCATAAAAGTCAGCGGTTCTTTGCGCCCCTCAGCCAGTTTCTGCAGTATATAAATAGGCGCGAGCACATTGACCGCAAATATATCTTCATTCTTCTTCCAGTCGGGCGGGCCGATGATCCCATAATACGCGAATCCCGCATTGGATACAAATATATCTATCCCGCCCAAAAGCGCCTGTGCTTCGCGGATCATTGCGTCAATCTGCTCGGGCTTAGAAACGTCGCATCCCACAGCCATCACCTCCGTACCGCCCAGCGCGGCAAGGATATCTTCCGGGGATCTTGATACGCCCACTACTTTTGCGCCCGCCCGAAGCAGCCGCCGGGTAAAAGCAAGGCCAATCCCGGAAGAAGCGCCGGTCACAACAATCCTTTTTCCTTCCAGTTTCATCATTTTTCTCCTTTTTAAAAGGCCTGTGATTCATTTGAAAGGCCATCGTCTTTCCTATTCTTTATGATAGTACGTTTTTTTTCTTTTGTCACCTGATTCGCCCGCCTTCTTCCAAAAAGAATTCCAAGAAAAACTGCTTATATCCGGTATTTTGCCGAACACAAAAAGAAAAAAGCCTGCTAAAAGCAGGCTTTTTGCCATATTGATAATTTATTTTTCAATGATCCTGGACAAAAACTCACGCGTCCGCTGATGTTTGGGAGCATCAAACATCACCTGCGGAGACGAATCTTCCACGATAACGCCTTTGTCCATAAACACCACCCGGTGGGCCACGTCACGGGCAAAAGCCATTTCATGAGTCACCACCAGCATCGTCAGTCCGGATTGGGCCAGCCCTTTCATAACGGTAAGGACCTCTCCCACCATTTCAGGGTCCAGCGCGGAGGTCGGTTCGTCAAACAGCAGCACTTCCGGCTCCATTGCCAGCGCACGCGCAATAGCCACACGCTGTTTTTGTCCGCCGGATATCTGCGCAGGCTTTGCATTTACATAGCCAAGCATGCCTACTTTGTTTAAATACTCTTTTGCGCTTTTCTCAGCCTGCTTTCTGGAACGCCCCAAAACTTTCACCTGGCCGACCACGCAGTTCTCCAGAACATTTAAGTTGTTGAATAAATTAAACTGCTGAAAAACCATCCCGACTTTCGCACGGTATTTTGATATGGGCACGCTTCCGTCCTGGATGTTCCGCCCACGAAAAAGTATTTCCCCGCTGGTAGGCGTCTCCAAAAGGTTGATGCACCTGAGCAGAGTAGACTTTCCGCTTCCGGACGAACCGATCACGCAGACCACTTCCCCGCGGCTTACGTCAAAGTTTATGTCTTTAAGCACTTCATTTCTATCAAAAAACTTCTCAAGATGCCGAACAGCTATCACATTCTCAGACACGGTCAAGACCCTCCGTTTCTTCCAACGAATACATATCGTAATTAGAAGGCCCGTCCATCTTCTTTTCAACGGCCAGCAGGATCCGCGTGACCGAGAAAGTCAGAACAAAGTATATGACGCAGGCGATCGCAAACGCTTCAAAGAAGCGGTAATATGTCCCGGCTGCGGACTTGGCCATAAAGAACAGCTCTGAAACGGATATCACGCTCAGTACGGAACTGTCTTTGATATTGATAACAAACTCATTCCCGATGGCCGGCATAATATTGCGGATAGCCTGGGGAAGAATGATGCTGGTCATGGTTTGCCAGTGGGTCATTCCAATGGAATGCGCCGCCTCTGTTTGCCCCTTGTCCACCGATATAATACCGCCGCGCACCACCTCGGCGAGATAGGCGCCGGTATTGATGGAAATGATGAACAGTGCGGCGCTCAGCGGCGCCAGGTCCAAATTAAACAAAATTGCGGAACCGTAATAAATGACCACGGCCTGCACCATCATCGGCGTTCCGCGGAACACTTCGATATAAGCGATCAAAATGCCCCGCACAGTCTTCATCAATGCCCTTTTCAACCCGGACTCCTCCGGTTCGATGGGGATCGTGCGCACAATGGCAACCAGCAGTCCGATCCCGAATCCCGCACAGGTACCAACCATGGCAATCAGCATCGTGATACCGGCGCCCTGCAGGAACATAAGACCGTATTCCTGCAGCATGAAAACAATCCAGCCAAAAGGATCAGTAGGCATTGATCTTCACTCCTGTATTTCTCATGTCTATTCCTGCGAAACAGGCTGGCGCGCTACAGCGTCTTCCATCATCTGTTCGCGTTCATCCTGCGAGATGCCCGAAAGTATCTCGTTGATCTTGTCTTTATTTTCATCGCCCTGGCGAATGCCTACGGCAACCTGAACATCTTCCGGCTCCGTTTCAAAACCGGACCCTTCGGCAAACTGCACATACGTCAGTTCGGGGTTGGCTTCAACTGCGGAAACAGCGCCCGGGAGTTCGGAAATATATCCGTCGATCTTTCCGGCGGTCAGCGCAACAATCATGGCCGGGAAAGTTTCCATGGCGGTCTGTTTTTCCACACCTTCAATCTGGTCGATCACAGTGTAGTGGAAGGTGTCCAGCTGCGCGGTGATTTTGGCGCCTGCAAAATCGGCCAGCGAAGCCGCGTCGGCATACGCCCCGTCTTTCTTAACGACAATCACGAGTTCGGAAGTATAGTAGGGGTCGGTAAAATCAATCGTTTCCTTGCGCTCGTCCGTCGGAGACATGCCGGCGATGATCGCGTCGATTTTTTCAGACAACAAAGCGGGAATCAGTCCGTCCCATTCCGTTTTCACAATCACCAGCTCTTTGCCCAGACCTTCGGCCACTTTTTTTGCGATCTGCACATCATATCCGTCCGCATATCCGCCGCCTGTGCTGATCGGAACGGTCATTTCCGTCTCACCCGTCTGTGTCCAGTTGAAAGGAGCGTAGTTGCATTCCAAACCTACCCGGAATTCTCCGCTCGTCTCACCCGCTTCGGCCGCCGATTCGGACGCAGCGCCTTCGCTGCCGGAACAAGCGGTCAGTGCAAATGCAGAAAGCGCAAATGCAATCACCAATAATAATACGGTAATTTTTTTCAATATTGTTTCCTCCTCAAAAATTGTCTTGGGAATTTTTTATGCCGTAGTAGCATGTGAAACTATTCGATATTAAAATCTAATCTATTGTCGCACTTTATATACGGTTCGTCAAGAAAAAATTTGCTTTATGGCGCTTTATACATGCATTCCCCAAACGGCTCCTGCAACTTTTTTAAAGCAAAACACGGCCCGGAGGAATTCTCCGGGCCGCGCTTTGCGCAAAGGTATATTCTGCGCTATTTTTAAATAAAGAGCGTTGTACCTGCGTCTTCATTGGCAGCAATATAGCTGGCCACGCCTGCATACTCAATATTGTCCATCAGTTCTTCTTTTTTGATGCCCATCAGATCCATACTCATGGTGCAGGCAATAAACCGCACGCCCATTTCCTGCGCTTTTTGAAGCATGGTCGGCAGGTCGTCCACATTCTTTTCTTTCATGATTTTTTCAATCATATTCTTGCCCATCCCCATCATATTCATATTAGAAAGGGGCAACTTGCCCGCGCCGCGGGGCATCATGGCACCGAACATCTTCTCGGTAGAGTTCTTTTCCACTTTTATCTTGTCAGGCTTGCGAAGTGCGTTCAGCCCCCAGAAGGTGAAAAACATGGTCACTTTTTTGCCCTGCGCTACCGCTCCCTGCGCAATAATCAGGGAAGCCAGGACCTTGTCCAGCTCGCCGCTGAAAACTACCATGGTCGCATTTTTATGTGCGCCTGTGCCGGCGAGGCATTCCGTCTGAGGCTGCTCCTTGCCTTTTTCAATGGTCGCAATATATTTGTCCCCTTCGCTCATCAGGGAAACTAGGGTATGCCCGTTTGTATTGCACCAGTTTTCTACATCGTTCGCAAAGCCCGCCTCGGTAGATATGATCCGGATCTGCTCGCCTTCTTTTGCGGCGGAAACCGCTTTGTACATGGTCATAAGCGGTCCCGGGCACTGCAGGCCCGAAACATCGATCTCAGTGATCTCGGCAGAGGTCTTCAATTTCTGCGAATCGTCCGCTTCTGTCGGTTTAGCCGCCGTTTTAGGATTGTTGATCCTGTAATTACCGGTTTTGTACGTACTGTATCCGCCCGAAAGGTTATACAGATTGGTATATCCCTTCCCGGCCAGGATCTTAATGGCGATATATCCGCGCAGTCCTACCTGGCAGGTCACATAAATAGGTGCATCCTTGGGAAGTTTTATTTCATCCAGCCTGCTTCTGAGCTCATCCACTTCAATGTTCACCGAACCTTCAATGTGCCCGGTTGAAAATTCGACCGGCGTGCGCACATCCAGAAGATATCCGCCTTTTTGGATCACATCATCTATTTCGTTCCAGTGCACAACTTTATAGACGCCCTGCCGCACATTGCCGGCAATATAGCCTAAAATATTCACCGGATCTTTGGCAGAAGAATACGGCGGCGCGTAACTAAGCTCCAGATCGGCCAGATCTTCCACCGTTGCACCCAGCTTCATGGCCGTTGCAATCACGTCGACCCTTTTTTCCGTCCCTTCTTTGCCCACAGCCTGTGCGCCCAGGATTTTTCCGGTTTCCTGGTCAAACATCAGTTTTAAGGCAATGTTCGAAGGCCCGGGGTAATAAGAAGCATGGTTGGCGCGGTGCGCGTGTACGGCGGTATAGGGAATCTTGTTCGCTTTCAGGTATGCTTCATTTTTTCCGGTTACTGCAGCCGTGAGGCCGAAAACTTTCACCACCGCGGTTCCCTGGATACGGCTGTTTGGGATCTTAAGACCGTTGATATGATCGGCCACCAGTCTTCCCTGGCGGTTTGCGCCCCACGCCAACGGCACGGACGTTTTTTCGCCGGTCACAAAATCATCCACTTCAATTACATCGCCGATCGCATAAATATCCGGATTTTCCTTTCCGGTCTGCGCGTCCAGTACGTTAAAGGAATCCCCCGTTGATATGAAACCCCTCGGGTTGAGAGCAAATCCCGCGTTTTTTGCAATGGTGCTTTCAGGCGCAACGCCGATGGACAGGATAGTCATATCCGTCTCAATGCGCTGGCCGCTTTGCAGGACGATCGCATCCCCGTTGTCTTCAAATTTTTTGAGTCCGTCGCCCAGTATCAGATTGATGTTATGCAGATTCAGTTCACTGTGGATCATCTGCGCCATTTCAAAATCAAAAGGAGCCAGCACCTGCGGCATCATTTCGATCAAATGGACGTTTACCCCGATTTCAGAGAGGTTCTCAGCCATTTCCACGCCTATAAATCCGCCGCCGATCACTGTTGCGGTCCTTATTTTGCCCGTATTCACATAATTTTTGATTGCGTCCGTATCCGGTATATTGCGAAGCACAAAAACGTTTTTTGCGTTTTCGATCCCTTCAATTCGCGGCTGGATCGGCTTTGCGCCGGTGGAAATCACCAGCTTATCAAAAGTTTCCTCATAGATTTCATCTTTTTTAATGTCCTTTACGGTCACCTTTTTGTTTTCTTTGTCAATGGCGACCACTTCGCTGAAATTGCGGATATCCAAATGAAAGCGCTTGGACATCCCGGGCACGGTCTGCACAAAAAGTTTGTTGCGGTCGGTGATCACGTCCCCGATATAATACGGCAGCCCACAGTTCGCAAAAGAGATGCATTCGTCTCTCTCAAACATAATGATCTCATCGTTCTCGTTTAACCTGCGCAGCCGTGCGGCAGCCGTTGCGCCCCCTGCTACGCCTCCGACAATCAGTATTTTAGTCATCTTCTAAACCTCCTAAAATAGACTTTGCAAATTCCTTTATCTCTTCGTTTTTTAAACTGTAATGCACTTCGTTTCCCGCCCGCCGGCTGGTAATGACGCCCGCGTGTTTCAGCTTTAAAAGATGCTGCGATATGCTGGACTGTGAAACGGCAAGACAGCTTTCCATATTGGAAACATTCAAGCTTTCCGTTTTCAGCAGCCGGTTTACAATGCACAGCCGTACCGGATGCGCAAACGCTTTGAGCAATTCAGCACGTTCATACAGTTCAGATTGTGATTTCAATAACACACACCTCGCCCAAACACAAAAAATATTATAACAATATTATAATATTATAATATTCTAATTTCAATAAGTTTGTGAAAAAAAATTCAAAATATTTTATTGATTTGTTAATTCTATGACAAAGCGGGCCGGATTATGCGTCCGCACCGACGGTTTCCAAAATCAGCGGCCTAACCGCCGGCCTTTTCAGCGAATACGCAATCCCGCTCATAAAGACATTCTTCGCGGCCTGGATACGGCTTTCAGAGGCGGAATGCAGCTCGGCGATGATTTCCCCTTTTTCCACCTGATCGCCGGGCTTTTTAAGAAGGGCGATCCCGGCCGCGTGATCAATAGGGCTGTCCAGTGTTTCCCGTCCCGCGCCCAGCAAGCCTGCCGCTATTCCGCATTTTTCCGCATCCATTCTCGCAATAAATCCTGATTCTCCGGCCCGGACGGCATCGACCATACCGGCCGCAGGCAACAAAGAAGGATCCCGAACAACCGAAACGTCCCCTCCCTGCGCCCGGACCATTTCTTCAAACACATAAAGCGCGCGTCCCGTGCCAAGCGCGTCCTCCGCCAGCTTACGGCATTCCTCCACGCCGCCTTTCCCGGCCAGCATCAGCATATGCGCGGCCAGTTCCAGGCAGAGCGTCAAAAGATCCTCCGGCCCTTTTCCCTGCAGAGTTTCTATTGCTTCACGAACCTCGAGCGCGTTGCCGATCATATGGCCGAGCGGCATATCCATATTGGTTATGAGCGCAGCCGTACGTTTTCCATGCGCAATGCCTATATCCACCATTTCCCCGGCCAGCGCTACAGCCTCTTTTTCCTTTTTCATAAAAGCGCCGCTGCCCGTCTTGACGTCCAGCAATATGCAGTCCGCACCGGCTGCAAGCTTTTTGCTCATAATGGAAGAAGCAATAAGCGGAATGCTCTCTACCGTGCCGGTCACATCCCGGATGGCATACATTTTTTTGTCGGCCGGGCATATATTGCCGCTTTGTCCGATCACACAGGCGCCGACCCGGCTGACAATTTTAAAGAAATCCTCGCGGGGCAATGCGGTTTGAAAGCCGGGAATAGATTCCAGCTTATCCAGCGTCCCGCCGGTAAATCCAAGCCCCCGGCCCGACATTTTTGCCACGCGGATACCGCAGGCCGCCACCACAGGCGCGACTACCAGCGTTGTTTTGTCACCCACGCCTCCCGTACTGTGCTTGTCGGCTTTTACCCCTTTTATGGAGCTGAGATCCACCATATCGCCGGAAGCAGCCATATACCGGGTCAGCAATGCCGTTTCCTTCTTGTCCATTTTGCAAAAATATACGGCCATCAAAAACGCGGAAACCTGGTAATCCGGAATGCTCCCATCCACCGCTCCGCGCACAAAAAAAGAAATCTCCTCTTCGCAGAGGGGTTCGCCGCGCTGTTTTTTTATAATGATATCAACCATTCTCATTTGCGGCTTCCTCCGTTTTTAAGGTTTCCCGGGCCAAACGCCGCAGGCAGAAGTTCGCCTAAAGTATAGGTTTTGTAGTCATCTTCGCTTCTGGCGGCAATAATAATGAACTCCGGGCTGCAAAACTCTGCCATGACCTGCCTGCACACCCCGCAGGGAGGGCAGTATTCTTCAGGCGTATCACCGTATCCCCCCGCGACCGCAATGGCCTCAAATGCTCTTTCCCCTTCCGAAACCGCCTTGAAAAACGCGGTGCGCTCAGCGCAGTTCGTAGGGGTAAGCGCGGCATTTTCAATATTGCATCCGGTAAATATCTTGTTGTTTTTAGTCAACAACGCGGCCCCGACCTTAAACCCGGTCACCGGAACATATGCGCGGCTCCGCGTGCGCAGGGCTTCTGTTATCAATTCTTTATATTCCATAGTCAACCCCAAAAATCAAATTTTATCTTCCTTTTTATTGTACACTTCCCTTGCGTATTTTTCATCCGTTTTTCATTTTAAATGGCTTTTTCTGCTAAGTTTATGCGCAAGCTTTACCAGTTCGAACCACATGACGGCCGCAACCGCAAGCACCGCGGCAAGCAACATCTGTCCGCCGGTAAGCGCCGTCAGGCGAAGCGGCCCGCTGAGCGGAGAATAGACGATCGCAAACAGAACCCCCAGCGTACCCAGCGTCACCGCCCACATCACCTTGTCTCTGGCCAGAAACTTGAACGAACGGAAAGCAAATTCCCTGTCCGAACTGTTCACCAGCACCAGCAAGATATTGCTCAGGAGCATGACTGCAAGGCCCATTGTGCGGGCCAGTTGGGCGTCCTGCTGACCAAAGAACAAAAACGCCAGATAGGCGCCGAACGCGGCTGCAAATACGGCCGCTCCCTGCGCAATGCTTTTTGCCGCGAGCCGGCCGCTCAAGAGTTTTTCATCCGGCTTTCTGGGAGGACGCTCCATGATATCCGCCTCGGCCGGCTGACGCTCCAAGACAATAGAACATGTCGGATCGATCATCAGTTCTAAAATCACCACATGCAGGGGCAAAAGCATCAGAAATTCGGGAGCTATCCCAAGCAAAGGAGCCAGAAGAGAAATCAGCGCTATTGGAATATGTATGGTCAGGATGTATCCGATCGCCTTCTTTATGTTGTCATATATGCGCCGCCCGTCCCGTATGGTCTGCACAATCGTGGAAAAATTATCATCCAGCAGCACCAGGTCGGCTGCTTCACGGGCAACTTCGGAGCCTCGTTTGCCCATTGCGATGCCTATGTCCGCATATTTTAGCGCAGGCGCGTCGTTCACGCCGTCTCCGGTCATGGCGACCACTTCACCCAAATCCCTGAGCGCACGAACGATGCGCATTTTATGTTCCGGCGTTACACGGGAAAATATTCCCGCATCCCGTACACGCGTCTTTAGCTCTTCTTCCGTCATCCGGTCAAGCTCGGCTCCGGTCACAATGTTTTTTGCGCCGGGCATCCCGATGCGGCGGGCAACAGCGGAAGCCGTTGTTCCGTTATCACCCGTAATCATGACCACGCGGACCCCCGCGCGGACACATTGCGCAATGTCCCCGCGCACAGACTCCCTTGGCGGGTCGGCCAGGCCGACCAGGCCGCAAAAATCCAGACGGGATTCGGTAAGAAAATCAGGTTTCTTTTCTTCTTTTGCAAATTCCTGTTTCCCCACTGCAATAACGCGCAGTCCCCTCCCGGACATTTCCTGTATTTTTTGGCGGGCCCGCTCTTCGCTTTCATCCGTCATCCTGCATAAAGAAAGCATGCTTTCGGGCGACCCCTTTGCAGCCAGCACATGGCCGCCTTCATGTTCCCACAGATGTCCCATCATTTTTGTCTCGTCGCTGAACGGATATTCGATCATCAGGTCTCCGCCGAAAAGATGTTCCCTCGTGATGTTACGGACACCGCAATAGTCAATCATTGCCTTCTCCATAGGATCATAGGTATCCGTTTCGCAGGCCAGGCCCATAAGTTCCACCATCTCGTCGTCGTTTCCGCAGGCTGCCCAGGTTTCCTTCACTTCCATCTGGTTTTTAGTTATTGTGCCCGTCTTATCAACACAAAGCACGGAAACTGCACCCAGCGTTTCCACCGAGGGCAGGTGGCGCACCAGAGAATGTTTCTTTGCCAGCCTCCAGGCCCCCATGGACAAAAACACGGCCAGTACCACCGGAAACTCTTCGGGAATCATAGCCATCGCAAGCGTAATACCCGATAAAACGCTTTGGATAACCCGCTCGGAAAGCGAAGCCTCATCCAGATTCAAAAAAGTGATCAGGCAAACCAGCAGAAAAAGTGCGGCCGCGACAATCGCAGCATATTTTACCAAAAGCCCCGTCTGCTTTTCCAAAGGGGTGGGACGGTCGGGCGCTTCAGCCACATGCATACCGATCCGGCCGTATTCCGTTCGCGCGCCGGTCTGCGTCACCAGGATAGCGGCCGTTCCCTGCACCACCAGCGTTCCCGCATAACACATGTTTTTCTTAAAATAAGCATCCGTGCCGTCCATGGCGTCCGGCGTTTTAAAAACGCTTTCCGGTTCCCCCGTCAGGGAAGATTCGTCCACCTTCAGGTCGCTGGCCTTTAGGACTTCTCCGTCCGCAGGGATCTTAAGTCCCTCCGAGATCATCATCACATCGCCCGGCACCAGATATGCGCTGTCTATCGTACGCTCACATCCGTCGCGCAGCACACGGATATGCGGCGCGGAAAGGCTTTTGAGCGCAGCCAGCGTTCGGTCTGTCTTCCATTCCTGCACAGCCTCTATTGCAATAATAGCCGAAACAAAGACCAGCATCACCGCGCCGTCCCCCGGTTCGCCCAGTATAAAATAAATCACCGCCGCTGCGATCAGCAACAAAAACATGGGCTCTTTAATCACTTTAAAAGCCTTGATAAAAAAACTTTCTTTTTTCCGGGGGGCAAGTTCATTTTTCCCCCACTTCTTCAAAAGCGCTTCCGCCTGCGCAGAAGTAAGCCCTTTTTCATTTTTCTTTGTGCCCCTTTGCATAATGAAGAATCCCTCCTTAAAAAGCGGTATCTTTATTGTGCTCCCTGCTGCCATGCGTTTGTTTTACATTTCCGTCCCATGAAATTAAGGTCTTTACGGGATAAAAAAAGCCCGCGGAACATATACTGTCCCGCAGGCCAAAATTTCAAACCTGCTGCCGGATGACCCGGCCCAGCCCCATGGATCCGCCCGGCGGTCCATCGCCTGCTCAGTTTGCAATGTAGTTTTCATGCAGTGCAAAGAGTGTTTCCATGGTATCATACCGGCGCCTTTAAGTCAAGCATCCCGTTGCTGGCCGCTACTGTGGCAAAATATAGTTTAAAAGCAGCATCACGTTCAATGCCGTTACCACCGACCCGATGGCCCAAAGCAATATCTTGTCCGTCCTTTTATTGGCATACTTGCCCATCACACGCTCAGATGAAGTCAGGTATATCTGCAGGAAGATGGTCACCGGCAGCTGGATGCTCAAAAGCATTTGAGAATAAATCAGCCCGTCAAACGGGGAAGTTATAAAGAAGATAACCGCTACTGCGGACAGCATGGTCAAAAGAACGCCAAAGCGGGTATGCGAATCCTTGATGTCATACGGTTCACCAAACATGCCCGCAAAAATCGTGCCGCCCGCCATACCGGCCGTAATACTGGAAGAAAGGCCGGAGAAAAGCAGCGCAAATGCAAAAACCATGGAAGCCGCATTTCCAAGAAGGGGCTTTAACAAAACCTGCGCCTGACCCAGTTCGGTAACGGTGGTTCCCGTCTGAAAAAAAGTTGCCGCAGCCATCAAAATCATGGCACTGTTGATCGCCCATCCAATAATCATGGAAAAAAGCGTATCCGCAAATTCATATTTGAGCTGCCGCTTGATCACTTTTTCATCTTCCAGATTCCACTGGCGGCTCTGAATAACCTCTGAATGTAAAAACAAATTGTGCGGCATCACCACCGCGCCGAGTACACTCATGATAATAGGCATAGACCCTTCTGGAATGGACGGCGTGAACCATCCCGCTACCGCCGCGCCCCAATCAATGTTGACCAGCGCGAGTTCAAAGATAAAAGAAACGCCGATCACCGAAACAAACGCTATGATAATCTTTTCAATTTTTTTATAGGAATTGGTAAACTGCATCCACAAAACGGCAACCAGTACAATAATAGCGCCCAGTTTAAGCGGAAGTCCAAGCAGCATGTTAAGCGCAATCGCGCCGCCCAGGATTTCAGCAAGGGCGGTGGATATGGCAGCCACCACCGCCGTTGAAAGAATAACGTTTTTTGTTTTGGGTTTTAAGGTTTCGGTCGCCGCTTCGGAAATGCATTTTCCGGTCACAATCCCCAGGTGTGCCGCATTATGCTGCAGCACGATAAGCATCAGCGTAGAAAGCGTCACCATCCAGAGCAGCACATAGCCGTATCCCGATCCGGCGGCAATATTGGAGGCCCAGTTCCCCGGATCAATAAATCCGACTGTCACCAGCATGCCCGGACCGATATACCTGAAAAAATCAATTGCAGTCATTCTTGGCCTGTGCAGGCCCCCGAACAGTTTCATGCCTTATCACCCCTCAGTATCTATTGTATCCAAATCCTTTTCCGTTTTCAATTCATAAAAAAAACTCTTGGGATTTTATAGCCTGCCCAACTTCCCTGCGACTTTTCAGGGACCCCGTAACCACCCCCAAAAGTCTGCGACTTTTCAGGGACCCCGGGATAAAAAAATCCGCCCTGAACATCCGGGCGGTATCCGTTAACCGTTGCAAAGAACAACGGGCGCACACAGAAGCATTTTGTTTTTTGCTCTGTTTTTTATGTATGTTCTTTTTCTCTTTTTTTATTTACAGTTCGTCAATGCACTTTTTACAGACAAAAACGCCGCTGTAACTTTTCAGATCCTCCGTGCTGTCGCAGAAAACACAGGAATTTTCATGTTTCTTCAAGATGATCTTGTCATCTTCCACATAAATCTCTACCGTATCCTTTATTTTAAGATCCAGCACCCTCCGCAGTTCGATGGGCAGTACAATGCGGCCCAGACGGTCAATCGGGCGGTACATACCTGTAAATTTCATTTTCTTTTCTCCTTTGTTTTATTTATTGAAGCATTCACAATCTGTCTTTGTTCTTTTCTTGATGCCGCTCCAAAAACATGCCCAGGATTTTTCAAAAAACTCATCCGTATTTATAAAATCCTGATACAATAGTTTTCCATCCAAATTTCCCTGCAGCATCGCCATAAATAAAGTTATGACTCCGCCTTCCACCGGTTCGTGGATCTCCCCTTTTTTCAGGCCTTCATCTATCAAGGCATACACACCGCCTAAAAAAGCGGTTTCACCCTCGCGCATCACAGTAATGCAGCGGTTCTTTAAATCCTCGTTTTCAATAAACGGAAGCCTGCGGTACACTTTGAGACGCTTCTGATCGTTAAAACGCATCGATGTAAAAAAAATTCTTTTTAAGGTCTCGCCACAGCCTGATTCCTTCGACTCATCAAAAGTTTTATGCATCAAACCAAACAGTTCGCCAACCAGCCGCTCAACCATTAAAAAAATAATTTCATCTTTATTTTTAAAATGGCTGTACAAAGACGGTGTTTTGATGCCCACTTTCCCAGCAATATCAGCCATGGAGAGCTTACAGCCTTTTTCGGAAAAAAGGCCGAAGGCAGCCTCTAATATCTCTTCTTTTCTATCCATCTCTCAAACCTAACTAATATTCGTTAGCTTTATTATAGCAAACCGGAGAAAAAAGTCAATAATTGCTTAAACAGTAAATTATTAATGTGGCCAAAACCGCCCCTGGCGCGCTTTTATTTGCGGTGATGCCTTCTTTTGGTCCGGCCCATCTGAACACCGGTTTTGGGGGGCTTTCCGGATATGCGCTTATCCGTATCCGGAAATACCGGAATCAGGATTTTCAGTTTCTAATCAGTCATATTCAAAATGTATTTTTGTTCCGTATATGACTGTATTTTAATTTAATATTTCCGAATCCACAATAATTATTTAAAAGAAATATCTCATGTTTGCCTGTTTTACGGCTTTTTTTGGTATTTCCCGTCTAAATCAATCCTGGCTTTTCAAAAAACAATATTGACTTTATCCCACATAAATGGTAATATTCAATCAAAATCAAAATTATTCGGTCGCATTTTGATTCAATGTTTAATTGATTGTAAATAATTTAATGAAGGAGCGCAAAATAACTATGGGTTACAAAGAAACGTTGCTGTCGCCTATAAAAATTGGCAACCGGACAGCGCAAAACAGATTTTTCATTCAGGCAATGGAGTGTAATGACGAGGATGAAACGGGCAATCCGTCGGCAACCACGACAGAAAGATATTGTGACTACGCAAGAGGCGAAGCGGGCGTGATAACGCTGGAGGCAATCTCCGTAACAAGGGAAAGCCGCTCCAGGGACAACCAGCTTACCATTATGGCGCCCAACAAAGAACCGCTCACAAAATTCGTTCAGGAAGTGCACGAGGCAAACCCGAACTCTTTATTTATATTCCAGCTTACACATTCGGGAGAACTCTCCAATCCAAAATTCTCCCGCCGCGTTACAGTGAAACCCCTGCCCGGTTACGGCGGAGATCTTCTCTCTGAAGAAGAAGTGGATAAAATAATGGACGACTTTGTGCTGGCCGCACAAATCGCGCACGACGCGGGCGCAGACGGCATAGACATGAAGCTGTGCCATGGCTATTTCGGTTCGCAGGTGCTTCGCCCATACAATGACCGCAAATGGAAGTACGGCGGAAGCTGGGAGAACCGCAGGCAGTTCGCCTTTGACCTGTATGAACGCATTGCAAAAGCAGTAAATGACAAAAATTTTCTTATCGGTTCCAAAATATCTGCCTGGGAAGGCTTTCCGGGCGGCTTCGGTACCGAAGGCCCGCATTCGCCCATTATAGACCTTACGGAACCTCTTGATCTCCTCCGGGGACTTGAGCAGCGCGGCGCACAGTATTTTGTCCAGTCCGCGGGAAGCCCTTCCATAACCATAAGCTTAACGCAATGCGACAAGCACGTGCCCTACTTTGCTTATCTGCATCAGTACTTTGCAAAAGAATTCAAAAAAGCGGTGAAGCCAGAAACCGTTATCATCGGTTCCAATTTTTCTCCGTTCAGGAACGGCAAAAACGGCCTTTGCGCCGTTACCCAGGAAGAAAGCTCCTTGTTCCACTATGGCGCAATGTGCATAGACGAAGGCGCGCTCGACATGATCGCACTGGGACGTCAGATCTTTGCAGACCCGTATCTGCCTAAAAAACTGCGCGAAGGCAACGAGCAGGACATCAAGTGGTGCACGGTATGCGACAATTGTCTGGAACTGCTTATACAGCAAAGCCCCGTCGGCTGCGTTACTTACAATAAGCGTTTTACGGAAGAGCTTTTGCGCACACGAAAAGAAAAAGGCCGTTTGAAAGTGTCGCATACTTAAAAGCGGTTCATTCGGTATTATAAATTCCAGGCAGGCGGTCCCGTTTGGAATTTATTGTATAATGCTATATAAAACAAAGGAGGCAATCGCATGAAAATTCTCAAAGCCGGTGTCGTAGGAACCGGGTTTATAGGCAAAGTTCATATTGAAACGCTTCGCCGTTTGGGGAATGTTGAAGTCGTCGCGCTGGCGGATAAATTTCAGGCAAAAGAAACGGCCGACGAATTGTGCGTTCCCGCATATTTTGAAGATTATAAGGAAATGATCAACAAAATGGATCTGGACTGCGTGCATATCTGCACGCCAAACTATACGCATTTTGATATCGCAATGTATGCAATGGAACACGGCGTTAATGTTTTATCGGAAAAACCGCTTACCACCAGCATTGAAGACGCGCGCAAACTGGTGGCCAAGGCAAAAGAAACAGGTCTTGTAAACGGAATCAATTTTCACAACCGTTTCTACCCAATGACCAACCACCTCAAAAACATTGTAGCCGACGGTTATCTCGGAGACATCTTTTCTATAAGCGGCGCATACACGCAGGACTGGCTTTTATATGAAACAGATTACAGCTGGCGGCTGAATTCGGCTGAATCAGGAAATACGCGCGTGATTGCCGACATCGGCTCTCACTGGATGGATCTTGTGGAATTCATGAGCGGGCAGAAAATCACGGAAGTGCTGGCCGACTTTTCCACAATACACCCGACAAGAAAGAAGCCCAAAAAACAAGTGCTGGCCTTCTCCACAGAAAAGTTTTCCAAGGAAGATTATGAAGATATACCAATAGACACGGAAGACAATGCCAGCGTTATGTTCCGTTTTTCAAACGGCGCAAAAGGAAGCGCTTTTTTCTCCCAGGTCATTGCGGGAAAATCTGTCGCTATCGACGTTTTGTTTGGCGGCTATAAAAAATCTGCCGAATGGCACAGCGAGGACTGCAACAACCTGACAATAGGCAACCGTGACAGCTATAAAGAATTTTTAGAAAAAGGCCCCGCAATCATCCATCCCAAGAGCGCCGACAAAGTTGCGTATCCCCTGGGACACCTGGAAGGTTTCACGGACGCGTTTAAGCAATGTTTTAAAGAAGTGTACCATAGCATCGCAGATAAAAGCTTCAAAGGCGATTACGCAACATTTAAAGACGGCTTGCACGAAATGATACTCTGCGAACGTATATTTGAGAGCAATCAAAAACAAAAGTGGATCAAGATTGAAGAGTAAGCAAACATTTACAAAAAAACAGAGCACCGACCGGTGCTCTGTTTTTTTGTTGGTGGAGACAGCTGGACTCGAACCAGCGACCCCACGCATGTGAAGCGTGTGCTCTACCAGCTGAGCTATGCCTCCAACGGGACAACAAAAATATTATACTAGATAATTTTTCATTTGTCTATCCATCAAAAATGAAATCCTAAAAAATTTTCAAGGGCAGGAAATTTCCATCATCCGCATCAGACGCCTGCCCAGCAAGGGCAGATAAATTTCATATAACACCCGGCAGATCTCACTGTTTTTAAGCCTGTCCGGCGCAAAAATCATCAAATGCATGGGGATGTTCCAAATGGAATAGCGTATATCGCGCGCCATCTCAAAACCTGCCTTCCGGTAAAATTTTATCCGGCGCTCCCGGGAAGCGTTTTCCTCCTGCGTCCTTGCGTCTTGCGGACGCTCTACCTCAACAAACAAATTTTCTCCCCGGTAAATACTTTTAATTTCTCTTAAAAAAGCAGACCCAATCCCCCGCTCCCGCATTCCGTCCATCACCGCAAGATAACTGACCAGCACACATCCGCCCCGCGGATGAGCGGCACAAATGGCATAAGCCGCCGTCTTCTTGTCCACCAAAAACAAATATCCCCTCTGCACCCCTTCTTTGATCTGCCGTCTTAAAACGCGGTAAGGCGGGTATTCTCCGGACGGAAAATCTTTTTTCATTATTTTATATATGCTTTTCAGTTTTTTCGGATCGATCATCCGTATAGAATCATTCATCTCGTCCCCTGTCCGGCGGGCTGTATTTTAGGGCATGGTTTTTTTCTTATTGTACCAAACGCCTTCGTGCCGGGCAACCCGGAAATCCGGATAGGGCGGCCCGGATCAATCAATATGAAAAAGCGGCTTTTGCCGCTTTTTCATATTGCATATACATAATAAAATGTCCATCCATTCTAATCCGCACTTTTACTTTTACGCATAAACGCCACAATGCCGGCCGTGCCGGCCGAGAGCAGCGCCAGGATATAAAAAGGCAGGAAATCCTGTCCCGTCCTGGGGAGCTCGCTCGCACTTACGGTCAGCGTGATGTCTCCGTCGGCCCAGCCCACCGTATAATGGATACCGGTCGTTCCGCTTTGCAGTGCGGTCACCTCAACGCTGCCGTCTTCATTCTCCACCAGTTTAACCCGGGAAGCATCATACTCCCAGACTCCGCCCTGAACAGAGGGCGTAATCGTGGTACGGCCGCCTACATACAGCGTTGTCGTACCCGCCGTCAGCTGAACAGATCCTGCACTTGCGGAGGCTTTCTGCACCAGGGCGTAAGAACTGAAATGGTTGGTTACAAAAGTAATTTTTCCATCCGCAACCGTACCGTTTATATAAGTTACATTGCCATTGTCGTCAATGTAGGCAACCGTCAGATCGGAAATCCCCTGATATTCTTCAGGTATAGGCAGCGTAACCGTGACGTTTTCATTGGGCTGGACCTTGTTTGCGCCGATCAGCAGGCCAAGGTCGTACAACACCAGCATCCGGCTGGAACCCAGGCTTTGCTGTGCCTGCACATACACATCGCTGTCCTGTGCCACCAGCTGCACTTGTAATGCAGCTCCGTCCGGCAAAGAGCCCGTTATTTCCACGCCTGTCTCATCATCTTTTAAATCACCCTGGGATGAAATAAGGTAAAATTCAATTCCGCGAGACAAAGCGTATGTCTGGGCGCTGGATCCGCTGTATCCGTATATACCGCCGCCCATGGGCGAACTGGAAAAAATCCCTTTATCATATGTAGGGGAACTCGTATTTTCATCAAACGTTACCGCCGTCCCAAATACGGTTGCTTTTTGAAGTCCGGCGCAACCGGCAAACGCCTCCGGCCCAATGTAGGTTACGCTCGCAGGAATAATGATTTCCGAGAGAGCTGATCCCCGGAACGTTCCTTCCCCAATCTGCGTTAAACCGGCAGGCAACACAACAGATGACAGGCTTGCGCATCCTTCAAACGCCGCATAATCTATCCTTAAAAGCGTGCCCGGCAAAGAAACGCTCTGCAGAGACGCACAATTCCAAAAACTGCGCCCGCAAAGCCTGGTTACGCCCTCGGGTATGGTCACGCTGGTAAAATTCTTTCCGGTAAAAACACCGCTTTCACCGGTTATATTATCTTCTCCGATCTGCGTAACCGTCCGGCTGCCCCCATCCACCGTGGCCGGTATGCTGACCTGCGTATCGCTGCCCGTATAACCTGTAATCGCAACGCTGCCGTCTCCAAGCAGATACCATGCAAAGCCGTTTTCATTTCCCGTAGCCGGCGCAGCAAAGGCAGCTGTTTGCATGCCAAGTAAAAGTACGCCCGCAAGCAAACAGCACAGAGCAATG
Source organism: Christensenellaceae bacterium (assembly GCA_036679405.1). Classification (GTDB taxonomy): domain Bacteria; phylum Bacillota; class Clostridia; order Christensenellales; family Christensenellaceae; genus JAEYKI01. Next base: position 209,938 of record JAVBVZ010000015.1, read on the forward strand.
CTTATTTTCTTTTTCATGTCCATATCCCTCCCGGATGATCAATATTGGTTGTAAAAGCAGCCCTGCGGAACGCGCCGCAGCTGCAAACACATAAAACCAAATATAGTATAGCGCCGATGCTTTTTTTACGGCATCACCCAAAAAGTATGATTTCATGTTTTTACAAAAAAGCAGCCTCTTTTATAAAGCAAAAAACCGCTTGATGCGGTTTTTTGCTTTGAGATCATCTATGGATTAAGGAGGGCAGTTTACAAAAAACGTTCATCCAAATCAAACGCCTTGGGCGCGGAGGCCGGTTCAAATATAACGACCTGCTTTAAATTGTCCACAGCCTTTCTGAGGCCTTCTTCTACCGAAAGATATCCGTCTTCATGCTCAATGCTGATCACACCGTCGTAACCGCTGGCACGCATGGCGCTCATAATATTTGCCCATTCTTTCAGGTCGTGGCCGTATCCCACCGTCCTGAATTGCCAGCCGCGCGTATAGGCGTTTCCAAAGCTCTGCATATCCGTAAGGCCAAAGTACGAAACCTTGGTAGGATCAACCATTGCATCCTTTGCGTGGAAATGGTACAGGCAGTCTTCCGCGCACAGATACCGTACGGCCATAGCGGGGTCTATGCCCTGCCACCACATATGGCTGGGATCCAAATTTCCGCCAAGCGCCTTACAGCCGGTTTCTTTACGCATACGGATGGCCGTAGCCGGCGAATGCACAGAATATCCGCCGTGCAGTTCCATAGCGATTTTCACGCCCTTATCTTCGGCATATTTGCCCATTTCTTTCCAATATGGAACCAGTTTTTTCTCCCACTGCCATTCCACAACCGTCTGAAAGTCCTCCGGGAAAGGCGATACCGGCCAGTTCGGATATTTTGAATCCTCGCAGTCTCCCGGGCATCCTGAAAAAGTCACAATGTGGTCCACGCCCAGCGCGGAAGCCAAATCAATGGAATTCTTGATATCCCTGTGGTAATCTTCTGCCAGCGCTTTTTGCGGATGCACGGGGTTCCCGTGGCAGCTTAAAGCGGATATGTGCATGCCCCGGCTCTCAAACAGCCCGGCAAAACGCTCACGGGCCGCCTTATCCGCCAGCAGCGCAGCCGGATCGCAGTGTTCCTTTCCAATAAATCCACCCGATCCCACTTCAACATCGAGCACGCCTTTTGCCTTAAAATTATCCAGCACGTCGGCCAGCGGCTTGTCTTTATACAGTACTGCAAAAATCGAAAGTTTCATGCTTTACCTCCAAATCGGTTTCATAGTTTGTTTTTTTATTTATGATGCCGCGCTCCAAATGGTTTAGGTTCACAAACATCTTAAACATTCTCCTGCATGCGTGGCCGCTAAAAAATCAGTCCGCCCGCACGGGTTTTAAAAAATTACCCGAATCGGTTTTGTAATGGATGGTTATGTGATATTACTGTTTATTTTTGTTTTTATCCGTTTATGTGATTATAATAGCATAACCTCCCAATTGAAGCAAGTAAAAATTCACCAAAGGTATTTATGCTCATTTTTTCTTCTGTAAAACATTAAAATTCAAAAAAACACCCGATTATTTCAATTTTTATACTGTGTTCGGTCATTTTTTTGTGACCGTTTTATTTTGTTATTGCCAAAATATTTACTCTATGATATGATACAGGCATAAACAAAACAGCATTTATTAATCTTTCTCAATCATAAAAACGATAAGCGAAGGGTATGCCATGTATAAAATAGAAAGAAAATCGGAAATTGTAAGCATCCTTGAACAATCAGGGAAAGTAGATGTTGCCGAACTGTCCCAGCGCCTTTCGGCATCCCGCGAAACCATCCGGCGCGATCTGCAGGAGATGGAAGAGGACGGCATCTTAAAACGCACGCACGGCGGCGCCGTATTTGCCGGCAGCTATCCGGGATCTTCCATAGAACTCCCGGTATCTGTACGCGAAGTGCAGCACCCGGCAGAAAAAGATGCGATCTGCCGCAAGGCGGCTTCCCTCATCCGCGACGGAGACAATATTTTTTTGGACAACAGTTCCACCTGCCTGTATCTTTTAAAATACATTCCGCCCAAAGCCAATGTGACCATCATTACAAACTCGGTCAAATTGCTTTCCGAGTCGGTAAATCATTTGGGGCCAAACCATTTGGTCATCTGCCTGGGCGGCATTTTTCACGCAAGCAACCATTCCCTGTACGGCAATACCGCGCTTAAAAACGCGGCAGACTTCTACCCCAGCAAAATGTTTATGTCCTGCTCGGGCATCCGTCCGGGCAGCGTAACGGATACCAGCATTTTGGAAGTAGACCTAAAACGCATGATGATCGAACGGAGCCAGGAAGTCATACTGCTTGCGGATCACAGCAAATTTACGCGTTCGGGGCAGGTATTCCTTTCGGACTTCTCGGGTATCGATATGCTGATCACCGACAAGAAAGCCACGCCGGATCAGGCGGAATTCCTCTCAGGCACGGGCACCGAACTTCTTGTTGCGGAATAAACCGGCCAAAACGCTTAGAAAGAAGAAATTATTATGATATTTACGGTAACGCTTAACCCTGCGGTCGATAAAATAATATTTTTAGACGAATTTATCCCCGCCCGCACCGCCCGCATCAACAAAACGCTGGACACCCTGGGCGGAAAAGGGACGCACGTATCCATCGACCTGAAATTGCTGAATATAGAAAACACGGCGCTCGGCGTCACCTTGGGAGAGAACGGCAAACGGATCACGCAAATGATGGAAGAATGGGGCGTTTCCGTTCGTTTTCTGCATTACGATGCACCCGGCCTCGAATCCCGCACGAATTTTGAGATCATAGAAGAAAAGGGAAGCCGCTGCACCATGCTTTCTTCCCGCGGTCCCATGCTGACCCGCGCCATGACGGACGACCTTCTGGCGCAAATCAAAACGCTGGCTTCGCCAAAGGATATCCTGATGCTCACGGGAGACGCCAGCAATGTGGAAGATACTTCCGTCTACACCCGTCTTGCCGAAGAGGCGCACGATATGGGCGTAAAAGTCATTTTGGACGCAAGCGGTCCTTATCTGAAAGAAGGTTTGAAATCAAAGCCCTATATGATCAAACCGAACTTCGAAGAACTCTGCTTTATCGCCGGGCGCGAGCTTAAAGGCGAAGCGGACGTGGTCTCCGTTTTGGAAGAGCTGGATAAAGCGGGCATAGAAGTTGTCGCCATGACCTGGAGCGACCAGGGCGCGGTGGTTAAATCCGGCAAAAGCATTTGGCGGGTCTATCCGGCAAAAGTCCGTGCAGTCAACGAAGCCGGATGCGGGGACGCATTTCTCTCCGCTGTCGTTGCGGGACTGGTCCGGGGCGACGATCTGGAACAGACCATCAAATGGGCAGCCTGCGTCGCAGGTGCGGCCGCCGAAAGCGAAATCACCACCGGCTTTGACATGGGCCGCGCACAAGAGCTTATGAAAACGGCCCGCGCAATACGGTTAAAATAATAAATAATTTGAAGAGAGGTTTAATATTTTGTCAGAATTACAGTACTCAGACGTCCGTTGCCAGATGGCAACAGTTGCGAAAGAAATGTGGGACCGCAAGCTCACCAACGCGGCGGGCGGAAACTTTGCGGTCTCGGTAGCGGAAAACCGGATGCTCATTTCCCCTTCCATGATGAGCGAGCATCACCTGTGCTCCATAAGCCCGGACAGTTTTCTGCTGATCGACTATGATGAGAACATCATTGAAGGAGAGGGCAAGCTTTCCCGCGAAACCAAAATGCACATTTTATTGCACAAAAATTTTGATTTTATCAAAAGCACGATCCACGCCCATCCACAATACAGCATGGTATATGCAGCAGCCAACAAACCCATCAAAACGGTGACGGAAGCCACCATGAAACGCGGTGAATATTTTGGCTGCGCCCGTCCCGCGACAGCGTATACCCCCGAACTTGCCGAGAGCGTATACGAATATTTTGAAGAGCATCGTGAATTTGCCAATAAAATCGGTATCGGCTGCATCATGCCCCTGCACGGCGTTATTGTATCCGGCCCGAGCCTTATGGGCGCATACAGCTGTCTGGAACGAATGGAGACCGACGCTGTCTGCAACATCTTTAAAAACTTTATTTAAAAGGATCCCGCAGCATGAAAGCTTTGGCTTTGGACCTGGGCGGAAGCGGCGGAAAGATTTTTGCCGGCACTCTCGGTTCAAAAAAAATAAAAATAGAAGAGATACACCGTTTCTCAAACGGCCCCGTCCATGCGGCCGGCGGCCTTTACTGGGATGTTTTGGGCATCTGGCGGGAACTGCTCACAGGCATCGCGCGCGCTAAAAAATTTTCCAGCCTGGGAATAGACGCATTCTGCAACGATTACGGCTTGCTTGACGCAAACGGCCTTTTATACTCACAGGTATTCATGTACCGGGACGAGCGCACCCATGGCATGATAGAAAAAATCGAAAAGCGCATTCCTCCCATGAAACTGTACCGTGCGACAGGTTGCCAGCGCGCGCCTTTCAACACCCTGGTCCAGCTGGCCGCACACGCATCGGGCGCAGATGCTTTCCAGCTAAAAAACGCGTCCCGCCTGCTTTTTGTGCCCGAACTGCTGGACTATTTCCTGTCAGGAGAAAGCGTCGCGGAGTTCACTATTTCATCTGTTTCTCAGTGCTACAACCGTTCGCACGAAAACTGGGATGAACATATCCTTCAACCGCTCGGTATTCCGCTTGGGGTTTTCCAAAAAGTCGTGCCGCCCGCGACCGTTATCGGCAAGGCGCGCGGGGACATTCTTTCCCAGACCGGTGCGGACGCCTTCCGGGTGACAACCGTCTGCCATCATGATACCGCTTCGGCGGTCATGGCCGTTCCCAGCCGCGAAAAACATTTCGCATATATCTCCAGCGGGACCTGGTCCCTCATGGGGATCGAAACCAATGAAATGATTACCACACCGCAGGCCTTTTCACACAACTTTGCCAATGAAGGCGGTTTTGCAAACACCAACCGGTTTTTAAAAAACATCATGGGGCTTTGGATCCTCCAGGAATGCAAACGCCAGTTCGATGCGGAAGGCCTGGGCCTTTCCTACGCGGAGCTGGATGCACAGGCACAGGAGGCAACTCCTTTCCGCTCGCTGGTCAATCCTAATGATCCCGTGTTTTTCCGGCCGGGGAATATGGTTGGAAAAATCCAGGATAAATGCAGAAATTCCGGCCAGCCGGCACCCGAATCTCCGGGCGAAATCAACCGCTGCATCAAAGAAAGCCTGGCGCTTGCCTACCGCAGCACGCTTGAGCAAATAGAAGAAACCGCGAACGTTTCCATTCCCCATGTGAATATTTTGGGTGGAGGCGCGCAAAGCGTTCTTTTGAACCGGTTTGCGGCTTCAGCCATGAACCGCCCGGTATACGCAGGGCCTTTTGAAGCGGCGGCCATCGGAAACCTCTGTGCCCAGTTCATTGCCGCAGGCAAACTGACAGGGCTTGACGAGGCACGTTCCGTCATACTTGAGTCGTTTGAAATTCAGGAGTTTGAGCCGCAGGATGCTGCCGCCTGGGATGAAGCTTATCAAAAATTCCGCACGCTCCTGTAAACTTTACTGCGCAATACTCTCCCCACTCTATATACCGCAAAGGCCTTCAGATAACTGAAGGCCTTTGCGGTATAAAAAGAGGGATATTCAAATTTTCAAAAAACTTCTTCTTATTCCGTCTTGAAATCCATGCCGTTTTTAAGGCAAAACCTCTGCGCGGCAAATTTTCCCGCGGTGGCCGCTCCGGGCAGGCCGCCCGGCGGCAGTGTCCACATGCCCGCCATGATAAAATGATCAAGGCCGGGAAAAACGCCGGAATGATACTGCGGCACATCCCGTCCGCCCCTGGTCCAGCTCATCCAGGATCCGTGCCACGCATTGCAGTAACGCTCATATGTCATAGGCGTCACCACATCCGTTACTTCGATTTTTCCGTCTGCTTCGGAAAATCTTTGGGTCAGCACTGCACATGCATCTTCGGCAAGCTTCGCCTTGGCGGCAGCATATTTTTCCCGATCGTCATAAAGCGATTTCCAATATTCGTAGTCCGCCCGGTAAAAACAGGAAAACACGCTCTTTTTTTCCGGCGCCATTTTTTCATCAAACGCATAGCTTACAATCTGCGCCTGCTTTTCCTCCACCCCGCTGATCATTACCGGAGTCTCCCGCCGTATCTGCAAAGCGCGAAAGTCGTTTTTGATATCCGCATCAACCCCCATAAAGACCATGGCACTGGTGATTGTCGGATATTTCTTCGGATCGGAAAACAGCTTTTTATAAACTTCGGGCGTATAGCGGTCCTGCAGCAATACATGCAGCGTGTAATATCCGTCCGCACAGGAAATCACATGATCTGCCGGAATCTCTTTTCCGTCCTCCAAAACCACTCCCTGCGCCCGGCCTTCTTCTATACTTATTTTTTTTACCTTTGCGCCATAAAATATCCGGCCGCCCAAATCCAGAAAACGTTTTTCCATACGCGCGGCCATTGCGCGCGACCCGCCTTTGGGGTAGCCGCCGTCTCCCGCGTTCATACCGGCCAGTGTAAACAAAAGGGAAGCGCAGGAAGCTCCGTCGGGAATCGCGGCTTCCATAGCCCGCCTGAGTATAGGATTTTTGAAAAGCGCGGCAAATTCCCCGCCCGTCATCTTTCCATACCTTGATATTTTGGGAAACTTGGAAAAATTTTCAGCCGCAAACTTGAGCCCGTCGCTCATCCGCATCATATCCATAGGCCGCTCCACCGGCATATCAAGCGTCCCCAAGGCACGGATGGCTGCACAGAATTTTTTGATTTCGCGCTTATCTTCAGGCGCCGCTTCTATCAAATGGCTTTCCAGTTGATTTGCATCCGTATAAAAATTCACAGCTTTTCCCGTTTCTTCGTAACGCACAAAGATGTCGTGGTTGATCACACGCACGCTATCGTCCAGCGCGCCTGTATCACGCCATATTTTATAAAGATTTCGGCCCGGCTTACTGCCCGTCAGCCAATGGATACAACCGTCAAAATGATATCCTTTGCGGTCCCATCCCGTGCATTCCCCGCCCGGGACGGTATGCATTTCATAAATTTCGGTTTCAAATCCATTCAGGCACGCATAAATCCCGCAGGTCAGCCCTGCGATCCCCGCGCCGACAATCACCAGCTTCTTCATTATTGAATCCTCCCTTTTTATCTTTCATCATACAAGCAGCGTATCAAGCAATATTTTTTTATCAGGCATGTTAAAATCATCCCCTGCCAGTTTGTACATGGCCAGTCCCTGCAAAGCCGCAAAAAATACCGTCGCCATTTCTTTTGGGTCTCCTTTTCGCACCTCTCCCGCCTGTTGTCCTGCCGCCAGGATGCGCGTCATGGCATCTAGGCCCCCGGCGCTTTGATCCAGTAGTTCCTTATACTCCAAGGCGGCTTCCTCCATCACCGACGCATGTGTCACAATCAAAAAATAATAAGCGGTATCTTCAAAGTTTTCAATTGCATCCAGGATATATCCCGCAATCATCCTAATTTTTTCCTTTGGGCTTCCGGGCATTTTCTCCGCCATCAGAACGGAATCGCCAGATGTTGTGATTGCCCGTTTCAAGAGCGCAAAAAATATTTCTTCTTTGGAAGAAAAATAATGGTATACCAGGCCGTGGCTCATACCCGCGCTTTTTACCACATCGCTGATCTTGGTCGCGGCAAATCCGCGCCTCCCGAACAACTTTAAGGCCGCAGAAAGTATCTGCTCTCTTCGTGCATCTTTGATTGCAGCGTTTTGCTTCTCATTTCTCGGGCTCATAAAAACTCCTTTTTTATTTCGTCTTTCAAGAACAGTATATTTTTTATTGACTGATTTGTCAATCATAAATTAATCTCATCCCAAATTTTTTAACGTTGACCTTTATTCAAAATACGGATAAAATGGTCCGGTAAAGATAAAAACACAGTCCCGGTTGGTAGTCCGGGCGCAGCATTTCCTGTCAGTAACCTGCCTCCTTGGTTGTCCGTTCTTTACTTTAAAAATTGAAGTAAGGAGGAAAAAACGATGGATGAGGTGTCCTCAAAGCTGACCGTCTTCTTTGAAGAACCCTTTTGGGTCGGCGTTTATGAGCGCATATCCCGCGGGAAAATGCAGATATGCAAAATAACATTCGGCTCAGAACCCAAGGATTATGAAGTCTATGATTTTATTTTAAGAAAATTTTTCAGCTTTGATTTCAGCACGCCGGCCGCACAGGAAAAATATCACTGCGCAAAGCCCGGCCCCAAACGGATGCAGCGCCAGATCAGCCGGCTTCTTCAGACAAAAGGCGTCGGCACAAAAGCCATGCAGGCGCTAAAAGCGCAGCATGAGCAGCATAAATCGGAAGCCGTATCCCGCAGGCGGGCAGAAAAAGAAAAAAATGCAGAATATGTTTTTCAACTGCGGCAGAAAAAGAAAAAAGAAAAACACAGGGGCAGGTAAACCGCTCCTGTGTTTTTAATGAAAGGCGCTTTAAAAGCCACATTCTTTTTATAAAACGCACTGCGCTTGCCCCCGTTTTGTCCACTTTGAATGTTCGTTTTTTGGACTGAATTATGAGGCCAGCCCTGCATGGATGCGGCCGAATTTTAAAACATATTGCGCCATTACGGAAACACGCAAATAAAAAAGCGCTCTTTAAGAACGCTTTTTTTATTCAGCAACTTTTTATTTTAGAATTTTTTATACATTTCCCGTTTGGTGCCGCATACCGGACAAAATTCCGGCGCTTCATCCAGCACCGTATGTCCGCATACCGGGCAAATAAACACGGCCTGAAGCTTCATATCTTCTCCCTTTTCTGCGCCGTCCTGGGCTTCATGGAACAGCTTGGCATGAATCTTCTCCGCTTCCAGCGCATAATGGAAGGAACGCTGCGCGCCCTTTTCACTCTGGAATTCAGCGGTGTTTAAGTATACCGGATACATCTGGTCTATTTCATGCTCCTCGCCCATAATGGCGCCGTTCAGGTTTTCCACCGTCTTGCCTACGCCGAAAGCACCGCCGGCCGCAACCGTTTCTGCCGCCGTCTCCCCGTCAATCTCCCGGAAATGATTGGAAGCGTGCACCCGCTCGGCATAAGAGATCGCCTCAAAAAGCTTCGCTATGTTTGGAAATCCTTCCTTTGCGGCCATATCGCCCCAAATGAGATAGCGCATATGCGCCATGCTTTCTCCGCCATAGGCGGAATGTAAAAACTCTGCTGTCATTGCATTTTTTACAGCCATTTTCATACCCTCCTAAAAATATAATATTTATTGTGTTTATTAAATCAGTTCCAAGGCCAGTTTTCCGGCGACGCCTGCGTCCCGTTCTCTGCCGGCCAGAGGTTTTCCGCCCTTTAAAACCGGGTTTTTTTCATGGAACGTTTCTTTCTCCTCCAGGTACAAAATACCGGTCGGAATGCGGTCGCCAAATTCCATCGCCTTTTGCATAGCCTGGGCTTTGTCTTTGGGATCATACGAAGCATCCAGTTCGTATACGCGCTCTTTGTACCAGGCAAAGGTATTGAGCTTATTAAAACTCACGCAGGGCTGCAAAATATCCACCAGCGCATATCCCTTATACGCCATTGCCTGTTTCATCAAAGATACAAGCTGGTCCGCATTTCCCGTAAACCCCCGGGCCACAAAGCCGGCACCCGCAGCGATCGCCATCAGCGCAGGATTCATCGGCTCGTTTATATTGCCAAAAACCTGTACGCCGGTCACCATCTCCACCATGCTGGTGGGGGAAGCCTGTCCCTTGGTCAGCCCGTATATTTGGTTATCATGCGCAAAATGCGTAATATCCACATTCCGGCGTATATTATGAATAAAATGGTTGCCGCCTTCTCCGTAAGAATCGCCGTCTCCGGTATCCACCACAACAGTCAGGGTGCTGTTTGCCATTTTTGCGGCAACAGCCGCCGGCAGCGCACGTCCATGCAGCCCGCAGAAAGCATTTGCGCTTAAATATTGGGGCAGTTTGGCCGCCTGGCCGATACCGCCCACCATCAAAACATCCTTCGGGTCTTTATTCAGCTCTTGCAGCGCCTCTTTGACGCATTTTAAAATGCCAAAGTTGCCGCAGCCCAGGCACCAGGCCGTTTCATAAGTTTCAAATGCCGTTCCCATTTACAAAGCCCCCTTCCGCATACGGTCCGCAATCATCTCTCCGGTCATCTGCCGTCCGTCATATTTTAAAATACTGCCGCCGCAGACGATTCCCGTTTCCTCACGGATCAGGCCCGCAAACTGTCCGGTAGCATTTTGCTCCACATTCACAATCGTCTTGGCCTGCGCGGCTTTTTCCAAAAGCCGTTTTTGCGGAAGCGGGTACACGTCTCCAAAAACCAGCGCTGCAATTTTTTTGCCTTCTTCCCCAAGCATTTCCACCGCTTCGGCAAGCGGGCCGTACATGGACCCCCACCCGATCAGCAGCGTATCAAAATCTTCGCCGCCCAAAAAATCCGGCTCCATCGGCTGAAAAGACTTAAGCTTGCGCATGCGTTTTTCCACCATGCTGTTCCTGACTTCGGCCGATTCGGTAATCCAGCCTTTTTCATCATGCTCGTCACTGTCCGCATATACCAGATGCGCGCTCTGTCCGGGAGCCAGCCTAGGGGATATGCCGCTTTCGGTAATCCGGTAGCGCAAATACTCTTCTCCTTCCGGCACCCCTTCGGGCCCGGCCTTTGTGATCCTGCCCAGATCGAACGGCTTGACCGTCGCGGATGAATCCGCCAGATACTGGTCGGACAAAAGCAAGACCGGCACCTGGTAGCGTTCGGCCAGCGCAAGCGCCCGCGCCGTTGTATAAAATGAATCCTCATGATTTTTAAACGCAATCACAATCCTTGGAAATTCGCCCTGCGACGCGGATATCACAAACTTCAAATCTCCCTGCTCGGTGCGCGTTGGCAATCCTGTTGCCGGCCCGGGGCGCTGCACATCCACAATCACCAGCGGCGTTTCGGATATCCCCGCCAGTCCAAGCCCTTCCACCATCAGGGAAAATCCGCCGCCCGACGTGCCCGTCATGGCCCGCGCGCCAGCAAAAGAAGCGCCGATCGCCATATTAACCGCGGCAATTTCATCTTCGGCCTGTTCCACCACCATCTCCGCCTCCCCGCTTTTTGAAGCCAGGTATTCCATAATAGCGGTAGAAGGAGACATCGGATACGCGGCGTAAAACTGGAGCCCTCCCGCAATTGCGCCCAGCGCCACCGCCTGGCTGCCCGTCACGTTCATCCATTTTGAAAAACGCCCGGACCTGCATGGATAACGCTCTTCTGCCAGATCATGCCCCTTGCGGATGGCCTGCAGATTGATATCCAAATATTTTTCTTTCAGGCTCGCGCCCAAAACGTCTTTTGCATATGTAAGCTTTTCGCTGAAGAGTTTTAAAACAATCCCCACCGCAATCGTGCCCGCTACCCGCGGGTTTCCGATCTCTTTGGCCATTTCGGCCATCGGCACCTTCAGCGCCCGGGGATCTTCCACTTTTATATGGCTGTCGCACAGGATAAATCCATTTTCCTTAAGGTCGCCCTTATGCAAAAGAGCCGTATCCTCATCCAAAGCAATAATGCCGTCCAGCCGGTCTGAATGAGACCGTACAACGCTCTCTCCAAAACGGATCAGCGAAAAATTGTGCCCGCCACGCACACGGGACATCACATCCCGCACGGTCAGAACATTATAACCCGCGCGCTTGAGCATTTTTTCCAAAACGGCCGCCGTTGTGTCTATTCCCTGTCCGGCAGCGCCGCCGATTAAAAGATTATACATAGTCTCTCCTTTTGTGTCTTTGTCCCAAAAAGAGTGTAGCAAAGGGCCCCCAAATAACTAGGGACCCTTTTTTTCAAAATCTGCGGTTAAAAATCCGCCTTCCAAAGGCCATGCACATTACAGTACTCATAAACCGTCCCCGAAGCCGCATCTTCAAATGCCGCCACCGGCTGTCCGCCCGGTTCTAAAAATTTGATATCCAGCTTATCGCCCGAAACCAGCGCTACCCACATAATATAATGTTCGGGAAGCATGGGATGCAGGGTAGACCCAACCTGCGCCTTCACTTTTCCGCCCTCACGGGTCACGACCGGCACATGTTTTTCCTGCGCCGCATCGGTAGTATTGGCTTTCAGTTCGGTCATGTTCTGCCCGCAGCATACCAGCGTTCCGCCTCCCTTATGGATCAGCGCAACAATGTTGCCGCATTCTTCACAACGATAAAATGTAACTTCTTTCATGACTCATACCTCTTTTCAATCAATAATATTTTATTCATTTTTTAAACGGTCTGGTTTGGGCCGTTTTTTCAGATATAAATAAAAGGAATCGGTCTTCTGATACTGCTTAAAGGTTATAAAAAGCGCGCCGGCCTCCAAAAACAGCTCCTTCTCCAAGCTCCCTTTCTATCGCCAAAAGACGGTTATACTTGGAAACCCGCTCACTGCGGGAAGGAGCACCGGTTTTGATTTGTCCCGCGTTCACCGCCACCGCCAGGTCGGCGATGGTCGTATCGGCCGTTTCACCCGAACGGTGGGAGATCACGGCTGTATATCCCGCGTTCTGGGCCGTCCGGATGGCGCTCAGCGTTTCGGTAAGCGTACCGATCTGGTTTAATTTGATCAATATGGAATTGGCTACATCCATGCCTATTCCCTTTTCAAGACGCGCCGTATTGGTTACAAAGAGATCGTCTCCCACCAGCTGTACCCGTCCTTTGAGCCTTGCAGTCAGCTGTTTCCAGCCTTCCCAGTCTTCTTCGGCCAGGCCGTCTTCCAAAGAAATAATGGGGTATTTCTGTGTTAAGGCCTCCCAGTGGTCAATCAGCTCGCCGCTGGTCATGCGGACGCCTTTTTTAGGCAAAAAATACGAGCCGTCTTTTTGATACCATTCGCTGGATGCAGGATCCATGGCAATCATAAAATCACTGCCCGGCTTATAACCGGCTTTTTCAACAGCTGTAAGAATTGCCGCCAGAGCCTCTTCATCGCCGTCCAAATCAGGCGCGAATCCGCCTTCGTCCCCAACGGCGGTAGAAAGCTTACGGCCGGAGAGCACCTGTTTTAAATTGTGAAAAACTTCGGCGCACCAGCGCAGGCCCTCTGCAAAGCTGGGAGCCCCGATGGGCATTACCATAAATTCCTGGGCGTCTATATTGTTTCCCGCATGAGCGCCGCCGTTTAAAATATTCATCATGGGCAGGGGAAGCTCCCGCGCCACCGCGCCGCCCAAATAACGGTACAAAGGAATCTGGAGCGCGTCGGCCGCCGCACGGGCCGCCGCCAGCGAAACGGAAAGAATCGCATTCGCACCCAGTTTGGATTTATTCGGTGTTCCGTCCAAAGCGATCATCGCGCTGTCCAGCGCATACTGATCCAGCGCGTCCATACCCCGGATACCGTCTGCAATAGCGGTATTTACATTCTCGGCTGCGCGCAGGACCCCTTTTCCCAAATACCTTTTGGCGTCGCCATCCCGCAGCTCTACCGCTTCAAATTCGCCGGTAGACGCACCCGAAGGCACGGCGGCCGTGCCCACAGCGCCGCAGGCCAGCGTTACCTCGGCCTGCAGGGTGGGATTCCCCCGCGAATCGAGTATTTCAGATGCAACTGCAGTTTCAATGGAAGTGGAACTTATCATAATTGATCTCTCCTTTCCCTTTACATACCACAATTTGTGCAAACCAAAACAATTTTTATTGTCTAAAAAGAAAGATTTGTCTTTATAAAATTTTAAAAGAAAAAAGGGGGTTTTACCTGAACATGTCCTCGGCCGTATTATCAGGGTCTTTATTTTCCGCGTTGTAGTAAACTGTTTGCGTCGGGAACGCAAACTCTATCTCCCGCTTTTCAAATTCTTCTTTGATCCTGAAATTGACTTCCTGATGAATATCCCTGTAGGTATTATAATCGTTTGAAAGGATATAATAAACAATCCTGAAATTCAGGCTGTAATCGCCGTAGGACGTAAAATGCGCACGGTCAAAAGTTGTTTTTTCCATGCTTACAATGATCTCTTTGAGCAGCCCGGGAATCTCTTTCAGTTTTTCAACAGGAGTATCATACGTGACGCCCAGGCCGAACGCCACCCGGCGCATCTCCATTCTCTTGTAATTCTGCACACGGGAATTTGTGATATCTTTATTGGCAAAAATAAGCTGTTCGCCGTCCAGGCTGCGGATGCGCGTGGTTTTTATGCCCGTATCCTCCACGGTTCCGGCCATATTGCCCACTACAATAAAATCGCCCACCTCAAACGGTTTGTCAAACAGGATCGCAAAGCAGCTGAAAACATCCTCCAGCACGGCCTGCGCGGCAAAAGCAAACGCAACGCCCCCGATCCCCAATCCGGCAATCAGCGCCGTCACATCGACGCCCAGATTTTCCAGCAGCAAAAGCAGGGCGATCGCCCAAATAAAAATTTTGATCAACGTGCCGATCCATCTCAAGGCCATCGCGCTTACTTCTTTGTTTTGTTTTTCCCAGTATATATTCAAGAAAAACAGGATCACGGAAGATGCAAACATAGGCCCTAAAATGGCAGCCAAAACCATCCCCACCACATTGGCGGCGTTGGCAAGGTCCGGGCTTAGGGTCAAAATCTGCAAATCTAAAAGCAGCACGCTGTAATAAATAATGGGCATCAGGTAATGGCGCAGCGCCCGCACCAGCTGGTCGTCCATCTTTGTCTCGGTACGAAGCGCCCACCGCTTCATTATTTTTAATATAAAACGCTTCAAAAACGTTACCGCCACCATACTGGCTGCGACGGCAACCACAAATATCAGATAATCTAAAATCGTATTTCCAAAGAAAGTCTGATTAAAAAAGTCCTGCACAAAATACCACCTTCAACGTTTTTTATATGCCGTGTTTCCCGGCGCATATACACATATAGGGTACCATATTGCGGGGGTTTTTTCAAATTCCGCTCTTCGTCCGGCGCCCTTCAGGGCGCACCCGGATACGCAGAAGATCATGCGGAACGTTCTTTTAAAAAACGCTTTTGCGCAAAGGCGCGCAGGCATAAAAAAGCCGCCTTGCAAGGCGGCTTTTTTGCTTTAAGACAAATCCCGTTCTACCCATTCGTTATATAGGTTTCCGCCCGCTCAAAAATATCACCGTATTTTTGAATCCACTGTTTTGCCTCTTCCCTCGAAACATTGTAATATTGCCACCCCTCCGCTTTCTCTACCCCCTGTTTTACGGAAAAAAGTCCGCGGTTCATATGGTAATACGCATACGGATCGGCTGTTTTGGCCTCCGGCAGAGCGTCCGCATAATACGGAAGCGCATCCACGGAAAGCTGCGTCAGATATACAATATCCGCCGCCTGTCCGCCTATTGCAATATTCTGCCTTGCAATAAAAGCATCCACATTCATAAAATTGAGCGCAATATAACAGAGCATCCCTACCGCAAATATTCCTTTTTTTACGTTTACCCCGGGCCGCACCAGCCCTGCGATCAGCACGCCGAACACACCGGCTGTCGCCACCATAAACGCCTGCGTGAATATTCTTAAAATACTGAAAGAATAGGCCTGTTCATACAAACTCATGCGCCAGAAGGCAGACACAAGAACCACTTCGGTCAAAGCGCATAATATTACCAAAGCCGCCCGGACCGGCCGGCTTCCTTCCCCGAAAGAAGCGGTCGTCCTGTTTACCAGAAAAACCAGCACGGCAACGATCACAGCCACGCCTACCAGCTGCCAGAAGCCGTTTTGCGCATAGGTGGCATAGGTAAACCCTTCAGGAACCTTTCCGGCAAAAAGATATGCAAATTGAAAGGCGGCAAACACGGAAAGAACCGCATCTAAGGAAAACGCCAGGAGCAAAACGGCGATCCGGCTAAAGCGCACCGCCGGTCTCTCAACCCTTACCGTACCCGGTTTTCTCACATGAAGCGAATAGTTAAGCCCTGCCGCCAGGAAAAAAAGGACCGCCCCCACGATCAGATATCCTGCAATATCCGCCATATCCACTCCGCGCAGCGCATCTTTAATCATTTTTGAAAACGCGGCGTCGGCGGACATCAAAAGCGCAACGACCACCGCCAGTACCGGGATCGTAATACCAATCCCGATCAGCACGCCGGTCATGCTGCGCCCTTTCCTTTTTTGTCCGATCTCCGAAAAAGCGCCTTTCATACCGGCAAACGTATATCCCATCCATACAACGCCTGCGTCGCCCACCGCCTGCACCGAAAAGAGAGATTCTTTTTGTCCGGTCAGCATATACCTGATCTGCGCGCCCGTCAGTACGGCGATCAAAAATCCATTGATGGAAAGAAGGATCAAATTATTAAAAAGCATAAACGTGAGCCCCAGAAGAACCACCGCCGCAGTCTGGAACAGGCTTGTGCGCAGCGCATACAAAAACCGGCTTTTAAACGCCGCCAGCATACACGCATAAAGCACGCCGATAAAAATAAGCACGCCCACGCCCATGGGGATCCCTTTAAAAACGCTGCCGTACAGCAATACCAGGAACGCCGCCGTAATCCCGCCGGAAAACAGCAGGACCTGCCGGGTTCCCGCGCCCGGTACCTGAAAGTTTTTGGTTTCCATCTTTTATTCCTCCTCTTCGTACTCCAGCAAATCACCCGGAGTGCATTTCAAAACCCCGCACAAGGCGTTCAAAGTAGAAAAACGGATCGCCTTGCATTTGTTGTTTTTCAATATGGAGAGATTGGCAAGCGAAATATCAACTTTTTCTGAAAGCTCATTTAAGCTCATCTTGCGCTTTGCCATCATTACATCCAGATTCACAATGATCGCCATTTCTTTTCCCCCTTCAAACCGTCAGGTCTACGTCTTCCTTGTACTCGATTGCCTTGCCTACCAGATACGCAAGGATCCGTGCGCAAAAAACCCCCAGAAGCAATATGATCATGCAAAGCAGTTTTGAAAAAGAGGGCACGTAACACATGATAAATCCAAAATCCGCCGCCAAAAATAAAAGCGACCATGAAAGTGTTTTCAGGCGCTGCACATTTTGCAGGGTGAAAGCCATATCCCTTCCCACCGTGCCGATCAGCGTCCGAAGCCCCCAGAAAAACCAGAAGATCAGCGCGCCCCCCGCATAATAAAAGATCAGCGTGGGCGCCACATAAATAAAATAGCCCGTAACCTGATCCAAAACAAACGGCAGCAGCACCAACGCGGTGATCGTGGCGGCCATCAGGGCGATCAGCACGCCGTTTATACAGCTCAGCATCAAAAGAAAACGTTTATCTTTCATTTTGGGAAAACCATCCTTTGAAGATTTTTTTATGATTATAATCCTGCATTTAGAATATGTCAATAAATATTTATTGTTTTTCAATAAATATATTTTGTTTTTCAATAATTTCGGGCACAAAAAAAGCAGGCCGAAGCCTGCGTTTTCAACTTACTGGAGCCACTGCTTTGAAAAAAAGGCCGCCCGCATAGCTCCCACCACCGCCGGATCGAACAACGTACCGCTGTGGAGTTCAATTTCCGCCATTGCCTCCTGCGGGCTCAGCTTACTGCGGTAGGGCCGGGGATGCGTCATTGCGTCATATGCGTCTGTCACCGCAAGGATACGGGAAAAAAGCGGAATTTTCTCTTTTTTGAGCCCCTGCGGATATCCTTTTCCGTCCCATCTTTCATGATGATATAAAATATAGTCGGCAATGCCCGTCAATTCGGCGGAAGCCCGTGCGATCCGATACCCCATTTCCGGATGCCGGCGCACTTCCTGCCACTCCTCTTCGCTCAGTTTTTCCGGTTTCATGATCACATTCCGGGGGATTGCGATCATACCGACGTCGTGCATAACGGCCGCAAGCTCAAGCTCTTCCAGTTTTATCTTGGGAATGCCCAGCTGCGCGCCGATCAGCTGGCAATAGCGGACCATACGCTGTCCATGCTCCTGTTCTTCCAGGTTCTGCTCAAACAGCGTATTGCGTATAGAGCTTATAATAGCGCTCTGTATGCTCCTGCTTTCCAGCAGCTTGGCCTTGTACATATTGTTTTCCGCTTTTTGGATTGTTTTGTATATTCCTTCGCTTCCGTCCACATCCGTAGCGCTTCCTATGGAAATACTGGGCAGGATCACCTGCTCGCTGTTTACTTTTTTCTCCCGGCTGCAAGCGTCATGGATACGCGCAATGATCTTTTCCGCATCCTTTTCATCCGTTTTGGATAAGCAGACCATAAATTCATCGCCGCCCCAGCGCGCAGCCAGCGCGCTATCCGGACAGTTGGTTTTCAGGATGCGGGCAATGGTCCTGAGCAGCTCATCCCCCTGGGCATGCCCAAAAAGGTCGTTCGTCAGCTTAAGACCGTTCACATCCCCCATGAGCACGGAAACCGGCTGTTTGAAATTCTTTTCGATCCGGTTGATCGACTGCTCAAAATACATGCGGTTATAAAGCCCGGTCAGCTGGTCATGGTACGTTAAGTAGCGGATGCTGTCGTCATAACTTTTCTTCTCGGTCACATCCCGGAAAACCATGACCACGCCGGTGGTCCGCCCCTGCGCGTCTTTGATGGGAGCGGCGCTGTCCGCAACACTCCGCACGCCGCCCCTCTTGTCCGTTAAAACCGCATGATTCCTAAGGCCGCTCACCCGGTTGGTGAGCAGCGCCTTTTCAATCGGGTTTGGGACAGGCTGGCCGTCTTCTTCGGCAGAAATACGGAAGACTTCCAAAAAAGGCTTTCCCCGTGCCTCTTTTTGCGTCCATCCGGTCATTTCTTCGGCCGCCGTATTCATCAGCTGTATCCTCTGGCGCACGTCCGTCGTAATAACGCCGTCGCCCAGCGACTGCAGCGTCACCCTGAAGTATTCCTTTTCGGTATAAATGGCTTCTTCCATTTGCCTGCGCTGCGTAATGTCGGTCGTCAGAAATGCAAATTTTCCCTTTTCGGGTATAAACGCCAAAATACTGAAATACCGGCCCAGGCGCGGCGAATACCTTTCCAGCTCTACCGCCCCTCCCGTCTGGATTGTTTTCTTGTAAGCGTCGAATAAATATTCTTCCATATACGGAAAAGACCCGCGCATGCTTTTGCCCAGATAATCTTCTTTTTTCCGGCCGCTCATCTTTTCATAGGCGGGGTTTATCTCCAGATAAATAAAATCTTCGGCTTCTCCGTTTGCGTCAAAAACCACATCGCACAGCACAAAACCCGAAACCATGCTTTCAAACAGCATCCGGTAGCGCTCCGCATTGACGCGCGCTTCCCGCTCCGCCTCTTTTTGCCGGGTAATGTCCACCGAAAATAAAAACAGGTAGGGTTCTCCGGATCCTTCCATCTGTATAGGTTTTTTATGCGTCAAAAGATACAAAGGCTTGCCCGTATCATTTTCAATGATCTCCTCAAGAATCAGAGGTTTCCCGCTTTTAAGAACATAAGCGTCGTCTCTGCGGTATTTTTCCGCTGTTTCCCGCGGAAAATAATCAAGATCCGTTTTGCCGGCCAATTCTTCAAAATCCGCGCCAATAAACTTGGCAAAGCTTTTGTTTGCAACAATAAACCTGCCGCGGGCGTCTTTCACAGCCAGGATTGCGTCCATGCCGTCCAGAATTGCGGGCAACATTTTTTGAAAATCAAGTTTGTCTTTCGTCACGTTAAATAACCTCCAATCCGGATGAAAAGATCAATTGGAGATACGTCAAAAAGTCAACACAAAAACATCTCTTACGGTTGTCCGGGTTTATTCGCCTTGAAAAATTGAAATTAAAATTTTTGAAATCCATATTATATGTTGCAAATACAATTATATACAGTTTTTGCCATAGATGCAAGGGTTAAAATCCTTTTTCTCCATTTATTTTTCAGCATATGTTTTTTATTTTCCCTCCCCTGCATTCCGACCGCCGGGCCTTGCCGGAGAAATGCTTTTCTGTTGCATTAAAATGCAATTTAGTTTATACTTTATGATAAATTGTGTACTTGGATTTCATAAGGATACCTTACAGATTTTCAAAAAAATCCGGCCTCTAGAATCATATTTTGAAGGAGAAAAAAAATGAACTATTTTCTAACGGAAGAGCAGCAGATGATACAGGAACTTGCTGCCAAAATTGCGGACGAAAAAATCGCTCCTCTGGCCCTTGAGTATGATGAGCAGGGAGTATTTCCCCGTGATATTGTCGACATCCTTGCTGCGTCCGACCTTTGCGGCGTCTATATTCCGGAAGAATACGGCGGCCTGGGCGGCGGCGTATTTGAAATGTCCCTGGTGGTAGAGCAGCTCTCCCGCGCCTGCGGCGGCATTGCGCTGGCCTTTGCGGGCACCGGTCTTGGCACTTACCCTATTTTGCTTTTCGGCACGGATGAACAGAAAGCAAAATATCTGCCGGACATTGCATCCGGCAAAAAACTGGCGGCTTTCGGCCTGACCGAGGCAAATGCGGGCAGCGACGCGGCCGGCGTACAGACCACCGCTGTACTGGACGGTGATGAATACGTCCTGAACGGCACCAAGCAATGGATCACCAACGGCGGAGAGGCCGATATATATACCGTAATCGCATGCACCAACCGCGCAAAAGGCGCCCGGGGCTTTTCCGCTTTCATCGTGGAAAAGGGGACGCCCGGTTTCTCCTTCGGCAAAAAAGAAAACAAAATGGGTATCCGCGCTTCTGCAACATCCGAACTGGTGTTTGAAGACTGCCGCATTCCAAAAGAAAACCTGATGGTCCGCGAAGGCATGGGCTTCATTGTAGCCATGAAAACGCTGGACCGCACGCGTCCCGGCGTTGCGGCGCAGGCGCTTGGAATTGCACAGGGTGCGTTTGACGAAGCGCTCAAATATTCTACCCAGCGGGTACAGTTCGGCAAGCCCATATCTGAAAACCAGGCGGTACAGCATATACTGGCCGATATGGCTATCCAGATTGAAGCTTCCCGCGCGCTGGTCTACCAGACCTGCCGTGTGATCGACTCGGGCGAGAAGAATTTCTCCAAGGATTCGGCCCTCTGCAAAGTCATGGCTTCGGATACCGCTATGAAGGTAACGGTAGACGCCGTTCAGATTTTCGGCGGCTACGGCTATATGAAAGAATATCCGGTCGAAAAAAGAATGCGCGACGCCAAGATCACCCAGATATACGAAGGAACCAACCAGATCCAGCGCAACATTATTGCGCTTGAGCTTTTAAAAGAACAGGCGTCCAAATAAAACGCATTCCATAATGTACTGAGCCACACCCCGGAAAGCCTTACGGCTTTCCGGGGGCCCGATAAACAAACGGCTTCAATTGCGGTTGAAGCCGTTTGCGGTTACAGAACGCCCGGATACTATTAAGGTATTATAAGGAGAATATATTTTGAATGTAATCGTATGTGTCAAACAGGTCCCCGGCACGACCGAGGTCAAAATGAACAAGGAAACCAACACCATCATCCGAGAAGGCGTGGAAGCCATTATCAATCCTTTTGACGCCTATGCGGTGGAAGAAGGAATCCGCATCAAAGAAAAAACGGAAGGCGGCAAAGTCACCATTCTTTCCATGGGGATTCCGAGCGTAGCCGATCTTCTAAAAGAAACGCTGGCCGTAGGCGCGGACGAGGCCGTGTTGCTGTCCGACCGCGCTTTTGCGGGAGCAGACACACTGGCCACCGCCTATGCGCTTTCGATGGGCGTTAAAAAAATCGGGAATTACGACCTTATTATCTGCGGCAAGCAGGCATCGGACGGAGACACCGCCCAGGTCGGTCCCAGCCTTGCGGAAAAGCTGGGCATTCCCCACACCACCTATGTCCGCAAAATAGAAGAGATCCGTGAAGGATTCATCCGCTGCCAGCGGATGACGGACGACGGCTATGAAGTAATAGAAATGCCCCTCCCCGCCGTGATCACGGTGGTCAAGGAGATCAACGAACCCCGCCTTCCCTCTCTGAAAGGCATGATGCGCTCCAAAAAAGCGCAGATCCCCGTCTGGACGGCAGCGGATATCGGCGCGGATGAGAATCTGTGCGGCCTTGCAGGTTCCCCCACCCAGGTGGTGGAGACCTTTGTTCCCGTTCATAACGTTCAGAGCGAGATGATAGAAGGCGAACCGGCCGAACAGGCCAAAAAACTGGCGGACAAACTGATGACCATGCAGTTTAAAACCTGTAATTAGGCGGAGGGCATAAATATGGCAGATATTAAAATCATAACGGAGAAATGCGTTGGATGTAAGCTGTGTGTAACGGCCTGCCCTTTTGGCGCAATAGAAGTAGAAAACAAAAAAGCAAAAATTCTGGACAACTGCACCTTATGCGGCGCGTGTGTTTCATCCTGTAAGTTTGAAGCCATAGACTTTACCAAAGACGAGGTAAAAGCGATGGATCTCTCGGCTTACAAGGGCGTATGGGTCTTCGGAGAACAGTCCGGCGGTGTGCCCGCCGGTGTTGCGCTGGAACTTCTGGGCGAAGGCCGGAAACTGGCAGACCAGCTTCATGAAACGCTTTCGGCCGTGCTTTTGGGAGAAAACATGGAGGCCGCCGCACGCACCCTTATCGCACACGGCGCAGACAATGTTTACCTGGTAGACGATCCTTCCCTTAAAAATTTTAACGACGAATCCTACACGGACATCTTTGTCCAGCTGATACGGCAATACAAGCCGGAAATCATACTTCTGGGCGCTACCACCTACGGCCGTTCGCTCGCGCCCCGGATATCTTCCCGCATCAATACCGGCCTTACGGCGGACTGTACCAAACTGGAGATCGATCCGGAGAAAAAAATACTCCGCCAGACACGTCCGGCTTTCGGCGGCAACCTGATGGCCACCATCATTTGCCCGAACCACCGGCCGCAGATGTCCACCGTCCGTCCCAAAGTAATGAAACCGCTTGAAGAGGACGAATCCAGAACCGGCGAAGTCATCCGTCCGGACGTCGTGATCCCTACCGGCCTTAAAACCAAAGTGGTGGAAGTGGTTTCCGAACTTTGTGAAATGGTCAGCCTCACCGAAGCGGATATCATTGTGTCCGGCGGACGCGGGATCGGCGATCCTAAAAACTTTGCGCTGATCGAAGAGCTTGCCCGCACGCTGGGCGGCGCTGTGGGCGCTTCGCGCGCCACGGTGGACGCCGGTTGGATAGAATACAGCCACCAGGTCGGACAGACCGGAAAAACCGTCGGCCCAAAAGTATATTTTGCCTGCGGCATTTCAGGCGCGGTGCAGCATCTGGCGGGCATGTCTTCTTCAGACACTATCATTGCCATCAACAAAAACCCGGATGCGCCCATCTTCAACGTAGCGACCTTCGGTATTGTGGGAGACGTCCTTCAGGTTGTCCCCGCACTGATTGCCGAATTCAAGGCGCGGCTCGGGTAAACCCGCCCGTCATAAAAAACCACTCTGCTAAAGCAGAGTGGTTTTATTTTTTTATTTACAGCGTTCCTTAAAATCCGGCTACGCGTGGCAGCATGGTTGATCCGGACCTCTATTCATTTGCACACATCTTTTGCCCGCGCAATTTTCTCTTCATATATCTTTATTTTTTTATCCATGCTTGCAAGATTGTCTTTCCATTTTTGTATTTCTTCCAAAATATATTTGCGGTGCCCGCTCAGCATCTCAAGCCGTTCCCTCATGGTTTCATCCCCCGCATAACGTAACCCGGCATATCTGCGAATACTGCGCAGCGGCATTCCCGTTTCCTTCAGTCTCAGAATAAACGCAGCCCAGGCAATATCTTCCTCACCGTACACCCGCCGTCCCGCGGCGCTGCGCCCCGGCGTGATCAGACCTTCTTTCTCATAATAACGCAGCGTATGGATGCCGATCCCCGTGGCTTTTGAAAACTCACCGATAGAATATCCCATATCTCCTCCAAATTTTACCCCGGCGCACTTGACATAGAGTGCACTCTAGGTTGTATGCTGTTACTATACAATAAAAAGGAGAGTATCGCAAATGGAAAAATCGCGTTATCAAAAAGGTCTTGAAAAACTTTCAGAAGTGGACGGGCAGGCAGGTGAAAACGTTATAACCTCACTTCAGGACATTGCGCCCGGCCTTTCGGACTACCTGATCGAATTTGCCTTTGGGGACATCTACTGCCGGGACGGGCTTTCCCTTCAGGAACGGGAGATTATATCCCTCACCACTCTTTTAACCCAGGGCGGCTGCGAACCCCAGCTTAAAGTGCATATAAACGGCGCGCTGAACGTCGGGCTTTCGCCTGAAAAAATTGTGGAGGTCATCATTCACTGCGTTCCTTATACCGGGTTCCCCAGGGTACTGAATGCCGTCACCGCCGCAAAGCAAGTGTTTGCAGAGCGGGGCGTGTCCGTTCAATAAATCATTTTATGCCCGTTCAACAAAAATTATACTTGCAGATCCTCCCGGTTTACGGTATGTTTGAATTATCCTTAAAAAACCAAATAAAAGGGAGGAAAACGAACGTATGAAGTATGAAATTTTTGGAGGTACGCTGCCTGCCGTCACGGTATCTTTGGAGGCGGGGGAAGCCGTCTACACCCAGGCGGGCGGTATGGCCTGGATGTCTGAAAACCTTAAAATGGAAACCAACATGAAAAGCGGCGCGTTCGGGCGTATGTTTACGGGTGAATCCCTGTTTATGGCCACCTATACCGCCCAGGCTCCCGGCCAGTCCATCACCCTGGCCTCCACTTTTCCGGGCGCCATTCAGGCCCTTGAGCTGTCTCCGGGCAAAGAATACATCTGCCAGAAAAGCTCCTTTCTTGGTGCGCAGCCTTCGGTCCAGCTCACCGTAGAGATCATCAAAGGCTTTGCCAAAGGCCTTTTTGGCGGCGAAGGCTTCATTTTGCAGCGCCTTAAAGGCTCCGGGATTGCGTTTGTGGAAATGAACGGCAGCATCAAAGAAGTCACGCTTCAGGCGGGCGAAAAACTGAAGGTAGATACCGGCAATATCGCCGTTTTCGAATCTACCGTTACCTATGATATCGAGCGTATCAAGGGCTTTAAAAACGTCCTTTTCGGCGGTGAAGGCCTGTTTTTGACCACCGTCACCGGTCCGGGCAAGGTCTGGCTGCAAACCATGACGGCAGAGGCGCTTGCAAAAGCCGTTATCCCCTTCCTGCCCAAGTCCAATTAGTCCGGCTCATTCGTATTTAAAAGCCGCCCGGAAAGCGGCTTTTTTCTTTTGTCCCGGCAAAGGCTTGACATATACCCCATAGGGGTATATTCTGTTTGTTGGATATTTTAAAAGAAAGAGTTGATTTTTTGGACTGCACAAAATGCGCACAGAAAGGCTGCAGGAACGGCGATCCCTGCACGGACAATAGCGCTTCTTATATTGGTGAATACCATACCGCACAAACCGCGCCGGTCGTCCATGCGGCCTCCGCCCTGGTAGACGGCGGGAGGGCGGGCACGCTTACGCGCCTTGAAGAAATTGCAGAATACTGCCGTATACGCGGCTTTAAAAAAATAGGCGTCGCCTACTGTTACGCGTTGGAAAAAGAAGCCCTCTCCCTGAAAAATTATTTGCTGCAGGAAGGGTTTTCCCCGCTTATGGTTTCCTGCACGGTGGACGGCGTCACTGAGTCTGCCGTAGACCCGGATAAAACCGACTCTTCCATCTCCTGCAATCCCATCGGGCAGGCCCGGGCCATCAACCGGTCGGGCGCACAGTTTGCCGTTTTGATGGGGCTGTGCCTGGGGCATGATATCCTGCTGCAAAAAAACCTAACGATGGATTTTACCGTTTTCGCGGTCAAGGACCGTGTCACCGGCCACCATCCCCTTATGGGTTTGCCGGACGTACAGCCGCCGGAAGACGCTTTTTTAAAAAATATGCCGGATGATTTTTACCTCATGCAGCCCAAAGAGCTTGCCCTGCTGCTTGAAAACCAAAAAAGCCCGGAAGACTTTTATCTTCTGGACCTTCGCAATGAAAAGGTTTTTGCAAAAAACGGCTTTTCGGGTTCCATCAATATCCCTCTTGCAGACCTGCCCCAAAAATACCGTTTTCTTCTTCCGGATAAAACAAAAAAGGTCGTCGCCCTGTGCGGCGGCGGCCTCCAGTCTCTTTACGCCGTCATGTTTCTGTCCATCAAGGGCTACCGCGACGTACGCAGCGTTCGGGGCGGGTTTCCCGGCTGAGGGATCTCACCCTCTTATAACAGAAAGTGTTTTTTTGATCTCTCTTTTTTCTTCATACATTTTCTGGTCGGCAGCGCTGATCACATCATCCATATTTTCATCCGCCCGGACAGAGAAGGTTTCAATGCCATGGCTCACGCTGACCAGATACCGCCTGTCTTCTTCCCGGTTGATGCGCTCAAATTCTTCCGCTATCCTCTGCCATACGGATTCCGCTTCCTGCGCGCCCGATTGTTTAAGCACAATCAAAAATTCGTCGCCGCCCATGCGCACCACAAAATCCGTCTGGCGGATATGCCGTTTAACAACTTCCACCACGCCGGTAATGAGTTCGTCTCCCGCTTCGTGGCCGATCACATCGTTCACCTGCTTTAAGCCGTTTACATCCGCAAAACAAATGCTGAGCGCTTCTCCCGTCTCCCGTGCATATCTGTATTCCCTTTTTAAAAGTTCCATGCCTGCACGCCGGTTCAGTACGCCCGTCATCGTATCGTATTCCGAAAAATATTTGGTCCTCTCAACCGCCGCTTTGCGGATCAGGATAAATATAGCCAAAAATACGGAAAGGCCCGCGATCAGTGCAAGGATTAAAATATTGTTTTGGATGGTATACAGGACCTCGTCCCAGTAAGAAGTAAAAAACAACTGCGCGTCATTGTTATCCGGATGGAGATAAGAGACAAGAATCCACTCATCTTCTTCCAAAAAAGCATTGTAATGGGACTGTATCGCTTTGTAGACCGCGCCTTCCCCCAGAGGCGTGATCGTTTTGTACACAAAGATGCCTTCGTCCGCCCAGACGGTCCCGCTGTCAAGGTCCTTGATTACCCTCCAGGCTTCGGGGAATTCGGCGGCGAAGGTTACGTCCTCCCCGCCCGTAAACATGAAATCCCATTCCTTTGCGGAATTTTCTTCATTATAAAACCAGTAGCCGTCCGGGTTCATCATATAAAGCTCTCCCACGGCGGTGCTGGCAAGCTCGTCCAGATACTGCAGCATATATTTTGCGCTGTAGTTTACAATAACAATGCCTTTGGCAGCGCCGTCCTCTCCGTATACCGGCGTCGCCATGCGGATCATGGGTTTATACGGCAGTTCCACAACGCCTTTTTCCATATTGAGATCCAGTTTTGAAACATAGATCTCCCCCTCCGGAAGGACTATGGAATCCTCAAAATAATACCGGCCGCTCTTGTTTTGAAGCTCTTCCGCTTCGGTAGCAACCCCCATTCCGGCATCATAATTGATCCAGATGACTTCGTCGCCCTGCGCGTCAATAAACCGTATCTGGTCGTAAGTGCTCTCCCGACCCGCAAAATCGCTCCAGAGCGACTTTACCGTTTCATAACCGTCATCCGCACTGCCGTAGTCAATAAAAACATCCGTAAGGAACATCAGGTCGGACGCCATACGGTACATCTCACTGGAGACAACGTTCCGCACACTGGCCAGCGTATGCTCTTCCTGCTCAATCATCTGCTTCCGTTCGACCTCGTTTGTGCTTTCGCGGACCGCCGTCCTGGTGAAAACAAAAACAGAGCTTAATATAACAAAAAGCAGCAAACTGTATAAAACAACTTTTTTCTTGTCCAGTTTATCCATTTTTTTATCCCTAATAGCAGATAGTTATGAAAGAATGCTTATAATTTATGTATATTATACCATAGGATCAGCCAATGCAAAAGCTTGTATTTTCCGCCGCTTCCCCTCTTTTGCCCCTCCTTTTCGGCGTGTTTGCCAAAAATACTTGACAAGTGATTTTCAGGGTGATATATTGTGCATGTACGATATATACAATTTTCCAAAGGAGGCTTTACACAATGGAAATGCTTTCCGTACGCAGCCTGAATAAAACATATGAAAAATTCCGTCTTAAAGACGTATCTTTCTCACTGGACGAAGGCTATATAATGGGCTTCATAGGCCGAAACGGCGCGGGCAAAACCACTACCTTGAAAGCAATGCTCCATTTGATCCATCCGGAGAGCGGCGCCGTCACCATACTGGGACGCGATTACCAAACAAGCAGCCTTGCGCTGAAACAACAGATCGGCTTCATGTCCGGCGGCGTGGATTTTTACCCCAAACAAAAACTTTCGCTCATCACCCGCGTAGTTAAAAGGTTTTATGACGGGTGGGACGACGCGGCCTACCGCGGCTATCTTGAACGCTTCGGCCTGGACGAATCCAAAAAAGTAGAAGAACTTTCCCAGGGCATGAAGGTAAAATACGGCCTTGCCCTGGCTCTGTCCCACCAGGCCCGCCTGCTGATACTTGACGAACCTACCAGCGGCCTGGACCCCGTTTCGCGGGACGATCTTTTAGAGCTTTTTCAGCAGCTTATTGAAGACGGAGAAAAAAGCATCCTCTTCTCCACCCAGATCACCTCCGACCTTGATAAATGCGCGGATTACATCACCTATATCAAAGACGGCGAGATCATGGCCAGCACTTCAAAAGATGATTTTCTGGGCGCCTACAAAATCATCAAGGGTGCGCCGGGCCTCCTTACACCCGGGCTTTCCTCCCGCATGGTCGGCTGCAAAAAAAATGCTTACGGTTTTTCCGGGCTTATCAAAATGCAGGATCTGCCGGAAGATCCTTCCCTTGATGTTTCTGCGCCCGATATTGAATCTATAATGATCTATTTTGAAAAGGGGTGTGCGCAATGAAAAATCTGCTTTATAAGGAGTTCCGCCTGGATTTCCATCCCGCTTTTTTTGCTTTTTTGCTGTTCGGCGCGCTTTTGCTCATTCCGAGCTGGCCTTACTTTATTGCCTTTGGATATATCTTCATTGTTTTCAATAATATCTTTGTCCTAGGGCGTGCCAACCGGGACGTGCTGTTCACGGCCTCCCTGCCCGTTCGAAAAAAAGACGTTGTGCGCGCCAGGGTGCATGCCCTTGCCATATTCGAACTGCTGCAGATTGCCGTTGCCGTTCCGTTTGCCGTCATGAACAATGCCTTCTACCCGGAGGGCAATATGGCCGGGACAAACACAAACTTCGCCTTTTTTGGTTTCGTGCTCGTCATGTACGGCCTTTTTAACCTGGTTTTTCTGCCCGGCTTTTACAAAACGGCCTACAAGGTGGGCGTCCCCATGATTTTGGGCATACTGGTTGCATCGGTTTACGCCATTGCCGTTACGGCGGCGGTCCTGGGCGTCCCTGCGCTGAATGCGGCTGTAAACGGCCTGGGCACAGAAAACATTGCGCTCCAGCTTCCCGTACTGGCCGCCGGCGCGCTGCTGTTTGTTTTGTTTACGCTTCTCTCCCTCCGCCTGTCTGCGGCTCGCTTTGAGAAGACAGACCTGTGAGGCGCCTATGAATATCGTTATTTCTTCAAGCTCGGGAAAACCCATCTATCAGCAGCTTTTTGACCAGATCAGCGCACAGATCATCAAGGGCGAACTTAAACAGGGCTTTTGCCTGCCGCCCATCCGGACGGTTGCCAAAGAACTGCGCATCAGCGTAATCACTGTAAAAAAAGCCTGGGAAGAGCTTGAACGCCAGGGATTTATCAACACCATGGTGGGCAGGGGGTGCTTTGTTTCCGACCTCCTGCCCGGCGACCTTGCCGGCAAGCAAACCGAACTGGCGGTGGAAAAATTAAAAAAAGATATTGCATACTATAAATCCCTTGGCCTTTCCCTTGCGGATTTTTTGTCTCTTGCCAAAAAACATTGGGACTGATTTTATCTCATTCATTTTAAGAGCGCATTCCTTGTATATCCTAAGTAATAAAATCCCTTTATATATTATATTTTACAAATTCCAAATTGCGTGTTTATTCCATTCATGCTACAATTTATATGTTATCATATATAAATTGTAAAATTTAGGAGAGAATTATGAAGAACATTAAGATTGCCATTGTTTTTTTTGTATGTTTTGCACTATTATTTACGGCTGTGGCTTGCAGTTCCGCTGACAAAGAGGTTGAAATCATTACCTCTTCCCCAAGTGAATCACCCGACCAGACAACTTCATCGCCCAGCGTTGAAATTTCACAGGCTGCTGAAACGCAAAGCCCGCAGGAAGAGTTTGCCGAACAAATTTTATATGAAGACGACAGCATAAAAATTGTATTTACCGGCATGGAAGAAAGCATGTTCGGGAAAGATATCAACGTATACATCGAAAACAACTCAGAAGAAAACATTACCGTGCAGGTACGGGATTGCTCGGTAAACGGTTTCATGATGGACCCTATTTTTTCAAGTGATGTTGCAGCCGGCAAAAAAGCCAACGATTCAATGACTCTTATGAGCAGCAACCTTGAAAGCAACAATATAACCGATATATCCACCGTAGAATTATCTTTTCATGTTTTTGATACGGAAACACTGGACACAATTTTTGAAACCGACCCGGTTATCATCAATTTCGGTGGGACAGGCGGCGACGAATCTCCCTCTCCGTCTGCAACCGGAGAACTTCTATATGAAGGAAATGGAATTACCATAATGTATCAATCTGTCTCGGAAGGCCTTTTCGGACCGGAAATCAACGTTTCTATCTCAAACGATTCGGAAGAAAATGTCACCATACAGGTACGGGATTGTTCGGTAAACGGTTTCATGATGGATCCCATTTTTTCGAGCGACATCGTGGCCGGCAAAAAGGCCAACGACACGATCACTTTTATGAGCGATGATTTTGAGGAAAACGGAATTACGTCTATCGAGACCATAGAATTATCTTTTAAAATTTTTGTTACCGACACATTTGATAACATCGTATCGACGGACCCCATCACTATCAACCTGTAAAAACCCTTTTAAAACAAGGACGTCGGGCACCATGCCCGCCGTCCTTATTTAATTTCAGGATTGATTTCCGGCGGCCAAAAAGCTATACTGGTAAAACAAAACCCAAACATGAAAAGGATCGTACTCATGCAAAAAAACACCAAACCATTTTTAACCACAACCGCTGCCGTTTATATACTGGCCATCATAAGCTGCATGCTCTGGGGAAGCGCGTTCCCCTCCATTAAAACAGGATATGCGCTTTTGGGCATCGCCTCTGCGGATACCGCCTCGCAAATCCTTTTTGCAGGCGTGCGGTTCACGCTTTCGGGCGCGCTAACCATCCTTATTTTCAGCATAGCGGGCAAGCGCTTTTTGCTGCCCAAAAAAAGCGACTTGGGCAAAGTATTAAAACTCGGTTCGGTGCAAACGGTCATGCAATATCTGTTTTTTTATGTGGGCCTTGCCACCGCCACCGCTGCCAAATCATCCATTATCAGCGGCACGGGACCTTTTTTTGCCATTATCCTCGCGTCCTTTCTGTTCCGGCAGGAACGTTTTACCAAAGCCAAACTGCTCGGCTCCCTTCTCGGTTTTGCGGGCATCGTGATCATCAATCTGGACCTTTTAAATTTCACACCCAGTTTTTCTTTTGCGGGAGAGGGCTTTATTCTGCTCTCCACTGTTGCTTACGCGCTTTCCGCTTCCATGATCCGGCTTTATTCCAAAGATGCGGACCCCGTGGTTTTAAGCGGCTATCAATTTTTGCTGGGCGGCGTCATTCTTGTGGCTACCGGGCTTTTTGCGGGCGGTTCTCTTCATTTTTCCGGTGCGGGCGCCGTGCTCATCCTTGTATATCTGGCCCTTATTTCAGCCGTTGCCTATACGCTTTGGGCACTGCTCCTAAAGCATAATCCCGTTTCCCGGGTAGCGGTTTTCGGTTTTATGATCCCGGTATTCGGCGTGCTTTTTTCAACCCTGTTTTTGCATGAAGACAGCCAGGCGACCGCTCTGCAAACCGTGGTTTCCCTTGCGCTGGTCTCCGCGGGTATTATTGTCATCAATAAATTTCAAAACAAAAAAAGCCTTCCCACCGGCTGATTTTCCATGCGGCGGCATATGCCCTTCCGCATTTTTTCTGCCGGGAAAAAGATCCCCGGAAAGGAGGCCCGTATTTTGAAATTAGAATTAAATGAAAACGAACGCCTTTGCAAGTACTTTTATGAAAAAGGTTTCGACCTCTCGTCGCTGCTTTCCACCAAAGGCGATCAAACGGTTTTCGGCGTAGATGTTGAAGGCTTCCAGCAGGATATCATGACCTCTTTTGCCAAAACCATCCACACGTTCAACGAAGATTTTCTGATTCCCAAAGATGTGGACATCCATGTCCTCCGCCACCCGCGGTACATGCCGGTCAAAGACCACAGCCATGATTTCATAGAATTTGTCTATATTTATCAGGGCGACTGTATCCAGCATATAAGCGGGCGGGAAGTGGAAGCCCAGGAAGGCGATCTCTTTTTGCTGGCGCCGGGCGTGTACCACCATATCAGTACTTTTGACGACGACAGCATCGTCATCTATATCATGATCCGCAAATCTACTTTCCAAAGCGCCTTTATGTCCCTTTTAAAGCAGTCGGACCTTCTGTCCGCTTTTTTCGCGCATGTGATCTACGGCGGAAATACTTACCCCTACCTTCTTTTCATCACCCAAAACGATCCGGTTTTAAAAGACTGGATCTTCTCCATGTATAAGGAAGCTTCCGGCCGGGACGATTATTCCGACCGCATGCTGAACACCCAGTTTGAATGGATGTGCCTGTATCTCCTCCGAAACCATATCGGCAAAATGGATCTGTACGGCCACGGTTCCCGCGCGATACGCATAATGGAACTTCTAGGCTATATAAACGAACACTTTTGCACCATCACCCTTTCGGACCTTGCCGCGCATTTCGGCTACAGCACCGGCCACCTTTGCCGGCTTATAAAAAAGGCGACCGGAATGAATTTTTCCGAACTCACCCGCCGCATCCGCCTTGAAAAAGCCTGCGAACTTTTGTCCAACAGTACTATTTCCATCAGCCTGATTGCAGAGGGCATCGGTTTTTGCGACTCCAGCAATTTTTATAAAGCGTTCAAAAAACAGTACGGCCTTCCGCCCGCACAATACCGCAAATCAAAAACCCGGACATCCCCATCCCCATCCTCCTCTTGACCTATAAATATCAAAAAAAGCCAAAAATCAAGATAATTTCCGCCCTTTTTTTAACGTTCATTTTTGTCTATCATAATAATAGTTCGCATAGTTTTACTGCATAGTTAAAGAAAATATCCGGCACGCGTCCACCGCCGTGTCCGGCTGTTTTCTTGCGCATTATTTGCCAAAAGGAGATAAACAATGAATACGATCCAAAAAGAATACAACGCGCGTTTCGGGCGGATTATGGATGCCGTCGCCCTGCGTGAACCGGACCGCGTGCCTCTGGGACTCAGCGTACAGGCCTTCCCGTATTACTGGGCAGGTACCACCATTGCGGACGCCATGGCGAATTTCCGCGTTGCCGGGCAGGCGTTGGACAAATATTACGCCCATTTTAAACCGGACATAGGATTCGATCCCAGCCTCATGTATTACAGCAAATACATGAAAACAACGGGGATCTCCTGGTTTCAGTGGCCGGGAGAACACTTTGAGGACAAAAACCAGTCCTACCAGTTCATAGAAGGCGAATATATGAAAGCGGACGAATACCCCGAGGCCATCCGCGACATGACCAAATTTATGATGAACAAATGGCTTCCCCGCTGCTTTTCCGAGCTGAAGGGGCTTTCCAAGATCGATTTTCGGGATTCCATGTGGTTCAACCACCTAAACACCTTTTTCCCGTTCAGCGATCCGGAAGTCAAACACGCTTTAAACGCGCTCATGAAAGCCGGGGATGAACTTCTGGAGTGGTTTACGTACCTTGGAGAATACGGAGAAAGAATGATCAAAGTACACGGTATCCCTTCCTACGCGGCCGGGTTTGCCTTTGCGCCTTTTGATATGATCGGCGATTCCATGAGAGGCACCGTGGAAATTTTGATGGACATGTACGACCGCCCGGAAGAATTGCTGGAACTCATTGACGTTGTCACCGATTTCGCAATAAAAGACACCATTGCGGGCTGCAGCGGTAAAGCGACCCCCTTTGTGATTTTCTGGCTGCACAAGGGCGTGGATGATTTTATGAGCGATGAGCAGTTTACCACTTTCTACTGGCCGTCCCTGCGCAAATACGCTACCGCGCTTATAAAGGCGGGGCTTACGCCTCTCCTGTTCTGCGAAGGTGCTTATAACAACCGTTTAAACCACCTGCGTGACCTGCCTTCCGGCAAGGCCATCTTTTCTTTTGAACACACGGATATGGCCCGGGCCAAGAAAATTCTGGGCGGCCACTCCTGCATCAAAGGCAACATACCCGCCTCGCTGCTGGCCTTCGGGACCCGCCAGGAGGTGGTGGACGAAACAAAGCGCCTGATCGACATCTGTGCACCGGGCGGCGGTTACATCATGGATACGGGCACCTTGCTTGACAACGCCAAAACGGAAAACGTGGAAGCGCTTTTTGAGACCACTTTTTCATACGGCGCAAAGTGATTTTAAAAGACGCCGCGCCATGAAATACATCCAATTTAAAGCATCTTAAAACTTCTGTTAAACATTCTGTTTTTTGATATAATAGAATTGAAAATCTAAATGCGCCTTTTTTCAATCAAGCAGGCCGCCGCGCATGAATGGAGGTATGTATGCTGTATTGCCCAAATTGTATGGAACTCACTTCAGATACCAAAAAATGTTCTTTGTGCGGAAGCAAGCTCCGCGAAGCACGGGCAGATGATCCTGTATATTTAGTAACAAAAGACCATATATTCGCCGGATCGATCGAAGAAATACTTGCTAAAAACAATATACCATGCCTAAAAAAACCATTGTATGGCGCGGGGTTAGCCAACAGAACCGGTTATGCCGAAATCTACCGGATCTACGTTCCTTTCGGTTTATACGGCAAAGCAAAGGATCTTATATACAATTTTTTGGAAGAAGAAAAATGACCGGCACGGTATAAAAGCTGTACCGGCCCTTAAAAAACCCGTCTTCGTGCAAACCGGAATCCCCGCCTATTTCATGTTAAAATAATGGTCAATTCTTTCGGCAATATTTTCTTTTATATTTTCATAAAATAGAGAATAGTCGTCCGGATGATAGATCCCCTCAATATCGTAAGCAGAAAGCACAGAAGTATCGGCCGGTTCACACACCAGTCCGTGGTCTTTTACCTGCGCCGAAGTGAAATGTTCGTACACAACGGGCGAATAGCCGTCTTCGTCAAAGAAAACCGCGCCCAGGTTTTCGGACGCCGGCACATATTCTCCGTCTTCCGCACTGCTGATCCAGGATAATGGATTGGTCACAATAGCCCCTTCCTGTATTTGCACAGATTCGCTTTGCATACCGTCTTTCATGGAATTGTATGAAATAAAGCACCCGGTATCGGTAGGGCCTTCACACATCCTGATGTTCGGATTGTTTTCAATATCCGATTCGGTAACGCTGAATCCAATAATATAGGTGGCAATCATACGGTCTTCAGCGGCCGTCGTTCCCCATATTTTATTCAGCAGGCTGATCAGCGTGCTTGAACCCTGGCTGTGTCCGGCAATAATAAAAGGCCTGCCGTCATTGTAATTTTCCAGGTAATAGACCAGCGCGTCCGTCACATCCTGCTCAGCCGTTTCAAGGTAAGCGTCCAGGTTCTCGGCATCGTTAAAACCGTCCCTTCCTACCTGCCGGTACAAAGGCGCATAAATATTCGCGGAATCGGAAAACACACTGGCCTGGGTCCGTATGGGGACCATGGAAGCCTCTATTTGCTCAGGGTCGGTAATATCCTGCAGTCCATCCCCTTTGTAAATGGTAGGATAGACAAAAAATACATCCACTTCATGCGCGTTCGGATCGTCCGGAAGAGTAAGCCAACTGTCCGTCTGCGAATAGTCTACCCCGCCTGCCGCTTCCTTATTATCCGCAGCGCTGCATCCGCCCGCAAACAGGGCAAACGGAAAAATAAGCAAAAGCGCTGTAAGAGGAATAAATTTTTTCATGCTTCTTATTTCCTTTCAAAATTACTATTCTGTTTTTTAAAACAACTGGACCCGGCAAAAAATCTGCCCGAACCACGGCATCACAATGGATGATGCCGTTTCCTTTTATGTATTATAATAACATATAATCCTTCCGCGTTCAAAATGACAAGCATTTGCCTGTTTCGCGGCGGCTTCGCCATAACAGTACAATGCCGCCACCCGCCCTTTTAGCAAGCGGCGTTTTCTTTACGGATTTTTTAAAAATCATAAAAATAAGGATATATGCGCTTTTCGCATATATCCTTAAAAAAATAGGAGTAAGATTATTTGAATCAAGTATTTTGCGGGTCATCGGTCATATTTGGTTTCTCAGTTCGCCCAAGTATTCCTCAATAGATATCTCCCGCTCCTCTTTACGCGACTTTTCAGCGGCAAAACACATCACATGGCTGTCCACCGCTCCGCTTGCAGCTGTCCGTCCCCCTGTTTTTCCTTCGCGGACCAGTTTTATAAAATCGGTCATAATGTAGTAGTCTCCGCCGCTGTGGCGGTCCAGCACCGTCGATACCCGGACGGTCTCATGCCGTCCGGTCGCAAATTCTTTTATAACAAACTCGCTCTTTTCAAGGTTTCCTTCAATTTCGCCTTTCGTGCCGGTAATGCGTATTGTCCGGTAGCATTCTTCCGCATAAGCCGTCATGGAAAACGCTACGGTCACGCCGTTTTCATACAACATATTGATAACCTGGGTATCCACAACATCATTATCACAGTGGTAAACACATCTTCCAAAAGGCCCCTCCTGCAACGCCTTCATTTTTCCCGCCGGGCTTTGGTCCAGCGATATCATATCCACATTAAACCCGGAACGGGCAGCAGAATACATTTTCGGCGCGTAATAGTAGCAGGTGTCGGATATCGGGCATCCGTCCGTACAGCGTCCCGGCGCGCCTTTGGGTGCGTTTTTTTCATTAAAATATGTCGGCGTTGCATAAGATGAAAGCCGTATGCACTTTGAATCTGTCAGCCAGTTTAGGATATCCATATCATGGCAGCACTTTGACAGGATCATAGGCCCTGCATTTTCTTCCTTTGAAAAAACGCCCCGGACATAACTGTGCGAAAAATGCGCAATTCCCGTGTTTTCGCTGTGTACGATATTTTTGACCTGCCCTATGGCGCCTTCATCCAGCTTGCGCTTTATCTCCGCAAAAAAAGGCGTGTAGCGCAGCACATAGCAAAGCATGAAAACTTTGTCGTAATTTTCTGCAAGATCGCCGATCTCCACGCAGGTTCTTGCTTCCTGCGTGATCGGTTTTTCAAGAAGTATATGGTAGCCTTTTTTCATCGCCAGCTTGGCCGGCTCGTAATGATATCTTTCGTTTGTACATATCAATACGGCGTCAGCAAAGCGTTCTTCCGCAAAAAGATCATCCCAGTTGTCATAGGCTTTTTCGTCCGGAATACCATGCGCTCTTTGAAAGAGCCTGCGCCTCTCCCCGTCTTTTTCCACCACGGCAACAAATTCAATCGTGCCCGGATTATTAAGCGCATACGAGGCATATGCGTTTGCGCCCCTGTCTCCGGCGCCAATGAGTATTGCGGTTACCTTCTTCATTCCTGATACCTCCCTTTGTCCGGCACGGCAAAACGCACCCCGATCTCCGCCGCCTGTTTCCGGCTATCAGTTGCACTCCGGAACAAGCGGTCCTTCGAGTTCTTTTACCACAAAAAATTTCCCCGGCAGAGTGGGCATCCAGCTGGAAGGGACCCACATATCCGGGCCGTATTTCAGCGTGACAAAGAACGTCATTCCCTGCCAGTTCATACCCCGTCCCACAACGCCGTCTACACCGCCGATGCAATAATCCGAATTCAAAAACAAACCGGGGCCAACGGTATTCGCCCGTGCGGGAATCAGCGTAACGCGGCTTTTAAAACTGATGAGGGAATTTTGTTCAATCGTCATCGGATGCAGCTTTGCCCCCACGCGGTAACAGTCTTTTTTCCAGTCTTCGGCCGCCTTGTAGTCTTCTGCGAAATGCGGTTCCCAAAAAGCGATATGGAAGCAGCGCCCAATGCCGTATATTGTAATAAGTTCTCCGCCGCCGTCTTTAATGGCCTGTATCTTCTCAGGATATTTGGGCAGATTGTCCTTCGTTGCAAAATTGCGCTGCTCTTTCGGAACGGTCAGTTCTCCAAGAGGCCCGTAAAAAGACTGCTCCATCGCGTTCTGAAAAGCACCGGGATCATCGGAAGGGAGTGTATTTCCTTCCGAATCAGACCATTCGTCCATATTGAATCCCCACACGTGATCGCAGCTGCAGTTCCAGTCTTTTAAAAAATATACGGCCCACTTATACATCCCCATCGGTCCCACGGATAAAATAAGCGCCAGCTTTTTTCCTTCGTCCCGGGTGCGCTTGATCTGTTTTGCAATTTCATAACCCATCTGCATATTAAAGGATGCAACATCTTCGCATTCCTCGGCTATAAACGCGTCGTTCCAGTGAGGCTGCCTGTCGAGCGCGTGTTCGGGCGGCGTGGCACAGCAGTCCTCAATTCTTTGCAGGTCCCATCCTGCAGGAAAAAAGCCTTCCAGTCTGGAGCCTTTAATGGTATCCATCATATTCATAAATATTAATCCTCCCTTTGCTTATATATTTATTTCAATTTAAATATTCTGTCACAGTCGTTTTTCGTTTTGTATATCTTTTTAAGCTGTTCGTTTCTGGCCAGGATACCGGTATTATATACCTCATCCACCTGGCTTGGATAATGAAGGAACGCGAGCCTAAGGACTTCTTTCGGGTGATGGGCAAACGCAATATCCTGCAAGTCATTTTCTTTGATAAATTTCATGGTGCCTTTCATCTCTTCTTGATCCAGCAGTCCGGCATACGGCTTGTCTTCTGCAAAATAGAAAGTTGCCTCCGCATTCGGGCCAAGCTCTATCATGGCCTGCATCCCCGCTTCACGAACAATAAAATGATCAATGTGGCCTTTCATGGCCAGCGGCAGCACAATGGCCGTATCCCGGAAAACAGCGAGCTCCGCAATGCAACGGCGCATACGGGCCAAGATCTGCTTATCGCTTTGCTCCATGGTATCATAACTTCCATAAGCCATCTCCATCTCGCCTTCGCCTTCGTTGAAGCTCTTGCCCCGGACCTGGCTTTCCTCTTCTCCCATTACACGGTAATGATAATTGTGCGCGCCCAGAAGGTCGTCCAGGCATTGCAGGTCCTCAACAAAACGGATTCCCGTGGCATATTTTACCCTCTCAAGGCTCCGGTCTTTATTCCCCTGCGTATCCCGCTCCTGATAATTCGTACGCGAAAACGTGCTGATATTCATGAATCGCTTGGTCGGCAACAGCCCTTTTTCTTTGAGTTCCAAAATATAACCGCCCAAGAAAAACAAAAAATCATCATAGTGCGGAGAAACACAAATAATATTGCGTTCCAAAATCACATCTTTTACATTGCCGTAAAACATAAAACGGTCACCTCGTTTTTTAATGTAGATTTTATATTGCTGCAAACGCCATTGTATTTAAGTAAAAAAGCCGGATATACCGCCGGACTTCACACCAGCAGTCAGGTATATTATTTCACACTGTAAAGAAGTTGTCAACGTCTAATTGCGTCTATGCCCAAACGCTTTTCCATAAAGGCTTTTGTTTTTTTACGCTTTGGATATAATTAAAAAATAAAAGTCAGGCCCCTTGAATGATCATGTTTGTAATCACATGGTTATAGACATGTTTTTTCAGTAAATGGATGCCGCCCAGAAGCTGTGCGTCTTCTCCCAGTTCGCTTAAACGGATATCAACGTCATAAAAAAGGATTTTTGAAAGATAATTTTGTATCCTGAACAAAACCGACGTGTTTGCGCTTCCTAGCGCGCCTCCAAGAAGGACCAGGTCCGGGTCTAAAATAACCGTCATATTGACGATGGCCATGGCCCACCTCTTCATGGTTTCATCAAACACTTTCAGCACATCTTCATCCTGCAGGATGCAGGCCTGTTCGATCAGCGTAAGGCTGAGCACCTGCCCGTTTTGCTCTAAAAGATCCCGCAGGATCTGCGCGCCTCCCTTATCCATCAACGCCCGCACGTTTGCAAAAAGGTTTCCAAGGCCCGCCGTCGCCTCCAGGCAGCCTTCCTTCCGGCAGCCCGCTTTGTCAAAATTGCCGATGTCCGTCATACTGTCCCCGACTTCTCCGGCAGCGCTGTTTTTCCCGGTATGGAGCCGTCCGTTCAATATAATACCGGCGCCGATTCCGCTGTATTTTGTAAAATCTATGTAGACCATATTTTTGCAATGTTCAAACCGGCCGAAATGTTCCCCCAGGACGCTCAGGCGGGCCTGATTGTTGATCAGGACAGGCACATCCAGAATGTCTTTCACACGGTCAAACAGATTCACGCCTTCAAAGTTGTAAATATTCGGGATGCGCCTGATAACTTTATTTTTCTCATCCACAAACCCCGGAACCGCAATACCGAGCGCCAGTACTTTTTTTAAAATGATCTCGTTATTGCCGGTCAGCGCTCCAATGAGCCGCCTTAATTTTTCCACAAATTCATCAATCGTTATATTCCTGGTTATTTTTTCGGTCCCGGACAGCACAACATTGCCGCCTAGGTCCATCATATATCCCTTGATATAATCCGCCCCCATATAAAAATGCAGCAAAAAACCGTACCTGCTGTTAATGCTGAAAATATCGGGGTGCCTTCCCATGTCGGTGATTTCTTTTCCCTTGGATACAACCAGCTTAAGCTTGCGCAGCAAAACAAGCGTCCTGCTGGCCGTCGCGATGCTTAAATTGGTGGAGGCGACGATATCAGCGGCCGAGGATCCGCCCGTACTGATAATATGGTTTAAAATGGTCAGGATGTTTTTGTGCTTTTCAGATACATTTAAGTTATATAAATCAATCATCGTATTCCCTGTTTGAGCAGCACACGCAGGGCCGCAATAATTTTTATATATTTACACTTTGTAAATATATATGTTTTATTATTACACGTTGTAAATATATTGTCAATCAAAACGCCATGCCGAATATAAGCCTTGCCCTGCCGCTTGCCTCCCGGATGCAATGCAACAAATAAATATCCCCCGGCCTAGCCGGGGGTATTTCTTTAACGGGCATAGCCCTTGACTACTAGCTACGCCTAAAGGGCGTTACACGATCTGGCACATGCGATTCTGTTACTTGCC
>JAVBVZ010000016.1:0-5255 GCA_036679405.1 Christensenellaceae bacterium
ATTGGGTGCAGTTGCCAGACCGCATCCTTATTTTAAATCAAAAGGAGTTTTTCTGTTATGTCTCACCGCTAAAGCTCTACCGAACCCCACGTCTAACGTGGGGTTTTCTATACAATAAAAAAACCGCCCGTCGGGGCGGCTTTTTTCCGCTTTTATTTTTTATTTCCGTCCGCATTAATCCCGTCGCCTATAATCTGCCCAAGTATGCGGCCATGTACGCCTTTTTTGACGCTTCCGGTTACCGTGCCCGTCAGATTCCCTTTTATATAGCCGGTAACATCTCCCTTAACCGTGCCCAGCACGTTCCCTTCCACATTGCCGAATATATTGCGCACCGTCCCTACAATGTCTCCTTTTACGTCTCCATAAATGTCGGCATCCACAGTTCCTATAATCTTGCCTACATCGGCATGGATATCCTTTAAAACCGTACCGTTGATTTTTCCATAAAAAGAACGAACCTGTGCACATTCGCCGCTGTCAGGGTTTCGTCCGGTCGCCAGCCA
Organism: Christensenellaceae bacterium; assembly: GCA_036679405.1. GTDB lineage: Bacteria > Bacillota > Clostridia > Christensenellales > Christensenellaceae > JAEYKI01. The sequence goes on from JAVBVZ010000016.1 coordinate 507, forward strand.
GTCCATGGAGGTTCCAAGCATCCGAGCAATATTTCCCATTAAAGCAATATCCGGGTAGGAAGTGTCGGTCTCCCACTTTGAGACCGCCTGATACGTCACGCCCACTTTTTCAGCCAGCTGTTCCTGCGTCCAGCCCATCTCCTTCCTTTTCTCTCTGATCCTCTCTCCTATTGTTTCCATTATTTTTGTTCCTTTCTTCTGCAGACCTGCAATAATGATTCAACGCGTTTATGAATACATTGTATGACTGCTGTAGATCTGAATCAATAGATTGTTGAGTGAATCACTCAACCAATGGTTGAATCCCCGGCTGCTTCAGTCACCAGGGCCCGCTCCATATCCGGAGCGGGCCCTGGTTTTAATATTTTTTAAATATTAAAGTTCTTTTTATCACGAAGCTGATGGATATACTCATGCCCTTCCACCGTAATATCCAGCACAACGCTTTGCTCAATACGCACATTCGGTTTTATTTCAAGATAACCCAGTTCCCCGAGCTTCTTAAGAGAGTAAAAAATGTCGATCTGGCTGAAGTCGTCCTCTTCGCTCAGCTTTTCACTGATCTCAGGATAGCCCAGCCCCTGCGGATACTCCATATATTCTTCCAAAAACAACATAATACTATTCATGCAAGCCCGATTCAACTTCATCTTTCAACCCCCCACTCAGTGTAAATTACAGATATAAGATTAATTGCCTGTCTTTGTCATCTTAATTATATTATAGAATAACCGGTCTATTTGTTCAATAAACCATATCCGTTCTTTTGAAAAGCATTATAAAAAATTTTTTTTGGATAACCGGATATTTTTAGAAGCATAAGTAAAATACATCCCTGCTTCTTGCCCCTATCCCTTTCCCAGATTCACAAAGCAGTCAACAAGTTCCCGGGACGCGGCGGCAATATCCTTGCGTGCGATTACGGCTGACACAACGGCAAAACCGTCTATGCCGCTGCCTGCAAAATTTGCGGCTGTTTTTTGATTGACCCCTCCAATCACAATGATGGGAATATCTACCGCAGCGCGTATCCGCGCCAGCTCTTCCATGGAAACAAGCGTAACGCCTGTTTTTGTATCTGTGGGATACATGGCCCCTACGCCCAGATAATCCGCACCGTCCTTTACCGCACGGACCGCTTCCAGCTTATTGGATACGGATACTCCCACCAGCTTACCACCCATCAGCTTTCGCACGGCCTTTGCCGGCAGGTCGCTTTGCCCTATATGCACGCCGTCGGCATCCGCCGCCAGCGCAATGTCCACGCGGTCGTTTATAATGAGCGGAACTTTGTATTTCCTCGTGATTTTTTTTACGCGGAGGGCGGTTTCGTAAAACGCGCCCGCACAAAGTTTTTTTTCGCGCAACTGAACCATAGAGCATCCTCCGCGCACAGCCTGCTCCACCGCTTCCTCCAGCGTCTCCGTGCTCATCAATTCCCTGTCCGTCACCAGGCACAGACTGTATGTTATACTAGATTTCACTAATCTTGGCCCTCTTTTCAAAAACATTTTCATCCATCAGGCTGACGGCGTCCGTCAAAGCGGCATGATAACTGCCCAGGCCTTTATTCCCGGCAACCTCAAAGGCGATCTCTCCGGCGATACCCATGACTGCGACACCGGCGACCGCCGCTGCAAGATAATCTTTCGCAACGCCGGCAAAGGCCCCGATCAGAGCGGTTGCCATACACCCTGTCCCCGTAATGCCGGACAACATTGCGTGGCCGTTTTGAATACGGATGACTCTCTGCCCGTCCGAAACAATATCTGTCGCTCCGGTTACCGCCGCCACGCATCCGGATTGCCGCGCCGTCTCCTTTGCTGCAAAAACCGCGTCGTTTCCAAAATCGGCCCCCGAGGCGTCCACGCCTTTGGTTGTCGCCTTAAGGCCGGCGGCAAAAGAAATTTCGGAAAGATTGCCGCGCACAACGGCAATCTTTATGCGGCTTAAAATCATCCGCGTTGTTTGATTCCGGAATGTTGAAGCCCCCGCCCCCACAGGATCAAATACCACCGGCAGGCCGAGTTCGTTTGCCTTCTTCCCGGAGACCAGCATGGAATCCACCGTTTTTTCATTCAATGTTCCAATATTGAGTAGCAGTGCGGAAGAAATTGCGGTGATTTCTGCGGCTTCCGCAATATCGTCTGCCATTACGGGAGAAGCGCCCGCTGCCAGCGTGATATTCGCACAGTCGTTCACCGTAACATAATTTGTGATCTGATGCACCAGCGGCGACTTTTTGCGTACCTGCGCAATCAGATTTGCCGCCCGGGCCGTTATGTTGCTCATTTCAACCCCCTTAGTTGCCCGTTTCCGGGCCGATGTCCGTCTTTTCACCGTCCAATATACGGTTGGTAGTGCGCATGGCACACATCTTTCCGCACATGCTGCAACTGCTTTTGTCGGCAGGCGGCGCGCTTTCAAAATACCTTTTGGGCTTTTCACTGTCTATGGCCAATGAAAACATCTCCTCCCAGTCGATGCGCCGCCGCGCCGCGCTCATTTTATTGTCCGCCTCCCGCGCACCCGGTATCCCTTTTGCAATATCCGCCGCATGCGCTGCAATTTTACTGGCCACGATCCCTTCCTTTACATCTGCCAGATCGGGCAGGCGCAGATGTTCGGCAGGTGTCACATAGCACAGAAAATCGGCGCCGCTTGAAGCTGCCAGCGCGCCCCCGATTGCAGAAGTAATATGGTCGTAACCGGGGGCAATATCGGTCACAATGGGGCCCAGAACATAAAAGGGCGCGTTATGGCATAACCTCTTTTGCAGCGTCATATTCGCGGCGATCTCATTCATGGCCATATGGCCCGGCCCTTCTACCAGGACCTGTACGTCCCGCGCCCAGGCGCGCGACGTCAGATGCCCGATCTCTACAAGTTCCCCTATTTGCGCAGCATCGCTGCTGTCCGCAATACTGCCGGGACGCAGCGCGTCTCCGAGGCTGATGGTTACATCATATTCTCTCAATATGTCCATCATTTCGTCGTAGTATTCAAAAAAAGGGTTTTCATGTCCCGTCATTTCCATCCATGCAAATAACAAAGACCCACCTCTTGAAACAATATTCGTAAGCCGCTTTTCCCTTTTAAACCCTTCCAGCGCGCGCCGGTTGATCCCCGCATGGATAGTCATAAAATCGACTCCTTCTTTTGCGTGCGCTTCCACCACCTTTAAAAAATCATCTGCCGAAATATCTGCCAGTTCCTTTTCAAGATACCCAACCGCATCATACATGGGTACGGTTCCTATCATAGCGGAAGATGTGGCAATCAGTTCCCTGCGAAAGGTATTGGTTTTTCCGTAGTTGCTTAAATCCATAATAGACTCACAGCCCAAACCGAGCGCAAGCTTTACTTTTTCCGTCTCTATTTTGTAATCGCGGCAGTCGCCCGATATGCCAAGGTTTACGTTTATTTTTGTCCGAAGCCCCGTCCCGATCCCTTCAGCCGACAGGCATATGTGGCGGATGTTGGCCGGGATCGCCACCTGTCCGCAGGCAACCATGCCGCAAATCTTTTGCGCCCTTATGTTTTCTTTTTTTGCTACCGTTTCCATTTCTTTTGTGATGCAGCCGTTTTTGGCCGCCTCCATCTGTGTTTTGAATTTCATTTTAGTACCTCCATACTCTATAAAAATGATGAACCGGTCCCCGCCCCGCACCAACCGGGAACGAATACCGGATCGCGCCGGTAATATACTCTTTTGCCAAACGCACGGCCTCCGGAAGCGTTTTCCCTTCCGCCAGATTTGCCGTTATGGCGGCGGAAAAACTGCAACCCGTTCCGTGGGTATTCTGCGTTTGGATGCGCCGGCTGCTAAAGGAACAAAAGCTTTTTCCGTCAAACAGCAGGTCCCTTGCTTCTCCCTTAAGATGTCCCCCTTTGACTAGTACATTTTCCGCTCCCATCTTCCGCAGGGCGACGGCGGCGGCTTTCATTGTCTCTGCGTCCTTTATTTTTATCCCGGTCATCGCTTCGGCTTCCGGAATATTGGGGGTAAGCAGAAACGCAAGCGGCAAGACCTCTGCAATCAGCGCCTTCAGCGCAGATTTTTTCATCAGGTCATATCCGGCGGTCGCCGCCATAACCGGGTCGACAACCGGCCTTAAGGGGCGGTATTGTCTTATCTTATCCGCAACAGCTTTCACTGCACCCTCATCCGGAATCATCCCCACTTTAACGCCGTCCACCCGAATATCCTCAAACACTGCGTCTATCTGGTCACAGATGCTTTCTTTTGCCACATCCCAGGAGGAAATTACGCGGTTTGTGTTTTCCGCCACAATTGACGTAATGACGCTCATTCCATAAGCGCCATGGGCGGCAAAAGTTTTCATATCCGCCTGGATACCCGCCCCCCCGCTGCAATCCGATCCGGCTATTGTAAGCAGATGGTTCATCTCTTCATCCTCTCCATTCAAAAATATTTTTTCTCCAGGCGCCTGCAAAAAAATGCCGGGCTCAGGAGCCCGGCATTTTTAGGTTACAGCATGCATGGTCGCTTCCCTACCACGGTATTAACCGTCAGGTTCAAAGGGTCAGGTTTTACCTTCTCAACTGCCAATGCAGTCCCCCCGCCAATATTTAATTTTTGTTTCGCCTTTTTTAAGCCCTTGTATGGACGTAAATAAATATCCCCCGGCCTAGCCGGGGGTATTTCTTTAACGGGCATAGCCCTTGACTACTAGCTACGCCTAAAGGGCGTTACACGATCTGGCACATGCGATTCTGTTACTTGCC
>JAVBVZ010000017.1:0-43975 GCA_036679405.1 Christensenellaceae bacterium
ATACTACAATTTTGCCAGACCTGCTTATGCTCTTAATTACAAAACCCCTGCTCAGTTTAAAGCCGAGCAAGGGTTTTAAAGTTTTTTTCTGTCCACTAACTATTGACCAGTTCACAAAAGCCGGGTCTTTTTTATTGAAATGTCCGTAACCATACACCAACCGTAGGCCAGTTATCGTCCGTTACCCCAGAAGTTCCTTTGCGCTCTCGTAAATATCTTCCGTCTGCGGCACTGCCTGTATTTCCAGGGAGGCCGCAAAGGGCATAGGCATAAACAGCCCTCCCAGGCGCTTCACCGGGCGTTTCAGAGAAAAGAAAGCATCGCTTTCGGCAATCAAGGATGCGACTTCCGCGCCCGGGCCGTATGCCTGCACACTCTCATGCGCAACCAGTACCTTTCCGGTTTTTTTAGCCGAAGTTATAATGGCCTGCGTATCCAGGGGAGAAAGCGTACGGAGATCCAGCACTTCGGCGTCAATGCCTTCTTTTTCCAGCATTTCGGCCGCTAAAAGCGCCTTGATCAAAGTATAAGAATAGCTGATAATCGTCAAATCTCTTCCGGGACGTTTGATGTCCGCTTTGCCGATCGGCACTGTAAATGACTCGTCAGGCACCTCGCCTGCATAAGAATATCCAAGCTTATGTTCAAAGAACACAACGGGATTATCATTGCGGATCGCAGACTTTAATAAACCTTTTGCATCAAAAGGCGTCGCCGGTGCTATCACCTGCAACCCGGGCACATGGCAAAACCATGCTTCGGGAGACTGCGAATGCTGGGCAGCGGCACCCGTCCCGCTTCCGGCCGGCGCGCGCATTACCATAGGCACCTTGACCTGTCCCCCGGTCATAAAATGTTGCTTCGCCGCCTGGTTTACAATCGCGTCCATAGCAACCGTCATAAAATCAGCAAACATAAATTCGATTACCGGCCGGTATCCCGCCATCGCAGCGCCTACAGCCATTCCTGTAAACGCATTCTCCGTTATGGGCGTCTCAACTACCCTGTCCGCACCAAAGGCTTCCAAAAAGCCGCAGGTCACGCCAAAACACCCTCCGTAGCAACCAAGGTCCTCACCCATCAAAAAAACTTTATCATCCCGGCGCATTTCTTCGGCAAGCGCATCCGCAATTGCCTGCTTCACTGTCATTTCAGCCATACTATGCCCCCTAAGCGTAAACCAGCGTTTTTGCTTCATCCATGGAAAGCGGCAAAGAAGCAATCGCACTGGCCACCGCCTCTTCCATTTCCCTCTCCGCGCTTTTTCGTATCTTTTCAAAATCCTTTACAGAAAACCCTCTTTGAAGCAACGCACATTCAAAACGCTTGATCGGGCACTTCTCCCGCCAAAACGCCTCTTCTTCCCGCGTGCGGTAAAGGCGTTTATCGCTTTTGGAATGGCCCATCCACCGGTACGTCTTGGCTTCAATCAGCGTAGGACCGTCACCGTTCCGTGCGCGTTTTGCCGCCGCGCCTACAGCTTCCATCACCGCAAATATATCATTGCCGTCAACAATGACGCCCGGAATCCCATAAGCCGGCGCCCGGTCGGCCACATTCGGTACCGAAACCGTCCGTTCGGCTGAAGTGGAAAATCCATATCCGTTATTTTCACAAATGTAAACAATGGGCAGTTTCCAAAGTGCGGCAATATTGAGAGATTCATGAAAAACGCCTGCGTTAGAAGCGCCGTCTCCAAAAAAATCCATAATGATATTCTTTCCGCCGTCTTTTTTGAGTGCCAACGCCACCCCGGTCGCCATAGGAATGGTTTGCCCGACAATTCCGTTCGCCCCCATATTATAAGTATGCGTATCCATTATATGCATCGAACCGCCCAGCCCGCGGCACAGTCCGGCTTCTCTTCCCATGATCTCACACATCATCTGCCCGACATCCGCGCCTTTTGCAATACAATGGCTGTGTCCCCGGTGGTTGCTCATAATCCGGTCGTCCGTGCGCACGGCATATGCCGCACCCACGGCTACCGCTTCCTGTCCAACAGACAGATGCGCCGTCCCGTGAATCTTTTTCTCTTTCACCATCTCATGCAGGCGTTCCTCAAACAAACGTGCCAGATACAGTTTATATAATATTCCTGCTGCTTCTTCCCTGTTTAGTTCCATTTTCTTTCCTTCCGGTAATCGCATGCTATTTCAAAACCGCTTATATGTCGGCCATGTCTATTTTTGATTTATTCTTACAAATTGTCAATACTTTTTTGTAAACATTCAATTTTTTTAACAAACAACCGCCTGCTGATGCCCATAAAAAAAGGTTCACAAAAGGAACCTCTTTTCTTTCGCGTATGCATCGGCGTAAAAGCCATCAAGCAGGGTCACTTGTCCTTTTTAGGATATACATACTTTCCAAACTTGACCCGAAAGATAATCAAATAAATGACTACGCATCCCAATACGAACCCGATATTGATCCATGAGAAAACAGATGCTTGGCTGGCAGAATCATATACCAGTTCCAAAATAGTCAGGGGAAGCATCCCCAGCCCAACGATCCAGCAAAATTTGCGCAGCAATCTTGCATGATCATCTTTGATTGCCTTTGGATAATCGTTTTCGTAAATTTTTCCTTGTCCACGAATTGCGTAATACAAAACATATACCGCTATGAACAAGTTAAAATATAACATAAAATCGTACAAAAACTCATACCTCCTATAATTTACTTATTTTTACACCATCCGGCGTGTCTTTTACTTCGTAACCCATTTGGGCAATTTTATCCCGCATCTCATCGGCAGACTTCCAATCCTTTTTCGCCCTTGCCTGTGTACGCTGGCTTGAAAGCCTCAGTACTTCTCCTGGAATATCCTCCTGCTCGCCGTGGCCTGAAAGCCCCAGCACTTCCAGCAATTCGTCCAGCACGCAGAGCGCTTCACCCGCGCTTTTTTTATCTCCGCCTTCCGCAAAAAGGGTATTGACTTCGCGAATAAATTCATACACCACGCCAATTGCGTCCGCAGTATTTAAATCATCCTCCATCGCGGCTATAAAACCACTTTTAACTTTGCTCACTGCTGCAGAAACATCCACCGACGTATCTTTTGGATTCTCCATAATGAACTGCAGGTTTTCGCGGCAATTTTTTATACGCGCCAGCGCAGTTTCAGCCTGGCTGATAAGGTCGCGCGAAAAATTGATCGGATTCGCATAATGAGATCCCAGCATGAAAAGCCGCACGGCAATCGGATCAAATTCCTTTCGGATATCACGTACCGTAAAAAAGTTTCCCTTGGATTTAGACATCTTTTTATTATCAATATTAATATAACCGTTGTGCATCCAATAATGCACAAATGGTTTCCCGGTGGCGCATTCGCTTTGGGCAATCTCATTTTCATGGTGCGGGAACATCAGGTCCTGTCCGCCTCCGTGTATGTCAATGGTGTCTCCCAAATATTTCATACTCATGGCCGAGCACTCAATATGCCATCCGGGCCTTCCTTCTCCCCAGGGGCTGGGCCAGCTTACTTCACCCGGTTTTGCCGCCTTCCAAAGCGCAAAATCCATCGGATTTTTTTTACAGTCGTTCACTTCAATCCGGGCGCCCATTTCCAGATCTTCCAGGTTCTGACCGGAGAGTTTGCCGTAATCCGGATCGCTCGCAGTGTCAAAATAAACGTCTCCGCCCGCCTCATAAGCATGTCCGTTTTCCATCAGCTTTTCAATCAGGCGTATAATATCTGCAATATGATCGGTCGCACGCGGATGTTCCGTCGCTTTTTTAATATTCAACGCACCGGCGTCTGCAAAGTATTCACGGATATAACGGTCTCCCAATTCAGCCACCGTTACGCCTTCTTTTGCAGCCGCGGCAATCATTTTATCGTCTACATCCGTAAAATTCTGTACAAAATCTACATTGTACCCTCTGTACTCCAAATATCTCCTTAAAGTATCAAAAATAATAAAGGGCCTTGCGTTTCCGATATGAAAATAATTATATACGGTAGGGCCGCATGCGTAAATCCGAACAACGCCCTCCTTTATCGGTACAAACTCCTCTTTCTTTCCGGTCAAGGAATTTTGAATTTTCAAGCTCTCTCCTCCGCCTTGGCCGCCGCTTTTTTGACAGCCGTATAGATTCTTCGTTACATTATAATATATTTGATATGCAATGTCCACCAGGCCCGCAACATTATTTTAAAAGCGCTCCCTCTGCATTGCAACCTTGTTTGCATTGTGCTAAAATGTATATATAAATTCATTTTACATAATCAAAAACGCAACGCAATTTTTATGATTTGAGGTGAAAAACAATGGAAAAAGTTAATGTAGGAATCGTAGGCCTCGGATTCGGAAAAGAATTCATCGGTATCTACCAAAACCATCCGGACGTGGACAAAGTGGCAATCTGCACACGCAATCCAAAAACATTGAAGGAAATCGGAAACGAATTCGGCATCCCGGAATCTCTCCGCTATTCAGACTATGAGCAGATGCTTAAAAACGACGAACTCAACGCCATCCACGTAGTTACCCCCATTTTGCAGCATTTCAAGCAATCGCTGGCAGCGCTTCAGGCAGGCAAAAATACGGCCTGCACCGTACCCATGGCTACGTCCATAGAAGAACTGGAGCAGCTGGTCGCCGCAAAAAAAGCTTCCGGGAAAATCTATATGATGATGGAAACAGCGGTGTATACCCGTGAATACCTTTATGTGAAAAACCTGTATAACGCCGGAAAAATGGGCCGCATCCAGTTTTTACGCGGATCACATATGCAGGATATGGGTCTTGAAGGCTGGCCGGAATACTGGCTCGGCTTTCCCCCCATGCACTACGGCACACATGCCATCTCTCCCCTGCTTTGCATAGACAACCATTTAACTGAATATGTCATTGGCCATGGTTCCGGTAAAATCAGTGATGACCTGGCCAAAAGATACAATTCACCTTTCGCGGTAGAAACCGTCACCATTAAGCGCAAAGGGTCCGACATCGCGGCCGAAGCTACCCGCAGCCTGTATGAAACGGTCCGACAGTACCGGGAAAGTTTTGACCTGTACGGCAGCAAAATGTCTGTGGAATGGGAGCAAATTGCCGATGAAGGCGCCTGTCTGTTTGAAGGCGGCGAAAACGCCCGCCGCGAAGTCGCTCCGGATATGCCGGAAAATCTTCCTGCAGAAATCGTTCAGTATACCAAACGAGAACAAATCATGGATAAAAATCACGTTTCATTTATCCAGGGTGCGGGACACGGCGGTTCACACCCCCATCTGGTACACGAATTCGTAAGCGCGATTGCAGAAGGAAGAGAATGCGCTCTGAATGCGGAAGTGTCGGCCAACATCACGGCAACCGGCATTTTAGGGCACCAGTCCTGCATTGAGGGCGGAACCCGAATCTATCTGCCTGATTTCAAGTAAGAAATGTTCTCCTCTACCCGTTCCCTTTAAAAAACACATTAAAAAAACAGCCCCCCCTTTTTATAAGAGGGCTGTTTTTTAGTTTTCTCAAACGCGCTATGGGCACGCGGCGTTTTCTTTCCATGGCTTACCGGCTATTGTTCCAGCTTTGCTATTTCATCAATAACCCATCCGCACACGCTGCGCATAATAGGCTGGCAAATACTTTCATATTTATCCGCTTTTTCACGCTTCACCTGCTCTGCATCATTAAAATCAATGTCTAAAATCCGGTCGCATACATCGTTTCCAAATTCGCGTTTTACATGTTCGATTAACGCTGCACCCAGCCGTGCCGAAGTCTCCTGCCCCAGTTTTTCCTCCCCAACCGGAAACTTCAGCCCTAAAAACAATAACGCACCGCTTACCACTCCGCATACGGAAGCATGTGAATGGCATACGCCTCCTCCAAAAGGAGTAGCAATATCCTTAAGCCAGGGTTCCTGCATATCATAATACTCCGCCAAAGCCAGCAGCGTCGTTACCGAACAGCTTGTTCCCGTTCCATAAGGAATCCCATCCCAAAAACGGCTTAAAATCTGGTTCATTCGTACGTTTTCCATTTGTTTTTCTCCTTGCATCTCCGGATTTTTCAAGGCAGGCAACAAAAATCATATTTTATTATATTATAAATGATTTTGCTCAAACCTCGCAATACTCAATACCCAGTAATTTGCACAGCATGCAAAGCCTCCGTGTCGGATCCCCCATAAACATCACCTGATGATGGGTGCCCCCCAGCTTCAACCATCCTTCCATGCTCTTCTTGATTCCCGTATCGGGCTTAAAAAATGTATAGTTCATCGGGATACCCGGGATCTCTTTGGTATCCAATACCTCGCCCTTGGAAGCAACAATTCTGTACGCATCGCCCTCAATGGCAACCAAAGTCGTAATCACCGCGCGGCCGGGCTGGGCGCTGAATACGGCTGTCGGCGGATTTTCCAGGTCGCCAATATCCAGCGGCCGGTCAATCAGCTTTACAGGTCTGTCCTTCCGCGCAACTTTCCAGTTCCCTTCACCCATGTGGCTAAGCATGGTAGCATCCCGTCTGAAATCAAGCGAATACATTTCCGTAAAATGCGGATTTTTATCAATCAGATGACCGATCATAGTCAAAGCAACCGTGTTCGTATCTCCTTCGGCACTGTATCCGTATCCGCGTGCCAAAAGGTTGCTCCCCCCCAATATAGGTATTTGCTTAAATCGTCCGTCTTCTTTGAAGACATCAAACTGCGGGCTGAATCCCTGGTATCCTCTGTCTGCCATAAACTTTTCAAAAGCAATCTGCAAGCGGATTGCATACCGGTGGCTCTCGTCAGGCAGTGTCGGGTCGATCAGAAAATTCTTCTTATCCTCTTCAATCTGGACGTCTATTTCCTGATCAGAAATTTCATCCATATACCTGTAAACATCACCAATACTCTCGTCATTGACTTCTATACCGAATATTTTATAAAAGGAAAAATCATCGCCCTTGATGTCTCCCATTCCGCGCATCCTGCCAAATTTAGCAATTCTAAGCTTCTTTAAGGCAGAGCGCGCATAAGCGCATTGTGCCCAGTCTTTAAAATAGGAATAAAAGGCGTCGCTTTCCCAGTCTTCAACAATAATATGCGGATCACGTCCCAGCCGCAGCACCATATTACTGGTGTCCTGAATGCCGTGAATCCCCTGGTTCGTTGTTAAAAGGCTCCAGTCCCAGTCTTGGGTCACGCTGGGCAAGGGTTGTATACAAGCCAACAGAAGGGGCAGATTATTATCTTTCAATGCCTGCACCACCCGCATACCCGGACTATAGATCAAGTTGACAACTATGATTCCATCATATTCTTTTTCATTAAAATATTTGACAACTTTTTCAATCTGCGAACGGTCCTTCGCTACCTGCGGAAAGTCAATGTCCGCAGCGCTTTTCAGCCGCTCAATGACACTCCGTGCAAATTTTTCCTGGTTTTCAGGTATTTCAGGCTGTGATACGTCATACAAACCATGCATGACTCCCAGAAAACCAATCTTCGGTTTTTGTTTGATAATCATATAAATTCCTCCTTTATTTGAAATGAAAACCTTGCGCTTTCACCCAATCTTAACGTCTTTTTCTATGTTTTAGCTAACACGAACCCGGTCCAATCCAATATCCGCTTTTAAAAACGCGTAAATGCGTTTTTAAGATATTCGATTCGACTGAACTTCAGCATTAAGTTACTTGCATTATTTGTTTTTCACGCCGCTTTCATCCGTCATCTGCGTTGTCTGGAAAGCTATTTCAAATTTTTATTATACATATCAAAAACGCCTGTCTTGGCTGGCAGGCCTGCACATACAAGCTTATGCAGGCCTGCAGCTTTCAGCCTCTAGTCCATAATCCGCACGCATTTGCATTTCAAAAAAACACAAAGCATGCACGGATCCTTTAATAAGAAATCACAACTTTCCTGCCCGCCTGTGATGATTCAATCAACGTATCAATCATGACCGCTACCTTATAGCCGTCCTCAAATGTCGCACCTTCCGGGCCAATTTCTTTGTCATTTGCCACACAATCCAACAAATGGGCAACCAGGTTTATATGCCCGTGTTCCCAGCCGATATTGTGTCCTTTGGGCCACCACGCACCCATCAGCGGATGAATCGGATCATTTACTGCAACATTTGTAAAACCCATCACCTCGGGCAATACGGTTTCTTTCAAATCCACTTTCAGGAAGCTGGGGTTTTCAAGGTCAAAGACCAAAGTGCCCTTTGTTCCGTATACTTCCCAGTAAAGCTGGTTTTTACGGCCGTGCGCCGCACTGATGCCTTCCAGGGTACCCGTTGCGCCGCTTTTAAATTCAATCAAAGCCCGCATTCCGTCATCCAGTTTTACATCGGTCATTCCGCCGGCTCTGGTAGGCCTTCGTTTCGGAATGGATCGAATATCGCCCATGATCGTCGCAACTTCACCGGCCAGGAATTGTGCCTGGTCAAATATGTGGGAAGCAAGATCCTGCGTATTGCCCGACATGTTCTGGTACCAGACATCTTCCACAGGCGCATCCAAAGGAAGGGCATATTCCTGGTGATACCGTCCATAAAAATGGACGATCTCCCCGATCGCTCCTTTTTGAATCAAATCCCATGCCAGCCTGACAGCGGGTAAGAACCGGTAGTTAAAACACACCATGTTTTTTACGCCGTATTTGTTTACGGCATCCAGCATCCTTTTCGCATCTGCCCGGCCAATCGCCATCGGTTTTTCACAAAGAATGGCTTTCCCCGCTTTGGCAGCATCAATGCAAGGTTGGGCATGAACCTTATCCAACGCTACATTGTCAAAAATATCAATGTCCGGATTTTGAATCATTTCTTCCCAACCGACATATGCTTTTTCAAATCCATACCGGATGGCAGCAGATTGAGCCCGCTCTTTCGTAGTCGCGCTGATACCGACCAGCTTTGGAATATAATTTGTTTCAAATAGGTATCCAACCTTTTTAAAAGCATTTGAATGCGCTTTTCCCATAAATCCTCTGCCAAAGAGCCCTATCCCGATCTCTTTTCGAGGTTGAGCCGCATCCCACGCACTATACCCAATACCTATATCCTTCACTTCATCAGCCATTGTTATATCCTCCAAATTTTTTTATTGAAGGATCCGGCAAATCCATGTCGAACCCTTTTGATGTATCTTTGCTCATTTAGACGGTTTGTTTTTTACAGCAAACTTTTCGTCGCTCCAGCAATTCATATTGGGAACCCCTGCGCATATAGCAAGAAACTCACAAGGCTCTGCACTTATCGTTTCAAACTGATGCTTGTTCCCGGCATGCATAAGAATCGCTTCGTTGGGGCCTACTTCGTATTCATTGAGCGTGCCATCAGGATATTCGATCGTCATTTTCCCTTTGCCCTTGATCACATAGTAATATTCTTCTGCCGTGAGATGGGGATGCATTCCGCATATAGCGCCGGCATCCAGACTGCACCAGTTACAAAACAGCATCGTAGAATCAAAATCGTCCGGATGGCCGGGAACCGGGCAATCCGGGTCCGTACCGAGTATTACAGCAACATCCATATGCCCTTTTCCGCAGTTGAATCCGTCTCCGCTTACAATGTCCCCTAACCTTTTAGCGTCTTCGAGTCCTCTTTTGATATTCTCTTTCATTTTCTTTACCTCCATATAATATATTTTATTTTTTTATTTTTTCGCGTTCGCGCACACTCACGCGATTATAAAAAAACTATCTTTTTCTTTTATACGCTTTACAGAATGATTTGCATATCGTTTCAAACATCACGCACTGCTTAAGTATTTCTTGTGTGCCTTGACCGGCGTCTTTTATTGGAAGCCGCCGGCCAGGCACATAATTAGTCTTGTTTATTCCCTGTGTCTGATTTGATTTCGTCCGTTAATCACTCTTTGCGCCGTTCTGATCGATGGTAGCACTCCAATCGGGATCTGTAGAACCGCTGTCTTCCATCGTAAAGATGTCGATCCCTGTCAAGCCTTCTTTTATCCATTCAAGATAATTATCAGCATCTTTATAGGGCAGCACTACGGCTGTATCAACGGTCTCGCTGTCAACCAATACAAACGGGCACTTTACAAATTTCGGGAAGTCTTCTCCGTCAAGATATGCCATTACCTGTTGGAACACGATCTCGCCTTCTGCTGTTGCAGGGCAGGAAACCGTCATGAGGTTCGGATCTGTCTTGATCGCCTCTACCGTCTCTTCGTATCCGTTTTCCGTAGCTATAAGGTAATCTGTAGTGGATGCTTCAAGCGCTTTTTGAACACCTAATAGCATAGCTTCGTTTGCAGCTATAACGCCGTCAAAGTCTCCGCCTGTCTTTGCCATAGCATCCTGCATCACCGTAACAGCCTGGTCTGTTTGCCACTGAGCCGTTTGGTTGTAAACTATATTCTCGTCAAATACTTCCTGGGAGGTTTTGCCCAATATTGAAGCAAGTTTTTCAATAAAACCAAGCCTCATGAGTTCGGTCGTGCCCTGGCCATAAGCACCTTCTATCAGCA
Organism: Christensenellaceae bacterium; assembly: GCA_036679405.1. Classification (GTDB taxonomy): domain Bacteria; phylum Bacillota; class Clostridia; order Christensenellales; family Christensenellaceae; genus JAEYKI01. The sequence goes on from JAVBVZ010000017.1 coordinate 10,449, forward strand.
CGAATTTAGCGTCTTCTTTGTTATCGAGCTTATCCATCATCCAGTCCGCCCACATTTCACCGCACTGATACCAGGCGCCGGAACAACTGGCTGTCACGCCGGGGCTGTCGTCGGGCAACGTCGTAACAAAAAACATCGGCACGCCGGCTTCGTCGGCAATCTTCGCACAGGCAGCGCCATTTGAAGAGGTCACATCGTTGAGGACGATAAGATCCACGCCCTTGGCGATCATATCCTGTACATTGTTCGTTTCTTTCTTGGGATCATAGTCGGACGCCGTCTTCGAAATCTCCCAGCCCTGCTCTGAAGCAAGGCCTTCAAACACTTTGTAAGTCTGCTCATAATAGATGTCCGGCCCCGATTCAACATACCCCACCTTAGTACCGGCATGTTTCTGTTCTGTAGCCGCGGATTCTTCAGCAGCAGATTCTGTAGCAGCAGATTCTGCAGCGGCAGATTCTGTAGCAGCTTCTGTAGCGGCGGCTTCTGTCTCAGTTGCGGTTGTGCTTGAGCATCCTACAATGAGCATAGCTGCGCATACCATAAGAGCAACTACAACGATTAACGTTTTTTTCATTTTTTCTCCTCCTATTTTTTATTTTTTCAAACGAAACAGGCATTATTCTGCGTTTCGTCCTCAAAATTTTCATTGTTCTATATCATATGAATTTTATTTTATGGCAATAATATATTTTTTCAGCCTTTTTTGTAACGCAACTGATTAATAAACACCGCGCCTATGATGATGCATCCCGTTACAACATATTGATAAAATGACGATACGCCTATAATATTGAGGGAATTGGATACTATGCCTACCCAAGCCGTTCCCAGCAAAGTGCCCACGATCGTTCCTTTGCCTCCCGCCAGCGCCGTGCCGCCGACAACCGCCGATGCGATAGCCGTCATTTCAAGGGATACGCCGAGGTTCGGATTGCCAACCTCATTTCTGGAAAGCATCAGTACTGTAGCGAGCGCAACAAGGGCGCCGTTCAGGGTATATAGCATCAGTTTGAAGTTTTTTACATTTATACCGGACAGGAACGCCGCTTCGGGATTGTCCCCAACCGCGTACAGCCTTCGGCCGAATCTTGTAAAGTGTATGATCAGCCCAAAGGCCACAAACACCGCCGCCATTATATACACCATGAGAGGCAAATTAAACAGTCTAATAGATGTTGCAAACCCCATCGTTCCCGGTATCGGATATTCCGCTCCGTTTGTTATTATGAACGCAAGCCCTTTGTATATCGTCATAAAGGCAAGCGATACGATAAACGGCTCCATCCTTGTACGTGATATAAGTAGTCCCATTGCAAAGCTGCATGCTATACACACCACAATGCCTACCGTGATTCCAAGGCCAACTGCCGAAGCGTCGTTTATGATGAAGAAGGACATTACACATGCGGCAAAAGAAAGCTGATTGCCTACCGCAAGATCGATCCCTCCGGAAATCATCACCATACACATACCGACCGCCAATATTCCCGGAACCGCCAACTGTTCCATAACGATACTGAAGTTATAAGCTGTTGCAAAATTCGGCGCGATTATCGAAACAACAATCAGATATACTATAAGACCTATCAGCAGATATGTACTGTTGTTGGATAATAATCTTTTGCCTAAAGACGGCCTTTCAAGATTGATTTCATTTTTTGCTCTGTTCACTTCACACTACCCCCCAATGCATAATTCATAATTGTTTCAGAATTAATTTCTTCTTTTTCAATTTCTCCGGTGATCTTTCCTTTTTTCATTATGATGACCCGGTCGCTCATTGCGACGACCTCCGGCAAATCGGAAGATATCATTATGATAGCCTTGCCCGCTCTGCACAGCCCAACCATCAAATGGTATATGTCCTGTTTGGCGCCTATATCCACGCCTTTTGTAGGTTCGTCGAATATATATACCTCTCCGTCCGTAATGAACCATTTGCAAAAAACTACTTTTTGCTGATTCCCGCCGGAAAGAAACTGCACTTCCTGATCGGGTCCTTTGCATTTTATTTTCAGTTTATTTATATAATCTTCCGTTTGAATGTATTCCTTTTTCGGATTCATAAATACCATATTGTTCTTGGATGAAAATGATAACACCGAGTTCAGTGATATCTTCTGCGCCATACACAGTCCGGATAGTTGCCGGTCTTCCGTTATCATGCACAGGCCTTGTTTTACCGCACTTTTGGGTGATTTAACGACTATTTCTTTCCCGTTCAGTATGATCTGCCCGGATGTTGCACGGTTTTTTCCAAAAAGTATTTCCGCCATCTCCGTTCTGCCCGCACCCACCAGGCCGGCAAAACCCAATATCTCTCCCTTATGGATATCGAACGAAATATTTTCCACTCCGGGGCCGCTGATGTTTTTCACCTGCATCACGATGTCCCCGACTTCCGTATCTTCTCTGGAGAAGAAAGTGTTGGGGTCTCTGTCGACCATATCTCTAATAATCGCGGATTCATCGAGCGCTTCGACCGACCGGTCATACGTACGTACTTTTTTGCCATCTCTTATAACCGTAACACGGTCTGCAATGCCGAATATTTCCTCCAAATGGTGAGAGATATATATAATCCCTATTCCGCCCTTTTTCAGATTATTTACAACCTCCAATAGCAGGGCTATCTCATGTGCGCTGAACGACGCCGTTGGCTCGTCCATAATCATTATCTTCGCTTTTTTGATAAATGCTTTCGCTATCTCAACATACTTCTTGTCCGCGCTTCCCAAATCGTCTGCTTTTGCAAGAGGATCTATATGCGTCACGCCCAGCGTCTTTAATATTTCTATCGTCTTGTCATACATCGCTTTTCTGTCGAGCTTCATATGCTTTGTAAGCTCCTTGCCAACAAAAAGATTTTCCATGACATTCATATTGCGCATCAGCGTGTGCTCCTGGTATATTGTCTGGATACCAAGATCCATTGCAATAGCAGGATTAAGCCTTCCTGTTACCATTTCGCCGTCTATCACGATCTTTCCGCCCTCCGGCTGGTATGCGCCGGACAGTATCTTTATAAACGTGGATTTGCCGGCCCCATTCTCACCGCACAGGCAATGCGTCTCTCCCGCATAAAGATCAAAATCAAAATCCGAAAAAACGGTTACGCCTGAAAACGACTTTGAAACGCCTGTAATTTCAAGCACTTTCCTACCTTCCATAAACCAATATTCCTCCATTTTATATAATCTTTTCTCATGCAATCTCTACTCAAACTGATTTGCCTGTATCGCAGGCGTTTTTTGCGTCTTTCCTCCTTTTTGCGGGCACGTGCACATCGTTTTACGCGAAAAAATACCAGCCTTTTCCCTGCTCCGGCCGTGCTTGTATCAAAATCATCTGCCATATTCAATTTTGCTGCATTTCAATGTAAGTATAATATGTAAAAAATTATTTCTCCGAATGCTCGAAGTCCGGTAGTCTGCATCAGTTCTTTGAGATTGTCACTGGCCGTGTTTCTTTTCCGTACGGTTTCAACACCTACCTTAAATATTTTATCCTGTATTTCACAAAAGAAAAATGTATATATGTATCTTTCCTATGTCTTTTTGTTTCATTTTTCTTTTTAAGCGGGCACGTGCACTCCGTTTGGGCCAAAAGCTACCGGCCTTTTTCCAGGTTCCGGCAATGCCGAACGGCTCTCCGGCCACCGCTTGTATCAAAATCATCTGCTGTATTCAATTTTTTCGCATTTCAATGTAAGTATAATATATAAAAATTTATTGCTCCGAATCATTCGAAAGCTCGAAGTCCGGTAGTCTGCATCAGTTCTTCAAAATTGTCATCAACTGTGTCTTTTTTCCGTACGGTCCCGGCACCCACCTTAAATATTCTATCCTGTATTCCACGAAAGGAAAATGTAAATATGTATCTTTCCTATGTCTTTTTGTTTCATTTTCCTTTTTAAGCGGGCACGTGCACTCCATTTGGGCTAAAAGCTACCGGTCCTTTCCTAAGTTCCGGCAATGCCGAACGGCCCTCCGGCCCTTTTTCGTTTTCAAATCACCTCTGTATTGAATTTCCGCATCTCAATGTCTGTATAAAAAATATTGCTCCGAATCAACTGAGTTCTCATACATCAGTATTTCAAGTCTTGTAAACAAAAACTCCTTTTTGGGCAGTTGATTATCTATGATATATTTTGATAATATCCTAAGCGAATAATAGCCCTGTGCATGCGGATCCTGACATATTGTAGCATATATCACGTTTTTCCTCATTAAGTCTTTGATATTATCGTTAATATCAAACCCTATTACGATTGCTCTGTCCTTTTCACCGCAATCGATCACCGCATCTGCCGCCGACTCCATTCCTGTCGTCGTTGTCAAAAATATTCCTCTTAATCCGGGATGATTATGGAGCAATTCTTTTGTTATCCGGTATGCCTCGTCTTTCTCCTCAAAATATTCGTAAGAGCCAATAATATCTATACCCGGATAAGAACCGGCAATCTTGTCTCTGAATCCTTCCGCGCGTTCACACGCTCCCGTCGCCTGTGAAGATCCTAATAAAATTACTACTTCGCCTTTTCCACCAATGCACTTGCCGGTAAGCTCTGCCGCGATCCTTCCTGCCCTCCGTGAATCTTCGCCCACAAAGCACAAACGGCTGCTCTGCGGCACATCATTGTTTACCACTACCGTAGGTATGCCTTCGGCAACCGCCGAATCGATATGCGGCTTTAAAAGAACAGGGTTTGCCGGCACCATCAATATACCGTCAAATTCTTCCGACACTGTTTTTTCAAATATTTCTATCTGCCTCTGTGTATCATTTATCGCCTTCGTATAAAAATACGCTATGTCCACACCGTAATCTTTTAATTCTCTTGCCGCATCTCTGATTCCGTTTTCAATCTTACTGAAAAAGTATTCCGGGAGCTTCGGCATTATCACTGCTATTCTTACTTTTTTTCGCAAAGCAAGCGTTCTTGCAAGTGTATTCGGCTTGTACCCGAGTTCTTCGGCAATCTTAAGGACCTTCTCCTTTGTCTCCTTTTTGATCCTGCCTCTGTTATGCAGAGCTCTGTCAACGGTTCCTCTGGAGATTCCCAGAACATTTGCAATATCTTTGGTTGTATATCTTTTCTGCATTGCTCCAACACCTGCTATGAACATTTGGCCCCATAATGTACAAAGCCAATGTACATATATCTTCAACTAAACTTTGTCATCTGTTTTACCCTTTGTGGGCACGTGCACACATATTCATAAAAAAAATTTGTTCCTTCTTTATTCATTTAAAAAACAAAAATCTTTATATCAATGTGTGGTTTCAAGCTTGATTCAAGTCAAAATATAACCTGTAATATGAGCATATACCTATAAAAAAATAAAGTCAAGATTATTTGTTCGTTTTTTCGCTTATTGAAATTTATTTCTCATCTTTTTGTTTTTACTTAATTTTTCCTTTATGTACTGAAATTTTTTTCACATCTTTAGTAAGCTGCTTTTGCTTTTTTGAAAGCTATATTCAGCCATCAAAAATTTTTTTTGAAAAACATTTTTTCCATTGCTCTTCCCCAAAAAATTTTGACCACACATCCCAGCCCGTATTCGTGACAAGGTTATTCTAATGTATTCAATTGATCCGTTTCAGTTGCCGACGATCGGCCTTTACAACAAATTTTTGCAATTATCCTATTCAAAAACACCTTATTTGCACGTTTTCTCAACAATAAGGCGCAATCAGCCATAAGAATATAAAACATAAAATTAAAAGAATACAGGTTGTTTCAGCGGCATCATCCGTCTTTCCGCACAAATCAAAGAGGACCGTTTTCCGGTCCTCTTTGATTTGTGCGCCTTGAAACGAATATGCAATATTCCGATCCTGGAATCAGCGAAATCCTCTATTTATTTTTTGGCGGTTCAATTGAATCTGCGGCAGCTCTCAGCTCCGCTTCCGGGCCGGAAAACTGGTATACGGCAAACAAAACCAGATGTTCTTTATCCGATGTATTAAAAGTTGAATGAGGTGCACCGGCAGGTATGGATACCACATCCCCCGGCTTGAGATCTTCTTTTATTATTTCACCGTTCCCACAATCTATCGTCTGGACGCCTTTCCCGGATATTATATAGAACAATTCTTCGCGTCCTTCATGAAAATGCGTATCATGCCCGCTGCCTACATTAATATCTACAACCCCGGACGTCATATTCTTTGTCCCGGTCACACGGGGTTCGTTCATCCATGTGAGCGTTCCCCACGGAAACACCTGCGTTTCAACGTCATCAAAGCCGACTATATGTTTAAAAGCCATTATGAACCCTCCTTCTTATATAACAATCCAGCCTTTCTTTCATGAAAATATTTTTTAAATTTTGCAACGCATAATACGATGTATGCTGCAAAATTTGTTCTCGTCATATTATTTTTTAATTGCTTTGAATGCGGCGGCCTGTGCTTTGATCCCTTTCTCGGCAGCAAATCGCTCGATGCTGGAGGCGCCGAAGAATCCGTCGATTTCGGGGATCTTCGAGATCACATACTGTGCATCATCCGGCTCGGCAATAGGTCCTCCGTGACAGATAACCATAATTTCAGGATTCACTTCACGGCCCGCCTTGATAATATCTTTGATCTTGACAACACAATCGTCCAGCGTAAGCGCCGTCTTCGCACCAATTGTACCTTTTGTTGTAAGGCCCATGTGCGCAACAAGTATGTCAGCGCCGGCCCTGGCCATTGCTTTGGCGTCATTGGGATTAAATACATAAGGGCAAGTCAGCATATCAAGCTCATGCGCCTTTTTTATCATCTCTACTTCAAGGCCGTATCCCATGCCTGTTTCTTCAAGATTCTGTCTGAACACGCCGTCGATAAGCCCGACCGTCGGAAAATTCTGCACACCGTTGAATCCCTGCGTTTTCAGTTCTCTTAAATAAACATCCATAACTCTAAAGGGATCTGTTCCGCAAACACCCGCCAATACAGGGGTGTTTTGAACTACGGGAAGAACCTCTGCGCCCATTTCAACAACAATTTGGTTCGCATCTCCGTAGGAAAGCAAACCCGACAGCGAACCGCGGCCCGCCATTCTGAACCTTCCGGAGTTATAAATAATCAGCATGTCTGCCCCACCGGCTTCACTGCTTTTAGCTGTGATGCCCGTACCTGCACCAACACCGACTAATATTTTACCGGCGGCAACTTCTTTTTTAAATTTCTCCAATATTTCTTTTCTTGACATTGTGTTCATAATGAACACCTCCTTTGATTAATGAATATATTTTAAGATTTACTCTTTATTTATCATATCGATCAATCTTTGCGCTGCGCTCTCGCCGAACTGCTTATCATTTATCAAGCAATCCATTTTAACAAGCTCAACCTTTTTTTGATCAAGATTTTTATTTATCGCATCAAACAGGGCTTCGTCCTCGTCTTTACCATAAAAAGCCTGTCCGGGAGCATCTATCATTGATACGCCCCTCAGAGGAATCATAAGTGTGGTGGGGCCTTTGGCTGCATTAAGCTTTTTTGCAATTATCTCTCCAAGTTTCCTGTTCTCATCAACAGTAGTCCGCATAAGCGTTACGGTCGGATTGTGCTGATAAAACTTCCGTCCTTTGAATTTTTCCGGGACCGTAGACTTTGCGCCAAAGTTAACCATATCCAGTGCGCCGACAGATACCACCTGCGGGATGCCGCATGCGCCGGCAGCATCAAGCCTTTCGGGGCCCGCAGACAAAACGCCTCCTACCAGTTCGTCGCACCATTCTGTCGTGGTAAGGTCAAGAACCCCTTTGAAAAAACCTGATCTGACCAGGCTTTCCATTGTCTTCCCCCCTGCGCCCGTCGCGTGGAAAACAAGAACTTCATATCCCCTTGCTTCCATATATTTTCTGGCAAAATCCACACACGGAGTCGTTACACCGAACATTGTAGCCGCAACAAGAGGTTTTTTATCAATTTCCTGTTTTATTTCAAATTTTACCATTCCGGCTATCGCGTGTGCCGCGTTTGCAAAAATCTTTGTCGAAAGCGAATTGAGGCCCGAAACATCCACGATAGAAGGATACATGACTATATCGCTTTCTCCAACATATACGGACACGTCCCCCGAAGCGACGGTGGAAACCATTACCTTTGGAATGCCCACCGGCAACGCGCGCATCCCGGGCGTCACGATAGACGTGCCTCCAGTACCTCCAAACGAGATAATACCGTCAAATTTCCCTTCTTTATACAGCCTGGGGATCAGCTTCTCCATGCCTCTTGAAAGCACTTCGGTAGCATATGCCCTGTCTTTTTTGGCCGCGACTTCCCTGATATCCGCTCCTGCCGCTGCCGCAACTTCAGAATTCGGCACATCCGCTTCTATGGTAGACTCAAACACTCCGCTGTGGATCATAAGAGTATTGAGCCCCAGATCTTCGATTACTTTTTTTACAAAAGAATACTCCGTTCCTTTTGAGTCAAATGTTCCAACAATCGCTACTGTTTTCACTTGCCTTACTCCCTTGTTAATATGTCCCCCGCTTATCGCCACGGCTCAACTTTTTATAAAACTCTGCATCCGGTGAAATCTTTATTTACATACATTCTACTATAAGAAATTACAAATAAAAATGTACTTATGTATCCTTCTTATGTCTGTTTGTTCGATTTTGATTTTCCCTGATACAGGATGATTCGGAATACAAAAAGTGCTATATTCCCTAAGATTTTATTCTCGCATTGAAGGCAAATAGCTTTTATGATATACTGAAATTAAAGATAAATTACTTTACCACTTTTATTTATTTTGCTTTTTTATCCAGACACCAAGCTATGCTTTCTCATTTATATTCATACCAAAATCGGATCGGATAAAAAAAACAGGTCGATACTTTAAAGGGAGGAATACGGAATTGTCGTACAGTCGTCAGGAAGTATTGGCTCGATTAAATGAGCAGATCGCTAAAAAAAGTCATTTGATCGGCGTTTCATGCGGTTCCGGGCTTTCGGCAAAATATGTATCGCGCGGCGGCGCAGATTTCATTTTAGCCCTTAATTCCGGAAAGTTCAGACAGGCAGGTTTAAGTACGCTCGCGGGCTTCCTTCCTTTTACCAACTGCAATAATTGGGTAATGGACTACGCCTCCAAAGAGCTGGTCCCGCTTATGAAACATACTCCCGTAATATTCGGGTTATGTGCAACCGATCCGACTATAACCATCTCCGAATATCTGGATAAAATTAAATTCAAAGGTTTTTCAGGAGTAAATAATTACCCGACAGTCGGTATGCTTGACGGCAATTTCAGAAAAGCACTGGAGGAAGAAGATATTTGCTATGACCAGGAGGTTGAGGCAATCGCTATCGCTCACCGCAAGGATATGTTTACGGTCGCCTTTGTTTTTGACCGCAAGCAAACTATACAGATGCTCGACGCAGGCGCAGACGTCATCTGCGCGCATCTGGGCCTCACCAGCGGCGGTATCCTCGGTGCAAAAAAGGTGCTTTCGCTTGAAGCGGCTGTCAGAATTACAAACGAAATATTCGACGAATGCAGCCGGCATAACGCCAACGTATTAAAAATGATCTATGGCGGGCCGGTCAATTCGGCAATAGACATAAAATATATGTATGACAACACTGATGCACAGGGATATTTGGGTGGATCTGCTTTTGAAAGAATCCCTTCCGAAGAAGCAATAACTGCGGTAACACAGGATTTTAAATCCACGGGAACCGAAAATGACGAGCTTTTTTCAAAAATGTTATCCGGTATCTCCAAGCATTATGATTACGTCACATTTGTCAAAAAATATGTGGCTGAACATTATATGAACGAGATATCGTTTACAAATCTGGCTCAGGTTGCTCATATCTCGCGAACCTACCTAAGCACTCTTTTCAAAAAAGAAGTCGGCTGCACCTTCCCGGAATATCTGTCTCGTTTCCGCATTAACCAGGCAATCGAAATTGCCAGGCACGAGGATGCCTATTGGACAGATATTGCCCGCTCCGTAGGCTATACCGATTATGCATATTTTAGCAAAGCTTTCAAAAAACATACGGGCGAATCGCCCAAAAAATTTATGCAGACGCTGAGAAAAGATAAAGACTAATAGTTTATACGATATTAAAAAATATCATCTCCGTAAAAGTATGCGGATTCGGCTTCAGAATTCAATATGAAAAGCTGCTTTCAAAATAACGTTTATCTTAACTTATATATTTTGCGCTTAATAAAATATGATTTTTGCAAAACTGTCCGCGCTTAAACTTGCCCCGCCGATCAGTCCTCCATCAATGTCGCTCATTGCCATCAGTTCGGACGCGTTTTCCGGTTTCATACTTCCCCCGTATAAAATCCTTACAACATCCGCCCAATCACCCGCCATATCCTTAACGGCATTCCGAATTGCTTTGATCGTCACATTTGCTTCTCCCGCCGTTGCGGTTTTCCCTGTTCCAATCGCCCAAATCGGTTCATACGCAATAACAATATTTTGCATATCGGCGCCTAAAAGTCCTGCCAATGCGGCCTTGGTCTGTAAACGCACCACTTCTTCGGTAAGTCCGGCTTCCTTTTGTTCAAGTTTTTCTCCCACGCAAACAATGGGCCGAAGCTTTTTTTGCAGGGCTTTCTTCACTTTCAGGTTTACCTGTTGATCGGTTTCGGCAAAATACTCCCTTCTTTCCGAATGCCCCAGAATCACATATTCCACACCGAGATCCAGCAGTGCATCGGCGCTCACTTCTCCCGTATATGCTCCTTTATCCTCATAATGCATATTCTGTGCGCCCAACATAATAGATGAACCCAGAAGCGTCTCCTGCGCCGCAGCCAGACAGGCAAAGGGAGGGCAGACCACAACTTCGGCGTTTGCAGCCGTTACCTTTTTCTTTAATTCTAAAATGAATTGCCGGGTTTCCGCAGGGGTCTTATTCATTTTCCAGTTTCCGGCTATAATTGGTTTTCTCATGCAGTTATCCTCATTATTTGGATAAATTTTGAATTCTTTCAAAAAATTTTGTCATTTCAAACGTATATTCTTTATAAAGGTCCATATATCTTTTATATTCCGTATTCATTTGCATATCTGGATAATACTGTTTTTCTACCTTCACATGCGCGCTGGCCGTCTCTTCAATATCAGGAAAAATCCCAACCGCATTTCCTGCCAATATGGCAGCACCCCACATGGCGACGTCTTCCCGGTCCAGGCAATGAAATTCTTTTCCCATAACGTCGGCATTCATCTGCGTCCAAAGGGCGGACTTTGCCCCGCCGCCGATAATCCTGACAACATCCAAAACATATTCGGGATAAAGGAACTCCATTCGCTTTTCAGTCAGTGCAAAATCATATGAAAAACTTTCCAGCAAAGCGCGGTAAAAATGCCCCGGTTTATGGCTCCAGTCAAATCCCATCCACATTCCGCGCAGCGAGCTGATCAAAGGCATAGCGCTGCCTCCTAAAAGTCCGATCCCCATCAGTTCATTACATCCGGGTTCCACCCTGCTCGCTTCTTCGTCAATTCTGTCAAACGCCCGGGACAATTTTTCTCCTTCCCGCCGCACAAACGTATTCACAAACCAGTCTAATGTGATCCCGGAACCCGGCACAAAATTAGTTTCATAGTATTTTCCGGGTAAAGGAGCCGGAATGACATCCAGCCGCCTGTCCGTTAAATCCGGACGATACGCTTCAACGCAGCAACTGATCGCTCCATAGGAAGAAGCCTCAAAAATCATGTCCCCGGGCGACGTAATCGCCGCGCCCAGGCATCCGGCCGCCTTGTCTCCCGCACCTGATACCAGAGGGATTCCGCTTTTAAGGCCGGTCGCCTCTGCTATTTTTTTTGAAAGGCTTCCGCAAACATAATTAGACTTTACAATCCTGGGCAATGTCTCCATATCCATTTCCAGTGCCCTGCAGATATCACCGGACCATTCACGCCGGCTCACATCCGCAAGTCCGGTCCATTGAATATACGTTTGGTCAATCACGGCTTCCTCTATGGGCATGTCGCTTAAACGGCCTATAATATACCCGCTGATCATCAAATACTTTACGATCTTTTTCGACTCTTTGGGAAACTCATTTTTAAACCATTCCACTTTTCCGGCCATCTGCGGCGAATTTGTCCCGGCAATGGTCAAAAAGTCGTCTTTTAAAAACCCCATTTGCCGGTTTGCATAAGGAATATACCGGCTATCCAAAGAGCAGGACCAAGTCGTAATATCATTCCAATCCTTGTCCACGCCCATAAACCCGGCCATCTGGCCGGTAAAAGCAATTGCCTGGACATCTCCGGTTAATGCGCCCATCTGCGCGCAAACGTTTTTGATACAGCTCACCGCCGATTCAAACAATTGTTCTCCCCGTTGAATAAATATGCCCGGCCCCGGTCTCTCGTCTTTCACCGGCTCGGAATAGATCGCTATGCATTCGCTGTTTTCATTATACACGCCGGCCTTAATAAAGCTGGTTCCAAGGTCTACCGCCATCAGCAACATTTTTTCAATCCCCTTTAATCAAAGCCTTTAATAAGCGTTTTTCACAATCGTTACACATCCGGTCGGACAAGTTTTTTCGCACAATCCGCAATGAATACAGCTGGCTACACCCTGCGTATCCTTGGCCATAACAATATCCGCACCCGAACTGGTTCCAAGCCTGCTCGCACCGGCTTCAATCATGGCCAGAGCCGTTTTATAATCTTTGATACCGCCGGATGCTTTTACACCCATAGAATCTCCTACCGTTTGCCGCATCAACTTTACATCCGCAACCGTAGCGCCACCGGTAGAAAATCCGGTAGACGTTTTCACAAAATGGGCTCCCGCCAGCTTGCTTACAGTGCAGGCCTTAATTTTTTCTTCATCGGTCAGCAGACATGTTTCAATAATGACTTTCACAATGGCGCGTCCCCGCGTGGCCTCTACAACACCTTCGATGTCACGTTTCACCAACGCCCAGTCATTTGATTTGATCGCACCCACATTGATTACCATATCAACTTCTTTAGCGCCGTTTACAGCCGCGTCGCTCGCTTCGTTCGCTTTCGCTTCAGGTGTGCATGCTCCTAAAGGAAATCCTATAACGCAGCAGGGCGTCACTCCGCTTCCGCTTAAATTTTCAGCAACAAATTTTATATACGAAGGATTCACACACACGCTTGCAAATTTATATTTCTTCGCCTCACCGCATATTTTCCGCACATCTTCGATCGAGGCGGCAGGTTTTAAAATGGTATGATCAATATATTGTGCCATCAACGCAGGAGAAGACTCGGCTGCGTTACCCCCGGCCCCGCACTGGTCCCCCAGCCTTTTATAAACCTCTTCCGTCACCTGTTTAATAATCTCGTTGATATCCATATCCAAACCTCCTAATGGCTTTCAAGTTTTTATTGTCAATTGTGATTTCAAAAAACAATTACGGCTTTCATGATCCCTTTGTTCTTGATGTCTTCAAATGCCCCGCGTATATCGCAAATCGGGTAGAGCTTACTGATATACTTGTTCACATCTATCCTCTTTTCCGCCAGCCATGCAAGCACCTTCTTATTCTGATCCGGCGTGGAGGCATGAACGCCAAACACACCGAGTTCCTTATAATGGATTGCATTACTGTCCAGATATCCCGTACTTTCGCCGGGCAACCCTCCGAACAAACTGATTCTTCCGCGTTTGGCAATAATCTTTAAAGCATCGGACTGTGCAGCGCCTACCGAACAGGCAACAACCGCCACATCCACACCGTTTCCATCCGTTACATTCATAACAGTCTCAACGGGATTCCCGCCTTCGGGCGCCACATGGATATGCGGGAGAATCTTTTTAGCTTCGTCCATCCGGACCCTGTTTGGTTCAATCATGATTACATTTTCAGCGCCGGATGCATACGCCAGTTCAGCATGCATGCAGCCGATAAATCCAGAACCAAACACAGCTACGTTGTCGCCTTTTTCAATATTTAAAAACTCCTGGGCATTTACCACGCAGGCAATCGGCTCAGCCAATGCGGCGTCCTCATAACGAATGCCTGCCTGCACCGGGTTTACATTGCCCATATCAAAAAATCGCGCAGGGATTTCCATATATTCAGCAAAACTTCCGTCATAATCAAATCCGAGGGTTTGAAGGTTGTTGCACATATTGGTATGGCCTTTTTTACACATATAACATTCGCCGCATCCAAGTGCGGGCGCAACCGTAACAACGTCTCCTTTTTTAAATCCGCGCACCTCGTCTCCAATTTCAACAATCCGCCCGCACATCTCATGCCCGATCGTCACTCCGGGAGAAATCTTCTTGCTTCCAAACATATATGTCCTGAAATCCGTCCCGCAAATCGAGCTTGCAAGCATCTGGATAACCGCCGTATCCGCTTTTGCACGCGGAACGGGTTTTTCCATAAGTTCCAGTTGTCCGTCACCTTTATATACGTACGCTAACATTTTTTCTCTCCATTAATCTATATTCCCAAAAGGCAAGAACAATATCTTATTAAAAAAGAGTCCGCCTTTATCTATTTTTTTAAACATTTCCGGCGCTTCATCCAAGGGTAGCTTGTGACTGATCATATACTTGGATGTGATTTTATTTTGCGAAAACAAATCAAGTGCGACAAACCAGTCGTCCCCCGGAAAAGGCTTGGTAAAAGAATTCCAGGATCCAATCAACGAAAGCTGTCCCCGCATGATCTTGTCTACATGCTTGTCGGAAAGATTCAGCCCCTGATGAGAAATACCCAGCAGCACAACCCGCCCCATTTTACCAGCGCTGTCTATGCAGGACAATTGCGCCGGGGGAGCGCCGGTAAAGTCTATAACCACATCGGCCCCGCCGTTCGTTATCTCCAGAATTTTTGCAGGTGCATCTTCATTTTTTGAATTGATCACCACATCGGCCCCGCACTGCTTTGCAACACTCAGTTTTTCTTCGCTGATATCAACGGCAATCACTTTTTGGGCCCCAAAGGCTTTCGCACATTGGATCGCATAAAGCCCGATAGGGCCCGCGCCGTACACGCACATAACTTCACCTGCCTGCAGCTTCGCCTGGGCGATCCCATGAAGTGCATTCGCGCATGGATCAGTCGTTGCCGCATCCAGATAGCCAACGTTATCCGGCAATTTCATCAGATTCTCAATGGGAGAAGCTACATATTCCGCCATTGCCCCGTCACGTCTCGAACCAAAATAATCATAGTTTTCACAAAGTGAATAAATCCCCCTGTCACACCATTCACACTGATAACAAGGGATCAGTGGCGGCACCGTCACCCGGTCTCCGACCTTCCAGTCCCCTGCATTTTCACCAAGCTTAACCACTTCGGCAGAAAATTCATGACCAATGGTCAAAGGCGCAATATGCGCGCCATACTTGTTCACCCGCGGGATGTCCGAACCGCATACGCCGCAGGCCATCACTTTCAATAAAACCTCACCCTTGCCCGGTACCGGCACCGGAACGTCTTCCACTCTCAAATCTCCGGGTTTATACATTCTAACTGCTTTCATCTTTGCCCCTCACTTATTCAAAGTATTTTTTAAAGTCATAATCACTTCTTTGGCTGTAATTTCATCTGTAAAAATCCTGTTGATGATCTTCCCCCGTAATGCCCCGATAATCGCACGGGCTTTTTTACGCCCTACTCCTATTCCAATACGTACCGGTTTGCTTTTGATATCTTCCAAAGTCAGGCCGATCGTACGCTCATTGACCTGTTCGCTTACTTTTTCTCCATTAATATCAAAACACCGTCCGGCAATGTCTCCAACCGCACCCAGCTGCAAAACTTCATTATAATCAACTTTGGAATAAGCGCCCCGCCTGGTCAGAACAGAATCTGTCGTCAGGGCCCCTATACTCACTACGGACAATTCAGACTTTTTGGCAAGTTCCATCACATACCCCACGTGTGAATCATTAATGATGGTCTGCGCAATTTCCTTCTTGTCAACAATCAACGGCGCGGGCAGCAAATACCCTTCCGCATTAAAAACCTCTGCAAACTTCTCCACGATCTGGCTGGACTTTGTAGAGGAAATATTTCCTCCGATCGACCCATTCATCAGGACCACTTTTAAATTCTTTTTTGTATTGGCGTTCGGTTTCAAAAGGCTTGCAAGCTGATCCATTGTCGTCCCCCATGAAACACTTATGATATCCCCGTCTTTTATGATCTTATATAGATCGGCAGAAGCCGAATTACACGTATAACGCAGGCGTATATCATGGTCTTCGGTATAAGAAGGTGTAATGAACACTTTGTCCACATCAAAATACCGGTGAAATTCCTCTTCCAATATCTTAATGGATTCAACCGGATAGTTGATCTGGAAGGTAACGTATCCATGCTCGATCGCTTTCTTGATCAACCGTGATACCGATGATTTGGAGATGAATTCTTTCTTTGCAATCTGCTCTTGGTTCATTCCCATCTCATAGTAGCATTTGATCACCGTCAGCATTAAATTCATTTCATTGGAATCAATTTCTTTCCCCATTGCAAATCCTCGTTATCTGCACGCCTGCGCAATTTTTACAGACGCCGTCAGTCCTACCCTGTCCGCTCCCGCAGCAAAAAGCCTCTCTGCATGTTCCACCGTTTTTACTCCGCCGTCAATCTTGATCCGAACGCTCCTGCCCACCACGCCGCGTACAAAGCGTACATCCTCCGGATCAGCAGATTTTCCGCTCAAAACATTCTGAATCTTAACAAATTGCGCACCGCTTGCGCGGACCATCTGCAATACAGAAATCTTTTCGTCTTCCGTATAGGCGCTGTGTTCAAACACCGCCTTTATCTTTGCCTTACCCTGCGCAACGTTCATTACCTGGTCCAAATCACGCCTGGCCGCATCCATATCGCCCGACTTTACCGCAAGCATATTCAAAGCAACATCCACCTCGGAAGCTCCCATCAGTATACATTCTTTTAAGTCCTCTATCTTGCCTTTGGTGGAAATCGCCCCATGCGGAAATCCGACTGCACTGCAAACGCCAACTCTAGTTCCCAAAAGCGCTTGCGCAGCGTCCGCTACATAATAGGGCGCGACACAGATTGTAGCAAACCCGTATTGTATGGAATTTGCACATTCTTCCAAAATCTTTTTTCGGGTAATATCAGGGGCAAGCATGGAATGCTCCAGTCGGCCCGGAATATCACGCACATTTACGGATATATCCTCTCCGGCCGCCATCCGGTACGGATTCCCCTCCAATTCTTTGGTGAATTCAGATATTATCTTATCGATATCCATACTGTCTCCCACAATTGCGCTAAAAAGCAGTCGTCTTTCCTTCCAGTGTTACCGTGTCCAACACACCGCAAATAGTAATATCAGCAATAATCTTTTCATCACAAAGAAGCATGTTGGCGGCGCCGCCGTCTACATTCACCAACACAACGTCGCCAATGCCTGCGTCGGCGCAATCAAACGCAACCTGCCTTGCGCCTTCCGGATGAAAGTCTTCGTCCAGATATTCTACGATCATCAGTTTATAGCTATAATGTCCCTCGTCCTTAACCGTAGAAACCACGTTGCCTACTACACGTGCGATCCTCAATTCAAAGTCCTCTTACTTTCCCGGTAAAATGCCTTCCACATCATCATGCGGGCTCGGTATCACATGAACACCATACAGGTCTCCAACGCGCTTGGCAGCCGCAGCGCCCGCATCCACAGCCGCTTTCACCGCGCCTACGTCTCCGCGAACCATAACGGTAACCAAACCGGAGCCAATCTGTTCTTTACCGATCAGACGTACGTTCGCAGCCTTCACCATTGCATCCGCCGCTTCAATGGAACCAATTAATCCTTTTGTTTCCACCATTCCCAAAGCTTCTTTCATCTTAAAATCTCCTTATTTGTTTATAATTGTTCGTTGTAATGATCAATAAACCCTACTATAGCCACATCTACAGGCGTACTTTTTTTCCGAAACATTCTTGCAGCTTCCTTGGAGCCAATCAGGTTCACAAAATCACCGACTCCCGCAAGGCCCGTTGAATCCGCAGCAATCACAACCCCTTTTTCTTTTCCGTTTTCAATCAATCGCACGGCTAAAAAAGGGATATTCATTACGCCCGGGTCTTTGATTGTTGCAACAACGCTTCCTACTACTTTGCCCGTATACATCTCGCCTTATTTCGTTGCGGAAGCAGCTTTGCCCCCTGCAGCGCCTATCGTCGGCAGAATACCTTCCACGTCCCCATGCGGCGAAGGAATCACGTGTACGCCGTACAGATCGCCCACACGCTTGGCGGCCGCAGCGCCCGCATCCACAGCCGCTTTCACTGCGCCTACGTCTCCGCGAACCATAACCGTGACCAGCCCGGAGCCAATCTTCTGTTTGCCGATCAAAGATACATTGGCTGCCTTTACCATTGCGTCCGCAGCCTCAATCGCTCCAATCAGTCCCCTTGTCTCTACCATTCCCAAAGCTTCTTTCATTTTGAACCTCCATTAAAGAATTGCTTTCATTATATCAGGATGCACGGACGGGATTACAACGCTTTGCGCTACCAGCCCCTGCACTTCCTCCAACTCAACCGCGGCCTGCACCGAAGCGCTGACTGCCGCCACATCTCCCGTACATAAAACGAAAGATTTTCCTCCAAGCCCTCTGCCGAGCCGCACCTCGGCCAAATGTACGTCCGCAGCTTTTACCGCCTGATCTGCCATCAAAACAGCTGCACACAGCGAAAACGTTTCCAGTATTCCTATGGAATCTTCTTTTTGAATCTCCGTACATGCATTGATAGCGAGCGGAACTTCAGGATCAATGTTTGGGATCATCATACTGTCTACCAGTGTTTGCCCCGCCGTTTCGACTCCTGCAGCCAGGCTTGCTTTCACAGCCGCAACATCGCCGGTCACAATCACAATAAATTTTCCCGCACACACCGTTTGTGCCGCCGTTAAATCAACGTCTGCCGCCTTCATCATTGCATCTCCCGCTTCGATTCCCTTGGGGATGCTGATCGTTTCTATCATTGCAAGCGAATGGTTCATAGCTTAAATCTCACCTATCTCAATATAATTCGGAGCCACCGTTTTTACGGTTCCGCTGATGCTGGCATGAATCCTTGCGCCCATTCCCTGGGGTTCGGCAATCAACTGCCCTTTTCGAACCGCTTCTCCGGTCCGTACGGCGGGCAGACACGGTGCGCCAATATGCATCTTCAAAGGAATCCGGACGCTTTTAGGCGGCACAATCTCCTCCATCGGTGCAGGCACATCATATTCCTCAATTCCCAGCCTTGCAATCATCCTGGACGTCGGTACTTTTTTCCCATTCTTACCCGCATCCGGTTTGCTGTAGTTTTCCTTTTTAGGTTTTATGCCCTGCCGCAAAAGTTCGGCCTTGAGTCCCTGCGTCACCTTGCTTGGCTTAAGTCCAAAATTGCAGGCAAAATATGTACAGATTCCGCAGTCACAGCAGGAAAAAATCCCATTGAATTTTCCCAAGATCTTCTCGTCTCCATACGCTATGGCCATCATGGCTTTATGGGGTGTCACATTTAATCCCATCGCATTCCGCGGACAGAGCTGTGTACACATCATGCATTGGCAGCATACCGCCTTTGCCAGCTGTGTATCCATTTCTCCCGCTTCCTTCTGCCGGAGCAAAGGATGCCCTTTGGGGATGCACAGCACGCCTCCCGTTGTTTTCCCAACGACGGCCTCCTCGTCATCGGTCACCTCACCCATGCAAGGGCCGCCAATCACAATCCTGCAATCGCAGGTCATACCGCCCGCCGCTTCAATCAGTTTGCCAATCGGGGTGCCCACCGGCGCGTTTACAGTCATCGGCCTACGCACCGCACCCCCGACCGTCACATATTTATCGGTTACCGGAAGCCCGTCAATCCCTCTGCTGATATTCACCAGCGTACTTACGTTCAGTACCACTGCACCTACGTCCAGCGGAAGCCCACCGGTCGGAACCACCTTCCCCGTCAGGTCATATACGATCTCCTGCTCATCTCCGGCAGGATAATAGCTTTTCATCAAATGCAGGATAATATCCGTGCCCTCTGTCGCCTCTTCCAGCGCTTTCACTGCCTCTGCATAATGCGCCTTGGTCGCAATCGCACCCCGCTTTGCGCCGGTATGCTCCATTATAGCCTGAAGTCCTCGCACAATTTCTCCTGAATACCTTTGCATAACCTGCTGATCCACGCGCAACAACGGCTCGCACTCGGCGCCGTTTGCAATCACAATTTCGGCGCTGCAGTCTATTTTTATATGGGTCGGAAACCCTGCGCCGCCTGCGCCCACCACACCGGCGTCAAAAACCCGATCAACAATGCTCATATTATCCTAAAATCACCCTTCAGCACACACCGGCGCTTACGCGTAAAGGTCTGTGCACTGGTCAGCCCCTCTCCTGTCGGCGTTGCAATGGTCAATGTCGCAAACCCTTCTCCTTCAAACCCCAGCCCGGAATATGAAGGCGCATTTTTCACAAAGATCGTTGTATTCAATTCTCTTGCCGCCTTGGACATATTTTTTATATTTGTGGAATAGATCATTGCGGAATGCTGGCATCCCTGTTCGGCGCGCAGCGATTCGCGCACCGCCTCGTCAATGTCCCGTACCCGCGCAATCCCCAGCACCGGCATCAGCATTTCGGTCATCACAAAGGGATGGTTTTTGTCTACCTCTGCAATTACCAGACGAGGATTGCCGCTGAAACTTACCCCGCTGTCCCGTAAAATAACTGCGGCATCCTTCCCCACGTATTTCCGGTTTACAACATACTTGCCATCCTTGTTCAGCAGAACTCGGGAGACAATTTTGTCAATGTCTTCGCCGTATACCCTAAACGCGCCGTTTTGTTCCATCTCACGCATCAGCTCATCCGTGATACAATCAAAGGCGAACACTTCTTTTTCGGCAACACACAGAATATTATTGTCAAAACTTGCGCCGTCCACAATATTTTTGGCCGCTTCACGAATGATTGCCGTATCATCCACGATCACCGGCGGATTCCCCGGTCCTGCCGCAACCACCTTCTTGCCTATTTTCATGGCTACATTCACCACAGCTTCCCCGCCTGTAATAGACAGAATCGGAATCCTCTTATGTTCCATGATAATTTTTCCGCTTTCAAGCGTCGGCTCCTTCACAGTGGTAATCAGTGCGTCCGGGCCGCCTGCGGCGGTAATTGCTTCGTTTAGAATCCTCATGGCTTCCTGGGATGACCGTTTGGCAGCCGGGTGCGGGTTGAAAACCACTGCATTGCCTGCCGCAATCATACTGATTGAATTGTTGATCACCGTAGATGTCGGATTGGTCGACGGCGTAATAGATCCGATGACGCCAAAAGGAGCGCCTTCCACAATGGTCAGTCCGTGATCACCGCTATATGCCCCTGTCACCAAATCTTCGATGCCGGGTGTTTTATCAGCCGCCAGCAAATTTTTCAGCACTTTGTGCTCGGTGTGTCCGTATCCGGTTTCTTCATGGGCCATCTTTGCCAAATATTCCGCGTGCTTACGGGCCGCAGCGCGCATAGATTCAATAATTCGGCCGCGTTTTTCAAGCGTCATGTCAACCAGCTTCTTCTGGGAACGGATAGCAGCCTCAACGGCCTCATTCGCATCGTCAAAAATCCAACCGTTCGGTTCAAACGGAACCGCCGTACCTGCCAGATTTTTGTTTTCTGCCAAAAGCTCCTCTACCGTATGTTTGATAATTTCATTGACCTGCATTTCGGTATAACTCATTCCTATATCCTCGCTCATTTGCTTTCGTCCGGCTGCTGCCGGTCATCATTATTCGCCTTTCGGTTTTTCTTTTATACTTTTGTCAAATATCCGTTTGTTTTCTACATCAATACTGTCTATAATGGCAATGATCGAATTATCCACAGGCTTCGCGTCCGTAATTGCGGTCTGTCTGGAAGAACTCCCGCCCACAATCATCACAATCTCGCCTACGCCCGCTCCTACTGCATCCACGCTCACCAAAGGTGCGCCTTTTTCTTCAAATGTATCTAGGTCGATGACGCGCACAACCATCAGCTTCAATCCGTAAATTTTTTCCGATTTATTTGTGCTGACGACCGTTCCTTTTACTCTCGCTATCTGCATCTTCTATCCCTGCCAATCTATTTTTATATTCATCTCTCTCGCTTTATCTCGCGCAGAAGGAGTTATAATCGCGCCGCGTTCACATTTAATCTCAAACTTCCCGGTTTCAAACGCCTGCGTCACCTCATTTTCGGTTACCAGCGAAAGCGCCTCGGGATTTACAGGGCGTATACAGGAATAGGTAAACGTCTCAACTCCCATGTCATTTAGTGCGTCCAGTGCATCCCCGATCTTTTCATAAAACGTTCCCCGTTTAAACCTCGGAGGCGTAAAATCCAACAGCACTTGCGCCTTTTTTCCCCACAGTATAGACCTTAACAGCACTTCCTCCGGTTGCCCGCCTTCCTGCCCGTATGCAATATTCTCCAACTGATGGATTCCGGGAGCCATCAAAACGACATTGTCGCTCTGCGCAGCCAGTGTAAGCAAATTTTTGATCCCATCGTCCACAATAAACTCTGTCCGTTCATCCGCTGCGGTAAACGTTCGTCCCATCGCGGCTAGAAGCAATTTTCCGGAGAATTTTTCCCGAAGTGCGGCCATTGCGGCTTCGTCGCCTACAATCTGAGACGCAATCACCACCAGGGTCTCTTCCCGGCTGACTTCCGGCTCTGCTTTCCCCTCCAGTTGCCGGATCACCTCGTCTGCAATTTTTTTAATCAGTAAACTATCCAACTACACAATCTCCAGCAGATCGCCGCTTCGTAGCATGGCCGCGTTCGCCTCATCGGTGTCCAAATGTACTTCCAGATCGTGCGCTTCGCCGGAACGAACAACAATATTGTCAAAAACAATTCCCCGGTCTCCTCTGCACCTCGCGGAAATTATATTTCCATCGCTCAGGCCATAAGCCTTCGCTTGTTCTTCAGACATATGCAGATGGCGCTTCGATATGATCACGCCCGTTTTCAGTTCAAGTTGTCCCGCAGGACCTATAATAATGCATCCCGGGGTTCCGTGGGTGTCTCCCGACATCCGCACAACCGGCTGAATCCCAAGCGCAAAAGAATCCGTACAGGAAATTTCAACCTGTGTTTTTTCCCTTGCGGGTGCAAGAACGCGAACCTTGTGTATAACGCCCTTACTCCCTTGAAGCGATACGGTCTCCTTGCAGGCAAACTGTCCCGGCTGACTTAAAGGCTTTGCGTTACAAAGAGAATACCCGCTGCCAAAAAGAGTTTTTATATCCGCTTCACACAAATGAACATGCCTGCCCGACAGTGCAGCCGGTACAAATTTTTTCCCTTCGCGGGCCAGACTGCACAGCAGTTCGTTCCGAATCATCTGTCTTAAAAGTTGCTCGCTGATCATTTTTCACACCTAAACTGTTTGCCTTTTCGTTGTTTTTTGATCGCTATGTAACGCTGCCTTTAAAGTAAGAATATTACACGGAAAATCCAAAGTCAACGATTTGTGAAATATAATTCGAATTATGAAATTTATTTCACAGCATCCTCTTCCTTTGGCCCACAGATTGAAATTTATTTCACGCATTAATAAAAGAAATTTAAAAAAGCCCTTTCCACAAATATGCGGAAAAGGGCTTCACATTTTTTTTAATATTTACAAAATCATCCCAACAACAAACGATCGCTGGATATTTCATCCCCGCTTGCTTTTTCAAAACGCTCCATTAAATACTCCACGGTCAGATTTTTCTTTTCTTCTCCGGCAATATCTAAAATAATTTTTCCTTCATACATCATTACCAGCCGGTTTCCAAACTTGATGGCTTCACGCATATTGTGTGTGATCATCATAGTTGTAATATTATTCTCGGCAATGATCTCACTGCTCAAATTCAATACTTTTGCAGCCGTCTTAGGGTCAAGCGCGGCCGTATGCTCATCTAAAAGGAGCAGTCTGGGTTTTTTCATAGTCGCCATTAAAAGCGTAAGCGCCTGACGCTGCCCACCCGAAAGCAGACCGACCTTTGCTCCCAGCCTGTCTTCCAGTCCAAGATCGAGCGTTCTTAAAAGTTCCCGGTAATAATCGCGTTCCCGGTGGGTGATCCCCCATTTGATCCCGCGGTGCTGGCCGCGGCGGTAAGCCAAAGCCAGATTCTCATCAATCCCCATATTGGACGCAGTCCCCATCATAGGGTCCTGAAAAACGCGTCCCAAAAGCCGTGCCCGCTTGTGTTCGGGCAGGCGTGTCACATCTATGTTATCAATAAAAATACTACCGGAATCAACGGTGTGCACTCCGGCAACGCAGTTTAAAAGAGTCGTTTTTCCGGCGCCGTTTCCGCCGATTATCGTAATAAAATCTCCTTCATTAAGCTGAAGGTCAACTTTATCAAGGGCAAGTTTTTCATTCACGGTGCCTTCGTTGAACGTTTTCGTTACCTTGCTTACTTTTAACATATCAGGATCCCCTCCTGACTGACTTTTTCAATGTGCGCAGATACCCCCGGAAGACCGGCAGGGAAAGTGCAACCGCTACCGTAATCGCCGTAAACAGGCGCAAATCGGTAGGCTCAAGTCCCATCTCCAGCACAAGGGCAATAATAATGCGGTACGCTACCGCGCCCAGCACAAGAGAAATCAATGTGTTCATAAAATTGCGGGTGCCAAAAAGCACCTCGCCTATAATGACAGAGGCAAGTCCGATCACAATGGAGCCAATTCCCATCTGAATATCCGCATAACTCTGATCCTGCGCAATCAGCGCACCGGCCAAAGCAACCAGGCCATTGCTGATTACCAGGCCTAAAATAATCATGGAGTCCGTATTCACGCCCTGTGCACGAATCATTTTAGGGTTATTCCCGGTCGCGCGGACAGCGCTGCCCACTTCGGTCCCAAAAAACCAGTAAAGCACCAGTATAACGGCCACCACACAAATCAGGCCCAAAACAATAACCGAATTTCGGCTGTCCAGGCCCAGATTTTCAAAAGGCGTATACACCGTATCCATCCGCAGAAGAGAAACGTTTGCCTTCCCCATGATACGGATATTTACCGAATAAAGAGCAATCATGCTCAAAATACCGGACAAAAGCGCCGGAATCTTAAGTTTGGTATGGAGAAGGCCGGTCACTAAACCGGCCGCCATACCTGCTAAAAACGAGAAAAATGTGGCTAAATAAGGGTTCATTCCCCCAGTGATCAAAGTTGCCGCAACAGCTGCGCCCGTGGTAATACTGCCTTCAACGGTCAGATCGGCATAATCAAGAATGCGGAACGTGATAAACACGCCGATCGTCATAATCGCCCAAAGCAGGCCGAGCGAAACCGAACCCTGAATTATCTGTAGCATTCGTATCCTCCGCTATAAGTTACTCCGCAGCCGATTCGGTTGCTTCTTCCTGGCTGGGATACACTACATACTCCGCCAGATCGGCAGGAATTTCAATACCGATCGCGTCGGCAACATCCCCATTGATTTTATAAGTGAAATCCGTCTGGGATTCAATCGGCATCGTAGCCGGCTCTGCTTCGCCGTTTAAGATTTTCACAGCCATCTCGCCGGTTTGGTATCCCAGATTGTAATAATTGATTCCCAGCGTCGCAAGGCCGCCGCTCAGAACCATGTTTTCTTCTCCGCAGATCACCGGGATCTGGTTTTCCGTTGCTATTTCAGAAACAATCGGCATGGATGAAGCAAGCACATTATCGGTCGGAATATAGATCGCATCCACTTTGCCCACCATAGACTGCGTTACCTGCTGAACGTCATTGCTGGAGGTCACAGTAGCCTCCACAACATTCAGGCCCAGCGCTTCGCAGGCTTCCTTCATCAAATCAGCCTGAAGCACGGAATTGTCTTCGCTGGAGGTATACAGCAGGCCAATGTTCTGGGCACCCGGAGCCAATTCTACTAGCAGGTCAATCTGCTCTTTCACGGGGTTCATGTCGGTCGTACCGGAAATATTTCCTCCCGGCGCTTCATTGGTTTCCACCAGCTTGGCTACTTCATAATCTGTGATCGCCGTTCCCAGAACCGGGATCTCGGTCGTCTCGGAAGCAATAGCCTGCGCCGCCGGGGTCGCAATTGCCAAAATAAGGTCTTCTCCGTTGTTCACAAAGCGCTGGCTGATCGTTTTCAGGTTCGACTGGTCAGCCTGGGCGTTCTGAACATCCAGTGTGATATTTTCTCCGTCCACAAAGCCGTTGTCGGCCAAAGCATCCACAAAACCTTCGCGCGCAGAATCCAAAGCCGGATGCTCCACATACTGGATGATTCCAATCATGTAATTTGCATCCGCTTCCGTTGACGCAGAAGCCGATTCCTCAGCAGACTCGCTGGGTGCCTCAGACGCCGCAGCAGATTCGCTGGGCGATTCTTCCGCCGGTGTACTGGAGCAGGCTGCAAGTGCAAAAATCATCGCGGCTGCGAGTACAAATACTAAAATCTTCGGTAATTTTTTCATTTGAACAATTCCTCCAAATCATATTCAATGAAGACTTTAAACAAATTTTAAAGTCTTCATATTGTAGAACTCAAAATAATGAAAAACTCAACAAACAGGGTAAACTTTACCTGCATGATACACCACTGTACCGGTTGCATGTCTTCATTTTTACACGCCCAAAAGCATCTTGCAGGCGACCAAATAGTATAAACTTATAATAATGTAGATTATACATTTAACGTTTTAGCATGTCAATCCCCCACTAAATTAAAATCCGGCCGCGCCTTAGCGATATCCCAACAAAAACACCCCGGCCGGGGGCAGTTAATCCTGTTTATCCGCTCCCCCGGGCCGGGGTGTTTTTTATTCAAATTTTTAACTTAAGACAGCCGCTCTTATCTTACTCGTCCGCCGTTTTCTCAGAAGACGCTTCGGCTTCTTCCCATTCCCGGTCCTCCGGCATGATCTGCCCTTCCGGTAAAGGATTCTTCTTTCTCATAAAATGATGGATGATGAACGGTATAAAAACTACCGCCACAAAACTGACCACCAAAATCGTTACATAAGACTCCGCCGCTCCCGGGCTGGTCAGCTGGGCCGGCGGAACAAATGAAATGACCAGCGCAAACACGGATACAATCAGTCCTATGAAAGCCATGATCAATTTCACAGGTTTCTTTTTTGAAATTTCAAAAGACCGCTCAAGCTCGTCATGTTTTCTTACCATTTTAATATAAGCAATGAAAAAGATGATATATCCCACAACATAAATGATCACGGTAAGAGAGATCGCCGTAAAGAAGGAAACATTGTCTCCTCCTCCTCCAAATGTTAAGACAGCAGCCCATATGGTCACAATGATTCCCTGAATCAACAAAAACTTTGTAGGAACGCCGTGCTTATTTGGTTTCGTCATGCTCTTGGGCAACAACCCCAGTTTTCCCGCATGCATCATGCCCCAAGAAGGGCCGACGACCCACGCGGATACTTCCGCGCAGACGCCTACAGAAATCAGAATGGCAATCACGCTCACAATCCAGTCCATCCCGGTACCAAAATGATTCACCAGACCTTCAAATCCTTGTATAACGCCTGTGGATAGCCCAAGCTGGCTTTCCGTCACCACCGCTCCTATGGTTACGCCGTTAATGGTATTCAATAAAATGGCCAGGATTACCAAAATAATTATCACTGCAGGATAATCGCGTTTCACATTTTTCATTTCATTTGCATGAGAAGCGGATGCCTCAATACCCGCATAAGCAAGAACAAAAGACACAAATACCACTAGGGTATTTAGTTTTGTAAAATCCGGAACAAGGGACTCTGCATTGATCGGGATCAGGCTCTTCCCGCCGCTGCTGAAATAAGCAATCGCTAAAATAATCAAAACAGCCGCCGGAACCATCACTCCAAAAGTAAAGCCTATCTTGGATATCCTGGCAGTCAAGCGCGTCCCTTTAAACTGCGAAAACGTAAGCGCCCAAAAAATAACCAACACGCCTATAAAGCGAATCGCCGGTTCATTGTTAAGCGCGTCCCAGTTCAAAACATAAGACAGCGCGCCCAGAATAAAATAAATCATGGTCACAAAGCCTACGGTAATCTGAAACCATTGATAAAACAGATTGGCAAATCCCCATTTCTCACCCAGCATAGAGCCGGACCATGTGTAAACGCCGCCGCTGTCCCAGCCTTTAACGGTTGCCATTTCGGCAGAGGCCATGGACACCGGGACAAACCAGAGAATACCGCCCAAAAGAAGATAAAAAACAAGAGAAAAACCGGATGAAGCAAAGGTCGGGTATTCGTAAACCGTCATAACCATGGAGGCCGTAATTGCAAAGAAGCCAAACATGGTCAGATGCTTTTTGTTTAAAACCGCTTTCATATAACCACTCCTTTTGTGTAGGCGAAAGCCCCGTCAAAGCACACTTGTCAGTGTGTAAACCCCTGCGCCCCTGTTTTTGTTTTCCCCGGCGCATCCACCACTACGTTTTCTTCAAGATACTCCACCGCCATTTTCAAATCCTGGACCAAAGACTCCGCTAAAGTAAAAGAAAAATCCGCACGTACTACAAAACGCTGAATCAAAACATCCTTCAGATTTTCCGGGAGCGTATAAGCCGGCACCTGCCAGCCTTTCATGGCCAGACGGTCAGACAGCTCGTAAAGCGTCCATTTATGCTTGGATGCATTTTTCAGCCTGTAACAGATTACCGGAACATTGACGCCATCGTTATAAATTTTAAAAATCCCCAGTTTTTCCAATGCGTCCGTCAGGAAAGCCGCAACGTCTTTTGTATGCGTTTGAATGGTTTTAAGCCCATCCATGCCATAACGGAGAAAAACATAATACTGTCCAATAATCTGGCTTCCTGATCGGGAAAAATTGATTGCCATGGTTGCTTCTTCGCCGCCCAGATAATTCACATTAAAAATAAGCTCTTCCGGCAGATATTCCTTATCCCGCCACAATATCCACCCAATTCCGGGATATACAAGTCCGTATTTATGCCCGGAAGTATTGATGGAATATACATTTTTTAAACGAAAATCCCATTCAAGGTTCGGATGGACAAAAGGCACAAACAATCCGCCCGACGCGCCGTCCACATGTATTCCCACCGGTACGGCTGCCGTTTTGTTGTATTCTTCCAAAAGTGCATCCAATTTTTTAATATCGTCAAACTTTCCTGTATACGTGATCCCCAGAATCCCAACAACCCCAATTGTATAATCGTCCACATAATCAAGCACGGTATCCATATTCAGGCTCATATGCTTTTCATCCAGTGGGACCAGGCGCATCTCGATATCCCAGTAGACACAAAATTTCTCCCAGCATATCTGATAGCCGGATGAAATCACCAAATTCGGTTTTTTGGCTTTTATGTCTATCCCGGCTTTCTGGGCAAGTTTTCTCCACCGGAACTTCATAGCCATTCCTCCAAGCATGCAGGCTTCCGAAGACCCCACGGTAGAAGTCCCCATAGCCTGCCCCGCCGGAGCGTTCCATAAATCAGCTATAATGTTTACACAGCGGTTTTCCACTTCCGTCATCTTTGGATATTCTGATTTGTCAATCGCGTTAAAGGCAAACGTTCCCGCCATCAGTTCTTCTGCCTCAGGCTCCATATAAGTCTGACAAAACGTAGCAAGGTTTTGCCTGGCACCCCCTTCGTCAAGCAGTTCGTCCCGGATCAGCCTGACGGCCGTCTGGGCGGGTATTGGGCATTGCCCCAGCTTGTTTGTCGGAATTAAAATGTCATCCTCAAAAACATCCAGATACGGAGGAAGAACCTTCTGCTCTTTCAACAAATTTGTTTTATGCAACATAATTTCATCCTGTCCTTTCCTGATATATTTTTTATTAAGAACCTTAACCTGAAAATGCCGGATCATTAAATTTTTTAATTGCTGTAAACAAAAAAGAATGTGCCCTTTAAATTGCATGAAGACGCCACAAACAATTGGCCGGGCCTTATTTTATGCCTACCGTTCTCATCTGCACCTGCAAAACTGCTTTTATGCGCCTTGATATATCATTTACTGGAACTCATGTTAAATTATACATACTCTCCATGCAATATGTCAATAGTCTTCCCTCCTGCAGCCTTTTCGTTTGAGTTTCGCGCGTCCCGCGCAGAGCAAAAAAAATTCCGGCACAATACCGGAATATTCACTCGCATGTTTTTTCCCCTCTTTTAAAAAATACGTTTTAAAAAACAAAGCCGCCCTCAGGGCGGCTTTGTGATCCAAACAAATGCCTGTTAAATCGGTTTTGCGTTTTCCAGCAAATACTTTTCGGCTTCTCCATTCCACATTCCGTTGTGCTTCTTCACCAGTTCGTCCAGTTTTGCAAACATGGGGTCGGTTTTTCCAAGCTTTTCAAAATCGTCCAGAGCAACCAAAGGCAGGGAAATCTGCACATACATCAGTTTTTTGCCGCCCGGTATCTTGGGCAGGTTCAGCGTAGTCTCCACCACCGAATCCAGTCCGCCTATATGCGTGATCATAGCGGAAGGATTCACCTTGCCGCCGGTCATCATATACAGTGCTTCTTTTAAATCATCGGTATTTCCGCCTGTATTGCCCGCAATATGCGTAAAGGCGTAATGCGCGTTGTAAAAATTGAACTCTGCTGTAAAATTCGGGTTGGTCGGACCGGAGAAAAAGTTCAGGCAACCGTCCATTCCCAGCATGCGGTCGGCCATTTCCACCACCGCTTTTACCGGCGCAAAAACATAAACGTCATTATATTTTCCGGGACCGGCCAGATCAATCAGGTACTGCTCGTCGTGTTCGTTCATATTCACATAACGCAGGTCTACGCCAATCGAGCGCGCATATTCCTCGGAATATACTTCGTTCGCCCGCGCAAGCCGCGCGGCGTCAATGTCCGTAACCACCAGCAAAGACGGCCGTCTGTCGCAGTGAAGGGCATAGTCTATGGCGCCCAGCCCCATCGGGCCCGCGCCGGCCAGTATAGCCATCTTGCCGCCTTCTACGATTCCCATCTCATGAACATACGTCCCTATTTTCGCATGATAATTCACATGGAATCCGCCCACGATGCAGCTCATGGATTCGGACAAAGAACCAAAATAAAACGAATCGGATTCATACTTCAAAAAATTATTTGTCTCAAAAACTTCGGAAGGAAGGATCATATACGTCGCGTCCCCGCCAAAATACTCATAGGAATATCCCGGCGCAGCCAGCGAACCCTTGTAGTAAAGCGCAGGCTGTATCGTAAATTTGTCGCCGGGACTGGCCAGGTGCTTTAAATTATCGGCTACTTCCACCACTTCCCCGCAGAATTCATGGCCAATAATGACCGGATGTTCGGCAATATTTTCCGGAACACGTTTATGGTCTTCTCCCTGGATCGCCGCCTTATAAGTGGACATGCAAATGCTGTCGGATATAATCTTCACCAGTATTTCGTTATTCTTAATCGGCGGAAGCTCAAATTCCTCCAGCCTCAGATCATTCTTTCCGTACAACCTAACTGCCTTTGTTTTCATATACTAACCTCCCAAATTTATATCACCGTAACATTACGGCGTTTAGCTTCGTTTAAAACATCTTCGGATATTTCACCGTCTGTTACCAGCACGTCAATGTCTTCCATATACGCGTAAGTAAACGGCATTATTTTATTAACCTTCCCGGAGTCCATTAAAACAATTGTTTTACGCGCACGGTTCACAACCTCTTTTTTGATCTCGCACTCCGTGTATGTCCCGCTCGTAAACCCGTTCTGGGTAGAAAATCCGCTGGTCGCCATAAACGCAATATCAATATTCACTTCTTTTATAAAACTTGCGGAATTGATACCGGAAACAGATATGGTCCCCCGGTTTACCTGGCCCCCAATCAGCGTCACGCTCGGCTTGTTTTTTTTGATCAGTTCCATCCCAATGTTCAGCCCGCTTGTCATGATGGACAGATACTCATCTTCCATCTCGCGCGCAAAAAGCATCATGGTCGTGCCCGCATCCACATAAATAGACCGCCCCCGCTCAATAAACTGAAGCGCTTTTTTGGCAATTATGTATTTCTGCGCCACGTTTTCAAGCGCCCGCTGCGAATAAATGTCTTCCGCAGCAATGGAAAGGCGGCTCATTGCAACCGCGCCACCCCGTGTACGCTTAATGTATCCGTTGTCCTCAAGAAACTTCAAATCCCGCCGAAGCGTCATGCTGGAGCAGTCCGGAAAATGTTCTTCCAAATCCTTCAGCTTTACTTCACCGCGTTTTCTGAGTATGTCTTTAATTTCCTCACGTCTTTCAGTATTCATAAAGCCTCCAAAGATATCATTTTTTTATAAATAATAACATGTTTTTGTTACTTTAACAATAGAGAAAATAACATTTTTTGATTGTTTTTCTCAAAAAGTCAACATTTATAGATTTTCACTGTTGTTTACATATAATTATATAAGAAAACTTCCCTAAAGGAAAGCCTGTAAATTCAACCCCGGTTCCTGTGCACGTTTTCCCGCATATGCCAAAAAATCAGCCGGTATTATACGCGCATATTTTATTGACAGGACCCCCGATTTTTGATAAACTTTAAACGCTGCCTGATTTAGGCAATGCGGAGAGATGTCCGAGTGGCTTATGGAGCTGGTCTTGAAAACCAGTGACTCCGCAAGGAGCCGGGGGTTCAAATCCCTCTCTCTCCGCCAGTTGTTTTTATAAAATCCAATACAATTTCGGCACGGAGAAATACCCAAGTTTGGCCGAAGGGGCGCCCCTGCTAAGGGTGTAGGTCGGGTTACCGGCGCGAGGGTTCAAATCCCTCTTTCTCCGCCAAGTAAAAACAGGATGCAACCGCATCCTGTTTTTTCTTCACTAAATACTATAACCCATAAGGAATGCGCAGCGGCCGCGTCCTGCGGTCGATCCAAGGAATCGCAGCATTCGCTGAGTATATGATGCGCACAAGTAAGCCTGTGCAACCCGGGTGCAAATCCTCAGCAAAGCGGGAAACAGCCGTAAAGGCCCTTCTTTTCCCGCTAAAAAATCCCACTCGCACACCAAAACAACCAACACAGTGATAAGGGTAATCGTTTTCTCCCATATCAGTTTATTCCGCGCATTGCTTCCAGCGGGCTTATTTTTGTCGCCTTATACGCAGGGTATACGCCTGAAAGAATGCCTACTCCGGCCGCAATACCAAGGGCCATCAAGGAAAGCCATACGGGGATCTGCACGGTCGTTCCGGCAGAAAAATACATTCCCAAAAACATGGTCTCTTCTCCGCCCGAACTGATAATAAAGGCTGCAACATAACTTACGGCAATTCCGATCGCGCCGCCGATCAACCCGATAAACGCGGATTCCGTAAGAAACAAAAGCCGTATCTTGGCAATCCTCATCCCTACCACCTTCATAATGCCAATGTCCCTCCTGCGCTCTAAGATGCTTGCATACATCGTGTTTGCAATCCCGATGGCGGATACGATCAGAGAAATAAACCCAATCGCAAAAAGCTGTCCCTGCTGGCGGGACTGTTCTT
Organism: Christensenellaceae bacterium; assembly: GCA_036679405.1. Taxonomy (GTDB): domain Bacteria; phylum Bacillota; class Clostridia; order Christensenellales; family Christensenellaceae; genus JAEYKI01. The sequence goes on from JAVBVZ010000017.1 coordinate 43,910, forward strand.
CCTGCATCTGGGTGATCCATTCGGTCGGGCTGTAGGTCTCAAACCCAAACTGCTTCACCTGGTCCA
>JAVBVZ010000018.1:0-32999 GCA_036679405.1 Christensenellaceae bacterium
GCCGGGCGGCGGATTCATCATGGACAGCGGGACCATGATCGACGATGCGAAAACCGAAAACATTGAAGCCATGTTTGACACTACTTTTACCTACGGAAAAAGATAAATTTTAATCCTCCTAGCTTTTTAGCTTTTTTATCAATACGCAAAGCCCCGGGCCTTAAAGGACCGGGGCTTTGCGTATTCACCCTTTTTGATAAAACTGATCTCCGCTTTACGACAAATCCTTACTCTCCGCATTCTCCGCTGTGCGCGTGTTCGTGACAAACCGATCCCGAAGACTTAAGCGCCCCTTTTAAATAAGCGGCCGCCGCATCGTCTGTTTTTCCGCTCACACCGGTAATCACCTGCATATTGTGCGCACAAAAAATATCCACGGCTCCCTGTCCCATGCCTCCCGCAACCACGACATCCACTCCTTTTTCATGCAGCAGATTGGGCAGCAGGCCCGGTTTATGCCCAGGGTTTTGCACAAATTCTTTTTTTGAAACCGCTTGTCCTTCTACCGTATAAACAGTAAATCCTTCACAATGGCCAAAATGCTGCGCGACCATTTCTCCTTCACTTGCAATACCAATTTTCATAATTTTATCTCCTATTGTTTAAATAATATTTGAACAGTCTTTAAAAAGACGTTTCGAATCGCTTTTTCGGCAGGGCTGTTTTTTGCTTCCGCTATAGAGCGTCCCCGGTTCAATTCCCGGATAACTTTCGGATCATAAGGAATCCTGCCCAAAAAGTCAATTTCTTCCTCGCGGCAATAACTTTCAATCTTTCGGGCAATACCGTTGTTCAGATCCCATTTATTAATACAGACGCAGACGCGCGCCCGGAGCATCTTCGCAGTTTTCACGATCCGCTTAAGATCGCTCATACCGGACACCGAAGGTTCCGCTACCATCAGCACCATATCCGTTCCCGTTATGGACGCAATCACCGGACACCCGATCCCCGGCGATCCGTCTATAATAGCCAAAGCGTCCTGATCTGCGTTTTCGTAAAGCTGCTTTTTGACTTCGGTTACCAGTTTTCCTGAATTTCCGCTTCCCATCTTAAGATGTGCGGTTGAAAAAACCGTATCTTCTTCCTTATAAAGCGCAGTTTTTCCGGCAATATGCTTCGTCATGGCAATGGCGCCCTCCGGGCAAAACTCTACGCAAACGCCGCATCCTTCACACGAGAAGGTATCCACGCGGCCGGCCCTGATAGCGTCAAAACGGCATACTTTTTCACACAGGCCGCAGTCCGTACATTGCAAAGGATCTATCACCGCTTTATCCAGCCCAAAAAAATCCATCTCCATCGGATTGGTTTCGGGCGCTAAAATCAAATGCAGATTCGGCGCATCCACATCACAATCTGCATAAGCCCTTGCATCCGCCATTTTTACAAAAGCACCCGCCAATGTTGTTTTTCCCGTTCCGCCTTTTCCACTCAGCAACAGCAGTTTTTTCATGGACGCACCTCCTTTTTTATTTTTGCCATCATGTTCATAAACACGGTCTTTAAAAATGGATTTTTAAGTGAAACAACTTCACCGGAGGACACCGACCGGCGCGTCTCCCGGTCAAAAGGAATTTCTGCCAGAATTGCAATTCCCCTTCCCAAACAAAAATCCCGTGCAGGATTCTCTTCAGGAAGACATTTGTTCAGAACCACTCCGAAAGGCTTATTGAAAATTTCTGTAAGTTCAAGGGCCATTTTGAGATCGTGTACCCCAAATGAGGTCGGTTCGGCCACTAAAACGCAATAATCAGCTTCTTTAATGCTCTCCATTACCAAACAGGAGCTTCCGGGCGGGCAGTCGATAACCGTAATCCCTTTTCTGGGCGTTTTGCGGTTCAGCATCTTGATAATCGGCACGCCGGAGACTTCGCCCGTATCCAGCAGCCCACTCAAAGTGCGGACTTTTCCGCTGCTGCCTTGCCGGATCGTGCCAATTTCCCGGGCAGAATACCCTGCCGCTTCCTGGGGGCATATGAGTACGCATCCGCCGCAGGCGTGGCAGACCTCTCTGAAAAGCATCACTTTCCCGCGCACCAGCGCCAATGCATTATATCTGCAGAAGTTTACGCACTCCTTGCATCCGGTGCACTTTTCAGCATCAAAAACCGGTGTCATAACAGAGACCCGTTCCTCGACGGTATCCCGTGGTTTAAAAAACAGTTCACCGTTTGGTTCTTCCACATCACAGTCTATATAGTATGTTTCCCCGGCAGCATACGCAAGATTCACCGCAACAAAAGTTTTGCCCGCGCCGCCTTTTCCACTTAAAACAGCAATCTTCATAAAGATTTTTGGCCGTGATTCCCGGGATGAAAATCGCTCAGAGACTTCAACTTCCCGGCACGAAACAGCTCTATATTCTTCTCCACCGATCCCGCCTGCGCTTCATAAATCCCCACCTTCGCGGCGGTAAACACATCGGCTGCGTTTTGCCCCAGCCTTGGTGATATAACAGCTTCCGCTCCCTGATCCAGTACCTCCTGCGCAGCTTTTATCCCTGCCCCGCCCTGGCTTTCCGCCGCATTGTTTTTTACAAATTTCAATGTGTTGCGCATGGTGTCAAAAATAGCAAACCATGGCGCCCGTCCAAACGACACGCAAACCGGTGCTTCCGTTTGATCCGCATCCGAAGGAATAGCAACTTGCATCTTAAACCTCTCCTTTTCAATCAAATCTTTTATAAAAAATCAATCATGGAAAAATCTATCTTTCCCGTTTCATCCAGCATGCGTTCATCCGCATGCACGCATTCGACTTTTCCGACAAACATTTCATGCGAACCGGTCCGGATGGAATCGACCACCAAACATTCAATATTCACAGGACAATCTTCTATAAGCGGCGCATTAATAGAATTTGCCTCTTTCAGCTTAACCTTCATGGCAGCAATTTTATCCCCGTCCCGTCCGCTCTTTGTGCCCATGTAATGAAAAGTCTCCTCATAAGACCGATCCACCAGGTTAACAACAAAGCATCCTGTGCTTTTTATCATCTTATATGAATAACGCTCCGGGACAATGCCCACCATAACCATAGGCGGATCAAAACTGCAGTTGCAGCAATACCCTACAGCCAGAATATTATTTTCACCATCCATTCCCCTGCAGGAAACCAGTACTTTCGGCACGGGCTGCAAACAGGATCTCATTTCCGCTTTCTTCTTTTTCATATTTGACCCATCCTTAAAAATTTATACGCTCAGATCTTCTTCAAAACTCCATGCGCGCACAGCCTTAAGCGCTTCTGCAACCTCAGCCACATCTCCAAACACGCAAATCATACTCATATGTTGCGGACACATTCCCGCAACCTCGGCAATCTTGACACTTGCGGCCTTCTCTGCAATATCGCCCGCCATATAAATGTCCGCAAGCTGTCCCTGAACCAGGCCCAGTGCATTAACGGATCCTTCCTTGGCTGCTTCCTGCAAACGGGTATCTGCCGCTTTTTTTGCAAGAATTTTAAGAATACCGGCAGACGGGCTGTTTATTGTCCTGATGGTAAGCATGGTGTTTCCTCCTTATATGCCGCAAACTTACACAGCAACTTCTGACGGCAGCAAAATTATTTTTTAAATTATGGTCTTATGCTCACAATTACATTCTAACCCAGTTATGGGCATACGTCAACATTTTGTTGCTCTCGTTTCCAAAAAAGTCTTGGAGAAAACCTGAAAACTGAAATGAAACGGCCCGGAAAATTTTCCGGGCCGTCTTATTTGAAATAGTCTCTAAACATCACTCCGCCGCCCATGGCGCCAGCAATTTTTTCGGCAGAACTTTTCAGAACAGCTCTGAATGCACATCACCTTCTTAGAGCCGCAGGACGGACAGGTATATTCACCTCTGCGGATAAGTTCCATATTTTCATAGCTTTCAGACCATTCCTTTCCGCAGCTTTCGCAGCGGACCGGACAAATATTCCGGGTAAAGTTGCCTCCTTCAATATGAATCACTTTCCCATTGATCAGGCTGTCCGCTATTTTTTCCCGGGCTGCAATTAAAATCCGCTGAAAGGTCGGCCGGGAAACCTCCATTTTCTGCGCACACTCTTCCTGCTCCAGGCCTTCCAGATCCTTGAGCCGCACGGCTTCCAATTCTTCTAAAAGAAGTACAATTTCAGGCAAATCAACCTGCGCCGATTCTGACGGTATAAAATATGGAATCACAGGTATATTTTCAATTTTTCTCCACTTTGTAGGCCTGGCCAAGTCTGATCAACTCCAATCGGCGTTAGATATGCTTTGTTTTTAACAATCAAAAAGGATACGCTATGGTTAGTGTACAAACATTCAAAAGATCTGTCAACCGTGCATCTTTAAATTACAAATTTGTAATCTTAAAAACATTTACCCGGGTTTTGTGAAAAAGCCGGCGTTTATCCGCCGGCATTTTTCAGTTCTCTTTTGAGGACTCCTGGGCGTTTATATCCAAGCTGTCCATTCGTTCCCGAAGCTGGCTAAGCCTGCTTTCAAGACGCTTTGTTTCCGCAGCCAGAAATTCTTTTTCTTCTGCAGCTGGCGTTTCCTCCTGATAACGTGCCCACCGGGGCAATCCGGTTTCATAATACATTCTTCTGCAGCCGTATCCTCCTGCACGCGCAGAACGGCGTGCATATGCGCCGTTTCCGGCGCACCGGCCGGCCGCCCGACCGGTCATAGGCCCCATACCCATGGGACCGGTTCCGTCTCCTCTCGGCATTTTTTTCATCTCCTTTTTCTTTTTCCAAGCGGCTTTCTTATGACTTCATCTCCCCGCCTGCTTCCCCAAAAGCATTGGCTTTTGTTTTAAGATATTCTTCCAGCTTCCCGGTTGTTTCACAGCTCAATGCATGCTCAAGGCGGCAAGCGTCACGCATGGCCACCTGCTGCTCCACATCCAATACCCGTGTCAAAAAAAGAACAAGCAGTTCATTGCGTTTTTTTATAACGCAGGCTGCGCGTATCCCTTTTTCGGTCAGGCGTATTGTGCCGTATTTTACCTTGCTTACATATCCCACTTCCGCCAGTTCCTTCATGGCCCTGCTTACACTGGGAATAGACAGTTCCATTTTTCTCGCAACATCAACCGTATGGATCCCGTCTTCCATTGCATCAAGCTCATACAAAACTTTCAAATAATCTCCTTTGGAGGCTGTCAGGCTTTCAAAACCGCTCTTTGTCATCTCAGAACATACTCCTTATTATTATCATATGCCCATAACTATATTAGCATCGTTTCGGGCATATGTCAATAATATCTTTTTCTTTTTTTCATCATCCTTTTTATCACGGTCTGTTTTTTATAAAATACTATTTTTTTGTCCTGTGCAATAATCCTTTATACATGTTATAATAATAATATCCGGTTTTAAAATAAAACAATCTTGCAGGCGGCTTGGTTCAATGGAAACACTTACCAAAATCTTTACAAAAGATCTTACGGAAGACTCGGTCTGGATATTTAACACCCCCAGCGAAGCGGCAAAATCTTTTTTGCTTTACGTACAGGAACTCGGGCTCTTCCGTGCAAAATCAAAATATTATACCCGGCAGGAAGGTATCGCCTCTTATCTGATTATGCTCACTCTAAGCGGTACCGGAGAATACCGGGACGCCGACAACCGTTTTAAGCTTACGCGCGGCACGCTTGTTTTTGCGGATTCCATGGAGTCGCACACCCATTTCACCGCAAAAAGCAGTAAAGAGCCCTGGCAGATTCTTTGGGTGCAGTTCAGCGGTTATTTAGCACGGGGATATTTTTCCCAATATAAAACAAAAAACGTTCCATACCTCAATGCGGACAGTAATCCCAAAATACGCCTGCTTCTTGAAAAACTGGTTTCTGTTAATAAAACCAAAAGCATAGGCGCCGAATTTCTGTCTTCAAAACTTTTGGTGGATCTTTTAACCGAGATCCTTTTTACCGCCGGTGCGGTCATTTCTCCCCAGGCAAACGCACCCGCTTTTATCAATACGGCTCTTAAAGATATCGACGCGCATTTTTCGCAGGATCTTTCTCTGGATTACTTTGCAAAAAAACTGATTGTCAGTAAATTTCACTTTGCAAAAGAATTCAAAAAATATACCGGTTTTTCTCCAATGGAATACGTTATCGGCGCCCGTATCAACAGTGCCAAACAACTGCTGCAGCATTCGGATCTTTCGGTCGCACAAATCGCGCAAACGGTAGGTTTTCACAGCGCCTGTCACTTTATCAATATTTTTAAACAAAAAACAGGCGTCACGCCGTTGCAATTCAAAAAGCAATACCGGCCCGCGCCCAAATAACTTTTCCTGCACAAGGCCGCTTTCTGCAGGTTTTTGCGCGCCGCTATTTTGTAGCCTGCCAACGTTTCTGTCAGTCATTAAATGTCCTGCCGCTTATATGAAAACAACAATAGGAGTAAATATGAATATAAAACAGGTCTATGAAATACCGGCGGCCCAAGAGTACGTAAGCCTGCGGCTGCGCTCCGGGATGGGAAGCAAAGATTTGCAGCGGAGTAAAACAGCCCTTCAAAACTCTCTGTTCACCGTTTCTTTGTACGATGAAAAAAAACTGGTCGGCTTTGGGAGAATCGTTGGCGACCGTGGTATCACCTACATTGTGAGCGACATCATGGTGGACAAAGAATACCGCCGCAAAGGTTTTGCGGAACGGATCATGAAAGAAATTGACCGCTATTTTGAAGAAAACACACACGAGGACAGCTATATTTGCCTGATAGCAAATTCTCCCGCCGATTTGTTATATCATAAGCATCGCTTTGATTATCTGCCCGAAGACAAATGTGGAATGCTGCGGAATCAAGGCAGCTAAATCCGGCCATATTTTCCTGGGTCCGGAAAATCACAAACAAAAAGACTTTGAAATTGTGTAAGAAAAACAGGGCCGCTGCAATTTTGCAGCGGCCCTGCCCCTATGTGCAGTCCCCTTCTCTGTATCTTCAGGGGAGGATTACTCCTATACGCGTACGCATTTAAACCCCATCGCTTCCGCAAATGTTTCTATCTCACGCGAAAAATCTCCAATGCCGAGCGAGCTGTGATGAATGGGCCCCTGCTGGCACCATTCGTCAACAAATTGCGGGATCGGTTTAGAAACTTTCAGGCGCCCATTGGGATTTCCCACCTGAAGAATGTCTCCGTCTATCACTTCACCCACCGTATAAATCAGTTTATACGTGTCGCATTCGTAATCAAACTGGGTTAAGTTCAATAATGTTACCGGACCTTTTTTCAGATTAAAGTCAACCCCCAGCCCCTTGCCGGTCTTTCCGTGGTGCACTTCCAGATGCTGCAACTTGGGCCGTCCTTCCGAAACATTAAAGTTTACCGGTCCGTCATGGCTGATCAGAATAAATTCATCCTTGTAATCAATGGTATTGAACTCTAAGAACATACCGCCGGCGCCCATGAGGTCCATTGCTTTCATGGCCATGGCGGTTTTCACGTCTCCTTCGGTTACGTTGGGATACCCCATGGAAGCCAACCGGGATCCGGCTAACGTCGACTGTGCACGCAGTTGTGTGACCAGTTCGGAAACTCCCCACCAGTAGTAGCCGAACCCGCTGATGTCGTACCGTTTGATAATTTTGTCATACACGACCGCGATCTTGGCGGATTCATACATATGCTCATCGGTTACCGTTTCATCCACATCGTAAAATTCCCTGAACTGCCGGTACATGTCTCTTATCTCTTCTTCCGTGACTTTTCCATACTCCACTTCAAACTCTTCTATTTCGGGCCGCAAGAACATTTTTCCGGTAGCCTTGATCTGGCGGTGGTCATCCGCAGGCATATCCGTCATGTTGGTATAATGACTGCCGATAACGGCAAAGTTAAGCGACCTGAACGCTGCCGCCGTTGCTGCACCGATAGAATCTTTTTTGATTTCCATCCAAAACCGCTCATCTTCCAACCATCCTGTTATCACCTTGAACTTGCGTTTGAGCCTAAGAAGCGTACCCGAATATTCGGGTATACAGCAAATACCGCTGTGATGCAAAAAATGGGAAGTGCTTGCCGTTTTATAGTCGTAAGTCGCGTCTTCGTGGGTAACCAAAAGGCGCAGCGGGATATTCTCTGCAATCTGCTTCACGCAAGGAACAATAATCATCCCCGTCGTATAGCCAAACGGCAGAATAAACAAAATGTCAATTCCCTCCCGCGCAAACGCTTTTCCCGCTTCCTCCGACTTTTCAGGCGTATCTACAAATTTTGCTTCCACAACATCGCCAATCTCAGAGAAACGTTTGATGTACTTATCATACATGTTCGAGCCTATTTCCAAAAACTCAGGAAACTGCGGCCAGTAAGCCGCAAGTCCGGTGTACATCAACCCGATTTTAGGCCTCACTTTAGGTTCCAGTTTTGCCATTGGTATCATCAACCTCCTGCTATTTTTATTTTAAATTTTTTTGTGCAATATATTTATATTATTATGATTAAAGAAGATGAAATGCAATCTTATTTATTATAATAGTTTCGAAAAACATGATTGTCAAAGGAATTTATTCAAAAAATAAAGATAGCGAAATTATATGCCAATATTATTATATTTTAATCTTTTTTCATAATAAAAACGCCTCTCGGCGTTTTTATTCATTCCATATAGAAAACAGACTGCTCACACATTTGCATGACGGGAACTCCGTTTTCCTGCTGCAAAAATCCATCCATATACTTTTGCCAGGCCTGCCCATCGGGGCTCGCGGTCACCTGCTCCAAAGATTTCCTGTAATCTTCCGCTTCAAAATAAGCAAACAAATCGCATCCGATCAAAAAGATACTGTAATTTTGTATTCCTGCAGCCTTATGCAACTCCCAGGTGGATTTTAAAAGCTGCCTTTCTTCTTCACTGATCCCTTCCGCGTCTTTGAAGTGCATCAGAAGATGATGCCGCCTCACATACTCTTCCTGCTTTCCGGGCAGGCAGCGCATCTTAAAAAAAACTCTTTGCATTTTTCTCTCCTCAATCTTCGTGTTTGCTTGTATCCCATTCTGCACACCCAAGGTACCCGCCGTCAACGATCAGCGACGTCGCCGTAATCCCGGAAGAATCTTCACAGGAAAAAAACAGGCAGGTTTTTGCTACATCTTCAGGCGTCAGCGACCGGCCCAGTGGCACACGCCTTAGCCTCTGCCGGTAATGTGCCTGTGGGTCTTTTTCGGTATTCAGGTGCGTATGCAGCATGGGAGTATCCGTAATGCCCGGGCATACACAATTGCACCGCACACCATACCGCGCATAATCCAGGCCGATCGACTTGGAAAGATTCAACACCGCTCCTTTTGAAGTTGTGTACACCGGCGTCGAATCCTGCCCCACAAAACTGGAAATAGACCCCAAATTGACCACATAACTGTTTTCGTGCTCTTTTAAATACGGAAACGCGTATTTAAAAGAAAGAAAAATCGAACGGACATTTAAGTCCATCACCCAATCCCAATCTTCCACCGTATATTCATGCAGCATTTTTACATCCACTATTCCGGCATTATTGATCAGAATATCAATCGTACCATACCGCTGTGCCGTCGCTTCAATCGATGCTTTAATCTGCTCTTCACTGGTCACGTCACAAGTGATAAAAAAAGCCTCGCCGCCGTCCGCGCAAATCTCTTTTGCTTTTTTCTCGCCTTCCTGTGTCGTCCGTCCTATCATGGCAACCTTTGCGCCTTCGCGCGCAAACAGCCGCGCAATGCCTTCTCCGATCCCTTTGTTCGCACCGCTCACCCAGGCTACTTTTCCATCAAGCTTTCCCATCTATGCGACCTCCGTTTCAGCTTTTTTCATTAAATCTTTCAGGAGGATGCTTTCCGATACATTGTCCGTGCGGTTGCAACCTTCCCAATCCATCCAGATATATTCTATTCCCACATAACCGGTATACCCCGTCTTTTTCATCTGCCGGACCACCCGGGCATAGTCGATAACATTTTCGGATAAAACGGTCTGGAGAGCTTCTTTTTTTGCACCCCGGGCATGAAAATGAGAAGCATACGGCATTAATATCTCAATCTCCTCATCCGGTATTCCAATTTTGGTAAAATGGGTATAATCCAGTGTGGCCGTCAAACCCTTCATTGTTTCCATTAAAGTCTGCGCTTTTTTAGGCGTATCAATAATGGACCCTAAATGCGGCTCCACACCAAAAATCAATCCCGCTTCCTGCGCAACCCTGATTCTGAAATCCAATTCTTCCATCGCACGTCCGTAAGAGGCTTCAAAACTCTCCTCCTGAAAGTGCACGCCCGGCAGGCAAGTGATATGCCCTGATCCCGCAGCCACCGCATACTCCGCCATTTTTACAAAGTAATCCCTGGCCTCACGGCGCACTTTTTCATCCGGATGATTGATGGCTTTGGGCGCAAATTCCACATCACACTGCAAAAAAACGTCGGCCACACAAAGTCCGGCATCCGCGGCCTTATTTCCCAGCTCTTTTCCATTTTTTCCGGGCTGATGCAGCACGCCTGACGGCTGCAGATGAGAACGGTTTTCAAACAGTCCGACATCGATTCCGTCAAACCCAAGCAAGGCGATCAAAGCGATCACCTTATCATGAGGAAGCAGCGGAAAAGTGAAATCGGCACCAGCGTATCGAAAGCTCATTTTTCTTTCCCCTCTTTCATTATCCAATATACATCCCGCCGTTTACATCAAGAGAAACGCCGGTAATAAAAGACGCTTCGTCCGCACATAAAAAGCAGACCGCGTTTGCAATATCGTCTACGCTCCCAAGCCGCCCGAGCGGAATCTTTCCTTCCAGCTCATGGATTTTGTCGTCCGAAAAACTTTTCAGTATATCCGTCCGGGTCGTCCCCGGACAGATAGCATTTACGTTAACGGAAAATCCCGCCAGTCTGGTCGCAAGCCCCTTGGTAAGCCCTATAATCCCCGCTTTTGTCGCCGAATATGCAAGCCCGTTCGCAAATCCGCCGTTTCGGCCCGCCAGGGAAGACATATTTACGATCTTCCCACCGCCCCGCTCTTTAAAATACGGAAGCACGGCCTGGCACGCAAAAAACACGGCTTTCAGGTTTACGTCTGAAATACGGTCCCACTCTTCTTCCGTAATCTCTTCCACCGGCGTTGAATGAAGCAAGCCGGCATTGTTGATCAGAATATCGATCCCGCCAAAGGCATCCGCCGCAAAGGCCGCCATCTCCCGAATCTCAGAAACCTTTCTTAAATCTACACAGAAGGGTTCCGCCCGGCCACCTTCCTTCACAATCAGCCTGGCCGTTTCCTTAGCTTTTTCAAAGTCAATATCGGCGGCAACCACATTCGCACCCAAAGATGCAAGCTTATGGCAGCATCCCCTGCCAATCCCTTGGGCGCCACCGGTCACAATGGCCGTACGGCCGGTAAACTCCATCTATTTCACCCCTTTATCTTTTAAAACAAAAGTTTCGCCCTGACTACATGCGCTGCATTTAAAACCGCAGTACTCTCCGGGGCAGAAGCAGATACCTTTTTCAAAAACAAGCTTCAATCCGCATTCCGGGCAAATGTCCGTACATTCCGGTTTTTTCTCCATATTTTTTCCTCTTTTAAATATGAATCGGTTCGCCGCATGCGATATGCGCGGCCTCCATAATTGTCTCGCTGACAGTCGGATGCGGATGAATCACCCAGGCCATTTCTTCCACGGTCATCTCTATACCGAGATATCCGACAATGCCCCATATCATTTCCGTCACATGCATGCCCGTCATATGCGCGCCCAGAAGCAATCCGTCCCTTTTGTCGAACACCAGTTTCACCATTCCCGCATCTTCGCCGTAGGAAATCGCTTTTCCGTTTGCGCTGAAGGGAAAAACAGCTGTCCCCGCATCAATCCCGGCAGCCCGTGCACCGGCTTCGGTTAAACCTGCACTCGCACATTCGGGATGAGCGTATGTGCATTTCGGGATATTTTCATACACAATTTTTTCTGCTTCCATGCCGCAAATATGCTGCGCCGCGAGGATCCCCTGTGCGCTTGCGGCGTGCGCCAAAGCGCATTTTCCGGTAACATCTCCTATTGCATATACGCCGGATATGTTTGTACGCATCATATCGTCTACGGCAACATGTCCCTTTCCATCCAGAACGCATCCCGTTTTTTCAATGCCAAGCCCTTCCGTATTCGGACGTATACCGGTTGCCGCCAACACTGCGTCTGCTTTAACAACAAAAGTTTTTCCGTCCTTTTCAATCTTTGCAGCAACTGTTTTTCCGTCGTTTTCCACCCGCAATATTTTTGCTCCCGTATGAATCCCAAACTCTTTTTTCGTAAATTCTTTATGTACAAAAGCAGAGATTTCTTCATCTTCGTTCGGCAGCACACGGGGCAGCATTTCAACAATATTCACTTTTGATCCATATGCATGAAAAACCGTCGCAAACTCCATGCCGATTGCTCCTGCGCCGATGATAAGAATGCTCTTTGGTACCTTTTTTATTTGTAATGCCTTTTTTGAATCCAGCACGTTAGGAAGCGTATAATCCAGGAAGGGCAACCGGGCGGGCAACGACCCGGCTGCAATAATCACGTTTCGTGCAGAAATTCGCTTTTTTGAATTTTGAAGCAAAACTTCTTTGGAAGATATAAATGTTGCCTGCTCTTTAAAAACCGTGATCCTGTTTTTCTTCATCAGATATTCCACGCCCGAAACGAGCCGTGCGCTTACAGCACGGCTTCGTTCCTGCGCATTTGCGTAATCGGCCGAAAAATGCTCCACTTTTACGCCAAATGCAGCCGCATCCGCAAAGGTGCGCAAAACTTCCGCATTTCGAAGCAAAGACTTGGTTGGAATACATCCCCAGTTCAGACATACGCCCCCCAGATTTTCTTTTTCTGCCAGCGCCACCTTTTTCCCAAGCATAGCCGCTTTGATGGCCGCTACATAACCGCCCGGTCCTCCGCCGACGACCAGAACGTCAAAACTGTGATCCGACATAAACGCCTCCTGTCAAGCCAGCAATGCGGGCATCTCGATCATTTCCTTCACATCCCGCAAAAATTTCGCAGCGGGCGCTCCGTCGACAATCCTGTGGTCAAATACCAGCGTTATGGAAAAACGCTGCTCAACCACCGGAAGCCCGTCCGCATCCGGCACAAACTCCCGCCGTATCGCGCCAACCGAAAGGATGCAGCACTCAGGCGGATTAATAATGGGCGTAAACTGCTCAATTCCGAACATCCCCAGGTTGGTCACCGTAAAAGTGCCTCCGGAAGATGCCTCCGGCCCAAGCCGGGATGCTTTTGCGTCTTCCGCCATGCGCGCCAGCTCGTCCGACAGCACTGGAATTGTTTTTTGATCCGCATTTTTTAAAACGGCTACGTTCAGTCCGGCAGGGGTATCCACCGCAACGCCGACATGAATGCCCCGTTTTAACAGAATATTGTTCCCCTCCAGTACGGAGTTGATCATGGGATGTTTTTTCAGCGCACCGGCCGTTATTTTAGCCATCATCGCATCAAAACTCACCCTTAAGCCCTGCCCTGCATATTTTGCTTTCAATTCCAGCAGGGCCCCGGCATTCACGCTTAGGGTTAAAGAAGCGCACGGTTTTTCCAGGTTGCTTTCCGAAAGACGTGCGGCAATCGTCCGCCGCGTCGCCGAAAGCGGTACCACTTCCGGGTCCATCTCCTTAAGGTCGTCTCTCTGCGCCGGGAGTACAGATGCAAAAGCCATGACATCCGCTTTTACAACACGCGCGCCGGGTTTTGCCGCCGGAACGTCCCGTATATCCACTCCCAGTTCCTTAGCAGTTTTCTTTGCAAGGGGAGATACCCTCAGCCGGCGGCCCTGCGTTGCCGCCATACGAGGCGCCGTCTGCGCAGGCACAGCCAGAGAAGCCGTCTTTTTCTCTTCTTTTTTCTCTGCAGGCAAAGCGGGCTTATTTTCTTCTTCTTCGGCCCCGTCCAGTTCCAAAATATCGACTCCGCATTCCACTGTATCGCCTTCAGCCGCGAGCAGTTTGCTCACCACGCCGGATTCGGTTGCATAGATTTCCTGAATGGATTTATCCGTTTCCGCTTCCAACACCGGATCGCCGTCTTTAATCGTGTCCCCTTCTTTTACCAGCCATTTTGTGATCATGGCCTCGGTCATATTTACGCCTATCTTAGGCAAAGCCATTTTTTTCGCCATAACTACACCCTCTGTTAATCGTTGCTCAGCACCGCATAAACCGCTTCTTTGATCTTATTCGCATCAGGTATGCACAGCGCTTCTAACCCTTTGTTGTAAGGCATGGGCACGTTGGGCGCCCCTACCCTGACCGGCGGCGCATCCAGCAAATCGAATCCGCGGCTTATTATTTCCGCTACAATATCGCTGGCCATGCCTCCACGGAGATTGGCTTCCTGGCACACCACCACCCGGCCTGTCTTCCCTATCGAATTCATTACCGTTTCATAATCCAGCGGCAGAAGGGATATGAGGTCGATCACCTCACAGGATATTCCTTCCCCTTCCAGCTCCTGTGCCGCCGCACGGGCATGCCTTGCCATCATAGAATATGCAACAATTGTTACATCCGTGCCCTCTTTGCGCAGTGCCGCTTTTCCAAACGGAACCGTATATGTCTTTCCTTCCTCGCCGTCCGGCACTTCGCCTTTCAGCCCGTAGCTGCGTTTGTGTTCAAAAAATATCACCGGGTTGTCATCTCTGAGCGCGCTTTTCAGCATGCCTTTTACGTCATACGGTTCAATCGGCGCCACCACCTTGAACCCGGGCACATGATTAAACCACGCCTCAAAAGACTGCGAATGCTGTGCCGCAATCCCGCCGCCGGCGCCAAAAGGTGCGCGAACCACCAAAGGCATGTGTACTTTTCCGCCGAACATGTACCGCATTTTAGCCGCCATGTTCACCAGCTGGTCCATGCCAAGCGTGATCCAGTCGGAATACAGCACTTCCACCAAAGGTCTCAGGCCGGTCGCCGCCGCGCCCACGCCCGCGCCCACAAAGGAAGATTCGGATATCGGCGTGTCAATGACACGGTCTTCGCCGTAGAGCTTCTGCAAATCCAGCGTGATCCCGAAAGGACCGCCCCTCACGCCGACATCACATCCCATCACGATGATCGTGGGATCTATTTTCATCTCTTCTTTCAGTGCATCGTTCAATGCCTGACGTACAGTTATTTCTGCCATTCTTTTTTCCTCCACACTAATAAATGATCTCGCCGTCGGCGTATATGTCGTCATACAGAATATCGGCCGGCGGTTCGGTACATTCATTCTGCGCATAATCGATCGCGTCCGCTACTTCGGCTACCGCGTCCGCCTGGATCTCATCTACTTCCTTCTCACTCAGAAGGTTTTCCGCTACAAAATATTCACGCATCCGCTTAATGGGATCCACCTCCCAAAACAGGTTGGCTTCATCCAAATCCCTGTACCATTGGTCGTCGGCCACAAAATGGCCAAGTATCCGCATGAAGCGCGCCTCTATCAGCGTAGGGCCTTTTCCTTCCCGCGCTTTTTTCGCAGCTTTCTGAACGGCTTTATACACTTCAAACACATTAAATCCATCTACCTGGACGCCCTCAATGTTGTAAGCTGCTGCACGTTTATAAAGCTGGTTTTCTCCGCATACCCAGCAGGATTTTGTTGCAATCGCATGCTGGTTGTTCTCTATAAGAAACACCGCGGGCAGTTTCCACGCAGCCGCCATATTGATGGATTCATGCCAAACCCCCTGGTTGGTCCCGCCGTCTCCATGAAAACAGACCGTTACTTTTCCGTTTTTGAGCACTTTTGCAGCCAGCGCGGATCCAACGGCAATGGGCATTCCGCTTCCGACAATACCGGTTGCGCCCAGCATCCCGATGTCAACGTCCGCAATGTGCATGGAACCGCCTTTTCCATGGTTCAGTCCTTCATATTTTCCATGCAGTTCCGCCATCATAGCGCGCACGTTTGCCCCTTTGGCGATGGTATGCCCGTGGCCACGGTGCGTGGACGTTATATAATCGTCGGCATTCAGCGCCGTACATGCCCCCACCGCAATCGCTTCTGCCGCCACATAAGAATGCGCGAGTCCGTAAATATCATTTTTCATCCAGAGCGTACGCACCTGCGAATCAAACTCTCTGATCACGCACATCTGTCGGAACATTTCTTTTTGTTTGTCCAAAGAAAGATCCGCGGGCGCTTTCAGCGCAGTCAGGCAGGGAATTGCGTTCTGAATGATTTTTTTTGTCTTGCTATCCATAATAATATTACCCTCTATCTAAAAATTTTATTTCCGCACCTGGACGCCTGCCAGCTGCTCAAAGTACTGCACCAGACCGCCGTGGTCGTCCTTTTCATGTCCGGACACCTTCAACGCCTGCATCATTTCCATTACCTCTGCAGTCAGCGGGATGGGCGAGCCGACGGTATGCGCGGCATCCAGCGCGTTTTGCAGATCTTTGATATGCAGCTCAATGCGGAATCCCGGTTTAAAATTACCGGCCAGCAGTAAGGGCATCTTTGCATCCAGTACGGTCGAACCGGCCAGGCCGCCCCGTATGGCGTTAAAGACTTTCTCCGGATCCACGCCGCTTTTGGTCGCCAGCACCATCGCCTCTCCCATTGCCGCAATATTTAGTGCAACGATAATCTGATTTGCCAGTTTTGTCGTATTCCCGCTTCCCAGTTCTCCTACCAGAACAGCGGACGCACCCATGACCAGCAGCATATCTTTTACTTGATTAAAGGCTTTTTCATCACCGCCGGCCATAATGGCCAGTGTTCCGTCTACAGCTTTAGGCTCTCCGCCGGATACCGGCGCGTCAATCAGGATTACCCCCTTCTTCGCGCACTCCTTACCAACTTCTTTTGACACAATGGGCGATATTGAACTCATGTCAACAATAATGGTTCCCGCCTTCGCATTCTCCAAAACACCGCCCGCGCCCAGCACAACTTCTTTCACATGGGGCGAATTAGGCAGCATAGTTACGATCACATCACAGTTTTGTGCAACTTCGCCAATACTCTCCGTTCCCCTGGCGCCTTCTTTTTCAAGCTCCGCAACCGCCTCGCGCACAATATCATAAACCACCAGGTCATAGCCCGCACGCACCAGGTTCTTCGCCATGGGTTTGCCCATGATCCCCAGTCCTATAAATCCCGTTTTTCCCATTTCAATACTCCTTTTCTCTATTTTTGGGGCGGATAAACAAACGTTTCTCCCGGATCCATAATCACCGGCACAGGTGATCCGTTTCCGTTTTTATCACGCATCAGTTTAAGTATATCCTCAAATTCCGCAACATCTTTATTGTCTTTGCTCGTATAGTGGCAGGCCACCGCATATTCAAGTCCCAGCCACTGGCTGGCTAAGGCCGCTTCATACGGGGTCATTTCGCCGGTCAAAAATTCAGGCAAAAAATCAAAACAGTTTTCAATGGTCACGTTCATCAGTCCCACCTGCGGCCGGTGCAGCTCTCCTATCAGTTTCATGTCCGAAAAAAGCGCGGTATCGCTCGCATTGTACACGCGGGTGCCGTCCGGCAGATAAATAATGAATCCCAGTGCAAAGCCGTCCATCGCAACCCCGCTCTGCAATACCACCGACGAACGGTGCATGCTCACCACCGGACGGACCGTGATCCCGCACTGCCGTACCGCCAGCCCCCACACCGTATTGGTAATCTGCTCCTTGGGTACCCCCTGCTCTATCAGAAGGTTCATCGTCTCTCCGCCGCAAATGATCTTGCTCTTATCCCGCATGGCAATCTTGCCCGTATCCTTCATATGGTCAAAAGCGCCATGACTGGCCAGAATCAGATCAATTTTGGGCAGATCTTCCGTTTTCATAGGGGCTTTCGGATTATCGTCGATATAAGGATCGATCAGAATGTTTCTTCCGTCTTCCGTTGTAATCAAAAATGTGGAAAACCCAAAAAATTGAAACCGGGTCATAAATACCACCTCCATTAAATTTTAGTTTATCGATAAACCAATTGTATAACCAAAACCGCCCGCTGTCAATATTTAAATTAAAATTAATGAAATTCATGTCATAAATAATGAACCACAATTAAAAAAAGTCTTTAAACCGGCGGGTATTCAATCTTTTTCAAAAAGCTGCCAAAAAAAGGAGACGGCAAAAAAGCCGTCTCCATATTTTTAAAGTCTGCCTGTACAAAGTTTATCAAGAGCGTCCATATAATATAAAAAGTTATCGTAACTCACATCCGGCGGCACCGAATGATCCAACCATGGAATATAGCCGCCTTCTTCCACCAAAGGCGCCACTCTTTTGAGTTCATCGTCTATATCTTTTCCGCCGGTAATCAGCGCACGTTTATCAATCCCGCCCATCATCAGCAGGTCTTTTCCATATTCTTTGCGGAAGGCGTTCACATCCATACCGGCCTGCACTTCAAAAGGCAAGATACCGTTCACACCGGCTTCCAGCCACAAAGGCACCAGCTTGGTCACATCCCCGTCACTGTCCACAAATATAATATCAATCCCTTTTGCGCGCAGATGATCGGTCACCTTCTTGTATCTGGGTACCAGATATTTCTTAAACAGTTCCGGCGAAAGCAAGGGGCCGTTCTTGTAGCACATGTCTTCCCAAAAAACAAAATAGTCAAACTCAATATCCACCATGATACGGTCGATAATACGGATCATGCACTCCACTTTTCGATCCAACACTTCTTCTATAAATTCTATATCATCATAAAACATATAGGAAAGGCCCTCGAGGCCAAACAAATTTCTGAGCGGACCAAAAAATCCGCCTTCCCGGTCCGCCCACATTCTGAGCGGCACCTTACGGTGTTTCCAAAGCTTGCATTTGTCCAGCCAGTTTTCGGGAAAGCGCGTTTCAAAGTTTAATTCCCAGCGGAAGAGATTCTCACGAAAATCTTCAGGCGTCTTGATTGGGAAATCCAGCCAGTGAGGCATGGAAGTTTCCCTTCCTTCCTTCAGTTCCTGCATAATAATGCCTTCATGGTTCCGAAAGGTCACCGTTGTTTCATCTTCCGTTATCAATTTATACTCGAATCCCGGCGAGAACCCATAGTAAATGCCCACCTCATCCTGACGGTCGCATCCAAAATAATCCCAAAAACTCAAATTTCCCGCGCCGCCGTGCTCCCCGATCTGCTCGGTCACCATACTGGTATGACCTTCCTTGGCCCAGCGATGCCAGGTAGTTGCCCATACATCGAGGGGCGGCCATTTTACGGCCCTGTCAACCGGTTTGTACCGGAAGGTGTTCAAAAAGCGTTCTCTTTCGTTCATACCTCACCATCTGCGCGGCATATGCCGCACGCTCCTTTCAAAAATAAAATCTGGTTTTAAAGGTCGTATTTGCCCCAGTCGCGCCAGGGATACTCCTCTAGCACATCATTCGTATTTACGGTCACGCCGAAAATCAAATTAAATATCTCGCAGGTGCTCTTTTGCCAGGATTCCCGGTAGGTCGCGGTCGCATCGTCAATCAGAATCGCATTGTATCCCCGGTCCACCGCCTCGCGCGCCGTGGATTCAACGCACATATTGGTACATACGCCCGTAAAGAACAATGTTTTGATTCCCATGAAACGCAAAGTTGCATCCAGATTGGACGTATAAAAAGCGCCGGATGACAATTTGTTGATCACCATATCCTCCGCGCACACCTCAAGCTCGTCCACCACACCCAACGTTTTTTGATTTTCGGCAATAAAGAGATCCAGGTTGTTCTTTTGGCTTTCGATATCCGATATCTGCCCAAGAGGATAAATATCCCTCCCATCCGGGCGTCCGGGCGCAAAAGTTATAAATATAACCGGCATGCCCTTCTCCCTGAAAAAGGATGCCAGCCTGTTCTGATTGGGAATCAGCATCTTCTCGACCCGGTCGTAAAAATACTCCCCCGCATTTGTCCCTTTTGATTTTAATATTGCGCCTACGCCATAATCCCTGTGGCTGGAAATATACGTCATATCCACAATGATCAGTGCGCTGCTTTCTGGATGAACTTTGGAAATATACGGGCCGTAGGTAAACCATTCATCATAAATCGAATAATCAAAAGGCATCTTCGTCCCCTCCTTCTCTTATAAAAGCCTTTTATGCCTCAAGCGCAAGCAGTTTTTTGAGAATTCCGTATATTTCGCCTGCCAACAAAGTTTGTCCGGCTGCATTTAAATGCAGCCCGTCTTCAATCGTAATATCCGCAGGATCAAATGCATCATATTTCTCGCGCATATCCGCCAGCAGGCAGCCATTGTCTTTCGCCGTCCGGATGATCACCTTATCATAAATTCCCCGGCCCTCCGGCGTGTAAAGGATCTTCCAGTCGGGCAATGCCGGCGTCATTTTTTTCATGCAAAAAGGCGGAAGGGTGCACAAAATCACCCGGCATCCGGACTTCACCAGTTTTTTCACCACATAATCAAGGTCCCGTTCAAACTCACCGACACTTGTATGGTTATAGGCAAATTCATCATCCGTCATACGCATATCGTTTGTACCGATCATCATAACGGCAATATCCGGCGCAAACGCATCAATCCCCGGAAAATAGGCCGTCAGAACATCGCTCACCTTCCAACCGGATATAGCGAAATCCCTCATTTCTATACCGGTCCAAGGTTCTAAAATGCATTGCATGATCCTCTGGTGACTGTTTCTGTCACTGGTGATCGAATCTCCGATATAAGCGATCTTCTTCTTTATGTTTGGAGAAACCCCGAGCAAGCCGTGCTTTTGAACAATGCTCTTTGCGTTTTTTTGGTTTTCCTGTGCAAAGCCTTCCAAAATTCCACCAATCTCTTCCGGATCAATGCCATATACGCAGGCCAACCGCTCTGCGTCTTCATCCGAAATTCCGATATCGGTATATGCCTTATGCAGATTAAACTTCAGATTAAATGCGCTTTCAAACATTTTTGTCCCTCTTTTCTAAAGTCCTATGATCTCGCGGGTCATTTTTACCCACTGCGCAATCCTGTCCATGTCTCCGCCCACATCATAAACATCGCGGACAATGAACTCCACTACTTTATCTTTGGTGCAATTCCAAGTTCTCTCAATATCTTCCCGCGCGCCGTCCCAGCTGGCTTCGGCCCCGCTTATAAAAGTCGGATTCGGCTTCCGGCAATATACATAGCCGGATCCCAAAGATTCCGCCACCCGCTCAAAATTATTCCATCCGGAAACGGACACCGTCCTAAGGTCAGGAATTGCTTTTTTAATGTATTCGATCCGGTCGTCCACCGGCTCACAACAGCCATAGGTTACCATTCCAAACTGATTTGCATATGCGGCCAGATACGGCAAAAACCATTCGTCAAACATTTCCGGAGAAAAAAGGTTTGTTTCCTGGGACTCCACCCAGGTCCAGCAATCCTTGAGATGTACGTCCGTATTGCTATCCGGACCCGGAAGGCCGGAAACATATCCATATCCGGAAGGCCCTGCAAACTGGTTATCGGTATTGAGCGCCAATATCCCCTCTTCATAAAGCCATTTTGTAAAACGCATCCGGTCGGCCAACAGAAAATCAAGCAGCTCTTTAAGCGCTTCCGGATAATCATACGGCCAAAACATCATATTTTCATTGCCTACCAGCTTGAATAGATCCATCGTCAAAACAGGCGCATTGTTTCCGCAAAAAGGATTAAACCCTGTTTCTCCAAACCAGTTGTCATAGTTGCCTACCCGTACGGGAAGAACATCGCCGAATATGCCGGTCAGCGTATCCCGGAATGCCAGTGTCCTTTCCCGGTCCACATAAAAAGTCCGCTCTTTAAGTTTGCCCAGGTCATCCGGCGTCGCAATGGGAAAATTTGACATATACCCCATAGAGTCTTTTGCATGATGTTCAACAATCTGAACGCCGTAATCGGAACGAAGTACCCGCCATGCCAATTGAAAATATTTTTCTAAAACAATATCGTCTCCAACTTCGTCATACTGCTTGATGCCGTATAATAAACTTTTTTCGGCATTGCGCAAAAAGGGATGCTCGCACACAAGCTCGCTGTCGCTCAAAAAACCGGATACGGAAAGCGTTTCAAACAAAATCATGGGCCGCTCCGGTTTTAGGTCACGCAAAGCTTTCCACTGCCGTTTGCGGACCGCCATATCCTCGCCGTTTGCAATTTCCGCCATCCGGCAGGCCAGGTTTCTTAAGCGGTCCACTTCTTTTTTAGTCGGACATATATCAACGGCGCCCAGATCTTCAAAAGCCTGCTGATTGGTGTAAACCTGATATTTCTCGGCCATACCGAGCCGCCTCCCTCCTAATACCTTCCGTATTCAAAAATCGCATCAATCATCGCTTTATAATTTTCAAGCGGAATGTCGTTCATAATACTGTGGTTTGAACTGCAGATATACCGCCCGCCCGGCATCAGTTTTTCCAGATGGTTACGCACTTCCGCCCGCACCTCATCCGGCGTCCCGAAAGCAAGCGGGCCCGCAATATCAATATTACCGCTGATCGTGATTTTGTCCCCATATTTTTCCTTGATGTCAAATATATTCATGGAATAAGGCTCGATCGGATTGACCCCGTCCACTCCCATCTCCATAATGATGTCGTCAAATATTTCCGTGATGTTTCCGCAACTGTGGAACAGCACCGGAACTCCAGCCTGCTTAGCCAGATTGATCATTTTTTTATAACGGGGCAGCCACATCTCCTTGAATTTCACCGGATTCATAAAAAGGCCGGACCCAAATGCGACGTCGTCTCCCAAAAAAAGAAACGATATCCCGCTGTCGATCGATATTTCAATCACTTTCATATAATAGTCCAGACACAAATCCATCATGTGCTCAATAAATTCCGTGTCTGTATACGCCATAGCAAAAAAATCTTCAAACCCAACTAAAAATTCATAGCAGGTTTGAAAAATCGTTCCCGTCAGAATAAAGGTGCCTATATTGGTTCCCTTAAGAGCCTCGTTATAAATATCAAAATAACGTTTTCTCGGTTCGAAATCCAATTTCCAGTCAGGCAGGATGATTTTCTCAAGGTCCTCAAAACTTTTGATTCGCCCGTCCGAAACAATATGCAGATCCCCTTTTTCATCTTTATATTTAAAAGGCGCCCACAATGCTTCAAAACCGATTACGTCCTGTCCGTTGAAATTCACGACCTCAATATAATCTTTTGGATCCATTGGAGGCGTCACAAAAGTTTCGTCCGAAGCCCCTCTGGATGCCGCAAGCGTCGACCCTACGTCCCGACCCAGTATAGCCTTGCATACCTTGTCTTCAATTGCCACTTCAAAATGGGGCACCCGGTCGGTTTTTTCCCCCAGCAACGCTGCAATCGTTCTTTCCTTGTTAGGTTTTTTTATGCTTTCCGGAATCATTCCCAATACTCCTTTTGGATTTTTGACCGCCGCCACATTTACAAATTAACGTAAGAAATTCAGGCGGGCCCTGTCTTTTTCTCTATTGCAGCTGCAAGGAAAAGCTCTCCCTCACCCGTCAAAATAAGTTTGACCGGCTTTAACGGAATGTTTTTCATTATCAGGCTGCAAATGGATTTTTAAAATTGGTTAAAATGCAAAATGCATGATTCGAAGGTCTTTTATGGAGCAGAGGCGGCCACAACCGCCTCTTCGCTCCAAAGGGTATAAATTCAATGTATCTTTTACTGTTTTTTCAGTGCTCCGCTTCTGATTACATCCAGCAACACGGCCAGGATCAGGATTGCACCGGTCACCACCATCTGCACGTAGGCATTCACGCTCAAAAGCGTAAGCCCGTTGTTAATGGTAGACAAAACCATAATTCCAAGGAAGGTTCCAAACAGCGAACCTTTGCCTCCGGACAAACTCAGGCCGCCCAATATGATAGCGGATATCGTAAACATTTCCGTTCCGGAACCGGATTGCGGAAGGGCGGACCCCACCTGGCAGGTCAGCAAAAACCCGGCAAAAGAAGCCGCAGCCGCGCTTAAAATATACGAAATAAACTTTACGCGTTTTGCGTTAATACCTGACAGAAAACTTGCGTTTTCATTTCCGCCGATCATATACACTTTCCGGCCGAACGTTGTGAATTTCAGTACCCAGACAGCCAGTATAAATATCCCCACTGCAATCAGCACAGCCCAGGGGATTACGCCCCCGAGACGTCCGCGCCCCATCTCAATGAGCGCCGGATCTGCAACCATAACCGTTTTATCCGTAATGATCCATGCCAGCCCTCTTAAGATCTGCATGGTACCCAGTGTGGTAATGATTGGATTGATCTTAAAAATCGCAATCAGCGTTGAGTTCAATGCCCCCATCAATATGCCAAGCCCAATTGCAAGAATAATGAGCAGCCAAAGCGGCAGGCCGTAATTCAAAGCCATCGTAGCCAAAACCACACCTGTAACGGCGCCGACCGAGTTCTGGGAAATGTCCATGCCGCCGGTAATCATTGCTATGGTCGCGCCCGAAGCACGAATCAGCACGATGGATGAAGCCAGCAGTATGTTCATTATGTTGTCAACCGACAGGAAGTAAGGCGACGCAAAGGTCAGCACAACAAAAATTGCGATCAAAGCAATAATCAAACTTAGATTGTTGCCCATACTTCCGATTCTTTTTCTGAGCGATTGTGTTTCCAATGAAGTGTTCGTACTCATTTTTCTCCTCCTACGGCAATATGCAAAATGCTCTTTTGCGAAAATTCGCTGCGCTTAAATTCTCCCTTTATTTTCCCGTCTCTGAAAACAAGGATACGGTCCGTAATTCCAATCGTTTCGGGTAATTCGGAAGACACCATGATAACCGCGATCCCGTTTTGGCACAATTCCTCCATCAGCTTATAGATCTCAACCTTTGCGCCAACGTCTATACCACGGGTGGGATCATTCAAAATCAAAACTTTCGGATTCGTGAGCAGCCATTTTGCAATAACCACTTTCTGCTGATTACCGCCGCTCAGAGAATCGACGATCACTTCCTTGGAAGGCGTTTTGATTTTCAGTTTGTCGATCCATTCGTCGACCACTATGTTTTCTTTCTTTTTATCCAAATTAAGGCCCCGTTTCAACTGATCTAAATACGTTGCGGATATATTGTTCCGAACGCTGTGGATCAGCACAAGGCCTTCCGACTTGCGGTCGCTGGGCACATAAGCGATGCCATGTTCCTTCGCCTCGATCGGATTTTTAATATGGACTTCCTGGCCGTTGATCGTCACCGTCCCTTTGGTCATTTCCTTTTTGCCGATCAGGCCTTCCACCGTTTCGCTTCTGCCCGAACCCAAAAGGCCGAACAGGCCCAGGATCTCTCCGCTTCGAACACTGAAACTGATGTCCTGTGCAATCTCGCAATCAAGCCCTTTCACATCCAGCACAACATCGCCGATCTTGGCCTCTTCCTTCGGATACATGTCTTCAATCTCGCGGCCAACCATCAGTTCCACCAGTTCTTCCGTGTTTGTTTGTGAAACATCCAGTAAACCGACACGTTTTCCGTCCCGCATGACCTGCACCCGGTCGGATATTGCCATAACCTCGTCCAGTTTGTGTGATATATAAAGGATGGAAACGCCTTTGGATGCCAAATCCTTTATAAATTCGAACAATCTTTTTATTTCCGTTTCGCTGAGCGCAGATGTCGGTTCGTCCATGATCAGGACTTTCAGGTCCTTGGACACGGCCCTTAATATTTCAATCATTTGCTTGTCAGCAACTGTTAGATTCCCAACCAGCGTAAAAGGATCATAATGAAGCTCAAATTTCTTTAAAAGTTCAGTTGAATCCGTCTTCAGTCTTTTATAATCTACTGTCTTTATGAATCCTTTTTTTTGGGGGAGATTCCCCATGAAAAGATTCTCCGCAATTGTCATATCGTTTAAGTAGTTTAATTCCTGATAGATGATCGCAATCCCCATATCCATTCTTTCCTTGGGGGTTTTTTCGGGCGGGATCGCTTCCCCGTCCAGATAGATTTCTCCTTCCTCTACGGCAAGCGCTCCGGACAATATTTTCATCATTGTCGATTTTCCGGCGCCGTTCTCGCCGATTATGGATAGAACCTCACCTGGCTTCACTTCCAAGTCTACATTATCCAGCGCCAGCACCCCGGGAAACTGTTTGGTTATTCCCTTCATTTGAAGTCTTAATTCGCTACCCATATTTTCTCCCTCATTGGATGGCCTTCCATCCTGCACATAGATTTTTTAAAGAAAAGCGCCGCCGCTTAAGGGGACGGCGCTTTTCTTCGGTTTAATTTTTCAGATTACTCGGTCCACTGAGCCGTATAAGCATCATAGGCCTGCTCATAATCTTCAACCATATCACGGGTCACAAATTCATGATTCATCGTGATTTTCTGCTGAATATCAACATTCGGATCTGCATGAACCATAGCGATCGCCATGGGTACTAAATATTCGCCATATCTCTCAGGATAATATGCAACCGAACCGGTCCAGCATTTGTTGCCGCCCTGTTTTACCTGGTCAATAAACTGCGAAGACACATTGTGCGAAGCCAGGATAACATCGTCCGCACGGCCGGCAGTTTCAGCAGCCGCCAAAACGCCCTGCATGGTCTCATCGTTCACGCCTACGACGCCAACGCTTGTCATGTCGGGATGCGCGGTCAGCCAGCTGGTAAATTTGTCTTTGCCGGCAACCGTGGTGTCCGAACCGCCGCCGCCCATATCGATCCACTCGATCTGGTCTTCAGTCAGTTCAATACCTTCCTGTGCGAGGCCGTCAATTGCGCCGCCCATTCTCTTTTTCACTTCATCGCCGTTCTCAGAATTGAAGAACAGAACCAGCATGTCAAGTTGTCCGTCTTTGTATTCTTTGGAATAATTTGCAATCGCCTGTCCGCAAAGTTCACCGGCCACCTGATTGTTGGCGCCCATAAACCATGCCCTGTCAGTTCCGTTCGCTGAAAAGTATTCGACATCGATGCCGATAACTCCTGCACCGCCGGCTTCTTTTACAACATCCACAATGTTTCCGCCGATTTCAGAGTTCACATTGAAATCGATGATCACATTGGCACCCTGCATCATCAGAGTGTTCACTTTGGGGATAATCTGCTCAGGATCAAAGTTGGAGCATGCGTAAAGCAGTTTCGCGCCGTACTGATCCGCCTCATACTGCAGGCCGCCGTAAACATTGTTGAAGAACTCCAACGTTTCTGTGCCGGCGTTGTATCCGATCACAACATCGCTGTTGTCACTGGCCGCAGCATCTTCCTGCAGCGTTTGAATCAGCGCATCGGACTTCGCCTGGCTCTCCGCAGCGGTATCCTCCGCCACTTCTTCAGAAGCAGCTGCCGATTCGGATTCTGCCGGCGCTTCAGAAGAAGCTTCAACCGATTCGCTGGCCGCAGCGGAAGACGATTCCGCAGCGGACGACTCTTCCGCCGGTGTTGTCGAGCAAGCGGCAAAGATCATCAGCGCTACCAATAGCATCGCTACCAATACAGATAACTTTTTCATGTTTTTTCCTCCCATAAATATCGTCTTTGTCAAGACTATTTTCATTGCCTGTATTTCTACAGAACAAAAGGATTTCATTTAAATTTAGGTTTTAGGTTTATCGTTGATTTCTTTTTATTGCTTAGTAAATATTAAGTCAGTAATTTAGAGCTGTTTTTTGACTGATTCCATAAATTGTATACGTTTATCGATAAACTTATTTTATCATACTTCGAAGTTTTGTCAACTTATTTTC
The DNA here is from genome assembly GCA_036679405.1 of Christensenellaceae bacterium. Classification (GTDB taxonomy): domain Bacteria; phylum Bacillota; class Clostridia; order Christensenellales; family Christensenellaceae; genus JAEYKI01. Next base: position 27,637 of record JAVBVZ010000018.1, read on the forward strand.
CGTTAAAACGCATACTTTTTTTATAAAATTTCATTCCATCAGTCGGCTTTTAAGTCTCCGTTTAGCTGTTGGTTTAAATCAAATATTTTCTCGCACATATGCGGCTTTGCTGCAAACCACGGACAAACGGTGAGATCCCACTTTTTACAAACATCGGTCTCGCGCAGTACGCGGTCACATTCTTCATGCGTTTTGTCATCCGGACATTCCAGATAAATGATAGACTGGTTTTTGTAGTAAAAAATTGCTTCGTTCGTATAGCCTGCCGCCCGGATCGCTTCCAGCATCTCCTGCCAGGGATCTTTATGGATTGCAATATATTCTTTTTCAAATTCAGGTTTGATTTCTATAACAGCCAAATACTTTTTCATTGCGCTTAACCTCTTTTCAACTGGACATCCCGCTCATATTGCTTGACGTCGGCAATCCAGTCAAACCCGGAAGGGATACCGCGGGACTCAAGGTAATAATCCCACACCGCGCCGAAGGGCATTGTTTTCAGTTCTTCGGTCATCGCCAGCCTGGAAGAAAAATCATTTTCCATTTCCAGTTTTTGCAGATTTTTAACCGGCATCAGCAAAGCTTCCAGCAGCGCCTTTTGCACGTTACGCACACCTACTACCCAGGCAACAATCCTGTTGATGGAAGCGTCAAAATAGTCGGTTGCTATATTTACGCGGGAAAGGGCATCGCATTTCACCACTTCGCGCATCAGTGCCTGGGTCTCATCATCAAACGCAACCACGTGGTCGCTGTCCCAGCGTTCAGGCCGGGAAACATGGAGAAGGATCCCTTTTTTCATAAACGGAAGCAATGCGGACAGTTTCCCCGAAACCTTTTCGGTCGGATGATAATGCCCGGTGTCCATTGCGAGCATCACATCATCCCGTTGCGCGACATACGCCGTGTAAAAATCATGAGAGCCCGTTACGTAGCATTCGCTCCCAATACCAAAGAGCTTGCTCTCCAGCGCATCCATATGATATTGTTCGTCCATTTTTTCTTCTAAAATGATATCCAGCGCTTCTTTTAAATGCATACGCGGAGACAGCGTATCCATCGGTACTTCTTTTTCTCCGTCGTGAATCCATATATCGTTTACGCAAAATTTTCCGGTCCGTTTTCCGATATGGTTTGCAATCGTTCTGCATCTTTTGTTGTGCTCAATCCAAAAATCACGTATGCCCTTGTCTTTATGGGAAAGCGTATATCCGTCTTCCCCTTTCGGATGTGAAAAAGAAGTGGAATTAAAATCCAGGCCAACGCCGTTTCCGATCGCCCAGTCGATCCAGCCGTCAAAATATTCGGGCAAAATTTCGTCGCGGTCCACTTTTTTGCCGCCTGCCTCCAAATAGCTCGCATGAATATTGATTTTCCTTGTCCCCGGAATCAGAGACAGCATTTTTTCAATGTCTGCGCGCAGCTCTGCTGCATTTCTGGCTCTTCCCGGGTAATTGCCGGTCGTCTGAATGCCGCCGCTCAATTGCTGAGCCGCATTTTCAAAACCCAAAACATCGTCCCCCTGCCAGCAGTGGACCGAAATAGGAGTTTTATCCAATACTTTTATGGCCTCGTCTACATCCACACCAATCTTTGCATAACATTCTTTTGCATACGCAAAGCCATTTTCTTTGTTTGTCATATCTTTCTCCTTTTGCATCAGATTTTGAAAGGTTTCAATTTTTCATAAAATTAAAATTTATATTTTTAGTTTTTTAAAGTTTAATTTTTTTTGTCATAGAATAATCAATTGTTACAAAATATTTGCTTTTTTATGAAAGGTTTCAATTTATTTTGAAACCTTTCATAAATCCGTGAGTTCAGTGTACATCAACTTAAAAAAAAATGCAATACCTAATTTTTTATTTTTGTAGAATTCCTGATGACAATTTTTTGCGGAAGCAAAATACGTTCATTGGATTTCAAATTGTCGTCTATCATGTCCGCCGCAATGTTCCATGCGATCTCCCCCATTTTTTTAACATCCTGTTCAATGGTGGTAAGCGGCGGCCGCAGATATTCGCATATTACCGAATTATCAAATCCTGTCACTCCAATATCTTCCGGAACCCGAAGCCCGAATTCGTTGATAGCATCCATCATACCGACGGCTACATAGTCGGAAGTCACAACAAAAACATCCGGCAGTTCATCCAGGGATCGGGTCGAAAGCAAGCGCTTCATGGCCGCATACGCATTGGCCTTTTTGTTGAGCTGCAATTCGTCCGAGATATAAATAAACTGGTCTTTCAGCTCCTGCCGTATATCCGCAATTCCCCGGACATATCCCCGGTAGCGGTCCTCCAGATTGGTCATACAAATAGTTTCAGACATAAACCCTATCTTTTTGTGACCGCTTTTTTTCAGCATCCCCACCAGGCTCCTGACTGTAGATGCATTGTCAAATTCTACCGATGGGATCCCCGAATTATCGATATGCCTGTCCAGCAAAAGCAGTTTGGCGCCATTGTTGTACATATCGCATAAATACTCATCATCAAAATTACCGCCGATCAGCACAATGACTTCCGCCCGTTTCTGGAGCAACAGATCAATCAGGTCGCGCTCTCGTTCCTGGGAATAACCGCAACCTGAATAAAATACCGTATACCCGCTTTGATAAGCGTACTCAACAAAATGTTTGGCAACGCTGTTATAAAATTCATTGATATCCGGCGCCAAAAAGCCAATCAGATTCGATTTGGTAAACCGCAAACTGCGCGCCATATCGTTCGGACGGAAATTCAGTGCCTCGATGGCTTCTTCCACCTTTTGTTTAGTGGTATGCGACACTTTGGCCGTGCCGTTTAAAACATTTGAAACCGTTCCAACCGAAACTCCGGACAACTTGGCCACATCCACGATCGTTGCCATCTTTTTTGTTTTTTTATTCATAATACCCTCGGCAGATCATTTTTGAAACCTTTCATTTCACATTGTATCAACCTGCCTTGGTATTGTCAATCTGAAATTTCACCAAAAGAAAGCAGCTATGTTGACTGGCGCAACACCAGTTCCGGCTTGATCACCATATTTATCCGGCTTTCAGACTGGTTTTGTATTTTATCAATCAGTTTTTCCGCCCCCAGCCTTCCTATTTTGTAAGTCGGCTGCCGCACCGTTGTCAGCGGTACGCGAAGGTGCGCTGCAAATTCAATATCGTCGTAGGATGCCAGCCGTACATCACCGGGGATTTTAAGCCCTTCTTCTAAAATACGTTCCATAGCGCCTACCGCAATCATATCGCATCCGCAAAAAACGGCGCGTACATTATTGGCGCCTTCTTTCATCAAAATTTTGTTCATCGCATGGTATCCTTCTTCATAAGTAGGTTTTACATTGCTCACAATTTTTTCATCATAGCGAATCTTATTTGCCGTAAGCGCCTCACGATATCCCCGGAGCCTTTCACGGTAGGTAGTGATCGTATTTGAAATATTTATAAAGAAAATCTTATCGCTGCCGCTTTTTACCAGATAATCGATCATCTGATAAGTGCCTTCCGCATTATCGTTGATCACAAAATCGCCTCCGTCCCAGTCGCACCGCCGGACCAGGAACATATACGGAATTTCAAAAGAATCCAGAAATTCTTTGTCTTTTTTGGAGGTCAGCAGCGAAGCCGCCAAAAAAAGCCCGTCTATCCGTTTGTTAACCAGCGTGCGGACCGCCTCCTTTTCTTTTTCCACGCTGGAATGCGCATTGCAGAGTATGATATTGTATCCCATCTCCGCCGCAGTTTTTTCAATCCCCTCAATCAGCGGGGCAAAAAGCGAAAGAGTGCTGTCGGAGATCACCAGCCCCAGAGTCTGTGTCCGTCTGGTACGCAGACTGGAGGCAATTGAATTCGGCTGATAGTTCATTTCTTCCGCCAGCTTTTTAATTTTTGCCGTGAGTTCCCGGCTGATACTGCCTTCTCCGCGCATCGCCTTGGAGACCGCCGTTACCGAAACGCCAAGCTCTTCTGCAATTGTTTTTAGTGTAACTGTTTTTTTCATGTCCAAATCCTCTTTGTTTTCCGGCTTCCTCATGCTGTTATTTTATAAAACCGAAGCAGAGACTCTGCTAAAAAATACAAATCTTCCCTGCATGTTTTGCGGGCAATTTCAAACGGGACCGCCGCCCGGCTGGTTGAAAAAATGGCAGATATGCCTATATCATAGAGGCGCTCGCATCCCGCATCCGCCTGTCCGACCAGCGCAACGACCGGCACGCCTTTTTGGGATGCCCGTTTTGCGATCCCGGCCAAAACTTTTCCCTGTGCGCTTTGGCTATCCGCTTTTCCTTCACCGGTAATGACAAAATCGGCATCGGCAATCTGCTGATCAAACTGCGCAATGTCAAGTATCAAATCAATGCCGGACTTTATCCGCACATCCAAAAACGCCGACATACACAGCGCAAGTCCGCCTGCCGCGCCCATGCCCGGCGTATCTTTAAGGTCTTTTCCCGTGTTTGCTTTTAAAATTTCATTTAAATGCAAAAGCCCCCGGTCTATCTCCTCAACCTGTGTACTGTCCGCGCCTTTTTGGGGGGCATAAACATAGGCTGCACCGTTTTTCCCTGCCAGCGGATTGGTCACGTCGCAAGCAATCACAATTTCAATATCGCGGAACCGCGGGTCCAGTGACCGATCATCGATTGCGGCAATCCGCGCAAGGCCCTGCGCCCCGTGCGGTATCTGCCTGCCCGCATGATCTGAAAAGCGCACGCCCAAAGCCGCAAGCGCACCCGTCCCTCCGTCGCTGGTTGCGCTTCCGCCAATGCCTATAATAACCTTCTTTGCCCCTTCATCTGCCGCAGCCAGAAGCAATTCGCCGGTACCGAAAGTCGAAGCCTGCATCGGTTTTAATGTCCCGCCGGTCAATGTAAGCCCGGAAGCTGCCGCCATCTCAATCACGGCCGTTTTCCCGTCATTCAGCATGCCCCAGCGCGCTTCCACTTTATCGCCCAAAGGCGCGCTCACCCGGGACGTACAAAAACGTCCGCCCATTCCCGCAATATATGCCTCTACCGTTCCTTCTCCTCCGTCCGCTACCGGAACGGCAACCGTCTTCGTATCCGGCGACAAAGCAGAAAAAGCCTTTTGAATGATCGAACAAACTTCCAGAGAGGTCATAGTTCCTTTAAAGGAATCCGGGGCCAGTACAACTTTTCCAATCATATTTCACAACTCCGAGAGATATTGTTTTTATTTAGTTTATCGTTAATCTAACCCCTTGTCAATTTTTATTTGACAGGCCCTATACAATAAATATCCCCCGGCCTAGCCGGGGGTATTTCTTTAACGGGCATAGCCCTTGACTACTAGCTACGCCTAAAGGGCGTTACACGATCTGGCACATGCGATTCTGTTACTTGCC
>JAVBVZ010000019.1:0-7110 GCA_036679405.1 Christensenellaceae bacterium
GGCAAGTAACAGAATCGCATGTGCCAGATCGTGTAACGCCCTTTAGGCGTAGCTAGTAGTCAAGGGCTATGCCCGTTAAAGAAATACCCCCGGCTAGGCCGGGGGATATTTATTGCGGATTTTTTTAAAACACGCATGGTTTTTTTAAGCATGACTGCAGTGTCCGGGTGGGGAGAAGGCATTGGAGAATAAGGCCGAAGAATTAAAATTTTCATGAACAAAAGGGTAAATGTTCCCCCAAAAAGGCTTTGCAGAAAGGTTTTTAAGCAGTGCGGGCAAAGTTTACAAAAGTGTTACCCCTGTGGTATAATGTACGAAATATTTGTGGGGTCTTATAGGAGGAACTGTGGACCGTTTTTTTAGAAACAAGCCGCTTGTGATAACGGTGATACTGGTGATCATTATTCTTGTATTGCTGGTCTCCACAAGCAACACGCAGAATATATCCGGCGGACAAACTGTTGCGGGCGGGGTATTTGTACCCGTACAGCGGTTTTTTTATCAGATGACCGATAATATATCTTCCTTTTTTGAAAGTTCTTTCAGCACGACCGACCTGGCCAAGGAAAACCAGGACCTGCAGTCCGAACTTGCAACGCTGAAGAGCGAACTTTCTGATTATGATGAATTGCAAAAGGAAAACGAACGCTTATCTGCGTTGCTGGACTATGAACAGCAGCATACGGAATACACATTTAAGGTGGCGGGGATCTCTGCAAAAGATCCCGGGATATGGTTTGACAGCTTTACCATAAATGTTGGAAGCGCGGACGGGATTGCCGTGGATATGCCGGTAGTGACCCCTGACGGCGTGGTGGGCCGTGTTGAAGAAGTGGGCCTCAACTGGGCCAAGGTGATGACTGTTATCGATGGCCAGAGCGGGGTGAGCTGCATTGTGGAACGCACCCGGGACGTTGGAAGCGTACGGGGAAGAATGGAAAACACCCCGGATGATCCGCTGCTGGATATGGACTTTCTGCCAATCGACACGGATATACAGGTTGGAGATAATATCCTGACCTCCGGAATAGGAGGCATTTATCCAAAAGGCCTGATGATCGGCCAGGTGGTGGAAGTGGGCGAACAGAGCAACCAGAAAAAAGTGGTTGTAAAGTCCGCGGTCGATTTCCGCAGCCTGGAAGAAGTGATGGTCATGGTGGCTATGGGAGACGAATGATTTGAGGATAATACTCTTTGCGCTGCTGGGCGCCGCCGGTATTGTACTTACCGGCTCGGTATTCAGCGTTGCGAATATTGCCGGGATCGCCCCGGACATTTTGCTGCTGATCGCACTGAGCGTGGTTTTTTTGGAACCGACGCCGGCGGGCATCTTATTTGCGGGGATCAGCGGAATTGTATATGACATCATGTTTTCTTACTATATCGGCATCAACGCGCTTTCCTATGTTGTGGCCGTTGCAATTGCATATGCGGTTTTGAGAAACATGAAAAAAACAAAGCCGTTTTATCTGGCGGGTGTAGGGTTCGGCGCATATATTGTGCGGGAACTGGTGATGGCGGCAGCGGTGTCGGCTATAGGATACCAGTATAACTTTTTGTACATGCTGGTTCGCTACATCCTGCCCGGCGCGTTGATGACCGCTGTTTTAATGATTCCCGCATATTATCTGATAAGGATCCTTTATGTAAAAAATTGGATCACGCCGACAAAATCAGTTTACGACGATTTGGTGAAATAGTAGCTTTATTTGAAGGTTTGAAATGCAAAATAAATTTAAAGTAAGATTTATAGCCGCCGTCTGCCTGGTGCTGGTTCTGTGCCTGACACTGGTGGTGCAGGCGGGAAGGCTTACGCTGAGCCAGGGAGACGTGCTTTCTGCGGTTTCTGCGGATAAAATATTAAGAACGGTCTCGGTAGACGGTGCGCGGGGCGATATTCTGGATGTGAACGGAATACCGCTGGCGTACGACCAGACCAGCTATGATGTGCAGATGCTGCGCGATCCAACCAAAAATACCTATACCGACCGGGCTTATTACACGGACATCCTGCAGCGTGCCACCAGCATTATTGAAAGCAACGGCGGCAGCGTGATAGATTCTTTTTCAATTGTGCGCGATGACGCCGGAAATTTTTCCTTTGATTTTGGAGATATATCAGCCGAAGCCGCCGCTGCGCGGGAGGAAAACTGGCGCACCAATATGTTTGTAAGCACAACCGCGGAGCCTTCTGTGTTATATGAAGATTTGCGGGACCGTTACCGAATTCCGGAAAATATGAGTTATGAAGATGCGCGTGGACTGCTTTCCATTTGGCAGGAAATACAGCTTTCTTCCTATCGCGCCTACGAGCCGGTGACCATTGCCGAAAATGTGGACGCGATCACAGTTGCGGAGCTGGAGCAATATTCAAATGTTCTGGAAGGGATACAGGTGTCCTCCAGTACGGAACGCGTATACCCAAAAGAGGACGTTGCCGCACATATTATAGGCTACACGGGCCGGATGGACGACAGTAACATAGATGCAATGCTGGAAAAAGGGTACACGCAGGACGATACTGTGGGCGTTTCGGGCGTGGAAAGTTCTATGGAAGAATACCTGACCGGCAATATTACCGGACGGCAGGGAAGCACCACCTATGAAGTGAACAGCCTGGGTAAAGCCATCAAGGAAGTGAGCAGTGAACCCGCAACCAAAGGGGACAGCGTTATGCTGACCATTGACCTCCCTTTGCAGATGGTGGTGGAAAAAGCGCTGGAAGAGAATGTGAACGACGTTTACGCGGAGCAGCTGGCCGCATATAACGAAGATAAGGAAAAAATAGATGAGCAGCTTGGCGGACGTGAAATCAACCTGGCGCAATCCGGCGCAATGGTGGTGATGGATGTAAAGACAGGCGACATCCTGGCAATGGCAAGCTACCCCTCTTATGACCTCAATCTTTTTTCCGGCGGGATCACGGAGGCGGATTACCAGACGCTTTTAAACGATCCCGCGACGCCTTTGTTCAATAAAGCCATTGCCTCCAAAGGCATACCGGGGTCCATATTCAAAATGGTGACCGGGCTGGCCGGGCTGGAAGAAGGGATGATCACCCTAGATACTCAAATCAGCGACGAAGGACCTTACAATAAATACATTGACCCGGATTCGGGCGAAGAAGGACCGGCCTGTTGGATCGATCCGTATTTTGACGAACACAAAGATCTTACGGTGGTGACCGCTCTGCAAAAGAGCTGCAACTATTTCTTCTTTACGGTGGCGGACGCCCTGGGCATTGATCTTTTGGATGAATGGGCGGAGAAACTTGGGCTCACCGTCAAGACCGGCGTGGAGCTGCCCGGTGAAGTAGCGGGGCAGGTTGGAGGCGCCAAGACCCTTTATGATATCGATTCGCCTATAAGCAGCCAGAAAACGGCGTTGCCCACCATTGTTTACAATTCTATTGTGACGTATCTTAACAATATTGCGGAAGAGCGCGATGTTTCCTATTCGGAAGAAACCATTTCCACAACCGCGACTATGCTGGTTCAGCTGGCCGACAACCAAACGACGTTGAACGGTCCGGAAGTGCGGCAGATTTTGTTTGAACAGATGGATGTGCCCACCGAAGTTTCTTCCCGTAAAGGATATGATAACGATATTTCAAACTACATTTCCGAGCTGGTCTGGAAGCCGAACGATACTGTGATTTCCGGGATCGGGTCGGGTATTACCGCGCTTACGCCCATTGCGGTAGCGCGCTATGTGGCCGCGCTGGTGAACGGCGGAATCGTATATGAGCCGCATGTGGTAGACCGTATACTGGATGACGATGGAAACGTGGTAGAAGAGCAGGATCCTGTAATTTACAATGAACTGAACGCAGATTCTTCGTATTTAAGTGCGATCAAGCAGGGCATGAAAGACGTGGTATCGGGTGAAGACGGAACGGCGTCAAGCGCCTTTGAGGACTGGAAATATAAAGACGAAATCGGCGGCAAAACGGGTACCGGCGTTGTGTCTGCGGGCGTTGAACTGGAAGATAACGCATGGTTCGTGGCGTTTGCACCCTTTGACGACCCGGAGATCGCCGTAGTGACGTATATTCCGAACGGTGCGGCGGGATCCAATGCGATTCCTTCCGTAAAAACAGTGATCGAATACTACCTGGACAAAGAAAACGGCGTTAACGAATACGAAGTTCCGGAACCGAACACCGTGCTTCCTACCCGGGAAGCGGTGACCACGCCTCCCGAAACTTCTGCCGAGCCTTCCGAGCAGCCCAGCGAAACGGCTGAACAGCCTGCGGAAAATTAAAAAAGAGAAAGAAAACACCCCCGGGCAGACAATTATTGATGTTGCGCATGGAAGAATTTTGATGTACAATATTGATATATAATTTGCTGCATTAGGGGGTTTTTTGTCGGTGCAAACAATTGTTGCGATAAAAGGCGTAGACGACAAGCTGGAAGTATACTTTAACGAAATGGCCTCCTATCCCTCCCTGCGGGAAGACCTGATACAAAAACTGCAAAAAAACAAAAACTTTTTTTTAAACAGTAACGCCAAAGTGGTGATCAGCGGCCGTAATCTTTCTCCGGCACAACGGCGAGAGATTAAACGTATCTTTTCAATGGATTACGGCATCAGCAACGTTTATTATGCGGACGAAATCAAAAAGGCGGCCGAGCCGGCTGTACTGTATCAGGCACAGGAAACGGAAGAAAAAAATCCGCCGCAGGCGACCCTGGGAGAGATTGAGCTTGTTTCCAGAGAGTATTTTGACGCAAAGTCAATTTTTATATCTGCCACCGTGCGGAGCGGCCAGCGCATTGAATGTGAAGGAGACATTGTTGTGCTGGGTGATGTAAACCCGGGCGCCGAGATCATAGCGGGCGGGTCTATTGCCGTATTCGGAACGCTTCGGGGGCTGGCGCATGCGGGCGCGGGCGGCAGGGAAGATGTCTGTATTGCGGCGCTGTATATGAAACCGAAGCAACTGCGGCTTTCCGGCCGGGTACTGATGCCGGATGAGAACAGGAAGGACGCCGTTGTAGGGGAAATTGCGCAGCTGGTAGAAGGACGGGTCGTTTTCCGGCCAATCAACAGGAAGCAGGAACATTAAAGGAGTTTGGGTATGGAAAAAGCAATCGTAATAACCTCCGGAAAAGGCGGCGTTGGCAAAACGACTACAACGGCGAATATAGGCGCAGGGCTTGCGCTGCTTGGGAAATCGGTCGTTTTGGTGGATACGGATATCGGCCTTCGCAATTTAGACGTGGTTTTAGGCCTTGAAAACCGCATTGTTTATGATTTGGTTGACGTGGTGGAAGGAACGTGCAAATTAAAGCAGGCCCTGATACGCGACAAGCGCTATGACGGCCTTTATTTGTTGCCGGCGGCACAGACACGCAACAAGATGGCCGTGTCGCCCGAGCAGATGAAGGAACTGGTCTCGAATCTTGAGTGTGAATTTGATTACGTAATCATAGATTGTCCCGCAGGGATTGAACGCGGGTTTAAAAATGCGGTGGCCGGTGCAAAATCTGCTATTGTGGTAACGGTGCCGGAAGTTTCTTCCGTGCGGGACGCGGACCGGATCATCGGCCTGCTGTCCGCAAACGGCATAGAGGATGTGCAGCTTTTAATAAACCGCATTCGTCCCGACCTTGTAAAACGAGGGGATATGCTGGCAATAGAAGATACGCTTGAGATCCTGGGTGTTGACCTGATTGGTGTGGTGCCCGAGGACGAAACAATATTCCGCTCCAGCAACCTGGGCGAGCCGGCGGTGACGGACAAAGCGTCGCGGGCAGGCGAAGCCTACCTGAACGTGACCCGCCGTATTCTGGGCGAGAGCGTTCCCTGGATGAAGCTGGAGGCGCAGACGGGTTTTGTATCCCGTTTGAAGAATTTATTCTCGTCAAAATAATAGGGGGTGGCATACATTGGGTTGGTTTGGCAGAAAAAAGAAAAGCAGCCAGGTGGCAAAAGACCGGTTGAAGCTGGTGTTGATTTACGACAGGCAAGGCACAACGACAAATAATGAAATGCTGGAGATGATGAAGCGTGACCTTATGTCTGTGATCTCCAAATATGTGGAGATAGATGAGCGGGAATTTAAGATTGATTTGACCAATCAGATGGGCGAGGACGGGATGTCTTCCCGCTTGACTGCGAATATTCCCATAAAAAATATGCGGCAGATGATGAAGAACTCCCCGGGTCATTAACAAAAAGTTGGTATTTTACAAAAAAAGGCCTGCACATAAAAATGTGCGTTGGCCTTTTTTGTTGGGCTTATAAACAGTGGATTCGCCTTGAGCACAAAACGTTTTTATGCCTTTGAACGCTTTTCTTTTAGGATAAAGCCGCCGACAATGAGTATAGCGGCGAGGGCCGCGAAAATCCATACCCATGTAAAGTCCTGCCCGGTTTGGGGGAGGGCGCTTTCGCGGATGGTTAAAGGGATATCCACATCGGCCCAGCCGATGGTATAGTGCAGGTTTAAGTTCCCGGCACGAAGCGCTTTTAATTTATATGTGCCGTCTTCGTTTGGCGTGATTTGCGCCATTGTTTCATCATAGATCCATTTACCGCCGGGCACGGCAGGCGCGAGGGTGGTGTGCCCGCCGGTGTAGAGAATGTCTGTTTCGACGGCGACAGCGGCAGAAGCCGACCCGGGATTTTCATCGGGCAGCGGACTTGGGACATATTCGTGGAAGGGTATGTTGTTTTCCTGTGCGTATGCTTCGGCTGTTGATCCGGGTATGCCGTATATCCCATCTTGGGAAAGGGCAGTGTTGGAAAAACAGTCGTTATCGAGTGTTATATCCGGATTTAAAACAATGATCTTGGTCAGAGGGCAGCCGGAGAATGCACTTGTGCCTATCCGGGTTGTGGCTTTCGGAATGGTGAAGGAAGTCAGCTTTGTGTGTGCAAATGACAGATTCCCTATATATGTAACGGAGTTTGGAATGTCAATGGAAGTCAGCGCTGTTTGTTCAAAGGCGCTGCCAGCTATCGTCTGCAGGTTTTTAGGAAGCTTGATTGACCTTCTCCCCGAAAATTGAACCAGCAAAAGAGTTAGTCCGGATGATATAATAAATTATCCAGGAGGACAAACTCATGCAGAAAAGATTCACAGAAGAACAAATCATCACC
>JAVBVZ010000020.1:0-23368 GCA_036679405.1 Christensenellaceae bacterium
ATAGCTCTTTAGGCAATCTTACGCCAGCAGAATATGCTGCTGGGCTGAATCAAAACGATACCCAAAATCAGCCCGGACTAACTTTTGACTTGGTGCAAAATTGGGGGTAAGGTCAAAATGAATAAGGTTCAATATAATCATTTTGTCGATTGATTGCTATACTATTATCAAAAACATCAATGTTATCACAAAATAAATTAAAAGATGGGGGTAAATATTCTGAGAAATATCCTTCATACAAAAATTCATTTTCAATTTTGTCTATATCCACACTTGCCATAATTAGACCTTCTAGAATACTATCGATCTTATATCTACAAATAAATGTCTCATTACTTCATTTCAAAAATTGATTTGTTAAAATTACCTTCTTCTGCTAAAGCTCGAACCTTACTCCACAAAAATTCATTAAAATCTTTTTTTTGGATTAGGGCTATTGCTAATTCCTGAACTGTCATCAAAACGATATTGACTGTTCTACCCAAAGCAAAGGTCTGTAATGCCTCTTCTGAATACCCGGAATAGCTTATATACAACCCACGAGTAAAGCCAGACTTTGAAGAAACCTTTTCATTAAAAATTACTAAATTTCCTTTATCTATCGGCTTACTTGTCCACTTAGCCTCCAATAAATACACTTCATTATGTAAAATAAAACTACCATCTATCTGTTCCCCTACAATCTTAAAACTACCTCGAGGCTGAAGACCGTTGATTTCAAAAAAACCTCTTAAGTATTTTTCAAATGCAAAACCCCTTGACTGCGGACTATCATCAACGTCAGAAAGGGCTTTCAATTCATTTATATATTTATCATAGTCTATCTGTATTTTAACAGGTGTGGGCGATGTGCTTGATGAATTTGTTTGCGGCTTACATGCACTCGTCCTGCCAATAAGTCTATTACCTATCTCTGCACATTTCTTAAATGTTTTTCTACTTTCATCATTAATCAAGTCTTTTACTTGCATATATCTCATAAGTTCCAGCAACAATTTACCTACTGAAATATTATCAAAGTCAGCTATAATTGCTCGAAGAATCTTAGCCTTTGAAAGGCCAGGATATTTCACGTATATGTCAATATTTAAGACCTCATAAATAAACTCTTGAAATGTGCGGTTTGAGAAATCAAGAACATAACCTGAACCCATTCCAAAAAGCTTTTCAAAATAATCTTTTTCGATAAACGTAAGTTTTGCCAATTAAACTCATACCTCTTATCACAATCAATTTCAATTTGAAAATTTATAATATAGTTATACTATAAAACAATCCCCATAATATTACAATAATTACTATTAAATTCCTCATTTGCATAGTATACTATAGCAAGAATTAAGACAAAACATAGAATATTAAATAACATTTTACTTATAGGATTATTTTATTGGAAAGGATATTTATTTATGAGTTCTAATTTATTTTCAATATATAAAATAAATGACTTATCTGAATTTGAAGAATTAGCTGAATTGCTTAACCAGATTGAAACAATAACTGAAAAATAGAAACCAATACTGAACACATGCCTGCAATTATCGGCGAAATGGCTGGTGACGTAATCACCTTTTTCACGTCAAATCCAATAACCGCATTTTTAGCAGCTTACCAAATAGGTGAAATAATTAAACAAATTATACACCATGTAAAATCTAAAGGAAAAACCATTACGGTAGAAAAAGAATCAATAAAATATATCGGCACCAGTAATCTTAATCGTGGAGAATGCGACGAAAATTATAAACCAATTATTTGGGGACCAATGACAATCACAGATCCTAACAAGTTAAAGAGGGCTTGCCAGAACTAAATGGCAAATAATAACTGAGTTTGGTGACAATGTCGCTGTGTGGTATACACAAACTATTCCTGAGAAAGCACCTTCTTTTCTTAGGCCAGAAAATAAATACTTATGGCGACAAGCATGTGGAGACCGTGGTGATTTTAGAGCCAAAAAGCAGCTTGAAATAGCGCTTTTTAAACATATGTTATCACGTATATTTAAAAGATTTGGGGTGTGGAAACATATAAGCAATTTTAGGATTTCGTAGCAAAAGCAGGTATAAGCATGGTTATCTTAACCCGCATATCCACGCAAAATTTTGATTATTAGAATGGAACCAGAATATTGTATCTGATTATATGGATTATACGAAGATCAAATCTACTGCTCATATTCGGGCCAGCCGTTTACGCAGAAATGAACCGATATTCTTTTGGTGTACGCAATGGAAAATTGAATAATTCTTGGTATTACTGTAGCGTATAAGTTATTCATATGTAAATATTAAATATTTGATATAAAAAAGGCAGCCTTTTAAGCTGCCCGAAAGAACTTATACGCTTTAATCGATCAATTTTTGCCTTTTGAACCCTCCCAACCCCTGGAATACCAGGAACACATCGGCAACCAGCACGGCCGCGCCGATCAGCGCAAGCATCTCCTGGGACAAAAACAACATCCCGGTGCTTTGCGCCATCATGAGTCCGATTATGGGAAGTATGATAATGACGGACCATTGCTGCGCGGCCTGGAATGTCTTTGCCTTCGCGCTAACAAATACCATCAGTATGGTAGCCAGCATGGAAAATGCAGGGGTCAGCACAAATAAAAATATATACCAGTTGGATGTGGGGAATATAAATTCACCAAAAACGGATTGCGTTCCGAAGTTTACGACGCAGCCGTAAATTGCCACCGAGGCATAGGTGATGATGATAGCCGGCATGAACGCCGCCAAAACCTTCCCCCAAAACATCCGTGCCATAGAAACCGGCGCGTAAAGCAAAGTCTCGAGTGTATGCTTTTCCTTTTCGCCTACCACGCAATTTGCCGATATAATGCTGGAAACCATCACCGGAATCAGCACGAACATAGGCATAAACAAATAATTCAAGAACAAAAACATGAACTGCATATCAGGCGAAGAAAAGCTCTGCACTTTTGCCAGTATTTCTCCATTGCCTGCAAGCATCGTTAAATACCTGGACAGATCGTCGACAGACGCAAAGCTGGTGACCGATCCCAGGGAGGCGGATCCCGTCAAAATCATTACAAGGGGGAAAAGAACAGAAAACACAAGCGACACAATCAGCATGGGAGCAAGCGTTTGTTTGCTGGAAAAAACCTGCCGCATATCTTTTTTCATTATGGCTGAAACAGCGCCCTTCATTGTACCTTCCCCCTTACTTTGAAATAGATGTCACTCAAATCGTGTTCTTTCAGATGCGCGTCGTATACGTCGCATTCCCGGCTTATAGTACGTATGATTTCGGGGATTTTCTCTTCGCTGGGAATGTCTATTAATATTTCGCCATTCTGTGTGTTATATTTTGAGGGAATATTCCCGCCCACCCGCAGGATAAGCGTTTCTACATGGTTATATTTCTTCTTTAAATAATCAAGGCTACCGGCCTCTAAAATTCTGCCGCTATCCAGAAAAACAAATTCGTCGCACACTTTTTGCGCTTCGTTCAGGTTATGCGTGCACAGCAATATGGTAACTTCCTTATCTTTAAGCAATTGTATGAGTTTTAATATGGATTGTGCGGATTCAGGGTCAAGCCCTGAAGTAGGTTCATCGAGCAGCAATATTTGAGGCTCATTGATAAGCGCGCGCGCAACTGCCAGCCTTTTTTTCATACCGGTGGAATAACCTGAAACCTTTTTGCCGACATAATCTCCCATTCCAAAAAGTTGCACCATCTCTTCAATTTTTTTGGCAAGCACAGCAGGCCCAACTCCGTACAGCGCGCCAAAGAATTCAAGGTTTTGCCCTCCGGTCATCCATTCATACATTGCGGCGTTCTCGGTTAAAACTCCGCTCACCGCACGTATATTGTCCCCCTGTTTCTGCGGGTCCATGTCCATCACGCGGATGCTTCCGCCGTCCGGGTCTATCATTCCGGTCAGGAGGCGCATGGTCGTGGTTTTGCCGCTTCCGTTTGGTCCCAGAAGGCCCACGGTATTTCCCTTTTGTACGTTAAAGCTGATTCCCTCAAGTGCGGTGGTGGCTTCGAATTTTTTTATTACATCATTGATTGCGATAATCATTTTTTCCTCCAGGTTCGGTCTCTACATTTATATAAACTATCAGGATTCCCGGCAGTTGCTTTGCAGCTTTTGGACGATGCTTTTAAAACGCGGGGCGTCTGAAAGTACTGAAAACACCGGATTGTGCACAACCACTTCCGCCATACTGCGCCTGACTGTTTTTTCATCCCGCGGAAGGCTCTTCCCCAGATCCAGTTCATCCAGCCATCTGTCCAGCAGGTCAAAAAAGGCGTCGCCTTTCAGGCTCAGCGGGTATATGTCTCCTGTAACAATTTCCGTGTACTGCTGCAGCATATCCAGCGCCCTGCCGTGATTTCCCTGTGTGATATATCCCTGTGCGGCGGATAAATAAAGGCCAACCAGAACGCCGGGATGCAGGTGCCTCATGTCAAAAACCTCCGCTACGGCAAGCGAACGCCGCAGCATTTCCTCAAATTTCAAAGGATCATCTGCGCACAAATTAAGGTAAGCGGGGAAAAAATTGAAAAGGACGACGATGTTCTGATAAATCCCCACCTGTAAAACGGCTTTGGCTTCCTTTGCACGCCCCGTCATCTGGTAGGCGGATGCCAGAATTGATTCGGGAGGCAGCGCAGGCGCGATTGTTCCGTCCAGCAGCTCCAGCGCAGTATTCGGATCTCCGGCAGCAAGGCTGCACAGGGCCTCCATATACAAAGCCAGCCTTGTCAGTGATACGTCTCCGCTTTCCTCCCTGACGCGTATAAAGAGACCCCTTATTTCCTCAATTAAAGACGCCGATTTTTTCGGGTCTTTCAACAGCTCCATATGGTTGAATATCAGTATCCCCATTTGCAGCAGCAATGGAAAACATGAAAAGTATTTTTTAATGGTCCGGCGGCATTCTTCCAACACAGCATCAAACGGTTTTGACGTAAAATCAGCGGACAATTTCCGGTAAAGCTTGCGGATATCCTCTTTTGTCATTTGCGGCTGATAGTCCATCAGGGCATCAATGCTGATGTTAAAGTACGCAGCAAGCTGTGGAAGGAAAGTCACATCAGGATAGCTTTGCCCTGTCTCCCACTTGGAAACGGACGCTTTGGCAACCCCCATATAATTAGCCAGTTCGTCCTGTGTAATGCCCTTTTGCTTGCGCTTGACCACAAGTACTTTTGCTATATTGATTTCCTTCATAAGAATCACCTCTTAATTATATTTTAGGCAACAGGTGGATGGAAATCAATGGATTTGCAGTTGAAATAGGTTGAATAAATCAACCTGTACGATATTTTTTTTAGCATGCGCCTGGCTCCGTACCGGCCCGCCTTGCTCTCGCAACTGTTTTTTTATTCTTCACTGTATGTTCTTCTTGATCGTTTTTCGCTCATGTCTTTCTCCTTTTTTTCTTCTTTAAAAGGATATCATTACCTTATCTTTTCCGTACAGTTTAGTATAGCCAATCTACTCCCTCCAAACAGTAAGAAATGTTAATTGGGAACACTCTCTTTAATTTAACACTGAAATTCAAATTATACTCATGCTATAAAGCATTCTCATAATATTACAACAATCGCTGTAATTTTCTCGCTTTACAGTTTATACTTTTATCATTAAAATTGAATTGTATGTAAAACAGGATTATTATAGCGACGCCGCCACTCTACTTATGTGAAAACAGTTGTATTGATGACAAAACAAACAGACGATCATACAGCGGCCATACGCCAAATGAGGTTTTAAAATCATGTCAAATCCAAACATTACAAAAGCGGCTATAGCCGCCGCCACCAAACAGGTAATGGAAAAAACGCCTCTTGATAAGATTACGACCGCCGATATCATTGCTCAATGCGGAATCAGCCGCAAGACATTCTACTACCATTTTCACGATAAATACGAAGTGGTAAATTGGGTCTTTACCGTTGACATTATTGACGGCATACTGAAAAGCACAACGTTTGAAGACTGGGCGGAAGGTTCCTATAAGCTTTGCCGGTACATAAAAGACAATAAGACTTTCTACAAAAACGCTGTCAACGCGAACGGCCAGAATTGCTTTATACAGTTTCTCCGCACCCTCACAACACTGCAGCTTAAAAAACTCTGCACAGGCTATTTGGAAAAAGGAATATTAACGGATACAGATTTCAATTTTCTTGTTGAGTTTTATTATAATGCGTTCATCGGGGTCTTTACCCCCTGGGTAAAGGATGACATGAAAGAAAACCCGGACCTGCTGGTCAAACGCTGGGTCGGGGTTGTTGACAAGAGCCTTGAACACTATATCAGCAGCATACAAAGTAAATAATCTTCACCTTTTGTGTAAATAAGTAACACATCCTCCATTTCGTTTACTTCAAACAACCTCCATGTATTTTATAATCATAATAAGAACTATGTTAAAAAAAACACAAAGTTAGCATTGGAGGGATTGTTATGAAAAAATACAAAGTGATTGTATGGGGACTGGGCAATGTGGGACGCGCAGCCATCCGCATGATTATGGAAAAGCAGACGCTTGAGCTTGTAGGTGCCATTGACGTAGACCCAAACAAAATCGGGAAAGACGCCGGAGAGGTCTTTGATTTCGGTAAGACCGGCGTAACCGTAAGCGACGATATTGAAAAGGTTTTTGCCATGGATGCGGACGTCATCTTAGACTATACTCCGCTGGTCCGGGATTCAAAAGGCGGGTTTACGCCCAGCGCAATGGATGTCTGCAAAGCGCTTCGGGCCAAAAAAAACGTCATTACGACCATACCTATTTACTATTCACAGGTCACCACGCCCGAGCTTTATAAAATGATCAACGAATGCGCAAAAGAAAACGGCGTTACTTTTTTGCCGTCCGGGCTTCTCCCCGGCGCTTATGCCAGCTATATCCCTATGGTAATCAGCGGCATTATGGGACGTGTTGATAAAATTGTGGTGGAAAGCGGCGAAGACGACCAGCACAATTATTCAAGCTGGGTCAAAGTGTTCGGATATGGCGCCGATCCCAAGGCATTCCCCTGCGAAAGGCTCAAAATGGGCATTGAATCATACTATGTGTCCGGCGTTTATGAAATGGGCGACCGTCTGGGGTTTGAATTTGACGAAGTCAAAACCACCCATGAGGTGTTCACCGCACCCGAAGACCTGCACCCGATTTTCGGCACCGTAAAAAAAGGCACGATCAGCGGACACCGTTTTACCATGAGCGGCTTTACCGGCGGCGAAGAAAAAGTCACGCTGCGTTATGTGCATAAAATCTGTCACGACGTCGCCCCCGAGCCCCCTGTAAACGATAAAATCCATATTGAAGGACTCCCCGGAGATATAGACGTTGATCTCAAAGGCATGATGCCCCTTGATGAGAGTTATGTGACCAGCGCCGCGCCGACGGTCAATATTATCCCCGCGGTTGTTGAAGCGCAGCCGGGCTTCCGTCAGGCAATGGATCTGCCGGTTGTTGTTCCGATCAGATAAATCATGCGGGGAGGGATTTGTTATGAAATATCAATTTGATTTTACCGGAAAAACCGTATTGATCACCGGCGCGAGCAGGGGACTTGGCCGCGCCTATGCCCGCGGTTTTGCGGGGCTTGGCGCAAAAGTGATCCTTGCCGCCAGAAATACAGAAAACTTAAACGCTACCGCGGAATTAATAGAACAAGACGGAAATCCGGATTGCGCCATTGTTCCCTGCGACGTGCTCGAAACGCCGGCCATGGACCATCTGCTGGATGAAGTGGACCGTATATTTGGAAGGCTTGATATTCTGGTCAATAACGCCGGCGTCGGGCACAAGATCCCGGCCGTTGACGTTTCCATGGAAGAATGGCACCGTGTCACCCAAACCAACCTGGACGCTCCGTTTTATCTGAGCAGCAGATCCGCCGCCCGTTTTATGATACCGCAGGGCGGCGGAAACATTGTGAACATTGCATCTATGGGCGGTTTTTCAGGAATACCGGGCGGTGCCGCTTACAGTGCCAGCAAGGCGGGCCTCCTGAACCTGACCCGTGCACTGGCCGGAGAATGGGCCAAAAACAATATCCGGGTCAACTGTGTCTGCCCGCATTATACACAAACCGACATGGTAAAACCGTTGATGCAATATGAGCAATGGATGAAACTTAATGCGCTCAGAACCCCCCTGGGGCGCCTGGCCCAACCGGAAGAAACCGTCGGCGCCGTCCTCTTCCTTGCCAGCGATATGGCAAGCTACATCACAGGAGACTACATACAGGTGGACGGCGGCACGCTGGGCGTTGCTTACTGACACATATTTTTACGGCATGCATATCAACGGCTTTAAAAAACACATTGAATGCGAAAGCAGCTTTCCAAAAAAGTTCCAGGAAAGCTGCTCTTTTTTTTGGGCAAGCCATTCCGCACAAGAAAAAGCGGTAATGGAAATCTTGATACTTTTATGGTATACTGATGCAACTCTGCTTGAATTTTGTATGATCAACCAACGGTGCGCCGGCAAAACTGTATATGTAATAATAATGGAGAGATTTAACTATGCTTGATGAAATACTAAAATATAATAAGTCTTTTGTGAAAAGCAAAGCGTACGAAAAATATATCACCAGCAAATATCCGGATAAAAAGGTAGCTATCCTGTCCTGCATGGATACCAGACTGACCCGCTTACTTCCCGCAGCGCTGGGGCTTAAAAACGGAGATGCAAAAATCATCCAGAATGCGGGCGGCGTTATTTCGCACCCGTTCGGCAGCGTGATGAGAAGCCTGCTGGTAGGCATTTACGAATTGGATATCCGTGAAATACTGGTAATCGCTCACACCGATTGCGGAGCCAGATACACGGACAGCCGAAAGATGATAGAAAAAATGAAACTGCATGGGGTCACGCAGGAAAATATTGATTTGATCAAATACTGTGGAATTGACTTTGATGCCTGGCTGGGCGGTTTTACCGATCTGCATTTGTCTGTAAAAAAATCGGTGGAAATGGTGCGCAGGCATCCGCTTGTTCCGCGTGACATAAACATATACGGTCTGGTGATCGATTCGAAAACCGGCCAACTGACACAAATTGTTTGACCGGACGCCCATATCCTTCTTTAAAAACCGCGGTTTACCCAAACCGGGTTATCCAAATGCCGTTTTTTCAGTCTTTTTTTTGTAGAAAGATTCTCTACTCTTTTGATACCACCATTGCAGAGTACGGATGGCCGTCTTTGGATGCCAATACAATAGACATCTCTTTATCCTCTATCATTTTCCGTATCCGCGCATACAGCCAAAAGTCCCCCACGCCGGGCAATCCGCTGAGCGTTTTTCCAATTAATCTGCCGATAGAGCAAGGCTCTTTTGGCAGATGCGAACGAATGAACCCGTCATAAAAATCTGCATTCACGCTCATCAGCGTTCCGTTTACCACTGCCCGCAGCGGCGCATTTTCACGCACCAGAGCGATCCAGTCATGTGCATAAACCCCTTTTTGCAAAACACTTATGGGCTGCTCTTTCCTTGCATATTTCCCCAGTTTTTCCGCATCAACCTCTCCCATGCTTCGGTACCGGGTGATTTGTTTTTCTTCCTCTTCCTCTTTAGGAATCCGCACCAATGAAAGCGGCAAAGGCGCCTCCTGCATCAGGCGGCACGTAAAATATACGCCGCACAGTTCGGCCGGATTTTCCATACATGCCCACAGCCGCACGGGTTCAGATGTTGTTTTTGCTTCCTTCAGGCGTAACAGGGCCTGTTCGGTTGTCTTCCACATATCCTCGGGTACGCCGGGATAATGCCCAAACAGATCATTCAGTATTGTCGTGCGTCCGGCCATATCGCCATCCATATCGGAGAGGGAGCCCATATCCAGCATAAGGTTCAGGCATGCGACCTCCCCGCTGTTGCCCGCAAGGTCATCCCCCTTCCAAATATGCGGCTTTTGTGCCTCGCGCTTTTCTTTGCGGGTGCCTCCAAAGACAGCCACCGCACCCTTTAATATATCACCCGATTTCATGGATTTTGCAAATTTTAAAGCGCCGCCTGCGCTCTCGTTAAATGTGAGTTCTATCATGTTTCTCTCCCACCGGCCTTTAGATCCGTTCTTTTTTTGCCGCTTTGTTTTTTATATGAAATATGCCGCATCATATTATAGCATACTTTGAAAAAATATGATCACTATAAAATGGCAGCCTCGCCAAACACCTGATCACACCGGTATTTGGCGAGACTGCCATCTTTAATATACTGCGCTTAAATAAGTGGTTCGGCAGCGGAAGGCGTAAAAATCAACTGTTTGCCGTCTGTCTGCGCCGTTCCGATCAGCCGGTATCCTTTAGGCGTTCCGGTCGCCGCAACCACCCAGGCGCTTTTGTTTTGGGCCAAATTTTTCTGCGTCCTATCCATTTTGTAAATGCCGAACACAATGGTGTCCTCTTTTACTTCTCCCTTTCCCGCAACAATAGGATGGGGGGTTCCATCCGCATTCATTGTAACCAAAGAAAGAAACGCAGACCCTTCAACAACTTCCCTTACATCATCATGAATAACCATTGTACATCTCCTTTGTTTTTTTGAATTGTTTACTTTGCTTTTTGTACCTGGTATAATAATACTACTTGTAAATTGTTTTTCAAGTACGCAGAATTTTATGAGTTGGTAAGGAAAAAATGACATGAGTAACCGCAAAAAACAAACCGCCTGCTCCGGCAACTGCCCATGTATGGAGCCTTGTCCTTTGGGCAATGCCCTTAAGCTGATTGGCGGCAAATGGAAAATCCCCATACTGTGCGCGCTGCACCAGGACGGTACTACCAGATATAACGAACTTAAACGCAAAATAAAAGGCGTCACCAACACAATGCTTGCGAGCTCTCTTAAGGAACTGGAAGAAGACGGACTCGTTGTTCGCAGGCAATATATGGAAATGCCGCTGCGTGTGGAATATTCTCTCACGGACTGCTGTGGTGACCTGATGCCCATTTTAAACCAACTGGCCCATTGGGGAGTCAGGATACCGCAAAATACCGCCCGCAATGAATAACGCCGCACGGGTTGAAAAATAAACTTTTTTCTCACACCTGGTTTACATGGATCTGGAATTTGTGATGCTTCCAGTTTGAAAAATGTACCGAATAACGGGGAGGGGCCGGAGAGCGGAAAGGTCTCATAAAATAATTTTTAAAAACCTTTGTTCCGTGTTCCTATTCATCCTGATTTGCACCTTTTTTATGTGAGGCCAAATAAAGGGCCAGCATCAAAGCCGCTAAGGCGGCGCTTAAGTAATAGGCCGCCGATTCCACGCCGATACCCAAAACCAGCAGCCCCGCAACAAAGGGAACCGCCGCGCCTCCAAACCCGGAGAAAGCCATCATGATATTGAGGGCCGGACCGGTAGATCCCCGCTTAATCTGCGCTACACTGTCCATTAGAAGCGGCCAGAGCGGCCCGCATCCAAAACCACAGACGGCAAACAAAACAATTTTTGCCGTATAATCCGGAACGATCATGGCGGCTGCGGCGGCCGCGGCCGCCAGCACGGAAAGCGATATGAAAATCTTTTTTCTTTCTGTTTTCAAAACCCCCGCTAAAAAACGCGACGGGATCATTGCTCCCCAAAACAGCGACAGCGCCGCGGCGCTCAAAGCCGGTGCGCCCAGCTGCAGCTCAAAATAACTGTCTGCAAAACTGGAAACCGTATTTTCTATACCCACATATATAAAAATAGCAAGCGCAAGCAAAAGCAGTACCCGGGTCCGCAGGAAGCGGACCGCAAACAAAGCCCCTTCTCCCGCGCCGGTTTCTCCTTTGTCGTTTTCATGCCGCGTAAAACTGAACAAAATACCTAAAACCAAGAATGCGGCCGCCATATAAAAAAAGAGGTCCTTAAAATAAACCCCTTTTCCAATAAGCGCCTGCGCTATAAAAGGACCCGCCATTGCGCCTATGCTGAAAGCGACCTGCGAAAAATTGAGATGGCGTGTGGACTCGTCCGGAAATTCATCCGAAAGCACGGCGGAAAGCGTTCCTTCGGTCACCGAAAAACCTGCGCCGATCATCAGCACGCAAACAACAAAACCCGCAAAACTCTGTGCCCATCCCGCCAGAAAAGCCCCCGCAATCATGAGGGAATAAGAAATCAGCAACAGCTTCTTTTTGCCTATTTTTCCGCAAAGCGGCCCTAAAAACAGCGGAGGCAGGGATATCCCCACCGAATGCATGGCGATCAGCAATCCCACCATGGCTGCGTTCAGCAAAAAAAGCTCAGATATACTGAGAAGAATATACTGATAAAAGGAAAGATATACCCCCAGTATCCCGATTGTCAGATAGGATACGGAAATAATCATTTTCCTGCCGCCCGCACCGGTTTCTTTTTTCATAAACCATCCTGCTTTTTTGAATTTACCTTAAAAGAAATAAGCCTTTCAAGGACATTTGGTAAAATTTTTTGTCTGAAATCAAGCCTTTAAGCTTTCATAAAAAACTATAACAAAAACCGGCAGCTCCCGTCAAGAGCGCCGGTTGTATGCTTTTTTCATCAGCAGATCCGAGGGAGCCCTTCCCCATATAAAACGCTCAGCACGCGCCGCCCGCCCACACGGGTCTTAAGTGTCACTCCTTTTTCTTTGAGCACTTTTCCAATGGATGCGGCATCTTTTCCAAGTTTTGTAGCCCGCAGCACAGAAAGCGCCTTTTCTTTGTCTTTGGCTTTTACCGCCACAATCATTTTGCCTTCATTGCCCATATAAAGCGGGTCAAGCCCCAGTACGCCGCAAAAAGCACGCACCGCCGGGAAAACAGGAATATCTTCTTCCAGGATTTCCATACCACAGCCGGACGAAGCGGCAAATTCATTTAAAATAGTCGCCAGTCCCCCGCGGGTGATGTCTCTCATTGCTTTTACATCCACTCCGGCATCAAAAAGCGCTTTCACCGGTTCAACCAGTAAAGCCGCATCGCTTTTAATGTTGTTTTTAACGCCCATCCGCGCGCTGAGTATAGCCGCATGATGGTCTCCCAAATTTCCGGACAACAGTAAAACGTCTCCCGGAGCACAGCGTTTGGGGCTTACCGTGCGTCCTTTCGGCAAAAAGCCGAGCCCCGTCGTATTGATAAGCACGCCGCCCGTTCCGCCGATCACCTTGGTATCTCCCGCTACAATCTTTACGTTTGCGCGGTCTGCAGCATCCGCCATGGAAGATACAAGTTTATCCAGCTCATGAAGCCCAAGCCCTTCTTCCAGTATAAAAGAGCAGGTCAGGTACCTGGGAACGGCTCCGCTCATCAAAATATCGTTTATCGTGCCGCATACGGCAAGCATGCCGATATCGCCGCCCGGAAAAAAAACAGGATCCACAACAAAGCTGTCGGTCGTAAGCGTGATTCGCCCTTCCCCTTCCGGCAGAACGGCCGCGTCTTCCATTGCGCTCAAATATTCATTGTTGAACCGGCGTGCAAACACCTCCCGGATGAGTTCTTCCGTAGCCACTCCGCCGCTTCCGTGCGCCATTGTGATCTTCATATACTTTCCGTCCTTTCAAACTGATAACGCACATGACAGGCGCCTTCACCGGAAACCATACATGCGCCTTTGGGGGTTTGCGGCCGGCATACGCTTTTGAAAAGCGGGCATTCTTCAGGCAGAAGGTTCCCGACCAGCACATCTCCGCACCGGCAGCCCGGTATTTTTTGATCTTTTCCCAGCATCCTGCTTCCCGCATCAAAATGAGCGTATTCCTTTTTAAAATACAGGCCGGAACCGTCTATACCGCCCATCCCCCGCCAAAAGGCCCTGCCCGTATCAAAATATTTTTCAAAAAGAGCCGCCGCTTTATCATTGCCTGCTTTGCCTACCGCCGCCGGATAAAGGTTCACAACTTTTCCTTTCCCCTGAAGACGGACGAGCGCGTAGATTGCGGCCAGAACGTCTTCTCCGTCAAAGCCCGAAACCACAAAGGGCAGGCTGTATTTTTCCGCCAATGGCCGGTAAATTTCGCTTCCTGTGATCACGCTTACATGCCCGGGGGCGATCAGCCCGTTAATACGCCTGTTTTGGGTGCATATCCATTGAATGGCCGCAGGCATGGTTTTTACAGACATCAAAAAGCGAAGGTTTGAAATTCCCTGCTCTTCCGCCTGTCCTGCCATCAGCGCATAAATAGGCGCGGTGGTTTCAAAGCCTACCGCCGCAAACACATAAGTGGCGTCCGGATTTTTGGCAGCCATCTCAAGGCAATCAAAAGGAGAATAGACCATGCGCACATGTCCGCCGGCGGCACGGCTGTCGGCCAGGCTTATGCCGCTCCCGGGCACGCGCATCATATCCCCAAAAGTGACCACTTCGACCCCTTCTTGCATGGAAAGCTCACACAAACGGTCCACATACTCCGAGACCGTCACACAGACCGGGCAGCCCGGTCCGGACACCAGCCTTATTTTATCTGAAAGCAGGCTTTGGATTCCGTTTTTCGCAATGGATGCGGTATGTGTACCGCACACTTCCATCAATACAAGCGGCGGGCCGGCGTATTCTTTCAGGGCCCGCTTTATAGCTTCAAGCGTCATTAGCCATTTCCTCAATCTCATCAAGCAGGCCAAAAAGGGCCGCCCTGTCTTCTTCGCTTATCACCTGTATGATACATCCGGCGTGAACCAGTACGCTGTCCCCCGTTTTTACGTTCACCAGTCCGGCGTTCGCCTCCACCTGGTTTCCATTGAAATCGACGGTCGCGCGCATCCCGTTTAAGGCAACCACGCGTCCCGGCATTGCTATACACATATCAAATCCCTTTCGCTCCGTTTTTAAGTGCTGCTGCAAACGCTTGGCCCAGTGCAAGGCCGCCGTCGTTCATAGGCACTTTTTCGTTCACATATACCGAGAACCCCGCCGTCTCCAGACGGTTTATGCATTCTTCCAAAAGCATGCGGTTCGCAAAAACGCCGCCGGACAGCGCCGTAATGCGGATGCCGGTTTTTTCCCGGATACGAATGCAAACATCCGTCACCATCCGCGCAGCAGCCCGGTGAAACCCCAAAGCCAGCGCGCCCGGGTCTATACCGCGGCGCACCGCATCCGCCATCTCTCCCGCCAACGCGGCCTGGTCCGCCAGGATTTTTCCTTGCTCCCCACTTATTTCAAACTGCAAAAAGTACGGTGCAATCCCCGATTCCTGTGCGCGCCATGCCAAATTTTCCAGCGCGATGGCGCATTCCCCCTCAAAACTGTTGACCTCTTTGACGCCTGTAATGGCGGCTGCCGCGTCAAACAGCCGCCCCATACTGGAGCTGTACTGAAAAAGTGCCGCCGGCTTTTGCTCACTTGGCGCAAGCGCCGCGCGGACGAGCGAAAAGCGTTCGTCATCAAACCAGTTTTCTTTTTTCGCCGCAATCATGTAAGAAAGCGCACACAGCCGCGCGTCCCGCGCCGCAGCGTCTCCTCCGGCAATCGGCACATAGGCAAGATGTCCTGCGCGCTCAAATCCGCCGCCCTGGCAAACCAAAAACTCACCGCCCCATACAGCGCCGTCGTCTCCATATCCCGTTCCGTCAAAAGCAACGCCGAGCACCGGTTCCATTATACCATGCTCCGCACAAACCGATGCAACATGTGCATGATGATGCTGCACCTTTTCCATAGGCAGGCCGAGCGAGCGTGCAAACCCCGCGCTTTTATAATCCGGATGCATGTCCAAAGCCGCCACTTTGGGAGAGACATCCAACAAATTTTTCATATGCGCCATGTTTTCCTTATAATTTTGAAAACTCTGCACCTCTTCAAGATCTCCAAGATACTGGCTTAAATAAGCGCGGCTGTCATCCAAAAAGCAAAACGCCGCTTTCAGATCGCCACCCGCGGCAAATACCGGTTCTTTTAAACGCAGCGGCAAAGAGATGGGCATCGGGACCATTCCGCGCCCGCGGCGAATGACCTGCGCCCGTCCGCCGGCAACCCGCATTACCGGATCATCCAAACGCAGAACGATCCTGCGGCTGTTCAGCAATATTCCGTCCAGGAATGGGGATTTGATTGCCAGCACGGCTTCATCTTCTTTCAAAATGGGTTCCCCTGTCACGTTTGCGCTGGTCATGACAAGCGGTCCGCACGCGTCAAGCAAAAGCTCCTGCAAAGGCGTATAGGGCAAGAACGCGCCCAAATAGCGGCTTTCCGCACATACTTCATCCGCAAGTCCCGCTCCGTCAAAGGGCAGCAGAACAATGGGCCGGGCGGATGAGGCGAGCAGCTTTTCTTCCGCAGGGGAGACCGCGCAATACTCCTTTATCTGTGCGGCCGACTTAAACATGACCGCAAAAGGTTTTTGGTCTCTTTGTTTTAAAAGCCGCAGACGCCGGACGGCGTCCTGCCGGGCCGCCCTGCATGAAAAGTGGTATCCTCCGATCCCCTTGACCGCCACTACGCCTCCCCCCATAAAGACCCTAACCGCTTCCTGAAGGGCTTCCTCTCTCTGAAACGCACGTTCGCCTTTTCTGAATATTAAATACGGCCCGCAGTCATTGCAGGAAATGGTTTGCGCAAAATCCCGCCGTCCGCCCGCATGATATTCGCCGGCGCAGGCCGCGCACATCTCAAATGCATCCATGGCGGTACGGCAGCGGTCATAAGGGAGCGCGTCTATCATGCTGTACCTGGGACCGCAGGCCACGCAGCTGATAAAAGGATTACGATAGCGTCTGTTTTCCGGATCGTAAAGTTCCTGCCTGCAATCCTCGCAGAGCGGCAGATCGGGCGGGATTACCGCGTTCCCTTTCTCCTGCATACTGCTTTTGGCAATCATAAACCCTTCAAATGTTTCCGGTGGCATCTTTTCCACGCGGATCCCCTGCACCGACGATGCCGCCGGCGCACCGGACAAAATATCTTTTTTGAAACGCGCAATGTCCGCCGGCGTACCGTTCACCCGGACGATCACAATACCACCGGCATTGCAGACCCAGCCCCCCAAAGCATGTTTTTTTGCCAAAGAAGCCACAAAGGGGCGGAACCCCACCCCCTGAACCAGTCCTGAAATATGAAATTCCCGGGTCGCCTGCTTTTCTTTCATTCGGCCTCTATGCTCTCTATACTCATTTCCCGGCCCACTTCGCTGGGTTGTCCCAGTGCGCCGCAATGCGGACAGTCAAAATGAAACGGTTTGCGCACAAACATTTCGCCGCAATCCGGACACTTCAGCATGGATTTTACGGTGCGTACCGAAATTTCTGCTCCTTCGCAAATGGTTCCTTTGGCTGCGTCTTCAAAATGAAGTTGGATGGTCTCACCGGAATATCCGGAATCATCTCCGATCACCAGGTTGATTTTGGTGACCTTTCTTTTCCCTTCTTTTTCCGCCTGCTCGACGGCGTGCTCTATAATGTGGATTGCCTCATGATATTCATGCATCTTCCGTATCCTCCTTTGTATTGCGTTTGTCTTCCTGATGAAAACTGTCCGACCGCTTGCGCGGTCCCGGAGCCGTATATTCTTTTTCCATATAAAGACACTTTTTGGGGCAAACCGACACGCATTCGCCGCACTGTATACAGCCAAACCGTTCGATTTCCCAGTTCTTTTCTGTCCGGTCTACCTGGATTACCCGTACCGGGCAGCGGCGCGCGCACATCCCGCAAAAAATGCACGCATCGATATCGATGCGTATATGTCCCCGCGTCCGTTCGGGATATTTTTTTGGAACCAGCGGATATTTGATTGTCGCCGGGCGGGAAAAGAGATTTTTCAGCACCCTGCCGGTAAAATTCATAAAAGCCACTGTATCTTCTTCTCCTTTTATCTTTCAGTACAACTGATGCACGGGTCAATGGTCAGTATCAAAATGGGAACGTCGGCCAGCTGGCAATCTTTCAGGATCTCCAGCATAGCGGGCACATTGGCAAAAGTCGGGGTCCGAACGCGCACTCTGTCCAAAAACCTGCTGCCGTTGGCTTTTACATAATAAAGCGCTTCCCCTCTTGGTTGCTCCACCCGCATAAAATATTCGCCTTTCGGGTTTCCTTTAACCGGAGCCGCGATTTCGCCTTCGGGCAGGATGTCCACCGCCTGACGGATCAGATCCATAGACTGAAAGATCTCCTGGATCCGCACATCCACCCGTGCGTAGCTGTCCCCTTCCTCCGACGTGACCGGTTCAAAATCCAGTTTCCCATATGCCGCATATCCCATTTTCCGGGTATCTGTTTTGGAGCCGCTTGCGCGCATCATGGGCCCTACCGCGCCCAGTTCATGTATCTTTTCTTTGGAGATCACCCCAACCCCTTTCAAACGGGACTGGACCGAATAATCTTCTAAAAACACACGGGCGATCTCCCGCGTTTCCTTCTCCATATCCCGCAGAAGCCCGGTCAAAATACGAACCGCTTCTTCATCCATATCCTTGCGAACACCGCCTATTTTGACTACCGAAAAAATGATTCGTCCGCCCGTAGTGTATTCAAACATATCCAGCATTTTTTCACGCAGGCGCCAGGTCTGCATAAACAGGCTTTCAAAACCAAACGCGTCGGCCAGCAGTCCCAGCCACAGCAAATGGCTGTGAATACGGGACATTTCCGCCCAGATCACACGCAGGGTGTCCGCGCGCTCCGGTACACTTATGCCCATGATATTCTCAAGTGCACAGCAATATCCCATGCCGTGCATAAAACTGCAGATCCCGCAGATCCGTTCGGCTACATAGACATATTCGTTAAAATCTTTTCTTTCCACCAGCTTTTCAAGCCCCCGGTGAATGAATCCGATGGAAGGAACCGCCTCTATCACCTTTTCATCCTCGATCACCAGGTCCAGGTGAATGGGTTCGGGCAGCACAGGGTGCTGCGGTCCAAAAGGAACGATACTGCGTTCAGACATTTTCTTTGCCCCCTTCCTTTTTGCCGAAGGGCGCTTTTTCCTGAATCCGGTACAGATTGCCGTCATAATCCACGGTAATCAGCCGGATCCGGATGCCAAACAAATCCTTCATTTCATTTTCATATAAAAAAGCAGGCGGAAAAACCGTTGAGATACTGGAGATTTCGTCCGTCTCTTCTATATTTGCCCTGAGGGTCAAAAGCTTGTATCCGTCCGCAAACGAATAAGACAGTTCAAAGCCACCGTCCGTCCGGGTCGCGCATATCTGCACCAGCCGCACATTTTCAGATTTGAGCTGCAGGCAGTTTTGCACCAGTTCGTGATGCGAGATCTCCCTGGTCTCCTGGAGAATTTCAGTCATTTATGCTTCCTTTCTGCCCGAAGCGCGTTTGGATTCCCTGTACTTTTTGCGTTTTTCATCCAGCAGGGCTACGCTTTTGACCACACCGTCTATGATCGCCTCGGGCCGGGCGGCACATCCGGGCACATAAATATCCACCGGAATTACCTTGTCCACACCGCCCAAAATGTTATAACAGTCTTTAAAAACACATCCGTCGATTGCACAAATACCGATTGCCACCACCACTTTTGGAGAAGGGATCTGGTCATATATCTGTTTTAAAACCGGCGCATTTTGCGTATTGACACCGCCGGTCACCAGAAGGATGTCGGCATGTTTTGGATTTCCGGTATTGATAATCCCAAACCGCTCCAGATCATACACCGGCGTCAGGCAGGCCAGGACTTCTATATCGCAGCCATTGCAGCTTGAACCGTCGTAATGGATTACCCATGGGGATTTTGACATAACAGGCATTTATTTTCAAACCTTTCTTAGTTCATCAAATTAACAACCAGCAGATTGAGGATTCCAGCGGCCAATGCAACAATCCAGGCCGAACGCAGCATCACCTGCCACTTCACCCGGGCGAACGTATTGTCGATTATGATCTCCACAAAATAAGCGCCCAGCGCGACTGCGGCTGCAACCAGATAGCTTATGGGATTGCTGTTGACAAAAAACAAAGCAACAATTCCCATCAAAAATACATTTTCATACCAGTGCGCGATCTCTTCGATCCCAAGTATTCTGCCCGAAAGCTCGGTAGTGATGCCTTTCACCATTTCCTGATGCGCATGGTGGGATGTGCTTAAATCAAAAGGCGATTTTCTGAGTTTGATGGTCAAAATATACAAAAACCCTATAAACACAGCCGGGATCGAAACCACCGCCGGCGTTTGCGCAGCCGTTGCATCCTGCACGGAAAAACTGCCGGTAGACATATAAAACCCAATCGCTACAATCAAAACCATGGGTTCATACGCCATCATCTGCATCAGTTCCCGCTGCGCCCCCATTGAACTATAGGGTGAATTGGCCGAAGATGCGGTCAGCACCAAAATAATGCTGGCCAGCGTAAGCGCAAAGAAAACAAGCAGCAGATCTCCGCCGGTAAAAAACAGGACGCCGGTAAACACGATAAAAACCAAAAACGCAATCACCAGCATGTTTTGGATATCGTTAACCACTACCGATTCTTTGTTGAAAAGTTTTCGCACGTCGTAAAACGGCTGAAGAAGAGGCGGACCCTTCCGTCCCTGCATACGTGCGGAGATTTTGCGGTCCAGCCCGGCAAGCAGGCCGCCGATAAAAGGCGCGAGCGCCACATACAAAATGCCGGCGATAAGAGGTGTCATTAAAACGCACCTCCCAACGAAACAATAAGCAGCGAAATCATCATTGCGGTGGCGATCACTTCTGAAGGCACCAGCAGCCGCTTTTCTCCAAAAACGTTTTTCATATACCATCCGGAAAGATACATTTGCTTGGGCGAGCCGTACGAATCTACAAACCCGCGGTCATCTCCCACGTTCACGCCACCCATATAAGACGCCACGATCTTGGGCTTTTTTCCAAAGGTGAATATCCGTATCCCAAAGGGAAGAATAATAATCATAAAGAGCATAATGACCATGATATTGATATTTCCCTGGCTGATAATGACCGGCGTAGCCGCACCGAAAATATTAACCAGCAAAGGCTCAATCACCTGTGAGGAGATCAGCGGGAACAGGAGGAAAAGCGCGATCATCAAAATGGCGTGTGAAATCAGCGAAAACCATTCATCCCCCCGTATCCTTCCCGGCAGCCGCTCGCTGTTGTGCAGCACAGCCACCAACTTGGCCAGCCACTTGGTCCAGTAAAAGAGCGTAGCCGCACTGCCGAATACCAGAAAGATGATCAGCAGGATACTGTGCGCGTCCACAAAAGCTTTGAGCGCCGCCCATTTGGAAATCAGCATTCCAAATGGCGCCAGAAACATTCCCGCAATGCCTACCACCAGAACAAACGCGAGCTCCGGCTGCTTGACAATCAAGCCGTGCATGTCCTCAATATTCCGGCTCCCTGTCTTGTTCTCTACGGCGCCAACCGACAAAAACATCAAAGATTTTGAAACCGCATGGAAGATCATCAAAAGAATAGCGGCCCATACCGCTTCATTGGCTCCCACGCCGGCGCAGGCGGCAATCAGCCCCAAATTTGATATGGTGGAATAGGCCAGTACCTTTTTCCCGTCGCTCTGTGAGATGGCAAGAAGAGAACCTGCAAGAAAAGTAAATCCGCCTATAGTGGTTACCATAATCCCGGCATAGTTGTTTCCCATCAGCGGAGATAAACGGATCAGCAAAAAAACGCCCGCTTTCACCATTGTCGCCGAATGCAGCAGGGCGGATGTAGGCGTCGGCGCGACCATTGCGCCGAGCAGCCACCGCCCAAAGGGAAATTGTGCGGACTTTACCAGGGCGGCAAAGGCAAGCAGGATGACCGGCACCAGCACCGCAGCGCCGGAGCTTCCCATTGCGACCAGTCCCTGCAGCCCCACGGTATGCAGATTTAAGGCGCTGTAGACGATTGCAATAGCAAAACCAAGGCCGCCCAAAAGGTTCATCCAAAGTGCGCGAAAAGAATTTCTGACCGCTTCCTTTGTTCTTGAATAACCAATCAAAACAAAAGAAGCAAACGTCGTGACCTCCCAAAAAAAGAACATCCAAATCAAATTGTTGGAAAACACCAGTCCGAACATGGCGGAAAGAAACACAAAAAGCATGAAAAAGAACATAGGCCGCCGGTCGGCAATATCCTTATGATGCTTTTGGTATTTTTTCATATAGCCAAGCGCATAAATACAGATGAGCGCCCCCACCACGCCGATGATGAAGCTCATGATTACGGTAAGCTGGTCTATATAAAAATGATATCCGCCCGACAAAGGCACGCCGCTGAAATATTCCAGCCAAATAATCATTCCCGTCTGCAATAGCGATAAGGGGATCAGATAAGCGCGCTTGTATTTGATACAAAGAAAAATAATAAATCCGGTCAGCAGCAGTTCGCAAAACAGCATAATGGTATCCAAAAGCCGGGCATCTTCAAGGTAGAAACTGTTTTTGCCCGCGGAAAGATATCCCGCAATAAATAAAACAACGCCAGCAATAATGAAAGCGCTGGCGACCTTGACAACTGCTTTTCTGACACTATTCCGTTTGATAAAGAGCAACGGCAGCGCTAAAATCAAAGGAAATAATATGAGAAACCCTATGAAATGCAAATTTGATCTCCTTTTTTATTGATAATTGAGATCTTTGAGGGACTTCCTTTTCCGTATCCGGCCCCGGTTCGAACCTTCGCGCCGAAAAATGAAACTCTCCGCTCAATCCTGACATATTATAGTACAATATTTTTTGAAATACAACATTTGCGCTTCCTCTTACGAAAAAAAAATTCTTTGAGCAGGCAATAATCTTTCCGGCAGGCTGTATTTAATAAATATCCCCCGGCCTAGCCGGGGGTATTTCTTTAACGGGCATAGCCCTTGACTACTAGCTACGCCTAAAGGGCGTTACACGATCTGGCACATGCGATTCTGTTACTTGCCACCCGTAAACAGGTCGCTGTCGTCAAAGGTCATTTGTTCTCCTAGTTGGTCTTCCCTTAACTGATTTTGGATATAAGTTTGTATCTTCTTCGTATCTTTTCCCGTTGTATCAACATAATACCCTCTACACCAAAATTCTCTGTTACGGTATTTGAACTTCATGTTCCCCCACTTTTCATAGACCATTAAACTACTTTTGCCTTTCAAAAATCCCATGAAACTTGATATACTAATCTTCGGCGGAATCTCCAACAGCATATGTATGTGGTCCGGGCATACTTCTGCTTCTAAAATGTTTACTCCTTTCCATCTGCATAGTTCCCTTAGTATCGTACCGATTTCCAATCTCTTTTCTTCATAAAATATTTTCCTTCGGTACTTTGGAGCAAATACTATGTGATATTTGCAGTTCCATTTTGTGTGTGATAAGCTATGTGTGTCATTCACTTTGAATGTCCTCCTTTTGATTTATTGGGTGCAGTTGCCAGACCGCATCCTTATTTTAAATCAAAAGGAGTTTTTCTGTTATGTCTCACCGCTAAAGCTCTACCGAACCCCACGTCTAACGTGGGGTTTTCTATACAA
>JAVBVZ010000021.1:0-6608 GCA_036679405.1 Christensenellaceae bacterium
TAAATCCTGCGGGCGATAGACGGATTGCTCTGCACCAAGCGGTCTACCGCTTTTTCGTCTGCAAACAGCGTTCCCCTGGTAAATTCGGCTATGATCTCCTTTTCCGCCGCTTCGGCCGTCAGTTCTGCGCCGCTCCGGGCATATTGTGCCTGTTTTGCAGTAATGGCGGCATTATAGGCGGCCTTGTCCGTCCCGAACATATAATTCAGCACAAAATTCCTGTACGCCCCGTAATCTTCACTGCCCTCCATACTGTGCGTCAGCTCATGCATGAAGACGCCCCGCACCACATCCGCACGGGTAGATCCCGGCGAAAACCGGATGGTATTCGTGGCCGCGTCGTAGCTTCCCTCCGCGCCGGGCATCCGCACACCGTTTTGGTAAATTGTCCCAATCTCAATGCTAACGCCGCTTTTCTCTGCAAGCGCCTGTAAAAATCCGGCGGCTTCAGGAGATATCCCCTTTATTGTGGCTTGCTTGATTTGGTTGTGTATATCCAAAAGATCAAAAGCCTTTTTCTCTCCGCTTCTATCCACAATTCGCCCAATATTTCCGCGCTCCGTGCTATATACCGAGCCCCTTGTGTTGTACCCCTCCATATTGACATTTGCTGCATTTCGCAGTATATTTGTAATAGAAGGCGACAAAGTGCCGCTGGGTGAAGTTTCGGCGAAGGACCCGGTCTTGAACGGCATAGAGTCGTCTTTTGCGTCTATAACTTCGTGTAGATAATATCGGTTCTTAATTTTGCTTTTAGATACAACCACACCTACATAATGCCTTTCCCCTGCTATATTTACCGGTGCTGCAATTACATACGATTCGTAATTTCGTCCTTTCCAGTTTTCTTGATAGTTTATTATGGTTCCGTTTTCTATCACATCCGGCACAGCTGCGAATGTCATTGCTTTCTTTCGACCAAGCCCGTGTGCGATAGAAGATTGTATTCCCTTTTTGTCCAGCACCACTTCTCCCAACGTCGGGTTTACCGCTTTGTTTCCAATAGAAGCAAAATACTCTCCCACTGTTTCGGTAATCGGCGTGTCGCTTTTTTCAAATTCCGCTCCTGTCAATTCATATACCGGTTGCATCTTTGATAGTTCGGTTATATTCTCCTGCTTTCTCGCTACAGAAGAAATATCCTCTTGCGGTATATTTTCGGCCCCCTGCACGCCCTCCATATTGACATTTTCCCCGCCAGGGGGTACACTGTTATTAAGAACAGGACCTTGTTCTTGGGCAAGCCGTATGTTATGTGTACGTCCCTCCAAAGAACTCATGGGCCCTGTTTTGTTTGTATCGCTTTTCACGTCCATTCCCCTGAACCTGTATCCCTGTTGTGTGTTTAAAAGGTTTATGGTTGCCGTGTAAGGTTTTCCGTTCATTGTGAAATCGCTTTTTAAAAATACCTGCCCAATCCGCCCTAACTTTGATTTGATCGGCGGAGTATTCCCCATTACCTCCGCTTTCCTCAGCAGCTCCGGAAGCTTCATAAACGCCATGTAATTTTTTTCATTCAAATAGTCGTTCAAGAATATCTTGATTCCCTTATTGGAAAGCATAACGTCTTCGCCCAGGCTCGGCACATTAACCAAATCGTCAAAATTTTCGTCTGCGTACGTTCTTGCAAAATTACGTGCCGTTTGCATATCTCCCAATAGAATCGAATGCAATATTCCGCTTCCAACCCTGTCTTCAACCGTCGCTTTTTTTCCGTCATAAAACGTATTGTCCGCCGTGTCAAACGCCTGTGCCCGCTGCTCTATATTGTCCACCATTTTGCGCTGAAAAGCGTCCCCGGCCGGTATCTCCTCCCCCTGGTTTGGAATATAGGTATCGCGCATTTTTTTAAGCTGATCTTCCGCTATATTTACAGATGTCTCCGCTCCGGTTTCAGGGTTGCGGAAAGATACCAGGTAATTATCCCCGTTTTTCTCCAAAACCTGTCCTATATTCCCGCGCTCTGTGTTGTATACCCAATCGCCGGTTTTGTATGTATTGACATTTTCACTGTTTAAGGGTATATTATTGATAGAGACATCAGAACGAGTCGCCACGGGCAATTGGCGCCCCTGCGAAAGAAGTTTATTGATGTCTTTTTCATTTTTCGTATAAATCACATTTTCATTGTTCTCTCCAAGATACTGTGACATATCCGCTCTTCCAAACGCCGTTTTGATGCTGTTTTGCACGGTTATTGTTCCCTGGCTATTGAACTCAACCGGAACAATTACCCGGTTGCCGTCCATATCGTTCCATTCGGTGATTACGACAACGCTGTTCGGCCGTGATTTATTTGTGAGTATGGCAACAGGGTCAGACAACTGCGCTGGAAGGTCTTTTAACGCCCGGATTCCTAAATTGTGCTTGCCTCCCTGGTATCCTTCCGGGTAGGCGATCTTTCGAGCCGTTGTCTGTGTCATATGCAGCGGCAGATCCGGCGCACCGTACAATGTCAGCGTTTCCGGCGTACGCCCAAGTATGATCTCCGAGCCAAGAGGCAGCGAACCGTTAAATACGCCGTCTATCTCCTGCTCATAGCGTGCCCGGTTTCCTTCGTCCGTTACTTCAATCGTTCCCGCTTCCCGCCTGGTTGGAATAGCAGTTTCCGTCCCGTTATCAACGGGGTTTGTTTTTTGCTCATTTTCCACAATCGCTCTTGCCTGCTCCGGCGTTACATTCGGCGTTTTTATCTCGTTCATGGTTTCTTCGCCAAGCTGCGCATCCAGTGCGGGCGTGCTTATTGTAGACGGTGCGTTTGTTCCGGCTCCCATAACCGCGCCAATCACGCCCTGATATATCTTGTCCCATGTAAACGGATTTAAATCGTTATTCTCACCGAGCACAGCGTTTCGAACAAATGGGTCAATTACCGCCTGCAGCCATTCTTCCGTAAACTCGTCACCCGCGGATGCAGCCACACTGGCTATTTTTTGTACAACCGCCGGTGCATTGATCAATTTTTGAGATACTGCCTTTGTCGCATCTTTTAAAATACCACCGGAAGACACTCCTTTTATTCCGCCTAATGCATACTGTAGAAAACCCTCAAGCGCACCGTTTATAATGCCGTATACTCGTGCCTGATCCGGGCTATAGCCTTGTTCTATTGTATTTCCGTAGGCATTACCTGCGGAAGATGTTCCCATAGCCGTGGATCCTATTGCATTTGCTATTTTGTCTGCAATTCCAGCACCACCGGATGCTAACCCAAACAACAAAGACGGTGCCATAAACCCGCCCGCACGCCCGAAATCGCTTGCCGTTTTTGCGCCGCCCTCAAGGTCAAATTGATTCGCCGCATTGGAAAGCGGGGAATCTTTTACCGTGTCGGTAGATCCTTTTATCAAGTTTGGTATGTTTTGATATCCTGTGACTGCATCGTCCCATCCGGCGCCTATAGATTCAAGTGTCGTTAATATATTTTTCTTCACGCCCGGCTCTGTGTTTTCGACCTCTTTTAAAATATCTTTTGTCAATCTTTCGGATAATACGTCTTCAAGGCTCTTAAGGTAGTCAGACTGTTCTTTTCCTTCAAGACTGTTATATTTCAGTGCTTCTTCGTCGGTCATCCTTAAATATTTCAGGTTGGACCCTACTCCGCCGTTTTCTCTGGGCGTTAATCCAAGATCATTTTTTATGCTTAAATAATTACGCACGCTGTCCGCCGTAACATTGACCTGCTCCCCAAAAAGGTGGTCCACTCAAAATGAGAAAAATGATAAAATAGAAAAAAGGAGCGGACGAATCAATGAAAAAGAGCAGGTACACTGAAGAACAAATAGCCTTCGCACTGAAGCAAGCGGAACTGGGCACACCAGTAGCCGATGTATGCCGAAAATTAGGGATAGCGGAACAGACATTTTATCGTTGGAAAAATAAATACGGTGGCATGCTGCCTAGTGATGTGAAGCGTATGAAGCAGTTGGAAGAAGAAAACATCAAACTAAAGAAACTGGTGGCAGATTTAAGTTTGGATAAAATCATGTTGCAGGATGTGCTCTCAAAAAAATGGTAAGACCTGCCGAGCGGCGGGAAGCGGTAGGATACCTTGAAAACCAATACAAGGTCAGTGAACGCCGTTCCTGTCAGGTGCTAAAAACATACCGTTCGGCATATCGGAGGCGGCCACAGCGGGACGAGCAGGTCTTTTTGCGCAAGAGGATCATAGAGATCGCCTCTGTACGGGTACGATATGGATATTGACGTATTCATGTGCTGCTAAAACGGGAAGGTTGGAAAATCAATCATAAGAGGGTCTACCGGATCTATCGAGAAGAAGGGCTAAATCTCAGGAACAAGAGCAAACGGAAACGAATCAGCGTATCGAGAGCACCTGAAAAGGATGCCGTAAGTGCGCTGAATGAATGCTGGAGTATGGATTTTGTATCAGATCAATTATATAATGGAAAACGATTCAGGGCATTGACGATTATTGATACATATAGCCGTGAATGTCTGGATATATATGCAAACAAAGCAATCAAAGGAGAAACGGTAACAAAAGTGTTGGATAAGCTCAAAGAAACAAGGGCATTACCCAAAAGAATCAAGGTGGACAACGGACCGGAGTTTATTTCAAGGGCACTTGATGCCTGGGCCTATTTTAATAAAGTAAAACTGGACTACTCCAGGCCGGGTACTCCAACCGATAATGCGCATATAGAATCGTTCAATGGAAGTTTTAGGGATGAATGCTTAAATACGAACTGGTTTATGTCCCTTGCGGATGCTCAAGAGAAGATTGAACGGTGGCGAAATGATTATAATGAGTTCAGACCGCATAGCGCACTAACATACCTTGCGCCAGCCGAATTTGCCCGAAACAGCGGGCTTTCAGGCGTTTTAACCTAAAAATTTTCTCATTTAGGCTGGACCTATTTTTGGGGGACACCCAGACCTTTAGCGCACCGCCGTAAAAAACAGCCGTGGAAAAGGGAACAGTACGCCGCCCACCCGCAGGGGGTATTCTTCTTTTATCCGTTTTAAAATATCTTCTTCAAACTCTTTTTGCTCTTCTTTTGTCAGCCGGGCAAGGTAAGGCCGAAGCCCCGTTCCGCGGTACCAGTCTAAAATGGCCTCCCGGGAAGGGAGCCGGTGGCAGTACGCCGTTTCCCACATAAAAAATTCAGCGGATATCCCGCAGAGCAGGTCAAAATATTCTTCCCGCGGAAGGTTATAAAATAGCCGCCCGCCCGAAAGCTTGCCCCGCCACTTTTCGCTTTGGCTCACCTCGTCAATAATCAGGTGGATGGGCTCGCGCATCTGCATGGGCGTCTGCACCGCCAGCACGCCGCCTTCTTTCAGCATACCCATCATCTCACGCAAAAGCCGGGGATGGCCGGGGATCCACTGTATGCACGCGTTTGAAAAAACAATGTCGTACCCGCCGCCCGCTTTTTTAAGTTCGCTTTTTGCGTCGCACACCATAAAATCAATGCCCGGGCAGGATTTTTTTGCCTCCTCCACCATATGCGGGGACTTATCCGCCCCCAAAACCTGCGCGGCCGGAAACCGCTTTTTCAAAACGCGCGTGCTGTTGCCCGGCCCGCAGCCGATGTCTATGATCTTTTTGGGGTCCGCAACATCAATACGCGCCGCAAGGTCGGCAGCGGGCTGCGTACGTTCCCTCTCAAAACGCAGATACTGCGCCGCATTCCATTCCTGCATTTTTTTCACTTCCCGTCAGCCTTTTTTCTTATTATACACAAGATCCGCATGGTTTTCCCGCGTTTTTTTAGCGGCCGCCTTGCTTCTGGGAATATGGAAAAGCACTTTTACCTCCCGGGCGTCTTCTATCTCCAGCTTGTCGCGCATCATTCCGAGGTGCCTTGCTATAAGTTCCAGCGCTTTTAACTTGTCGCACAGCTTTATTTCTATGCCTTTTGTCCCCTGCCGCATGCCTGCGATGGCCGCGCGCTTCTCCGCCGGAAGGTCCGCCGTATTTTTAAGGGTAATCACCTGTCCCTGCCCTTCCGCGCCGTCTTCTATGCCCGCGTAGTCCGCTATGTCCGCAAAGCCGATGGCCGCAAGCTCTTTTAATACCCTGTCCTGCGTGACCTGCGTGCGCGCCTCTCTTTTTGTCTGCAGCTCTTCAATGCGCGCCGCAATATACGGCCTGGCCAGCAGGCGCGACCCGGCCTGCTGGCAGCCGTTTTCCGAATACCCCGCGCGCACCGCCGCGCGGCCCGCGTTCAGGTCAAGCAAATATTCGTTGCAAAAACGTTCCTGCCGGGCCCTGCTGCCCGTAAGTTTGCTCAAAATCCATCCCCCCGGTTTTTCTGAAAGTAAAAAGCCGCCCAAAAGGCGGCCCGGTTTTCCCTGTTTGATATTTTTTCTATGTTAGCAGTATAGCAGATAAAAAAGGACATTTGGAGGACAGAAAAGGGACATTACCGTGACATTTTTTCCACAACCATTTTTTTGACCCGTTTGGTCTGCCGCTCACAGTACCCCATCTTATCCGCCACCTGCTGCACCGGCCGCCCCTCAAAATGGGAGCATGTTAAAATAATAGACAATCTGCTAAGATGGAAAGAGCGGGAAAAAGCTCGGAAATCGGAGGCGGAAAATGGGAAAAATGAGGAAGCAGTATGATGAGGACTTCA